>CAWFJD010000018.1:0-554851 GCA_963816135.1 uncultured Chloroflexia bacterium
GGGGTACGCGTACGGCGTCGCCGAGCCGCACCCCGAGGCGCAGGCGGTGCTCGACCGGTTGCTGGCGCTCTCCAAGGAGCGTTACGTATCGAGCTTCTACGTGGCGGGTGTTCTCGTCGGAATGGGCGACCGTGACCGCGCCTTCGAGTGGCTGCGCCGCGCCTGCGACGAACGCGCGAGCCTGCTGGGCGCGCTCCGGGTGTGGCCGGCGTTTCGACCCCTTGCGCGACGATCCCGCTTCACCGCGTTGCTCGCCTGCGCCGGCCTCGCCACGTGACACCGATTGGGCCGTAGTGATGAAGGACTTGCGGCATACGCAGCTGCCGCTGGATCTGGCCTAGTCCCGACGCCGCCGGGATTGGGAGGGGAGAGTCTACTACGGAGAGCAGGGCAGCGCAGCACGGCGTGTAGCAGCGCCGCCGAGAGCGGGCCAGATGCTAGGCGGACGAGGCGGCCGGACCAGAGCGTGCCCGGAGGGTACGTGGGGAGTCCGAGCCGCCGAAGTCCGAGCGACGCCGAGATGCGGTCCGCTATGGCGGCGCAGACGAACCGGAGCTTGGCCAGGAGTTTCTCGGCCCGCGCCTTGATGGATGGGTGCTCGGGCCCCCAGCGGGGATCCGGGGTCATCGTGGTGACGGCTTCGAGCTGCTCGATCTGCCTTGGCCTTCATCCCGAGCGCCTTGTACATCTCGGCCAGGTAGAGCCGGGTGAGCGCGTCGGTCGGCGCGCCGGCGAGCGACTTCTCGAGGTGGGCCGCGGGACGCCTTGTTGTCGCCGCCCTTGAACCACGGCAGCTTGAAGTACATCCGCCCGAGGACGCGATCCGGCCCGTACCCCTCCACCGCCGCGTCGAGCTGGAGAACAAGCCGAACTACGTGTTCATCCTCGGCGGAACGAACGATCTGGGCACCGGCGTCAGCCAGGCGACGATCATCGCCAACCTGCGCGCCATCATCACGGACTCGATCGCCCACAAGGTCGTGCCCATCGTGATCAACGTGCCGCCGGACACGTACTCGAGCATGGCCCCCAAGATCGACTCGCTGAACGCGGCGATCGTCCACCTCGCAAATGCGTACAAGGTCGTGGTGGTGGACATCCACACGCCCCTGTCCAGCGCGTCGGGCACATACCAGGCCAGGTACACGAGCGATGGGCTGCACCTGAGCTCTTTGGGTGCCCAGGTCGTGGCGAACACCATCTACAGCAGGGTCCGCCGGCTCGGGATCTAGGCCTGCTCGGCCGAGTCCAGCTGCGGAGCGGCTATCGGCGGTGGGGCGGCCTCCGGCTCGGCCGGGAGCATCGTCGCTGCCTCTCGGGACGCCTTGAGCCGCTCCCCGGATCCGGGCAGAACTACCAGCGCCAGCAGCACCACGGCCACGGCACCAAGCCCCGCGGACAGGGCGAAGAGCGTCCGTATGGACAAATCCCACCGATCTGGCCGCCCACTCCGGCGCCGATGATCGACGCGAGGCTGAATGTGGTGGCGTTGAGGATCCCTTGAGCCGTGGCGGCCGTTCCCCTCGGAGCCTGGTGCGAGACGTATGCGATGCCGCCGATGAGCAGGAGCCCGTAGCCGAGGCCCTGCAGGAGCGAGCAACCGATCAGGATCGCCGGCGTCGTGAAGATCGCGTTGGCGCTCTGGCGAACCACCAGGATGGCCATTCCGGCGACGATCAGCCGCTCGGGGCCGAACCTCCGAGCCAGGAGCGGAAAGAAGACCATCGCCGGGATCTCGAGCAGCGCCTGGCTGCTCCAGGCCCAGCCGATCTGATCGCTCGTCGCCCCGAGCCGGCCAAGGTAGATGGAGAAGAAGGGGTTTTGAGCCGAGATCGAGACCCAGCCCACCAGAGCGGCGGCGAGGAACAGGAGGATGGGCCGGTGGCGCAGAACGGTGCCCGGCGCCTTCATCACGCTCACGCCTCTGACGTTCCGCGACCGGCCCGGGAGGAGCAGCGAAGCCGTCGATGCCAGGAGGACGACCGGGACGAAGACGAAGAACAGCTCCTGATACGTCTGGTGGATCGCGAAGCCGATGATCGGCGTCGCGATGATGAATCCGACCGAGCCGAAGACACGCACGCTCGCGTACCGCGAACGATCCGAGCGAGTCATGTCGAGAACGCGGACGTCCATCATCGGACTGATCCCGGTCAGGCCGATGGCGAAGGCGGCGACGGCGGGGATGAGCCACCAGCTGGCCCCGAGCATGCCGATGCCCATTCCACCGGCGGCGGCGATGAGGCCGGCAAAGGGAATCAGAGCTCGCGAAGACGGGTTCCGGTCATGGACGGAGCCCCAGACCGGGGCGGCGATCATCGCGATGAGCGAGGAAAAGGCCGACAGAGCCCCGACGCCGGCAAGAGTGATGCCCAGGCTGCCGTAGTAGAGCTGGAGATACGGGGCGTAGGCCGCGATGGCCACGTAGTAGACGACGTAGACAACTCGCGCGCAATTCAAGAAACCGAGCCTCCAGAGACTGCGCCGCGGCCGGCCTGGGAACGGCCGCGCGCTCGCGGGGCCCGATTCGTCCCCGCTCCGTCCGGACCGGACGAACACGTCGAGCTCTTACCCCAGTCTGCCATATCGGCCGGAGTCGTCCTTTTGCCTGGGATATTGGCCGGTCCGCGGAAATAGTCACCGTCGGGCCAGACAATAGTCAGCCTCGGCTCTGGGCCCCCGACGGCCCTAACCCCATGGAGCCTGCCCGGGTTCTCGAAGATGCGCGACGTCGTTGCCGAGGACCAGCTGCGCGCCGTCGGGGCCGTCGCCGGGCTCGTACCGGAGCAGTGACAGCCCGGCCCTGTCCATGACGAGCCGGCGCCGGTAGTCGCGGACGGGAATGCCCAGGGCAACGGTCATGAGGATCCAATTCAGCGACCCGTGCGCGGCGATCAGGACGCGCCGCTCACCCGTAGCTTCCTGGGTCCCTTCGACGGGAACGCGGCGGGAGCCTCCGGCGTCGGCGGAGCGCCTCGGGACCGCAAGATCCGGATTGTCCCGTGGGAGCGAGATTCGCTCCTCGTTCAGGAGCGATTCGAGGAAGCTCCGCGCCCGATCCGCGACTTCGAAGCCCGACTCGCCGCCCGGCGAGTGAGTCGACGCGGGATCGGCCTCCCAACGGGCCCGAAGCTCCGGATCGCGAGCCTGGATCTCCGCGTAGTCGAGTCCTTCCCAGCGCCCGTAGTCGAGCTCGCGCAGCCGTTCGTCGATTTCGACCGGCCTGCCTTCGGCGACGATCTGGGCCGTCTCGAGGGCGCGGATCATCGGGCTCGAGATGATCCGGTCGAGTCTCACTCCCGATAGCCGCCGCGCTAGCGCTTCGGCTTCTCGCCGTCCCTGGGACGAAAGGGGCACATCGAGCTGACCGCCCAGCATCACTCCGTCGCCTGCCCCGGTCATGCCATGTCGCGTCAGGAGCAAATCGAGCATTTCCGAACGCTACCATGGCGCCCGATAAACCCGAGGGATAGGTCGGAGAGTCGAATGTCCGTCGCGCAGCGCCCGCTTCCGTCGCTTGCTCCCGTGCCCATCTTTCGGGACGTGCGCATCCGTCTGATCCTGACGAGCGCCACCATCCTCTTCGTCGAGCTCCTGCTGATTCGCTGGATTCCATCCACCGTCAGATACGTGGGCTTCTTCACGAACTTCCTGCTCATGGCGAGCTTCCTCGGCATCGGCATCGGCATCCTCCTCGGCAAGTCCGGCCGTCGCCTGCCGATCTCCCCGTTCGCCTGGCTCCTGCTCGTGGTCGTCCTGCTCGTCCTGGTCGCCCACCTCGACGTCCAGGTCAAGTCGTCGGACGAGATCTTCTTCGGACTCGCCGAAAGCAACTCCGCGGACACCAACTTCGTGGTCCTGCCGCTCGTCTTCGTGCTCGTGACCTCGGTCATGGCCACGCTGGCGCTGCCCCTCGGTCCGCTGCTCAAGAGCCAGCCGCCGCTGCAGGCTTACGCCTTCGACATCACCGGCTCGCTCATCGGGATCGCTGGCTTCACCGTGCTGAGCGCCTTCTGGACGCCGCCCCTCGTGTGGTTCGCCGTCGTCGCGGTGCTCCTGCTCTGCATGGGGCTCGGGCAGGGCCTGGGACCCTGGTCGCCCATCAGCGGCCTGGCCATGATGGCGGTGCTCTATATGGCCTGGATCCAGCTTGGCACCGGCGCCACCTGGTCGCCCTACTACCGCGTCAACGCCCAGACGGAGACCGGCACTCAGTATCAGGGCGTCTACGGCGTGTGGGTCGACGGAATACCTCATCAGATGATCTGGCCGGACAAGCCCGTCGGGCCCTTCTACTACCAGATCTACAACTGGTTCCCCGGCCGCACCTACGACAACGTCCTCGTCGTCGGAGCCGGCACCGGGAACGACGTGGCCGTGGCGCTCTCGTACGGCGCCAAGCACGTGGACGCGGTGGAGATCGATCCGGCCATCCACCAGATTGGCGTGGACAAGGCCCCGCTGCACCCGTTCGCGGATCCGCGCGTGACCACATACATCAACGACGGTCGGGCTTTCCTCCGGACGACGTCGACTCGATACGACATGGTCGTCTTCGCCTTGCCGGACTCGCTCACGCTGGTCAGCTCCACCGGCAACATCCGTCTGGAGTCGTTCCTGTTCACCGTCGAGGCATTCCAATCGGTCCGGGATCACCTGGGCACCGACGGTGTGTTCGTCATGTACAACCTCTATCGAGAGCCATGGCTGGTTTCCAAGCTGGACTCGATGATGGAGAGCGCCTTCGGGACCAAGCCGCTGCTCCGCATCTATTCGGCGAGTGACATCAGCGCAAGCGCCGGTGGCGGCGCGTCGGCCGAAGCCACCCTGGCCGACGGACCGGCCGTCGCCGCCCTCAAGGGCGCCAATCCGCCCGGCGATACCGTCGATGCCGTTCCGGCCATCGGCGACCCGGTGCCTACTCAGGCCACCGACGACTGGCCCTTCCTGTATCTGCGGACACCGTCGATCCAGCCTTACTACGTGCTCGCGCTGGGATTCGTGCTCCTCGTCGCGCTGCTCGGCGTGGGCGGGGCGGCCGCTGCCACGAGGACGCCTCTGCGTGGCTTCAGCCCTCACTTCTTCGTCCTCGGCACGGCGTTCCTGCTCCTCGAGACCCGCAGCCTCGTGAGCTTCAGCCTGCTCTTCGGAACGACCTGGCTCGTCAATTCGCTGGCCTTCTTCGCGATCCTGGCCAGTGTCCTGCTCGCGATCCTCGTCAACGCCCGCTTCAAGATCAGGCGTTCGAGACCGCTGTACGTGCTGCTCTTCGCCGCCCTGGCACTGGCCTTCGCGCTGCCGCCCGAACAGCTCCTCGTCGATCCGCTCTGGCTTCGCTATCTCCTGGCGTCGGCGGTCGCGTTCGCGCCGGTATTCGTCGCGAACTTGATCTTCACGTATTCGTTCAGGGACACGAAGATCGCGGACATGGCCTTTGCGAGCAACCTGGTCGGGGCGATGCTTGGCGGCGTGATCGAATACTTCTCGATGATCACCGGATACCGCCTCCTGCTCGTCATCGTCGCGGCTTTCTACATCCTCGCCTGGCTGTTCTCGTCCCGGATGCGTGTCCTGGCCGACGCGCAGCTGACGCTCGAGCCGGCCGACGCTCCGCTGGCGACAGAAGCGGCCGTACCCGCGTAAGCGACCGTCTGAGGCGCGGCCTCGGGTAGGTCAGGAGGCTCGATGTCGGCAATCCGACTGCGCCGCTTTCGGTGGCTGGCTGAGGGTCCCGGCAGCCGCTACCTCCGCGAGGTGGAGATCGTGCTGCTCGCCACCCTCGTGGGCCTGTTCATCGCCGAGTGCTTCATCCTCGCCACGCTGCCGATCACCTGGAATAAGGTCGTCGCGTCGGACTACACCTCTTACATCAACGCGGGATTCCGGTGGCTGCACGGGGGCTCTTTCTACCTGCCCTATCAGCTGAGCGGCCCGTACCCGGTCATCCAGCACGAGATCCTGTATCCGCCGACGCTGCTCTTCCTGCTCGTGCCGTTCACCTTTCTGCCGGCACCGCTCTGGTTCGCGGTGCCCACGGCCATCACGATCTGGTACACCGCGTCCTTCAGGCCGTCGATCCTGGCCTGGTGCGGCATATTCGCCTGCCTTGCCTTCCCCTGGACGCCCCAGGTCTGGCTCACCGGCAACCCCGTGATCTGGATCGTCGCAGGGATCGCGGCCGGGATCCGGCTCGGTTGGCCGCTGGCGGTGCTCGTCATCAAGCCCCAATTCGCGCCGTTCGCCTTGTTCGGGCTGAGGCGGCGGTCGTTCTGGGTGGCCAGTGTGGCCGCCGGAGTCGCTTCTCTTTTGCTGCTGCCGGTCTGGTTCGACTGGTTGACGATCCTTCGCAACGTCGAGAGCTGGCCCGACAACAACGCGGCGTACTGGCTCAACAACGTCCCGCTGCTGGCAGTGCCCGTGATTGCCTGGCTCGGCCGGAAGCGCCCCGGCCCGGCGGTCGACTCAGGTAGCGCCCGGGCGATCGACTCGGCCGGCGGCTAGAACAGCCCCACGATGTTGCCGTCCTTGTCGATGTCGATCGACTCGCCGGCCGGATGGGAAGGCAAGCCCGGCATGGTCCGCATCTCGCCGAGAAGTGGCGTGATGAAACCCGCACCCGCCGACAGGCGAACCTCGCGAATGGGGACCCGGAAGCCCGTCGGACGACCCTTCAGATTGGGGTCGTGGCTGAGTGAGAGGTGGGTCTTGGCCATGCAGACGGGCAGATTGCCGTAGCCCAGATCCTCGTAGAGCTTGAGGGCTTTGGTGGCGGCGGGCAGCTCGTCGACTCCCCGGGCGCCGTAGATGCGGACGGCGATCGTCTCGATCTTCTCGCGGAGCGGAATGTCGTCCGGGTAGAGGAGCTGGAAGTTCGGCGCCCCTTCGTCCGCGGCATCCCAGACCGCCCGAGCCAGGTCCACGGCTCCGGCGCCGCCTTCGGCGAAATGCCTGCTCACCACGACGTCGCGCGCTCCCGCGGCCATGGCCACTTCCCGGATGGCGGCCACCTCCGCCTCGGTATCGCCGGGGTAGTGGTTGACCGCCACGACGACCGGGACGTGATAGTGGAGGACGTTCTCGATCTGGGCCGCGAGGTTGGCCGAGCCATGCCGAACCGCCTCGACGTTCTCCTGCTCGAGTGCCGGGTCGAGGGGCCGGCCGGCGACGATGCGGCCGACGCCGCCGTGCATCTTGAGCGCCCGGACGGTTGCGACCATGACGGCGGCATCCGGTCGGAGACCGCTCTGGCGGCACTTGATGTCGAAGAACTTCTCCGCGCCCATGTCCGCGCCAAAGCCGGCCTCGGTGCAGGCGATGTCGCATGTGGCCAGGGCGAGGCGATCCGCGAGAACGCTGTTGTTGCCGTGGGCGATGTTGGCGAACGGGCCGCAATGGACGAACGCGGGCCCGCCTTCGAGGGTCTGGAGCAGGTTCGGCTTGATGGCGTCGCGAAGGAGGACCGTCATCGAGCCTGCGCACTTGAGGTCTTCGGCCGTGATGCGGCGCCCGTCGAAGCTGGTCGCGACGACCATTCGGCCGAGCCGGCGGCGCAGGTCCTGTAGATCGGACGCGAGGGCCAGAACGGCCATCACTTCCGAAGCCACGGTGATCTGCCACTCGGTTTCGCGCGGGTAGCCATTCTCGCGGCCGCCCAAACCGACGATGGCCTTCCGAACCGCTCGATCGGAGATGTCGACGACCCGCGGCCAGAGAACGCCGAGCGGATCGATGCCGAGGGGATTGTTGTGGGTCAGCGAGTTGTCGACGAAGGCAGCGAGCAGGTTGTGGGCCGCCCCGACGGCGTGGTTGTCGCCGGTGAGATGGAGGTTGAAGTCCTCCATCGGGATCACCTGGCTGTATCCACCGCCGGCGGCGCCGCCCTTGATGCCGAAAACGGGGCCGAGGCTGGGCTGGCGGATGCAAACGGCCGCCCGATGGCCGATCCGGTTGAGTCCTTGAACGAGGCCGATGTTGGTGGTCGTCTTGCCCTCGCCAAGTGGCGTGGGCGTGATCGCCGTGACGACCACGTACTTGCCGCGCCGGCCCTCTGCCGAGGCTTCGGCCTCGAGGCGCTCGATTCCGTCGAGGCAGATCTTGGCTTTGTATGGCCCGTACAGCTCGACTTCGTCTTCGTGGAGACCGAGCTCCAGGGCCAGGTCCATGATCGGGCGGGGCTTGACCGATCGGGCAATCTCGAGGCTGTTGGGCATGGGCGACGCCGTCATCGTGCTCCTCCAGCCTGATCAGTCGCCGCGCGCAGAAGGTGAGTCAGCAGCAACGCATTGGTGAGTGGGCCGACACCGCCCGGGACGGGAGTGATCGCCGAGGCGACGGCGGCCGCGGCATCGAAGTCCACGTCACCCACGAGCTTGACCGCGCCCGCGCCTTCGGCATTGGGATCCGGCACCACGTTGATCCCGACGTCCACGATCGCGACGCCAGGCGAGAGCATGTCGCCGGTGATCAGGCCGGGCCGGCCTACCGCAACCACCAGGATCTCGGCCTCGCGGGTGTATCGACCGAGGTCCGGCGTGCGCGAATGGAGGACGCTCACCGTTCCGTGCTCGCGGAGGAGCAGGAGCGCCGCGGGCTTGCCGACGACGTTCGAACGGCCGACAACCACGACGCGTTTGCCCGAAATCGGGATCCCCGAACGCTTGAGGATCTCGACGGCAGCCTGGGCGGTCGCGGGCAGGAAGCCGTCGTAGCCGAGCGAAAGAAGGCCGGCGTTGCGGGGATGGATCCCGTCGACGTCCTTGGCCGGGTCGATGGCGTCGATCACGGCCCGAAGCGGGATGTGGGCCGGCAGCGGCATCTGGACGATGATGCCGGCGACCTCGGGCTCGCCGTTGAGCTTCTCTATCTCTTCGCAGACTGCGTCGGCGGTCGCTTCCGTGCCGAGCTCGATGAGCCGGCCGCGCGCGCCTACCTTCTCGCAGGTTCGCAGGATCTGCTGGAGGTAGACGGCCGAGGGGGCGTCGGCGCCGACCAGCACGATTGCGAGCGTCGGCGTGTATCCATGGCTGTCCGTGAACGCCGCGAAATCCCTGCTCAGCTGAGCTCGGATCTCGGCCGCGATGGGGCCGCCCGCCAGCAGGCGCGGGAGTCCCTGGACGGCATGGGTCGTCGCGTCGATCGCGGCCGGGCCGTCCGATAGGACCTCTCGATCCGCGCGCGAGCCGCTCACGCGGCAACTCCGGCGGTGCTCACTCGGTTTCGGGCTCGCGTGCCTGGCCCGAAAGCACGGCCTCTCGGGTTCGCGCGGCGAGAGCCACGATTTCGTGGAGGGTCCGATCCACCACGATTTGCATCTCGCCCGCGTAGATGTCGTCGCCGGTGGCGGACAGATTGATCAACACGTTCTCGGCCGCGCCCCGGGCCGCCGCTTCGCCGAGGAGGGCCGCGACGAGGACGTCGCTCGAGGCGTTGACGTTGCTCCTGCCGGCGAGGGATTCGGCCGCGTTCACCAGTTCCTCGCAGGCGCGGACGCATTCCCATGGGACTTCCGAAGCGGCTCGCGCGGCCGCGCGGATTGCCCGCTGGCGCGTCCGCTTCTGCTCTTCCGTGTCGCGCGGCAACTTCAACGCCGCGGCATAGCCGCCATACGCCTCCGAATCCCGATCGGCCAGTTCCAGGAACCGGGCTTGCAGGTCCCGCGCTACGACGGCGCACCGCTCGTGAGTGGCTTCGTAGGCGGCGTACTTGGGGCGGCCGGTCGAGAGTCCGGCAACCATCGAAATCAGCGACGCGCCAAGTGCTGCCGCGAGCGCCGACGCCGATCCACCTCCGGGAACGGGCTCGGACGACGACAGACGCTCCATGAACTCGCCGACGGTGAGCTGGGAAAGCGATATTGCTGCGGGCGCTTGCTCCATGCTCCGATTGTAAGGAGTGGACGCACCTTGCAGTGGGCGGCGTTGGTCGGCGATACGATCCGAAGGTTCCCTGGCCGTCCAACTCTCGGGCCGAGCGGCCAACGGCCTCTTCCGGAGGGCTCGGAGTCTCAGGGCAGACGAATCTGGTCGTCGACGCCTTCGACCGCCCAGGACCTGGTCCAGTGGCGATAGCTCAGCGAGAGCCGAGCCGCCGGAGTGTCCACTTCGAAGATCGTTCGCGGGCCGACACCCGCTCGATACGCGGCTGTCTCGCGCCGCACCGCGGCAAGACGCGTGACAGGAAGACGCATCTCTCCCCAGGTGATCTGGCGAGGACTGCCGTCGAACCAGTCGGTTCGGACGCGGACGTCGACAGGTTCCATGCGCACGATGGCCATCGCTATGCTCCTCATCGCTTTGGCGGGCCGTCGTTTCGCTCGGGCACTGAGCGTGAGAACGGACGTTCTATTACCCGACAAATCTAGTCGAACAAGTGTTCGATGTCAAGAAGGATTTCGATCATTTGATCGGAATGCGAGAAGCATCGGGGGCGGGTGTGACAGCTAGCGTGTCACGCGCGCATCTGGGCTTACCCCGTTTTCGTGGACACCTACCATCGCGGCAGCGTCCGCGGGAAGGAGTCCAGCGTGGGGAGGAAGCACCGCACTACAGCACCGAGTTCCGGGCCGAGGCGGTCCGGCTGGCCGAGACGTCGGGCCAGTCGATCCGCCAGGTCGCGATGGACCTCGGCATCGCCAACGAGAGCCTCGCGCCGGTGGATCCGCCTGGCCCACGAGCGTCCGGCGGGAACGCCGCTCGACGGCCGACGAGCGGGCCGAGCTCGCCGAGCTGCGCCGGCGGGTGAAGGTCCTCGAGACCGAGCGGGAGATCCTGCGAAAAGCAGCCGCCTTCTTCGCTCAGGAGACCGAGCGGACCCGGTGACCCGGTTCCGCTTCGTCGAGCAGGAGAGGGCGAGGTATCCGGTGCGGATCCTCTGCGAAGCCGCTCGGAGTCTCCCCGAGCGGCTACTACGCCTGGCGCTCACGCGGTCCCTCCGCACGGGAGCGCTCGGACGCGGAGCTGGCCGCCGAGATCCGGCGCTTCCATGCCCGCAGCCGCGGGACGTACGGCGTGCCCCGGATCTGGGCGGACCTCGCCGAGGCGGGCCGCCACGTCTCGCGCAAGCGGGTCGCCCGGCTCATGCGCGCCGACCACCTCGCGGGCGTCCACCGCCGCCGCTTCGTCCGCACGACGATCCGCGACGAGCATGCCGATCTCGTCGCCCGATCTCGTCAACCGCGACTTCATCCGCCGGGGCCCGACCGGCTCTGGGTCGCCGACATCACCGCGCTCCCGACGCAGAGCGGGCTCCTGCTACCTCGCCGCGATCACCGACGCCTGGAGCCGCCGGGTCGTCGGCTGGAGCATGGCGACCCACATGCGGACCGAGCTCGTCACCGCGGCCCTCGACGCGGCGGTCGTCCGCCGCCGGCCGGGCGAGGGCCTCATCCACCACTCCGACCACGGCTCCCAATACACGAGCCTCGCCTTCGGTCGGCGGCTCCGGGAGTCCGGGATCGCCGCGTCGATGGGCTCGATCGGCGACTGCTACGACAACGCCATGGCCGAGAGCTTCTTCGCGACGCTCGAGACCGAGCTCATCGACCGCTCCGACTGGGCGAGCGCGGCCGAGGCGAAGGCCGCCGTCTTCGACTACATCGAGGTCTTCTACAACCGGATCCGTCGCCACAGCAGCCTCGGAAACCTCAGTCCCGAGCAGTTCGAGGAGCGCTATCGTTCAACTGCGGCCGTCGCGGCCGGATGAGGCACGACCGTCCACGAAACCGGGGCAACTCCATCGGTGGCCTGGGGGCCGGCAGCGCAAGTTCCTGGGCTTGCGCTACCACGATCGGACCGCCGGGCTTCCCGGCGGCCGCGCCGCGCGCCGCCGCGCCCGGCTAGCAGCGCAGCCACCCCGCGGGCGCCCGTCGGTCAGCCGCCCCTCGTCGGCGTCTCTGCCGTGGCCGCCCGGACTCCCCGAATCGTGGCCATCAGCCCCCGGACCCGACCCTGCGCCACGGCGACGCCGAGGATCACGAGCACTCCGCCAACCGGCTCGTTCCAGCTGATCGTCTCGCTCAAGAAGATCGTGCCGACGATGACCGCGAACAACGGCGTCAGGTACGTCACGGTGCTCGCCGTCGACGAGCCCGCTTCGCGGACGACCTGGTAGTTGAGGGCGAAGGCGATGCCCGATCCGAGCGCGCCGAGGCCGAGCATCGCGGCCACCGGTCCCGCGGCCACCGGCCCGGGCAGTGGACCGGCCGCGACGGCGAACGGCAGCAGGACCAGCGCACCGCAGGCAACCTGGCCGGTTGCCAGGCCCACACCACTTTCCGGCAAGCCCGAGAGGTGTCGTCGGACATACGGGAAGGCGATTCCGTAGCCTGTCACGGCCCCGAGGCAGGCCAGGATCCCGATCCATTCGCTCGCGCCAAGGCCCTGCCAGATGCCGACCACGACAAGCGCGCCCGCAAACCCGACCACCAGACCGGCCACTCGCTCGGCCGTGGGATGCTCCTCGGGGAAGGCCAGGAGGATGACCGCGAGCGTCGTCAGCGGCGTCATGGCGTTGATGATTCCGGCGAGGATCGAGGAGATCTGCGTTTCGCCTATCGCGAACAGCGTGAA
The DNA here is from genome assembly GCA_963816135.1 of uncultured Chloroflexia bacterium. GTDB lineage: Bacteria > Chloroflexota > Limnocylindria > Limnocylindrales > CSP1-4 > Fen-1039. Next base: position 12,567 of record CAWFJD010000018.1, read on the forward strand.
CGGGATGCTGTTCATGAGGAGGGCCACGACGAGAAGGTGCCGCCACGTGGACAGGCTTCTGCGGCAACCGGGTGCCCGTCAGGACGGCCACGATTGCCAGGGCGGCCGCGCCGATGGCCAGCCGAACGAAAGCCACCTGAACCGGGGCGAGCATCTCGAGCCCGAGCTTGATCCACCAGAACGAACAACCCCAGATGGCCGACAGGAGCACGAACGACACCTGCCAGGGCAGCCGGTAGTGGTGGGCTCGGCCGTACGGGGCGGGCGAGGTCGCTCCATTTGCGTTCATCCGCAAACACTAGCGGTTGGTGGCGACCCGGGCTTCCGAGATCTGGCTTTGGCAGGCCAGCCGAAAAGCCGGCAGAGGATGAGGCGGCCGCGGGAGCCCCTCGGTGGAAGCAACCCGGGTCCAAGTGCCGGATCGGGACCGGCGGAGCGGGCACGCCGGTTTGCACGAGGTGCATGCGATCGGCGGTCTGACAGTCGCGCCGCCGAATCCTTGCGCCCGGTGCCAGGAATCGGCCCGACTTCCTCGAATTGTTTGCCCGTGAAGCAAAGCCGGAGCGTCTGAGCTGCCGATGTGCGTCCCATGCAAGGGAATGCTCGGAGGACGCGGGTCGTACTCGCTCCGTGCAAATCCGGGCGGGCGACGGGAGACGGGGTGGCGTCCAGCGCCGGTGCAAATCCAGGCGGGCGACGGGAGGTACGAGCGGACGGCCCTGGAGTCCAGGCTAACCCGGGCCAAAACCGAATGGCGGAAGCCACCACCGCGACGCGGGACTATTCTCGGCCAATGAATTACTCGCAGCGTCTCGCCGCCGTCGGTCGGCAGCCTACCGACGCCGAATGGGCCGCCATCTCGGGCAAGAGCGCGAGCCGCCCGTTCCTCTTCCTCGTCACCAGTACCGGGATTCTGTGCACGCCCGGATGTCCCGCCCGAACGCCGGGCCGCGATCGAATTCGGGTCGTGACCGGACCTGACGAGGGTCTGGCGGTCGGCGCTCGAGCCTGCCTGCGCTGCCGGCCGGATCGATTGTTCGGCTTCGAAGCCCCCCATCGACCGCCGGCCGAGGCACGCCAACCCAAAGACGTCGTCCGGCAGGCGATCGAACGGCTCGGGGCCGCATTGACCGCCGGCGACGACACGCCCACGGATCGAACACTCGCGACCGAGCTGGCCATCCCGGAGCGCCGGCTGCGCGAGATCTTCCGCGATACGCTCGGCGTCACGCCACGGGCGTGGGTCGCCGCCCGCCGCGCAGAGCACCTGCGAGCGAAGCTCGCAGACAGTCAGGACGTCACGGCCGCGCTGTACGACGCCGGCTATGGTTCGTCGAGTGCGGCCTACGAGGCCGCAAACGGAGGTTTGGGCATGACGCCTGGCCGATACCGCGCCGGAGCTCTGGGCGAATTCATCCGCTGGACGGTCGCGCCCATCCCGGAGGGCATCGCGCTCGTCGGCGCCACCGATCGCGGGCTGTGCTCGGTGCTGATGGGCCGCGACGAGGCGGCGCTCCTCGACGAGCTGCACGAAGAGTTCCCATTCGCGGAGATAGCCCGCGACGATTCCCGTCTCTGCGGACCTGGCCGGCATCGTTTCGGACCTGGCCGTGGGCCGGCGGCGCCCCGAGGCGGACACGCTGCCCCTCGACGTCCACGCGACCGCGTTCCGCCGGCGCGTCTGGGAAGCCCTGCGGCGTATCCCGATGGGCCAGACGCGGAGCTACGGCGAAATTGCCCTGGAAGTCGGAGCGCCACGCGCGGCCCGGGCGGTGGGCACTGCCTGCGCCACGAACCCGATCCCGATCGTCGTGCCGTGCCACCGAGTCGTGGCGGCCAACGGCCGGTTGGGCGGCTACTCGGGCGGCCTGGCCCGCAAGCGGCAGCTGCTCAGGGCCGAGAACGCCATGCCCGCCGGCGAGTCCGAGGCTTCCGGTGGACCGCGCCAGCGATCGAGCGGGAGCGGACGCCGCCTCGGGAAATCGAGCCGACGTGGAATCCCCGCGCGAACGAGTCGCCGCCGGCCACTGACCGCGCCCGAAGGCTACCGGGACCCTTGACAAGGACCGACCGCGACCTACACTCCGACATTACGACGACTGTCGAAGTATAGGACGGGGCATGCCGGTCAAGAACGAGCAGCTGGCGGCGATATTCCGGGCACTCGGCGATCCCAGCCGGCTGGCCATCTTCGAAGTGATCCGCGAGTCCTGCGCCGACGGAAACGCGCACTCGGACGAGGACCTCCGCAACAGCGTCTCGGAGATCGCCCAGCAATTCGACCTGTCGCTCTCGACCGTGTCCCATCACCTCAAGGAGCTCCGAACGGCCGGGTTGATCCGCTGCGAGCGGCGCGGTCAGCACATTCTCTGCTCGGTCGATGCCGATGTTCTCGGCGTTGTCGAGCAGTTCGTGCGCCAGGACGTGTGAGGTCTATCTCTTTGACCGATTATTTCGATTATTCGACAACTGACGGATCGATGGACCGACCGATCAATCGGACGGCATGATCGCGCGGCGGCCGGGGCGCGACGATGACGGCCGACGCCGAAGCTCGAGGCCTCCTGCACGATCGGGACTTCGCGTCCGTGCTGGTGGGCCAGGGAGTCTCGGCCACCGGCAGCGCGGTGACGATGGTCGCCATGCCGCTGCTCGTCCTGCTGATGACGGGCTCGGGCCTCCTGATGGGGATCGTCGGCATTCTCGAAACGGCGCCGGATCTGCTCATCGGCTTGCCGGCAGGGGCCTATGCGGATCGCTGGGATCGGCGCCGGGTGATGATCGTGGCCGACGCCGGCCGAGCACTCCTGACCGCCCTCATCCCGCTGGCGGTCATCGTCGGGCTGCCGGCTGTGCCCGTCATCCTGATCGTCGTCGCGCCGATCAACGTCCTGCGGGTCATGTTCAGCGCGGCTCAGAACGCCAGCATTCCGACCCTCGCCGGACGGGATCGGCTCAATGCCGGAGCGGCCTATTTCGAGGCGGTCTGGGGGCTCGGCTACGTCCTTGGGCCCGCGCTCGCGGGGCTGCTCATCGCCGTCGTGGGCCCCGGCCCCACGATCGCTCTCGACGCGCTCTCTTTTGCGTTCTCCGCCGGCAGCGTGGTCCTGGTTCGACGCTCGCTGCAGCCTCCGCCATCCGAAAGGCCGGCGCGGCGGATCCTCTCGGACGTGGGCGAGGGTCTGGCCTTCGTGCGGCGAGATCGCGCCCTCCTCGCGACGATCGCTTTCTACGCGACGCTGTCGTTGCTGATGGCTCCGTTCGTACCCGCGTTCACGTACTTCCTGATCCGCGACCGCGGCATGGACGCTGCCGGCCTCGGACTCATGATCTCGGTCTTTGCCGTGGGCATGGTTGCGGGCGCTCTCGTGGCGACACGCCTCGACAGCCGCCGGCTGGGCCTGCGGATGCTCGCCGCGGCGGTCGCAACCGGAGTTGGCTTGACGCTCGGGCGGGTCATGCCATCGGCATGTTCTCCTCGGGCTCCTGGGCCTGGCGATGGGCGCGTGCTGGACGCTGGTCGAGGTCTCGTACGTCGCGATTCGACTCTCGGCGTCGCCCGAAGCGCTCCTCGGTCGCATCTCGACGATCGCCAAGACCGCCACGGTCGGAGTTCAGCCGGTAGGACTGCTGGTCGGCGGGCTTACTGATCGACCGCATCGGAGGCGGCGCGACGCTCGCGGCCATGGGGCTGACGGCCGTCGCCGCCTCGTTGTTCTTTGGCCTGAACGGTTCGATCCGGTCGGCGTCGGCGCACGCCCGGACGGAACCGAGTAGTGCGGTTTCGGTGCCAATCCTGGCGCCGGCGTTCGGGGAGCAGGAGGGTATTTGATGGGATCTGGCGTTTCGAATTCCGAGGAAGAACTGCCGGGCTGGCGCCTCGAGTTCGACCTCACAGATTGGATAGCCTGGATATTTGGCGGAGGGAATCCGGTGAACGCATCGATCGATCCCGAAAAGAGGGAACTGGAGAAGCGGTTCGAGTCGGTTGGGTGGGGCCTGCTGCTCCTGCTTGTCGGCGCGGTGGCGATGCCCAACGGGACCGCGGAGTACGCCGCCGTAGCGGCGATCGGCGCGGCGCTCGTCCTGCTCAACGTGGTTCGCGTCGCGCTGCACATGGAGATCGCCTGGTTTGGCGCGGTCCTCGGCGCATCCCTGCTCATCGCCGGTATCGGGGCGCTCGCGGGATTCCATATGGACGCGTTCGTCCTGTTCTTCGCCATCGGCGGCGCGGTGACGATCGTGGCGGCCATCGCTCGCCCGAGCCGGAAGGCCGATCCCCGACTGACGACGGAGGCCTAACCCGTGGCGAGCCCTCCTCGTCCTCCGACTTTGGGACGCCAACGCGGCCCTCGACGGCTGAGTTGGGGTCGCGCTCGAAGGGCGAGGGAACGTGGCGGTGGAGGAGGCTGCCGCGAGTCACGGCCCGGTCGCCGTAGCGGCGCCGGACCGCGTCGGTGGCATCCACCACGCGCCGTGCCCGCTGTCCACCACGTCGAACATCGAGATCTGCTCCGGCGCGCCGAGCTGAGTGGCCGACACTCCAAGCAGACGGATCTTCTTTCCTCGGACCTCGGGCCGGGCAAGCTCGACGGCGGCGCGCCAGATCGGCTCGGTGAGGTCGGCCGGCTCGGCCAGGTGCTTCTGCCGCGTCACCGTTCGGAAAGCCGAATCGCGGACCTTGACCGCCACCGTTCCGGCGCGGATCCCGGCGGTTCGAAGCCGAGCCGACACGCCTTCGGAGAGCGCCAGCAACGTCCGCTCGATCTCGGCCGGATCCGAGACGTCGACCGCGAACGTCGTCTCGTGGCTGACGGACTTGGCCGCCTCGCCGCCGCCGTGGACCGGTTCCGTGTCGATCCCGAGCGCCCGATCGTGGAGCGTGGCGCCATGGTCGCCGAGTGCCCGCGCCAGCGTCTCGGGCGGGAGTGCGGCCAGCTCGCCGACGGTCACGATCCCCAAGCCGTGCAGCCGCTCCGCCGTCTTGGGCCCGATCCCCCACAGCCGCCGGATCTCGAGTGGCGCGAGAAAGGCCGCTTCCTCGCCCGGCTGCACGACGACGAGCCCGTCGGGCTTGCGCAGGTCGCTCGCCACCTTGGCCACGAGCTTGGTCGTGGCCACGCCGACGGACACGGTCAGGCCCGTGGCCGCGACGACCGCCTCCTTGATCCGCCGCGCGATCTCGGGAGCCGGCCCGAACAGCGCCTCGGAACCCGCCACGTCCAGGAACGCCTCGTCGATCGAGACCTGCTCGACCTCGGGCGTGAAGCGGCGCAGGACAGCCATCACCTCGCGGCTGACGCGCTGGTATTTCTCCCCGTCGACGGGCAGGTAGATGCCCTGCGGGCAGAGCTGGTAGGCGGTCCGGAGCGGCATCGCGGAGTGCACGCCGAACTTCCGCGCCTCATAGCTGCACGTGCTGACCACTCCGCGCGTGTATCGCTTGTCCGTCGGGTCGCCGCCGACGATCACGGGCTTGCCGCGAAGCTCCGGCCGATCCCGCTGCTCGACCGCGGCGAAGAAGGCGTCGAGGTCCACGTGGATGATCGAGAGGCGTGCCATCCGTCTATCATCGCCCCCAGCCGCGGGCAGCGGAAAGAGCGGAAACAGCGGAAAGAGCTTCACGGTCAAGAAGGGGTCAGGCAGCGGCCGACAAGCCGGGAAGCCGACCGTCAGAGTCCACTCCGAGGCACGGACAACAATGCAGTCGCGGCTCATCGAGGCTCGCAAGCAGGTCGCCAGGACGCCCCTGGCCCTGCTCTTCTTCGGCGCGAGCCTGCTGACTCTGGCGTGGCTATACCCACCGCTCGCCATCGTCGTGGCCTGGCCTTTCCTCGTGGTCGTCCCGGGATGGCTCCTGGTCGCCCGAGTGGCGCCGTCGATCGGGCTCCCGGGCCGGCTCGGCATCGGCGTCGTAGCCTCCGTCTTCGTCTCGGCCCACCTCGTCGACGTGCTTTCGCTCATCGTCGGCTTCCATCCCTGGACCGTCCTGATCGCCGCGTGGCTCCTCCTCGCCGCCACTCTCGCGCTGGCCACGTTGCGGCTCCGATGGCTGGCACCGGCCCCCGCCCTGGATGGCCTCCCCGCCCGCGCCCGTCGGGCCGTGAGCGAATACCGCGGGGCCTGGTTCCTGGCCGCGCTCTCCGGCTTCGTCGTCAGCCTCATCCTCTTCGTCGGCGGCTGGCACGACTCGAGCCACGGCTGGATCGCCGGCGGGTGGAACTGGAGCGACCTCCTCGTCCACGTGTCCATCGGTCAGAGCCTGATCGACGGCAACTTCCCGCCCCAGGTTCCCTACTTCGCCGGTGTGCCGCTGACGTACCACTGGTTCGGCGACTTCCACGGGGCAATCCTGGCGAGCGTCTCCGGCGTGGACCTGATCACCGTGTTCTTCCTCTCGAACGGAGTCCTCGCGGCGACGCTGGTGCTCCTGGTCTGGCAACTCGCGCTGGGGCTGACAGGGGAGCGCCGGGTCGCGTACATCGCGGCGATCCTGGCCCTGTTCGGCGGCGGGATGGGCTGGATCCGCCTGCCGGGCGACTTCATGGCCGGCAACGGCGATCCGCTGACGCTCCTCACGAACAACCCGTACGACAACACCTGGGCCGCCGGCTGGCCGTTCTTCAAGATCGCGTCGGTGCTGGGGACCGGTTTCGGGCCGCATCGCGCCACGGCATACGGGCTGCCGGGCCTCATCGCCATCGCCCTGCTGGCGTCCTCGTCGTTCGGCCGGCATCGCGCGGGGGTGCTGACGGCGGGCGTTCTTGCCGCGCTCCTGGCGCCGTTCCATTTCTACTTCTTCCCGGCGAGCTACCTGATCGTGGGCCTTTACTGGCTGACGTCGCGCGGCTGGCGGATGGACAAGTGGCTGGCGGACGTGGCCCTGTTCCTCGCTCCGGTGGTGCTCGCCATTCCGTTCATCGCTGCCGGCGCTCTTCCAGCAAGGGGCCCAGGGCTCGTTCAAGCTCGTCATCGGCTGGTCCGAGGCGCCGCTTCCCGAGGGCCCGCCCGCGGTGGCGTTCTTCTTCCTCACGAATCTCGGCCTGCCGCTCGTCCTGGCGATGATCGCGGTCGTCTGGCCCAAACTGCCGCACCGCGGCTGGCTCTTCACCTGGGCGCTGGCGCTCTTCCTGATACCCAACTTCGTCGTGGCGAGCGCGGTCGTCTTCGACATGAACAAGTATTTCCAGGTCATGTGGATCGCCCTGGCGATCCTGAGCGCGTGGCTCATCCGCCGCTGGCCGCGGCCCGATCATCGCCGCGGTCCTGCTCTTCTGCAGCATCTCGCCGGCCCTGGTCAGCTTCTGGTCGATGACGACAGAGACCGTGGCGATGTCGAAGGGTCAGGAGCAGGCGGCCCACTGGATCGCGGCCGAAACGCCAGAACGGTCGGTCTTCGTGACCGACGCCTACATCGACAGCCCGGTGGATCTCGCCGGCCGGCTGCGCATGACGACGTTCGGGCCCTACGCGGCGAACCTTGGCTACAACCCCGACCAGCGCGCGGCGGACGTCCACACGATCTACTGCGACGGTCCGCAGACGGCGGCCGAGCTGATGGCCAAGTACGGCGCCACCTACGTCCTCTCGAGCGGCGGCCTGCTCGACTGCTCCGGCCACGAACCCACGGACTTCACCAATAGCCCGCTCTTCCAGCATGTCTATGCCGAGAACGGCGTCGAGATCTGGCGTCTGTTGCCGAAGTGCGCCGGGGGAGTAGACCCGGCGGCCCTATGGCGTGGACTGTCGGCCAGCTCCCGTCTGATGAGGCATTCGGCCGGTTGTTGCGCGGTCGCCGCTAACCTTCGGGAATGCAGTTCGCCATCGACATTCCGAACTTCGGGGACTACTCCGATCCGCGCCTCGTCGCCGACCTCGCCCGCGACGCCGAGAAGGCCGGCTGGGACGGATTCTGGGTCTGGGATCACATCATCCGCGATCCCGCCGATCCGCATGCCGATCCCTGGATCCTGCTCACGGCCATCGCCCTGGCCACGGAGCGAATCCGGCTCGGAGCCATGGTCACGCCGCTGGCGCGCCGCCGACCCTCCGACGTCGCCCGCCAGGCGGCGACCCTCGACCATCTCTCCGGCGGGCGGCTGGTGCTGGGCGTGGGTAGCGGCAGCCGGACCCACGAGTTCGCCTCGTTCGGCGACCCGGCGGATCTGCGAACCCGAGCCGAGATGCTCGACGAAGGGCTGGCGGTGATCGAAGGGCTGTGGTCGGGACGGCCGTTCGACTTCGATGGCCGGCACTACAAGATCCACGCCCCCACGTTCCTGCCGGTTCCCGTGCAGAAGCCGCGCATTCCGGTTTGGGTCGCCGCCACGTGGCCCGTTCCGGCGCCGGTCCGGCGCGCGGCGCGGTGGGATGGCATCTGGCCGCTTCGCCGGGACGCGGAAGGCAACAGCGAGCACGTCACTCCGGACGAGGTCCGAGCCCTTTGCCAGGTGATCTCCGAGGAGCGAGCCGCGGCCGGTCGCCAGGGCGTCTTCGATGTGCTGGTCGCCGGCGTGACGCCGGGCGATGACCCGGCGGCGGCATCGGCGACGGTTCGAGCGTTCGCGGACGCCGGAGCAACCTGGTGGACCGAGCGGATAAACGGCGAACGCGGCTCGCTCGAGCAGCAGCGGGAGCGGGTCCGGCAAGGACCGCCTCGGCTGTGAGCGCTCGGCCCGAAGCCGGGCACGAAGCGCGGCGGCGCTCCCAGCCGCGTGGGACCGGAGATCGTCCGTGCGCGGCTCGGCGCCCAGATGCTCGCCGGCAAGCCGGCTCGATTCCCCCGAAGAAGTCGCCGGCCAAATCCTCGCCGTCCAGGCTCAGGACCCGCGGGGGGCCCGCCTCGCCAGTCCGGGCCCGGACCGTCGGCCTTACCGCCGCCGATGTAGACCGCGCCTTCACGGTCGATCGATCCATCGTCATCACCTGGCTCAATCGAGGAACGCTGCACCTGGTCCGGAGCGAGGACTATCCGTGGCTTCACGCCTTGTGCGCGCCCCGGCAGCTCGCCTGGAGTCGGATGAGGCTTGGGCAGCTCGGTGTCACGGCATGACCACATGGATCGCGGCGTCGAGGTCATCGTCGAATCGCTGGCCAGCGAAGGGCCGCTCACCCGAGCCGAGCTGGTCCAACGGCTGGTCGAGCCACGACATACCGACGGCCGGCCAGGCGATCGTCCATCAGATCGGCCTGGCCAGCCTGCTCGGCCTGGTCGTCCGCGGCCCGATGCGAGGGCGCGACCAATGCCTCGTGCTGGTCCGCGACTGGCTGCCGAAACCGCCCGACTTCGACCGCGACCGAGCCCTGGCTGAGCTGGCCCGCCGGTACCTGGCCGGCCACGGACCCGCCACGGAACGCGACCTCGCCTACTGGACCGGCCTGCCAGTCACCGTCGCCCGCGCGGCATTCCGATCAGTCGCCGCTGAGTTGGTCGAGCTGGCGGGCGGCCTGGTGGACCTTGTCGGGCGCGGCGACACGCCGGAACTGCCTCCGCCGCGCTTGCTCGGTCCGTTCGATCCCGTGCTCCACGGCTGGGCGTCGCGCGAGCCCATCGTGGGCCGGCACGGGTCGCTGGTGACGAGCAACGGCATCTTCCGGCCTATGCTGCTGGTGGGCGGCCGGGCCGTTGGCACGTGGGGTCTGGCCGGCGGTCGAGTCACGCTTCAGCCGTTCGAAGAGATCGACGAAACCGACGTCGCGGCGCTGGAAACAGAGGCCCGGGACGTCGAGCGCTACATGAAGGCGCCGGCCAGCTGAGAGCGATGGCCGGCGCGGTTTCGGGAGGGCCTAGCCCTTCGGCTCCACCACCACCGTCACTTCAGGAGTCATGCCGGGGAAGACCTTCACGGCGACCTTGTAGGTGCCGAGGGTCTTGAGCGGGTCCGGAAGGTCGATCTTGTGGCGATCGACGGTGATGCCGCGCCGGCCCAGAGCCTCTGCGATTTCCTTGGCCGTGATCGAGCCGTAGAGCTTGCCGCCCTCGCCGACCTTCACGCCCATCGTTAGCGTCGTGCTGCCGATGCGAGTCGCCGCGATCTCGGCGTCTTCGCGCTCGCGGCGGCGCTTCTCTTCGCGGCTGGCGATGTCATGCTGCCAGGCCCGATACGCGCCACCCGCTGCCGGCACGGCGAGCTTGCGTGGAATGAGGAAGTTCCGGGCATAGCCCTCTGAGACTTCCTTCATCTCACCGCTCTTGCCGAGCTTGTCGACGTCGGCGGTCAAAATGACCTTCACGCGAACAATTCCTCCTTAGTTGCCCAGGACTTGGCTATCCAGGATCTGGCCATCGGTCCGAGCCTGGCTTGCTTGGCGAGCCGGCCCGCGCCATCGAGCGCGTCCGGCAATCGACGAATGAGCTTCCTCACCGGCGCCGGCGTGACCCGTCGAACCTGATCCATGTCGTGCCGGAATATGTCCGCGTCGATGTCGAGCTCGAGGATCTTCTCCTCGAGTATCTCGTCGGGAATTCCCTCGAAGAAGAGCTCGACCGCGAGAACGACGACGGCGAGATCGTCGATGCCACCCAGAACGGGGATCTCGTCGGGAACCAGATCGCGACCGACGAGCACGTATCCGGCCGCGCCGGCCAGGATCGCCTTTCGACTTGCCGGGATCCGCGGGTCCTTCAGGAGCGCCCAGATCAGCCGGGAGTACATGGGCACGCGGCTGGCGATCGGCACGAAAGCCAGCCAGCGAAGCGCGCGCAGCAGACTACTCTTGCGACGTTGCCGTCCTCTTGAAAGCATGACCTGCGCCATTCTCCGACTGGGGCCGCCGGCGCCACGCGGCCGGAAGTCGCGGAGGCGGTCCGGAGCATGGATCCAGCGTGCGTGAACACCCGGTTTCCCGGCGTGAGTCTAGCAGGAGAGACTGGCCGCCACGAGATGGGCGGAGACGCACGAGAGAAGGCCGTTTGGGCACGCGGGCGTGGGCGAGCGCGGCCCAAGGAAGGTGGCGCGTACTGGCCACAATTCCTCAGTCTGAGGGAAGCCAGATACCTGCCCGTTCGCGTAGGATCTCCGTCACGTGCTGGCCGAGATGGGGTAGATGCGCGAGCGAACAGGCACTGGCTCGAGCGGCGAAGCGCGCGGCGACATGGTGGAAGCTCCGCTGACCGGCAGCTCCGCTTCTGAAGACGCGCCGTATAAGCGCGCGTCCGCGGCCTCGTGAGACGAACTTGCCGGTTCCGACGGCGATGGCGAGGGCCCGGGCTCACCCGCTCTTCCTGCTGATCGGTCTCCTGGGCGTTTTGGATTTCGGGTATGCCGTCCTTTGGGCCGCCGGCCTCCTCCATGGAGCCGTATCGGAGCGGTCTGACCGGAGCGGTCGCTTTCCCCGGCGGCTTCATCGTCGCCTTTATCGGCCTCCGGATGAGCCTTACGCCCGGCCTCGAGATCCAGATGCGCCGAGCCTGGATGTTGATCGGGCTCGGCATTGCCGCATACGGCCTCGGTTACGCCTGCTTGCTCCTGGACGGGGCAGCGCAAGTGAACCTGCTCAGGTTCGCCGGCACCGGCCTGGAGTTCGCGGCATATCCACTTCATCGGCGCTGGCCTGGCATCCATGGTCCCGCCATTCCGGGCGACCTCGGACCTGGCCCTCTCGTGGCTCGACGTCGGCATCATCGCCTGGAGCACGGCGATGCTCGTCTGGCATTTCGCCTTCTTCCCCGTTGCCCGTGAGATGAACGTGGCGCCTTCGAGCGCCTTCTTCGCCGCTTTCCCTCCGGTCGGCGACCTCGCCCTGGTCTTCGTGATGGCCGCGGTCATGCTGCGGGGGCCCAGGTACGCCAGTCAGTGGGCCCTCGCGATCGGCGCCCTGTCACTGATCTTGATGTTCGTCGGCGACGTCGTCTCTGGCGTCGAGGAGCTGCGAGGCGACTACGTGGCGGGCGGACTCTCCGGCGTCGTCTACGGCTTCGCCTGGCTCGGTCTGGCCGCGGCGACCTACCTGCAGTCGCTCCACAAGCCGAGCACGCGAGCCGGGACGCGACCTGACGGCCTATCGCGGCGCATTCGGCTGGCTGCCATACGTCGCCGTGTTCCTTGCCTTCGTCGGGCCGCCGCTCTACCACTGGAACGACGTGGAGATGCTCGAACAGCATGTCCCGGCCACGGGCATCCTCATGGCCCTCCTCGTGGCCCGGCTCCTGGTGACCGCGCGTCAGAACGCCAGCCTGGCCGTGGCCGAGCGAACCCGCCTCGCGGCTGCCGTCGAGCAGGCGGCCGAGGGCATCATGACGACGGACGGATCCTGGCGGATCACCTACGTCAACTCGGCTCTTGTCCGCATGCTGGGCTACGGGGCAGCGGAGATGCTTGGCAACGACCTGGCGCTCGCCCGCAACGTCTCCAACCCGGATCAGGTGGTCGAGATGATGACCGCCGTCGATCGAGGCGAGGCCTGGCACGGCAGGTTCAGCCAGCAGCGACGGGACGGAACCGGGATAGAGCTGGACGTCGCGGTCGCGCCCCTCAAAGACGAGACCGGCGCCTCGGGCTCGGTCCTGGTGGCGCGCGACATCACCCGGGAACGGGCCCTCGAGGCGCAGCTGGCCCAAACGCAGCGCATGGAGGCCGTCGGCCGGCTCGCCGGCGGAATTGCTCACGATTTCAACAACATCCTGACGGCCATAAGCGGCTACTCCGAGCTCGCGGTCGGCTCGCTTCCGGCTGGACCACCCGGCCGCAACCGACATCCGAGAAGTCCTCAAGGCTTCCGACCGAGCGGCGGGTCTGACGCGCGATCTCCTGGCCTTCAGCCGGCGGCAGGTGATGCAACCGCGATTGCTCGACCTCAACGACGTCCTCGAGGGCGTGCGCTCGATGCTCGAACGAACGCTCGGAGACGAAATCGCCCTCCGCATTCGGCCGCAGACCGGCCTCGGCTCGATCCTGGCGGACCAAAGCCAGATCGAGCAGGTCCTCCTCAACCTTGCGGCCAACGCCCGAGACGCGATGCCCGGCGGCGGAATGCTCACGATCACCGCGGCGAACGCCGACCTCGATGAGGCGTATCAGCGAAGCCACGCCGGGTCGTCAGCCGGCCAGTACGTCTCGATGACCGTGGCGGATACGGGCGAAGGCATGACACCCGAGGTCCTCGAGCACATCTTCGAGCCGTTCTACACGACCAAGCCTCGCGGTCGGGGCGCGGGCCTTGGCCTTTCGACGGTCAGCGGCATCGTCGAGCAGAGCGACGGTTTCGTGCTGGCCGAGAGCTCTCCCGGCTCGGGCAGTGTCTTCAGCGTATTCCTGCCGCGGGTCGCCTCGCCGCAGGAACCGGCGCCGGACCCCGCCGAACACGGGGCGACGGGCGGCAGCGAGACGATCCTCGTCGCCGAAGACGAGGCACCGGTCCGCCGGGTCGTCGAGCGGGTCCTCCGCGGCGCCGGGTATCGAGTCTTCGTCGCTTCCAACGGCCACGAAGCCCTGGCCATGGCCCAGACGCTGCCACACCTCGATCTCCTGCTCACGGACGTCGTCATGCCGGGGATGGGCGGCGCGGACCTGGCCCGCCAGCTGACCGCGTCTCGGCCGGACCTCCGCGTCATCTTCGCGTCCGGTTACTCGGGCGATTCGCTTGTCAGGATCGGCGTCCGTGAAGGCCGCTTCCCATATCTGGACAAGCCCTTCACCGCGGAAGCGCTGCTCGCCCGCGTGCGGCAGGTCCTCGACGAACAACGCGACGAGTCCGTTCGGGAGCCTCTCTAGGCTCGACAGGCTGCGCCCGTGAAGCCCCTGCGGAGGACCGATCCTCGAGGTCGGCCGGCCGCTCCATTCCTTCGAGCCTCTGCGGAACTTGTAATTTCCGATAATTCGGAAATATACTGACCAAGGGGGCAGGAACAGCGTCCAGACAGCTCGCCGGCCCGGTCGGTGACTGACCACCGAACCAAGCGAGGGCGAGCGGCTCTTGATCCAGGCACTCATGACGGCGGCCTTTGCCGGCCTGATTCTCGCGTCCCTGTCCGCGGCCTGGCGGCGCAGCCAGGACCTCGCGGCCCCGCTGGCCACGCTGGCAAGCGTCCTCGCGGCCTTCGCCGGGGCGGCGCTCGTTGCGGGCGGAAGCCCCGTCGCGGGCAGCGGCGGCAACGTACTCGGTTTTGCGCCCCTGTCGTTTCCGATACGACGGCCTGTCGGGCGTCTTCCTGGTTGCCTTTGGCTTCTCCGCGGCCGCGGCGTCGCTGTCCGTGATCGGAGAACGGGCTCGCAGCCGGGCCGAGGGAGTGGCCTGGCCACTCTTCCTGGCCAGCATCGTGCTGGTTCTCGGCGCCTCCGACGCGTTCTCGTTTCTCCTGGCCTGGGAATCGATGGCCCTCCTCTCCGCCCTGCTCGTCGTGGGTCTTCGGCCTACGCGAGCCATCGTCTCGGCGGGGAACCTGTACCTCGCCCTGACCCACACGGCCACCGTTGCGATTCTCGTTTCGTTCGGGCTGTTCGCGGCCTCGAGCGGCGGGGCGCTTTCGTTCGAGGCCTGGAAGGCGGCCGCGGCCGGCGGGGGGCTAGCCGGAATCGGCCGAGACGTCGCCCTTGGGCTCGCGTTCGTCGGCTTCGCTACGAAGGCCGGCGCCATCCCGTTCCACTCCTGGCTGCCCCGAGCTCATCCGGTCGCGCCGTCGCACGTCTCGGCCGTGATGTCCGGCGTGATGATCAAGACCGGCATCTACGGCCTGATCCGCATCGCCGTCGACGTCGCCGGCGGAACGCCCGATTGGCTTGGGCTGCTGATCCTGGGCGTCGGCGCGACCTCGGCCGTTCTCGGAGTGCTCTACGCGCTCATGCAGCACGACCTCAAGCGGCTGCTCGCGTTCCATAGCATCGAGAACATCGGGATCATCTTGATAGGGCTGGGCAGCGCGCTGCTGCTGCAGGCCCACGGTGCGGGCGAGCTGGCCGCGCTGGCCCTCACCGCGTCGCTGTTCCACTCCATCAACCACGCCGTCTTCAAGACGCTGCTCTTCCTCGGGGCGGGGGCCGTCGTCCACGCCACGGGGCTGCGCGATCTCAACCACCTCGGCGGCCTGGGCCGGAAGATGCCCGTGACGATGCTCGCCTTCATCGTCGGGGCGGCAGCCATCAGCGGCCTGCCGCCGCTCAACGGCTTCGCCAGCGAGTGGCTGACGTTCCAGGGTCTGCTCGGCCTCGTCACGTCGAGCGTAGCCGGCGGCGCGGCCGCAGGCGCCGGGAGCGCCCCGGGTGCGATCGGGCTCGGGGTGACGGCGGCGCCGCTGATCGGCATCGCGGCGGCCCTGACCATCGGCGCTCTGGCGCTGACCGCGGCCCTCGCCGTGGCCTGCTTCGTCAAAGCGACGGGCGTCACGTTCCTCGGGCTGCCCCGCACCGCTGCCGCGGCGGGAGCCCACGAGCCGAGCAGGGCCTCGCTCCTGGCCATGGCTCTCCTCGCCCTGGGTTGCGTGCTGCTCGGGGTCGCGGCCGGACCCATCACCGGCGCCCTGATGGATGTGGCCCGGGCGAGTCTCCACCTCCCTGCGCCGGCTTCGGTCGCCGGAGCATCGGCCGCCGGCGCGGCGTCGATAGCGGCGATCGCCACCGCGCCGCGCGAATCGGGCGCCGCCACGTACGCACCTCTGGCGCTGGCGGGCATCGCCATCGCGCTCGTCGCTCTGGCAGGGGTCGCGATGGCCTGGCGGAGGGCCCGGGCGCGCCGCGTGGACACATGGACCTGCGGCATCGCCCCGATGCCCGCGTTCCAATACACCGCCACGAGCTATTCGAAGCCGATCAGGCTGTTCTTCCGCCGGATCCTCGCGCCCGAACGTGAAGTCACGGTCGAGCACTATCCGGGAACCTCGTTTCCCGAAGTCGATCAGGTATCGCAGCGAGATCACGCTGCTCCTCGAGGATCGGCTCTTCCGACCCGCCCACGAGTTGAGCCTGCGGCTCGCCAACGAGGCGCGGAGGCTCCAGGGCGGGGCCATCCAGCTCTACATCGCCTACAGCGTGGCGGCGGTCCTCGTGCTGCTGCTCCTCGCCCGATGAGCGCCAACCAGGTGGCCACGACCGCCATCCTTGCCGCCCTTCAGCTGGCCGTGTTCGCCGCGTTCGCGCCGTTCCTCGCGGCAAGCATCAAGTGGACCAAGGCCCGCCTCCAGAGCCGCCGCGGCCCGGGCCTCCTCCAGCCCTATCGCGACCTGGCCAAGTGGTGGGCCAAGAAGCCGCTCGAGAGCAATCCCTCGGGCCCCGTCTCCCGATACGCCCCGGCCTTCGTCCTGGGCGGCGATCCTGACCGCCACGCTGCTGGTTCCCTTCGCCGCGTGGCGCGCGCCGCTCCTCGGCTGGGGTGACTTGTTCGTGGTCGTGGGGCTCCTTGCCCTTGCCCGTTTCGCCCTCGCGCTCGCGGCCCTCGATTCGGCGAGCGCGTTCGGGGGCATGGGCAGCAGCCGCGACGTGGCCATCTCCGCGCTCGCGGAACCGGGCCTCGTGCTGGCGCTGGCGGGCGTCGCGCTCGCGGCCGGGACCACGGATCTGAGCGGCATCGGGGCGTTCGGGATCGGCCAGGGTTGGGGCCTGCTCGCCCCGGCGCACTGGCTCGCCGCGGGCGCGTTCGCGCTCATCGTCGTCGCCGAGACGGGTCACCACCCCGTCGACAACCCGGACACGCACCTCGAGCTGACGATGATCCACGAGGGCATGCTCCTGGAGGCTTCCGGCCGCTCGCTCGCGACCCTCGTGTTCGCCTCGGAGATGAAGCTCGTGCTGCTGGCCGCGCTCTTCGCCGCGGCATTCCTGCCGTTCGGGGCAGCGACGGAGCTCGCGCCCGGACCGATCGCCATCGGCATGATCCTCGGGCTCGTGAAGATGCTCGCCGTCGCCCAGGGCCTCGCGCATCGTGGACGCGACGATCGCCAAGAAGCGAATCATGGCCATGCCGAATCTCCTCGGCCTGGCCTCTCTGCTGGCCGTGACCGGCCTCGCGATGCAGGTGCTGCTGCCATGACCTGGTTCGACCCCAGCACCTTCGGCCTGTCCATGGACTCGCTTGCCGCGGCTCATCTTCTCGACACCTGCTCGGCGGGCGTCGTGGTCCTCGGAGTGGCGATCGCCGGAACTCGGTCCATCGGCCGGGCAATCTGGCTCGTCGCCGCGCAGGCGATCCTCCTGGCCGTGGCCGCCTTCGGAGTCGGCGTATCGATGCACGCCCCGCACATGATCGCGGGCGCCCTGCTGACCCTCGGGACGCGGGGCGTCGCGGTGCCGCTGCATCCTGGGCCGCGTGCTCCGTCGCAGCCCCGTCCGCGTCGAGCGCAATCCCTATCTGAGCCCGCGGCTGTCGCTGATCGCCGCCATCGTGATCGTGTTCGTGGCCAGCACCGCCATCGACAGCTCGAGCCTGGCGGGCTCGCTCGACGCGCCGCGTGCCCTGCCCGTCTCGGTCGCGGAGATGCTCACCGGCCTGCTGATCGCGATGACTCGCCGCAAGAGCCTCTCGATCGTGGTCGGCCTGCTCGTGTTCGAGAACGGGCTCGCCCTGACGGCCTTCAGCCTGACCTACGGGATGCCGCTCGTCATCGAGATGGGCGCGGCGTTCGACCTGCTCCTGGTCGCCGTCGCGATCGCGGTGTATGGCCGTCGAATGCTCAGCGTCTTCGGCTCGATGTCCACGGACGAGCTGCGGAGCCTGCGCGGATGAACGAGCTCGTCGTCGGTCCTGCTCCTCGCTCCGCTGGCCGCCGGCGGCGTCGCTGCCTGGCGCCTTCGGGGCCGCGCCGCCGAGCGAGTCGGCTCTCGCCTCGCTCGCCATCTCGGCGGCCGCGGGCTTCGTCCTCGCCGGCCTCGTCTTCGCCGGCGCGGCGACGGACCGCATCTACGCCTTCGACCAGATCGTGTCCGTGGACGCCCTCGGTGCGTACGTCCTGTCGCTGGTGATGATCGTGGCGCTCATCGCCATGGCCGGGTCGCCGCGCTACATCCGCCACGAGCTCTCGACCGGAGCGCTGCCGGCGCGCGTCGAAGGCCGCTACTACGCCTGCTTCCTGTGGTTCGTGGCGAGCCTCGCGGCAATCCCGCTCGTGGACAATCTCGGGCTTCTCTGGGTGGGCATCGAAGCCACGACCGTCGTCTCGGCGCTGCTCGTGGGCATCAACCGCACTCCCGAGGCGATCGAGGCGGCCTGGAAGTACCTGATCCTCGGCACCGTGGGCGTCGGGTTCGCGTTGCTCGCGACGCTGCTCGTGTACGCCTCGTCGGTCACGGTCCTGGGCGACAGCTCCGACGCGCTCAACTGGACGCGGCTCATGTCCATCGCCCCGGGCCTGAACCCGGCGCTGCTGCGGCTCGCGTTCGTCTTCGCGCTGGCAGGCTACGGGACCAAGATCGGCCTGGCGCCGTTCCACACCTGGCTGCCGGACGCCCACAGCCAGGCCCCGAGCCCGATCAGCGCGATGCTCTCGGGCGTCTCGCTCCTGGCCGGGCTGTACGCGCTGATCCGCTTCCATCTGGTCGCGTCCGCCGGCCTCGGACCCCAGTTCTCCTCGAACCTGCTGATCGGCTTCGGGTTGCTGAGCCTGGCCGTGGCCCTGCCCTTCATGGTTCGCCAGGAGGATCTCAAGCGGCTCCTCGCCTACTCCAGCGTCGAACACATGGGTCTTCTGACGCTGGGCATCGGCTTCGGCGGCCCGCTGGCGCTCCTCGGAGTGACGGTCCACGCCGGGCTCCATGCCCTCGCGAAGTCGACGCTGTTCCTCTCCGCCGGAGAACTGGTCCAGCGCTACGAGACGCGCCGCCTCTCGAGACTGCGTGGGGCCCTCGAGGCGGCGCCGGTGGCGGGCGGGGCGATGGGCATCGGGATCCTGCTGCTCGGCGGGCTGCCGCCCTCGGGGATCTTCGCCACGGAATTCGCGATCGTCGTGGGCGGGCTTCTGCGAGGGTATGGGATCGCGGCGGCGATCGCGGGACTGCTCCTGGCCCTCTCGTTCGTTGCCATGGCGGTCCACGGCAGCCGCCTGGTCTGGGGCCGCGTGCCGGCCGGGATGGAAGTCGTTCGCGGCGGCGCCGTGATGGCGGCCCGCTTCGGCCTGCCTCTGCTCGCGGTCTGCGTGCTCGGACTCTGGACACCCGGTCCGCTGGCGACGGTCTTCGATTCGGTTCGCGCAATCCTGGGGTCGGCCAATGTCTGAGAAGACCGTACGTCCAATCGATCCGCGGACATGCTCTCCGTCTGTCTGGAGCGGCGGGTGTCGGTGTCCGCCCTCCGGCACGACGAGCTCGTCGATCGACGTCACGGCCGGCGAGCTCGCGCGAGCCGTCGAAGCGCTGCTCGGAGCCGGAGCTCGCCACGCCATGCTGCTCGGCGTTCGAGTCGACGCGAAAGCCCGCCGGACTGGGCCGCGTTCTCGGCCGGCGAGCCGGCAATGCCGCCGTCTCGGTCGAGGAAGTGGTCTGGATTCCCAACGGTCCTGTCGTCCGGCTGCGCGTCGATCTCGCGGCCGACTCGCCCGCCTACCCATCGATCACACCGCCGTTCCCGCCGCTCAGTGGGACGAACGCGAGGCCCACGACGTCTACGGCGTCGTACCCGAAGGCCATCCGGACCTCCGGCCGCTGCTCGATACCTCGGCGCGTCAAACCGTTCGTGGCCCACGGCGACGGCGTCTACCAGCTGCCCGTCGGCCCGATCCACGCCGGCGTCATCGAGCCCGGCCACTTCCGCTTCTCGGCGGTGGGCGAGTCGGTGCTCCATCTCGACGCCCGGCTCTTCTACACGCATCGCGGCATCGAGCGGCTGGTTGAAGGCCGAACCTTCGGCGAAGCCCTGCCGATCGTCGAGCGCGCCTGCGGCGTCTGCACGGTCGGCCACGCGACGGCGTTCAGCCAGGCGGTCGAACGCCTGACCGGCACCGAGATCTCGCCCGCGGCCGGCCTGGCGCGCGTCCTGCTCGCGGAGATGGAGCGGCTCTACAACCACGTCGGCGACCTCGGGAACATCTGCGCCGGCGTCGGCATTCAACTTCGGGACATCGAGGCTGGGCTGGGAGAAGGAGCGGCTCCTCCGCCTGAACGAAGCCCTGACCGGCCATCGGTATCTGACCGGCATGGTCGTTCCGGGCGGCCTCCGCCGGCCGCTCGATGCCGACGGCGCTCGAGAGCCTGGCCGGCGGCGGTCAAAGAGATCGAGCGCGAGGTTCGGTCGATCGTCCGCCTCCTGGTTCGCTCGGAAGGCTTCATGAACCGCCTCCACGGAACCGGCGTTCTCACCGTCGAGGCCGCCCGCCGTCTCGGGGCCACGGGCGTGGCCGCTCGCGCCAGCGGCGTCGCCGACGATCTGCGCCTGCGACCGCCGTACGGGCGGCTATCGGGAAATCGAGGTCGACGGCTTCCGGCGCATCGGCCGGCGACGTCGCCGCCCGCTTCCACGTTCGGGCGATGGAGCTTGGCGTGTCAGCGGCGATCGTCGCCGAAGCGGCGGCGAGACTCGCGGCCGGGGACGCTGGCGCGGCACGCCGCGGGCGCGGCCGCCGAAGCCCTCCGGGTGCCGCTCGTCCGCGAGGCCCGGGCCGGGGACTCGACCGTGGTCGGCGTGGAAGGCCCGAGGGGCGCTTCGTGGCTGTGGCTGATGGCCGGGCCGCAGGGTCGCGTCGCGCGCCTGCACCTTCGGTCGGCCTCGTTCGCCAACTGGCCCGTGGTCGCCTCGGTGGTGCCCGGCAATCTCGTGCCCGGACTTCCCCCTCATCAACAAGAGCTTCGAGCTCTGCTACGCCTGCACGGACCGCTGACGATGCCGTTCGACATCCTTCGCCGGTTCCTCACGCCGCTTCGCGATCCCGTGCCGACCTCGCGCTACCCGCTGGACCCGCCGTTGCTGGCGGCTGCCACTCGGGGCTTGCCCGAGGTCGATCTGGAGCGATGCGGGGACCGACCAGACGTGCGCTCTCGCCTGCGCGACTGCCTGCCCGACCAGGGCGATCGATGTGGCGACCGACCGCTGGACGCTCGACGCCGGACGCTGCCTTCTGTGTGCCGCCTGCGCCGATCGCCTGCCCGCTGGGCGCCCTGACGATGAGCAAGAGGGTCGAGCTCGCGACGGCCGATCGCTCGACGTTGGTGTCGGCCGCGGACGGCTCGGCCGTCGGGAGCTCGGCTCGGCGCTCGACGCCGACCGGATGAAGGCGCGGATGCACGCCCGGTTCGGGCGGTCGGTCCAGGTCCGCCACCTCGACTCGGGCTCCTGCAACGGCTGCGACTGGGAGATCAACGCCCTGCTCAACCCGTACCACGACATCCAGCGCCTGGGCGTCGACTTCGTCGCTTCGCCGCGGCATGCGGATCTGCTGCTCGTGACCGGCACCATGACGCGCAATCTGGAGGAGGCTGCCCTGCGAACCTACGAAGCCATGCCCGAGCCGAGGCTCGTCGTCGCCGTCGGCGCCTGCGCCATCAGCGGCGGCGTTTTCGCGGGTTCGCCGATCGTTCGGTCGGGCGTGTCCGATGTCCTCCCGATCGACGTCTTCGTGCCCGGATGCCCGCCTCGCCCGGAAGCGCTGATCGAGGGAATCCTGATGGCCGCCGACAGGCGCCGGATCGAACGATCCGCCTCGCACGCATCAAACGCATTGCGCCCGTCCGGCGGGCCGGGTAGTGTCGCGACGTGATGCGCAACCAGCGTCCGGACGATCCAGAAGGGCTCCGCCAGTTCAAGGCCGAGTTCTTCAAGGCCCTCGGCCATCCGATGCGGATCCTGATCCTCGAGACGTTGCGCCAGGGACCCTCGAGCGTGGGCAAGCTGACCGAGACCATAGGCGCGCCCGAGTCTTCCATCTCGCAGCAGCTGGCGGTTCTGCGGAGCCGCAACATCGTGGTCAGCGAGCGGCGGGGGACCACGGTCATCTATCGAGTCCGGGACACGGAGCTGTTCGAGCTCCTCGACATGGCCCGCCGAATCTTCAACCTGAACCTGTCCGACGCGATCGACCTGCTTCGCCAGGTGGAGTCCGAATCGGCTGCCGCCGAGGCGAGTCGCTAGGGGTCGTGAGGCCTGCCCATACGGGCGGGAGGAGCGTGCCCGTCCGGCTTGACAATCGAACGTCCGTTCTGTAATCTCGGGTCGGGAAAGGGGTAAACCCGTGACGAAGCACGACGCAGAACGGAAACGCAAGATCCTGGACTACATCGCGGCCACGCTGCGGACGCGAGGGTATCCGCCATCGGTGCGCGAGATCGCCGTGGCAGTGGACCTTGCCTCCACTTCGGCTGTCCACCACCACCTGCAGATGCTCGAGCGCGAGGGTTATCTGGAGCGTGGCGCGGCCCAGTCTCGGGCAATCCGCTTGACGCCGATGGCCGCTCTCCGGCTTGGCCTTTCGGGCGAATTGATGCCCCAGGCCACGGCCACGGAGGCGCACGTCCTGCCGATCGTGGGCGAGATCGCCGCCGGCGGACCTATCGAGGCATATCAAGACGCCTCGGAAAGCATGGCCGTCCCGGATCTGCTCGCCCCTTCGGGCGACGCCTACGTTCTCCGGGTGCGGGGCGATTCGATGATCAACGCCCACATCCAGGACGGCGACTACGTCCTGATTCGGCCGCAGCAGACGGCCCGGGACGGAGACATCGTCGTCGCCCAGGTCGAAGAGAACTCGGTAACGCTCAAGCAGTTCTTCAAGGAGGCGGGCAGGGTCCGGCTCCAGCCCGCAAACCCGGATTACCCCGCGATGTTCTACAGCGACGTCCGGATACAAGGGAAACTTATCGGCGTGATCCGCCGCCTCGACTGAGCGTTGGCGCTGATGCTGCCCGATCGCGGCGTTGAGTCCTGTGCTCCTCAGCTCAGCGCACCATCGGTGCGCTCGCTCCGGTGCTCGGGCTCGCCTTGCGCTCGAACAGCCTGAGCGCCACGCTCGGTTGGTCGCGACGGCGACATGCGCTGATCAGCCGCTTGGCTCGCCTCGCAGGCCATCTCGCGATGTCCGACGCTGAGGCGACTGAGCGCGGTGGCTGAGATTGATCGGCTAGGTCGGGCGTTGGGCCCGTCAATGGCTTTATCCACGGACTCGTCCACAACTAACGAACAGGGCCGCGCAGTTCGGGGACAGTTCTCGGTCCGGCTTGACGGTCGGTCGATTCCCGGACCCGCTGCCGGCCCAACATATCGATCGTAGAAACCAACGCCCTGAGGCGCACATTCCGTGATCGACCGCCTACCGCCGCAGAACGTGGACTCCGAGCAGGCAGTCCTCGGATCGATATTGATCGACCGGGACGCCATCATCGAAGTCGCGGACTTCCTGCATCCCGAGGACTTCTACCGGCAAGCCAACGGCCGGATCTTCGGCACGATGCTGGAGTTGTTCGAGCATCGCGAGCCGATCGACGTCGTCACGGTCGCCGAAGCGCTCGAGCGTGCCGGAGACCTGGAGTCGGTCGGCGGCGCCGGTTACCTGTCGGTTCTGGGCAACGACACGCCAACGGCAGTCCATGTCGCCCAGTACGGTCGGATCGTCGAGCGCAAGGCAGTGCTCCGCCGGCTTATCGGGGCGGCGGGCCGCATCGCCGCCATCGGCTACGAGGATGGCAACGACATCCAGGAGTCGATCGACCGGGCGGAGGCCGAGCTATTCGCTGTCAGCCAGCACCGCACGACCGATGGCTTCAGCCCGCTCAAGACCCTCCTCCACGACGCCTACGATCGGCTGGACTATCTCCACGCCCACCGCGGCGAGATCGTGGGAGTCCCGAGCGGCTTTCCGGACCTGGACCAGCTGACCACGGGCTTCCAGCCGAGCGACCTGGTCATCCTCGCCGCCCGGCCCAGCGTCGGCAAGACGAGCCTCGCGCTCAACATCGCCGAACACGCCGCGGTTCGCGAGGGCAAGACGGTCGGCGTGTTCAGCCTCGAGATGAGCAAGGAGCAGCTGGTGCTGCGCTTGCTTTCGAGCGTGGCCTCGATCGACTCGCAGCGGCTCCGCTCGGGCTTTCTCGAAGAGCTGGACTTCGCCCGGATCGCGCCTGCGTTGCAGGCACTTTCGGACGCGCCCGTGTTCATCGATGACACCCCCAACATCAGCACGATGGAGCTCCGGACCAAAGCTCGCCGCCTCCAGGCCGAACGTGGCCTGGATCTGCTGATCGTGGACTACCTCCAGCTCATGCAGGCCACCTCCAGCAGCCGCGACGCCAACCGCGTGCAGGAGGTCAGCGAGATCAGCCGCGGGCTCAAGGGGCTCGCCCGCGAGCTCCGCGTGCCGGTCATCGCCCTTTCGCAGCTCTCGCGCCAGCCGGAGATGCGCGAGTCACGCGAGCCCCGGCTCTCGGACCTTCGCGAGTCCGGCGCCATCGAACAGGACGCGGACCTCGTTCTGTTCCTGTGGCGTGAGAAGGAGCGGGCAGCCGAAGAGGGTGAGGCGGACGGCGAGGTCATCAACCTGCGTCTGGCCAAGCACCGAAACGGACCCACCGGCGAAGTGAAGCTGTGGTTCCGAAAGAGCCAGACCCGCTTCGTGGGCTACGCGACGGAGCGCTACGCCGAAGCCGTCTAGCAAGTGCCGCGCCGGCTTGGCTCCTGCGGCTGCGTGCCCGGCCCGGCGCATCGCCGCCAATTCGGGCCGTTGCGCTCGCGGCATCTAGACTTGAGCGCAGCAGCGGCGCCGTCGCCGCGAGTGGAGGAGTCCGATGGGCGCGATCATCGTCCGCGAGATGATAGGCACGAGCGCGGTCGGCTGGAGCGACGCCGCCAGACAGGCCGTGGCCCTTGCCAGCAAGACCGTTCGCAATATCCGTTACGTCGAGGTCGTCGAGTCGACGGCGCGAGTGGAAGACGGCCAGATCGTCGAGTACCGCGTCCAGCTCAAGATCGGTTTCGAGTACGAGCACTGAGGCGCCCTTCCCGGGCAACTGAGAGGCCGAACTCGAGCGCCAGGCGACGAGCTGGAACAGGAGGCAGGTTGTGGAGTACCGAAGGTTCGGCAAGACGGGGCGCCAGGTCAGCGCGATCGGGTTCGGCGGCTGGGCGCTCGGAGCGGACTGGGGGACGGTCGACGATACCGACAGCCTGCGGGCGCTCCACGCCGCGGCCGACGCCGGGGTGACATTGATCGACACCGCCGACGTCTACGGCGATGGCCGGAGCGAGAAAATCATCGGCAAGTTCCTCCGCGAGCGCAGCGGCGAGAGCTTCTTCGTGGCCACCAAGATGGGCCGGCGCGTGTCGCTGGACATGGCCAACTACACGCCGGATGCGTTCAAGTCCTGGACCGATCGCAGCCGCGAGAATCTCGGCGTGGACAAGCTGGACCTGGTTCAGCTCCACTGCCTGCACCCGTCGATCTACTACAGCCCGGAGCACTTCGCCGCCCTCGACGACCTCGTGGCCGAGGGCGCGATCGCCAACTATGGCGTCAGCGTCGAGAAGGTAGAGGAAGCGCTCAAGGCCATCGAGTTCCCGGGCGTCGCCACGGTCCAGATCATCTTCAACATGGTCCGCCAGCGCCCCGCCGAGCGATTCCTCGCCGAAGCACTGCGACGCGACGTGGGCGTCCTGGCCCGCGTTCCGCTTGCCTCCGGCCTGCTGACGGGCAAGATGTCGCGCCAGACCTCGTTCGAGGCCTCGGACCATCGCGCCTACAACCGCCACGGCGAGGCCTTCGACGTCGGCGAGACCTTCTCCGGGGTGGACTTCGAGACGGGCCTCGCGTTCGTGGAGGAACTGCGAAAGCTCCTGCCCGAAGGGGGCGACGATGAGTCAAGCCGCGCTCCGCTGGATCCTGATGTTCGAGGGCGTGACGGCGGCAATTCCGGGCGCCAAGAGCCCCGAACAGGCCCGGGCGAACGCCGCGGCGGCGGATCTCGCGCCCTTCAGTCCCGAGCTGATGACGGCCGTGGCGGACCTGTACGCGAACCTGATCAAGCCCCTCGTCCACCAGCGCTGGTAGTCGCCGACCCGCTTGCCGTGGTGCGAGTTGTCCACAGACCGCATCGCGGATAGATAAGCCGCCGGTGATCGATCGTGGCGATCATCCCGGGCATGCACGCATCCGCAGCCGATCCAATTGACACCCGCCAGATCGACTTCCTATCCTACGGCCCGCCGTCGGCAATACGGCAACCGGGGATGGAGGAGCTTCGGGTGTCCGTCGAACCCGACAGCGGCGAGCGATACGCCGAGGGTCAGGCGCAGTTTCGTTCGGCCTTTCCTTTGCGCAGAGGGAAAGTCCAACGCCCGCTGCTGCCGGACGACACCCTTCGGCGCGATCGACTGCTCGACTGGATGGCATCCAAGATCCGCTGCCGGATCATCTACATCGTCGCTGAAGCCGGCTTCGGCAAGACGACACTGGCCGCGGACTTCGCCCGCCGCTCGCGCATCCGAACCTTCTGGTACAGGCTCGACGAAGACGACACGGACGGCCTCGTCCTGCTTCGATACATCGTCGCCTCGTGTCGGCTGGTCGAGCCGGGCCTCTTCGCCCAGACCTCGGCCCTGCTCAATGAGGCCTCGATAGAGCCGGTCAGCCTGGACTCGGTGATCGGCACGTTCCTGAGCGAGTTCGAACACCTGGGCGACATTCCGTCGATGATCGTGCTGGACGATTACTACCTCGCGGAGCACGCGGCATCCGTCCGGGCCACGCTGGAGCGCCTGATCGCCCGGGCTCCCGAGAACCTGACCTTCGTCTTCACCACCCGACGCACCCCGGATCTGTCCGTTGCCACCCTCCGCGCTCGGAGCGGCCTGGCGGAAATGGGCAAGGAAGAGCTCCGCTTCGCACCGGCGGAGACGGGGCAGCTCTTTGCCCTGGCCTACCACCCACTCGAGGCGGACATCCTCGACGACGTCCAGGCCAGAACGGACGGCTGGGCAGCCTCGCTCCAACTGGTCAAGACGGCGGTCGAAGGCCGCACCACCGCTCAGATTCGCGCCTTCGTCCGGTCACTGTCCGGCGCCGAAGGCCACCTCTACGACTACCTGGCCCAAGAAGTCGTGGGCGAGCTCGCTCCGGACCTGCAGCATTTCCTGCCGCGGGCATCCTTGCTCGACGAGATCGAGACCGAGACGGCGGCGACCGTCGCGGGGGTTTCGGAGCCCGTGGCCCGACGCCTCATCGGCGACGCGCAGCGGATCGGCCTGCTGTCACGCGCCGAAGGCGCGGGCGGATCGTGGCGTCCTCACCCGCTCGTGCGCGAGTTCCTGCTGGCACGCCTCGAGGCCGAGATCGGCGAGACCGGCGTCATGGCGCTGCATCGAAGTGTCGCCACCGTCTTCGAACCGATCTCCTGGCGGCTGGCCGCCCGTCATTGGGCCGCCGCCGGCGAAGCCGCCGAGGTCCGCCGCGTCCTGAGCGCCGCCGTCCCCATGATCATCGCCACCGGCGACCTCGGCGCCGCCGAAGACCTGATGAACGCCTTCCCCGACCCCGCGAACCCCTGGTTTGAGATTCTAAGGATCCGGGCGCTGAGTTCCAGGTGCGAGTACACACGCGCCATTCAACTCGCAGCGACTCTCGAGGAAAGCGGGGAGCCGGCTTCAAAGGAGCTCTCTATCGCCCAGGCTCAATGCCTTCTGCATCTAGGTGCCTCTTTTCGAGATGCGGCGATGCACGACCGCGGCTGGAAGCTGCTTGTTCAGCAGGGCGATCCGGAGTTGGTCGCGATCGCGGAAGCGAGCCTGGCGCTAGAGGCGTCTTCAGACCGAGGGAGTCTGGATGACCTACGGGCTCGACTCGTCGAGTCCTCTCGGCTCAACAAGTTGAGCGGACACCGAAGGTTCGAGGGAGTCTCGATGCTCAACCTCGCTGAAGTTGATCTCGCCCGAGGATTTGCGACGGAGTCGCTCCAGAGTGGGCAAGCTGCGATAGAGCTTCTGACCAAGCCCGTCGGCGATCCAGCGGACATCGGCGCGGCTCGGATGACAACCGCTCGGGCATTGATGCACCTGGGACAGCGGCAAGCTGCCGTGCGACCTCGCCAATGAGGTTCTTTCCGGTCAACTCGGCTTTGTAGACTCCGAGTGGGTCTGTGATGCGGCGGAGATGTACGCCCTGTATGGTCAGCCCAACCCTGACGTCACCGCCAGTCTGGAGCGGTGGCTCCTAGAAGGGACGCCTCGAAGTCGAGCGAGGCTCGGATTGGTCGCGGCTCGGACAGCAATGCGCGCGGGCGACTTCCGCAGGGCCCGAGCGTTTCTGGATGGGGTCGACGGCCTTGGACAGCAGCCTGGGTTCCGGTGCAACTACCTTTCGGTCCACCTAGAGCTTCTGTCCCATGAAGCTGCCGATCGGGATCTGCTGACGCGAGAGTTCGCCTCGGCCTGCGGCCATGCCGCCGAACAACAAGCATGGCACTGGTGGAAGGTCCTGAGACTCGGGCAAGCCGCTGCATTGGGCGATGCCGATCTGGAGCGCCATCTCGAACTCCTGCCCGAGGGGGATTCGGCATACCTGTCCATCCTCGCGGAGACTATCTGTCGGGTATCTGCATGTGGTCGGCACGCGAGGACTCGCACTTATCCGAACCGAGGTCCAGCTTCGTCCGGAGAGGTGGCGCGCGGCTCTTCGGGAGGTGGTGAGCGTCAGACCCTTGCCGCCGTCCAGCAGTCGGGCTGTCCAGATGCTCGAACTCGTCGGCACCGCGGCAGATGTTCCGCTACTGAGACATCTGGCTAAGTCCAGATCAGTTGGAGTGCCTGGCGCAGGCCGGGAACTCGCGAGAAGGCTGGCGCCACGAATCTTTATTGAGGACTTGGGACGGTTCTCAATCCGCATCGCGGAGACCACGGTCCCTGGGGCTGACGTACGACGAAAGGTCCTGTCCCTGCTTGGCTACTTGTTGACTAAGCCCCAATACAGCGCGACCAGAGATCAGATACATCGAGGCCTTATGGCCGGACCTCGACCCGGGCTCCGCCGCCAACTCGCTGAATCAGACGTGCTACTTCCTGCGCCGCATCCTCGAGCCGGGATACACGAGAGCAGACAAGCGCCGGGTATCTGTGCGGCAGAGGCGATCTGTTGTGGCTGGATCAGGAACTGGTAACCAGTCGAAGTTCCGATTGTCTACGGATACTGGCGGATCTGCGCGGAGTGGCAGCGCCTGAATTGGTGGCGACGGCTCGCAGAGACATATACGGGTCGCTTCGGAACGGACTTTCTGTACGACGATTGGGCAGCGGCCTTTCGCGAGAATCTACATGCAGCCTTCCTAGAGCGTATGGAGCGATCGATTTCTTGGGACATCGAGATCGGAGCCTTTGACCGGGCGATACGCTTCGCCCAGTCAGCACTCATGGCCGACCCGGATGCGGACCAGATCGAACTCCTGCTTCTTCGTCTCTACCGAAGGACGGGCGCTCATACGGCAGCCGCGGAGCAATACGCTCACTACGCTCAACGTGATGAGGGAACAGCTGGGCGTGGAGCCGGCTCCGCTTGATTCGATATAGGCTGATTGCTGCGAAAAGGGGACCCTAGGTCAGGTGGCGTATTGACCGGGCTATGACTGGCCCAATAGGGTCGTTCGGGTGAGGTTCGTCGACCTCACCGATTACCGCTCGGACGCTTTGAGGTCCTTGGCCGAACTACGGGCACTTGGGCTGGGATCGAGCTGACAGTGCGACCTGCCGGGCGCGGCCGAAGGTTCCGAGTGGTGCTATAGGATCACCCGACCGGATCATGCGTGGGTGGTGGTCCAAATGCGTCGTCGGATCGAGTCCGTCGTCGTCGCCGTCAGCTCTGCTTTCGCGATGGCGCTCGCCGGGGGAGCTAGCTACAGGTCCTTCTAGGTACGTCTCTCCCATAGCTAGCTGGATCGAGGCTGACGAGTAGATTGCCGCTCCCCAGGGGAGGAGTGGCGATGAGTCGTCGCCTGGGATCCTCATCGTAGTGGTTACATCGGTTGGCGCTGTCGCTAATGGCAGGCGTTGTTTTGTTCTACCCGATTGTCACCCAGGCTCTCGTCGTACGAGCTCCGAGCAGTGGGCTCTCCTGGGTGTCGCTCTTCTGGATCGGCCTGGCGCTCGTCGGCTCTCGGTCCCTGTCGGTTCGCTGCCCGCTGGCACGTTCGCTCGATGTAGCCTTCGCTCCCATAGTGGCGTCCATGTGCTTGGGCGGGCCGGCGCGGTAGCGGGTTGGTCGCCCTGGTGGGACGACCCAGACTCGCGAAATACGGCGGTGAAGTGCCCTGGTACGGCATCGTCGCAAATCGCTGCGGGATCGTATTGCCCGCGATCGCGGCGGCGCTTTGGCTCGAAATGGTTCCCCGTCGCGATCGATGCCTGCGGTGGACTTCGCGGCGACAGTGACCGCCGCTTCCTGTCTGCTTTGCCTCAACTTTCTCGATCACCGCATTCGATCGTCTCTCCAGGGACGAACCCGATGCACGAGTACTGCGGGCCGACGGCTGGAGCCTACGTCAACTTGCTGCACTGGCACCAATCGCCTGGCTGATGGCTCAGATGTACACAACGGCCGGTTGGTGGGCCGTGCTGTTGTTCGCGATGCCGCTGTATACGACGCGGATCGCGTATACGCGGTTCGTCGAAGTGCGCGAGATGTTCACCGAGACCGTGAGCAGCCTGGCGGAGGCCGTAGACAAGCGCGACAAGTTCACCAGCGGCCACAGCCATCGGGTTCAGAACATCGCGGTCGACATCGGCAAAGCAATGAAATGCAGCGACGACGAGCTCGAGGCGCTCGAGTGGGGCGGCCTGCTCCATGACATCGGCAAGATCGGCGTACCGGATGCCGTGCTGCTCAAACAGGAGCGGCTGACGAGAGACGAGCGGGCGATCATGAACTCCCACCCGAAGCTCGGCGCGGACATCATCGCCCCGGTCAAGAGGCTCGCGCCCGAGATCCCGATCATCCTTCACCACCACGAGTGGTTCAACGGGTCGGGCTATCCCGATCGACTCGTGGCGGACGACATCCCGAAGCTCGCCCGAATCCTCCACGTGGCCGATGCGTTCGAAGCGATGACGGCCGCGCGGCCGTACCGAATGACTCCGCTCACCCAGGTCCAGGCGCTGGCCGAGCTGCGCAAATTCGGCGGGATCCAGTTCGACCCGGTCGGTCGTGGATGCCTTCGTCCGGACCAAATGGGCTTCCGGCCTCTCGGACCCGGGCAAGCCAGGCGTCAGAGAGGTACCGATGATCGGCCAGGCCGCGGGCGGGCTTGCGGGCGTAGGAGCGTGCCGCCGGCGAAATGGCATCGGTGGTTCCGCACCGCGGGCGCGCTCGGGGACGTCCTGCCGAGTCGTCGCAGCAGGGGGATCCATCGTCGGAGTGCAGTCCCCCGAGGGGCCGGCGCCGAATGCGAAGGGTTCTCTGAGCGTCGAGCCGGCTTAAGTGCCGATCCTGGGCGTATTCCTCGGGCTGGGCCTTGGCCTCCTGGTCGGCGGTCGAATTGACAACCTGATCAACGTGCGCCTTCGCTGGCTGCCGCTTCTCATCGGCGCGGCGGCGGCGCGCTTCGGCCTCGATGCGGCGCTGGCCGGTGGAGGAGTTCCGGACGGCCTGCGCCT
Source organism: uncultured Chloroflexia bacterium (assembly GCA_963816135.1). Classification (GTDB taxonomy): domain Bacteria; phylum Chloroflexota; class Limnocylindria; order Limnocylindrales; family CSP1-4; genus Fen-1039. The sequence continues at coordinate 44,037 of CAWFJD010000018.1, forward strand.
CTGGCTCGTGATCCTCACCTACGCCCTCCTGACCACGATGCTCATCGTCAACCGAGGGCTGCCCGGGCTCACCGCCGCGGCTCTCGGAACGGCCGCCAACGGTCTGGCCATCATCGCCAACGGCGGATGGATGCCGGTCTGGAAATCGAGCATCGAGGCGGCCGGGCTGGACTCGACCACGATCCATTCGAACTTCCATCGGATGTTGACGGGGCCGGTCGACACATCCTTCTTCGCCCACGGCGGGCCGCTGGTCGACATCATCCCGATCCCATCCCGATGTTCCAGTCGGTCGCTTCGATCGGCGATCTGATGCTCGGCGCGGGCCTGGGACTGTTCGTCTTTCGCCGCCCTCGTGCGAACGCCGGTGGTCGTCGTCGAACACTGGCGAATGAACCCGATGGGCATCGCGGCCCCCATTCCTGGCCGAGGGATCGGCCCGCTCCCGATCGCCACAGGACTTCCAGCCGGTCGCGGCGCGCTCGAGCATCCGTACGTCAGGCTCGCGACCAACACGACCTTCTCGGCCATGTGGCTCGGCCAGGTCATCAGCTCGCTCGGAGATCGAGTCCACCAGGTCGCGCTGGTGTATCCTCGTCGCCGGGAGCGACGGACGGTTCGCCCCTCGCGCTGGGAATCGTTTTTGCCGCCCTCACGATCCCCGCCGTCCTCGTGGGTCCTCGTGGCCGGCGCCCTGGTGGATCGCTGGGATCGGAAACGCGTGCTCGTCGGATCGGACCTGATAAGGGCCGCGATCGTCGTTCTCATCCCCGTGGCATCCGGCATCCACGTCGGCCTGGTGATGGTGCTCGTCTTCCTGCTCTCGTCGACTTCGGCTTTCTTCCGGCCCGCGCGGACCGCGGCCCTCCCGCAGGTCGTCCCGGACGAAGACCTCATGACGGCCAACTCCGCCATGTGGCTCGCGGACACGGCCAGCGATCTCGTCGGCTACAGCCTCGGCGGCCTGTTCGTGGCGTTCCTGGGCTCGCAGTTGGCGCTTGCCTTCTGGGTCGACGGGGCCAGCTACCTGGGATCCGCGGTCCTCGTGGCCGCCGTCGCGATCCCTTCGCTCGCCCGAAATCTCGGGGGTCCCGCGACGTCGCTTCGATCGGAGCTCGCGGAGGGTTGGGGATTCCTCCGGGCAGAGGCGGTGCTTCTCGCGACCACGGTCCAGGCCTCGGTGGCCGAGTACGGGCTCGGAGCGCTGACCGCTCTGTCGCCGCTCCTGATCGCCTCGATGCCGCTCGGCGACACGGGCGCCCCCGACCGCATACGGGTTCTTCGAAATGGCGATGGGCATCGGGCTCGTTGGCGGCGGCGTGGTCATCGGCCAATGGGCCGACCGGATGCCCAAGGGCCCATCGATCGCTTTCGCATTCGCGGGTCTGGGCGCCGCCGTCCTCGGGCTCGCGGTGACCCAGAACCTCGCGCTCGCCCTGGTCCTGGCTGGCGCGGTCGGCGTCGCCAATGTCACCTTCGTCGTCCCGAGCCAGACCATCTTCCAGCAGCGCACGCCGATCGGGATGCTCGGGCGAGTGGTCTCCATTCGACTGGCGATGGTGAACGCGGCGCTCGCCCTCGCGATGGTCACGAGCGGCGGGCTGGCCCAGGTCGTCGGATTGCGCCCGGTCCTGGCGGTCTGCGGCGTGTTGACGCTGCGTGGCGGGCCTCTCCGGACTTCTCACGCGATCCATACGCGAGGCGTAACCCGCGCATCCTCGGCGTCGCAAACGCCGCTCCGAGCCGGATCCAAGCGCAGACCAATGGATTCGGGCTAAACTGCCGGAATTGGTGCGCCCGATACCGTCATTGCCGGCGGGTGCGCTGCACCACTAACGCACGACACAGGCACCCGGTGCCTGACCAGGCTGCCAGAGTGCGGCCATCCAGTAGGAGTGGCACGAGGGCATGACGGACAAGGACCGAGGTACCAAGCCTCAGCCCAACGAGATTCTCCCGGGCCGACGAGGAACTCGACGACGAGTCCGAGGATTTCGTCGAGGCAGACGAGGAGTTCGACGAAGAGCCCCAGGCGGCCGGTTCAACCGCCGTCCGCTCCGGCGGCCGCGGAACGACGCGCTCGTGGGGCCGCAGAAACGGGTCACCGTTCGCTCGGGTCCGTACGAGAGGCTCACGAACGAGTCCACGTCGACGACCGCCTCTCTGCCGCCTTCGCCCTCCTGGCCGCAGCCGCGCTCCTCGGCGTGCTCCTCTTCCCGTGGCTGGGAAGCTTCATTCCGGCGCCGGCCCAGGCGACACTACCCGCCGATCGTCGTGCCGACGTTCCAGGCCACTCCCGTGCCGAGCGGTGGGGCTTCGCTGGCTCCGAGCGCCTCGGCCTCAGCGGCCGCGACACCCACGCCCACGCCGGCCGCCTCGCCTTCGGCTTCGTAGGTCCGGGAGTTCGTCCGCCGGCAGAGCGCCGAGCGGATCGCCACGCAATCTGGCTCGCTCGCGCGACGCAAGTCCAGCGTGCCCGCCGCCCGCGGATTCGTATCGAGCGTATCTTCCTCGGATGGATGACGAGGAAGCCACACGGCGCCGCGTCCAGATGGTCCAGGAGCAGCTGCGTGCCCGTGGCATCGCCAGCGAACCTGTCCTCGCCGCGATGGCGCGGATTCCGCGCGAGCCGTTCGTTTCCGACGAGCTGAAGTCAGTCGCGTATTCGGACGAGGCGCTGCCCATAGCCGCCGGCCAGACGATCAGCCAGCCCTACATGGTGGCTCGCATGTCCGAGCTGCTCGACCCGGAGCCCGGCAAGCGGATCCTCGAGATCGGCACCGGGTCCGGCTACCAGGCGGCCGTGCTCGCGATGCTGGGTTGCCGGGTGACGAGCATCGAGCGAAAGGCCGAGCTCGCCGAAACAGCCCGAGCGCGGATCGCGGATCTCGGGCTGCAGGATGCGGTTCGGATCGAGGTCGGCGACGGGAGCATGGGCCGGCCAGGGGAAGAGCCCTTCGACGGCATCGTGGTTACGGCCGCCGCGCCACGGGTTCCGCCCGCCCTGCCGGATCAACTCGCGATCGGCGGCAGGCTGGTCGTGCCGATCGGGCGGCGCGACCATCAGGAGCTGGTGCTGGTCGTTCGGGGGCCGGGCGGCTTCGCCCAGTACGACTGCGGTCCATGCGTCTTCGTGCCGCTCGTGGGCGAAGGCGGGTTCAGTGAAGAGACGCCGCGCAAGTGGTTCGGCCGGATCTTCTGAACACTCGGTCAGCTCGCCACGCCCTGAGTGGCGCGAATGTGCGCGGCGGCCTCGTCGTAGATCGTCTCGACCGCGTTGACCATGAGCTCGATGCAGAAGCGCTCGTGGACGAGGTCGTGGCCGCGGCGGGCGATCATGTCGGCGAAGGGATGGTCCGAGAGCAGCCGGTTGATCGCCGCCGCAAGGGCCGCGGAGTCGTTGGGCGGGACCATGAGTCCGCTCACACCGTCTTCGATCATCTCCGGAATGCCCCCGACTCGGGACGCGACCACGGGCCTGCTCAGGGCCATCGCCTCCAGAACGCTGAGTCCTTGCGCTTCCCGATAGGACGGCAGCACGGCCACGTCCAGAGCCGCGGTGACGGCGGGTACGTCTTCGCGCCTGCCGGCGAAAACGACCTTGCCTGAGATTCCGAGACCTGAGGCCTGGGCTTCGAGGGCGTCCCGTTCCGAGCCTTCGCCCACGATCAGGAGCCACGACTCAGGGTGAGCGGCCTGGACCGAGGGCCAGGCGTCGAGCAACGTCCGGTGGCCCTTCTCGGCCTCGAGCCGGGCCACGACACCGACGATCGGCGAGGCCTCGGGGATGGCGTAGTCCTCGTGGAGCGTGCAGCAAGGCTGCTGGTGGTTGTAGCGCTGCAGGTCCACGCCGTTGTAGATGAGGCTGACAGGGGTGCCGTCCCGGCCTTCTTCGCGAATCTTGTTCTCGATCGCCTTCGAGACGACGATCAAGCGATCCATCAGGGGAGTAAGGCGGCGCAGCGCCTGACGGTCCTCCGAGCATCTGATCCGGCTCGAGTGCACGGTCGAGATGACGGCCGGCCGCCGGCAGCCCTTCTCGCCGAGCTGGTAGGCGGCTTTGGTGCCGACTATCTCGGCCCGATACATGTGGTTGTGAACGACTTCGGGCTTGAATGCGGCCAGAGCGTCGGCCACCGCCCGGACGGCCCTGGCGTCGTCCATTTCGTCGATCACCGTGACGTCGAACCCGGCCCGCTGGAGGCGGCGAACGCTGCTGCCGTGCGAGAGGCTGACGACCCGAACGTCGTAGCACTCCGGATTCAGGCGCGTGACCAGCGAGTAGACGTGCTCCTGCGCCCCGCCGTTGGTTCCGGTCGCCATGATCTCGACGACTCGGACGCGGCCGCCATCGAGCGGCTGGCGATCCGACTGCTCCAGACAGGGCTCCTCGATCTCGACACGGTGGCCGGTGTCGGAGTGATTGGCCTCATGGTGAGCCGCATGCCCTGGGGCATGGCCGCCGTCCCGGTGGCCGTTGTCGTGCGCCGGCCGCGAGGCTCCCGGCGCGCCGGAAGCCGGCCCGTGATCTGAGCCCACCGCTAGCGCTCCGATCCGTCTACGGCGCGGAGCACCAGGAGCCGCTCGATCGGCACGTCCACGGCGCCCCATTCGTATTTGTACGGTTCGTTGCCGCGCAAGAAGTCGAGGCGCCTGCGTCCCTGCTCGATGGCGCGCTGGATGTAGCACCCGACCATGACCACTCCCGGAGAAAGCTCGCGGGCTTCCGGCTCGACGCCCGCGTTGTAGTAGTAGGTAGTTCCCCCGTCGTCGAAGGTTACTCCGGCCGCGATTCGGCGGCCGCCGACGGTGAGGAAACTCAGATCGAGGATGCCGGCTGGTGCGCAATCGGCGAACAGGCCCGCGAAGAACCGCCGGCTGGCCGCGCCGCCCTCGGTTGGGGGAAACAGGCCCTCGGCGCCCCAGCGTTTCTGGTGCAGGTCGACGAAGGCGTCCAGGTCCTTGAGCGGGTCGGCCGACCGTTCGAGGAGAACGGGTCCTGCCGCTTCGGCCCGGCGGATCTTGCGACGGATCTCGTGACGCTCCTTCTTGCCGAGCGTCCCGAGATAACCTTCGAAGTCGGCGCCTTCGGGCAGCGTCACGACCGGGCAGACATCTTCGACCTCACGGATGGCGCACAGGCAAGCCGCGTCGCAACGCCGATCGAAGGCCGCCATCAATTCGTCGGCCGCCGGGTCGCCCTGGCGGAGCCTGCGCAGATCGACGACGTCCCAGCGCGAACGATCCTGTTCGACCAGGTACGCGGCGACGGCATCGCAGACCGCGGGAAGGTCCGCCGGCGCGGCCAGGACGGTCGCGTAGTCGGAGTGATAGGAGGCGCCGAAGAAGACGGCCGTCGCCGACTCGGGCACGGCGCGGAGCGTCATTCCCGGTTCATGGCGGAGGATCGTTCTTGCGGCGACGTCGCCCGGCTCCAGCTCATGCCGGTGCATCAGCGGCGCGATCCCGGCCAGACGGCCATCGATCTCGTCGACGACAACGAGGGTTTGTTCGTGGGCGGTGGCTCCGTACGCCTCCCACCAGGCCTTCTCCACGCAGTAGCGCGAGAAGGGCGTGGCCCAGGGCGTGGCCGCGACAAGAGCGTCCCACTCGGCTTCGGAGATGCCGGTGAAGGGCCGGCGGCGAGCGGCAAACCGCCGGGGTGTACCCCCGACCTCTGATGCGACGTCAGGCGTGGTCATTTCGGTCGCTCAGAACTCGCGCACAGCCAGGCTCGGGCGCCGGCGTCGAGGGGTTGTCACGAGCCGAGCATATCACTCCGGGCAGTTCACCCAGGCCACTCGCCTGACCTGCGGTCCGCCACATGGCTGCGGGGTCGAGCAGCGTTGCGCCGTCATGGCCGGGCGGCCGGTTTCGATCGGGCTTCCGAGCTCGGTCGCGCCTCCGAACCTGCGTCCGACGGCGCCGGCATCGTCACGGCCGATCCGTCGGCCCGGCGCAAGCCGCGGTGGATGAATCGGATCCTGATGAGGTCCCAGGCCACGCGCAGGGCCAGCCGGGGCTGGGCGTGCATTCGGGACCCGCGACGGTCCGCCCAGACAACGGGGACCACCGCGATCCGATAGCCGCGCCGCCGGGCAAGGTAGATCAGATCGACGTCGAAAACGATGCTCGTCACTCTCAGCAGACCGAAGAGGTCGCGCGCGACCGGCTGCCGGAAGCCCTTGAATCCACATTGCGTGTCTTTGACCGGTCCGGTAACCCATGCCTGGGCGGCGATTCGGAAGACGCGCCCGATCCACCTTCGAAAGCGCGGCTGGCTGGCCCGCATATCGGACCCGTCGGGTTGGATCCGGCTGCCGAGGGCCACGTCGGCCGTGGCGAGGGCCTTCACCAGGCGGGGCAGCTGATCCGGTGGAGTGGCCATGTCGGCGTCGGCGAAGACGATCAGATCCGCCTCCGCCGCGAGCATTCCCGCGCGCACGGCCGAGCCTTTGCCGCCATGTGGCACGGAGAGAAGACGCAGCTCGCAGCCTTGCGACTTCGCCGGCGACCCTTCCGGGCTGAACTCCGCTCGGGCGCGGACGATCGCCGCGGTCCGGTCGACACTGCCATCGTCGACGACGAGGACTCGCTGGACCTCCGGCAGCGTGCCCGGCGGGACGGTACAGAGGTACGAGAAGAGCTCGTCAAGCGCCGGGCCGATTCGCGCCTCTTCGTTGTACGCGGGAAGGACTATGCCAAGGCTCGTGGGCATGTGGCGGAGTGTACGGGTCCTCTTCCTGGGCTGCACCGCCGCGCCCGGCTGGCGGCAATACGCCGCAGGCGGCGGGGAGGGGCGCGGACCGCCGGCTAGGTCATTCGTACCGGCTGGAGCGGGACCCCCGGGATGGTAGGCTGCCGGGCCGTGGGGTCCCCAATTCGCCCAAACAAGTCCCAGCCTGAGGCCGTGTCGACCGACTTTCGCCCCGAGCGCAGCGCTCCGCCGCGGCCGTCAACGGCCGTGGGGATTACCCGTCGCGAGGCCTGGCTGAGCGCGGCCGCCATTTTCGCGCTCGCTGTCGCGATCCGGATCGTCGCCGCGGCGGCCATTCGCTTTCCGGTTCCGGAGGACACGGCTTACTACGTTGGAGTCGCGAGGAACCTGGTCGACGGCCACGGCCTCGTGAGCAACGCCCTGTGGAGCTACCAGACACAGCCGCTGGTCGTGCCCAGGGCGGCCTTCGAGGTATGGCTGCCGCTGCCGACGTTCCTCGCCGCCATCCCGATGGCCGTGGCCGGCAGTGCGAACTGGTTCCGCGCCGCTCAGGTTTCGTCGGTGATCGTCAGCGCCACGATACCGGTGCTGGCCTGGCGGCTCGCGGCGGATATGGCCGAAGAACGCGGCCTTCCGACCGGCCGTGTTCGCTTGCTTGCCCTCGGCTCTGGCGCGGTGGCTGCCGTGCTCGGCCCGTTGGTCCTCTACGGCGCGTTGCCGGATTCGACGGCGCCGTTCGCCGCCCTCTCACTTTCCGCGTGCCTGTTGATGACTCGCATCTCGGCCGCTCCACGAGGGCTGCGGGACCCGCGCCTCGTCCTGCTCGGCGCGATATTCGGCCTGGCGGCCCTGACCCGCAGCGACGCCTTGTGGCTGGGGCTCGCCTGGGCCGCCCTGGCGTGGCTCTGGACGGAAGGGACCGGCCGGCAGCGCCTGGCCCTGATCGTCCTGCCGGCGGCCATCGCCGCGCTCGTCTTCTTGCCCTGGTCGATACGGGACTGGCAGGCGTTCGGCACGCCGCTTCCGGGCCAGACGGTCAGCAATGCCCTGTACGTCACACCGATGGACATCTATGCCTACGCGGACCAGCCCACGCTGGCTCGCTATCTGGCCCAGGGCCCGGTCGCGCTCGCCCAGTCCCACGCGGCCGGATTCACCCACGACCTTGTTTCCGTGCTGTTGACCCAGGGCTTCCCGATCGGTGCGGTGGGCCTGATCGCGCTGCCGCTCGTGTGGCGGCTTCGGTCCATCCGATCTCTCCTGCTCACAGGCGGACTCACGTTCCTTATCACGAGCATCGTCTTCCCGGTGAGCACGCAGATGGGCACGTTCCTCCATGCCGCCGGAGCCATATACGTCCTGCTCATCGTCGCGTGCCTGTTCGGGCTCGACGCGCTGATCGCCCGGATCGGCCGCTTCCGTCACTGGACGCGCCCGGTAGCCTGGCTCGGTCCAACGTTTGCCGTCGTGGTGGCGCTGCCACTGGCCGTCATGTCGATCGGTTCGATCGCCGTGAATGCCCGTGACGCCGAGGCCCGATACCGGCAGCTCGACACGGCCCTGACGCGCGCGGGCGCGCCACTGAACGACTCTGGTCCGGTGATCGCGAACTTCCCGGTCTGGATCGCCGAGTCCACGGGCGCGTCATCGATCGCCCTGCCCGACGAGTCCCCGGCGACCGTTCTGGGCCTGGCCAGGTGGTTCAGCTCGACGCTGGTCGTGGTCGATCTAAACGCCGACGAACGCCGCTGGCCGGGCATCCTGAAAGAAGATTCCGCAGCCGCAAGCTGTTTCGCGGAGGTCAAGTTGACCGACAACTACGGTATGTCGCCGCCCAGTGGATCCTCGCTGTCCAGATTCCGCGTCTTCCGGATCGTCTGTCCATGAGAGAGGGCCCCTATACTCCGCTTGGTATGGACGCAGCCCGCGGTCCCGCAGAAACACGCGACTCGCGCTTCGACGAGTTATACGCCGAAGCCAAGTCGACGCTGGGCTATGGGGCAAACAATCTCCGCTCCGTGACGGAGCGCTATCGCGAGGCTTATCGCGACACGCTCGGTCGCTGGCACCGGCTGCGCGACGAGTTGGAAGCTGCCGAACGAGCCCCCCAGGCCCAGCGATCGGACTCGGATCCCGCGGCCGCGGCCGAAGCGGGCGCCGAAGACGCCCGGATGAAGCTGATGCGCTCGGAGGTCGAGCGGCTGACAGCGGACCTGGGCAGACACCAGCAGGAACTATCCAAGCTGGAGCTGTCGGTCCGGAGCATGGAGAACGCCTGGCTGTTCCTCGAACGCGGCGATGCCAGTCTCCTCGCCGAGGTCGCCGACGCCGGCCTCCAGACGGACATGCAGATGCGCATCGTCCAGGCCCAGGAAGCCGAGCGCTCGAGGCTTGCCCAGGAAGTCCACGATGGCCCGGCGCAGGCCCTTTCAAACGCGATCTTCCAGGTTGAATACATAGAGCGCGTCATCGCCGAAGACGTCCGGATGGCCGGCAGCGAGCTCCGCTTCCTGCGCGAGCTGCTCCGCCGCGAACTCGGCGAGGTTCGCACCTTCATCAGCCAGCTCCGCCCGCCCCTGCTAGACGAGCTGGGACTGGACGGCTCGATCATGGACGCGGTGGAAAGCATGGCCGCGCTCACGGGAGCCACGGTGGAAACCCAGCTAGCGGCGCCTTCGGACGGGCTCAACCCCACGCAGCAGACAGCGGTGCTGCGGATCGTCCAGGAAGCGCTTCAGAATGTTCGGAAGCACGCGGGCTCCAGCCGGACGCTCGTGTCAACGAAGATCGACAGATCCAAGTGGATACTCGAAGTCTCCGACGACGGCCGCGGTTTCGACGTCAGTGCCGTGGCGGCCCGTGGCCGGCGCAACTTCGGGCTCCAGTTCATGCGGGAAAGGGCCGAGCTTATCGGCGCCCAGCTTGAGGTTCGGTCTCGACCAGGCGGGGGGACCGTCGTCGGTCTGTCGATTCCATTGGGAGAGGAGAGCGCATGAGTTCGATCGACTACGCCGGGCCGGAACGGCGCCGGCCGGGTACCGGTGGTCGGAGCGGGGACAAGACCACGATCCTGCTCGTCGACGACCACGCTCTGTTCCGCGTCGGGATGCGCAACATCCTCGAGCGCGAGGTCGGGTTCGAGATCGTCGGCGAAGCGGACGACACCCGCGGCGCGTTCGACATGTCCGTCCAGCTCTCGCCGGACATCATCCTGATGGACCTGTCTCTGCCGGCACCGGGCGGCATCGAGACGACCCAGCGCATCAAGCGCGAGCTGCCCTCGGCGGGGATCATCGTCCTGGCGGTCAACGAGGACGAGGACGCGCTCTTCGACGCCATCAAGGCGGGCGCGGCGGCATTCATCCTCAAGGACGTCGCTCCGGACGACCTGGTCGCGATCATCCGGCGAGTGGCCAGCGGCGAGTACCTGATCAACGACAAGGTCTTCGCCAAGCCGGCCGTCGCCAGCCGCGTGCTCAAGGAATTCCGCGAGCTCGCGATCTACGGCCAGGAAGCCGCGCCGATCTTCGCTCCGCTCTCGCCGCGCGAGGTCGAGATCCTCGACAACATCGCCCAGGGCATGACCAACAAGCAGGTCGCGTACGCCCTGTCGATCAGCGAGCAGACGGTCAAGAACCACATGTCCAGCATTCTGCGCAAGCTCAGCGTGAACGACCGCACTCAGGCAGTCGTGTACGCGATGCGCCAGGGCTGGATCCGGATGCCGGAGGACTGATACCCCGGTGACAGCTCCCGACGCCCTGCCCCTTCCCATGCTCGAGATAGCCGAGCGGGCCAGGCGCGAAGTCGACCTCCTGAGCCGGGAGATCGGCGAGATCGAGCTGCTCACCAACCAGGCCCGAACCGAAGCCACCCGTCACGAGCAGAAGCGGGCCCAGGCGGCGGAAAAGCTGAAGCCGGCGGACTCGGAAGACGCCCCGGACGAGGCCGACCAGCTGCTGTCGCTCACCCGTCGCGCCGCCATCATGGAGGCGCAGGTCGACATCCTGGAAGGCAAGCTCAAGATCCTGAGCCGCTTCCGGGAGAGTCTGCGCCGCTATAGCTCGGATCTGGACAGGGCCTCGATGGGCGGCGTGGTGCCCCAGCACACGGCCGACAAGCTCGATACGAGCACTCCCCTCCCGCCGGCGGTGTCACGCCTCGTACTGGCCGCCCAGGAAGACCTTCGACGCGAGATCGCCCGGGCGATGCACGACGGTCCGGCTCAGAGCCTCACCAACATCGTCCTCCAGGCCCAGATCGTGGAGCGGTTGCTGGACCGCGATCCGAGTCAGGCCAAGACCGAGATCGGCCAGCTCGTGGACATGGTCCAGCACACACTGGACGCCACCAAGACCTTCATCTTCGACGTCCGGCCCATGGTCCTCGACGATCTGGGCCTCGTACCAACGCTCCGGCGGGTGGCGCGAGATCGAGGCCGCCGCTCCCAAACGCCCATCGAGTTCGAGTCGTACGGCACGGACCGGCGGCTGCCGATGGATGTCGAAAGCGCTCTCTTCCGGATCATCGACGAATCGGTCACGGGCTTCCTCACCTGCCATCCGGATCGCATCTCGATCCGCTTCGAGTGGGCCGCGGATTCTGTCGCGGCTCGCATCGCGGCCAGGCGAGAGACCGTCGAGCAGGAGGAAGAGCCGGAGCCGGAGGAGCTGGTCGTGCCGGACAAGAAGGGCAAGGGCCAGAACCAGGACCGCGAGATACCCGACGTGCTCGGGCCATGATCGAGGAGACTCGAGCGGCCAAGGTTTCGCGGGCCACCAGGGCCAAGAAGCCGCTGGCACTGCCGCCGAATACGTGGCGCGAGATCCAGCAGCGCTGCGACACGATCGGAGTCCGATCCGAGCTCTCCGACGATGGGCGCGAGGTCATCCTGGTCCTCCCGAATTGAGCTTCGCCCGGCCGTTCGCGGCGACATGAGGGACGACTTGACGCCACCCGAAACGGACCGCGGCTCGCGGGTCGTGGCAACTCGAGACCGGACAGGGAATCGTCGAGTACGGCCTGATCCTCTCGATCATGGCCATCGTCTGCGTCGTGGCCCTGGTCTTCTTCGGAGATCAGCTGGCGGCCATTCTCGCCTTCATCGCCTCAAAAGTCTGAACGGCCATCGACCCGATGGGGGGTCTCCGGAGGCGGCCGCCTGGGAGTGACGGCCTAGGCCCGATGCTGTAGGCAGGCCGACCTATACCCGGAGCCGGAGAGGACCTCGAAACTGCGTAGGGGACCCCATTCCCGTGGCCCTGATGGGTGCCAATCGGCACCGAATCGGTGCGTCCACGCCACGGCACTCGGACCCCTGAGCGGTGAGGTGGGCTCTTGTGGATTCGAAGGACTAACGAGCTACTGGATACCGGTACTTCCGGCCGGCAAAATGGCCTCATCCCCCGGATATCGGGGCCAAATGAGCTCATAGGAGGAGGACACCGGTGTTCGCTCGCTCTCAGAAAGGCCAGGGCCTGGCCGAATACGCTCTCATCCTCGCCCTCATCGCCATCGTCGTGATCATTGCCGTGACGCTGCTCGGCAACAACATCAACACGATCATGAACAAGATCGCTACGAGCATCTAGCAGCATTCTTCTCCGAGGGTTGAGCGGGCCGCGCAACGCGCGGCCCGCTTTCATTTGGCCAATTCCGGGGCCGCTGGAAGTCCCATTACCATCTGCTTAGTGGCGTCCACGGGCGGCCCTCCGCAGAATGGCTGGCATACACCCCGTTTGGGTGGCCGCTCTCATCAGGAGGCTATATAAATGCTCCGCACTCAGAAGGGCCAGGGCCTGGCCGAATACGCTCTCATCCTCGCCCTCATCGCCATCGTCGTGATCGTCGCCGTCACCCTGCTCGGCACGAACATCAACGACGATCATGAACAAGATCGCAGGCAGCATCTAGTCTGATCGCGGCTAACTAAACGGGCCGGGCGAAAGCCCGGCCCGTTTTTCTATGCCCGCAGGTAGGTCGCGACCACTGTTCGACCCCTCCTCGACCGACTGCCAGCCCGAAACCCGTCCTAGGCTGCCTAGTCCATTGGTATAGTCGCAGTAAGGTTCGTCGTAAGGCTACCGTCGACACGCCTGTCACACGCGCTCGGGAGTTAACTAGTGAAGCGCTCTAATCGGTTGCTCATTCTGTTGGGGATCCTGCTGGCCATAACGGGGGCTGGCCTTGCGATGGTGCTCGCCAGCGGCGGGGGCTCGAAGACTCCTGGGCCGGCTGCTTCGGCGTCGGCGACGCCGGAACCCAAGGTTCAGGTCGTGGTCGCGGCCAAGAACATCGCCGCGGGCGTCCAGATCACCGCGGACATGCTCACGACGAGCCAGGAACCTCAGTCCAAGGTGACCAACCTGGGCGACACATTCGTCGACGCGGCCTCCGTGAACGGACGGATCACGGCAACGTCCGTGACGAAGGGCCAGATCATCGTCGGCAGTCGGGATCTCCTGATCCCAGGCTCGATGGCCGACGGCCAGAGCGTCTCCGCGTCGGTCGCCAGCGGGATGCTGGGGGTCACGGTGGAAGTCGATCAGGTCAACGGCGTTGGGACGCTCATCGTCCCCGGCGATCACGTGGACATCATCCTGAGCGTCTACGTGCCCGCACTCGGCTATGACGTCAAGGATACGGCCGGCACCCAGCTCAAGATCGATCACGGCCAAGGACGTCACCACCAAGATGGTGATCCAGAACCGCCGCGTGCTCGGGCACGCTGCTTCCGGCTCCCGGCGCGGCGGCGAATCCGCAGGCCTCCGGCGTGCCGGTGCTCCTGCCGACCGCTCCGATCGTCCAGAACACCGGACGCCACATGATCGTGTTCGTCGAGGTCAAGCCCGACGAGGCCGAGATCCTCCGCTGGGCTCAGCGCGAGGAAGTGGTCGATCCTCAGAACTACATCGACCTCTCGCTGGCCCTCCGGTCGAGCCAGGACAACGACCTGCCGGACGCGACTACCCCGGGCATCACTTTCAAGATGCTGGTGGACAAGTACGGCGTCCTGCCGATCGACCAGCGGGCGATCATTCCGGCCGACATCGCCAAGAACATCCAGTGGTAGAAGGCCGGTCCCGGCCGACTGCCGCACAGACGCCAGGTTCGCGCTCTCTGCGGGATTGGAAGCGAAGCAACTAGATGGCTGACCGGATCCAGGTCCTCATCGTCGACGACATTCCCGAGACGCGGGACCATCTCACGAAGCTGCTCGGTTTCGAACCGGACATCGCCGTGGCTGGCACCGCTGCCTCGGGGGCGGAGGCGATCGAGGAGGCTGCGAGGCTGCTCCCCGACATCATCCTGATGGACATCAACATGCCGGACATGGACGGCATCGCGGCTACCGAGCGCCTCTCGGCGCGGGTTCCAAGCGCCGCCGTCGTGATGATGTCCGTTCAGGGCGAGGCGGACTATCTCCGCCGCTCGATGCTCGCCGGCGCTCGTGAGTTCCTGGTCAAGCCGTTCAGCAGCGACGAGCTCACCGCTTCCATCAGACAGGTCTACTCGCGAGAGAAGGAGAAGGCCGGCCGCGTGGTCGTGCCATCCGGACCGCGGACTCCCGAGGCGCCGGAAAACGGCCAGGTCGTGGCCGTTTTCAGCCCCAAGGGCGGAGTCGGCCGGACGACGATCGCCGTGAACCTGGCCGTTGCCGCGGCTACCGAGCTCGGCAAGAAGGTCGCCCTCGTCGATGGCTCGTTCCAGTTCGGCGACGTGGCCGTGCTTCTCAACCTGAATGCCAAAGACAAATCCATGGCCGAGCTCGTCCCCGAGATCGAGGCCGGGCTGGAGCCGGAGTCCGTCGACGCCTTCATGATGAGTCACTCGTCGGGCATCCGGGTCCTGCTGGCTCCTCCCTCTCCGGAAATGGCCGAGCTGATCACCCCGGCGGGTGTCAAGAAGGTCCTCGAGATCCTCCGGCAGCGCAACGAAGTCGTGGTCGTGGATTGCCCAGCCTGGTTCAACGACACCATGCTCGGCGTCCTGGACCTCGCGGACGTGGTGCTGGCCGTCCTGACCCTCGAAATCACCAGCATCAAGAACATCCGGCTATTCCTCGAAGTCGCCGAGCAGCTCGGCTACTCCCACAAGATCAGGCTCGTCCTGAACCGGGCGGACACCACGCTGGGCATCAGAGTGGCCGACGTCGAGCACTCGATCGGCCGGAAAGTCGACCACACCATCGTCAGCGACGGCCGGGCAGTGGTCTACGCCTTGAACCGGGGCGTTCCGTTCGTGATCAGCAACCGGGAGAGCCAGGTGTCCCAGGACGTCTTCCGGCTCGCAGCTTCCATGGTAGGAACAAGAGACACGCATGAGGAGGATGGCCGAAAGCCTCCTCAGAAGGGCAAGTCGCTCTTCGCGTGGCGTTAGTCGCCCGCTGTCCTCGGTCAGGCCGAGGCTTCAGGGCCAGCAAGGGGTGTAGGCGATGTCCCTTCTGAAACGAATCGAGAGCGCCAGGCCGGGGGCGGCCCCGGGAGCGCCCACGGGCCCCGCGGGTGGAGCGCCCGGCGCACCTACTCCGCAGAGCGGCGTCGCGGGTCAGCGGCTCATGTCCCAGCAGCCCGTGCGGGAGTCGCTTCGCGAGGTCAAGTTCCGAATCCAGACGCGGGTCATCCAGGATCTGGATCCCAAGCTGGATCTGGCGAACCAGGTCGAAGTTCGACGCCAGATCGAGGAGATCTTCAGTCGCGTAATCGACGAAGAAGGTCTGGCCCTGACTCGCGCCGAGCGCATTCGGATGCTCGAGCAGATCACCGACGAGATCATCGGCCTCGGCCCGCTCGAGCCTCTTCTTCGCGACGAGACCGTGACTGAAATCATGGTCAACGGCCCGCGGCAGGTCTATATCGAGCGCTCGCGGCAAGCTCGAGCTGACGAACGTCGTCTTCCAGAACGACGACCACGTGATGCGCATCATCGATCGGATCATCGCCCCGATCGGCCGGCGCATCGACGAGTCGAGCCCGATGGTCGACGCCCGGCTCACGGACGGATCGCGCGTCAACGCGATCATCCCGCCGCTGTCGCTGATCGGCCCGGTCATCACCATTCGAAAGTTCGCGGCGTCGCCGTTCACCGTCGACGACCTGGTCCGTTTCGGCACCGCCACGCCGGAGATGTTCGACTTCCTGCGCGCATGCGTGGAAGCTCGACTCAACATCTTCGTGTCCGGCGGAACCGGCTCGGGCAAGACGACCACGCTGAACGTGCTCTCGTCGTTCATTCCCAACGACGAGCGAATCGTCACCATCGAGGACGCGGCCGAGCTCCAGCTCCGGCAGGAGCACGTCGTGACGCTCGAGTCCCGCCCGCCCAACATCGAGGGCCGAGGCGCGGTGCCCGATCCGCGAGCTCGTCCGCAACGCCCTGCGAATGAGGCCGGACCGGATCATCGTCGGAGAGTGCCGAGGCGGCGAGTCGCTGGACATGCTCCAGGCCATGAACACGGGCCACGACGGCTCGATGTCCACCGGCCACGCCAATACTCCGCGCGACATGCTCGCCCGCCTCGAGACGATGGTCTTGATGGCCGGCGTCGATCTGCCGCTGCGAGCCATCCGCGAGCAGGTTTCGTCCGCCGTGGATCTCATCGTCCACCAATCGCGCATGAAGGACGGATCCCGCCGCATCGAATACATCACTGAAGTCCAGGGGCTCGAAGGCGACACCATCGTCATGCAGGACGTCTTCCTGTTCGAGCAGACCGGGATCGTCGACGGTCGAATCCAGGGCCGTTTGCGGGCCACCGGCATCCGACCCAAGTTCGTCGAGAAGTTCGAAATGAAGGGCATCCACCTGCCGCGTGGCCTTTTCGGCTTCGCGTAGGCGGAGGCAGGGAGTCAACTCATGACACCGATCGTTGTCGGGATCTTGGTCTTCGCGGGGGTGCTCGTGCTGTTCCTGGGCCTCGCCGGCTCGGGCGGCAGCGCCGGCATAGATGCCCGACTCGAACGCTACGCCGCCGGCAAGGCGCAGCCGACCGCGGCGGCGACCACCGGGCAGCAGGGCGGCATCGGCCACCTGATGGCCGAGAGCGTGGCCCTGGCCCGCCTGAACAGGGTCGTCGAGCAGCGGGACTTCGGGGCCACGCTCGCCCGAGACATCGCTCGAGCGGACCTCAAGCTCCGGCCCGGCGAGTACATGGCCATCTGGGCCTCCAGCATCGCCGGGCGTCCCGGCGTTCGTTCATCGTCTTCGGGATCGATCTTCAAGCCCCTGCAGACGCCGCTGGCTCTCGTAGTCGGCGCCATCATCGGCTTCTTCCTGCCGAGAATGTGGCTCAAGCGCCGCCAGGCGTCTCGGTTGAACGCGTTCAACAAGCAGCTGCCGGACACGATCACCCTTATCGCCAACGCCCTTCGCGCCGGCTCCTCGTTCCTTCAGGCAATCGAGATGGTCGTTCGCGAAGCGCAGCCGCCCATCTCGCTGGAGTTCGGCCGAGTCGTTCGCGAGGTCAACCTCGGCCTGGCGTTCGACGCGGCACTCGAGAACATGGTCCGCCGAGTTCGCTCGGACGACCTCGAGCTGATGGCCACCGCGATCACGATCCAGCACCAGGTCGGCGGCAACCTCGCCGAGATCCTCGACTCGATCGCCTTCACCATTCGCGAACGAGTCCGGATCAAGGGCGAGATCAGGACACTCACGGCTCAGCAGCGGATGTCCGGCTACGTGGTCGCCCTGCTCCCGATCGGCCTGATGTGCGCGCTCATGGTGGTGGACCCAACCTTCATGGCCCCGATGTTCGAAAATCCGCCCGCGCTCCTGGGCATGCCGCTCGGGGTCGCCCTCCTCGGTATCGGCGGGTTCTTCATGTTCCTCGGCTTCATGCTCATCCGGCGCATCGTCGCCATCGAGGTCTGAGAGATGCCAATCCTGATAGTCGGTCTGTTCGTCGGCGGAGGCATCCTCCTTCTGATCGTCGGGCTGGGTGCCGGAAATGCCATCGATCCTGTCCAGGCCCGACTGACCCAACTCGGCTCGGTTCAGGCCAGAAACCTCGAAGAGCTCGAACTCCAGCAGCCATTCGCGGAACGAACCATCCGGCCGCTCGTCGCTCGACTGTCCCGGATGGGCAGCCGAATGGGCAGCGCTTCGTCCGCTCAGAACGCCGAGAAGCGGCTTGCGCTTGCCGGCAACCCGGGCGAGCTGCGGGTCACGGACTGGATGGGCGTGAAGATCCTGGTCGGCCTGGGTCGGGCGCGATCGCGTTCCTCGTCCTCGGCGTGGTCATGCGCAATCCGACATTCGGAATCATCATCGGCGCTCGTGGCCGTGATGTTCGGCTACACCGCTGCCGGAGTTCTGGCTCGGCAGCAAGGTCCGGGCACGCCAGAAGATGATCTTGCGGATGATCCCGGACGCCCTGGACCTTCTGACGATCTCCGTCCGAGCCGGCCTCGGGTTCGACGCGGCCCTCGCCAAGGTGGTGGAGAAGCTGCCGGGTCCGCTGAGCGACGAGTTCCGGCGGGCGCTGGCCGAGGTGCGCGTGGGCAAGGCCCGGCGCGACGCCCTTCGAGACATGATCCCGCGAACCGGCGTCCAGCCGCTGTCCAACTTCATCGGCGCCATCATCCAGGCCGAGCAGCTGGGCGTTTCGATCTCCAAGGTGCTGCAGGTCCAGTCCGAGCAGCTGCGCATCGAGCGCCGCCAGCGCGCCGAAGAACAGGCCGCCAAGGCGCCGATCAAGATGCTCTTCCCGCTGGTCGGCTGCATCTTCCCGTCGCTGTTCATCGTCGTGCTTGGCCCGGCCGTGATTTCGATCATGGTCACCCTCGGTGGCGACAGCAAACTCACCGGCAAGTGAGCCGCAGGTGGCTCGTCGCTCGTAACCGGACTCGGGGCACCTCCCTCGCGGAGAAGCTCGAAGAAGGCTCCTCGCTATGGGCGAAGTTCCTCGGCCTCATGGGCCGGGCGGATCTGCCGGCGGGTAACGGGTTGTGGCTTCCCGGCGAGAACGGCATCCACATGCTGTTCATGCGCTTCCCCATCGACGTGGTCTTCGTCGCGCCGCCGACCGACGGCGCGGACGGACCGCGGAAGGTGCTGATGGCCCGTCGCGGAGTCCCGCGCTGGCGGGGCGTGGTTTGGTTGGTTCGCGGAGCCAAGGGCGTGCTCGAGCTGCCGGTTGGCACGATCGATTTGACCGGCACCGCCGTCGGCGACGAGGTCGTCATCACGGAGCGCTGACGGCAGCCGATCCGGGGCGATCCAGTCCCCGGCCGACCGCGCGGAGACGCGCGGACCCGCACACGATCGGGTCGCCGGATAAGCCGCGGAGAAGCCCGCAAGCCTAGGCTGAGCCCATGGCTCGCATATCGGCCGTGGCGTTCGCCTCCGCGGCTCTGGATCTGGCGCTTCCTCCTGCCTGCGCAGGCTGCTCGGCTGAAGGCGCGGCTTTGTGCCACCGTTGCGCCGGGCCGCTGTCGTCGCGGCTCGAGATGCCGCCCGGGATCCCGATGGGACTTCGCGGCGAGGCGCCGCCCACGATCGCCCAGCTCGAGTGGTGCGCCCCCTTCACCGGGACCGTCCGCGCGGCGCTGCATCAGCTCAAGTACGGCGGCGAACGGCGCCTCGCCGGGCCACTGTCAGAAGCCATGGCGGCGCGGTGGCGCGTGGCCGGGGCCGGCGGGGATCTGGTGTGTCCTGTTCCCGTGCACGCCGATCGGGAGCGGCGGCGTGGTTACGATCAGGCGGTCCTGCTTGCCGAGGCGATGGCCCGACGACTCGATATGCCGTGCGTACGGCTCCTCCGCCGCTCGAGGAACACGCAGCCTCAGTTCGAGCTCGGTCGCAAGGCTCGCCTGACCAACGTAAGCGGCGCCTTCGAGCTTTCCGCGCCAGATACGGGCGGGCGCCCTTGCCGGCCGCTGGGTGGTCCTCGTAGACGACGTGGCGACCACGGGATCCACGATCGCCGCGTGCGCCGAGGTTCTGTACGGAGCAGGCGCCAGGGCGGTCTCGGCCATGACGGTGGCCCGCGAGCGTTGAGCGGTCCACGCCGCGCTACTGGAAACGGGCGAGGCGAGGCTGTGGAAAGCGGAACCTATACTGGCTGGAACGACGAGGCTCGGGCCGCGGGACGACCGCGAGTCCGGCCGAGCGGGTTACCAAGGTTGCGGGAGGCAGGCCGTGAGGACGATCGTCAAGGGCAAGAACATCGACGTCGCTGACTCCGTCCGGCAGTACGCGGAACGCAAGATGAAACGGCTCGAGCGGCTTCTCGACGAGAAGACCGACGCCATCGTCGAGCTCTCCCGCGAACAGCATCGCAGTGCCGCGGATTCGCAGATCGCCGAGGTCACCCTGATCGTCGAGGGCCAGACCCTGCGCAGTCATGCCTCTGGGCCAACCCACCAGGCCTGCCTTGACAGCGTGATCGACCGGTTGGAACGCCAGGCCGTCGACGCGCGGGAAAAGCCGCGGGACAGGACGCATCCCGAGGAAGCGCGAGCCCTCAAGGCCAGCTCCGAAGGCGCTGTTGCGCGCGAGCCAGCGACCGCCGCGGAGACGGAGGCTCGAGCATCGCGAATTGTGAAGACCAAACGTTTCGCCATCGAGCCCATGTTCGAAGAGGACGCGCTCGCTCGGATGGACGAATTGGGCCATCAGTTCTTCCTGTTCGTGAACGCCGAAACAGAGCGGCTGTGCGTTCTCTACAGGCGGACCAGCGGCGACATAGGTCTGATCGAGCCGATGATCCCCGGGGCGTACACGCCCGGCCAGTACGCTCCGACCAAGAACAGCCGCCGCGACGCCTAGCCCGCCGACTCCACAGATCGGACGGCGTCATTGAAGACGGAGCCTGCGCCGGACGTCGCCGAACGCGACACGGCGGCACGGCAGGAGATTCCCCGCCGCGAGCGAATAGCCCTGCCGGACGGTCGACGTGCCGGTCCGCACCTGGCCATCGGCATGGGCCTCCTCAAGGTCGCGGATCGGGCGATCGCCGTCGGAGCGTCGACGGTCCAGGTGTTCAGCGACAACCCCACCGCCTGGCAGCGCCGGCGAGCGCCGCTCCCTCATGCCGACGAGTTCCGGGTGCGGCTACGGCAGGCGGACATGGGACCGGTTGCCATTCACGCGTCGTACCTGGTCAACCTTGCGGGGCCCAATGACGAGCTGTTCGGGTTGTCGATCGGCCTGCTGCGCCACGAGGTCGAGCACGCCGGCGAACTCGGCGCCGCGTTCGTCAACGTCCACATCGGCTCCCACCGAGGCTCGGGCGTGGAGGCCGGGATAGACCGGCTCGTCGAAGGGTTGGTCCGGGCGATCGAAGGCCTCGACGTCGGCGTCGACTCCGAGCTCAGGTCGGCGCCCGGGAAGGAGCCGGCCCGGCCGCTCGTCGTGCTGGAGAACTCTTCGGGCGGAGGGGCGAGCATCGGTTCCACGATCGAGGAGATCGCCCAGCTGCTCGAGGCGGCCGAGTCACGGCGAATTGGCCGGAAGCTCGGCTTCTGCCTGGATGCGGCTCATCTCTGGGGTGCGGGTTACGACGTGGGCGAGAGTCAGGGCGTGGACGGAGTCATCGCTCGCTTCGATGAGATCGTGGGCCTGGAGAAGCTGGCGATGATCCATCTCAACGACTCCCACTCTACGAGAGGATCCCGCCACGACCGGCACGCTCATCTGGGCGAAGGCCGGATAGGCCGCGATGGGCTGGCCCGGTTGCTGTGCCACCCGGACCTTGCCCACGTCGCGTACTACCTCGAGACCCCGGAGTCGGAGCTGGGCTACGACTCGGTCAACGTGGCGCGCCTGGAGGACCTGGCCGCCGGCCGGCCGCTGACCCCGGGTCCCGCGAGACCGTCGGACGCGCGCGAGGAAGCCAGGATCGGGACCTAGTCGGATCGTCCGGGGTTCGCGACGGACATGCGAAAGCCAGCCGAGGAGGAGGTTCGGCTGGCTTGCGCTTGGTGGATCAGCTGGCTTCCCGACCCGGTCGTGCCCGCGGCGGAAGCTGGTGCGCGATTGGCCTGACCATGTGACCGGCTACGGCAGCCGACAACATCGGAGGCTCACGACGATCGTCCATGAGCCGACGCGGTTCCATGGGACGCTCTTCGGTCCGGAGACCGGCGTACCCGCGCCCGAACCGCCGCATCCGGACGGCCAGGTAATACTCCATGACCTGCCGGACCTGCGGCTCCGAGAGAACCTCGTCCGCCCGCAGGGCGTACTCGACGCGGGCGGTCGGATTGGTGGCGCCGGAGGTAACCGCTCCCAGGTACTGGGGAGCTTCGGCGTCGTCGCGGATCTCACGCAGTCCTCGGGCAAGCTTCGTTGCAGTGCCGAGCGACGGCATGCGATCGCCGCGGATAAGGCGCGATATGGTCGAATGGTCGACGCCAGACTGCTGCGCGAGCTGGCGTTGCGACATCTTCTTGGCCTTGAGTTGAGCCCTCAACCACTCGTTGAAAGCCCTACCGTTCTGACCGGTCATGCGTGAAACCCGCTCCCGGCTAGGTGCAAGCTACCCCGATACTGGAACTATCGGAGGGGGGGCCCGCCGGGTGTATGGCCTTTTGGTACCGCACGGAAGGCGACTACCTTCTCGTACGGAAAGGTGAGGGCAAGGTTGGACGGCCACGGTCGAGGCCGGGAAGGCCCAAACGGCAGCCGGCCGCACCCGCCAACGACCCGCGCCGGCTTCGACGTGCTGAGCTAGACCGCCTCCGCGGAGGCCCGACCAGGCGAGCCCACCGAGCGCGGCACCTCTTCGACCTTCATCCCACCGCCCCGTGGCTTGGACGAGGCGATGTAGGCGATCGAGCCGAGCAGGACGATCGAGAAGACGCTGATGGCGCGGTCCACGAGCACGATGGCTGCCGCTTGAGGGCTGGCCATCTTGAACACGGTCGTGAGGACTCCGGTCATGCCAACTTCCACCAGCCCGAGTCCGGCGGGCGTGAATGGTATGGCCGTCAGCAGCGAACCGATCAGGGCAACGAACATGGCCCCGGAGACGCCCAGGTCCGAACCGAGCGCCCGGGTGACGAAGTAGAGGCGCATCGCTTCGGTCAGCCAGATGAGACCGGTCATGATGCCCAGGACCGGAAGGCCGCGAAGTCCGACGGAGCTGAAGACGCCCTCTTCGAATCGATCGTAGAACTCCACGACGCGATGCGGCAGAGGCAGCAGGGTGATCACGCGCCGCCCGAAGTTGCGCATGACCACGAGCGCCAGGATGAGGGCCACGATGACGACGACGCCGAAGGCGAAGATGAACTGGACGGACCCTGGCAGGTCCGTCAGGCTGTCGCGGAAGTGCCAGTAGCCGGCCATGAGGCCCAGGGCCGCGATGGCGATTAGGTCCAGGATGCGTTCCATGAAGACGGTCCCGAGGGTCTTCGTGGCGGACACGGGGCTGTTGAGCTTCAGCAGATAGGCCCGGTACAGGTCCCCGAGCTTGGCCGGCACCACGCAGTTGACGAGCCACGACAGGAACAGGATCTCGGTGCCGTCCTTGATCCGGATCCGGTATCCCGCGCCAAAGAGGAGCTTGGTCCAGCGCCAGCCCCGAAGCGGGAAACCGAGGTAGTAGACGACGAACGCGGCCAGCACGAACCAGCCGTTGGCGTGGGAGATCTGATGGGGCACATCCTTCATCTGGTCCCAGTTGGCGGCGACCGCGATCACGATGATCGCCAGGGGGACGGCAATGGACAGGATGGTCCGCGGCTGGCGCATGCGCGCCACGATGGACATCTGCTCCCGAGGTGGAACTTCCACCACTTCTTCCGGATGCATCAGCGCATCGGCCTCTTCGGCCAGCGGATCGCCGACGGGATGGCGGTGGTGCTCTGGATGATCGGTCACTTCTGTTCCCCGATGGCGCTGGGCCGGACGCGACCGTTGCCCCGCATCGACTGGATGATCTTGGCCAGTGGAGTCCAGGCTCGCACGTAGAACGTGGCTCGGCCGGGATGCATGTCCACATTGGCAAGCGCGGCGAGCAGACCCTCCGGCGTGCCAGGGTCGCCCGTCATGGCGTTATACGAGACACCGACCTCGAGGACGGTGTGCGAGTCGGATGCCGAGACGCCGGGCAGCCCATGTTCGCGAGCGAAGAGTGCGGCCCTTTCGTTATCGGAAGCCCCAAAGACGCGAGCGTTGTACGCCTCGATCCAGTCGACTCGCTCCGCGATATCGTCGAGCTTGGCTCCGCTCTTATGGCCGTAGCCGCGGAAGCGGTCGAACGGATGCGGGACTCCGACCAGGCCGCCTTGCTGGCGGATCGCGGCGATGGTCTCGACGGCCGACATCCCGGGCGGGACCAGCTCGTCGAGGAACACGGCGATCAGATCGCCGTCGATCGTCTTGATCTCCTCGCCCACGATCACGATCAGACCTTCCGGAGCCTCGTCCCGAGCACGGAGCGCAACGTCCACGCGATCGTGATCGGTTATGGCGAGATGCGTCAGGCCGCGGCGCAGGGCCGCTTTCATGATGGCATTGGGGTTGGACAGCGAATCGAAGCTGCCCCGGCTGTGGCAGTGGAGATCGATCAAGGCCAGAGGCGGGCGCTCCGGGCTCGCGGCTCCTGGCCGGTCGGCCGGAAAACCCATCAGAGCTGAGGCCCGAGGTACTTCTTGAAGAATTCGAAGTGCTCGAGGGCGATGCCGGTGCCCAGGGCCACGCAATGCAGCGAGTTGTCCGCGACGTGGCAGGGCACGCCGGTAACCTGGGTGAGCAGCGTGTCGATGTTGCGAAGCAGCGAACCGCCACCGGACATGACCATGCCCTTGTCGATGATGTCGCTCGAAAGCTCCGGCGGCGTCTGCTCGAGCACCAGCCGGACGGCGCCGATGATCTGCTGCAGCGGCGGCTCCATGGCCTCCATGATCTCCGAGCTCGACAGCGGGATGGTGCGCGGCAGGCCGGCGATGAGGTCGCGGCCGCGCACGTCCATGGTCAGGTCACGCTCGAGCGGCAGGGCCGTCCCGATCTGGATCTTGACGTCCTCGGCCGTCCTGTCTCCGATCATCAGGTTGTACTTCTTGCGGACATAGTTCGCGATCGCTTCGTCGATCTTGTTGCCGCCAACCCGGAGGCTCGTGGAAACCACGATCGCGCCGAGGGATATGACCGCGATTTCGCTCGTTCCGCCGCCGATGTCGATGATCATTGCGCCCGACGGACCGCTGATGGGCACGTTCGCCCCGATCGCGGCGGCCATCGGCTCTTCAATCAGGTATGCCTCGCCGGCCCCAGCCTTGAGGGCCGCGTCGCGGACGGCGCGCTTCTCGACGCTCGTCACGCCGGCGGGGACGCTGATCATGACCTCGGGCTTGCCCCAGCCGAAGCGGCGCCCCTGCTGGACCCGATGGATGAAGTGGTCGAGGAGCGCTTCGGTGATGACGTAGTCCGCGATGACGCCGTCGCGCATCGGGCGAATCGCCTGGATATTGCCGGGCGTTCGGCCGATCATTTCGCGGGCTTCCTCGCCCACGGCCACGATGTGGTTCTGGTCATCCACCGCCACGACCGACGGCTCCATCATCACGATGCCCTGGCCTTTGACGTAGACCAGGATGTTGGCCGTGCCCAAGTCGATGCCGATCTTCATTCCTATGGTTCAGGTCCCTTCAGACAACCGCTCGATCCTGGCCCCGAGTTCCAGGAATTTCGCGTCGATCTTCTCATAGCCACGATTGACGTGGTGGGCCCCGCTGATATGCGTGACTCCGTCAGCCACGAGGGCCGCAAGAATAAGCGACGCGCCGGCTCGAAGGTCGCCGATTTCGACGTCGGCGCCGTGAAGAGGCGTGGGGCCTTCGATGGTCGCGTGGTGCTGATCCTCGATCTCGACGCTGGCGCCCATGCGGCGCAGCTCCACGAGCCACTCCAGGCGATCCTCGAAGACGGCCTCGTGGACGCGGCTGGAGCCCCTTGCCTGAGTCAGGAGAACGCATGTCGGCGGCTGCAGGTCCGTCGCAAGGCCCGGATAGGGTTGCGTCTCGATGTCGCAGCACGTCAGGTCCTCGAGGTCGGCGTTGGTCGCGTCGACTTCGATCGTGTCCGCGCCGCAGGTGACCGAGACGCCCGTGCTGGCCATCACGTCCAGGAACGAGCCCAGGTGATCGCAGCTGGCGCCGGTGAGGGTGATCTTGCCGTGCGTGGCTCCGGCCGCGGCGATGAACGTGCCCGCCTCGATCCTGTCCGGCACGACCGAGTGATCCGCGCCCCGCAGCCGGCGGCGGCCTTCGATCTCGATCCGGTTGGGCGCGGTCCGCTCCACCTGAGCGCCCATCTTGCGGAGGAACTCGATGAGGTCGTCGACTTCCGGCTCGCGCGCCGCGGGTTCGATCGTGGTGTGTCCGTCGGCGAGCACCGCGGCGAGCATCGCGTTCTCGGTGCCCATGACCGTGATCTGGGGGAAGTTGATCGGCCCGCCTCGCAGCCGCCCGGGCGCTTTGGCGAAGTAGTAGCCGTTGCGGTACTCGATCTCCGCGCCCAGGGCCCGCATCGCGTCGACGTGGAGGTTCACCGGCCGCCGGCCGATCCGATCGCCGCCGGGGTTGCTGATGATGACGCGCCCGAACCTCGTGAGGAGCGGCCCGAGCAGGATGAAGCTCGCCCGCATCTTGGCCGCGGCTTCGAGCGGCACGAAGAGCCAGTCCACGTCGCCGGAGGCGATCTCGTAGACATTCGGGGCCGGATGGTCGACGGTCACGCCGATGTCTCGCAGGACGTCGCCCAGGACGCGCACGTCCTCGATCTCGGGGACGTTGGTGAACCGGCAGCGCTCTCCGGTGAGGGTCGCGGCCGCCATCAGCTTGAGGGCGGCGTTCTTGGCGCCGCTTACGGTTACCGAACCCTGGAGCCTGCGACCGCCTTCGACCCGGAACACCTCCCTGGTGACGGGCTCGGGCTTGAACTCCCAGTGGAACGGTCGGGCGTCGGCCATTCCCTACTGGCCAGGCGGCGGGTTTGGAACCGACGGCGGACGGCGGCGAGCGCCTTCGTGCTCGCCACGCGATCGGCCGCGCTGTTCGGCGACCTTGAGCCGGACGAGGGCGCGCTGCAGGGCGGCCCGAGCGGCGTCGAGATCGGCGACTTCGGTCATGCCGCCTTCGAGCACTCGCTGGGCCTCGCGGCGGGCGCGCTCGGCGCGGGTCACGTCGATCTCCGAGGCCATGTCCGCGGTCTCGGCCAGGACCACGACTCGGTCCGGCCTTACCTGGAGGAAGCCGCCGAAGATGGCGAACTCCTCTTCCTCGCCGCCGCGCTTGAAGCGCAGAACTCCATGACCGAGAAGCGAGATCAGCGGCGCGTGGTGCGGCAGGATGCCGAGCTCGCCCTCGCTGCCGGGCACGATGACTTCGTCGACGTCGCCTTCGAAGGCCCGCCTCTCCGGAGTGACGATCTCTAGATGGAGTGGCATCGTTGCCGGCCTCCTGTCGGGCGCCTTGCTCGCGGTCGCCGGAGCTCGCTCGGCCAGTCCTTCGGACCGAGCTCGCTCGCGAGCGGCGCCGCTCGCGGCGCCCGAGCGGCCGGCAAGGCGGTCGTCGCAGCGAAGCGGAGGCGTCCGTGACGGAGGCGTCAGCGATGGCGTCGATCACTTGGCCAGTTTCGCGGCGTTGGCTCGCACGTCGTCGAGGGTACCTGCGAGGAAGAACGCCTGCTCGGGCAAATCGTCGACCTTGCCTTCGAGGATCTGCTTGAAGGACGCGACCGTGTCCTTGATCGGCACGTACGCGCCCGGCCGGCCGGTGAAGACCTCGGCCACGTGGAACGGCTGGCTGTTGAAGATCTGGAGCCGGCGAGCCCGGGCGACCGTGGCCTTGTCCTCTTCGGAGAGCTCGTCGATGCCCAGGATCGAGATGATGTCCTGCAGGTCGCGGTAGCGCTGCAGGACGCGCTGGACCTCGCGGGCCGTGTCGTAGTGCTCCTGGCCCACGATGTTCGGGTCGAGGACGCGCGACGTGGACGTCAGCGGATCGACCGCCGGGTAGATGCCGAGTTCGGCGATCGCGCGCTCGAGGCGGATCGTCGAGTCGAGGTGGCCGAAGGTCGTCGCCGGCGCGGGGTCCGTGTAGTCGTCCGCGGGCACGTAGACGGCCTGCAGCGACGTGATCGAACCCTTCTTGGTGGAAGTGATCCGCTCCTGGAGAGCGGCCATCTCCGTGGCCAGGTTCGGCTGGTAGCCCACCGCGGAGGGCATTCGGCCGAGAAGCGCGGACACTTCGGAGCCGGCCTGGGTGAAGCGGAAGATGTTGTCGATGAACAGGAGGACGTCGCGGCCTTCCTCGTCGCGGAAGTACTCGGCCATCGTCAGGGCCGTCAGGCCGACTCGCTGGCGGGCGCCGGGGGGCTCGTTCATCTGGCCGAAGACGAAGGCCGTCTTGGCGATGACTCCCGACTCGGTCATCTCGCGGATCAGGTCGTTGCCCTCGCGAGAGCGCTCGCCCACGCCGGCGAAGACGGAATAGCCCGAGTGCTCCGCGGCGACGTTGCGGATCAGCTCCTGGATGATGACCGTCTTGCCGACGCCCGCGCCGCCGAATACGCCGATCTTGCCGCCCTTGGCGAACGGGCAGACCAGGTCGATGACCTTGATGCCCGTCTCGAAGATCTCCGTCTCGGTGGTCTGCTCGTCGAAAGCCGGCGCGGCGCGGTGGATCGGGAGCCGCTCGGTCCCGGCCGCCACGGGCCCTTTCTCGTCGATCGGCTCGCCCAGGACGTTGAATACGCGGCCGAGCGTGGCCTGGCCTACCGGCACGGTGATCGGGCTGCCGGTGTCGACCGCGGCAACGCCGCGGGCGAGGCCGTCCGTGGTGGTCATGGCCACGCTGCGGACCCAGTTGTTGCCGAGGTGCTGCTGGACCTCGCAGATGATCTTGCCGCCGTCGCCCCGCGCGACTTCGACCGCGTTGTAGATCGAGGGGAGATGGCCGGCGGGGAACTCGATGTCGACGACCGGGCCGGTGATCTGGATCACCCGCCCGGCAAAGGAGCCCTTGGTCGCGCCGGAGCGGCCGTCGGCCGCGCGGCCGGTCGCGGTGTTGGCGGTCGCCATGTTCGTTCCATGCCTCCTGGTTCGGCCGCCCGGCGGCCTCTTGCCTCTGGTTCGGTAATGCCGCGGGAGCGGCTGCGTCCGGCGCCTCGTACCCTAGCGAGCCTGCGCGCCGGACGCGATCTCGATCAGTTCTCTGGTGATGTTGGCCTGGCGGGCCTTGTTGTAGCTGAGGGTCAGATCGTCGATGAGCTCGTCGGCGTTCTCGGTCGCGTTCTTCATGGCCACCATCTGGCTGGAGAAGAAGCTCGCCGTCCCTTCGAGCGCGGTCTGGTAGAGCCGCGTGCCGACGTAGCGCGGCAGCAACTCGTTGAGAACCTCCTCGGGCTGGGGCTCGAAGATGAACTGCGAGCCTGGGATGCCGTGGGTGTCCGCGACGGGAGTGACGGGCAGGAGCTGGACCAGTTCGACGCGCTGGACGAGCGTCGACACGAAGCGGGTGAAGATGATGTCGACCTGGTTGTACGTGCCGGCCTCGTACTCGTCGGAGATCAGGCGAGCCAGCGGCAGGACGTCGTCGAAGGTGGGCCGGTCGCCGAAGGCGGGGAAGTGGGCGATGATCGGAACGCGGGCCCGGCGCATGGCGTCGCGGCCCTTGCGGCCGACGGTGACCATCTCCAGATCGCCCTTGTGCTCGACGATCTCCTTGGCGGCGAACCGGACGGCGTTGGTGTTGAGTGGCCCGGCGAGGCCGCGATCGCTGGTGAACAGGATGATGAGCCGCTTGCCCTCGGGCCGGCGATTGAGGAGCGGATGCTCGTCGCCCGCGAGGACCGCCGCGAGGTCCGCGAGGATCTCGTCGAGCAGCTGCGAGTACGGCCGAGCCGCCAGCGTCGCCTCCTGGGCGCGCCGCAGCTTCGACGCGGCCACGAACTGCATGGCCCGCGTGATCTGGCGGATGTTCCGCGAGGCGTTGATGCGCCTGCGGATGTCTCGCTGGCTTGGCACGCTACTCCTGGACTGCTACGACTGATCTACTGCGAAGGAAGGGACCTTCCCGGCTACGCCAGGAAGGTTTGGCGGAAGTCGTTGGCGGCGGCTTCGAGGGCCGCGGCCGTGTCGTCGTCGAGGGCCTTGGTGGTCCCGATCTTCTTCATCAGGTCCGCTTGCTGGGTCTCGAGGAACCGGCCGAACTGGGTCTCGAACTCCTTGACGCGCGGCGTCGGGATGTCGTCGAGGAGGCCCTTCGTGGCGACGTACAGGATCGCGACCTGGCGCTCCAGCGGGACGGGCTGGTACTGCGGCTGCTTGATGACCTCGGACAGCTTCTCGCCGCGGGTCAGCTGATCGCGAGTGGCCTTGTCCAGGTCGCTGGCGAACTGGGCGAAGGCGGCCAGGGAGCGGTACTGGGCCAGCTCGAGCTTGAGCGGCGCGGCCACTTTCTTCATCGCCTTCGTCTGCGCGTCCGAACCCACGCGCGAGACGGAGATGCCGATGTTCAGGGCGGGGCGCTGGCCGGCGTTGAAGAGGTCCGTCTCGAGGAAGATCTGGCCGTCCGTGATCGAGATCACGTTCGTCGGGATGTAGGCCGAGATGTCGCCGGCCTGGGTCTCGATGATCGGCAGCGCGGTCAGCGACCCGCCGCCGTTCTCGTCGCTCATGCGCGCGGCGCGCTCGAGCAGGCGGCTGTGGACGTAGAAGACGTCGCCCGGATATGCCTCGCGGCCGGGCGGCCGGCGAAGCAGAAGGCGACATCTCGCGATACGCCCAGGCGTGCTTGGAGAGGTCGTCGTAGACGCACAGCGCGTCCTTGACCGTCTGCCCGCCGATCTCGACGCCGTTCTCCATGACTTCCTCGCCCATCGCGCAGCCCGCGTACGGAGCGAGGAACTGGAGGGCGGCCGACTCTTCGGCGCCGGCGACGACGACGATCGTGTGCTCCATGGCGCCGTGCTGCTCGAGGACGGCCACGACCTTGGCGACGGTCGAGAGCTTCTGGCCGATGGCCACGTAGATGCAGACGAGGCCTTTGCCCTTCTGGTTGATGATCGCGTCGATCGCGAGGGCGCTCTTGCCGGTCTGGCGGTCGCCGATGATCAGCTCGCGCTGGCCGCGGCCGATCGGGATGAGGGCGTCGATGGCCTTGATGCCGGTCTGGACCGGCGTGTCGACGCGCTGGCGGGTGATGACGCCGGGGGCGATGCGCTCGACCGGACGAGTCGTCGGCGCGGCGATGGGGCCCTTGTCGTCGAGCGGGCGGCCGAGCGGGTCCACGACGCGGCCGAGAAGCGCCTGGCCGACGGGAACCTCGACGACGCGGCCGGTCGTCTTGACCGTGTCGCCTTCCTTGATGTGCGTCGGGTCGCCGAGGATGACGGCGCCGACGGTCTCTTCTTCGAGGTTGAGGGCCATGCCCATCACGCCGCCGGGGAACTCGAGCAGCTCCGACGAGAGGGCGCCGGAGAGGCCGTAGATCTGGGCGATGCCGTCGCCGACCTCGACGACCGTGCCGACGCTGCGCGACTCGGCTTCGGTCCCGAAGGTCTCGATCGTGTTCTTGATGATGCTGACGATCTCGTCTGAGCGAATGGCCATGCCTTCTCCGATGGACGTCGACCAGTCCGCCGCCGCGCGGTCGGGCGGTTTGGCTGCTAGCTAGCTCCCTGGACCAGCTGCTTGCGCAGCCGTGCAAGTCGAGTGGCGACGCTGGCGTCGATCTGGTAATCGCCGATGCGGATCGCACAGCCCGCCGATCAGGTCCGGATCGATCTCGGTGGACAGCTCGACCCGCGACCCGGCGAGCTGCTTCGACTCGCTTCTGGAGCGCGGCGAGTTCCTTTGCGTCGAGCGCGGTGGGCGTGGTCACGGTGGCGCCGACGATGCCACGCGAGCGCCTGGACCAGGTCGTCGAACGCGGAGCTTATCTCCGGCAGGAGGTAGAAGCGGCCGCGGGCCGCGAGCATCAGCGCCAGGTTGAGGGCCAGCGGCGAGACCCGCCGCGCGAGCAGCTGCTCGACGGCCTTGCGGCGTCGCCCGAAGGGCACGGCCGGGCTGTCGATGGCCCGGGCCGCGGCTTCGTCGCTGGCAACTTCGCAGGCAGTCCCCAGGTCCTTTCGCCACGCGTCGACGGTGCCGTCGCGGGTCGCGATCTGGAAGGCCGCTTCGGCGAAGCGCCGGCTGGCGATGGCTCGAGGCATCAGTTGGTCCGTCCCCTCGCCGCGCCGCCTTCGCGGATGAAGTCCTCGACGAGCCGTCGCTGGCGGGCGTTCGGTCATGGTTTCGGCGACGACGTGGCCGGCCGCGGCAAGAGCGAGATCCGCGACCTGGGCCCGAAGATCCGCCATCGCCCGATCACGTTCGGCGGCGATTTCGGCTGCCGCGCGATCGCGCATCTGGTCCAGCTCCGCGCGAGTGGCCGCGATGTCCGCTTCGCGCAGATCCTGGGCGGCCTTCTGAGCGGCCGCGATCAGGCTGTTGGCCTCGCCGCGGGCGCTGGCCATGGCCGCGTCGCGATCGGCGAGAGCCGCCTCACGTTCCTTGCGCGCCGCCTCGGCATCGGCCAGACCCTGCTCGAGCCGCCGCGTCCGCTCGCCAAGTATGTTGGCGATGGGCCGGAAACCGAAGACCCAGATGAGGGCCAGGAACAGGATGAAGTTGAGGGCGGCGACGATGATCCAGAAGAAGTTGATCGACATCGATCGCGCTCCCTGACGGAGGTTCTACAGGAAGAGCGCGAGAAGGCCGACCACGATGGCCAGAACGCCGAGGCCTTCCGCGAAGCCGGCCAGGATGATGGCCAGGCCGCGGATCTGACCGGCGGCGTCGGGATTGCGCCCGATCGCGTTGCTCGACATGCCGGCCAGAATGCCGATGCCGATGCCGGGGCCGATGACTCCCAGGGCCGCGAGACCGGCTCCGATGTGCTCGGGGGTCATATGGAGATCCTCCTTTTAGAGAACTGCTGTGACGGCAAGATGCCGATTGGCTGGAAGCCGGAATTCATTGGGCGTTGATCGCCGGAACTTGCTCCATTCCGCTGATCGGGTCGAGGCTGGGCCGCTCGTGCTCTTCCACGCCGTGGCCTTCGATGGCGATGAGGATGAACATGAGTGACAGCACCGAGAAGATCAGCGCCTGGATCACGTTGAGGAGCGCCTCGAGACCGTAGAGAGCGATCGGCACGACCGCGAGGGTCAGGGCCGAGATGACCGCCAGAGCGACCTCGCCGCCATAGATGTTGCCGAAGAGCCGCATGGCAAGCGTGACCGGCTTCACGAACTCCAGGAAGAGTTCGATTATCCCGACGTACATGGCCAATATGCCCGCCCCGATGCCATTTCGGAACTCCCCGACCGGGAAGAACTTCCCGAGGTAGCCCCGCACTCCGAGCTGGTGGAAGCCTTCGGCCTCGAAGATCACGAACGAGGTGATGGCCAGGCCGATCGTGATGTTGACGTCACTGGTAGGCGCGCGCAGTTGCGCGATCTTGCCGATTGGAGGGACGAGGCCGCTCCAGTTGGAAACCAGGATGAACACGAAGAAGCCGGCGAATATGGGGTAGTAGCGTCTTGCCTTCGGCCCGCCGATGCCGACGGCAAAGTCGAGGCCGAACTCATAGGCCCATTCAACGGCGTTCTGCAGTCCCGACGGAACGAGCTTCATCCGGCGAGTGGCCACGAAGGCCAGGAGGAGGATGAAGATCATCACGACCCACATCGTCAGGATCGTGGAGCTGATGCTGGGATGGAAGTAGACGAGGGGCGCCGTCGCGGGAGCGTTGCCCGGCGACAGGTCGAAGACGACGGGCGGCGGCGGCAGCTCGATCGCGCTCTTGACGAAGCAGGCCGGGAAGGCGCAGGCCTCTCCGGGCTTGCCCTCCGCCGGGAACGGCGGGACCACGATCACGGCCAGAATGTCCAGGACGATGACGGCGAGGGCGAGGAGCAGGAGGAATCGGCCCGGGGTGAGGCGGCGCCGGGCGGGATTGCCGGTCGATTTGCTGGCCGGCACGTCCGACCCCTCGTTCTTCTCGAGCTCTTGCGGCTCGAGTCCCGGTTCGCTAGTCACACTTGCTCCGCTAGCCGGCGCGCGAACAGTCGCGTCACCGTCGATCAAATTCGTCCAGTTTCGCCAGGAACCTGGCCGTTAGTCGCCAGCTGCCGATCGCGCCGCTCGAGCCGCCGATCGCGAACCCGACCAAAACGAAGATCGGGACCGTTCCAAGCCGCTGGTCCAGCCAGTAGCCGGCCAGAATGCCCGCCAGGACCGTGAACAGGAGCACAAAGCCGATCTCAGAGAAGAGGACAACGTAGCCGGAGGTCTTCACTGGATCGTTCATCGTTCCCCTGGCGCGGGCGGGCTGAGTTTACCAGCGGACCCTGCCACACGCTCAACCCCTCGAAAGTGGGGTCGCCGAGTGATCCGCCTGAGTGAGTGGCTACGGCCGGCCGGGTAGATCGACTTCGGGGGCGGAGTACGAGTCGGCGTCGAGGCTCTCGCCGATCGCGGCGCCTCCGGGTCCGAGCCGCTCGATGAGCAGGAGCGCCAGTCCGAACAGGAGGACCAGGCCCATGAGGGCATACATCGCGCCTCTGCCCGACAGGACCAGCGAGAGCGCCGATAGAAGGATGCAGGCGGCGTAGATCACGAGCACCGTGCCGCGATGGGACAGCCCCAGATCGAGAAGCCGGTGGTGGATGTGGCCGCGGTCCGGGGCGAAGGGAGATCGCCGCGATGCAAGCCGCCGGACGATGATCCAGAAGGTGTCCATGATCGGGACGCCGAGAACGAGCGCGGCCACGGCCACCTTGGCGACGCCGAGGATCGAGAGCGCGGCCAGTGTGTAGCCCACGAACATGATCCCGCTCGTGCCGGAGAAGACGATGGCGGGGTGGAAGTTCCAGCGCAGGAAGCCGGCCAGCGCCCCCGCCAGAATGAAGCAGAAGAGCGCCACGAAGGGCTCGGGCGTAGTGGTCAGGCTGATGATGCCCGAGCGTGACCGCAGCGATCAAGGCGATGCCGGTGGACAGACCGTCGAGCCCGTCGATGAAGTTGATGCTGTTGACCATCCCGACGATCCAGACGAACGTCACGGCGATGCCCACGGCCGCCAGAGCGCCCGTCAGCTGGACGGTTCCGTCGGTGGCGAACGGAACGTTGACGACGGTGACCTGGATCCCGAGGACCACCGCGAAGGCCGCGAGGGTCAGCTGGCCCAGAAGCTGGTAGCGGGCGCGCAGCTGGTAGATGTCGTCGAGCAATCCGATCGCCACGGCCAGGAGGCCGCCCGCGAGGAGCCCGGCCACCTTCAACGTGCCGATGCCGTCGTCATCGACGAAATGCATCGCCGTGTTGAGGCCGAGCATGAGCAGCGAGACGCTGATGAACCCGAGCGCGATGGCGATGCCGCCGCCGCGGGCCACCGTCCTCTTGTTCACGCGCCTGGCCTCGGGCCGGTCCACCATGCCGTGGAGCCGGGCGAAGCGCCGGATCATGGGTGTCACGAGCAGGGCGACGAGCATCGCCAGCAGGAACCCCACGACGAGAGCCGGGAATGCCCGCATCGCGTCGTCCGAGAAGCTCATCCTCGAGATCCGTCCGGGCAATCGATGGCCGACAGATATCCGCGTCCGCCGGCTTCGAGCCGAGAGTCCCGGATCCGGATCTTCCTTGCCGCCTCACGGGCCTGCCGTGACGCGAGCCAAGGGCCAGGTTGCGAAGCGTGATCAATCCTCCTTGAGGCCGGGGACTGGGAACCTGGCGCACAGGTCGTGGACGATCGCCGCGAGCTTGGCCTGCTCGGACGGATCGTTGCGCGTGACTATCGCGCTCACGATGGTTGCGCCGATGGTCTTCATCTCCCCCTCGCGGAAGCCCCGGCTCGTAGTGGCCGGAGTGCCGACGCGAATGCCGGATGCGGTGTTCGGCGGGTTCTTGTCGAACGGGATGGCGTTCTTGTTGACGGTGATGCCGATCTCGTCGAGCAGGTGTTCGGCCTCGCGGCCCGTGACCCCGAGCGGCGTCACGTCGACGAGCATGAGGTGGTTGTCCGTTCCACCCGAGACGACCCGGGCGCCCTGCTCGGCGATGGTCTGGGCCAGCAGCTTGGCGTTGACGATGGTCTGGCGCTGATCGGCGCGGTACTCGTCCGTGGCCGCGAGCTTGAGGGCGACGGCCTTGGCCGCGATGACGTGCATCAGCGGGCCGCCCTGGGTGCCGGGGAAGACGGACTTGTCGACGGCCTTGCCCAGGTCCTCGCGGCAGAAGATGAGGCCGCCGCGCGGGCCGCGGAGCGTCTTGTGGGTCGTCGTCGTGACGATGTCCGCGTGGCCGAACGGCGTCGGGATGCAGTCCCGCCGCCACGAGCCCCGCGATGTGGGCCATGTCGACGAACAGGTAGGCGCCGTTGGCGTGGGCGATCTTGCCGAGGCGCTCGAAATCGATCGTGCGCGGGTAGGCGCTGGCGCCGGCGACGATCATCTTCGGCTTGACTTCGGCGGCCTGGCGCTCGAGAGCGTCGTAGTCGATCTGCTCGGTCTGCGGATCGACGCCGTAGGCGTGGACCTCGAACCACTTGCCGCTGAAGTTGACCGGCGAGCCGTGGGTCAGATGGCCGCCATGGGCCAGGTTCATGCCCAGGATCTTGTCGCCGATCTCGAGGACGGAGAGGTAGGCGGCCATGTTGGCCTGCGCGCCGGAGTGGGGCTGGACGTTCACGTGCTCGGCGCCGGGGAAGAGGGCCAGGGCCCGATCCTGTGCCAGCCGCTCGGCCACGTCCACGTACTCGCAGCCGCCGTAGTAGCGCTTGCCCGGCAGGCCTTCCGCGTACTTGTTCGTGAGAGGCGAGCCCTGGGCCTCCATCACCGCGGCGAACGTGTAGTTCTCGCTGGCGATGAGCTCGATCTTCCAGCGCTGCCGATCCGTCTCGCCGCGGATGGCCGCCCACAGCTCGGGGTCGACGTCGGCCAGCCGCGCCCAGGCGATCCCCTCTCGACGTGCGATCGTCATCGTTGCTCCTTGTCTGACCCTCGGCAACGGCCCAGTCGCAGGAGGACACCCGCGCCTGTCACGCCGCACAATCGGGATACCGAGGTCCGCCCAATTGTCGCCTATCGCGATGGAGTTCGTGTCGCCGGACGGGCCCGAGTCAGCGGCCGAGGGTCACCCAGATGGCATCCTCGTCGATGGCGCCTGCCCTGCAGGATGCGTGGCTCCTCTGCCGGAACAATCCACCACGGTTGAGGAAACTCCGCCTCGCGCCGGGCCGCCGTCGAGGACCAGATCGATCCGTTCGCCGAGCTGCGCGAGGACCTCCTCGGCCGTCGTGGCCGGCGGCGGCCCGGAGATGTTGGCCGAGGTGACCGGCAGCGGGCCGAGCTCGCGGGCGAGGGTTCGAGGGCAATCGTGGTCGGGGACGCGGACGCCGATCGTGGCGTTGCCGGCGGTGAGCGCCGCGGGCAGCGTCGCGGTGGCCGCTTGCCGAAGCACGAGGGTCAACCCGCCGGGCCAGAACCTCTCGGCGAGGGCCCGGGCGCCCGCAGTCATGACGCCAACCTTCTCGGCCTGCTCGACGTCGGCCACGAGCAGAACGATCGCGCGGTCGAGCGGCCGATCTTTCGCGGCGAACAGGCGGGCCAGCCCGTGGGGCGCGCCGAGCGCCACGCCGACCCCGTAAACCGTGTCCGTGGGCAGCGCGACGATGCCGCCGCTCGCGGAGGGACTCGACGGCCTCGCGCCCGGCCCGTCTTCGTCGTCGCGGAGGACGCGCGCCGGCGGCTCACGGCCGTCGCGGCGGCCCGCCAGCCCGTCGAGGGCGATCCGCTCGATCATCTGCGCCGCCCCCTCTTCGCCGACGGGCGGCGCCACGTATCGCGCCGCGGCCTGGACCGCCGCCGGAGCGCTCGGCATGGCGATCCCGTGGCCCACTTCGCTGATCATCTCGAGATCG
This sequence comes from uncultured Chloroflexia bacterium, assembly GCA_963816135.1. Lineage (GTDB taxonomy): Bacteria > Chloroflexota > Limnocylindria > Limnocylindrales > CSP1-4 > Fen-1039. Next base: position 81,669 of record CAWFJD010000018.1, read on the forward strand.
TTGTACTGGTCCCCGATCGCGATGCTCTGAGCCAGAGGAACGCCCAGCCGGCGGGCCAGCCACCGGATCGCCTGGCCCTTCGACACGCCCGGAGCCAGGAACTCGAGGAACCGCGGGTGGCTGAGCGTCACCTCGGCGCGGCCGGCAAAGTGGGTCCGCGCGGAATCGAGGACGTCGAGCGAATGGTGTCCGTCGCCGATGGCGACCACCTTGGTCACCGGTCCCGATGCGGCTCGCGCCGCGATGTCCGGCGACGATCCGGAGCCGATCGCCCACGAACATCCGGTACTCGTCGATGTGGGATTCCTGCGCGCCAACGACCATCCATTCCAGGTAGTTGAAGTGGGGCAGTGAGATTGCGCGCCTGACACCAGCGCACGATCTCGACCGTCACCGCGGGTTCGATCGTCCGGTGGTAGAGCAGCCGACCCTGGCGCGAGGAGCCGGGTTCCGGCATGGATCGGATGAGAGCGCCCTGCTGGGCGACGATCGGGGCCGCCAGCTCGAGCTCGCGGGCAAAGGGAATGGCGCTCATTGCCATCCTGCCCGTCACGAGCGAGACGTAGATGCCCCGCCGCCGGGCCTCGCGTACGGCTGAGCGGGTGCGCTGGCCGATGACCAGGTCCTCGCCGACGAGCGTGCCGTCGATGTCGAGGGCGATGAGGCGGATGGGCTGGGCGGGCTCGACCATCGGCTACGTGCCCTTCGGCTGCGGCGCGGCAGAGCGCATGATCTCGGCCAGGCGAGGCCGGCCGCTCAGATCCGGCTTGATTTCGCAGCTCCACACGCCCGGCAGCGCCGCAACGAGCGCCTTCACGGCCGGGCCCTGATCGAAGCCGATCTCCAGATAGGCGGAACCTTCGTCGTCGAGCGTTTGTGGGAGCGAAGCGATAAGCCGGCCGACGAGACGCAGGCCGTCGGGTCCGCCGTCGAGGGCGAGGCGCGGCTCGAAGCTCGCGGCGATCGGCAGACGGTCGACTTCGGCCGAGGGGATATACGGCAGGTTGGCCAGCACGACGTCGAACCTGGGCTCGCCGGCCGGCAGCAGATCCGCGTCGGCGAAGGAAATCGCGTCCGCGACGGCGTGGGCCACGGCATTCTCCCGAGCCAGGTCGAGCGCCGCGGGCGAGCAGTCCGAGGCCACGATCGACACCTCCGGCAGCATCCGGCGCTCCCGCAGCCGCAACGCCAGAGCGATCGCGGCCGCGCCCGAACCCGTGCCCACGTCGATGACGCTCAGGTTGGGGGTGCCGGCGGGCCGTGGAGCCGAAGTCAGCCGCCAGGCCAGGTCGCGCTCCGCCTCGTCGACCATCAGTTCCGTCTCCGGCCGCGGTATCAACGCCCGTCGATCCACCGCGAGCGCGACGCCGTGGAACTCCTTGACCCCTCGGATGTAGGCCACGGGCTCGCCGGCTTCACGTCGAACGATCGCCGCCTCATAGCTCGCGGCGGCATCGGCGCCGACGGGCGCCTCGCTGTGGGCGATCACGGCAGTTCGGTCCGCGCCGATAGCCCAACCCAGCAACAGCTCCGCGTCCAGCCGCGCGCTCTCGGAGCCCGAGGCCCGCAGGCGGGCCGTCCCCGCGTTGAGAAGCTCCCCGATCGTGGCCATGCCCCGCCCTCGCTAGAGGCCGGGTCGGGGCCGCGGGACCGCTCGGCACACGAAGGACGCGGCCCAGCTCACGCCTCGGAGCCCTCGGTGACGAGCGTGCTCAGAAGCTCCGCCTGGTACGTGTTGGAGAGCGCGTCGATGAGCCGATCCAGGTCGCCGTCCATGACGCCGGGCAGGTTGTGGAGATCCAGCCCGATCCGATGGTCGGTGAGCCGGTCCTGGGGGAAGTTGTAGGTCCGGACCTTCTCCGAACGCTCGCCCGAGCCCACCATGCTTCGGCGCAGAGCGGATTCGACCTCGGCGGCCTTGGCCCGCTCGCGATCGAGCAGCCGGCTGCGCAGGATCGCCATCGCCTTGGCCTTGTTCTTGATCTGGCTCTTCTCGTCCTGGATCGCGACGACGATGCCGCTCGGCTTGTGGGTGATCCGGACCGCCGAGTCCGTCGTGTTGACCGACTGCCCGCCGTGACCGGTCGAGCGGTAGACGTCGACTCGGATGTCGTTCTCGTCGATCTCGATGTCGATTTCCTCGGCCTCGGGCATCACGGCCACCGTGGCGGTGGACGTGTGGATCCGGCCGCTCGACTCGGTGACGGGGATCCGCTGGATGCGGTGGACGCCCGCTTCGAACTTCAGCCGGCTGAACGCGCCCCGACCGCGGACCTCCACGATGGCCTCGCCGATACCGCCGATGCCGTTCTCGTCCGCGTTGAGAACCTCGGCGCCCATCCGATGGCGCTCGGCGTAGCGGAGGTACATCCGCAGCAGTTCGGCCGCGAACAGCTTGGCCTCGTCGCCACCCGTTCCGGCCCGAATCTCGAGGATGACGTTCTTCTCGTCGTTGGGATCGGTGGGCAGGAGCAGGACGCGCAGGTTGCTGATCAGCTCGGTTTCGCGGGGCTCGAGCCGCTTCAACTCCTCCTGGGCGAGGTCGTGCATGTCCTCGTCGGGCGACTCGCGAAGCTCACGGGCTTCGGCCAGCTCCTTGCGGATGGCGAGAAGCTCGCGCCACGCTTCGACGACCGGCTCGAGCTGGGAGAGCTCCTTGCCGATGCGTTTGAGCGAGGCCGGGTCCGCCGAAGCCTCCGGGCGTCGAAAGCTCGGCCTGGAGGGCGTCGTATTGCGACGAGATCTCGATCAGCTTCGCGTCGATCAAGACGGGCCCCCGGGTTCCACGGTCGGGCGCGGCTCCGGTGTCGGGAGCGGCCCTGACGTCGGTCCCGGCTCCACGGCCACCGAAACCGTGGCCGCCGCCACGCCCGGATACATCGGCCGGCTCGGGACTTCGAGGCTGCCGGCCGGCACCTCGTTGCCATCGGCGAGCGAGCGCTCGCTCGAGCGAAACGATCGCGACTTCGATCATGTCGTCGGTCGGCTGCTTCGTGGTGATCATCTGGACCCAGATGCCCGGCGACCAGAGCGCCCGAACCAGGGCGTACTGGCGACGCCGCGCGCCGAACTGGAGGATCTCGTAGCTGATCGCGGCGATGACCGGGATCAGGATCACGCGCGAGACCACGAGCCAGAGCGGCGGCAGACTGCCGATGAGGGCGAAGGCGAATATCGAGACGATCAGCACCACGACGAGGAACTCCGTGCCGCAGCGAGGATGGGCGGTCGGGTACTTGGACGCGGCCGCCACGGTCAGGGGATCGCCGCCCTCGAGCGTGTGGATCGACATGTGCTCGGCACCGTGGTACTGGAACGTCCTGCGGACGTCCGGCGTCCGACCGACGAGCAACAGGTAGCCGACGAAGATGAAGACCCGGATCAGGCCCTCGGAGAGCTGAAGACCGAGACCCTGGTTCACGCGGCCAACGGTGGCCTGAGCGAGGAAGAGCGGCAGCAGGAAGAAGATGCCGATGCCGACGGCGAAGCTCAAGACGAGCATTCCGCCGATGGCCACTCCGTAGCCTTTGCCGAGGCCCTGTTCCGCCTTCGGCGTCTGGGGCTCGGTTTCGTCGGGTTTCGAGTAGTGGACCGCCTCGTCCGCGGCGCCCCGGCTCTGTCCTCTGAGGGTTCATCGCCGGACCGCGTCGGCTCGGCGGCCAGCAGCCATACCAGCGGCGACCTGAGCGCGGACCCGAGCAGGGACTTGGTGGCGGAGCCGGGGGCGGCGCCTCCGGCGGAAGGCGCGGCGCCGTCTTCGCCCTCCTCGAGAGCCTGGAGAGTGGCCGATCGGACCAGCCAGCGAGTTCCGGTTACCAGGGTGTCGTAAAGGAGGACAAGACCTCGGAGAAGAGGCAGCTTCATCGCCCGGCGGGCGCGCAGACCCAGATCCAGCCGCTCCACGGCCCAAACGATGGACCCGTCCGGGTGGCGGATCGCCACTGCGAGTGCGTTTCGGCCGCGCATCAGGACGCCCTCGATGAGCGCCTGACCGCCGTACTGGAATTTCGCCATGGGGACAAGTCTACCGGACCGAACCCGGAAGACCCCGGTCCGCCCGGGCGTCATTTCCGACAGGCGGGGCCTGGCTAGTGGTTGAGCGTGAACTTGCCCGTCTTCGGATCGAAGAACTCGGCGGTGTCGGTCGCACCGCCTATCACGAGGGCTCGGCCGTCATGCAATGCCACCACCGCAAAGCCGGAACGCTGATCGTTCAACTGACCGACGACCGTCCAACGGTTGGTCGTGGGGTCGTAGAGCTCACCGGTAATGATGAATGGGCCGGTCATGCGACCGGCCTGGACGCCGTCCCCGCCCGGTGGCAACGGATCGAAGAAGCCGCCCGAGTCTCCCACCATGCCGTACTGCGGCTGTGGCTCGCCGATGACGGTTCCAAGGACGAGGACCCGACCGTCCTCCAGGGCGGTGCAGCTCATGATGTCCATCGGCTTCGGCATCGACGCCAGCCGGCTGAACGAGCCGGCCGACGCATCGTAGGCCTCGACGATGCCCTTCCGCTCTCCGCCCAGGACGATGGCTCGGCCGTCGGGCAGAGGCGCGGCGCTCAGCGACGAATCCCGCGATACAGACGTCGTGCCACCCTTGGTGAAGGTGTTCGTACGCGGATCGAAGACCTGGGCGGACACGGTCATGGCGTCGAACCCGATCGAGCCGACAACCAGCACTCGGCCGTCCTTGAGAGGTACCGTCGAGGTTGTGAGGCCGTCCAGGATTCTTCCCGGCGCCATCTCGCCTGCGGCCTGGAAGGTTCGATTGGCCGGATCGAACACCTCCGCCGTGGTGGACGTGTTCGTGTCCTGGTCGCCGCCGACGATCAAGACCCGACCGTCGTTCAGAAGGGTCGTCCCGAGTACGGCCCGTGGCCTGACGGGGCCTATGGGAGTGAAGCGGCCGGTCGCGGGATCGAATATCTCGTCGGTCGTCGTCGGGTTTGCTGGTCCTGCGGAGGCGTCGTAGCCGCCGGCGACGAGGACACGCCCGTCACTGAGCAGCGTGGCCGACTCGAGGTCCCTGCGCTACGGTCATGCTCCCGGTGGGCGTGAATTCGCGCGTCTTGGGGTCGAATATCTCGGCGGACCCAAACGTCCACGGGCTGGTCTGCTCGTCCGGCTGGCAGCCGCCAGCGATCAACACCCGCCCGTCGGATAGTGTCGCGGCCACGGCCCGGATCCTGAAGCAGCCAAGCTTCGTGCCCGAGCTGAAGGGCCGGATCTGCCGTCGGCCCAGCAGTGCCGGCGGCCACGGGTGCGGTCGTTGGTCTCGTTCCGGCCGTCACCGACGCCGTCACCCGCGGAGAAGCTGGGGTCACCGGACTCGACGATGTACCCGGAGTCGCCGGAGCGGTTGCTGTCGCCGTCGGGAGCGAGCTGGGCGATTCTGAGGGTCCGCCGAAGGGCGCATTTCCCTGAGACCGCCAGACGAGGGCCACGATGAGAGCCAGGGCACCGAGGAACGCGAGGCCCGTGCCCATCCGCGAGACGTTCATTCCCGTCCGATGCTTCAGGACGATCTGTCGGGAATCGGCTGCGGCGACCTCCTCATTCACGACTCGCCGCAGCCTGTCATCCAGGGCGCCTTCGATCGGCCAATCATTCATCGCGGAGCTCCTCTCGCAGCCGAGCCAATCCCCGGCGGAGCTGCGTCTTGACGGTGTTCTCGCTGACCCCCAGTGACTCCGCCGCTTCCTTCACCGAGTAGCCGACGAGGTAGTGGAGGACGATCGCGGCGCGAGCTCCACGCGGCAGCAGCCGAAGGCTCTCGCGAAGCGCGAGGTTCTCGTCGCGGGCCGGGCCGGCGACCGGCAGGTCGTGGACTTGTACCCGGAACGGAACCACCCGGCGCATAAGGCGAACGCGCCTGACGGCCTCGCGGGCTTCGATGGCGAGCAGCCACGCACGGAGCGCCGAGCGGTCCCGAAGGGTATGGCTTCGCCGAAGGGCGATCTCGAACGTCGTCTGGACGACGTCCTGCGCCTCCTGCTCGTCCAGGCAGATCAGCCGCGCGGCGCCAAGCAGGACCGACCCATGCTCTGCAAGCAGATCGTCGATCGCCGGCAGCGCGTCCGCAACCGGTACGGCCTCAATACGCAAATCGGTCCCTCCACCTGTGTGTCAAATGTACAGAGGGAGGCAGACGGCCGGACGGGTGACAAACGCTATCTCGGGCAAACAAGAACCCCCAGCCGCAGGGGCCGGGGGTTCGAGGAATTGCGGGGATCGGACGCCTCGTGGAGGCGCTGTCACGGCTAGGCGCGCTCGGCGCGCTCCAGGCGACGCTGGAACCGCTCGACCTGGCCGGCGGTGTCAAGGATCATCTGCTTGCCCGTGAAGAACGGATGGCAGTTGTTGCAGACGTCGACATGCAGCTCGGTCCGCGTGGAACCGATCTGGAAGGTCGTCTTGCACGAGGCGCACGTGACCGTCGCCTGCTGGTACTTGGGATGGATCTTCGGCTTCATTTCTACTCCCGGACGCCTTCCGTTCGGTTGCCCGCCGGTGGTCGTCGGTTGGCGCGCCGGCGATGACGGTCGCCGCCGCAATTCCAGGTGCTACTCGCCCGCCACGGCCTCGACGCGGATCCGCTTCTTGTTGCGGGTCTCGTGCTCGAAGTGGACGGTGCCGTCGACCTTGGCGAAGACGGTGTAATCGTGGCCGAGACCGGCATTCGTACCGGCCTTGAACGTCATGCCCCGCTGGCGAACGATGATCGAGCCCGCGGTGACGAACTGGCCGTCGCCGGCCTTGGTGCCGAGCCGCTGGCCAACGCTGTCGCGGCCGTTCTTTGAGCTCGAGCCTGCCTTCTTGTGGGCCATCTCTTACTCGTCCTTCTTCGTCCGGGCGGGGCGCTTGGGCGCGGCCGGAGCCTCGCTCGCCTCGCCGGCAGGTTCGGTCTTCTTCGCCTTGGGAGCGGCCTTCGCCTTCGGTTCGGCCTTCGCCGGAGCTTCGGCGGCTGCTTCCGCGGCTTTGGGAGTGGCCTTCGTCGCCTTGCCCTTGGGCGCCGGCTTCTCGGCCTCGGCCTCGGCCTCGGCGGCCTTGCGAGCCTTGAGCTTCTCGGCCAGTGCCTTGTCCTCGGCGGCTTGCCGCGCGGCCGACTTGGCGACCTTCGCGCGCTCGGCCTCAGCCTCGGCCTGGGCCTCCTTGGCCTCGTCCGCGGCGCTCTTTGTGCCAAGGCGGACGTCCGTGACCTTGAGGACCGTCAGCTCCTGGCGATGGCCCTTCTTCACGCGCCGGCGAGCCTTCGGCCGGTACTTGAACGAGATTGTCTTCTCGCCCCGATCCCGCCGAAGGACCTGCGCGGTCACTGCCGCATCGGCTACGACCGGCTGGCCGACTGCCGACGTTTCGCCATCCACGACCAGCAGTACGCGGTCGAGGTTGATCTCCTGGCCCGGGTCGGCATCGAGCAGCTCAACCTCGATCTCGGTTCCGAGTTCGACGCGGTACTGCTTGCCGCCGGTCTCGATGACTGCGTACATGGGTCCTCAGGATGTGGACATGGGCGAACGGGCCATGTCACGTGCACGACACGAATACGCCCCCGGCTTCCCGGGGCGCGAAGACGGAGTGTACGGCGATGGCCGGATCGCGTCAAACCTCCCCGGCGAGTCTCGGGAAGGGTGGGCTCGGGGGGAGCCTGGCGCCCCTCTACGCAGACTCGCCGAAGCGGCCGGTGGCCCCGTCAGTGGACGCCGTCAGGGACGCCGCTATCGGCGCTGCCGCGAGCCGTCGCCGCCGCGCCAGTTCCGTCGCAAGCCACAGACGCTCTCGAACCGGCGAGACGACCTCGATGACTCCCCGGCTCGGCCGGCCCTCCTCCGAATCGCCGGGTTCGCCGGCCTCTTCGGAGCCCGCGGTCCAGAGGAGCCGAAGGCCCAGATCCTCGGCGAGGGCGGAGACCAGCTCTTCGGCCCTGCCGGTGCCCGCCCTCCTGCGAGTGGCGCAGCCGCATCCACAATTCGGCCGCCGGTTGAGCGTCGGCGACTGCCTCTCGTCGTGGCGCGGTAGCCGCGGCCGTCGAGCCATTCTTGCCGAGTCCGACCCTCACTCGGACATCACGCACGAGCGGCCGGAGGTCGTACTTGATCGTCTTGGAGTCCTTCCGCCGCTCTCTGGGTAGCGTCGATGCGGCAAGCAGCCTCGCTGACGGCTCCGGTCAGCTGCTCCGGGTCCACCGGCCCGAGCAGGCTGAGGCGATAGTCCGCGGCGGCCAGCTGGGGCGCCAGGGCAGGCTCGCCTGTCCAGACGTCGAAGAGCTCGGTGACCGAGTAGCCGCGAGGAAGGCAGCCGGCCAGGCGCTGGCGAAGATCTGGCGCGGTGAGCCGTTCCGCGAGCACGAGGTCCGCGAGCTCGTGCTCGGCCAGCATCCCCAGGCTCAGCGGCGCCGCGAATGCCAGCTTCGGTCGAGAGTTGAAGCCTTCGCTCATCGTCACGGGAATGGAGCCCCGGCGCAGCGCCCGCTCCCAGGCGTGGATCGCGTCGAGATGCGAGAGATACATCGCGGCCTCGTCGCGCCTGAAGACCAGGCGCCAGCGCTGCTTCGCTTCGCTCATGGTGCGAAGTCCAGCGGCACGCCAGCCTCGCTGGCCGCCGATGCGCGATCGGGGCTGATCGCCCATCTGGCCGCCACCCACTCCGCGGTCGTGGCCTGGACCACGAGGGTGAACAGGACGACTCCGAAGGTGATGCCCTGGAGCTCGGCCCGGTCCGGGAAGTCGATCGGCAGTGAGAGGGCGAGGGCCGTGGATACGGCTCCTCGAAGGCCGGACCAGAAGATCACATGGAGCCAGGCGGCGGGAAATGGAGCTCCCGTCTTCGGCGGCGAAGCCGAGCGCACCCGGCGCCCGATCGACGCGCGCCAGTGACCCGTCGCGCCACCCGGCTTCGCGCCGGGGTCGACGCTGGTCGCGCGTCGTCTGGAACTCATGCTTTCACGTGCAACACGCCACAGGCCGAGCAGCACGTAGACGATCACGAACCGGCCGAACAGGACCGCCACGATGGCCCACGCGATCGCCGGGGCGACGTCCAGGAGGGAATGAGCGGCGATGGCGAAGCCCACGACGAGGAAGACGAAAGCGGTCGCCAGGTAGGCGATGAAGTCCCAGACGGTCGTCAGGCCTTGCTCGGTAATCTCGGAAAGCCCGTGGCGCCGCCCGTAGTTGCCCAGGACGATGCCGGCCACGGCCGTCGCGATGACGCCCGACTGATGGGCCGCGTCGGCGATCAGATAGGTGCCGTAGGCAAGCACCACGGACAGGCTGATCTCGATCAGGTGGTCGCCGACGTACGGAAGGAGGCGCGAGGCGATGTAGCCCGAAACCGCGCCCAGCACCGAGGAGAAGATCGCCACCGAAACGAAGGCGACGGTCACGTCCAGGGCTCCGACGGGTCGGGAGACGAAGTCGACGGCTATGGCGAAGACGACGATCCCGGTGCCGTCGTTGAAGACGCTCTCCGACTCGATGAGCGTCGAGAGTCTGGCGGGCGACCTGAGTCTCCGGAAGGTCGCGATGACGGCCGCGGGATCGGTGGCGGAGAGCATCGCGCCCACGACGAACGCTTCCTGCCAGGGAAGGCCCGCCCCGAACGTGAGTGCCGCCGCCACAATCGCTGCGCTGATCACGACGCCCGGGCCGGCGAGCAGGGCCACGCCCCCGAGGGAGGATCGCAGCCTCACCAGATCCGTCCGATACGAGGCCTCGAAGATGAGGGCCGGCAGCAGGACGACGAGCACCAGCTGGGGCGTGATCTCGAAGCGCAGGGGTTGCGCGAGCAGCGCCGGCGACGATCCCGAAGGCCACCAGACCCACGGTGTAGGGCAGCTTGAGGCGACGGGCGAGGATCGTGACGACAGCCGACGCGCCGAGCAGGAAGACGAAGACCCTGATGAGGTCGAGAGTGGCTTCTCCGGAGTTCAACCCGTGGACTCGCCGCCGGCCGCCTCCACCAGCGACGCGGGGCTGCGCGGCTCCAGACCGCGCGGACCGACGTCCTTCGACTCCATCACCACTCCCGTGTCCGAAGCGCTTCGTCTTGCGAGTGCGGCCAAGTTACCACGCCGATTGCCTCGTGAGCCGTGAGTCGGCGAGTCGGCGATTCCGGCGTCAGGATGGCCCCGTGGAGCGCCCTTTCGGCCGTCTCCGGGCGGCCCGATGTAGTGCCATTTCGGCGCGGGAATCCCATCGTCGAACACGATCGCCGGGCCGCCCGGATTCGTGCTGGTCGTTCTGTTGCCCGTGCCGCCGCCCTCGCCCTTCCCCACCGGCGCTTGGAGCAGAAGGCCTCGCGGGCCCTGCATGCCCGTGTCGCAGGCGAAACCCGTTGCTGCCGGAACGCCGCAGTTGACGCAGGGGCCCCAATGGCAGTCCGAGGTGATCGCCGCCGCAGCCGCGCGCTTCCGTTCCCGCTCGAGGAATGCGCGGGCAACCCCTGGGCCGAGGTGGTCCCACGGAAGCGGATCGGCGACGCGCGATGTCGCGTTGGGCGAACGACTCGGCCGATAGCCCCTCCTCGGCAAACGCCCGCTGCCAGGCTTCGAAGTCGAAATGCTCGTCCCAGGCGTCGAAGTGGGCTCCGTTCCGCCAGGCCCGGAAGATCACGGCCCCAAGACGGCGGTCGCCCCGGCCGAGCGCCGCCTCGAGAATCGGATGCCCGAGGATCGTCCCAGGAAAGGGCCAGTCCGCGGCCGTGGAGCGCCTGACGGAGCGCCCCGACCTTCTCCTCTATGACACCGGTCGGGTCCTGGCCATCCCACTGGAAGGGCGTGCCCACTTTCGGCACGAACGTGGAGACGTTGACCTTGACCTGAACCTTCGATCCGTGCCGCTCTCGACCGATCTCGAGCACCTGGCGTGAGATCCGTGCGATCGACACGACATCCTCGAGGGTTTCGTCCGGCAGGCCGATCATGAAGTAGAGCTTGATCGAGCCCCAGCCTCGGTCGAAGGCGAGCTCGGCGCATCGGACGATCTCCTCGTCCGTTACGCCCTTGTTGATCGAATCGCGCAACCGCTGGCTTCCCGCCTCCGGGGCGAAGGTGAACCCGGAGCGTCGGCCGTTGGGGGCTATGGCGTCCGCGAGGTCGACCGTGAAGGCGTCGACCCGGGTGCTCGGCAGTGAGATGGACGCATCCGGATGCCGCCGCCTGAGCTCCGTGGCGACGATCGGAGACGTCCGTGTAATCGGCCGTCGAGAGGCTTGTGAGGCCGATCTCCTCATAGCCGGTTGCGGCCAAGATGGCGTCGGCGGCGTCGACGACGAGGCCGGCGGGACGTTCGCGAAGCGGCCTCGACTGCATCCCCGCCTGGCAGAAGCGGCAACCTCGAGTGCAGCCCCGCATGACCTCCACCTGGGCACGATCGAAAACGATCGAGACGTTCGGCACCAGCTGGCGAATCGCCATGGACTCTGGTCTCGAAGTCGCTGGCGATCCGACCCGTGATGCCGCCCGGCGCGCTCGAGTCCGTCCGCTCGAGCGAGTCGAAGCGGCCGTCGGCGGTGTATGCGGGGCTGTACAGAGATGGCACATACACGCCCGGAATCCCGGCAAGGGCGACCAGAACATCACGGCGGCTCGGGGTGCTCCCGGCCATGCCCGAGCGTGCGACTCGAGCGGCTTCCGGCGCGGCTGGGGCTGAGACCGAGAGGCGTCGATCGTGCCAGCCAAGGCGGCGCAGGGTCTCGCTGATCTCGAGGACGACGTCCTCGCCCTCGCCGAGCACCACGGCATCGAGGAAGTCCGCGAAAGGCTCGGGGTTCAGGACGATCGACCCGCCCGCGACGACGAGCGGATCGTCTCCTGCCGCGATCGCGACTGAGGAGCGGAATTCCGCCGAGGTCGAGCATGTCGAGGACGTTCGTAGCCACCAGCTCGTATCCGAGGCTCAGCCCGATCACGTCGAACTCGTGGAGCGGCCGCCTGCTCTCGAGGCTCCACAGCGGGACTTCCGACGCTCGCAGCTGGGCCTGGAGGTCCACGTCCGGGGCGAAGCACCGCTCGGCGAGGGAATCCGGCCTGCTCGTTGAGGATCTCGTAGAGGATCCGCAGCCCTAGGTTGCTCATCCCGATCTCGTACAGATCCGGGTAGGCGAAGCACCACTTCAGCGGAACCGTCGCCCAATCCTTCTCGACGCTGTTCCACTCGCCGCCGGAGTACCTGCCCGGCTTCCTGCACACGTCGGAGCAGGCGTTCGACGGTCAGCGGCGGCACGGGCGAAGGCGAGTGGAAACGGCTGTTCGCCGGCCACTCTTGGCGATCCGACATCACGGGCGTCTCGAAGCGCAGACGGACGCCGTGGGCTCGGCTGCGTCCCGCGGCCGGGAGTATCGGAATCGGGCTGAGTCAAGACGATGACTACCACGCAGGCTTTTCGCGGCGCAAATTCGTACTCTGAACGAGGCCTAGACCGCCCGCGAGCGAGACGAGCGAGGCACCGCCGTAGGTGATGAAGGGCAGCGGGATGCCGGTCACGGGAAGCATGCCCGTGACCATCCCGACGTTGACGATCACCTGGAAGAGCATCATCGCCGCGAGCCCGCACCCCAGCAGCAGAGCGAATTCGTCGCTCGACCGCCAGGCGCACAGGAGCAGACGCCAGATCATCAAGCCGAAGAGAACCAGCACGACCAGGGAGCCGATCAGGCCGAGCTCCTCGGCCAGAAGCCCCCAGACGAAGTCGGTCGTCTCGACGGGCAGGTGGATGTCGCCGTTGGTGATGCCCTTGCCCCCGATTCCGCCGGAGTTGATCGCGGCCTCGGCCTGATGGATCTGGTAGCCCGCGCCGTTGGGATCGGCTCCGGGATTGAGCAGCGTGAACAGGCGGGCCTTCTGGTAGTCCTGCATTTGCTGCCAGACGATGGGGATTGCCGCGACGGCGCTGGCGGCCAGCGTGCCAAGCCACAGCAGGCTCGCGCCCGACATGAACAGCGTCCCGGCGAGCAGCGCCACCAGGACGAGCGACGTCCCGAGGTCTGGCTGAAGCAGTACCAGAATCCAGGGCGGCAGCATGATGAACGTGGCCCCGACGATGGTCCACAGCGACTTGATGCTCCCTTGTCTGTCGGCCAGGTAGGCCGCAAAGACGATGACCATCACGATCTTCGCGAGCTCGCTGAACTGGAACTGGAAGCTGGCGACGACGATCCAGCGGCCGGCCTGTCCCGCCTCGCCCGTTCCCTGGCCGAACCGCAGCGTCAACAGGAGCAGGCCGATGTTGATGAAGTACAGCGGCCAGGCGAACGATCGAAGCCACCTGTAGTCGAACGCGGTCGTGAGGGCGAACACGACCGCGGCGACAACCGCCCAGAGCATGCTCTTGACGAAGGCGGAGTCGGCCTTCAGGAGCGTGTGAGTGGGACCGACGCTGTTGCTGTAGGCCATCGCGAGGCCAAAGATCGTCAGCAGGATCGCGTAGATGGTCAGCTGGTAGTCGTAGTTGCGCCACGTCATCCAGCCGGCCTTGGGGGCCCAGCCGCGCAGGCGCCAGGTTTCGTTCTTGAGAACGCTCATCGCCCGATCCTGCCCGTGCTAGTCCAAGCCGCCGAGCTGGTAGAAGTTGGTCCGGCGGGCCGCCCAAGTATTGATGTGGTACGAGGCCAGGCTAGTACCTGGCTCCGAGGCCGGGTACTTGACCAGGCCGTAGTGCTCGATCATGTAGTACTTGACGATCTCCGTCGCCACGTTGGCGTAGCTGTCGGCGCCGTAGACGAAGGCCACGACCGCGAGCTGGGAGTCGGGCTTGCTGAAGTCGCCGCCGTAGGGGTCGCCGGGCGTGTAGCCGACGAACCACTCGCTGTAGGGCAGGCGGCCGTTCTTGTCCTGGACGCCGAACTCGGCCGTGCCGGTCTTGCCGGCCACCTTGATCGGCATGTCGACGAGGTTGTACGTGTGTTGCGACGTGACGACGGCTCGGGTTGCTTCGCGCATGGTCGTGAGCGTCTGGGCCGAGGCCGGCAGCTTGTTGAGCAGCGTCGGCTGGACGGGCACGGGCTTGCCGCCTGGCGGCGTGATGGACTGGACCACATGCGGCTGCCAGAGGTTGCCGCCGTTGGCCATGGTGCAGTAGGCATCCAGGAGCTGGAGGGCCGTCGAGGCGTCGAAACCCTGCCCGATGCCGGCCTGCAGGATCTCGCCGGTGAACATGCCGGTGTTGCCGCCGAAGGTGTCGATCTTCCACTGGTTCGACGGGACGATGCCAATCGCCTCGCCCGGCAGGTCGATGCCGGTGGGCCGGCCGAAGCCGTACTGCTGAGCCCAATAGGCCAGCCTATCGACGCCGACCATTCGGGCGAGCTGGTAGAAGAAGGTGTCGCTCGAGTGGGCGAGGCCCTCTCTGATGTCGAGCGGACCCCACCCTGTGTTGTTCCATTCCTTGTATCGCTCGCCATTCACGACGATCGCCGGCTGCGAGAGAAGCTTCGTTGATGCGTTGAAGTTGCCACCGCTGCAGTAGCTGTACTGGGCGACCGCGTTGGTGCATGCGGGCTGATCCTGAAGCCCGGCCGTTCCGGTCACCAACTTATAGGTGGAGCCCGGAGCGTATTGGGCGCCGATCGCCTTGTTCAGCAGAGGCTGGTTGGGATCCGTCAGGAGCTTCTGGAAGTCCGTCTCACTGATCCCGTCGGCAAAGAGCTGATCGTTGTAGGTCGGCAGGCTCACCATCGCGAGGATCGCGCCCGTCTGCGGGTTCTCGACGATGATCACACCGCTCTGGACGTGGGTGGCGGTCAAACCCCACTGGAGCGCGGTCTGTGCGTACTGCTGCTCCTTGGTGTCGATGGTCAGGGTCACCGAGGATCCGGGCACAGGATCCGTGCCTTTGTTGACGAGCCCCGGTATCGGCTTGCCGGCGCTGTCAAGCGCGACGGTCTGGGAGCCGGGCGTGCCTCGAAGCACCGTTTCGTATGAGTTCTCAATGCCCGCCTGGCCGACGATGTCTTGATCGGTGTAGCCAAGGCTCTTGAGTTGAGCGTACTGCTGCTCGGTGATCTGGCCCGTGTATCCGACGATCTGGGAGAAGAGCTTTGGGTCCACTTTGGGATCCACATAGTCCCTCTTGGAGACGGCCGAGACGGTGACGCCTGGCAGGGCGTCGACGTTCTCCTCGATGAATCGGGCCGAGGCGGTGTCGACGTTGTCGGCGATCTTCACAGGCGTGTACATCGAGCCGGTGGCGGAGTCGATCTTGCCCTCGATCTGGACCGGATCCGTGTTCAGGACCGCTCCCAGCCTCGTGGCCACCATAGGCTCCTGGTCACGAGGAAGATCTGCCGGGGTGACGAAGATGGAGTAGGTCACCACGTTCTTGACCAGCTGGCGGCCTTTGGCATCGAAGATCAGGCCCCGCGAGGACGAGATCGGCTCGGTCTGGTCGGGCGCCTGGCTCGGTGCGACATAGGCCTCGGGGTGCTGGTAGACCTGCAGGTAGGCCATCCGAGCGCCTAGCGACGTGACCGCAATCACCACTGCGACCGCGAAGAAGCCGAACCGGTAGATGTTCCGGAGCTCGAAGTTGCGGCCACCGTTCGTCCGGATCATTGCTCCGCACTCCAGTTGGTGGCAAACAGCTGGAACCGAGAAGAGTGAAGGCTCATTGGCCTACCTCCACCAGAGGACGCGCTCCCGCTGCTCGGCCCGTCGTCTAATCCCGATCACGATGGGCGCGGCCACCGCGGCGACAACCGCGTTGACCACGGCCGCGACGATCAGGCTCGAGACTTGCAGTGTTGGCGCAGGGGGTTGCAGAAGCGCGGCGACCATGTCCGCCACGACGAGATAGATCGGCGTGAGCACGAAGACCGCTCCGACGCACCCGGGGTAGCGGGCGCGCGACAGGAGTGGGACCGAGAGGTCCGTGAGTCCGACCACCACGAGCAGCACGAAGACTGTCGATCCGAGCGGCCGGAGCGATAGGAAGTCCGCCATGAGTCCGCCGACGAACGCCCAGGACATGCCTTCTTCGAACCCGAAGACGACTGTGATGGCGACTGCGACGACGAGGAGGATCTGGAGCTGCGAGCCGGCGAGCTGATAGCGCGACGCCGTTGTCGATTCGAGAAGCGCCGCGATGACGGCGCCGACCGCAGCGAATGCGGGACCCAATTGAGGCTAGCCCTCGAGGTAGTTGAAGCGGCACTCGAGTAGGTGAGTGCGCGGTCGACTAAGGCGCCGACCGGCCGGAGTATAGGGCCGAAAGCAACTCTGGGACAACGGAGAGGCTGCCCTGGGAGGCCGGCGACCCGAGCCCTCGCCGACGGAATGCCGTCATGCGGATGCTGCGGAGTCTGCGCGTGTGGGAGCAGTCAATGGTGCGGCTTGAGGCCGCGGAAGCCATCGTTGACGCGGCCGCACGAGAGTCAGCGGCGCGGAATCGGTCGATATCGAAGTGCGTGCGGTAGGTGACTTGCTTGCTCTGGCGATCCGGCAGGACCAACGGCTTCCTGCGGTGATTGTCGCAACCGCCTGGCCACTATTGCCATTCGCTGGTACGTGCCGAGAAGCCGCGGACTGACGAGCGCAGACCGTTCCAAAGACGACCCGATACCGGACTGCTGATGACGTTTCACGTGAAACGTCGGGCGGGCGTTCGGGGGTGGAACTGTCGCGCAAATGCGTCCATGACCGCGGGGCCCGTCTGCGCCACGGTGGGCGTCCACTGGAGGGTCGGCGGCGTCTCGCACGCCCCCAACTTGGCCACTACTGACCGGAGTCCAGGCCAGCCCATACCCAGCCGATAGTTGCACGTGAAACGTGCGCCCTGGACGCCCACACGAAGCGGGCGGGCGCAATTGCATGGCCCGAGGCAAGCGCCGTCCGACGCCGAGGGACCGCGCCGTCAGGCTCGTCGCTGGACTACCGATCTGGAGACGCGGCGGAGCCAAAACGGTCTTCCACGCGCGAGCGTCGGCTGAAGCGGACGCGAGTCGTCGAGATGCCACCTATCAGCTCTTCACAGCGCGTCCCGGAGTTTCACGTGAAACGGCCCTTCGGTGAGCCTTGCCAGCGCCCGGCGGGCAACGCCAGCGCGCCCTGAGCGCCGCCTGGTGGCAGAGCCAGGACTATCAGCCGCGTTGAGCACCGCCCGTAAACAGGAGACCCCCATTCAGGGGTGAGCGGCGGGTAAGCGCGAGGTGATCGGGCGGAAGTAGGCTTCTGGAAGCCTGAATCGCGACCGTAATAGGCCACCGCTCCAGGTGCGAGAAAGCGACGGTTTCACCGACCAGGAGCCGGGAAACGGCCCCGAATGATAGAATCCGGTCGTGCCGCGGACTGAATTGGGGACCTGATTGGGCCAAATAATCGCTTGTGCCAACCAAAAGGGCGGCGTAGGCAAGACGACTACGGTCGTGAACCTTGCGACGTACCTTGCGCTCGCCGGAGACCGGGTCCTGGTCATCGACCTGGATCCGCAAGGCAATACCACGAGTGGCTACGGGCTCGACAGAGCTGAGATCGGCCATTCTGTGTACGAGGCGATCATCGAGGAGGAGCCCGTCGCCGGATTGATCCTCCAGACCAGCATCCCCGGTCTGTCGATCGTTCCGTCGTCGATATCGCTGGCCGGCGCGGAGGTCGAGCTCGCCCCCCTCCCGCAGCGGGAGCGCCGCCTGGCTCGAATACTCACCGAGCTGGTTACGTCTTACGAATACATCATCTTGGATTGCCCGCCTTCACTGGGTCTCCTGACGGTCAACGCCCTGACCGCCGCGGATGCGGTCGTCATCCCCATTCAATGCGAGTACTACGCGCTCGAAGGCCTCTCGCAGCTGATCGCCACCATCAATCTGGTGCGCAACCACCTCAATCCGGACCTGGCGATCAAGGGCGTCGTCCTCACGATGTTCGATCCGCGAACGAACCTCTCGGCCGAAGTGGACGCTGAAGTCCGCAAGCACCTTGGCGGCGCGGTCTTCGACACCATCATCCCCAGGAGCGTCCGGCTTTCCGAAGCCCCGAGCTACGGTCTCCCGATCGCCCTCTATCGCCCGGACTCCAAGGGAGCCGAGGCGTATGCGGCCCTGGCCGCGGAATTGCGTGCTCGAGACGGCCGACCCGTAGGGACACCTCGCGCCGTGACCGGTCGTTCGGCGGGACTGCCCGCCGCCGACGGAGATGCGAGTTGACGCCACAGGCGGAGCGGCACACGGGGTTGGGTCGCGGCCTTGGAGCCTTGATCCCGCAAATGAACCCCGCCGGAGCCGCTCCGATAGAGATTCCCATCTCGCGGATCCGGGGCAACCCGTATCAACCCAGGCAGCGAGTCGAGCAACAGGCTCTTCGGTCTCTCGCGGACAGCATCGTCATTCATGGCGTGCTCCAGCCCGTGATCGTTACTGAGGTTTTCGACGGCTACCAGCTCGTCGCCGGCGAGCGCCGCGTTCGCGCTGCCCAGCTGGCGGGGCTGGACCACGTCCCGGCCGTCGTCCGTCAGATGGCGAAACGCGACCAGCTCGCCGTAGCCATCGTCGAGAACGTCCAACGGGCCGATCTCAATCCAATGGAAGAGGCTCACGCGTTCCGCCAGCTCGGCGACGAATTCGGGTTGACGCAGGAGGAGATCGCCACAAGGGTTGGACGTGCCAGATCCACGGTCGCGAACACGCTACGACTGCTGGATCTCCCCCCAGAGGTCCAGCAGGCCCTGGGCGAAGGCGCCATCACGGAAGGCCACGCCCGGGCTCTCGCGGGCGCGACCCCGGCGGCCCAGCAGCAGCTGCTCGAGGCCGTCATCTCCCGAGGCTTGTCAGTCCGCCAGACGGAAGAACTCGTTCGGAGACTGCGAGAGCAGCCGGCCACCGCGAAGGCACAGGCTCGCGTGACCGATGGCGAGATGGATCGCCTCGAAGAAGACCTGCGAACCGCCCTTGGAACCAAAGTCCAGATTGCCCGCTCGCGCAAAGGCGGGCGGATCGTGATCGAGTACTACAGCGACGAAGAGTTCTCCCGTCTCTTCGACCGCTTGACCGGAGGTAACACTTGACCCAGGAAGTCCCCGAACGAGTCGGAAATGGGCAGGCCGACCGTGCCGACGCCGACGGGGCCCAGGCCGCCAAGGCTCGCCGCCCCCGTAAGGCCACGTCGAGCGACTACAACGCCGAGAGCATCCAGGTCCTCGAGGGTCTCGATCCGGTTCGACGACGCCCGGGCATGTACATCGGCTCCACGGACGTTCGCGGCCTCCATCACCTCGTCTGGGAGGTCGTCGACAACTCCATCGACGAAGCCATGGCGGGCCACGCAACACTCGTCGAGGTCCGGATCCTCGAGGATGGGTCGCTGCGTGTTGTCGACGATGGCCGAGGCGTTCCGGTGGGACGACATCCCAGCGGCAAGGACGCCCTGGAGATCGTCCATACGGTCCTCCACGCCGGCTCCAAGTTCGGCGGCGGCGGATACAAGGTCTCCGGTGGCCTCCACGGTGTCGGCGTCAGCGTCGTCAACGCACTTTCGGTCTGGCTCCGAGTCGAGACATCCCGCGACGGCTTTGTGTGGGCCCAGGAGTACAAGCGCGGGGCGCCCACGACTCCAGTCACCAAGGTCGGCCCTCAGGGCAATCGCAAGGGAACGCTGACCACCTTCCTGCCCGATCCCGAGGTCTTCGAGACCACGGAGTTCTCGTTCGACACGATCGCTCAGAGGCTTCGCGAATCGGCCTACCTCAACAAGGGTCTCTGGATCCGCCTGATCGACGATCGCGCGGATAGAGAACGCTCGTTCTATTTCGAAGGTGGGCTCGTCTCCTTCGTCCGCCATCTCAACCGGAACAAGGAAGCTCTCCATTCCCGGCCGATGTACGTCGAACGCAAGGACGGCAACACGGCGATCGAGGTTGCCCTCCAGTACAACGACTCCTACGCGGAGAACATCTTCAGCTTCGCTAACAACATCAATACGGTCGACGGCGGCAGCCACATGACCGGCTTCCGCGCCGCGCTTACCCGCTCCCTGAACGACTACGCCAGGCGCGCCGCGATCCTGAAGGACAACGACGCCAACCTGTCGGGCGACGACGTCCGCGAGGGCCTTACCGCCGTCATCAGCGTCAAGCTCGTCGATCCGCAGTTCGAGGGCCAGACCAAGGCGAAGCTCGGCAACGCGGAGGTCAAGGGCCAGGTAGAGGCGGCAGTCGCCGAAGGCATCGGCCAGTACCTCGACGAGAACCCGGGCGACGGCCGGCGGATCATCGAGAAATCCCTGACGGCCGCCCGAGCCCGCGAAGCCGCTCGCAAGGCCCGCGACCTCGTCATCCGCAAGGGCGCGCTGGAAGGCATGTCCTTGCCGGGCAAGCTCGCCGACTGCCAGGAGCGCGACCCCGCCAAGAGCGAGCTCTACCTCGTCGAAGGGGACTCCGCCGGCGGTTCGGCCAAGATGGGCCGCAATCGACGGTTCCAGGCCATCCTGCCGCTGCGAGGCAAGCTCCTCAACGTCGAGAAGGCCCGCCTGGACAAGATCCTGTCCAGTGAGAACATCCGGCCGCTCGTCATCGCGCTCGGGGCTGGCATCGGGGACACGCTCGACATCGCCAAGCTGCGCTACCACCGGATCATCATCATGACCGACGCGGATGTCGACGGCGCCCACATCCGAACCCTCCTCCTGACCTTCTTCTTCCGCCACATGCCCCAGGTCATCGAGAACGGCTATCTGTTCATCGCCCAGCCGCCTCTGTTCCGGGTCAGCACCGGCAAGGTGACCCACTACGCCCAGAGCGAGCAGGAACGCGACGCGATCGTGAAGAAGCTCGCGGTCAAGAACATCTCGGTCCAGCGGTTCAAGGGACTGGGCGAGATGAACGCCGACCAGCTCTGGGACACGACGATGAACCCGGAGTCGAGGCTGCTCCTGCGAGCCGAGGTGGATGACGCGGCAGAAGCGGATGCGGTCTTCACGATGCTGATGGGGGAGCGGGTCGAGCCGCGCAAGGACTTCATCAAGACCGAGGCGAGGAAGGTCCAGAACCTCGATGTCTGATGCGGCCCGAAAGCTTCGCGACGGGCGAACGGACGTGCTCGCCGCTCGAATGCCGATGGAAGAAGGCGAAGCGGTTCAGGAGGCAGTCCTCCGCTACGAGGACTTCCGAGTCAAGCCGCACAACTGCTTTGCCTGTGGCGAGCTCAACGAGGCCGGGCTCCACCTCAAGCTCCACCTTCACCCGGACCGGTGCTGGGCCGAGATGACCACCACCTCCCGCTTCGAGGGCTGGGAAGGGATCATCCACGGAGGGATCATCAGCACGATCCTCGACGAGATCATGGGCTGGAGCCTCGTGGCCCGTGACAGCTGGGGGGTCACGGCCCGGATGAGCGTTCACTTCAAGCGGCCCGTCCGCGTCGGGATGACGATCCGAGCCGAGGGCTGGGTCGCGGAATCTCGCGGGCGGATCCAGAAGACCGCCTCGCGCCTGGTCGACGCGGCTACCGGAGACGAGCTCGCGACGGCCGAAGCGACATACGTGGCCGCGCCGGAGGCGCGAAAGCGGGAACTCAAGGAACGCTACGGCGTGATCGATGCCCCAGCCGCGGCATCCCAGTCCGTTCCGGAGACGAACCGGTGACCGTCGCTCCGTCCGCGACCACGCAAGCCTCCAACCGCTTCGTGGCCGAGCACCTGGCCGAGGCCACGGCACTCGGTGGCCGACTCGCCGACCTCGTCGGGCAGCCGGATGCGTTCCTCGCCGAGATAGAAGAGGGCTTCCGGGTGCTCGGCGATCCCGTGTATGCCCAGGGCCAGCTTACGATCGCGCCCGGCATCGCCCACGTCCTCGGGGTCCGGCTGCCGCTCATGGAGGCGGCTCATCGCGCCTTCAAGAAGGGCACGGGCAAGACGTCGACGTCACTCCTTCTCGACATCGCGGGCCGGCTGCTGCGCGTGGAGTCGATCGAGCTTCGCTGGTTTGCCATCTGGGATCTGGGCCGCTGCCTGCCGACCGATCCGGAGCGCACCTGGCAGCTTCTCCGTCGCGCCGCGGCGGATGCCACGGAGTGGATCACCGTCGACACCCTGGCGCACCCGTACGGCGAGGGAATCCTGCTCGAGCCGCGCCGCTGGTCGGAGCTCCAGTCGTTGATCTATTCCCCGTCGCGCTGGGAACGGCGACTCGTGGGATCGACAGCGGCGACGCTGCCATTCGCCAAGGGAATGCCCGGCGGCAAGGACGCGGCGACCTGCGCGCGGGCCCTCGGCTATCTGAGCGAGCTAATGGGCGACTCCGAGCCCGACGTCCAGAAGGCACTCTCCTGGGCTCTGCGCAATTACGCCGCGATCGATAGCTCAGCCGTCGTCGAGTTCCTCGAACGAGAAGCCGAGACGGCCGCGCAAACCGACGACGGCCACCGCGCCTGGGTCATTCGAGATAGTCTCTCCAAGGTACCGGCCGAAGCGGCCGCCACGCTTCGGACCAGACTGGAAGGCATCCGGCGCCGACCCGGCGCTCCGTCGACTTCGCGCGCCGCGACCGCCGTGGCGCAATTCCACATGCCGGCCGCTGCGGATGCGCAGCCCGTCTCCGCATATCGGGAGGATTAGGGCACCGTGACAGACGATCTGGGCCAGGTTCGAGTCGTCCGCGTCGAGGACGAGATGCGGACCGCCTACCTCGACTACGCGATGAGCGTCATCGTGTCGCGAGCGCTGCCCGACGTCCGCGACGGCCTGAAGCCGGTCCATCGGCGGATTCTCTACACCATGGGCGAGATGGGCCTCAGCGCCACGTCGTCGTACAGGAAGTGCGCGGCCATCGTCGGCGAGGTGATGGGCAAGTACCACCCGCACGGCGACGCCGCCCTGTACGACGCCCTCGTCCGGCTCGCCCAGGACTTCTCGATGCGGTACCCGCTCGTCGACGGGCAGGGCAACTTCGGCTCGATCGACGGCGACAGCGCGGCCGCGATGCGCTATACGGAGGCGCGCCTGGCCGGCATCGCGGCCGAGATGCTCGCCGACATCGACAAGGACACCGTCGACTACACCGACAACTACGACGGCACCCAGAAAGAGCCGACGGTCCTGCCGGCCAAGCTGCCGAACCTCCTCGTCAACGGCTCGTCGGGCATCGCCGTCGGAATGGCCACGAACATCCCGCCGCATCATCTCGGCGAGGTATGCGACGCCGCCCGCGCCCTCATCAACGACCCCGAGCTGACGTCCGACGACCTGTGCAGGTTCATCTCCGGGCCGGACTTCCCCACGGGCGGCACGATCTTCCGCTACGAGACCCGCCGCAACCCGATCACGGGCGAGAACGAGACCGTCGACGCGATCCGCGAGATGTACGCCCACGGCCGCGGCCGGGTCGTCGTCCGGGCTCAAGTCGCCTTCGAGGAGACTCGCCGCGACCGGATGGCGATCATCGTCACCGAACTGCCGTACATGGTGAACAAGGCGTCGCTCCTCGAGAAGATCGCGGACATGGTCTCCACGAAGCGGATCGACGGCATCGCCGACTTGCGCGACGAGTCGGACCGCGACGGCATGCGCATCTACATCGAGATCAAGCGCGACGCCGATCCCCATCGCGTGCTGAACAATCTGTTCAAGCACACGGCTCTGCAGGTCGCGTTCAACCTCAACATGCTCGCCCTGGTTGACGGTCAGCCTCAGACGCTGTCGCTCAAGGCGGTCCTGCAGCACTACATCGACTATCGGCGCGACATCGTCCGGCGCCGGACCGAGTACGACCTGGAGAAGGCCCGAGCGCGGGCTCACATCCTGGAAGGCCTCAAGATCGCGCTCGACAACCTCGACGCGGTCATCCAGACCATCCGCCAATCCGCCGACGTCGAGACGGCGCGCCGCAACTTGATGGGCAACTTCAACCTGACCGAGATCCAGTCCCAGGCAATCCTGGACATGCGGCTCGCCCGGCTGGCCGCGCTCGAGCGCAAGAAGATCGAGGACGAGTACCTCGAGGTCATCCAGCTGATTGCGGAGCTGGAGGACATCCTGGCCAATCCGTCACGCATCCTGGCCGTCATCGGTGACGAGCTGGCCGCGATCAAGCAGAAGTACGCGGGCGCCCGCCGAACCCGGATCGCCGAAGACTCCAGCCGCGAGATGACCGACGAAGACCTGATCGCGGACGAGGACGTCGTCGTCACGATCAGCCGGCGCGGCTACATCAAGCGCCAGCCCGTGGCCACGTATCGCCGCCAGGGTCGCGGTGGCAAGGGGATCATCGGCCACGTGACCCGCGAGGAGGACGCGGTCGAGCACTTGCTCGTCGCCAACACCCACGACTGGGCCCTCTTCTTCACCAACCGCGGCCGCGTCTTCTCGGCGAAGGTCCACACCATCCCCGACGCCAGCCGCCAGGCCAAGGGAATGGCGATCATCAACCTCCCCGGCGTCCAGGTGGAACCGGGCGAAGTGCCGATGGCGACCATCACCCTGCCCGACTTCAGCGCCGGCAAGTACCTGGTCATGGCCACCCGGCGCGGGATCATCAAGAAGACGCCTCT
This sequence comes from uncultured Chloroflexia bacterium, assembly GCA_963816135.1. Lineage (GTDB taxonomy): Bacteria > Chloroflexota > Limnocylindria > Limnocylindrales > CSP1-4 > Fen-1039. The sequence goes on from CAWFJD010000018.1 coordinate 106,143, forward strand.
CGAGCAGTTCGAGAAGGTCCGCTCGAGCGGCATCATCGCCATCAACATCCGCGAGGGCGACGAACTTGCCTGGGTCGACGTGGCCACGGGCAAGGACGACGTGATCCTCGCGACCGCCCAGGGCAAGCTGGCCCGCTTCCTCGAGACCGAGGTTCGGCCGATGGGCCGCGACGCGAGCGGCGTGATCGGCATCGAACTCGTCCGCGAAGGCGACGCTGTCGTCAGCATGAGCGTCGTCCAGCCGAACGCCGACCTGCTGGTCCTGACCGAGACCGGCTTCGGCAAGCGAGTCCCGCTCACGGAGTTCCGGCGCAAGCATCGCGGCGGTCAGGGCGTGATGCTCATCGCCCTCGAGGGCCGCAGGACCGGCGCGGTCGCGGCCGTCCAGCAGGTCACCGACGAGGACGAGGAACTCCTCCTCATCAGCGCCGGCGGCCAGGTGGTTCGGACCGAGACCAACACGATCAATCGCTACTCGGCCGGCGCGCGCGGCGTGATCGTCATGCGACTCAACGCCGGCGATCGAGTGGTCGGCATCGCCGCCTTCCGGGCCGGTCTGGCACAACGCGCTGCCATGACGGAAAATGCCCCGGGAGAACCGGGCGCTCCGGAAGGCGAATCGCCCAAGCCTGGAGCTCCCGGTCAAGCCGGCCGCCAACGGACCCGCGGGCAAGGGCCCCGAGGCCAAGGGTGGCGACGCGCCCAAGGGCGGTAAGACCAAGTGATGGACGAAGACGCGGAGACGAACTTGCCGGCAGCGGACCAGTTCGACGTCTACACCGGAAACGCCAATCCGGAGCTGGCGCGGAACATCTGCCGCTACCTGGGAGTGGATCTCGGCCGGGCCGAGGTCTTCGAGTTCGCCAACGAGAACATCTTCGTCCGGATCATCGACAACGCCCGCGAGAAGGACGTCTTCCTGATCCAGCCGACATCGCGGCCGGTCAACAAGTCGATCATGGAGCTGCTGATCATGATCGACGCCTTCAAGCGGGCCAGCGCCGGCCGGATCACGGCCGTCGTTCCGTACTACGGCTACGGCCGATCGGACAAGAAGGACCAGCCCCGCGTTCCGATCACCGCCCGCCTGATCGCGGACATGATGACGACCGCGGGCGCCAACCGGCTGCTCACCGTGGACCTCCACCAGGGCCAGATCCAGGGCTTCTTCAACATCCCCGTGGATGAGCTGACGGCGGTCCATCTCCTGTCGGGCCACTTCCGCCAGAAGAAGATCGAGAACCCGGTCGTGGTCACGGACCTCGGCTTCGCCAAGCGTGCCCGGGCCTTCGCCGAGCTGCTCGACGCTCCGCTCGCCATCGTCGAGAAGCGCCGCATCGGAAACCAGGACCGGGCCGAAGTCCTCAACGTCATCGGCGACGTCCGCGGCAAGCGGGCGATCATCGTCGACGACGAGATCGACACGGCTGGAACGCTCATCCAGATCGTGAATGCCCTCCAGCGCGAAGGCGTGACGGAGATGTACGCCTGCGCCACTCACGCCGTCCTCTCGGATCCGGCCGTGGAGCGCATAAACGCCTCGCCGCTGCGCGAGGTCGTGGTGACGGACTCCATCCCAATCCCCGCGTCCAAGCGCGGCGGCAAGATCTGGGTCATCTCTCTTGCGCCGCTGATCGCGGAGGCAATCCTCCGGATCCATCACGGCCAGTCCGTGGGTGCCCTCTTCACCAGCGAGGTCCAATTCACCCAGGAGATGCTCCTCTGGGACGTCGAGGCCTCCACGGATCAGGCGATCCAGCGGGTTTCGGATCCCGCGGCCGGGAATACCGAAGGCGGTGCGCGACGGAACGGCAATTCGTCCTCGTCGCCCGAGGCAAGGTCCGAGGACCTGACGCAAGAGCGCGATAACTGACGGGCGCAACCGGGACGTGGCGCTCGAAACGGGACGGCCTGTGAGCGGAACAATGGCGACGAACGCCAATTCGGCGGGCGTGAGCAGGAGGCCTGGACACTCATGACGATCCAGCTGCATCGACCCGACGGCCAGGGCGGCCTGGTCCCGAGCCGGCCGTCGACCGGCAGGCGCGAGGACTGGCGAAAGAGCCTGACGTCGCCGCGGTGGCGAGCGGCCCGACTCACCAACTCGGACGTAAACCCAACCTCCACGCCGATGGCGATCGCGTTCTGGCTCGTGCTCGCCGCGGCCACCTTCGTGCTCCTCCTCGTCGGCTACGGCACGCACTTCTGGCATTGATGCCGCTCTGCCCCGCGGACGGGCGGGACTCCAGGAGCCAGCCGCCGGCGCGCAACGAGCCCGAAGGACCGCGTGGCCTATACTTTCGCCCCGGCATGGCGCCAAACGGAGAGCCGATCGACGTGCCGGCCGGCGCACCAACGGGCGCGCCGATGACAAGATCGAATGGACCGGCGCCGAGGGGCGTCGTGTCGTGGTTGAGGTCCAGGAAAATGGTCCATACCGGACCGCAAGTTGATCGTGAGTCCCAATGCTTGGCTTTCTGAGCCGGTTCGTCGATTCGAACGACCGGGAGCTCCACCGGATCGAGCCGCTCGTCGAGAGCATCAACGCGCTCGAACCGGAGATGCAGGAGAAGACCGACGCGGAGATCCGCGAGCTCATCGCGGAGCTACGCGAGGACATCCTCGCGGCCGGCGAGCCCGAGGAACCGTCCGACGACGAGCTCCACAGCTCCGATCTGGAACGGCGTCGCGAGCTCGCCCGCGACAGGCGGCAGCGAGAACACGATCGCGTCCAGGAGGCCATGGACAAGGCCCTGCCGGAAGTCTTCGCCGCGGCACGCGAGGCCATGCGCAGAACGCTGGGCATGCGCCACTTCGACGTCCAGCTCCTCGGCGGCGTCGTGCTCCACCAGGGCAAGATCGCCGAGATGAAGACCGGCGAAGGCAAGACCTTCGTCCCGACGCTCGCCGCCGTCCTGAACGCCCTCACGGGCCACGGCGTCCACGTCGTCACCGTCAACGACTACCTTGCCCGCCGCGACGCCCAGTGGATGGGGCCCGTCTTCCACTTCCTGGGCCTGTCCGTCGGCATCATCACCGGCAGCCGCACGAGCAGCGGCCAGGGCGAGGCCTACGTCTTCGAGCCGGGCTATCCGACCTCAGACGAGCGGCTCCTGAACCTCCGACCGTGCGCCCGCAAAGAGGCGTACGAGGCGGACATCACCTACGGCACCAACAACGAGTTCGGCTTCGACTACCTTCGCGACAACATGGTCGTCGAGCTCGACCAGCGGGTCCAGCGCGAGCGCTACTTCGCGATCGTCGACGAGGTGGACAACATCCTCATCGACGAGGCGCGGACGCCGCTGATCATCAGCGGCCAGGCCGAGGAGTCGGCGGACAAGTACTTCCAGTTCGCCCGTCTCGTGCCGCGGCTCGTTCCCCGAACCGAGGGCGCGGAAGAGGGCGGCGACTACTTCATCGACCTCAAGGAGAAGGCCGTCTCGCCGACCGAAGAAGGCATCGACAAGATGGAGCGCCTCCTCGGCGTGAAGAACATCTACGACGAGGATCCCACGCTCGCCCGCCATTTCGAGTCCGCTCTGAAGGCCCACGCTCTCTTCAAGCGGGACCGCGACTACATCGTCAAGGACGGCGAGATCGTCATCGTCGACGAGTTCACGGGCCGGCAGATGCCGGGCCGGCGCTGGAGCGAGGGCCTCCATCAGGCCATCGAGGCCAAAGAAGGGCTTCGGGTCCAGCGTGAAAACGTGACCCTGGCCACGATCACGTTCCAGAACTACTTCCGCCTGTACACGAAGCTCTCCGGCATGACCGGTACGGCGATGACGGAGGCCGAAGAGCTCCACAAGATCTACAAGCTCGAAGTCGTGGCCATCCCCACGCAGAAGCCGATGGTCCGCGACGACGAGCCGGACCTCGTCTTCCGAAATGAGCAGGGCAAGTACACCGCCGTGATCGACGAGATCGTCGAGATGCACGAAGAAGGACGGCCCGTTCTCGTGGGTACCGTCTCGGTCGAGAAGTCCGAGATGCTCGGCGACATGCTCAAGCGGCGCGGCATCAAGCACGAAGTCCTCAACGCCAAGTTCCACGAGAAGGAAGCCCCGATCGTGGCCCAGGCCGGCAAGAGCGGCGCCGTGACGATCGCCACGAACATGGCCGGCCGCGGCACGGACATCCTCCTTGGCGGCAACCCGGCGGGCCTCGCTTCGGAGATGCTCCACCGGCGCGGTCTCAACCCGGCCGAAGTGGACAAAGAGACCTACGACGAGGCCTTCGCCGAAGCCAAGAAGATCTGCGACGAAGACCACGAGCAGGTGGTCTCGGTCGGCGGCCTTCACATCATCGGCACCGAACGGCACGACTCCCGCCGCATCGACAACCAGCTGCGAGGTCGCGCCGGCCGCCAGGGCGACCCGGGTTCGTCCCGCTTCTACCTCTCTCTCGAAGACGACCTGATGAAGCGCTTCGCCTCCGACCGAGTCGCGGGCCTCATGGAGCGCCTCGGGCTCGACGAAGACATGGCCATCGAGTCACGGCTCGTATCCAAGACGATCGAGAGCGCTCAGAGTCGAGTCGAGGGCTACAACTTCGACATCCGCAAGCGCGTCGTCGAGTACGACGATGTCATCAGCAAGCAGCGCGAAACGATCTACGAAGAACGCGACAAGGTTCTTCGCAACGAGGACCTGACCGACACGATCGAAGACTTCGTCGACCAGGAGCTCGACGTCCTCGTGGACCGGTACCTGTCTACGGACGTGGCGCCCAAGAACTGGGATTACGTCGGCCTGGAGCAGGCCCTGATCGCGCATGGGTCTCGGCGGCGACGAAGTCAACGAGGAGAAGCTGTTCGAGGCCGGGTCGCCCGAGGCCGTCTCGCTGTTCCTCAAGGACCTGGTCGCGGAGAAGCTCGAGAAGAAGGACGAGGAGAACGCCGAGGAGTGGGCGCTCATCGAGCGTCTCGTCCTGCTCCGGACGATCGACTCCATCTGGGTCGAGCATCTGACCGAGATAGACGAGATGCGCCAGGGCATCGGCCTGCGCGGCTTCGCCCAGGAAGATCCACTCAACGCCTTCAAGCGCGAGGCCTTCTCCCTCTACGAAGAGATGCGCGGCTTGATCCGCCACCAGCTCGCGACGACGATCTTCCGGGTTTCGATCGTGCGCCAGCCCGCGCCGACACAGCCGACCGACGGGACGGCGACGGAAGGACCCGGCGGACCGGACGGTTCCGCGGCCGCCCAAAACGGTCAGGCCGCCGCCTCGGGCTTCGGCCAGGCCGGCCGCGGCCAGCTTCCCGCACGCGGGCTGCCGAAGCCACCTCCCATGGGTCGCCCGATCGGCGGAGCGAATGGGAGTTCCAACGGCGGAGCGCCCGTCGGAGCACTGCGGCCCGGCTTCTCGCCCACCGGCGACAGGATGGGTCGCAACGATCAGTGCTGGTGCGGGTCGGGGCTCAAATACAAGAAGTGCCACGGGCGCTGAGCCAACCCGATGCCCCTGTCGCCAGCTGACCGGTCGTCCCTTGCCCGGCAAGTGGAGGAGGGCAAGACGGCTGGAGGGAGCCACCTCCCAGGCGATCGAAAGGTCGGAATACGCGAGTCCGGCTCTCGGCTGCGAACAGGGAGCGGGACCGGGAGCGGATTCCAGCCGATGGCGGGACCCGCCGCCCGCGAGCAGGTAACGGCGGGGCGAACCACACGCCCCAATCGCCGATCCGAGACCCGTCGCGGTCCAACGCTGTTCCAGCGAATCCGCGACCTGTTCCTCGTGGCCATCGCCTTCGGCGTGGGCATCGGTGCGCTCGGTGCCTACACCACGTTTCGCATCTGGCAGGTGGGCCAGGCCGACGGGCGGCGCGATGTCGATGCCATCGTGGTCCTCGGAGCGGCCCAGTACAACGGCCGCCCGTCCGGCGCCCTGGCCGCCAGGTTGGATCACGCCATCGAGCTCTACAAAGAGGGTCTCGCCCCGTACCTGATCACGACCGGTGGCAATTTGCCGGGCGATCGAACCACCGAGGCTGAGACCGGTCGCCGTTACGCGCTCGCGAGGGGAGTCCCGGACTCGGCGCTGCTGATGGAGAAGACCGGAGGGAGCACGCTGGAGTCCTTGCAGAACGTCCGGGCGATCTTCGATGCTCGGGGGCTGCACAGCGCGCTCTTCGTCTCGGATCGAAGCCACATGCTTCGGGTCCTTCGCGTGGCCCAGGACCAGGGCATCGAGGCCTGGTCCTCGCCAACCGAAACGAGCCCCGACGACACGAACCCCGACCTGAGCTACAAGTCCATGGTCCACGAACTGGGGGCCATGGCGCAGTACGTCTTCATAAACGCGGACACGACGAGTTCCCTGGGGTCGTCGAGCGGCTCGTCCGGATCGCCCGACCCTTCCGCATCGGGACCCCTGCCCGCTGGCTCCTCGCCCACAACCGGCTCCTGACGGCGACGTCGGGCTGCCGTCGAACTCATCGGCCTCTCGTGCGCCCCCGCCCCACTTAGCGGACCTACCTGTTCGGTTGGCGAAAGGTGAAACTTTGCCAACTTTGGGCAAACCACCCGTTTATCGGCCTTGCGGGACAAATTGGCCCCTTGGCGGGGCTGAATTGAAACCGTATACTCGGCTCGTCGCTTACGTTATCGAGGGCCCGTCTGCTCGATACGTCGGTGTTGGAGGGGTTGGCGAACCGTCACGCTGAGGAGTGAGTTGAAGCAGGCAGAGGAAGCGGCATTCATCGATCTCATCGCCTGTGAGCGTGATTGCCGGAACTGCAGCTATGCGGTCGCGCTCGATTGCGATGGCAATTGCGGTGTTTGTCCACACAACGTCTACTGCCCCTGCGTTAACCCCGTAGTCGCCCGGAGCAAGAGCGCCTTGCGTCTCATCGAGCTCCGTCCGATCCTTCTCCAGGACGCCCGAGGCCGCTCCTAGTGGAGCCGGCCGAGATCCGCGACCTGGTACAGCGGATCCAGGCGACCTCGGGGCGTCTTTGACCTCTCTGCCAAAGAGAGCCGTCTAGCCGAACTCGACGGGCGGGTGGGGGAACCCGGATTCTGGGACGACCAGCGGGTTGCCAAGAAGGTTCTGCGTGAGGCCGAGGGTCTCCGCGAAGAGCTGGCCCTCTGGCGCCACCTCGAATCTCAGGCCAAGTCGATCTTCGAGCTGCTCGACCTTGCCCAGGAAGAGACCGACCAGAGCCTGCTCGATGAGGTCTCGCGCGAGGCGGGCGAGCTCGACTCCGAATATGCCATCGCCCGTCGCGACCTGCTGTTCGGTGGCGAGTACGACAGCCGCAACGCCCTGCTCACGATCAGCGCCGGCGCCGGCGGAACCGAAGCCACGGACTGGGCCGAGATGCTCCTGCGGATGTACCTCCGCTGGGCCGAACGCCACCGCTTCGCGACGGAGATCCTCGATCAGACCGAGGGCGAGGAGACGGGCATCAAGAGCGTCACGGTCGCCATCGACGGGCGAGTGGCGTACGGCTTCCTCAAGGCCGAACGCGGCGTCCACCGCCTGGTCCGCATCAGCCCCTTCGACTCCCAGAAGCGCCGCCACACCACCTTTGCCCTGGTGGAAGTCCTGCCGGAGGTCGAGAACGACATCGAGGTCGAGCTCAACTGGGACGACATCCGGATGGACACGTTCCGGGCTACGGGAGCAGGCGGGCAGCATGTCAACAAGACGGATTCCGCGGTACGCCTGACGCATATCCCGACGGGCATCGTCTCCCAGAGCCAGAACGAGCGGTCCCAGACCCAGAACAAGGAGACCGCCGCCAAGATCCTCCAGGCGCGGCTTCTCCAGAGGGCCCTCGAGGAGCGCGAGGCCGAGCTTCGGAAGCTGAGAGGCGAGCATGTCGAAGCCGGCTGGGGCAACCAGATCCGGAGCTACGTCCTGCACCCCTATCAAATGGTCAAGGACCACCGGACCGAGATGGAAACGGGCAATACCGCGGCCGTACTCGACGGCGACCTGGACGCCTTCATGCAGGCGGAGCTGGAGCGCGAAGCCACGGGAGTGGTGGCGGGATCCGATGCTTCTTCGGACGCGAGCTGAGGTGCCCGTCACCTACCGGCAGCCAAGGCCGGCTGAGCTCGCGGACTGCGCGCTCATCTGGTACACGGCCGTGGACGAGTACATGTCCCGGCTCAACCGGCCGCTGCCCTCTCCGTATCTGGATCCGCTGCTGACACTTCTCAAGCATCTCCTGTCCACGGATCCGGAGCGCTTCATGGTCGCCGTCCGAAGCCGGCCTGAGGCCGGCCAGACGAGCGAGAAGATCGTCGGCTTCGGCGTGGCGGTCCAGCGCGAGCACGTGTGGTTCCTCTCTCAGCTCTACGTCCTGCCGGAAGAGCAGAAACAGGGCATCGGCCGCGGGCTGCTCACCCAGATCTTCCCGAGTGCGGATGTCGCTCAGGATTCCGAAGCCGACGCACCGGCACTCCGCGCGCCCGAGAGACCCGGGATCATGGCGACCTGCACGGACTCCGCCCAGCCGATATCGAATGGCCTCTACTCGCGCTTCGGGATCGTCCCGCGGGTCCCGATCTTCAATCTCGTGGGAACCCCAGACCTGCGCGCCCTGCCCCAACTCCCGCCCGACGTCCAGGCCGTGGCGATGGACCATCTCGGTCCACGGGCGGCCAGAATGGTGGCGGCGACATCCCAGGGCGAGTTCGGACGCGAGCCCGGGACGCAATCCAGGTCGCTCCCACCGGCCGCCGGTCCACGGCCTCGCGACTCGCGACCTGGCTTCCATCGTCGACGAGATCGATCGCGACGTTCTCGGTTACGCGCATCCGATGGACCACGCCCTTCTCCGGGCCACGGGCCGCTCGGGTTTCGTCTATCTCTCCGCAGAGGGCGAGCCGCTCGGCTACGGCTACAGCTCCGAAGTCGGCAGATTCGGGCCCGTTGCCATGGTCGACGAAACGCTGACCGCGCCCGTCATCGGCCACCTCTGCAGGACCATCCGTCCACGCGGAGCGACGAGCGCCTGGATCCCGGGTTCGAACGATCGGGCGTTCGTGGCGCTCCTTCGGGCGGGACTCCGGATCGAGGGCTTTCCCGCACAGCTGTGCTGGACCAGGCCCTTCGGCAGCCTCGACCGCTACATGCTCGCCAGCCTCGCGCTTCTCTAAAGCCGTGACTTCGCGACGCGGCCGGCCGCTGCCCGGCCTCGGATCCACCCCGACCGTGCCGGCATGCTAGCCTCTGTGGCATCGTGACTACCGCTCCTTCGAGCTCAACACCGGACTCGACGCAGCCTGCCGGCGGCGCCGCGGCGACCACCTCCGACGGCTCTCGCCGGAGCGCGGACGAGCGGATCCCCTCCCGAATCGTCCTGGCGCTCCAGGGCGTGACCAAGTCCTACCCCAACGGGAAGGTCGCGCTCAAGGACGTGGACCTGACCATCCCGGACGGCGACTTCGTCTTCCTCGTGGGACCGTCGGGCGCGGGCAAGTCCACGGTCATCAAGCTCCTGATCCGCGAAGAGAAGCCGACCCGTGGATCGGTCCTCCTCGACGGCCGCGACCTGGCGAAGATCAAGAAGCGCGAAGTCCCCAGGATCCGCCGCAAGATCGGCATCGTCTTCCAGGACTTCAAGCTCCTGCCGAACAAGACCGTTCGGGACAACGTCGGCTTCGCCCTCGAAGTGACCGGGGCGCCAAGGAAGAGCATTCCTCCGGCCGTAGATCGCGCGCTTCGCATCGTTGGCCTGATGGGCCACGCGGACCACCTCCCGACGCAGCTTTCCGGCGGCGAGCAGCAGCGAACCGCGATCGCCCGAGCCCTCGTCCACAGCCCGCGCCTCGTCATCGCCGACGAGCCGACCGGCAACCTCGACCCGCTCATCAGCTGGGAGATCATCCAGCTGCTCCTCCGGATCAACGAGATGGGCGTGACGGTGCTGATGGCGACGCACAACGCCGAGGTCGTAACGGCCGTTCGCCGCCGCGTCGTTGCCCTGGAGAACGGCCGGATCGTTCGCGACCAGACCGACGCCGCCTACCATCGGGAGGACTGATGTTCGCCTTCATCGGCTTCAGCCTCCGCCGCGGCTGGCAGGGCTTCTGGCGTAACGGCCTCATGAGCCTCGCCGCCACGGCGACGATGGTCCTCATGCTGGTCCTTCTGTCCGGCCTGATCATCCTCCTGACCGGCCTGGACGCGACCCTCAACTACGTCCAGCAGGAAGTCCAGGTCGTGGCTTACCTCAAGGATTCGGCCGGCCCGCAGGACATCTCCAGGCTCGAGGCCTCTCTTCAGGTAATGCCGCAGGTGAAAGAGGTCGGATTCGTCTCGAAGGACCAGGCCTACACCGACTTCCTGGTTCGCCACCCCGAAGACGCCGATGTCATCAAGTCCCTGCCCACGAACCCGCTGCCCGCGTCGCTGCAGATCAACCTGCGCGACCCCAACGACTACGTGGAAGTTGCCACGTTCCTGCGCACCGACAATTCGGTCGATCGCGTGCTGAACATCCAGCAGACGGTCGACCAGATGGTCTCCGTGATCGGAGTCCTGCGCACAGGTGGGGTCGTCGTGCTCCTGGTGGTTGGGTTGATCGTCCTCTTCATCATCATGAACACGATCCGCCTGGCCGTCGTGTCGCGCGCCGACGAGATCGAGATCATGCGCCTGGTCGGCGCCTCGGATGCCTTCATCCGCTGGCCGTTCGTGCTCGAGGGCGCGCTGGTCGGGCTCTTCGGTGCCATCCTGACGATCGGTTTGCTGCTCCTCGTACAGTCGCCGATGAATGACTTCCTCAAAGCCTATCTGTCGGTTTTCCCGATCACGGGAGAACTGATCGTCCGCGACATTGCCCTGATCGTCTTTGGAACCGGGGTCGGAATCGGCGTCCTCGGTTCGTACCTGTCCGTTCGGAGCTGCCTCGCCCGCTGATCCCGCTCTACGGCCCCTTGAGGTTCCATCGATGCCCGCCAACCTTCCCCCCGAGCAAATTCCCGACCCCGAATGGGCCGCGCCCCAGATCGCCGAGACTCCGGACGCCTCCGAAACGCCCGTCACCTCAGAGGCGGCCGCCACCGAGGCCGTGGGTTCACGCCGACCGGGCGGCCGGGCCATCGCCCCGTCGCGGCTGAGTCTCATCCTGGTCGCGACGCTCGCCGCGGGCGCGCTGTTCGTCGGCGGATACAGCCTGGGCACGCACGTCGCCTCTACGCCGGGCACTCCCGCATCCGAGGAATCCCGGTTCAGTTCGTTCTGGGACGTGTACTCGCTGATCCAGAAGGACTTCGCCGGCTCGCCCAGGCCCACCCAGGACCAGCTCGTCCAGGGCGCGATCAAAGGCATGCTGGCAGCCCTCAACGACCAGTGGTCCTACTACCAGGGCCCCGAGGACTTCGCCAACTCGCTCCAGAACGTGGGCGGCCAGGCGCAGGGCATCGGCGTCACGGTCCAGCTCCAACCCATCGGACCCGGAAAGCACGACCGCCTGCCAGGCGATCGGGAACGGCTGCGAACTGGCGGTGAGCCAGCCGATCGAGGGCTCCCCGGCCCAGGCCGCGGGCATCCTCGCGGGCGACGTCATCGCCACGGTCGACGGCGTCTCGCTCGATGGCAAGACGATCGATCAGGCCAGCACGCTGATCCGCGGGACCGTCGGCACGACGGTCAAGATCGGCATCCTTCGTAACGGCAAGCCGCTCAGCTTCTCGATCGTGCGGGCCGTGTTCAATCGGCCCGAGGTGGACTACAAGTCCTTCGCCAACGGAGCCGTGGCCTACATCTCGATCGATCAGAACATCAACGTGCCGGCCGCCTCGCAGTTCGACGCCGCCCTGGGCCTCGCGCTCGCGGCCGGACAGAAGAACGTCATCCTGGATCTGCGGGGCAACCTCGGCGGCTACGTGGACTCGGCGGAGAAGATAGCCAGCGAGTTCATCTCGTCCGGCACGCTTGCCTACCAGCAGGATGCCACCGGTACGATGACGGCGGTAGACGCGAGCCCAGGCGGCCGGGCAACGGACAGCTCGATCAAGCTGGTCGTGCTCGTCGACGGTAACACCGCGTCGGCGGCGGAGATCATCGCCGGGGCGCTGCAGGCGCGCGGCCGGGCCGTCCTGATCGGCACCAAGACGTACGGCAAGGGCGTGGTCCAGGCCTGGCTGCCGCTGCCCAACAACTTCGGCGGCGTCCACCTGACCATCGCGAAGTGGCTGACTCCGGACAAGGTCTGGATCAACGGCAAGGGCCTCCAGCCGAACGTCCCGATCGACACCGCCAACGCCCGAGCGGGCACGGACCCGGTCCTCGACGCGGCCCTCGTTCATCTGGGCTTCGCTCCGCAGCCCTCGCCTTCGTCCGCTCCGAGCGCGGCCACGAGCCCAGGCACGGGCCCGAGCGTGCGGCGCCCACGCCCGCGGCAAGCCCGAGCTGATCGGCCGGCGCCGCGGTCGAAAGGGGACCTGGCCCCGCTGTTCACGCACGAATCCGTCGCCGCGGGACAGTCTTCGTTTGGGATTGCCTGAATCGGTTGGTTTCCCTTACCATGTCCCCGAACGAAAGGAGGTGATGTGCAGTGTCTGATTTACCGATGCGCTGCACCACCTCGCGAGGATCCGGAGTCTAGATACCGGTTCCCTGCGGGTGGTGGGTAACGCAAACCGAATGCCGGCCTTCGGGCCGGCATTCGTGCGTCTGACGCACTGCGCGAGCGGAACGCGAGCGCCTGGCGCGGCGGCCCGATTCCGTCCGTCGACCGGGCTCCGACGTCTCCGCGTTGGGATCAGGTTCCCACCGGCGGCGTCCGTCCGTTAGTCTTCTGGTTCTCCCGTCGTCAGGAGTCATGGCCGTGCAGGCCGAGAAGACCGTCACCGTCAACAGAAAAGCCCGCCACGAGTTCTCGATCGAGGACTCCTTCGAGGCGGGCGTCGTCCTGACCGGGACCGAGATCAAGTCCGTCCGGGCCGGGCGAGTCACGCTGTCCGACGCCTTCGCGCGGATCGACGCCAACGAGGCGTGGCTGGTGGGCGCGAACATCTCGCCCTGGGAGACTGGCAATCGCTTCAACCACGAGCCAAAGCGGCCGCGCAAGCTTCTCCTCCACCGCGGCGAGATTCTGGCGCTGGTGTCTCGGACGCGGGCCAAGGGCCTGACCCTCGTGCCGCTCAAGATGTACATCACCGGGCGCGGCATCGCCAAGCTCGAGATCGGCCTGGCGAAAGGCAAGCAGCTGCACGACCGGCGCCGCGACATCGCCGAGCGGGACGCCAAGCGCGACGTCGAGCGGGCCATGGCGGACGCCCGAAACCGATTCGGCTGAGGCCGGCGCCGACCGAACCGCGCGACTGGCCCGCAGGCGAGCGGCCCTCCTGAAGCGCGGCGCCCATTTCCACCACTTGACAGAGATGTAAAGTGCGCTTTACTATCCGGACGTCAAGCGAGCTTTACATTGGGCGAGCATGAAGAATCGGCTGGAAGAGCATCGAACTCAGCGGGGCTGGACGCAGCAGGAGCTCGCGGACCGAGTCGAGGTCTCGCGCCAGACCATCATTTCTCTCGAGCGCGGACGGTACAACCCGTCGATCCTGCTGGCCTTCCGCCTGGCCCGTCTGCTCGGCATCCGGATCGAGGATTTGTTCCTGTACGAGGAAGGCGATCATGACTGACCGAAAGAGCTGGTTGCGGACGCGGGTGCGGGTCGGCTGGCTGCTCCTGGCATTCGGAATTCTGGTTCTCATAGCGTCGGTGCTCCTGGCACGAGCGAACCCGGACTATCCCTGGAACCTGCGCATCCTGGGCGCCGTCGGCATCGTCCTTGGCGGCGTCGGGGGCGGAATGATCGGAAGGTATCGCCCGGCGATCACCAATGACGACGCCGCTCGACGCCTGATCGTCGAGGAGCGCGACGAGCGCGGGGTCCGGATCCGGCAGCGGGCGGGCCAGCGCGCCTACTGGGTCTCCGCTCTCCTGGTCTTCGTCGGGCTCATGTGGTCGTCATACGCGTCGAACGGCGGCCTTCCCGCGACTCGAAGGCGATGGTCTGTGGAACTTCCTGGTCGTCGCGACGCTCGTCCCGGCCTTCGTATACATCGGCAGCGTGCTCCTCGACGAGCACCGCTCCTGAGTCGCCGGCCACCGTCTCGCGGGACAAAGCGTCGCAGGCTGTAGAATCACGGTGCGCCACAGTGAAGCTGCGGCTTCGCTGATGGGCGCCGACTCTGTGGGGATGCGTGGTTTCGACAGGGGCCGGTTACCGGAGAACGCGAGCCGAGGTTGGTCTCCAGGCCTCGTAAAAAGGAGCCCAAAAGAAGTAACTGGCAACCGCCAGCCTGCTCTCGCCCTCGCTGCTTAGGCAGTAAGGTGAGCGTGGAAGCAGCCTCACCTCCCTGGGCTGTGGAAGCGTCATTGAGGGGAGGTGCGATCCCGACTAGCGTCGCGTAATCGGGGTCAAAGCCCGCAAGGGGACGTGACTGGAGCGTGAGGCAGACTGCCGATGGCCGGCTTCACGATCGACGACAAATCATCGGACACGCTCGTAGTGGACTCCGGCGAAGGTTTCTGGACGGGGAGTTCGACTCTCCCCCATCTCCACCAAATTCGCCTAGGGGATATAGAGCTCAGCCGGGTTGGTGCCCGCCGGCCCGCCGGCACCGCCGGCGATCAAGACCCTGCCGTTATTCAGGAGCGTCGCCGTCTGGCGGGATCGGCCGAAGAGCATCGGCTTGGCCGGGGCGAACGCCTGGGCGTTGGGCACGTAGAGCTCGGTGGACAGTTCCGCGGGCCAGCCGCCGGCCACGAAGACCCGGCCGTTCGGCAGCAGGACCGCCGTGTGGTAGTAGCGGCCCACGTTCATCGGGGTCGTGCTCGTGAAGACGCTCCTGGCCGGATCGTAGATCTCGGCCGATCTCTTCCCGGGCGAGCCGCCACATAGCAGAACCGTGCCGTCGGCCAGCAGCGTCGCGGTGTGGAGATATCGGCCCGCCTTCAACCTGGCGGTCATGGTCGAAAACCTGCCCGTCGCCGGGTTGAAAAGCTCGGCGGTGAACTGCGACAACTCACCGCCGGCGATGAGGACGGAGCCGTCCCTCAACAGCGTGGCCGTGTGCTCGTAACGCCCCTCGGACATTGCCCCGGTCGAGACGAACTTGCCGGTGCTTCCGTCGTATAACTCCGCCGTGGCCCCTCCGGGCGTGCCCCCGGCCAGGAGGATTCGGCCATCCTTCAGGGTCGTGCCCGTGTGCTGCGAGCGGGGACGAGCCATCGGCGCAGTCTGGGTGAACTGGCCCGTTCGCGGGTCGAACAACTCGGCTGAGGCAAGCGGACCCTGCTGGTCGAACCCGCCGGCCACCAGCACGCGGCCGTCCGGGAGCACGTTGGCGGTGTGGAAGTAGCGGGCCGCGAGCATGGATCCGGTTGGAGTGAACTTCCCCGATACCGGATCGAACAATTCCGCGCTCGACAGCGCTGCCGAGCCGTTGCAGCAGCCTCCGGCGATCAGGACGCGGCCGTCCTTCAGCAACGTGGCCGTGTGGAAGTAGCGGGCCGTCATGGTGCCGGTGCTTGCGATCGAGCCGGGCGACGCCAGGACGAGCGACTCGACGGCCGAAGGAGAGATCGAGGGCGACGGCGAGAGGCTCGGTGAGTTGTCCGCGCAGGCCGCCGAGAGGCAGGCAATCAGGACCAGCGCCAGGCCGGCGATCGCGAACCGGCCCAGCGATCGAGGCGGGTGGCCACGGACGGCCCGCTGGCCACGGGCGGTCGACCCGGCCACTCTGCCCGGAACCAGGAGGCTCATCGGCTCTAATCCCCGTTGGCGGCGATTCCCGATCGCCCGCGCCACGAATCGGCGGGCGACTGACGGTCGGTCAGTCTAGCAGCGGGGAAACACCGGGCGCTGGCGGTGCGACGCCATCGATGGGCGAGGTGGCCCGCCGCCGGCCCGTCGCCGGCCCGCAAATCTACGTCCTCGATCGAGACACGTTGGCGAGGATCGCGTCGTGGAGATACTGAGCCAGGCCAGGGGCCACGGCCTCGAAGTGGTGGGTGAATCTGGGATCCGCGACGTACATCTCCGCGAGGCCGGCGTGCATCTGAAGCGGACACGGGTAGAACCACTTCTCGATCTGCTGGCGATGGGATTCCGCGACCGCCATGGCCTCCGGGCTGTCGGCCGCGAGGCCAGACTTCATCGCCGAGGCGAGGCTCTCGAGCACCGCAGAATGTTCGGCCTTCTGTCGCATCCAGTCGGCTTTCGAGTAGGTCGCGATCCGGCGCCGCGACTCCCCATCGGCCTCGGATCCGCCCCAGCGCTGCTGGGCGTCTTCGGCGTACTGGTCGGGATCGAAGTCGCCGAAGACTTCGAAACGCTCCTCCGGCGTAAGTGAAATGCCCATCGTGGCCGCCTCCATGGCTTTATCGACCGCGTCGACCATCCGCTGGAGGCGCAGGATGCGCTCCCTCAGAAGATTCCCCTGGCGTCGCAGGTGATCGAGCCTGTCAGTGTCGTCTTCGACGATCGTTCGTATGTCGTCCAGACTGAACCCGAGCTCTCGGTAGAAGAGGACGCACTGCAACCGTTCGAGGTCGGCTTCGTCGTAGCGTCGATAGCCAGCCTCGGATCGCCCACTCGGCGAGAGCAAGCCGATCTGGTCGTAGTGGTGCAGCGTCCGTACGGTCACGCCCGCCAGCCTCGCGACCGCGCCTACTTCGTAGCTCACGGTTCCTCCGGTCTACACTCCATCCATGTTGACGCCTAACGTTACGTCAGGGTCAAGACCCATTCTCGTGCGCTAGGCTTTGTGGTACTTGGCTTCGTCCGGAGGTGCGCGCGATGGCGGGGTGGGTGGGGTTCGTCAAAGAGGATCCTTTGCCGTGGCTTCTCGAAGCGGAGGACCCCGGGCCACGGCACCTGGCGCTGACGCAGCTGCTCGGGCTTCGCGCCGACGAGCCTGCGGTCGAGGCGGCCCAAACGGCGGCCATGAGCGCCGATCCGATTGCCTCGATCCTGGCCGCCCAGAGCCCGGAAGGCTGGTGGGTGCAGCCGGGCAAGGGTTATGGGCCCAAGTACACGGGCACCGTCTGGTCGCTCATGTTCCTCGACCAGATGGGCGCCGACGGCCGCGATGATCGGATCCGCAACGGCTGCGAGTATCTGATCAAGTGGGCCCAGACCAGTTCCGGTGGCTTCGGGGCCACCGGGACGGCAAAGGGTCTCGCGGTGCCATCGGGCGTCATCCACTGCCTCAACGGAAACGTCCTCCGAGCCCTCATCGGCTTCGGTTACGCGGACGACGAGCGGGTCCAGCGATCGCTGGCCTGGCAGACTGCGGCGATCACGGGCGAGGGGATGGAGCGCTGGTACGCCTACACACCCGCGCCGGGCTTCTGCTGCGGGGCCAACTCGGGACAGCCGTGTGCCTGGGGCGCGGTCAAGGCGCTCCTGTGCCCTCGCACGCGTTCCGTCCGAGAAACGGACGCCCGCCGTGGCCCGGGCCATCGACGTCGCCGTCGAGTTCCTGCTGAGCCGAGATCCGGCCGTCGCGGACTATCCGACGCCCGATGCCACCTCCTGGCCGAACGGCTCCTGGTTCCGGCTCGGATTCCCGTCCGGATACGTCGCGGACGTCCTCCAGAACCTCGAGGCCCTGTGCGACGCGGGAGCGGCCGCGGATCCACGTCTGGACCACGCCTTCGCGTGGCTGCTGGCCCAGCAGGACGAACGAGGGCGGTGGGCCAACCGGTACTCGTACCACGGCAAGATGATTCGGGACGTCGACCGCCAGGGCGCTCCAAGCAAGTGGGTGACGCTCCGAGCGTGCCGCGTGCTCAAGGCCCGGGCCGACGCTGCCGCAGCCGCCGCCGCTGCCCCTTCGACGGGTCGCGCGCCCAACTGACGGGACGAGTTTTCAGGGTCGGTCGGCTGGCGAAACCATTTCGCGCAGCCGTGACTTCCCGCGTCCTCGTCAGTCCATACTCCGTCGCCTGCCGGCCCGCTCGACAACCGATCAGCAAGGGGAGTCCAGAGCGCCGGGAAGTCGACACTGGAATGGCCAATCATGGAACGGAGGGTACCGGGTGGCATCGGGAAGGCGCGGTCCGGGCCGTTTGCCCCTGCGAATCGGCGCTCTTGCCGCCATCGCGCTCATCGTCTGGGCATGTTCGAACGCCGGGCCGACTCCCACACCGACTCTCCAGCCGACCCCGACCAGCACGCTGACGCCAACAGCCACGGCTTCCCCAACGCCGCTTTCCAGTGTCCTGGGCGCGACCGCGACTCCCTCACGCACACCACGGGCGATATTCAGCCTGCCGCCGGGCCAGCCCCAGCCGGGCTTCATCGAGACTACCGGCGCCGCCGGGCCGAACCGCGAGCCCGTCACCGTGACGATCGCCGCGGCGGGCGACATCGCCTGCGACCCCGGCCAGAACCACGGCGCCCCGGCCGATTGCGATCAAGCGGCCACGGCAAACCTGCTCGGCAGCCTGCATCCAACCGCCGTCCTGACATTGGGCGACAACCAGTACGAAGACAACACGTTTGCCGCGTACCAGCAGGTCTACGGCCCAACCTGGGGCAAGTACAAGTCGATCACCTTCCCGACGATCGGCAACCACGAGTATCTGACGCCCAGACGCCGCCGGCTACTTCGGGTACTTCAACTTCCCGCCGTATTACAGCTATGACCTGGGCAACTGGCACATCGTCAGCCTCGACTCCGAATGCCACTACGTGGGCGGCTGCAACGCCGGCTCGCCCCAGGAGCGATGGCTCCTCGCCGATCTCGCGGCCCATCCCTCGCTCTGCACCATGGTCACCTGGCATGAGCCCCGCTGGTCGTCGGGCGAGCACCAGGATGCGACCCAGATGGACCAGATCTGGGCGGATCTCGTCGCCGCCAAGGTGGACGTGGTCCTGACCGGACACAACCACGACTACGAGCGATTCGCGCCACTCAACGCGGCCGGCCGGCCGGATCCCAACGGGCACGGTCGAGTTCGTCGTCGGGACGGGCGGCAAGAACCACTACGGTTTCGTCGGAGGCGCCGCTTACCGGCGAGATCGTTCGCAACGACGGCTCGTTCGGCGTCATCTCGATGACTCTGACGGCCACGGGCTACAGCTGGCGGTTCGTGGACGCTCCGACCTACCACTTCTCCGACTCGGGTTCGGCCAGCTGCCACTGAGCCGGGTCAGGACGGCCCTGCGTGGTGTCAGGGCGCAACCCAACCGCTGCCCGGCGGACCATACGGTTCTGCCGCTCACGACCTACCCGGTGGTATCTTTACTCGCCATCGCGCTTCCGGTGCATTCTGGCAAGGGGACTATGGAAATCGCCCTGTCGCCAAACCGAATCGACTACTACAGGATGCTGGGCCTCGACCCGTCGGCCCCCCTGGAGGCCGTTCAGGGCGCCTATCGCATCCTCGCCCGGCGCCTCCATCCGGACGTGACCGGCGATCCCTCCACCGCCGAGGCGATGACCCGGGCCAACCGTATCTATCAGTCGCTCGTTGCCCGGCCCGTCCCGTCCCAATTCCAGATGGGCACAACGCCCGTGCTCCGCCGCACGCAGCTGGCCAACGAGCCGATAGCTCGTTACCGCGAGGTTGTGGATGCGGTGGAGAGTCGCGGCCAGCTCGTCGACGTCTTCGCCTGAGCCGGGTCCGCAGCGTGGCGGACCTGAGATGCCACCCACGACCAACACCGATACCGGCGCTGGACTCCGCGGCCTGACCGTCACCCTCGGCCGTCGCGATCTGGGCCTTCTCGGCCTCGCGTCGGTGGCGGTAATCCTGATCGGTTCGCTCGTCGCCGCGCGTCTCCTACCGTGGCTACGCCGGCGAGCCGTACTCGCCGCTCAATCACTTCATCTCGGAGCTCGGCGAGATAGCCGCGTCGCAGGTTCGCCTGGGCGTTCAACCTGGGCCTCGTGGCCGGCGGCGCCGGGCCTCGGCGGCTTCCTGCTGATGGTCTCGGGCTTCATGCGCGGTCGCTTTCGGGTGGCCTTCGCGGTCGTGAGCGTCGTCGCCGGCGTCGCGGGAATGATGTGCGGCCTCTTTCCGATGGACTACCTCGCGACCCACCGGCTCGTCTCGTCCACGTTCTTCCTGACGGGCTGGCTCGTCGCGGCGACCTTCACCTTCTGGCTCGCTCGCCCGCCGGCCGGCTGAGTTCCCGGGCTGGCTCGCCCTCCCGGGCAGCCTCGTCATCGTCGTCTTCCTGGCGTTCATCGCCGTCTACGCTTCCTATCGCCCGGCCGACCCGAACGCCCACATCCTCGTCCGATCGAGCGTTTGGGACGTGCCCGCGCTCGAGTGGGCCTCGCTCCTGAGCCTGCTGGCCTGGCTCGGCTGCGTCGCGATCTCGCTGATGCGAGGCGGCGTCCGCCGGTAGACGGCCGAATTCGGGCTCCGGCGGCGCTTCGCCTATCCTTCCGGCCATGCCCGAACCGAGACGCCGCGACGCTGCTGCGCAGCCTCCTGGTCGACATCGAGCCGGTCCGGCGCGACCGCGACTTCCGGATGCTCTGGCTCGGCCAGCTCGTCAACGGCCTGGGCCGCCAGGTCACCGTCGTCGCGCTGCCGTTCGAGCTCTGGAACCTGACCCACAGCTCGCATCTCGATCGGCCTGCTCGCGCTCGTCCAGCTCGTGCCGATCCTGCTGTTCTCGCTCGGGCGGCGGCGCGGTCGCCGATGCGGTGGACCGGCGGCGGCTGCTGATCGTCACGCAGGTCCTGCTCGCGGTCTCCAGCCTCGTCTTCGCCCTCCTGGCCCTGGCCAGCCCGATCCGCCCATCTGGGCCTTCTACGCGGTGGCCTTCGCCGCCGCGGGCATCTCGCGATCGACGGGCCGGCTCGCAGCCTCGGCCCTTCCGCGACTGGTGCCCCGCGAACGACTGCCCGCCGCGATCGCGGTCAACTGGCTGAGCGGCAGCATGGTGGCCATCGCCGGCCCGGCCTTCGCCGGAGTGCTGATCCTGTTCTGGGGCGTGGCGCACGGCCTTCGCCTTCGACGTCGTGACGTACATGGCCAGCCTCGTCGCGCTGCTGGTCATCGCGCCCATACCGCCGCATCCCGAAGCTCGGGCGAGCCTGCGCTCCATCGCGGAGGGCCTGCGGTTCGCCCGCCAGCGCCGGGTCGTCCTGGCGACCTTCGCCATCGACTTCAACGCCATGCTCTTCGGAATGCCGAGCGCGCTCTTCCCGCAGCTCGCCCTGACCGTCTTCAACACCGGACCCGCCGGCTACGGCCTGCTCAACGCCGCCCCGGCGCTCGGCGCGTTCCTCGGAGCGGCCCTGAGCGGCTGGATCGGCCGCATTCAGCGGCCGGGCCGAGGCGTGATCGTGGCGGTCGCGGTCTGGGGCGTGGCGATCGCGGCGCTTCGGCCTGTCCACGTTCAGCTTCCCGCTGGCGCTGCTCTTCCTCGCCATCGCCGGCATGGCCGATGTCGTGAGCGCCGTCCTGCGCGCTCGATCGTCCAGCTCTCCACGCCCGACCGCTTGCGGGGCCGCATCACCGTCATCCACATGCTCGTGGTCACGAGCGGGCCGCGGCTCGGCGACGCCGAGGCGGCGGGCGTGGCAGCGGTCGCGGGTCCGCAGTTCTCAGTGGTCTCCGGTGGGGTGATGTGCCTGCTCGGGATGCTGGCGGTCCTGCCGCTGTTCCCGCAGCTGCTTTCGTACCGGCATCCGCCGCATCAAGCCGACGACGTCCGCACCCATTGCCGCCCTGGCCACGGGGGAGCCGGTCGAGCCTTCGTTCGCGGACACCACCGGGTAGCGGGCTTCGAGAACAGAAGAGCCGGCGCGTTGCGCCGGCTCTCCGTTTCGGACAGTTGCGGCGCTAGCCGATGCGCCGCTTCCGGGCGGCGGGCGTCGGCGTCGGAGTCGGCGTGCGCGGGCGCGGGAGTCGGCGTGGCGCCGGAGTGGGCGTCGGGGCGCCGGTGCGGGCGTGGGCGTCGCCGCCGGAGTGGGCGTGGGGTCGGCGTCGGAGACGGCGGCGCGGAAGGCGATCCGGACGGAGGCGGCGTGCCGCCGATCTGGAGGACGCCGTCGACCTTGGTGTAGTGCGAGCTCCAGGTGTTCGTGTGCAGGACGTTGCCGGCTCGCGTCGGTGACCGTGCGCGTGACACGCTCGTGTCGAAACCGTCCGTCGCGTACTCGGCCCGATAGGCCGATCCCGGCTTGATGCTGAAGCCGGGCCCATGTACACCTTGGCGTCGGTCGCCTTGACCGGGTTGTTGACCGGGCCGCCCTTGAACTGCGCGGCGGGCACTCCATTGAACGTGACCGTGCGGTCGAGCGGCAGACTCCACAGCTGGAAAGTGACCGTGCTCCGCGATCCCTTGGTGGAGGTGCCACGGATGATGATCGGGTTCGGCGTGTCGTTGGTCCACTTGAGGTCGAAGGTTCGGCTGCCGTCCGAGAAGACGGTCGCGTCGAGGCCGGCCGGGTAGCGGTTGATGTAGTAGGCGTGGTTGTGGCGCTCGTCGATCTGGAGACCGGCTCGGGCCGCCGCGTTGAACATCGTGGTGGACGCGGAGCAGATGCCACCGCCCATGGCGCCGGTGTGGTCGCTCTTGCCGTTGAGGATCACGCCGCCCTTCGCGAAGCCGTGGGCCGCGTCGATCGGTCCCTACGTCTCGCAGGAAGCTGAACTGCTGTCCGGGGCCGATGACCTCGCCGTTGAGGATCTTGGCCGGAACGCGGATGTTCGCGCCGTTGCCGTTGGAGATGTCCGGATAGAACGTCGTCGTCCAGGAGCCGATGATCACGAGGCCGGTGAGGTCGGTGTCTGGCTGATCTGAGCGTGGACGGGCGCCGTGGTGACGGGGATGCTCGCCACGGCGGCGCCGCCGCTGGCCAGGCCGTCGAGGTAGGCGGCCACCGATTGGGTGGTCCCGGTAATGTCGATGCCGGTGCCGTCCTTGCCGGCGTTGAGGCCGACGGGCTTGGTGCCGGTCTTGTCCCAGATGACGGTTGGCTTCTCCGCGGGAATGTTCGCCTTCGACGGTGTGCCGGCCAGGAAGGCCGCGACCTGGCTCGGATCCACCGCCGGCCCGTACGTGCCGTCCGGCTGCGTTCCGAAGACGATCCAGCGTCTGGATCGTGGCCGCCGGAATGTCCAGCTCTTCGTGTCCCAGGTGAGGGTCACGTCGACGACCATCTTGCTGGCGCGGTCGATGGCGTCCTGCGCCTGCGCGTCGGTGACCTTGGGCTGGAGCGTCCACGTAGTTGCCGCCGGCCTTGAGGTCGGCCGGGGCATCGCCGTTCGTCAGCTGATCGATGATCGCGGCGGCGATCGCCTTCTCGTCGACGCCCTTGCCACTGCGACGCCGGCGCGACGCTGAAGGCGCCGTCCTTGACGACGGCCTGGGCGTCCTGAAGCGCCGGCGGCGCTCGATCTCGACGATCTGGTGGACTCGCGAGGCAAGAGCGGTCGGGATCGACACTGGACGATGACCGGGATGTCCTGCCCGCTCGCCGCCGAACGCAGCGCGGCGGCGGTGTCCGCGATGGGGTCGCCGGTATGGCCGACCGCCATCGCCGCGTCCGCCATCGCCTCGACGTCCGGGCCTGCGGCCGGCCTGCGCGTAGGTGATCGTGGCCGAGCCGACGGGCGTGTCGAGCGTGACCTCGCCCTGGCTCAGGTAGGCGTAAGCGGACTGGAGCTTGGCGACGAGCCTGGTCTCGAGTGGCTCCGCCGAGGTCGACCGACGCCGACGTCGGACGCCCGGCAGGAGCGGTTGCGTGTAGCTGCTCGAGAAGCCCATCGCCACGGCGACCATGAGGAAGAGGGCCGCGATGCCGGCGATGCCGAAGGCCAGCCCGAACCCGATCGAGGCGGCCGCTCGGCCCTGAAGTCGGTCTCGAAGGGAGATCCGCGACGTGGGAGTGCCCGAGCCCTGGCCATTGCCCTTGGGGACTCGCTTCGTGCGTGGCTTGGCCTGCTTGCGCGATGCCTCGGCACTGATCCGCGCCGTAGGCCGGTTCCGATTCCCGGGAGCTCGTTGGCGGCTGGGGTCGACACCGTAGCCGGCCGAGCCGCGGTCCGAGCCAGCGGTGGCAGGGGTTCGGCCGCAGCGGGAGCGACCGGGGCCGTCCCACGCAGCGGTTGGGAAGGAACGCCCGCCCGAACGGAGGCCTTGGTCTGCTCCTTTGGCTCGAAGGGGTCGAAGGGTTCCGAGGTCATTTCGTTCCTTACTTGCGCCCCCATTGGCGTGTCGGGGCGGCGAGAATTGACGGCAGAGGCAAACGCACCGAAGGTGCGGCCGCGGCGCGTGGTTGACGCGCCGCCCGGCGACTCCGTTACGCCATCGGCGCCGGAGCCGCCGAATCGTCGCTCCGACAGCCCGATCGTGTCACCCCCCAATCCGATTGGGTGGACGGGCCGATCCTCCCGTCACCTGGCGGGACGTATGACCCTACCCGTCTACTGGGCCTCGCCACGGGGCAGGACGACCACACGGCGGTTGGGCTCCTCGCCGATCGACTGCGTGGCGACGCGATCGTGATCGCGCAGCGCGAGGTGGATCCAGCGGCGTTCGAGAGCGGGCATCGGCTCGAGCTGGAGCATCTTGCCGGTCTCCATGACCCGCTCCGCGGCCCGGTTGGCGAGATCGCGCAGCTGGCGCTCGCGCCGGCCGCGGTAGTCCTCGACATCGACGAGGATGCGGGTCCACTCGCCGACCTTCTTCGACAGCAGCAGGTTGACGAGGTGCTGGAGAGCCGAGAGGCGCTCGCCCTTGCGGCCGATCAGCGCGCCGAGGACTTCCTTCTCGTCGCCCTCGCCCGAGACGTTGAGGCGGTTGGTCTCGCCGCGGCTTGATCTCCACCTTGACGTCGAACTCGAGGTGGGCCATCAGCTGCTCGAGGATCTCCTTGGCCGCGGCCATGGCCTCGGGCGAGACCTCGGCGGACTCGGGGCGTTCCTGATGCGGAGCTCACGCGGGCGGCCGCGACTTCGGCGAGCTCCTTGGCGGTCAGACCGGCCTGCGGGGCGGGCCGGCGATCGTCGCGGCGCGGGCCGCGGTCTCGGCCACCGGCCGGACGGCCGTGATCGCGGTCGGCCACCCGGGCCGCGATCGGGGCGAGGGCCGGCCGGGCGCGGGCCACGATCCACGGTGCCGCGCTCGGGACGAGGGCCGGCAAAGCCGCCCGCGGCTGGAGCGGCGCCGCCGAACCCTGAGGCCGGCCGCGGCCGATCGAAGTGGCCGGCGGCGGGCGCGATCCTCGCGCCAGGCAGGTCGGGGGCCGCGGTCGCGGTCGCGGTCATGGCCGAAGTCGCGATCGTGGCGGGCGATCTTCTCGCTCGTGCGGCGGGCGCGGGCAGCGGAACCTGGGCGGCGGCCTCGCGCTTGGGGGTGGACCCTCCGAGCAGCGACCTCGGAGCCGCGAGGACGCGGGCGGGCTCGGCGCCCATCCCGAGCACTCCTCGGCTGCCCGGCGTCAGGATCTCGAAGTCGAGCTCGTCGAGGCCGACTCCGAACTCGTCCCGGGCGCCCTTGAGGGCTTCTTCGACGGTCTTTCCGGTGAACTCGCGGTATGCGTCGCGATAGGCAGTCATGTCAGCGTCGTCTCCCTCGCCGGCTGGCTCGCCGGTGAGTATTTGGCCGGACAGTCGAGGCCGCGGATGCGCGGCGCTCTTCGGGCTTGTACCGGGTGGCCGCCAGCGATTTGCCCGAATTCGGCCGGCGCGGGCATGGTGACGGGGAACTTCGGGGTGTAGTTGTGGGCGAAGGCCGGGTCCCAGCCGAAGATGCGGGAACATGCTTCCCCAGCCGACGATCAGGAACTGCTGGACGATCGAGAACAGCGAAGTCGCGATCCAGTAGATGAACAGGCCGGCCGGGAGGATGCCGCCGTAGAGCGACGGAGAAGAGCGGGATGAAGACCATCATGCTGCGCTGCGTGCTCGCCGACGGGTCGTTCTCGACGGCGCGGCGGCATCATCATCCGGCTCTGGACGAGCTGCAGAAGCGCCGCGGCGATCGCCAGGAGGCTGACGCCGAGCGTGAAGCCCAGGATCGGCAGGTTGAAGAGGACCTGCTCCTTGCCCATGTCGATGCCGCCGACGACGGTGTTGATGCAGGGCAGAGCCTTGTCCAGCACGCCGTTGACGAAGTGGGCGGGGTTGGGGCAGGTGATCGGCACGACCTTCAGGCCGAAGACCGTGAACATCGCGCTCGGGTCGAAGTTGGTCAGGCCGATCGCGGATGACCGAGTACATGGGAATGAGCATTCCCATCTGCAGGAAGCGACGGCAGGCAGCCGGCCGTGGGGCTGACGCCGCGCTCCTTGTAGAAGCCTGCGTTGGGCCTGCCATGACCGCGGCCCGGTCGCCCTTGGAGCGCTTCTCCAGATCCTTCTTGAGGACCGCGAGCTCGGGGGCGAGCATCTGCATCCGCTTCTGGCTCACGAGCTGCTTGCCGACAGCCGGAAGGTCAGCAGCCGGATCAGGAGCGTCAGGACGATGATCGCGATGAGGACGTTGCCGGTCAGCGCGTAGACGCTCGGCCAGGATGATGAACAGGGCCTGGAAGATCGGCGTGAAGGCCCAGTTGATCAGGCCCCAGAGGTCCGTGGGCTCGGCCGGCTCGGAGCGGCTCGGGGATGGCCGTCGCGCTTGGCGTGGGGCGACGTCGACCGCGGCGGGCGCCGGGCGACCCGTTGCTCGAGCGTCGCGGCCGGCGACGCGGAGGCGTTCGGCGATGAGGTGGCTGGCGGCGGTGCCGCACGCCACCACGGCGAGCGCCATGAGGGCCAGGAACAGCCCGAGCGACGAGCCAGCGGGCGCGCGTCCGGGAAGGTCGGCTGGAGGCGGGGGAGGTCATGTCAGCGGACAGGGTCGTAGCCACCTTTGCTCCATGGGTGGCAGCGGGCGATTCGACGCATTCCCATCCAACTCCCTCGGATCAGACCGTACTTGGCGATTGCCTGCTCCGTATAGACCGAGCAGGTGGGTTCATACCGGCAGACGGACGGGCGCCAGGCGAACAGACGGCGGTAGAGCCTGATGAGCCCGATGCCGACCGTTTTCACGTGACGGTCCGCCCTCCGAGAACTCCTCCCCGGCGGAGAAGGCTTTGAAGTGTGCCCGCCAGCGTCTCGAAGTCCGCGCCGATGACAGGCGGTCGGGCGATGATCAGAACGTCCCAGCCCGGCTGGAACGAGGGCGCCATCACCCTGAGTGCCTCGCGAAGTCGCTCTGCGCACTCTGTTCCGAACCACCGCTCCGCCGAGCTTACGTCCGGTTGACAGGCCGAAGCGCGTCTCCTCGAGACCGGTCCTTCGGACTCTCACGACATACAGGGGATGAGACCTGACGGTTCCCTCTCCCTGTAGCGCCGCGAAGTCCTCCGGCCTGGAGAGCATCACCAGCCGCGGCGGGTTGTGGCCGCGGTCCGTCGTCAGACCGTCAGCTTCTTGCGGCCGTGAGCCCGACGGGCAGCGAGAACTCGGCGTCCTCCGGTGGTCTTCATCCGGGCGCGGAAGCCGTGTTCCTTGCTGCGATGCCGCTTCTTGGGCTGATAGGTCTGCTTCATCGGATGGTGTGTTTCTCTCCATTCGGCCTCGGGGCCAGGATACCCCGATAAGGCACGCGAACGCGCCGGGCGCACGAAAGCGCTTTGGCGCGTCTGCCGGCGGATTATATGTACGGGCCGCTCAGAGTGTCAAACATCCACGTGTCCGGCTCGGCATCTCGCACGGCCCTCGGATTTGCAGTCCGGCCCGTATACTCCCCGGGAGTATGCGATTCGGTACCCTCCTGAGCCTTGCCGGGGCCGCTGGGGCGGTGCTATTCTTCGGCGGCCCGCGGCGCCAGACACCCCTGGGCATCGGCTCAGGAGGACCGCGAGGACGGTCGGACCGGGTCGGAGGAGAAGCCGAAACGGACCGAGACTCGCGGCGCTGGAAGGCGGATCCTGGACGACCGAGTCCGTCACGTTACTGACCATCCATTCAAGTCTGTTTCAGGACAAGCCTGCCTCGATGGACGCGAAGCAAGTCTGGCGCGCGGCACTGGGAGAGCTCCAGGTCTCCCTGTCTCCGGCCAATTTCGAAACCTGGCTGCGGGACACCAGTGCTCGTCGACGTTGACGACAACCGGTTCAAGATCGCCGTGCCCAACGGTTTCGCCAAGGACTGGCTGGAAACGCGCTACCGCTCTCTGATCTCCCAGACGCTGGCCCGCATCGTCGGCTACAGCGTCCAGGTCGAGTTCATGGTTCGGCCTGCCGCCGAGACGGCTTCGACCGAACGGCTCGGCCGCGGCGCCGATCGAACCGGCCTCGCCGCGCCGCAGCCGGTCCGGCTCGAGGCCACGCGCGTCGGCGCGCCCGAAGGCGCCTCGACCAACCTCAACCCGCGCTACACCTTCGCCAACTTCATCGTCGGCTCGGCCAACCGTCTGGCCCACGCGGCCAGCCTCTCGGTCGCGGAGCGGCCCGGGCCACGCCTACAACCCGCTGTTCCTGTACGGCGGCGTGGGCCTGGGCAAGACGCACCTGATGCACGCCATCGGCAACGCGGTCATCGCCCGCTTCCCGCGCAAGCGCGTCGTCTACGCCACCAGCGAGAAGTTCACCAACGAATTCATCACCAGCATCCAGCAGGGCAAGATCGACGACTTCCGGGCCCGCTACCGCCGGATCGATCTGCTCCTGATCGACGACATCCAGTTCATCGCGGACAAGGAACGAACGCAGGAAGAGTTCTTCCATACGTTCAACGCGATCCACGAGGACGGCAAGCAGATCGTGCTGTCGTCGGATCGGCCGCCCAAGGCGATCCTCACTCTCGAGGAGCGGCTCCGCAGCCGCTTCGAGTGGGGCCTGATCGCGGACCTGACCGCGCCGGACCTCGAGACGCGCATCGC
Source organism: uncultured Chloroflexia bacterium (assembly GCA_963816135.1). Classification (GTDB taxonomy): domain Bacteria; phylum Chloroflexota; class Limnocylindria; order Limnocylindrales; family CSP1-4; genus Fen-1039. The sequence continues at coordinate 134,958 of CAWFJD010000018.1, forward strand.
CATCCTTCGGGCCAAGGCCGAGGAGCAGGCCGTCCCGGTCAGCTCGGACGTGCTCGAGTTCATCGCCCGCAAGGTCGTCAGCAACATCCGCGAGCTCGAGGGCGCGCTCAACCGGATCGTCGCCTACGCCAGCATGGGCGGCGTGCCCGATCACGATCGAGCTGGCCCAGGCCGTCCTCTCGAACGTCCTCTACAACCCCAAGAAGCGCCAGGTCACGCCGGAGCGGATCACCCGCGCGGTGTCGGACTACTACGGCGTCCAGATCGACGCCCTCAAGGGCCAGAAGCGCGACAAGGCGATCGTCGTGCCGCGCCAGATCGCGATGTTCCTGATGCGCGAGGAGACGGACGTCTCGCTGCTGCGCATCGGCGCCGAGCTGGGCGGCCGGGACCACTCCACGGTCCTGCACGCCTGCGACAAGATCAACCGCGAGATGGGCATCAACGACGAGCTGCGCCGGGAGCTGGCCGCGGTCCGGGAACTGATCTACGCCGACTAGACGCGGCTCTCGGCGCTCGCGCATGGCTCGCCGGTCGCTGCTCCGCTGCCCGAACTGCGCCTGGCCGATCGTCCGACCGCAGCCCTGCGGTCGGATCGCAGCGAGCTCGCCCGGTCCGTTCATGCGGCGCCTCGAAGTGGCCTGGATCGCGGCTCACGGAGGTCTCGGACGGCCTCGATCGTGGATAAGCGGCCGATTTCGGTGGATAACGTGGGTCGGATGTGGAGAACTCGGGCGCCCGTCGGACGGCTCGCGGCAGTGGACTCGAACTGGCCTCCGAACGGGGGCCTCGGATGATCGGGCGTCGCCGGCTCGTCCACCAGCCTGCGCGCGCACGATCCCCAATCTGGCGCGACTGCGTCCACACTGGAGGCCCGGTTAATCCACCCGGCTCGCTGAGCGTGGCCCCGCACGGCGAACCCACAGTCTCCACACCATGATGACGGTGATGACGGGATGAGAAGATAGATAGACAATCCACTCGAGTAGGATCGTCGTCCGTCACGTCGATTCTCCGATCTAGCCGCCCAATGCCCGATCTCAGGGGAGTGAACCGAACGTGAAACTCTCGGTCATGCAGGAGAACCTGGCCCGCGGTCTCCAGGTCGTCAGTCGAGCCGTCTCGACCAGGAGCACGCTGCCGGTCCTGAACAACGTCCTTCTCCGCACCGAGGATGGCGGTCTCAAGCTGACCGCCACCAACCTCGAGATCGGGATGACGTACTGGGTGCCCGGCAAGATCGACACGGGCGGAGCCATGACCGTCCCGGCCCGCCTGCTGACGGACATCGTTGCGGGCCTGCCGGCCAACGAGCGAGTCGACCTGGAGCTCCAGGCCCAGGAGACGCTCCACATCCAGGCCGGCCGCTTCGAGACCCGAGTCAAAGGCATCGACGCCGAGGAGTTCCCGGCAATCCCGACGGCCGGCGAGCGGCCGACCACGCGCGTCCCTCAGAACGTCGCTCGCGAGGCTCTCGGCGAAGTCACCTTCGCCGCCGCCACCGACGAAGCCCGGCCCATCCTCACCGGCGTACTGGCCAGGTTCGAGGGCGACAAGCTGACCCTCGCGGCCGCGGACAACTACCGGATCGCGGTCAAGACGCTGACGGTCCTGGATCCGGTCGAGGAGACCAGCGTCGTCGTCCCGGCCCGCTCGCTGCACGAGCTGTCGCGGATCCTGTCGGACACGGACGAACCGGTCGACATCGTGCTGTCGCCCAGCCGCAACCAGATCCTGTTCCACCTCGAGGGCATCGACCTCGTCAGCCGCCTGATCGACGGCCAGTTCCCCAACTACCAGCAGGTCCTGCCGAAGGGCTTCACGACGAAGGCCACCGTCGATCGCGACCAGCTGCTCGCGGCCGTCCGGCTGGCCAGCCTCATCGCGAGCTCGTCGGCCAACATCGTCAAGCTCCACGTCGGCAAGGACGCCGAGATCGGGCATGACGGTCAGCGCCGCCGCCGACGTCGGCGACAACAAGAGCGACGTCGAGGCCGAAGGTCGAGGGCGACGGCACGACGATCGCCTTCAACGCCCGCTATCTGCTCGACGTCCTGGACAACGTCGACGCCGATCAGTTCTCGATCGAGCTGAACGGGCCGCTTTCGCCCGGTGTCTTCCGGCCGGTCGGCGACGGCGCAGTACGTCCACGTCGTCATGCCGGTCAAGACGACCTCGTAGGTAGCCGACAGATCTCGCGCGACCGACTCCGGCGCCAGATCCGGCCTCGATCCAGTCGCCGGCCGGCGACGCTCCTTCGATCCCTGGCGATCCGGAATCTCCGGGGCTACGCCGCGCTCGACCTCGAGTTCGGGCCCGGGCCGCAGCTGATCTGGGGTCCGAACGCGGCCGGCAAGACGACGCTGCTCGAGGCCGTCGTCCTGCTGGCGCTGGGGCGGTCGCACCGCACCACGACGGACTCCGAGTTGATCCGCTGGGGCGCCGACTTCATGCGGATCGACGGCATCTGATCGGTCGGCGCAGCCGGGACAGCGCTCGGACGGGCGCCGAGCCGCGGCCGGGCCTGCCGGCGGCCGGCTCGCGCCGGACCGGGCGCCGGCGTGCCCTCGAGTTGACCCTGCCAGGCCGGCGGCCGCAAGAAGATCCACGGTCAACGGCGTGCCGCGCCGGCCCGCCGCCCTGGCCGAACACCTGCGGACCGTGCTGTTCGCGCCCGAGGAGATGCTGCTCGTCATCGGGCCGCCGACGCTGCGGCGAACGGCGCTGGACGGGCTGACCGCGCCCCACGACCCGAGCTACGCCGCCAACCTGGCCACCTACGGCCGGGCCCTGCAGCAGCGCAACAGCCTGCTGCGGGCGATCCGGGAGGGCGAGGCGGATCGCGACCAGCTCCGGCTCTGGGACGAGCCGTTCCTGGCCGCCGGTGGCGCGGTCGTCGCCGCCCGGCTGCGGCTGCTCGAGCTGCTGGCCGGAGCCGCTGGCCGCGGCGCATCGCGAGATCGCCCCGGCCGAGGGGCGGCTCGACGCGTCGCGCTACACGTCGAACGCCGCGCCGCTCCCCGGCGAAGACGCCGCGGGACGCCCTGGCCCGGCGGCTGCAGCGAAACGGCCGAGAAGGAAGCCTGGAACGGCTCCACGCTCGTCGGGCCGCACCGCGACGACCTCGTCTTCAGCCTCGACGGCCGCGACCTGGCCACGTTCTCTTCCCGCGGCCAGCAGCGAACCGCCATCCTGGCCTTCAAGCTGGCCGAGCTGGACCTGCTGACCGGCGCTGGACGGCCGGCCGCCGCTGCTTCTCCTGGACGACGTCTTCAGCGAACTGGACCCGGCGCGGCGCGGGCATCTGGTGCGGCGCATCGCCGAGCTGCCGCAGGCCCTCATCACCACGACGGATCCCGCCGACATCGACGCCGATCTGCGCCGCCGGGCCCGGCCGTGGCGGGTCGTCCCGGACGAAGACGGCGGCGCCAGGGTCGTGGAGGGCGACGCGTGACGCGGGCCAGGACCCGGAGCGGCGGCCCGGCCGATCGCGACTCGGGCCGGGCCAGGCTCCGCTGCGGGCCCCGCCGGGAGACGCGCCGGCCCGACGCCAGCGAGCCGCGAGGCCCGCGACCGGGACCGACGACGAAGCCGCGGGCATGGAGCGACTGGGCGATCTGCTGCCCGAGACGGCCCGCGAATTCGGGCTGGAGGACCAGCTCGAGCAGGCCGGGCTGCCGCGGCCTGGCTGCGAGGTCGTCGCCGAGCGGGTTCCGGCGGCCGCCGGGTCGTGCCGTCTGGTCGAGCTCGAGCAGGGCGTCGCGACGATCGAGTCGGACGAGCCGATCGTGGCGCAGGAGATACGGCTTGCGCTCCCCGGAACTGCTGGCGGCCCTGCGCGGCCACAGTCCGGACGCCCGTCCGTCAGCTCCGCGTGACCACGCGCCACGTATAATCCCCACCTGCGAACGCCGGTTCGGCCGCCTGGGATGCGGCCGGATACCACGGGCGTCCATCAGTCCCGCCGCTAGCAGCCGCCAATGGCAGTCCGTCTCCACATGAACCTCGGCCTCGTGGCCGAGCCACAACGACTCCCCGACTCGGCCGACACGGTCATCGTTGTCGAGCCCAACATCGGCTCGACGTCGCGCACGAAGGGGAGCCTCTACCTGCTCGTCACCGGGGCCGGCGGGCGGAAGCTGCGTGAGGCGACCAAGATCGTCGCCGAGCGGATCCGAGACGACTACTACTACGACCTGTCGGCCGGCATCTCCGTCTGCCTGCGCAAGGCCGTCCGGGCCGCGAACAAGATGCTCATGCACTCGCCGGACCGGCCGGTCGTCGGCCCGGGCGAGCCGGGGCCGATCGGGCTCGCCCTGGCCGTCATCCGCGGCAACGAGCTGTACGTCGCCACGCTCGGGCCGGCCGAGGCGTACCTCCTTCGCCAGGCGCGGCTGCTGACTCTGCCGGACTCGAGTCCGGAGAGCGGCATGCCCGTCCGACGACGTCGACGGCCCGGAGGTCTGGCACGGCGAGATCACCGCCGGCGACTGCCTGATCCTGATGTCGCCCAACGTGACCCGGCGCATCGGCCTGGGGCCGATCCAGGACGCCGTCCTGCAGATCCATCCCCAGGCGGCGGTCGAGCGAGATCCACCGCCAGTTCGGTTCGGGCAGCCTGGGCAGCACCGGCGGCGACGGCATCCTGCTCATCGAGGCCACCGAGGTGGCGTCCACGCACAAGGCCGCGCCGCTCAAGCCCGTCTGGCCCGGCGACTCGATGGCCGGGCGCGCCGGATCGATCGCCGATCCCGCTCGCCGACACCGTCGTCGGCGGCGTGGCCGCGATGCAGACCACGGCCCATCAGGCCCAGCTCGCGGCCGACGGCTGGCTGCGGCGCGGCGTCTACAGCCTCTTCGACCGCATGCCCGAGCGGCCGATGTCACGCGGCCGGGTCACGCCGATGACCGTCCGGCGCGAGCGGCGGCAGCGGGCCGCCGTCGCGATCATCGGCCTGCTGGCCGTCATCGCGCTCGTCGGCTCCGTCATGTGGTTCATGTCGGGCGCCAGCCGGGGCGACAACGTCGACGTCCAGCAGATCGGCGCAGCAGGCATATCGCGCAAGGCCCAGGCGGACGTCGACGCCGTCTCGGCAACGGCGCGGACCTCATGGTCAGCGACCCGAGCACGGCCTACGAATACCTGAAGGACGCCTACACGGAACTGCAGACGGCCGAGCAGAACGGCTACACGCCGGCGCAGCTGGCCGACCTCCGCGGCCAGGTCGATCGCCGGGCCTGAACCAGTACTACCACGTCACGGTCGTTCAGCCGCAGGTAGTCGCTGTCGTTCGCCACCGACGACCTGACGGCGGCCGTCCTGGGTCCCGACGGCGCGGCGTACGTCATCGACAACACCGTCGAGACGGTCTACCGGGTCAACCTGCAGACCGGCGCCAAGATCCCGGTGGTGGCGGTCGGTCAGGAGCCGGTCGCCGGCGGCGGCATCGTCGGCAACCCACGCCTGCTGGCCACCGGTGGCGGCGACGTCCTCATCCTGGACGACTTCAACAACCTGTGGCGCTGGCACCCGGCCACGGGCGACAAGACGGGCCGCGGCTCGCTGGTCCGGATCAACATCCCGGACAACGCCACCTGGGGCCTGGGCGCGCGGGCCATCGGCACGTTCATCGTCAACGCCAGCTCAGAACCAGTACAACTTCTACATCGTCGTCCCGAGCCAGCAGCAGATCATCAAGTACCCGCCTGCCGCGGACGGCAGCGGCTATCCGATCGGCCGGCAAGGCCAACTACTTGCATCGTCGCCCAGGACGTCTCGTCCGTGGACGACATGTACATCGACGGCAAGGTCTATCTCGTCGGGGCGGCGCAGATCGACCAGTACGAACTCGGCCAGGCGGTCACGGCTGGACGCGTGGACCCGCCGCCGCGACAAGAAGGATCCGGCCCACCGCCGCCGTTCTACACGCGCCTGACCGCGGACAATCCGGCCCAGGACCAGGGCACTTTCTACGCCTACGACAGCCTGAACCGGCGCATCGTCGCCTTCAAGAAGGCGACGGCACGATCGTCGGCCAGTACATGGTCGCCGCGACCACGCCCTGGTTCACGGACCTCGACGGCATGTTCGTCACCCGGACACCGGCGGCGCCAACCCGACGCTGTACTGGACCGAGGGCGGCAGCCTGATGAAGGCGTCGCTCAGCCGTCCAGCCCGACGCCACCGGCTCCGCCTCCGGGCTCACCGGCGTCGCGCCGGCGTCCGCTCGGCCTTCCGCCGGCCATCGCCCAAGCCGGCCGCTCCGCCCGGCCTCTGAGGCCCCGAGGCAGCGGGCCGACGCCGCGGCCCGGAGTGGGATAATCGGCCCATGGCAGAGTCGCTCGCCGAGGTCGTCGTCGAGAGCGTTCGGGTGCACATGCTGTCGAGCCAGCATGTCGTTCTGCTCAAGGAGACCGACCGCGAGCGCTATCTCCCTATCTGGATCGGGCCGTGGGAGGCGAACGCCATCGCCACGCGGCTCCAGGGCGTGACGCCGGAGCGGCCGCTGACCCACGACTCTTCGTCGCCACGCTCGGCGAACTCGGCGTAAAGGTCCAGCGCGTCATCGTCTCGAGCCTGGCCGAGGAGACGTTCCACGCCACGCTCGAACTGGAGCGGGACGGCAAGACCTACGCCATCGACGCGCGGCCTTCGGACGCGCTGGCCCTGGCGGTCCGGACCGGGGTGAGATCTTCGCCTCGACCGAGGTCCTCGACCGCGCCGGCGTCGAGCCGGAGACCCAGGTGGACGAGAAGCTCGAGGTCTTCCGCGAGTTCGTCAACTCACTGGACGTGGATCTGGAAGAGGAGCACCGCGAGGGCCCACCGGGCTCCGGACGAGCCGCCCCGCGAGTAGCTCAGGCTCGACGCCGGCGGCCGTGCCGACGCCGGCGCCGGCGGCCATCCGCTGCTCAGCCCAGGATCGGCTCGCCCACGGCGCATGCCGCGCCATGCCGGCGGAACCACAGGCGGAAGCGCAGCGTCCAGAAGTCGCGCACCGCGCGGAAGACGACCTTCGGCTTGGCGCCGGTGGGGGAGCCGGCCGTTCGCGGCGTAGTGGGGCACGCCGACCTCGGCCATCTTGCGACCCTCGAACCGGAGCTTGATCAGCAGCTCGGCCGTGAAGAAGGCGCCGCCGGAAGAGACGCGGATCGGCTCCAGCGCCTCGCGCTTGAAGAGCTTGCAGGCGCAGTCGATGTCGCGGACGCGGACGCCGAAGAAGATCCGGTTCGAGAGACGGTAGATGCGGGCGTACCAGCGCCGGATCGCCGGGTCGGCGCGCTTGAGGCGGAAGCCCAGGACCACGTCCGGGCGTCGTCCGCGGCCAGATCGCTCGGTCAGCCGGCCCACGTCGGCGACCTTGAACTGGCGGTCGCCGTCGATGAAGGCGATCAGGTCGTAGCGGGAGGCCCGGAAGCCGGACCGAAGCGCGGCGCCGTAGCCGAGGTTCGTCGGGGTGGTGGACGACGCGGAAGACGTCCGGATGCCTGGCCGCGAGGTCGTCGGCGATGGCCGGCGTCCGGTCGCGCGAACCGTCGTCGACGGCGATGATCTCGAACTTCTCGGCCAGCGCCGGCAGGGCGGCCAGCGCCTCCTCGACCAGAGCCTCGAGGTTGGCCTCTTCGTTGTGGGCGGGGAAGAAGAAGGAGAGCGCGGGCACCCGGCTTCGCGGCCGGACCGCCGATCTCGACGTGCCAGTGCTCCGGACCCGCGGCCTGCGCTCACTGGCTTCCCTTTCGACCGAGCGACCTGGCTGATCGGTAGTTGAGCCGTCCCCGACAGCGCGTGTAACGGCTTGCGATCGTCGAACTGCGGCGCTGCAGCGGCCTGCATGCCGTCGCAGCCCCCGTGGAGAGCGGATCGTGAAGACCGGCCTCTTACCCAGGAACTTGTTGAAGACATCCTGGACCTCGACCCAGGTTGTCGTCGAGCCTGCGTGCTGTCGTCGACGATGTAGATGTCCGGCCGGAGGCCAGGACTGCTGGCCGTACCAGAGCGTCGTGGAGCGCTCGACCAGCGATGACGATGACGGCGTTGGCCGGCAGGCCGCCCTGGTCCGGCGGCGCCAGCACCGCGTGCATCCAGACTCGACGTCGCGGTCTGCTGGCCTCGCTGACGCCGCCCGGGTTGAACGCTGTCCTGGGCTGCTGGCGCTCGGGCACGACGGCCGGCACTGGCGACGACGAGCGGCGACCGCGACGACGATCTCGCCGACCAGCAGCGCCCAGCGCCAGCCGGGTCGCGCCAGGCGGCCGCCGCGGGCTCGGCGCCTCGGGCTCGCGGCGCGTCCGGTCCGGTCCCGTCGGCGTCGCCGGCCGGCTCGGCGCGCCACGGCGCTCCGGCCGGAGCCAGTCGATCGCCGATCCAGCCGCCCGCCAGCCGAGCAGCCGACCAGGTCCGCGGCCCGAGGCCGACCCACGTGAACGCCATCAGCAGCGGCACCAGGAAGTAGCGCTCCATGTCCGCGTTGGCGTAGGAGGCCGCGAAGCCGCACGTGACAGCGAGCGCCAGCCCGCTCAGGAGCACGTAGCGCGGCCGCCGGACGAGGCTCGTGCCGAGGCCGAGAACGGCGAGGTAGACCGAGCGGCCCGAGCCAGCCGGCCATGAGGTTCATGACGCCGCGGCCTTGTCGCCGAGGTCGCCGAACGGATCGAGCGGCTGCCGCCGGAACTGCTCGGCCAGGACCACGTACAGGAAGCCACTCCAGCGTGTCCGGGTGGCCGTAGACGAGCGGCGCGTGCATGGCGGCCCGGATCGGCAGCTCCAGCGAAGAGGACGCGATCGTGCCACCAGGACGAGCGACGCAGGCCACGAGCGTCCGCCAGCGCAGGATGACGCGCCAGTCGGCCGGCGAGGACGAACAGGCCGATGCCGGGCGGCAGCAGCAGGGCCAGCGAGTGGTTGGCCACGGCCACGCCGTAGACGGCCGCGGCAGCCACCAGCCAGCGGTCGGCGCGGGCGCGATCCGTCCGGGTCGTCGCGTGGCGCCGCTGATCCCAGACGAGCAGCAGCACGAAGATGAGCGCCGACCAGGGCGAGATGGAACATGTGCGGGTCGGCGTGCGTGGACGAGCCGCCAGAAGACCGGCTCGTGTGATCGTCCAGCGACAGGCAACGCGCCAAGCCGTGGCGAAGGCGGCATCGCCAGCAGCAGCAGGCCGGTGCCAGGACGATCCGCAGCCGGTGAGCAGCCGACGATGGCGGTCGCGCCGGCGACCGCGCCGGCCGCGAGGAGCGCCTGCAGCAGGTTCATCCGGTAGGCCGGGTCGCCGAACGGCTGAAGCAGGATCGAGGCGAGCCAGCCCAGGATCATGTAGCGCGGATAGCCCGTCGGGTGGGCCGTGCCCAGGACCGGCCCGACGGTCTGGAACTCGGCCGTGTCCCAGCTGGCCACGACGCCGGGGCCAGGGTCGGGATGACGACCAGAGCGCGATCAGCCGCCCCGATCAGCGGGCCAGGCCGCGTGCCAGGACCGCGGATCCGTCAGCCTGGCGAGCCCGGCCGAAGGCCGGCCCGGGCAGTCGGCACGGCGATCCGGCGGTGTCGGCCTCGGCACGCTCACCAGCCAAGGATCGCTCCCCATGTCGTGCCCCAGAAGTTGACGACGATCGAGACCGCGACGAGCAGGACGAGCGGCCACAGCCGGCCCAGCCGGCTGGCGCCGAGGGCCACGAGGATCAGCGCGAACGGCACGAAGTCGTTGCTGAAACGGTAGCCGAACTGGACCCAGCCCTGGCTGAAATGCATCAGGTTCACGATCGCGATGGCCACGACGGCGATCGTGGCGCCGACGGTCACCCGGTCGAGATGCGAGGCGCCGGAGCGGCCGCCAGGCCAGCGGCGCCAGAAGGAAGGCCGGGCTCGTCAGCAGGATGCTCATGCCGATCGCGTTCGGGCATCGCGAGCGGGCAGTTCGGGTCGAAGAGGCCGCGGGCCGCGCCGGTGACGCAGCAGTGGCGTGCCGCAGTCCGCCCGGATAGATGCTGGCGAAGTTGGGCAGGATCTCGCGGGCCCTGGAACAGCATGATGCCCAGGTTCTGGGGGATGTAGCGGATGTCCGTGATCGACCAGGCCGGGTTGTAGTTGAAGACGCTGCCGTATGGAGCAGCTCGTACTGGTAGAGGTAGTCGTAGGCCGGGTTGAACAGATGGCCGCTGGTCGCGTAGGTGACGACGAGCAGCGCCACCAGCGGGACCGCCGCGCCGGCGCCGGCGAGCATGGCCCGCCGCAGCCAGGTGCCGCCGCCGCCGACGAGGATCAGGAACGGGAAGCCGAACAGGATCGTGAGCCGGGCCGTCACGGCCAGCCCGAAGAGGATGCCGGCCGCGACCTGGAGCGACTCGGGGCTCGACAGGGCGGCCCCGAGAGCGACCGAGACGCGCGATCGACCGGCTCGCCGCCCTGCGCGGCTGAGCCACGACGCCGGCCACCGCCAGCACGACCAGGACGACGTCGACGAGGACTGCGACGGCAGGCCGGGCGCGAGCACGGCGAGCAGGAGGCCGGCAGGCCGACGACGACAGCGAGCGACGAGCACGAACGGCGCCAGGACCGCCAGCCGGCCGGCCACGACCACGGCGAGCGACCGCCGCGACGAGGCCGAGCACCAGCCCGACCGCGCCAGAGCGGCCGCCGAGGTGCCCGCGCCGGCCAGGACGCAGGAAGCAGCTCGCGCCAGGTCGCCGAGCGGCCACGAGCAGCGAGCGACCGACCAGCCGCCCGGCCAGCTCGAGGCCGCCGGATCGCAGCCGGCGACGCTCGCTCGAGCGGCTGCGGCTCGCGCGGCGTCCGGTCCGCCGCAGGGCGAGGCCGACGGACGAGCAGCAGGCAGCCGACGGCCACGACGTGGGCCCAGAACCAGGTCGAGCCGATGGCGGCGGTGTACCACAGGACGGTGCCGAGGCCGAGGAAGAGCGGGTCAGGACCCGGACGCCTGGCCGGATCGGCAGGTAGCCGAGCATCCAGTAGGCGATGCCCACGTCGACCGCGGCGAAGAACGTGGCCAGCAGCTGCTGGTTGGTGGCCACGTGCCAGATCGCCACGAAGGGCAGCAGGACCCAGGCCGGCAGCGGCGGGAAGGGGATGATGCCGTAGCCCGTGGCGATCGCCGTCCGGCGTCCGACGATCGGCATCACGTCCTGGTATCGCGGCATCGGGATGGCGGTGTTGCCGTCCAGCCAGGCCTGGGCCTGGAGCACGAAATGGAGGTAGTCGTTGGGCCGGTCGCGGCTGGATCAGGAAGTAGACGAGCAGGCAGAGCACGACGATGCCGAGCCCCACAGCCGATCGTGCGACCGGCCCAACCAGTGCTCGTCGCCCTGCTCCGGCCGTCGACGGCCGTCCGAGCTCGTCGGCGCGCGGTCCGTCTCCGCGTCGACCGCCTCGGTCGCTTCGAGCGCCGCCGGCCGCCGTCCTGCGCCGGCGCCCTGGGGTATACTCCGCTCCACCTCAGCGCTCGCCCAGGAGGCCGTATCGGTTGGCAGGCCCGAGCTTGCGAGAGGGCAGCCCACGGGGGCGCGCGGCGGCGGGAGTACCGTCACGAGTGGTGCCGTCGGATGTGAATTCCCGCCATCGTCGTTCTCCTGGCCCTGGGACTGATCCTCCGCTTCATCATCGCATACGTTCTTTTGCCGGGGTCTGGCTTCCCAAACGACCTGGGCGCGTTCCAGGCCTGGGGCAACGACATCGCCCAGCATGGCCCGATCGGCTTCTACGATCGCCAGGGTTTCATCGACTACCCGCCCGTCTACCTGCTGCTGCTCGGCGTCGTCAGCTTCCTGACGGGCGGCAACATCGGCGAGGGCGTGAAGCTCATGCCGATGCTGGCGGACCTGGGCCTCGCCGATCGCTGGTCTGGCTGATGGCGTCGAGCTCGGCGTCAATCGACCGGCGGGCCTTCGATCGCCGCCATCGATCGTGCTGGTCAACCCGATCACCTGGTTCAACAGCGCCATCTGGGGCCAGGCGGACGCGGTCGGCTCGATCTTCCTGCTGCTCGGCCTGCGCGAGCTGCTGAAGGACCGCCGCGAGACGGCCGCGGCTCTGGCGGTCGTCGCGGTCGCTGACCAAGATGCAGCTCGGCATCCTGGGGTTCCTCGTCGGCTTCGTGGTCCTGCGCCGTTCCGCTGGTCCCCAAGACGGGCGAGCGCCGATCCGATGCGGATCCTGACCTCGCTCGGCGCCGGCCTGCTGACCGCCGGCGCCTGATCTGCCTGCCGTTCACCGGCCTGGACTTCGGCGGCTACGCGGCCCGCCTGGTACGTACCCGGGGGCTGGTGACGATTCTGGGCGGGCGTCGGCCGCCGCGGTCGGGGCCGCTGCCCTGGTCTGGCGTTACGCGCCGATCGCGCGAGCCGGCCTATCGCGCGCGGGCCGCCGGCGCGGCCGGGGTCGTGACCGTCGTCGCCTCGCGGGGCGATGGTCTTCGAACTCGATCGTCAGCCACATGCTCTCCGCCTTCGGCGAGTACCCGTAGCTGACGCTCAACGCCTACAACCCGTGGGCTCTGATGCGGACGGCCAAGGGCGACGCGCATGGTCGTGGACAAAGCCTGGGTCCACGACGCGGCCTGGATCGGACGCCCAGACCGGCGCGAGCGGGCCCGGCTACCTGATCGGGCACTTCTCCGGCGGCTGGATATTGCTGCTCGCCGGCCTCGTGGTGCTCCTGGCCGTCGCCGCCTTCCTGGCCTGGCGAGCCGCGGGCCAGGATGGCGCCGGAGCGCGCGGCCGACGGACATCGAACCGGCCGACGTCGAGCCGACGGACGCCGAACCCGCGGCTTCGAGCCGCGCGGCGCCGAACCGCGGCCGGCGCAGGTCCGCCCTGGGCCGGTGGTCGGCGGCGCACGATTGGGTCGAGGAGCTGCGCAGCGTCTCGGCCGTCTCGGCGGTCGTGGCCGTCGTCTGCTCGCGCGCTTCTCGGAGTCCAGGCCTTCGCCCATCCCGCGGCCCTCTTCGGCGATGCGCTGCTCGTAGTCGTCCTGGTGAGCGCCGCGTTCTGGGCCGCTTACCGCGACGACCCGCTGTCGCTCCTGGTCGCCCTGAGCATCATGGCCATCGCCTTCTTCGTGGTTCCCACTCGCGTCCACGAGCGCTATCTGTTCCCGTTCTTCGGCCTTGGGGCCCTCCTCTTTGCCGTTTCGTGGCGCTGGCGTATCGCTTACGTGCTCCTGGCCGTCGTCAACGCGGCCAACCTGCTGGCCGTGCTCGTCCAGTACACAGGGGGTTCCGTTGACGGACGGCTGGGTCGCGACGACGATCAACGACTGGGGGACCTTCATTCTCAACGCCGAGCAGTCCGGCCTGATCTGGCCGATCGCCGTCTCCGCGGTCGTGACGGGCGCGGCGATGATCTGGGCGCTGCTCCAGATGCGGGGCATGGCGGTCCAGAGCCTGGCTCTCGAGACCGAGGCGGCAGGAGAGGAGTCGGCGGCGGTCTTCTCGCTCGCCTGGGCCTGTTCGCCGGGTGCCACGGACGGCGAAGCCGAGGAGGTCGTCGCCCGCGCTGGACTCGCAGCCAGATGTCGAGTGGCGGCGATCGCCGGATCTCAGGTCGTCTCTCGGACGCCGTCGGCGGCTCGCCAGAGCTCCCGCCGGGTCGCCCCCGACGCGCCCGTCGAGGAAGGACTGGGCCTACGACGACGAGCTCGACGAGGACATCGACGCGGACCTCTACGCACCCGGCGAGAGGCCTGCCTACGTCCCGCCGAGCGTCATGCGCGTCTGGCGACGGATCGCCGGGCCATCGAGCTATCCCGATCGATCGGCTTCTCTCGACTCCGAGCCGCACGGCCGGATCGACAAGCTCGACATCTGGATCGTCGTCGCGCTCGTCGCCGCCATCCTGTGCATGCGCATCTACCGCCTCGGCGAGCCTCGCCAGATGTACTTCGACGAGGTCTATCACGCCAGAACCGCCACGGAATTCCTCCAGGACTGGCGGTACGGGCTGCAGCACGACATCTACGAGTGGACCCACCCGATGCTGGCCAAGTACGCGATCGCGGGCGGGATCACGCTCTTCTCCGACGACAAAGTGACGGCCACCAACGATCTCGGCGTGCCGGTCAAGGACGCCTATGTCCAACCGCGGCTGGACACGTCGCCCCTCGCGAACACGGGCGCGCAACGACGCGTTCTCCAACACGCGACAACCGTTTCGGCGACCGTGTCTTCGTGGCGACGGGCACCGAGGTCCGGGCCTACGACCTCCAGACCCGAGCCCTCGAGAAGACATATCGCCATCCCGGGAGCCACTACCTTCGCCTCGCCCGGCGACACCACCGGCGTCCTCTACGTGGGCACCTCCCAGGGCCGGATCTGGCGGCTGGACCTCAACTCCCTCGACGGAGCTCGGCTTGGGCGTGGAACAGGCCGCGGCCGCCGAGTGAGCTGGCCGTAGACACGGGGCTGAAGATCGCCCATCTCTACGCCGGCACGCCGCCGTTCATCCTCGCCGCGGACGCGAGCGGCAACATCGTTTCGGTGGATCTGACCCAGAGCGGCGGCACGGTCGCCGGCCGCGGCAACGTCCCGGGCGCCTCGGACTTCGCCGATCTCGGGACCGCGCCAAAGACCATCGACGCCATCGGCGGCAAGGTCACGGACCCCTCCGCCGAGGCCAGCCAGCTGGCCGCTCTCGTCGACGGCGACGCCGCCCAGATCGAGAGCGCCATCCGGAGCGCCCCGCCAAACGTGGAATCGCACTGCCCGTCGGCTCGGTGGCCTCCGCCCAGATCACGGCCGTCGGCACGGCCATCTCGCAGGGTTCGCTGCCCGGCATCTCCGTCCAGCAGACCAATCCCCAGGTCCTGGTCGCCTACCAGAGCGGCCTTGGTCTCCTCGACGCCCGCCACGTGCTCCTGACGACGAAGGACCAGGACGGCAACCCGATCCCGGCGCTCGCCACCCCCGCGCCGGCCACGTCGATCGCGATCTCGCCCGGCACGACGAACCCACTCAACTGCCAGCCGAACCAGGGCTGCACCTACTCCTACGTGACGGCCGGCGCCAACATCGTCCTGTTCTACTTCGACACGACCGGCGCTCCGACCAAGGTGATCGCGCCCGGCTACCAGCCCCTCCAGCCGATGCCCGGCGTCAGTCACGAAGGTCATGTGGGACGACGCCACTCACGTTGCCCAGGCCCTGGGCAAGACCCAGGACGGGTCCGGCTGGACCGTCTACGCCATCGAGGGCAACGGCAACGCCGTCTTCTCCGACGCGCCGCTGCCGTTCCAGCCCGCCGCGATTGGCCTCGACTCCACGCCCGACCCTGCCGTCCACCGACCACCAGCAGGCCCTGGCGTTCTCTCCGACGGCTCGATGGCAACCGTGGACGTCGGCCAGTTCGCCTTCTCCTGGCGCATCGTGGGCGTCCTGTTCGGGGCCTTGATGGCCGTCTGCCTGTACCTGCTCATCAGGATCCTGTTCCGGCGGCGGACGGTGGGACTGCTCGTCGCCCTGTTCAGCCTCGATCGACGGGATGTTCTTCGCCCAGTCGCGCATCGCCATGAACGACACCTACGTGGGCGGCTTCCTCTTACTGTCATATCTGCTCTTCGCCCTGATGTGGCTGGTCTGGAAGAGGCGGGCCGCCTTCTGGTTAGGGATGCCGCTCCTGGGCGTCTTCCTGGGTCTTGCCCTGGCCAGCAAGTGGGTCGCGTTCTACGCCATCGCGAGCATCGGCGTTCTGATCCTGATCCGTTCGGCTCTGGGCAGGCTGGTGACGATCCTGGCCCTGGCGGCGGGCACGGGCATCCTGGGCTGGCAGGCAATCGCCGAGATGACGACGGCGCCCAATACCGGAAGCCCGGCCACTGGTCATGTCGTTGATCGCGCCTGGCCGTGGTCGCCGTCGTCGTGGGGGCGATCTGGACGATGGCCCAGCGGACCACCCCGGACAAGGTCTTCACGGGCGTCGTGACCGGTCTCGTTGCCGCGCTCCTGTTCGGCGCGGCCCTGACCTTCTCCCCGGGCTCCATCCAGAACGGGGCGCCCAACTACACCTTCTTCATCATCATGCTCGTCATCACGACGCTCGCGGCCGCCGGCAACGCCTACCGGCCCGTGGCCTGGACCCGTGAGGAGTTGCAGTTCTCCACGATCGGGATGGGCATCGCGGGAGCGGTGGTCGCGGTCTTCGGCTTCGCCCTCGAGCACGGCTTCCTGGGCGGGCTGCTGAGCGGCTTCATCTCCGCCCAGGGCCACAAGCTCCTGCTGGGCGGCATCGGCCTTGATCGGCGCCGGAGCGGCCGCCGCGGCCGTGTTCTGGGCCGTCGGCTACCTCGGCTTCGGGCCGCTGGCAAGGGCGCCTCGCGAGAACGACTCCAGTCCGCTTCGCCGAGCCGCCCTCCCCGGCCCCGGAGGGCTGGCTGAGGCTGGGCAGCGGCTACGGCCTGCCGGCCATCTGGACGGTGGCCTGCGTCATGATCCTGCCGATCGTCATCTACGTGATGCTCTACATCCCCTGGAGCATGCCCTGGCAGACCCCGAGCCCGACCGGCTCATCGCTGCCGGCCATCGCCTGCTGGCACTACGACCAGGAAGGCGGCCGTCTGCACCGACGCCTGGCCGGCCGGCTCACACCGGCCAGACGCTCTGGGATCTGACCATCCAGATGTACAACTACCACAACGACCTGCGCGCCGCCCATGCCGCGTCGTCGCCGTGGTGGGCCTGGCCGATGGATCTCAAGCCGGTCTGGTTCGAGAGCATCGGGTACGCCGAACCAGGACAGCTCGATGATCTACGACGGCGGCAACCCGGTCCTCTGGTGGCTGGCCATCGGCGCCATGGGCTTCATCTGCTGGCAGGCCTTCAAGAGGCGGAATCTCGGCCTGGCGCTGATCGTGATCGCCTTCCTCTGGCAATGGATCTCCTGGTCGCGCATCGACCGGGCGTCGTTCCAGTACCACTTCTACACGGCCTTGCCCTTCTTCCTGGCGGCCCTGGCCTACTTCCTCGCGGAGATCTGGCACGGGCCGTCGAGACGGACGTGGCTGCTGGCTCGGGCGATCGCTGTGGGCGCCTGTCTCTTCCCGGGCGTCATGTGGCTGCTCAAACCCGAGCTCTGCGGCCTCGCCCGGGTCGACACGAGCCAGTACTACCAGAACACCGTCTGCGGCAGCGGAACCGGCGACGTCGTCATCGAGACCCGCATCTTCTTGATCGGCGGTGGTCCTGGCGGTCGCTCTCGTCGTGCTGGGGGCCATCTTGTGGCGCCTGGAACGGCGCCAGGGACAGGGCTACGAAGACCGTAACTGGGCTTTGCAGCTGGTCGTGCCCGTGGCGGTGGCAGGCATTCTGCTGTGGTGGATCGGGCAGAACGGCCCGCGGAGCGTCCTCTTCCAGGCGGCCCTGCCGTCGGACTACCTGGCGATCGTCTTCGTCACGTTCGGAGTGCTGCTCGCCATCGTTGCCGCGGTCGGAACGAATCCGAGACGGTTCGTGCTCGGCGTCTGCTCGTTCGCCGTGATCGCTTTCGCGGCCCTGTACCCGAATCTCTCCGCCCTGCCGATGCCACAGGCGATCACCGGCATCTACAACGCCCTCCTGCCCACCTGGCTGTTCGGCTTCCAGTTCTCGGACAACCTCCAGGAGGGTCACACGGCGTCGGCTTCTGACCGCGAGCACCGTCACTCTGGCGCTCTTCGCCCTCCTCGTCGCCGCCGTCGCCGGCTGGGCGGCCTGGGAGCGGCGCCTGGTCGTGGGCTACCGGAAGGCCAAGCTGCTCGAAGCGCCATCGGGCGCCGAAGCGGCCGGCGACGGCCGATGAAGGTTCGAGCGAACCCGATGCGGACTCGGCGTCGAACGTCGACGTCCGAAGCCCGACTCGAAGCCATCCTCGGACGCTTAGCGCTGTTCAGCGGCCAGGCGGCAGCCCGCTCGAACCCTCGGGTCAGTCGGCCGCGCCCGGCAGGTGCGGGACGAGCGGCGCCGCGGGGATCTCCGCGTGGAAGTCCGGCGGCAGCTGGCCCTGGGCCGCCAGGCGGCGGATGACGAAGCCGTAGTAGGCCTCGACTCGTCCGGTCACGTTCTCCCAGCCGAACTGCTCGGCGCGCTCGAGCCCCGCCGCGCCCATGCGCTTGCGGAGCGCCGGATCGGCAAGAAGCTCCTTGATGGCCGCGGCCAGGCTTCGGGCGTCGCGCGGCGGTACGAGGAGGGCCTGGCGTCCGCGCTGGACGACGCCCTTGTAGCCGTGGATGTCGCTGCAGACGATCGGGGCGCCTGACGCCATCGCCTCGAGCAGCACGATGCCGAACGATTCGCGGCCGGTGGCCGGCGAGACGAACACGTCGGCGGTCTTGAAGAGCTGGGCCTTCTCCGCGTCGCTGACACGGCCCAGGAACTCCACGTTGGAGAGCCTGCGGGTCATGACGTAGCGGCGCGCCTCTCGCTCCTGGGGCCCCGAGCCGACGACGAGGAGCCGGCAGTCGATGTCGTCCTTGCGAAGCAGCCGGTAGGCCTTGAGCAGATGAGGCAGACCCTTGCGGTCCTCGAGGCGGCCGACGAACAGGACGTTCGGGCAGCCGTCCTGCCAGCGAGCGACCGGAACGGCGCGCCTGTAGCGGCCCAGGTTGACCCCGTTCGGGATGACCTTGTAGTCGCCGGGAAAGAAGCGGTCGACGAAATGGCGGGCGGCGGCGCTGACCGCGATCCGGCCGTGGAGCTTTGCCCGAGTAGCTGCCGAGCGTCCGCTTTCCGAATTCCATCGCCGGCGAGAAGCCCGCGTAGGCGTGGAACGTGGCCACGTTCACGCTCCGCGACTGTCCCAGAACCACCAGCGAGAGGAACGGCACGAAGGGCTCATGGAAATGAAGCAGGTCGAATTGCTCGCGCTCCAGGACGTTCTGGACCTGCGACAGGAACCGGGGCGACAGCGTGATCGTGCCGACCGAGCCGTTGCTCGGCATGCTGAAGCCCTTGCCGATCCGGATGACGTCGCCCTCGGACGAGCGCTGCAGGCCGTGGCTGCTGGTCAGGATGCGGACGTCGTGGCCGCGGAGCCGCAGGTTCTCGTAGAGGAACCGGACGTGCTCGTTGACGCCGCCCGGGACCGGGTAGACGTAAGGCGTGACGAGGCCGATCTTCATGCCGAGTGCTCCTCGGCTTCGCGCCGCTCCGCGGCCTGTGCCATCTCGGTGGCGAGACCGCGGCTGGCAGGTCCCCGCGCGGCGAGCCCACGAGTGGCCAGGTACTCGGCTTCGCGGCGCCGCTGCAGCTCCAGCTGGTCGTGCGGAACGCCCAGGTCGCGCGGCGTCCCATCGCGCAGGAAGTTGCGGCGGCCCCAGCGGGCCACGTCGCGGGCCTGCTTCCGAACCTGCTGGCCGTAGATGAGTCCTTCCCGCAGGAAGCCCCACGTCGTGCAGGTGCCCGTCGTCGTGCCTTCCAGGATGGCCCGCCGGTAGTCCTCGGCCGTGTGGCCCGGGAACAGCGTCCGGCCGTCGCCGATGGTGTCGAGCGTGTGGCCGTCGGAGTTGCCGACCAGCGGCAGGCCGAGCTCCGAGGCGAGGCGGATCGTGGCGTTGCGGCCATAACGGCCCGCCGTGGACGGGTTGTAGCCCTCCAGCGCGTCCCAGTAGAGGAGCGGGTCCCTGGAATTCTGGATGCGCATGATGGCGTGTTTGCGCATGCCCTTGGTGAAGGCCGAGAACGGGTGGGGCACGATCGCGAGGCCGCCCTGCTCGTGGATTTCGGCGACCGTGATCTCCAGGCGCTGGTTCCGGCGCAGCCGTGCCTGAAGGAACACGCCCAGGAGATGGCCGCTCTGGGTGGTGACTTCTTCGGCGACCACGACTTCGACCCGGCTGCCTCGGTCGCGGGCGAGACGCTGGCACTCCACCGCGGCCTCGATGCGCTCATGGTCCGCGATCGCGAAAAGGTCGAGGTCCGTGTGGCTCTCGACGTGGTCGAGGATTTGCTCGGCCGACGCGGTCCCGTCCGAGGCCAGCGAATGGATGTGCATGTCCGCCTGGCCGAGCCTGATCCCTCCGGCCGTCACGGGAGGTCTCCGGCCGGACGTCGGCGCCGCCGGAGTGGCCGGAGTGGCCGGAGTGGCGGCGCCCGTGGCGGCTGGCTTCTCGAGGTCCGGCCAGACCGGCTGGAAGAGCGCCAGCCACTGCTCGGGCGCGTCGGAGATGAACCGCTCGAAGAGATTCGCTTCCGCTCGGATCATCTTCCGGCTCCGCTCCCGGCGCGTCGCCCCCTCCGGCTCGGAGAGGCCGTACATCTTGCCAAGATAGCGACCCGGACCGTCACGTCGCACGGCGGCCACGAATATCGGCGCGCCCGATTCCGACGGCCAGCACCACGGGTCCGGCCGGGATCTTCGTCGTGGCCCCGAACATCTCCACTTCGATGCCGCCGCCGGTGATGTCGCGATCGGCCACGAGGCCGACGGGTTCGTCGCGCCGAAGCGTGGCGATGAGGTCCGGGGCGGCGTTCTCGAGCGGGATGATCCGGACGCCGATCGTGTCGCGCGTGGAGTAGATGTAGCGCTGGATCCGCGGATTTGCCACGGTCTCCATGGGCGCCACGATCTGGCCGAGCCGCGAAACGGCGAACATGCCCGGGAACTCGATGGCCCCGAAGTGCATGCCCACCAGGATCAGGGCCCGCCGTCGCTTGGCCCACTCCTCGATCTCCGCCGGCGTCTCGAGGTGGAGGCGGGCGTTGACGTAGTCAGGCGTGAAGCGTGGCGCCCGGGCCAGCTCCACGTAGTACTGGGCGTGGTTCCGGAACGCCGACCGGAGCAGCGCCTCGAGGCGGCGGGGATTCGTGGCCGCGGCCCGGTGGTAGTCGTCGCCCGCGCCGTTGGCGGCCATCCATTCCACGATCCGCCGGAGGTTCAGGCGGGCGTGGTCCCGCCGGCCGCGCAGGAACCGATACGAGAGGTCGCCCGCGAAGTTGGCGAGGTGCCAGGCCGCGCGCTCTGGCAGGTGGTAGAGCAGCTTGAGCCCGAGGATCGCCGCGGCGGCGGTCAGCTCATCTGCGAGCCGCCGCCGCGGGCCGCGACGGGCCGGCGTGCGAGCCACTGCCGGAGACGCGGAGCGGGCCATGGGTCAGCCGGCCTCGGGGGCGGGCGCGGCGGCCGGCGCCTTGCCGTTCGCCTTGCTCTTGCCGTTGCCGTTGGCGGATGCGCCCCGGGCGTCGTTCGCCATCGCCGCCGCATGCCTTTCGGCAAGCACCTGCTGCTCCGTTTCGGTGAGTGGCCAGATCGGCTTGAAGATGTACCACTGATCCGGAGCCGGGGCGATGTGGCTCTCGAGAGCCGTGGCGATTGCCTGGGTCGCGATCGCGATGTCGCGTGGCGAGTTGGACGCCACATGGATCGGATCGTCGGCGTAGGCGTGGAACGTTCCGCTCGGCTTTCGGTTGACGCAGAACGGCACGATCGACGAGCCATGCTTGGCCGCCAGGAGAGCCGGGCCGGCCGGCAGGGTCGTCCAGCAGCCGAACATCTGGACGGGGATGTCGTCGGCTCGATAGCCCCAGTCCACGAGCAGGACCAGGCCTTCGCGCCGCTTGAGGGCGCCGTAAACGCCCCGCAGGTTGCGCCACGAGATCATCTTCACGCCCCAGCTCTCGCGCTGCTTCTGGAACAGCTCGTAGAGCTCGCGGTAAGAGCTGTCGTCGCCGACGACGTTGATCTCGAGGCCGAACTTGGCGAAGCCCGCGGCCGTCGCCTCGTTGTTCCCGAGATGGGCCGCCACCAGGACCGTGCCCTTCGAGGCCTTGTAGATCTCGAGGAACTTGTCGAGCCCCTGGACTTCGAGGAGGTTCTCCGCCTGCTCCTTGGAGAGCCAGGGAAGCCGCATCAGCTCCAGGATGTAGCGGGCGTAGTTGCGATAGGCCTTGCGAGCCATCCGGCCCGCCGCCTTGTCGTCTGGCGAGACGCCCAGGACGTGGCTGAAGTTGGCTCGGAGCCACTTGCGCCGGAGCGGGCTGGCGGCATAGCCGATCATCGAGATCCAGCCGCCGACGCGGTAGGTGGGCTCCGCGGGAAGATGGCCGACGATCCAGGACGCCGTCCGCCAAGCTCGCAAGAGGGTCATCCCCGCCAGATGGGTCAGGAAGGTCTCCTGCTCCATCTTGTGGGGCGCTTCGAATGCCTTGGTGGGCTGTTCGGCCGGAGCTCCAGCGGGTTGGGCGCCGGCGAGCCGGCGCCCTCCGCAACGTTCGCGCTCTCGGTCTGAGGCTCCCGCCTCACTTCGCCTCAGCGGCGACCGGCTTCCCACCACGAACCGGAGCCTGCTTCTTGACCTTCTTCGTGAGCGTCTCGGTGCCCACCAGGGTCTCGTTGTCTTCGCCGCGGATGAACGCTTCGACGCGGCGGAAGGCCTCGTCGTCGGGCATCTGGATCGGCGGGCTCTTCTTGAAGTAGGCCGCCGGGGCCACCAGAGTGCCCTTCAGGCCGCGGTCGAGACCGAGCTTGAGGCAGCGGACCGCGTCGATGACGACGCCGGCGCTGTTGGGGCTGTCCCAGACTTCGAGCTTGACTTCGACGTTGAGCGGCACGTCGCCGAAGGTGGTGCCTTCCATGCGGATGTAGCACCACTTGCGGTCCTTGAGCCACGGCACGTGGTCGCTCGGGCCGACGTGGATGTCGTCCGGATCGATGTCGTAGTCGAGCATCGAGGTGACGGCGTTCGTCTTGGAGATCTTCTTGGACTCGAGGCGCTCGCGCTCGAGCATGTTGAGGAAGTCCGTGTTGCCGCCGAAGTTGAGCTGATAGCTGCGGTCGAGTCGGACGCCGCGATCCATGAAGAGGCGGGTCAGGACGCGATGGCTGATCGTCGCGCCGACCTGGCTCTTGATGTCGTCGCCGATGACCGGCAGGCCGCGCTCGGCGAATCGTCGCTGCCAGTAGGGCTCACGGGCGATGAAGACCGGGATGCAGTTGACGACGGCCACGCCGGCCTGGAGCGCCTGTTCGATGTACCACTTGGTCGCTTCTTCCGAGCCGACCGGGAGGTAGTTGATCAGGACGTCGACCTTGCGGTCCTTGAGGATCCCGACGACGTCGGCCGTTGGGCCGGGCGCCTTCTCGATGATCTGGGAGAGGTACTTGCCCAGGCCGTCGTGGGTCATGCCGCGATCGACCTTGACGCCCAGGTTCGGGACCTTCTGGAAGACGAACGTGTTGTTCGGCTTGGTGTAGATCGCCTCGGAGATGTCCTTGCCGACCTTGTTCTTGTCGATGTCGAAAGCGGCAACGAACTCGATGTCGTTGATGTGGTAGCCGCCCAGGTTGACGTGCATGATGCCCGGGACGAAGTCGGTCTCGGACGCGTTCTCGTAGTAGTAGCGGCCCTGGACGAGGCTGCTCGCGCAGTTGCCGACGCCCACGATCGCGACGCGGATCTTGTGATCCTTCTGAGCGTGGCCGTTGCCACTGGCCGGCCGTGACGGGCGCGGCGTCGCCGATTACCTTGTCGCTCACTTGTCTCTCTGCTCCTCACTTCGAAGCTGCGAACGGACGTGCCAGGTGCGCTGGACGGCTGTGATGCTGGCGGTGACGAAGATGATGCCGAGGGTTGCCGAGAGCCACAGCTGGCCCCGCGCTCCCGCGGCCGCGCCGCCGTCAAGGCCAGCGAGCAGCAGGCCGGCGGTCAGGAGGACGAGCCGCTCGGCGCGAGGGGCGATGCCCACCTCGCCGTGCAGATCGAGGCTCTCGGCCTTGGCCCGCGTGTAGCTGACCTGGAAACTGGATACCGCCGCGGCCGCGGCCAGAACCGCTCCCGCGACGAAGCCGGCGGCCGAAGCCCCGGCGACTATCCCGATGTAAACGACTCCTTCGCCCCAGCGGTCCAGGGTGGAGTCGAGGAAGGCCCCGAACCGCGTGACGCGGTTCTGGGCGCGGGCGAGCCCGCCGTCGAGCATGTCGAACGAGCCGCCGAAGATGACGAGCGCCGCGGCGAGTACCCAGTTCTGGGCCGCCGCCGCGCCGGCCGCGCCGGCGGAGATCGCGAAACCGATGACGGTAAGAGCGTTTGGCGTGAGGCCGAGCTTGCCTGCCGCAAGGGCGATCGGCACGACGGCGCCACGAATGCGGGCGCGGGTCCGCTGGCTGACGAACGACTGGTCGCTCACGTTAGTTCGCCTCAGCTCGAACGCTCGAGGGGGCGGGCGCGGGCGTGACGTCGTCGATACCGGGCATTCCGACGCCGAGCAGACGCCCTTCGCGCTGGGCGATGTCGCGGAACACGTCCGCGCGGAGCTGGCAGAGGACTTCGCGGCCAGACCGTCTGGTCTCGATGACGCCGGCGGCCTTGAGGCGCGAGATGTGCCAGCTCACGAGAGGCTGGCTGAGCCCCACGACCTCGATCAGATCGCCAACCGTTGCGGGACCGCCGGCAAGCCGCTGGATCATCCGCAGTCGGTTCACGTCCGCGAGGGCTTTGTGGAAATTGCGCAGCTCCCGCAGGTCGTCGGGCTGATCGACGATCGAGGCGACTGTTGTCCGGATGTGCGCCGGGGAAGGCAAGATGGTCAGGACTCCGCTGCTGAGTCCGTTCGTGCCGGCCGAAGCGCCGAGCTGTCCGGCCGGTCTACAAACGAGCCTTTATATAAAGGCAGGTTGATGCTATGCAGCGGAGCCGCGGCTTGTCAAGCAGGCGACGACGACGAGGGGCTAGCTCCAACCGCGGCCGATCCTTGCCAAACGGGCGCCAAGTTCGGAGACTTCGTTTCGGCGGCTTCTGCTCGACCCTCAGGAGGTGATAGAGACGAGCGCAATCAGGCCTCCCGTCACCTGGGCGAGTCTCGGGCGCCCCGCAAAGGCATACCGGGTGTTCCACGCCAGCTGGTCCGTGCTGGGGCTCGCGAGCCTGGGCTACATCTGGGTCTGTGCGCTGCGGCCGCGCCGAGATCGGTTGCTGGCCGCCAGCGTCGGCTTTCTGTCGGTCGAGGGCGTCGGGCTCCTCGCGGGCGGCGGGGACTGCCCGATGGGGCCGTTGCAGGAGAAGCTGGGCGATCCGGTGCCGTTCTTCGAGCTTGTCCTGCCGCCGCGTGCCGCCAAAGCCGCGGTCCCGATTCTCGCGGCGGTTACGGCCGGCGGAATCCTGGCCGTCGTCCTGCGGCCGCCCCGGCCGCCCAGGCCACGGGCGTAGGCTGCGTCAGCCGCGCCGGAGCGGGGCGACGTTCAGCTTCGCGACCCGGTCGCCGCGCCTGAAGACTCGGGCGAAGAGCGACGGAACCCACCAGCGCAGGAAGTACATCCGGCAGCCGAGGCAGAAGCCCGTCACGGCGAGAACGGTCTGCAGCGCGCCCACCGCGGCCACGAAAAGCCAGCCGAGGGCCGGCACGCCGGCGACGAACGCCAGCGCGCTGAACCCGAGGCATGTCGCCCCGAGAGCCTGGGCGAAGCGGGGAGGGTACTCATGCTCCGGTTGGGTGGGACCCAGCCCGAGCGTTCGGCGGACCAGGGGCCATGGCCGGCCGGGCAAGAAGAACCGGGCCCCGAACGCCGACGCGATGGCCAGGTTCAGGCCGACGAGTACCGCGAGAAATGGAACGTTGAGCACGAACGCCAGGGCCAGAACGATCGCCGAGGTCGCGGCGCCGAAGCGCTGGCCTCGCGGATCGATGGACCGGGCAGGCGGAGTAAGTGAATCGGGTGCAAGCGAAAGTGAGGGCACTGGAAAGACTCCTGGGCAGCAAGAACGCGCAGCAATCCAAGGCGTTCGCGAGGCCGGAGAAGTCGATGCGTCCTGGCTAGCAGATGCCTGAGGCGCGCTCCACTGTCACCGGTCCTCGCCGGCGACAGGAACAACATTCGCCCTCGAGCTGGCGAATCTGCTGGTCGGTCATGGCTCGACGCTAGCCGCCCCTGAGAGATGTGTCAAAGCAGTTGACCGGCGGGATCGCTCGCCGCGCCAGGATTCGAGATTGGACGGCTAGAGCTTGCCGAGAGCGATGCGAGCCGCTTCGGGGCCCGTCCTGGCGTAGGCGCCGGTCGTGAGCGACGTGTAAGTCTCGACGAACGCGGTCCAAAGTCGGGTTGCCTCGGCCTCCATCTCCCCTTCGGAGCGACCCGAGGGACCCGAACGAGCGACTATTGCCCAGATGTAGGTTCGCGCTCGACGCTCTTCTTCGGGGCTCAGTTCAACGGGAACGAGCGGCAGCCCTAATGTCACGATGACCTCCTGTTGTGGACTCATCATGCACGTCGATCCCCGATGTCGATAGCCGCGCATCCGTCCCGTCCCGAATCGGCAGCCGGGCAGTTCGGATGTGGTCCCTTTCTCGGAGACGCCGCCTACCCGAACGGCAACCGTTCCGGGGGGTTCGCCATCCCGTCACGATCCCAGGCAAAGAGCCAGAACGGCGGCCGCGTTCTGGAGGTTCCAGTAGCCGTCGTAGTAACGGTGGCTGGCCGGCAGGGCGGTAGCGAGGACGCCCACAGGTCCTCGAGCCGAAATCACCGGGACGATCATCACGGCGCAGGGTTCGCCGTCGATCCGGCAGGCATCGAGCCAGTGCAGTGGCGGGAACGACTCCGGCGCGACCATGCTGCCGCCCTGCGTTCCGCCGGTCTCACCGTAGAGCGCCTCGATCCGCAGGGCCGTGCGGCCGTCCGCTCCCGGTTCCCAGAGAGCGAGACAACCCGCGATCGCGTCGAGGTAGCGCAGCCAATCCAGGTTCTGTCGTTTTCCCTGGCCCTCTTCGAGGAACGAACGGAGGACGTTGCGGGCGACCCTCGGTCCGTTGGGGTGTCGCAACGGGTCGGCGATGGCGGCCGATCGAAGGATCTGCAGGCGCGACTGGGCCAGGAAGTCCCGTAGCCGAGAGCGAAGCGCGTCGGGATTGGAGTTGGCTCCGGCCTGGCGGCAGAGGGCGACGAACTCGAGAAGATCGACGAGCCGCAGGAGCGTCTCGGCGTTTCGGGTTTGGGAGCTCGCTTCCCACCAGGCTTCGTCCAGGCCGCCGATGTTCGCCACCCGCCGGCCGCAAATAGCGTCATCGAGAGCCTCGACCACTACGTCCACCGATGGCCAAACCTGTCGCCTGTCAATCGATTCGGGAGTCTCGGTCGTGAACCCCATCAGCGCCCGCGCCAGGACTTGGGCCAGTTGCTCGCGCCAGGTCGGTCCATTCCAGTCCGCGGCGGCCTCGAGAAGATGCTCGTAGCTATCGAAGCAGCCGCAGGAATGGCGGATGACCAGGTGCGTGCCGACGATGCTGGGACCGGCCGGCAGCGGACGGCCATCCAGCGCGTCGAGGACCAGGGCCGCGCCTTTGGCTCCGAGCGATTCGGGCTGCTGGCGGACCGACGTCAGCGCCGGGACCGCGGTCTGGGCGAGCTCCGAGTCGTCGAAGCCGACGATCGCGACGTCTTCCGGGATGCGGACCTTGCCAGCGCGCAGGCGCTCCATGAGCGCGACTCCCTGCGTGTCCGTTGACGCGAAAACGGCCGTCAGCGGGATGCCGGCTTCGAGGATGGCCTCGGCCGCCTCCGCCCCTCCGGCGGAAAGGTCGTCCTGGACGGCGTAGCAGAGCGCCGCGTCGGGCTTGATGCCGTGCTTCTCGAGCGTCGCGAGGTAGCTCTCATAGCGCTGCCGGACGTCGAACTGACCCATCGCCCCAACGAAGCCAATGTGCCGGTGGCCATGCCCGATCAGGTGCTCGATGGCCGAGGCCGCTCCGCCGACGTTGTCGATGATGACCGAGGCACCACGCTCATCGAAGGGCGGGCCGGCTATCGAGACAGTGGGGCCTTTCAGGCCCGCGAGGAGAACGCGATCGCCGATCTGGAGGACGGAGGTCATGACGATCGCACCGTCTCGAACGTCGGCGGCGATCCGCAGGTAGTCCTCCATAGGGGACGGGTGGAAGACGGCCTGCTGCCACGAGATCGTGGTCTGGACGACGATCAGTTGCGCGTTCCGAGATTGGCAGACTTCATCGGCGCCACGAAAGACGTTGCCCACATAGAAGCCGCCCGCCTCGGGCGTGAAGCCGACAACCCGCCGGAGCGCGGGGAGGGAGTCAGCGGTCCCCTCGGACCCTGTCCTGGTTTCGCCTGCGCTTCCCGTGGCCAACTCCTGACGCTCCCAATCCCTGGAATCGTCGGCAGAGCGGTCTCGAAGTCAAGCCCGCCGGGTCAACCTGGTCAATCGAGGGCCGGCTGTGCCGGGATTCCCTCAGGGTTGGCCCCGGTTCAGTAGGTATCCAAACCATCCGACACCGAAGGGAGTAATGGGATACGCCGCCTGCCAGCCAATGCCCGGCGGCCTGAAGTTCTCAGCCGCAGGTGAAGGTGCCGGTGACGGGGCCGTAGCCGTTCACGTCGGTGCCTTGGAATTTGCCGCTCGTCGCGCTCGTGAACGTGACCGCGGCATCGTCCGAGATGAAGGGCGTACCGCTCACGCTGCCGATGGCTCGGGGAGTCACTTCCGGATTGCCCGAGTCGTCGGTCGGTTGGACGGTCGGGGCCGCGGTCGGCCCGCCCGGACGGTAACCCGATAGCTGGAGGAAATCCCCAACCCCGTTCTGCCAGTCGCCGATTCGGACGTCGATGCCCGCCGCGCCGCCGTCAAAGCAGCCGCCGCCGGAGATCGTGGCCGTCTTGCCCGCCAACGTCACGCTCGCCGAAGCGCTGCCGCACCAGTGCTGGCAGTCGGAACCGGACGTGGGAGTGGCCGCCGCCGAGCCGCAAGCCGCGGCGCAGAGAGAAATCACGGCGCCCAGCACGATCCACCGTGCGACTCGCAGGTTTGTCATAGCTCGCGAATAGTAGGTCACGCCCTAGGGACGGTCGAACCGGCCGAGCGTGACGCTCCGGCGCCGGCCGCCGGCGCCGGCGACCGGCGAGGGGCGGCCGGCGAAGGCCCAGGCGCCGGCGACGAGTGCCGCGCGCTCGACCTGCAGTTCCGACTTTCGGCCGACGCCCTTCGCGTCCGCGGCCCGTACACTCCGGCATGCGACGCACCAACTCCTACACGCTCCTGGCCGTCCTCGGCGTGGGCGTGTTCCTGGCCGGCCTGGAGCTGATGGTCACGGCCGTGGCGCTGCCCCAGATCCTGGCCACGATCGCCAACTGGACGGACCTGCGCAAGGCGTCGTGGATCATCAACGGCTACCTGCTCGTGTACGTCGTCACGATGCCGCTGGCCGGCCGGCTGACCGACCTGTGGGGCGCCCGCCGGCTCTTCCTCGCCGCCCTGGCCATCTTCACGCTCGGCTCGCTGCTGGCGGGCCTCGCGCAGGACCTCGACCAGCTGATCGCCGCGCGGCTCGTCCAGGCCGTCGGCGGCGGCGCGATCATCCCGGTCGCCACGGCCGCCGCCTCGCATCTCTTCGACGGCCCGGCGCGGCCGCGGGCGCTCGGCATCATCGGCGCGCTGACGTTCCTGGGCATGGCCGCCGGGCCCGTTCGTCGGCGCGGCGGTCCTCGAGACGGTCCATCCCGAGACGGCGCTGGCCAACATGGGCATCTCCGGCGGGCCGCTCGGTGACGCACCGTCGCCCCGGCCTGGCGCTGGGTCTTCTACGTCAACGTCCCGATCGGCATGTGCGGCCTGGCCATCGCCTGGGCCGCCAGCGCGGCTGGGACACGCGGCGCCAGCCGCCCGGGTCGACTGCTCGGGGCGCTGCTCTTCACGCTTCGGCGCTGGCCGCGATCCTGGCCGGGACGACGCTCGTCGGCAACGCCGACGAGGTCTTCGGCGTGCCGACGGAGATCGCCGTGGCGGCGCTCATCGGCGTCGGCGTCGCGGCCGGTCTGCTGGCCGTCTGGCACGGGCTTCCACCGGCTCGACCCGTTCCTGGATCCGCGCCTCTTCGCCGATCGCGTCTTCAGCTCGGCCGCGCTGATCTCGCTCCTGACCGGCTACGGCATGGCGACGGCGATCGTCGGCGGGGCGGTCTTCGTGGACCGCGTCCTGTACGGCGGCCCGGACGAGCAGCGCGTCGTGCTGGGGGCGATCGCCGGGGCGATGGCGGTCGGCGCGCTGGCGTCCGGGTTCCTGGCGCGACGCATCTCGCTGCGCTGCTGACGCTCGTCGGCCTGGCGATCAGCGCGGGCGGCTGGCCTGGATGTCGACGTGGACGCCCGACGTGCCCCGACAGACGCCTGCGCCGTCTCGGCGGCGGTCTTCGGCCTCGGCTTCGGGCTGACGGTCACGCCGCGCTCGACGGCGGCGGTCGAAGCGGCCGGCCGGGCGGCCTTCGGCGCGGCTTCGGCGACCGTCACGGTGGCCCGGATGATCGGCATGGCCGTCGGCATGGCCGCGCTCACGGCCTACGGCTCGACGACGATCACGCGCCTCTCGCAACGAGATCTACGGTCGCGGCGACGCGTACAAGCAGTACATCCCGGCCTACCTGCGCGACCGATCGATGAACGACGGCCTGGTCGCCCAGGCGCTCGAGCAATGGGCGGCCAGCAAGGCGGCGACGATCATGGTCGGCATCTTCCTGCGTCGCGGCGGTGGTTACGCTGATCGCGGTCGGTGCCGGCGCTGGTGCTGCGGGTTCGTCATGCGAGCGGCGGAAGGCGACGTTCGCGAACGCGCAGCGCGAGGAGATGGGACGTGGCGAAATCGCCTTCTGAGGCTCGAACGAGGACCGCGGTGCCGCGACCTCGGCCATCGCGCCGGTCTGAGCCCCCGGCGGCCGTTCGGACGGGCCGGCCCGGTCGCGGCCGTCCCCGGCCCGACGCCGTCGGGCCCGGAGTACGGCTGGTCGTGATCGAGTCGGCAACGCTCCGCAGTTGGAAGGCGAGCCGGCCCTGGCCGAGCTGCCCGGCGCTCTCGGCCGGGAAAGCGCGCGGCTCTGGATCGACGTCTCCGACGCCACGCCGGACCTCAAGATCCGGATCGGCCGAGATCCTGGGGCTGCACCCGCTGCTGGTCGAGGACATCTGCCGAGCGCGACCAGCGGGCCAAGCTCGAGCAGGTCGGCGACCTGCTGCACGTGGTCATGTTCTCGCTGGGCTTCGACGACGGCGAGATCTACGAGCGCGAGCTCGACTTCGTGCTGGGCGAGCGCTTCCTGCTGACCAGCCACAGCGACTGGTGGGATCCGCGGCGACGCGCCACCTGCGCGACGGGCCTCGCCGAGGTCCTGGCCAAGGGCCCGGACCACCTGCTGTGGGCGCTGGCCGACGACGTCATCGACAGCTACTTCCCGATTCTCGATCAGCTCGGCGACGAGATCGACGACGCTGGAGGACCGGGTCGTCGCGAGGCCGACCGGCGACTGCTGGAGCGGCTGTTCGAGCTGAAGCGCGAGCTGATCCAGATCCGCCGCGTCACGTCGCCCGAGCGGGAGATGTTCAACATCCTGTCGAGCCGCGAGGACAAGTTCATCTCCGAACCCGAGCGGCTCTACTTCCGCGACGCCTACGACCACCTGATCCGCCTGACGGACGAGCTCGACACCTACCGCGAGCTTGCCTCGGCGACGCTGGAGACCTACCTCTCGACGGTCAACAACAACCTGTCGCTGATCATGAAGCGGCTGACCGGCGTGACGGTCGTCGTGGCAGGAATCGGGGCGATGGCCGGCATCTTCGGCATGAGCGAGGCCCAGGTCGCGTTTCGCGTCGACGAGGGCCCGGGCTTCTGGATCGTGACGGTGGCGAGCCTCGCCCTCGCCGGCGCTGGCCGTGGCGTTCCTGCGCCGGATCGACTGGATCTAGGCGGACGGCTTTGGTGGGAGGCTGGCTCGACTATGGTTCGTTGCAGCGTTGCGCCGTGGAAGGGACGGTCGAGCCTGCCAGTTCAGACCACCTTCTGCTCCCGGCCTGCGCCAACAACCTCCTCAACGATTGGGAGCGGTCGGGCGAGCCGTGGCCAATCCATGACAACCCGTGGTCCATGACCCAGGCTACCCTCCCGCTGCCGAGGCAGGCCAGTCCGTCGTGGAGTCCGAGTTCATCAGCGCGAGGGCGAGCTCGTCGTCGACGCCGTCGTCTGGTCTGCCGACACGCAAACACAGACCTCGCCGCTGTCCATCGACCGGGCCCTGAATATTGTTCCCCCTCATCAGACACCTGACGCCCGCCTCGGCCAACGCACCCCTGACCCGCGTGGTGGACGAAGTCAGCAGCTGCCCGGCCAGTTGGCCAGCCACGTGCTCGACCTCCGCGGCGACCCGCGTTTCGCCCTTCTGGCTGTCTTTCCCACAGCGGCGGCTCGCGCCGAAGCCGAGGCCGCAGTTGAGGCCTCGACGACCTGCCCCATAGATCCACGGGTCGCCCGGCCCGGCGAAGCTGAGTGGGTTGCCGAAGGCAACGCCGTGGTTCTGGTGTACGGCGACGACGCCGCCAGGACCATGGATCAGGGATACAAGCTGATTACCGACCCGGAGTCGATCCAGGGCCAGGCGATCGATATCCTGGACTTCCCACCGCTCGCCACCGACGAGTCGTACGAATACTTGCGTGACTTCCTGGCAGCTCGGGTGGATGGCTATAGGGTCATCCCGGCGCTACCGGCAGGCTCGGACAGCGGCGCGCTATGGCAGCATCCGGATGCGGACCTGCTACTGCGCTACACCGACAATGCCCTCAGCTTCCAGATCGGCCCCGAACAAACGGTCTGCCGGCGCTCGTGGGTTCCACAGTCTGGCAGCAGCTCGCGAACGTGGCGGCCCCCGGCACGGCGCGGCTGTATGTCGTCGAGCATCCGAAATCACCCTCGCCGGCCCTCCGCGAGGAGACTTTCGTGGTCTACCGGCTCGAAATCCAACCGCGGCCCTTTGGGAAACGCTGCTTCTGCGGGGATCGCTGCTCGGTGACTGACTGGCTACTTCGGCGGCAGCCGCCTGGCCCCTCGGCCTTGCAGACCGGCGCGTCCGGGCAGACGTGCCGTGGCGGTGGACGGGTGAGCCTCCGGTTGGCTCGCCGGCAGGACTCCAACCGGCTCGGCCACGACCTGGAGCTTGGTCGACCTCGCGGCGGGGCCTTCGGACGTCTGCAGCCAGAGCTGGTCGGTCGTGACTCCGGCCGCTGCAGGCGTCGGACGAGCTGTCGGCCGGGACGTGACGGATGACCTCGCTGATCTGGTAGACGTGGCCCTCGTTGTCGTCCGTGTAGACCTCGACCAGATCGCCGACCATGGCCGCTCCCGTCTTCACCCGCGAGGTCACGAGGAGCGGCCGGAACATCTTGGCCCGGGCGTGGGCGTAGAGGTAGGTGGCCTGCGGCATGCCCGGAAACCCGAAAGGCGCGCCGAGGACCAGGAACTCGGCCGCGTCGCAGAGCGGGAATTGCTCGTTGGGCGGCGGAGCGATGACCGGCAGGTCGACGCCGAGAGCGGGGATCGTGACCCGGGTGGCAACGGCCAGTGCGGGAGCCGCGCGTCCGAGAAGGCCCGGCCGAGGCGACCGGAGGGAGCGTGTACGGCGGCACCGACAGGCTGGCGAGGGGTCGCCAAAGGCGCCGTGGTCGTGGCCACGGGCTGTAGTAGTTGAACAGGCCGGCGACGACGAAGAACACCCCGGCCCCCGCGAAGAGCGCAGGCACCAGTCCGGAAAGGTCCCCCTCCCCCCGCCCAGGACCCTGGCGATCGGCCCGTCGCCGCGCGGTAGACGGGCCGAAGGGTTGAACGGATTCGACACATCGGTCGGCATCCTAGCAGGACCGTCCGCGTGCCGTCGGGGAGCGCCCTCGATATTGCAGAGAATGCGCGAGGCATCGAGACGGGGACGGCCGTTCCTGGTAACCTGCGCACATGTCCAACCGCATGTCCCTCGTTCTCGGCGCCGTGGGCGGCATCCTCGCGGCGCTCCTTCTGGCCGTCGCCGTCGTCGTGGCCTGGCCGGGCGTCAATCCGGCGTCCCGCCGCGACCCACCGCGTCATCCTCCCCACGAACTCCCCGACGCCGCTGCCGGTCGTCACGGCGGCTCCGTCGGGCACGATCCAGATCGCCGGGCCGTCGCAGTCGATCGCCCCGTTCGGCGACAGTAGGCCCGGTCGCGCAGGTCGGGCTCCGCGTCTTCAGCTGCGCGACTTCGGCGCGCTTCGGCCGCCCGGCAAACGGGCCGGTTCGCCGTGGAAGACGTTACCGCCCGGCAAACGGGCCGCTTACCCGTGGAAGACGTTGGCGGCGTTGACCGCCGCGGTCAGGATCGCCGGGAAGAGGCCGAAGATGAGGGTCACCACGCCCGTGACCAGCAGTCCGGCGCGGAAAAGCATGCCCGGGCCGCCGGCCGGCCCTCCTCGGTCGGGTCGCGCATGTACATGTACACGACCACGCGCAGGTAGTAGAACGCCGCCGCCGCGGCGTTGACCATCGCCAGGACGGCCAGGGCCGTGAGCCAGCCGCCGGCCTGGACCGCGGCCAGGATCACGTAGGCCTTGGCCCAGAACCCGGCGAGCGGCGGGATGCCGGTCAGCGACAGCAGGAAGAGCGCCATCAGCGCGCCGAGCCACGGATCGCGCCGGCCCAGGCCCGCGAACGTGGAGATCTGGCTCGAGACGCCCGGCCGGCGCTGGAGCGCGGCGATCACCGCGAAGGCGCCCATGTTCATGAACGTGTAGGCGGCGCCGTAGAACAGGATCGCGTCAGGCCGCTCGGCTGCCCGCCCGCGTACGCCGCCAGACCCACGAGGATGTAGCCGGTGTGCGCGATCGACGAGTAGGCGAGCATCCGCTTGACGTTGTCCTGGGTGATCGCGACCAGGTTGCCCAGGGTCATCGTGGCGGCGGCCAGGACGATCACCACCGGCAGCCAGTCGGCCTTGACGGGCGCCAGCGCGCCCACGAAGAGCCGCAACGCGATGGCGAACGCGCCGACCTTCGGCCCGACCGACAGGTAGGCGGTGACCGGCGTCGGCGAGCCCTGGTACGCGTCCGGCGTCCAGTAGTGGAACGGCACGGCGGCCATCTTGAAGGCCACGCCGGCGGTCATGAAGGCGAGGCCCATGGCCAGTCCGGCCGGGATCGAGCCGCAGCCGCGTCCGCCGCCAGCGCGGCGGCCACGCCGTCGACGCGCGTCGTGCCGGTCATGCCCCACACGTAGGCCAGGCCGAAGAGCAGGATCGCGCTCGAGAACGAGCCGAGCAGGAAGTACTTGATCGCGCCCTCGGTGGAGTACGGGTCGCGGCGCGCGAAGCCGGCGAGCATGTAGCCGGGCAGGACCATCAGCTCGAGGGCGACGAAGAGCAGCAGCAGGTCCGTGGAAGCGGCGATGAGCATCGCGCCGGTGACCGCGAAGACGAGGACGGCGGCGAACTCGGCGATCGGCAGGCCGCGCGGCTCCAGGTAGTCCACCGCGAACAGGATCGTCAGGGCCGCGATGACCACGAACAGCATGTCCAGGAAGACGGTCAGGTTGTCGAGCGAGTAGGCGCCGCCGAAGGCCGTCCCCGTGTGCCCCGCCTGGAGGAGCGTCACTCCGGCGACGATCGCCAGGCCGCCCAGCGCGGTGGCGAGGACCGCATGCGCGGCGGCCGGGACCGCCATGTCGACGATGAGGATCGCCGCGGCCACCAGGACCGCGACGACGATCGGGGCGATGGTCCCCAGGTCGGACCAGCTCATCGAGTCCTCCACTCCTCTCATGCCCCCGAGGCCGCCGACGGCCGCGAGGAAGCCTGGGCGGGACGCGCAGGAGATCGAGGGCGAGGCTCGGGAAGAGCCCGAGCACCACGATCCCGACGCCCAGCGGCAGCAGCGTCACCACTCCATGCCGGTCATGTCGGTCAGGTGGCCGCCGAGCCCGCGCAGGAACTCGGACAGCTCGCCGAAGGCGACCCGCTGGAACATCCAGAGCAGGTACGTGGCCGCGAGGACCATGACGATGATCGAGGCGACGGCGATGACCGGCGCGACGCCGAACGAGCCGACGAAGACGAGGAACTCGCCGACGAAGCCGGACAGGCCGGGCAGCCCGGCCGAGGCGAGGATGAAGAAGCCGAAGACCGTGGCCCAGATCGGCATCGTCGCCGCCAGGCCGCCCATCTTGGCGATCGTTCGGTCGTGGGTTCGCTCGTAGACGACGCCGACGAGGAGGAAGAGCCCGCCGGTGATCAGGCCGTGGTTGAGCATCTGGAGGATCGCGCCCTGGAGCGCCGCCGGCGTGAACACGAAGATGCCCAGCGTCACGAAGCCCATGTGGCTGACCGAGCTGTAGGCGACCAGGCGCTTGAGGTCCGGCTGGACGATCGAGACGATCGCGCCGTAGACGATGGCGATGATGCTCAGGACGATGATCGGCCAGGCGAACGTGTGGGCCGCCTACGGGAAGAGCGGCACGGCGAAGCGGATCAGCCCGTAGGCGCCGAGCTTGAGCATGACGCCGGCGAGGATGACCGAGCCGGCGGTCGGCGCCTCGGTGTGGGCGTCGGGCAGCCAGGTGTGGAACGGGAACATCGGGACCTTGATCGCGAAGGCGAGGAAGAGCGCCAGGAACGCGCCGATCTGGAGCTCGTGCCCGAACCGCCCGCGGCCGCGAACGCTGGCAGCTGCTGGTAGTCGAAGGCGCCGGCCCAGGAGCCGCCGTGGCCGACCTGGTAGCGAACGCGGTGGCCAGGATCGCGACGAGCATCAGCAGCGAGCCGACGAGCGTGTACAGCACGAACTTCATCGTGGCGTAGATGCGGTTCGCGCCGCCCCAGATGCCGATGATCAGGTACATCGGGACGAGGACGATCTCCCAGTAGATGTAGAACAGGAAGAGGTCCATCGCCACGAAGACGCCGATCATGCCGACCTCGAGGACGAGGAAGCTGATCATGTAGCCCTTGAGGCGGTCCTTGATCGGGCCGAAGCTGGCGAGGATGCTGATCCACGAGAGCGTCGTCGTCAGCAGGACCATCAGGACGGACAGGCCGTCGACGCCGACCTTGTACTGGATGCCGAAGGTGGGGATCCAGTTGAGCGCCTCGGCGAAGCGGAACTGCCCGACGGGCTGCGGCGAGGGCGCGACGGGCAGCGGCCTGCGGGCGCCGCCGAACGCGAACGACAGGACCAGCCCGATCGAGATCAACCAGGCCAGCAGCGCGAAGCCGAGCGCCATCCGCCGGATCAGGTCGTCGCGGCGGTCCGGCAGCACCGCCGACGACGACCGCGCCGACGAGCGGCGTGAACGTGATCAGGCTCAGGATCGGCAGGCCGTCATTTCGTCCTCCTACCGAGCCGCGATGACGAGGTAGCCGGCGGCCATCGCGATCAGGCCGAAGGCGATGCCCAGCGCGTAGTTCTGGACGCGGCCGGTCTGGACTCGGCGCAGGAGCATGCCCGCGCTCGTCGGTCACCGCGCCCGACGCCGTTGACCGTGCCGTCGACGACGGTCCGGTCGAACCACCAGGCCGCGGCGGCGAGCTTGCCGCCCCAGACGACGAACAGGAGGTTGTTGATGTCGTCGAACCACCACTTGTGCGAGGAGCCGCGGTACAGCTCGGCGAGCCCGGGCGGGCGGCTGATCTCGCGGACGCGGTCCGGGCGCGGCTCCGCCTTCAGGCCGAGCGACGGCATGTTGACGCCGAACAGCCGCCACGCGACCACGATCGCGACGGCCACGAGGGCCGTGGTGGCGATCGCCAGCGCGCCGTCGATGCCGAAGAAGTTGTAGGCTGCCTCGGTCCGGCCGCTCGCGGCGATCGTGTGCTCGAACACCGGCGCGAGCCACTGGTGGATCAGGCCGCTCTCCGGCGGGAAGCCGATGAGCATGCCCAGGAAGACCGCCGGGATCGCGAGCAGGATGAGCGGCCGCGTCATCGACGGCGGCGACTCGTGGATGTGGTGCTCCACCTCCGGATCGACGCGGCTCTGGCCCCAGAAGGTCATGCCCATGAGCCGGAACATGTAGAACGCGGTCATGCCGGCGACGACGAAGCCGATCGCCCAGACCCACAGGAAGCCGTCCTTGAAGCGCGCCGGCCAGGATCTCGTCCTTGGAGAAGAAGCCCGCCAGCGGCGGCACGCCGGCGATCGCGACCGAGCCGATCGAGCATCGTCCGTAGGTGATCGGGATCTTCTTCGCGAGGCCGCCCATCTTGCGCATGTCCTGCTCGTCGCTCGACGGCGTGGATGACCGAGCCCGAGTCGAGGAAGAGCAGGCCCTTGAAGAAGCCGTGGCTCATGAGGTGGAAGATCGCCGCCGTCCACGCGCCGACGCCGAGCGACGGCGAACATGTAGCCGAGCTGCGACAGCGTGGAGTAGGCCAGGACGCGCTTGATGTCGGTCTGGGTGAAGGCGATCGAGGCCGCGAGGATGGCGGTGAAGATGCCGATCGCGGCGACGACGACCATGACGCCCGGCACCGCGCCGAAGATCGGGTTGCAGCGGGCGATGAGATAGACGCCGGCGTTGACCATCGTGGCGGCGTGGATGAGGGCGGAGACCGGCGTGGGGCCTTCCATCGCGTCCGGCAGCCAGACGTGGAGCGGGAACTGGGCGCTCTTGCCCACGGCGCCGCAGAAGATCAGCAGCGCGATCGCGACCTGCCACTCGCGCGGCACCTGCCGAACTGCGCGAAGACCTCCTGCATGTTCAGCGTGCCGAGCTGCGTCCAGATCGCCATGATCCCGAGCGCGAAGCCCATGTCGCCGACGCGGTTGACGAGGAACGCCTTCTTGGCGGCCGTCGGCCGCGACCGGCGGGTGTACCAGAAGCCGATCAGCAGATAGCTGCACAGGCCCACCAGCTCCCAGCCGGCGAAGACGAGCAGGAAGTTGTCCGCCAGGACCAGCATCAGCATCGAGAACATGAAGAGGTTCAGGTAGGCGAAGAAGCGCCAGCGGCCCGGGTCGTGGGCCATGTAGCCGATCGAGTAGAAGTGGACGAGCATGCCGATCGTCGTGACCACGATCAGCAGGCAGGCCGTCAGCGGATCGACGAAGAAGCCCATGTCCGCGGTGAAGCCGAGCGCCGGGATCCAGGTCCAGAGCGTGACGCCGACGCCCTCGGCGGCGATGCCGAGCGTGGGCGAGCGCGCCGAAGACGACGACCATGGCGATGACCCACGAGGCGACGACCGACCCGACGGCGACGGGTGGATGTCCTTCGGGAAGCCCGCCCGAACAGCCCGGTCAGCGGCGAAGCCGAGGAGCGGCAGCAGCGGAATGAGCGGGATAAGCGGCGTCATCTGCGCTACTCCCTCATCTGTCGTATTCGTCGACGAGCGGCGTCTTCCGGTTCCGGAAGATCGCGATGACGATCGCCAGGCCAACCGTGGCCTCGGCCGCCGCGACCGCGATGACGAGCAGGGCGATCACCGCCGCGTGGACCTGCAGCTCGCGACGAAGGCGCCGAAGGCCACGATCGTCAGGTTGACCGCGTTGATCATCAGCTCGATGGACATGAGCATGCTGATCGCGTTGCGGCGGGCCAGGAAGCCGAACGTGCCGATGGCGAAGAGCAGCCCCGAGAGGACGAGGTAGGAGTCGAGCGAGTTGCTCACAGCTGGTCCTCCTCTCGGGCTCGGGCTCGCGGCGGGCCAGGTAGACGCCGCCGACCACGGCCGGCGGTCAGCAGGACGCTGACACGACCTCGAACGGCAGCACGTAGTCGTGGAAGAGCAGCTGGCCGACGTCCGGGGTTGACGTGGCGAGACACGTGGTCCTCGGCCGGCCAGGTCGTGGCCAGGATCGCCGCCACGATCACCGCCCCGACCACGACCGCGGCCACGGCCGCGGCCCAGGCCTGGGTCTGGAAGACCAGCCGCACGGGCGCGTTCTTGGTCTGGGTCAGCATGATCGCGAAGAGGATCAGGACGCTGATCGCGCCGATGTAGACGAGCACCTGCGTGGCCGCCACGATCGGATTGCCGAGCATCACGTAGATCCCGGCCAGGGACGGCGAACGAGGCGATCAGCGCGATGCCGCAGCGGATGATGTCGCGCAGCGTCACGACCAGGAGCGCGGAGCCGAGCAGCATGCGCCGAGAGCCCAGGAAGAGAACGTCGTCCCAGCGGATCGACGTGAACGGGATCGAGTCGCCTATCGGCATCGCCCGCTTTCCTCCTCTGCTGGCCCTGCGTTCCAGATCATGGTTTGCGCCCGCTCCGAGCGCCGGCCGTGGCCGTTCCCGCCACTCGACCCGTTGAGCCGCCCGTGCCACGAGCGAGGCCGGCAGCTCGGGCAGGTCGTAGTTCGGAACCTGAAGGCGTCCTTCGGCGTGGCCCGGGCGATCCAGTCGCGCTCGCGCTGGATGTAGGTGACTTCGGTCTCGCGCTCGACGTCGGCGAGCGCCATCAGGTCGATCTGCGGGTTGGCGCGGACGTGTGGGAAAGCTCGTTGTCCTGGCCGTCGCGAAGGGCATCGTACGGGCAGGCGTCTACGCAGATACCGCACAGGATGCAGCGGCTCTCGTCCACGTCGTACTTGTCGAGGACGCGCGGCTTGGGCATCAGGGCGCCGGTCGGGCACGTCTCGGCGCAGCGGCCGCAGGAAACGCACGGAGTGTCGTTGAGGCTCATGTCGAGCGGCGTCGTCACGAGCGTGTCGAAGCCGGTGCGCATGAAGTCGTAGCAGGCGGCGCCCACGACCTCGGCGCAGACGGTGGCGCAGCGGCCGCAGTCGATGCAGCGCGACGGCTCGCGCAGGATGAAGGCGTGGCTGTCGTCGCGGATGTAGTCGTGGTTGGCGCCCGTGAAACGGTTCTCGGAGACGCTTCGGAACCCCGCGCCCTGGTCGTTGGCGGGCTCGAGGTTCGGCAGCGTCGTGCCGTACTCGATACCGAGTCGGCGGAGATCGCAGTTCCCCAGCGCCTCGCACGTGCACTGCAGGCAGCGCGTGGACTCGGCCATGACTTCGGCCGCCGTATATGGGATCTCGTACTCGTCGTAGTTCTTGCTCCGCTCTTTGGGGGGCAGCGACTTGAGGCGGTGGCGGGCTTCCTTGGGCTCGTCCGTGAACGGCACGATCGAGAGGAACGTGGGCTGGACTTCGGCGAGGGTCTGGCGCTCGCGCAACTCGGAGAGGTCGTTGCCCTTCAGGTACGCATCCACCGCGTAGGCACAGCGGCGTCCTTCGGCGACTGCCTGGACGACCGTTGCCGATCCGATCCGAACGTCCCCGGTGCCGAAGACGCCGGACCGGCCGGTCTCGAAGGTCACGGCGTCGGCCTTGAGTCTGCCGCGGTTGCCCGCGACGCCCTCGTCGCCCTCGCCGATCCACGAGAGGTCCGGCGTCTGGCCGATGGCGAGCAGGACGCGGTCGCACTCGATGACGAATTCGCTGCCCTTGACGGGCTCGGGGCGGCGGCGGCCCGAAGCGTCCGGTTCGCCCGGCTGCATGCGGATGAACTCGATGCCGGTGACCTTGTTGCCGCCGTCCACCACGACCCGTGTGGGTCCGGCCTCGAAGATCATCTTGACACCCTCTTCGAGGGCCTCGTGAGCTTCGCTCTCGGCCGGCATGTCCTTCATGTCGCGCCGGTAGACGAGCGTTATCTCCTTGGCGCCCTGGCGAACGGAGGTGCGGCTGCAGTCCATGGCCGTGAAACCACCGCCCACGACCACTACGCGGGTGCCCTTGTGGCCCGGATACGGCAGGCCGAGCGAGGCCGTCCGCAGGTACTCGAGCCCGTCGATGACGCCATCGGCATTCTCGTTGGGCACGCTGAGCTTGTTGGTCGTGTAGCAGCCAAGGGCCACGACCGTGGCGTCGTAGCCTTCCTTCTCGAGGTCTTCCAGGCAGAAGTCCTTGCCCAGCATCTTGTTGCATTCGAGCCGGCCGCCGAGCCGCCAGACGGCCTCGTACTCAGGATCGAGGACGTCGGCCTTGGGCAGCCGGTATTCGGGAATGCCGTAGCGGAGCATCCCGCCGGGCTCCGGATCCTTCTCCATAACGGTCACGTCATGGCCGGACATGAGCAGGTAGTAGGCCGCGGACATGCCGGCGGGTCCGGAGCCGACGACCGCCACTCGCTTGCCGCTCTTGGGCTCGGTCTCGAACGGCAGTGGCGGCGCGATGCCTTCCTTCTGCTCGCGCAGCACGATGTCGCCGGCATAGCGGTGGCTGTCGCGGATGGCGATCGCCTCGTCGACCTCGTCGCGCCGGCAGTGCTCCTCGCACGGCGCCGGGCAGACGCGCCCGAGGATCGAGGGGAACGGGATCGTCCGCTTGAATATCCGCGCCGACTCGCGGAAGTTGCCCTCCGCGTTGGCCTTGAGGAAGCCCGGGATGTCGATGTGGCTCGGGCACTTGTTCTGGCAGGGCGGCAGGCAGTAGGCGTTGTGGTCCGAGAAGATCAGCTCGAGGTTGGTGCGGCGGAGGCGGCGGACCTTCTCGGTCTGGGTCTGGACCACCATGCCCGGCTCCGCGGCGCGGGAGCACGAGATCGGCGGATGCTCCTCGCCCTCGACTTCGACGACGCACATCCGGCAGGCGCCGAAGCCCGGGCAGCTTGGGCTCGTAACAGAGCGTCGGGACTTCGATGCCGTTGGCCCGGCAGACCTCGAGGATCGTCTGGCCTTCGGAGACGGGCACGGTCCGGCCGTCGACCTGGATCTGGAAGAGGGGCGTCGAGACGGGACGCTGCGGCGCCTGGGTAGTGATGAGGCGCTCCGCGCGAGACTCGTCGAGCGGGAAGACCGTGTCGATGGGGGCCTTGTCGTCGGGCCGGCTGTCCACACGGGCCGGCCTGGCGGTTCCAGGTTTCCTTCTGGTTTGGCGCGGGCCGCAGGTACCGCAGGTTCAGCTCGGGGCTGTCGGCGGGGCTCAGGAGCGATTGCGTCGCGGCGGATGCCGGGGCGAGCGGGTTGATCGAAGAGATCGTGGCGACGCCGGATCGGGCATCGGCCGTCGCTGCGGCCGTTGCGGACGCCGAGCCCTGTCCCGAAACGGAGGTTCCGAGCGCGGGCGCCGTGCCGGCGGCCGGGAGCGCGTCGGTCGCGGGCGGCGGTGGCGGGGCTTTGCTCGCGTTCGAGTCCGCTTGTCCTTCGCGTCCTGTCGAACGCTTGCGAGGCGGCTTGCCGCCGGGCGGGGAAGCGGGGCTCGGGCGGGGATTCGGATCACGCATGGGACGCCTCAAGAAGCCGCGCCGGCACGAGCGCCTGCCTTGGGACGGCAGACCCCAGCCGGGCATGTGTTTCGGACGATGTGGGCGTCGAGCTCGTCGCGGAAGTTGCGCGCGAGGCTCGTGAGGATGAGAGTCGCGCGCCGCTCGTGATCGCAGAGCGCGCTCTCGACGATGTCGGAGGCGAGGTCGTTGAGAAGCGCGACGTCGTCGCCGCGCGGCAGTCCATCGCAGAAGCGCTGCCCGATCTCAGCCATGCGGCGCAGCCCGATCCGGCAGGGGATCGTCTTGCCGCAGGCCTGGTCGGCGGAGTAGCGGGTCAGCGTGGCCGCCAGGTCTACGAGACAGGAATCCTGGTCGACGACCACGATCGAACCCGAACCGATCTGCGCGCCCGCCTTCTGGAGCGAGCCGTGGTCGAAGGTCGTGTCGAGCGCGGCCGGCGGAATGAGGCCGCCGGTAGGCCCGCCGACGAGGAGGGCCTTGAGCTTGCGGTTGGACAGCACACCGCCCGCGGTGTCGAGCACTTCGCGGAGCGTGACACCGAACGGAACCTCGGCGATGCCGGGCTGGACCACCGCGCCCGATATCTGGACGAGCACGGTGCCGGCGAACGCGCGGGCCGACGTCTCCACGAAGGCGTCGTTGCCGCCGTTCACGATCGTGGGTATCGCGGCGAAGGTTTGAGGTCCATGGATGAGCGTTGGCTTGCCGAAGAGGCCGCGGGTCGTGGTGTACGGCGGCTGCTGCTCGGGTTGGCCTCGCCGGCCTTCGAGGCCTTTGAGCAGGACCGTTTCCTCGCCGAGCATGTAGGAGCCCTCGAGGGCTCGAACCGAAGCCTGAATCTCCAGGCCCGTGCCAAGGACGTTGTCGCCGAGATAGCCCGCCTGGCGGGCGATGGCGATCGCGGATTCGAGCGTCCGGATG
This sequence comes from uncultured Chloroflexia bacterium, assembly GCA_963816135.1. Taxonomy (GTDB): domain Bacteria; phylum Chloroflexota; class Limnocylindria; order Limnocylindrales; family CSP1-4; genus Fen-1039. Next base: position 178,802 of record CAWFJD010000018.1, read on the forward strand.
GCGTCCGTGGCTTCGGTCCGCACCGCGAAGATGATCTCCTGCGCCCCGACGGTGAACGCGGCGATCGCCGCGCCCTCGAAGACGGCGTATGGATTGCGCTCGATGAGGATGCGGTCCGTCAGGACCGCGGGATCCGACTGGAAGGCGTTGACGACGACGTACTTGCGATCACCCTGGGCGCGGGCGCATGACTCCCACTTGTCGCCGAGCGGCACGCCCGGAGAGCCGCGGCCGCGCATCCCGGAGGCGGAGAGTGCCGCGATCACGCCCTCCGGCCGAAGCTCGGTGATGGCGTGCCGGAGGGCCGAGAACCAGCCACTCGCCTGGGCCGCTTCCAGGTCCGTCGGATTGGACGGCAGATTGGCGGGCAGGAGCACTCGAGGGAAGCGGGCGGGGCTCTGGAGCATCACGGCGTTGGTCATGCCTGAGGCCTCCGCGAGCGACCGGGTGTGGGAGCGTCCGGGCCTGCGGCGCGGCGGCGCGCTCCGGCGGGTTTCGATGACGCCGCGCCGGCCGCGGCTCCAGAGGCGAGGGCTCGAACCCAGGCCGCCACGCCGGCCCGAGTGACCTCCTGCGGCGCACCGTCGAGGGCGATCAGCGGCGAAGCCGCACCCGCGATGTGGACCGGCAGATATTCGAGAGTCAGGTGCCCGGTCTCGGGTTTCCGGCCGACCTCCGTGCCCAGTTCGTCGGCGAGTGCCCGGGCGATCTGGCCGGCTCCGGCAAGGGCGCAGGAGGGGCAGGCGCAGACGCCGATCGTCGAGCCCGCGTCTTCGAGATGGAGATGGCGGTAGTAGCTCGCCGTGCCGTAGAGCAGCGCGTACGGGGCCCCGGAAACCTGGCTGTAACGCTTGAGCGCCGCGGCCGGCAGATAGCCGTACTCTGAATTCGATCGCCTCGAGGATCGGCAGCGTCCGTTTCTGGTCGAAGTCGAACTCCAGGGCGATGCGGTCCACGGCCGCGACGTCGATGTTCGGGAAGTGGGTGTAGGCAGGATCCGGGACCGGCCGCCCGGAGCGCCGCATGGCCGACTCCTCGCGCCGCTCGCCGTACGTCTCGGCCTCGCCCCAGTGGACGTGGAAGCGGCCCAGCGTGTCGAAGCCGCCCATGTCGATGCACTCGACGGGGCACGCCTGGGCGCACTGGAAGCACGTCTCGCACTTGAGATTGCCCGACTCGTCGTAGAGCAGCTGGAGGCGGCCGCGGAACCGGACCGCGACATCGGGCTCCGTTTCCGGGTACTGGATCGTGGCCTTTGGCTCGAAGAAGCGGCGCAGCGTCAGGGCCATGCCCTTGGCGATGCCGAGTCCGGGTACGAAGCTCATCGTGCCCTCACCGATTCAACAGGACGACGGCGGTGGCCGTCACGAAGAGATTGAGGAGCGAAGCGGGCAGCAGCCACTTCCAGGCGAAGCCCATCAGCTGGTCGACGCGGACTCGCGGCAGAGTGGCTCGCATCCAGACGAAGACGAAGACGAAGAAATAGGTCTTGCCCATGAACCAGGTCAGATCGCGGATCCAGTCGATCGAGATGAAGCAGGCGAGGCCGACGAGACCGACCAGGGCGCCGACCAGCACGAGCAAGCCCATCGGGATCGCGTCCAGAATGCCCCAGCTTCGGCCGCCGAGCAGCCTCACCACAACGGCGAAGAAGAGCGTCCCGAACCAGAACACGGTCAGGACGATGGCGAACCAGGCGAGCGGCCCGAGGGCGAACGGATCGAAGAAGTTGAGGTTGATGGGCCGGGGCCAGTTGAACGGCGCCGTCCAGCCGCCCGCGAACAGGGTGACTGTCAGGGCCGAGACGATGAACACGTTGACGTATTCGGCGAAGAAGAAGAAGCCGAACCGCATGCCCGAATACTCGGTCGCGAACCCGGCCACGATCTCCGAGTCGGCTTCGGTCAGGTCGAACGGGGTCCGGTTCGATTCCGCGGTTGCGGCGATGAAGAAGATCAAGGCCGCGAGTGGCTGCTTGAAGACGAACCAGTCCAGGATCGAGCCGGACTGCGAGAGGACGATGTGGTTGAGGCTCATCGTCCCGGCGAGGATGATCACGCCCACGACCGAGAGGGTCAGCGGGATCTCGTAGCTGACCATCTGCGCCGCGGACCGAAGGCCGCCCAGAAGCGAGTACTTGTTGAAGCTCGACCAGCCGGCCATCAGCAATCCGGCCACGCTCAAGCCGCCGAGGGCGAAGAAGTACAGCAGGCCGATGTTGAGATCCTGGCCCACGAGCGCCGGGGCGAAAGGAATGACCAGGAGCGTCATGACGCTCGCGAGGAAGGTCACGAGCGGCGCGAGCGTGAAGATGCCGACGTCCGCGCCGGTGGGCGGGAAGTCCTCCTTCGAGAGCACCTTCAGGCCGTGGAAGACGCTCATGGCGGCACCGATGGGGCCGATCCGGTTGGGCCCGATTCGGAGGTTCATCCGGGCGATGACCTTGAGCTCGAGATAGATGATCACGAATGCCGTGGGAACCGTCATCAGCAGGATCGCGGTGATGGCCACGATGAACCGCACGATTGGCAGGTTCGCGCCGAGGAAGTCCAGCAGCGGTGGGCCGCCATAGACGAGGACGACCGCGATCGCGACGGCGGCCAGCACGCTGGCCGGCACGAGGATGAAGACGACCCGTTCCAGCGGCGTCAGATGGTCCCAGGCGTAGCTTCGGAACGCGGCCAGAGCGGCCATGCCGCGCGAGACGGCCGGCGGCGCGGGCTCGGTGGCCAGCACTTCAGCCGGCGCGGGCACTTCGGCCGGCACGGGCACCTCGACCGGCACGGGCACTTCGGCCGGCGCGGGAGCCGGCTCGTTCGCCTGGTCGTTCGTTCGCCGTCGGCGGCTCGGTCGGTCGGTCATCGGTCGACACCGCCCATCACCGGGTCGAGTGACGACACCACAGCCATCGTGTCGGCGAGAAGATTGCCCGGCAGCAGCGCCGGCACCACTTCGAGGTGCATGAAGCTCGGGTCGTGGATGCGGAACCGGAACGGCTGGTCCGAGCCGTCGCTGATGGCGTAGACGCCCAGCATTCCTCGGGGCGCCTCGACCGCCGCCCAGGCACGTCCCGGCCTCGGCCGCAGGAGCCTCGGCAGCTTGGCCATGATCGGGCCGTCGGGCATCTCGTTGAGGCACTGGTCGATGATCCGGATCGACTCCCTGATCTCGTCCACCCGCATCAGGTAGCGGGCCAGTGAGTCACCCTCTTCGCGGGTCGGGATGTTGAAGTCCAGCTCGGGATAGATGCTGTACGGGTGCGTCCGGCGGACGTCGAAGGGGACGCCGGAGGCCCGGATGTTGGCCCCGGTGACGCCGTAGCGAAGGGCCGTGCCGCGGTCCATCACGCCGACGCCGCGCATCCTCCGGACGAAGACCTCGTTCTCGTTGAGCAGCCCGGTGATCGCCTCGGCCTGCTTGCCGGCGCGGCTCATCCAGTCGCCGAGCCGGCTCATGAACTCGTGGTTGAGGTCGCCGTTCACCCCGCCGATCCGGAAGTAGTTGAAGAGCATCCGGGCGCCCGTGATCGAGGCGAGCATCTCGACGATCTCGTCCCGCTCGATGAAGCCGTACAGGATGGGCGTCAGGCCGCCGAGGTCCAGGGCCATGAACCCCATGTACAGCGTGTGGCTGGAGATCCGGAGCAGCTCGCCGGTGAGGACTCGGATGTACTCCGCGCGCCGCGGGACCTCCACGTCCATGAGCTTCTCGAAGGCCATGACCGCCGGCCACTCCTGGAAGAGCGAACTCAGGTATTCGAGCGGGTCGACCTGGTCGATGACGTGGTAGTAGTCCGAGTTCTCGCAGATCTTCTCGACGCCGCGGTGCAGGTACCCGATGACCGGATCCACGTCGACGATCTGCTCGCCGCTGAGCTTGAGGACGAGACGGAGGACGCCGTGCGTGGCCGGATGCTGAGGGCCCACGTTCAGGAACATCTGGCCGTCGGCGAGGGAGTAGAACTCGCCCTCGCGCTCGGTCCGAGTGGGGAACGGCGGTATGGGCTCGTAGAGCTCGGAGCCGATGTCGCGCTCGAGGACTACACGAGGATCGTCGGCCGAGTCGAAGTGAAGCGGCGTCGCGTTTCCGGCTTCGGCCGTGCGTTCGGTCGAAGCGCGGGACGCGCTGCCGGCCGGATCGACGTGTGGTGGGCGGTTGGGCATGTCGTACCTCAGCTCACCGGTGCTCGTCGGATGCCGGAATCGCCGGGCGAGCCCGGAACCTGGTCCGCCAGCGTCGCCGGCCGGGAGGGACGCTCGGCATGACGGACTCCGCCGCCCGTCGAACGCGACGCGTCGTCGGCGAGGAGGAAGTCCTTGCGGAGCGGGAAGCTCATGTAGTCCGCCGGCATCAGGATCCGGCGTAGGTCGCGGTTGCCCTCGAAGACGATGCCGAACATGTCGTAGGCCTCGCGCTCGAGCCACTCCGCGCCGATCCAGAGGAAAGTCGCGGACGGGGCCCGGGGATCTTCGCGCGGCAGGCCCTCGGCCACGATCCGGAGCCAGTCCGTAGAAGCCGGACTCCAGAGGTGGTAGACGACCTGCATCTCGTTGCCGGTGTCCACGCCAGTGAGGTCCGCGAGGATCTCGAAGCGCAGGTCTATCGAGTCGTGGAGGATGGTGAGGACCTGCGGAACGTCGCCCGGCGCCACCCGAATCTCCGTCTCGTCGTAGCGCTGCCGGACGCCGCCATGCAGGAACGTCCCGAGGCGGATCTCCAGGCGGGCCTTGAGCGTTCGATCCATCGTCAGATCTTGTCCGGGACTGTGGGCCCGATGCTTCGCTCGTTCCAATGACCGCGGCGGTCCTTCACGAGCTGGCCGAGCTGGAGCATCCCGTAGATGAGGCCTTCCGGTCGCGGCGGGCAACCCGGGACATACACGTCGACGGGCATCACCCGGTCGATGCCCTGGACCACCGCGTAGCTGCGCTTGTATCTCCCACCCGAAACCGTGCAATCGCCCATCGCGACGCACCACTTGGGCTCGGGCATCTGCTCCCAGAGGCGAATCAACGGGCCCGCCATCTTGGTCGTGAGCGTCCCGGCGACGATGAGCACATCCGACTGGCGGGGCGAGGCCCGGAACGGGAACATGCCCCAGCGGTCCATGTCGTTCTTGCTCGTGGCCGCGGACATCATCTCGAAGGCGCAGCAGGCGAGGCCGGAAAGCAACGGCCACAGGCTGTTGGCCCGGATGAGCTCCAGGACGTAGTCCGCGTTCGTCGGGATCACCTGGAGCTTGCCCCAGCGAGCGTCATCGACGCGGCCGGCGTCCGTTTCACCGTACTCGCGCAGGTGCGTGTTCTCCAGCTGGGCATTCCCAGCGCCCTGATAGGCGAGTGGATTCGCCGGTTTGTAGACAGTATTTGGGACGACGATCGGCGTCGTGAGCTCACCCGGCGCGAGCGGTGCGAGCTCGCGGCCGTGGGCGATCTGGCGTCGAGGAACGGCAATCCCGCCGGTAATCCCGCCGCCACTCCCGCCACTTGCGCTGGACCCCCCACCCCTCGCCGACTTGCTCACCGCCACGTGAGGACTCCCTTCCGCCAGGCATAAGCCAGGCCGAGCAGCAGTACGAGGACAAAGGTTCCCATGCTCACGAGGCCGCCCACGAGCAGATCCCGAAAGACCACTGCCCACAGAAAGAGGAAGACGACTTCGACGTCGAACGCGACGAAGAGCAGGGCGTAGACATAGAACGAAAGGGCGAATCGGCCCCAGGTGTCGCCATACGTGTCGATGCCGCTCTCGTACGGCAGACCCTTGTGGCGGTCGCCTCTATTGCGATGGGAGATCAACCAGGCCAGGCCGATGGTCAGGAATACAAACGTGACCCCAGCGAAGGCCAAGCCGACTACGTACCAGACGCTGGTCATCGCTCTCCAGCCGGTTCACTCGCGTGCGGAAGCCGCGAGACGGAGATGTATGTTGCGGGTATCCAGGCAGCTCGCGGGATTCGGTTTGTGGCACCGATTCCGCACGAGCAAGCCGCAGTCTATCAGCAGGTTTCGTTCGCGGCCGACGATCGGCCCGGTGTTTCAGGCCGGCTACCCCTTCGAGTAGCTTTTCCCCGTGGGGGGGCCCGCGCAGCGGAACCGAGTCCGCGAAAGGTGAAGCGACAGGCAGCGGGGCCGACGACGATTTCCCCTCTTAAAGCCGGAGCGGGCCGCTCGGGGCGACGTGCGGCCCGCGTATCCCGGCATCGCCACCAGTGGGGTAGAGACTGGTGACGGCACACGAGAAAGCAATCTCATCGGAAGCGAGGTGCGAGGGGCCGGCGATTTGCATCCCCGACCCCAGTGCGTTTCCCCCCGCTCCGCGTTGCACAGGGTCGCAAGTCGAAGGCAATCTCCGCAATACGGGAAGTGGCTTATCCGGGCCTGCTCTTTTCCGGCAGAGGGGCCTCCGGGTGGACTAAAGTGGCGAAGTCAGGTGCTCGTCGAGTCGAAATCGAGACCTGACGAGTGGGAATCGAGCCCTGATGACAGACAGGGCCCGATGAGTGGGACGAAGGGGAGGGTCATCTTCTGATGATTCGAATGTCGAGCGTCCGACCGCGCCTGCCTGACGCGCTCACCGCTCTCGCCGTGGCAAGTGCATCCGTGGCCGTCGTTCGGTCGCTAACGCTGCTTCAGACGGACGGCGACTACTGGTGGCACGTCGCCGTCGGCAACTGGATCCTGGACCATCGCGCCGTCCCTCACGAACAGTGGATCTCGTGGTTGGCCGACAAGCCGACCTGGATCAGCCACGAGTGGCTCGGCGAAGCCCTCATGGCCGCTTCGTCCAGATTCGGTCCGCTGGGATCGGTGTGGCTGTTCGGCGGCGTGATCGCGGCGATATGGCTGCTCTTCCTGAGCCTGTGCCGAGTGGTCCTCGGCCCGACTCGCCGGCCAATGGAAGTGGCGCTTCTCATGCTCGCGGCATTTACGGTGGCCTCGCCGGACTGGGGTCCGCGGCTCCAACTGTTCACGGTCCTGTGGGGGCTGGCCGTCGTGCGGATCGCCTACGGATACCTCGTCAACGGCGAACGGCGCCTGATCTGGTTGCTGCCCGTCGTGGTCCTCCTCTGGGCGAACACCCATATGGGCTCGGTTCTCCTGGCATTTCTCCTCATCGCCGGGGCTCATCGCGGGGGACGTTTTCGAACGCCGAAGGCTGCCCGATAGGACGGTATTCGTGGTGTTGCTCCTGAGCCTGATTGCGCCCGTCCTCAATCCCTACGGGGCCGCCGCCTACGTCTTCCCGTTCCAGACGGTCTTCTCTCCGGCAGTTCAGAGCCTTATCCACGAATGGAGCTCGCCCAACTTCCAGGATCCCACCGCCCGCGGTCTCCAACTGTTCATCGTCGCCCTACCGGCGCTCCTGGCCTTTGGCGCCCGACGTGTGGATGCTCGCGGCCTTGTCGTCGCGGCCGGCCTGCTACTCATGACCCTGCAGTCCACGAGGTACGACCTGCTATTCGCTCTGATCGGCATACCTCTGCTGGCCCCAGGGCTCGTCGCCGGCGCCCGCTCCCTCCTGGACCGCCTGGGCTACAACCCAAGTCCGTTCCGCCGTCCCGCCACAGTTGCCCTCAACCTCGCCGCCGTCGTCGTACTGGTGGGCTGCGTCGCGTTCGCTGGCGTTCGGCTCTCCGACAGAGCGGCGCAGGACGAAGCCACCAGCCAAACGCAGCCCGTCGCGGCGGCCGCGGCCGACTCGTACCTGCCGATCATCCTGGCCTCCGTGTCCTCGACGAATACGGGTTGGGCCGGCTATCTCTACTGACCAGCTCGGAGTCCAGAGCGGCCTCTATGGCGCCTCAGAAGCCTTCACGGACGACCTTCTCACCGAAACGGTCGGTGTCTTCAAGGTCACGCAAAGTCCGGAGCCATTCCTCGAAAAGCACCAGGTGAGCGTGGTGTTCATCGCTTGCTCCACGCCGCTGGCCTACTGGTTGGCTGAATTGTCCGCATGGCAAGAGTTGTATGACGACGGCCAGGCGGTGCTTTTCGTTCGCGCCTAGGTAATGTGGGCGTCGAGCTCGAGTGGCGGTTTAGGGGCCCGGCATTTCCGCGACCAGGACGCGGAAGCGGCCCAGATGGCGGGGGTCGAGCAGTCTGAGGATCGCGGTTCGCGCCCGCAGGTACTCCGGCGCGTCGAGCCCGGGCGAGTCGCGGAACGCCTGCCACTCGACTTCGAGCCCCGCGCCGACGAGGAACTCGGATTGCGTGGCCAGCGAGACGGTCCGGAACCCGCGCCTCTCCGCCAGGCGAGCAACGGCGCTGAAGTCCACGTGGGCGGTGAGATCGACCGAACCGGGATCGGTCAGCGGATCCTCCACCACGCGATGGGCCCGATAGCCGAGCAGCGTTCCGGCGAGGTGGCGCGGCCCGTAGAGTTCCGCCGCCTCGAACCCGTAGTCGAGGATCAGGACGAGGCCACGTTCCAGGCGGGCGGCGCAGTCGTCCAGCCACGGCCCCAGTTCCAGGCAGATCTCGGCGACCTGGCCCTCCGCGAGAGCAACCCCGTCTTCGGCGAGCCGAGCGGCGAGTTCGGGCGTCGACGGCTCGCCGATCACCTGGACGAAGCCGGACACGTGGTCGTCGCGCCAGGAAACGAAGAGCTCGCGCAGGACGCCGTCTCGGACGAGGACCCGATGGACGGGCAGGGCGTCGAGGAACTCGTTGGCAATGAGAACCCCGACGACGGGCTTTCGCCCCGCCGATGAGGTTCCGCCGGCAGAGGACGTCGGGCTGTCGGCCTGCCGCAAGGCTGCCGGCGTCCAATCGTTCGCTCAGGCCGGCTTCATCGAATTCGGCGGCGCAGGTCGGCGAGCCGATGCGGGTTCGTCTCGACCGGCGTGTAGCGGACGGCGTCGAGGAGATCGTCACGTCCGTGGCGGCGGAGTCCTTCGAGTATCGAGAGCGCGAGTGTGCCCGAGCCAGCGCCGAACTCGACGACGTCGAACGGTCTGGGTTCGCCGAGCTCAGACCAGACGCGCTCGAGATGGCGGGCCAGCGTCCAGCCGAAGATCGGGTGCGTCTCGGGCGCGGTCAGGAAGTCGCCGCCGCGAGTCGCCCGATCGGTCGGGCCGCGGTAGTAGCCGAGATCGGGATCGTAGAGGGCGCGCTCCATGAAACGGGCGAAGGTGATCCGGCGATCCGGCGACGACGCAATATCGGCGCGGATGACGGCGGCAACTTCTTCCGAGCGCTCGGTCGGCGGAGACGAAGGGTTGGGCGTCATCGAGCCGCCGCACGTGCTCGCTCCGCGAGCAGGCGAAGTCCGCCGTTCACGAGCGTGTGGCCGCCGAGAATGGTCGGGTGGTCGAGCGGCGCCGTTTCGGCCGAGGTCGTGAGAGCCCGAAGCCACGGGTTTGTGACGGCGCCGCCGATGAGCAGATCCGAGGCGAACCTGTCTTCGGGCGCCGGCCAGGCCGACTCGTCCGCGCCGAACCGGTGGGCGAGCAACACGCGACTGTCGATGACCGCTGCATCGGCGAGCCTGGCGAGGTTGCGCTCCAGGGATTCCGGGCCGTTGCGGTCGAGCAGCTCGCCGAGGATCGAGCGCGGTGGGCGAGCGGACGGGGTGGACGCGGACGGAGTGGACGCGGCCGCCGAGCCGGGGAACGATTCGCCGTCCGACTGAGCGAGCCGGCTCGCGGCGCGAAGACCGCGCTCTTCGACCAGCGCTCGGACGCGACAGGCTACGCCGCTCTCCAGCCAGCGAAGCGTGGCCACGGACACGCGGCCCGCGACGAGCAGCTCGGCCCTCCGATTCCGGAGAACGTCCAGGAGCGCATCCAGACGCTCGCCAATGAGTGGCGCGCTCGCGGCCATTTCCGAGACGGAACGCTCCAACTCGGGTCCGCGCAAAGCGCCCGCTTTCGACAGCATCAGGAGGTCCAGGGGAGTGTCCACGTCGACGCCGAGATGCCATCGGCCTCGCAGGTCCGTGACCGTCACCCCGGCCCGTTCCTCGAGCCAGCGCGGTAGCGCGTTGTCCGCGGGGAGCGCCGGCAGCCCGGCGAGGTCGGCCGCCCGCGAGAGAGCGACCACGTCGGCGGAATAGCGATTGTTCGCGAGCGCGTGCCCGCCCGGGCCGCCCGCGACTTCCACGAACCGCCGCAAGTCCGGGAGATGGGCGAGGGGCATGCTCCCCGAACCCAGCACGATGAGACCGGGGCCACTCTCGCCGGCGCGAGCGGCGTCGCCGGCACGAGAGGCGTCGCCGGCCACGGGAAATGCTCGCAGTTCCGCCGCGAGCCGTTCTCCGAAGGAGAGATCGTCCGGCGGCCCGGCCACGATCTTCGCCTCATCGGCACCCGCGGCGAGCCACTGGCCGAGTTGCCGTGTCGCCAGGGAGTGGCGCGCCTCCGCGAGAGTTCGCACCAGAGGCCCCGAATCCGCCGCTGCCTCGGCGTGGAAGAGCAGGACCAGGACAGGGCGCATGCTATGAGTCTACCCGGACCCATGCGCACTCCCTGCCGCCGGATGTCAGGTGGCGACACTCCAGGCAGTCTCGGTTCGTCTCAGGCCAGTCTTCGGCGGAGGAAGACAGGGCAGTCGGCGGACCGCAAGCGTTTCGAGGGCAGGGGAAGATGCGCAGACTCACCGAAATCGAGGCGGAGGTACCTTCCGGGACCCTCGGGCCGACCGAAGTCCAGATCGTGGACTACGGCGAGATGGACATCCGGCGGCCCGATGGCAAGCCAATCGTGCGCCGGTCGGTCCCTCCCCAGCACCGCCGGAGCCTCGTGGTTGCCGCGGCCATCGCGCTCAGCCTGGTCGCCGCCTGGGCCTTCTTCCAGCCACGAACTCCCACGACGAAGGCGTTGTCCAGCCGGCCCCCCGTCGCGGCGGCTTCAGCGTCCGCGTCCGCATCCGCATCCGTTTCGCTCTCTCCGTCGGCGGAAACGCCCACCACGGCCGTGCCCCCAACCGTCTCGCCAAGCGAAAGTCCTCCGCCGGTTCCCGAGGGTGGCTGGGTCGTGAAGGCGGAAGCCGGCACCAAAGTCGGCCTGGGGCCGGTGGGCCCCGACGGGACCGTCTATGGGTACGGAATGGCGCCGATCGACGAGTTCGGCGTCTCGCGACCGGAGTGGCTCTCGCTGCCCGACGGCAGCCACCTTGTCCCCCAGGCTTTCGGACCGGACGGCAGTGCCTTCGGAATCACCTTGAACACGGACGGAACCGGAACGATCTGGGCATTCGGGCCCGACCACCTACTTCGCTACATGATGCAGATCCCGACCTACGGTTCTCTGGAGATCGTGCCCCGTCCGGACCTGGGCCTGGACGTCTTGTTGGGAACATACGACGCCGCCGGCAACGCAAAGCTGCGCGTTCTGGCAATCGATGCGAGCGGATCGCTGAACGCCGATTGGCCGCTCGGCGACAAGACGACCGAGGCGTCGCTGTTCCTCGTCCGCGACGACGGCGCGATTCTGACGGCCTACCGGAGCGCCCATGGATGCGCCATACACGTTTTCGACCCACAGGGACAGGAAATCGGTAAACCCGTCACTCCTTGCTGGGACAGCATTTCTCGCGCCCCCGACGGCCGGCTCGTCGGCGAGTCCTACGTGCTGTCCTCCCAAGGAGCCGTCACGCAGACACGCATCGCCCTCCTGGACCAGGATGGCGCATCGCTCCCGGGCTGGGCTCGTTCCATTCGCGGCACCGCTTCTCCGCCCTCATTCGGCGTGGATGGCGGGCTCTACTTCTCCTATTTCGCGCTCGACGGATCGAAGTGGCTGACGGCGCTCGAGACGAACGGAGAGACGCGGTCGGGTTTCCCGACGAACGTGGAACCGCCCGACAGTCTCGTCGAGCAGGCGTATCCGCCCCCGCCGGCGCCCCTGCTCGGAGATGGAGACGTGATGTACGACTTCTCTCCCAATGGTGTCACGGCGTGTGACCGCGCGGGCCAGGCTCTTCCGCTCTCGCGCGACCCGGTCGACGACCCAGTTGCGTCGATTTTCTATGTCCGATCCCCGGGCCGGCCCGGCGTACTCGCCGTCGTCGCGGGCAGAAGTGTGTCCCTATTCAACGCTGACGGTAGCAAGAGCCGGGAGTTCAGCGATCCTTCATCTGATTTCGGGGGGTGGCTCAACTGGGCCGTCACTCGCGACGGCCTGGTGGGGCTGGAGATGCGCTCCGGATATGACGGCACCATGCAGATGCTGATTGTGTTCGTCCCCGCGAACCTCGACTGAACAGTCCTCGCGCTCCTTTGCCGGGCCCTTTGAGGGGCGCCGGCCGCGTAGCCGCGCGGCGGCCATGGCGGCGCGGTCCGCGCCTATTGGCCACCCGACTCAACCCTTTCTCGCGACCTTGTAGAGTGGCCGTGTGACGAGCGTTCGTGCGTATATCGGAATTGGCGCCAACCTGGGAGATGCTCCGGCCACTCTTGCCGCGGCGGTTCACGCCCTCGAGGCGATGCCCGGGACCACGGTCGCCGGGGTGTCCGACATGTACGTCACGGTTCCGGTCGGGCTGGCCGATCAACCCGATTTCCATAATGCCGTGGCGGCGCTTAGCGTGCCTGCCGGGCCGCCCGGTGGCAGTGGCGCGATCGCAGTGCTGCTGGCCCTCAAGTCGATCGAACGGGCTTTCGGCCGCGTTGAGCGCGCCAGAATTCGGGCCGCGCGAACTGGACCTGGATTTGCTCCTCTTCGGCGACGAGCAGCTCAGCGTGGAACGGCCCGAGGATGGCCGCTCACTCAATCCGGAGAAGGACACCAAGTACCTCGAAGTGCCGCATCCGCGCGCTCACGACCGCCTCTTCGTGCTGGCTCCGCTCTCGGATCTGGCAGCCGAAATGGTGCCGCCCGGCTGGAACGAGACGGTCGCTCAGGCTCGGGAGCGCCAGGAAGTCATCGAAGGCGCCTCGGCCGTCCGGCGGGTTGCCCGCTGGGATGACGCCAAGGGAACCTGGGTCCCGTTGAGCTGATCGGGGCTCAGCGGATTCCGGCTCCGCGCGGCGCCCGGGCGTCCGCCACGCCGGCCCTTGTCGCGCCGAACCCGGTCTCAGCTGGACCACTTGCCCGGCGTTACCTCGCCCGTGACCGCGTCCACCTGCAGGACACCATCCTGGAAGCCGACCTGCCAGATCCAGGCAATCCCATCTCCGTTGGGCACGATCTCCAGGCTCTGGAGGATCTCCTCGGCGGATAGCTGGGAGGGGACTTCGCCGCGGGCCAGCGTGGATTGGCGGGCCAAGCCCTGGCGACGTTCCAGCCGGCGACTGGGATCGCGAGCTTGAGTGAGCCTCGAAGGTCACGGAAGCCGAATACCTCGCTTCCGGATGGGGTCACGAGGACTTCGAGCTCCGGCGTCGTGGCACCGGCCCGAGCCCAGGTCAAACGGAAGAACGTCGCCCCGCTGACGCGTGAGCCGGTCTGCGCGCCGACGAGGTCATCGACAGACAACCCGGCCTGGCGCAGGAAGACGAGCCCGGTCTGATACGCCTGACCGCTCGAGCCCTGGACTTCGTCGACGTCAGGCAGGCGATCGAGCCAGATCGCGGCCAGCACGCGGCCCTCGTTGCCGTCCACGAAAGCCATGGTCCGGACGTTCTGGGCTCGATAGACGGGGATGCCGGCGATGGACCACGCGTCCGGATCGACGGCCATCTCGCCGCCGACGATCTTGCCGGCGGCGATCGCGGCCTGGGCGCTGGTGACCGGGGGCCGCGGTGTTGGCGTGGCATTTGGATCGGCAGGCGAAGTGCAGCCACAGCTGGCGCGGGGATAAGCGAGGAAGGCGGCCGCGACGACGAAACCGAGTGCCACTGCGAGCAAGCCCAGGGGGCGCAGCGGCGACATCTTTCGGCGAGGAGTCGGAGCCGGATCGGCTGGATATGTCACGCTGGCCTCCGCGAGCGTGGTTGGGGGCGGCAATCCCCTACGGCGACTCTGGGCTCGCCGCAATGCCGCCCCGCCACGTTCCCTCACCCGGCTGTGCCCGGGTTTCCCTATCCTCCGACCGGTCGACCGATCCGGCAGGACCGGTACGGCTGTCCAATCACCTATACGGGGCCAGGCCGCTCCCGGATCACTACCGCCACTCGAAACGTCGTTGACGCTTGATCCCGGCGCCCCGGGGGGCGAGGCCGTGTGGTCCTTCCTCCGGCGCCCCGGCGCGGTTCCGCCGTTCGCTCAACATCGCCCCGGGCGATCCAAAGTGAGGCGATGAGGCCCGATCGGCCGCGAGTCGAGCGCCAAGGCCTCCGGGCCTCCATTCCTCACGCTTGCCGAAACCCTCGAGATGAGGTCGGACCGACCAGTTCGCGGCTTGGGTCCCCAGACCGTCACCGACGATTACCCCGGACGTTGTTGAGTGGCGCTCGGCCGGCGCCGAGGCGCCTTCAGCTCAGTGGCGGAAGTGGCGCCGGCCCGTGAAGACCATGGCCATGTGGTGGCGGTCGGCGACCTCGATGGCCATCTCGTCGCGGATCGAGCCGCCGGGCTGGATGATCGCCGTGACGCCGGCCTGGGCCGCGATCTGGATGCCGTCCGGGAACGGGAAGTAGGCGTCGCTGGCCATGACCGCGAGCTTGGCCCGGTCGTTGGCCCGCCGCAGGGCGATCTCCACCGACGTCTGGCGGCTCGCCTGGGCCGCGCCGATGCCGACCGTGGCCCCGCCGCGGGCCAGGATGATCGCGTTCGATCGGACGTGGCGGACCGCGCGCCAGGCGAACAGCAGGTCCGTCAGCTCCTCGAGCGTGGGCCGCCGCTTGGTCACGACCTGGAGCTGGGTCTTGTCCAGGCCGAGCTCGTCCTTGGTCTCCACGAGCAGGCCGCCGGCGATGCGCTTGAAGTCGAGATTGGCGATGCCGTAGTCGTCCGGGCCCTCGATCGGGTTGGGCGGAACGACCAGGAGCGCCAGCTGCGGCTTCTGGGCGAGGATCCCGACGGCCGCCTGGCTGTACGACGGCGCCACGACGGCTTCGTACGAGTTGGAGGCGATCTCGCGAGCCGTAGCCCCGTCGAGCTCGCGGTTGACGCCCACGATGCCGCCGAAGCACGAGACCGAATCCGTCTCGAGGGCGCGGCGGCAGGCTTCGACCAGCTCGTCGGCGGAAGCGACGCCCACCGGGTCCGTGTGCTTGACGATCGCGACCGTCGGCGCCGTGAAGTCGCTCGAAATGGCGTAAGCGGCGTCGAGATCGAGCAGGTCGTTGAACGACGGCCGGCTGCCCTGGATGATCTTCGCGTCGGCCAGCGTGCCGGCTCGGTGGGTCGTTTCGCGATAGAAAGCCGCGTGCTGCGTTGGGTTCTCGCCGTAGCGCAGGTCCGCGACCTTCTCGAGGACCATCGCCAGTCGGCCCGGGAACGCGTCGCCGGCGGCGTTGGAGAGATAGGCGGCGATCTCGGCGTGGTAGGCGGCCACGATGCCGTATGCCTCGGCGGCGAGACGCTGGCGAAGTTCGGCGGAGACGCAACCCCGTTGCTTGATGTCGGCCACGACCTGGGGATAGCGGGCCGGGTTCGCCACCGCGGCCACGGCCGCGTAGTTGCGAGCGGCCGCGGCGAGCAGGGCGGCTCCGCCGATGTCGATCATCTCGATCGCTTCGTCGATGGGCACGAGCCGCCGGCCGACCTGCGGCGCGAAGGCGCTGACGTTCACCGCCACGACGTCGATCAGGCCGATTCCCTGGCTTTCGAGCTCCGCGAGCTGATCGGGCTTGTCGCGGCGGGCAAGGATGCCGGCGTAGATCACCGGGTGAAGGGTCTTGACCTGGCCGCCCGCCATCGGCTCCGCCCCGGTCAGTTCCGAGACCGATCGGACTTCGACTCCTTCGGCCGCGAGCACCTCGCGAGTCCCGTCGGTGGCGAAGACCTCCACCCCCAGGGCAATCAGGTCGCGGGCGAACGGACCAATGCCCTCGCGGTTCGCCACCGAGAGCAGGGCTCGCACCAGGCTACCTCCCTACTGCCTGACGTCCCGGCTTCTCGGACGAGCCGCCGTTGTCGATCAGCGCCGACCTCGGCCCGAATCGCGTCGGAATTCGGCGCGGAACGACGCCCGTGTATGCGTAGAGCTGGCTCGGTTGCCGGATCGGGCCGAGTATAACGCTCGGTCGTGGCATACTCCCTAGACGCGAAATCCGCTGGCGCAGAAAGCGCCCGGCGAGCGTGAGTGTTCCGGCCACCGCGCCGAATGCTCTTCGCCGACGTGATGAGCGATCAAATCAAGGTCTTTGACCGCAATAACTGACGCACTCGGAGGGTCCGCGTGAACGGCCCGTGGAACCAGCTCGATATGCTGCTCATCGGCTTCAGCCAGGCCAATTTCCCCGCGATCTGGCAGCTCACCTGGATGCTGGCGGCGGTACTGATCGTCGGCGTCCTGATTCTGTACAACTTCCAGGGGCACCGGCTCCACGCCTACTCGGTCTTTCTGGACCTCAACGAGTGGCTGATGTGGACGACCGTCGGCATCGCCTCGCTGCTGCTGATGTTCGCGATCTTCAGCTTCGACTTCATCTTCGTCCTGCCGACGATGGTCGGCGGAGCGGTCCTCTACATCTGGATCCGGTTCATCCATTTCCCGCCGCTGATCGGGGCCTATGAGGAGCGATTGGCTCGCCAGCGCTACTTCCAGCGCAGCCGGACCGCGCATCCGGAGGCCACGATCCGCTCCAAGGCCGGCTCCGGCCAAGACGGTCAAGCGCCGCCGCCGGTAGCCCCGTGGCGGCCCGCGGCGCGCCACGGGCTTCGATCGCGACGGCCCAGGTAGGTTGCGCATGGAGATTCGCCGCTTCGGCGTCGGTTATCGACAGGCCCGACGGACCGCCCGGCACGCAAGGGCGTCCAGGGCCGCTCCATCCATTCGGACGAGCGAGGCGTCGTCGCCGAGCTCGCCATGGAGCGCGGCGGCTCGATCTCGCCGCATGCCAACCCGAACCTGACCTACTTCCTGGTCATCGAGGGCGGCGGGTTCGTCAGCGTCGGCGATGAGACGGCCCGGGTCGCCGCCGGCGACGCGGTGGTCTGGCCGCCGGACGTCGTCCACGCGGCCTGGACGGAGCTCACGCCGATGCGGGCGATCGTCGTGGAGTTCGCCGGCGCGGAACTCGAGACGGCCCTGCTCGGCAGCGGAGCCGAGGGGCGTCGAAGCCCTGGATGCCGAGCCCGAACTCGAGCCTGGAACGCCGACTGCCCGCGAGGGCGAGCCCTGGTAGATCGAAGGGCGCTCCCGAACCGAGAGCGCCCTTTCCGAGGATCCGCCGAGAAACCGCTAGCTGATCATCGGCGACTGATTCCAGTCGATCGCGACTTCCTGGTTCCGGTTGGCCGGGTTGACCGCGACCGCGAGCCTGGTGCCGGGACCGATCGAGGCGGCCTTCTCCTTGGGCACGCGGTGCCCGAACACGGCCGGGAACGGAGCCTGGCCCGCGAGGGACACCTCGACCGTGAAGATCCAGAGCGGATCGTCAAGCGTGGATGGATCGGCGCTGGGGTTGACCTGGCGGACCGTCTTGCCCAGAGGCATTGCCGTGGTGATGACGGCGGTTCCGTGCGTTCCCGTGGCCAGGAGCTGAGCCGCGCTGCCGCTGTGGGTCGGCATGCTGCCGCTATTGACCGCCCCGGCGAACGCGCCGAGCTGGGCCATGTTCGGGTTCCCGGCCGCGTCGAATGTCAGGTCCATAGTTGGGACGCCCGAAGGCGCACCGGCCGCCTCCGAGGCGCCCAGCATGCTCGCGGTTCCAGCCGCTCCGGCTGCTCCGAATGCCTGCGCGAGTCCGGCAAGCGCCGCGCTCTGCGATCCGCCGGGGTTGTTGAAGTTCTGCCAGTCCGGGACAACCTTGGTGGGATCCGTGGGATCGACCAGGACCCCGATCGTGGCGCCCGGGACGACCATCGGGACGAAGATGCGCGGGACCAGGGCCTTGACCATGACCGCGTAGGGCGTGCCCGCACCGCCCGGAGGCGTGACGATCAGCCCGAGCTTGTATTCAGGCGCGTCAGGACCGACCGACGGCATCGAGACCGTGGTGCCCGTGTCCGTGATGCTCTGGATGACCGCGGAAGTGGGCAGTCCGCCTTTGATCGGGCCGCTCGTGCCGGTCAGCTTTCGGATGAGCCACGGGCCCCACAGGAAGGGTGCCGTGATCGAGAAGATGACGATGACAATCGCGAAGACGATCCAGGGCAGGATCTCGCCGGTCAGGTCGGTTTCGAAAGACGAGCCGTGCTTGACGCTGCCGATGGCGGTCTGGATCGAGCCCGCCACGTCGCCGTTGGGGATTGTCTGGTCCTTGATCTCGGTGCCACTCCAGGGGCTCTGGCCGGTCCAGCTGTCCCAAAGCTCGCTGCTGGAGTCCAGAAATCCGCCGTAGCGGGAACCTGTGACCGACAGAGCGATGACGAGCGAGTGATCGAGGCTGGAACTGAGGTCCGCGCCATTGAAGAAGGCAGTTGCCGATGGATCGTCGCCGCCGATGGAGATATCGACGTAGACGTTTCCGCCGATCTTCGACGCGAGGTCTGTCGCCGCCGTCTCGGCCCTGGCAAGGCCGGCGGCGTCGAAGACGCCGGCTCCGTCGAAGACGTGCTTGTTGCCCAAGAACGCGTCGACCCGCGCCAGGCTGGTCATGATCCAGCTCTCGAGGCTGGCGGCGCGTTCGCTCGTGTCGATCGAGTCTTGCTGTGAGTGGGTCAGCCTATCCTTGAACTTGGCGCCCTCGACCAGCTGGCCGCTCGAGTCTTTCTCTGCGGTGAAGAGCATGCCGTCTACATGCCAGCCGGTGAAGTCGGAAGAACTCGGCATGTCGTTGGAGTCGACGACGGTGTAGACGACAACCCGGCCGCCGCCCATCGATTCGATCTGGGTTGCGTAGGTCTCAGCAAGAGCGGCCGACTTCTTCGAGAGGACGTCGCCGTAGTCGTAGACGTGGCGCCCGGCTTCGAACGGGGCCATGGTCGGGTCGGCGGCGTTGGCCGGTCGCGCGCCCGCGAGTCCGACTGCAAGGAATGCCGCGAAGGCCAGCGCCATCGCTGCAAGCAACGGCAATCGGCCGAGACGCGTCGTCGGCGTCCTGCCACTCGTGCGTCGGCTCGAAGGTTGCAGGATCCCCACTTTTGCCTTCCTTCTGTTCTGGCTGCGCGCGGCGATCGAGGGTTTGCTCCGGTTCGGAGAGGCCGCGGCGTCTCAGGCTCAGGGTGACGGTGGCCTTTCGAGCCGGCGGCTTTGCGAACCATAGCTTCTGCGGGCCGGTGCGATTTGTCCGTTTCTCTAGCGGTCGAGCGTCCTGACGAGGAGCAGCCGATCTTCTCCCCGTGCTTGCAGGTTCCGGTCCACGGCAAGATCCACGAAACCATGGGCGTGGAAGAACGCGCGGGCCGCGATCGAGGAGCGATGGCAGGCCGCGTCGGCGAGGGTCCAGGCGAGCAGGCGCGTGCAGCCCGAGGCTCGGACGGCGGCGATAGTTGCCTCGGTCAGGTCCCGGCCGATGCCACGGCTCCTCGAGTCCGGTGCGACGGCCAGGAGCGTCAGCTCGGCCGGACAGTCGCCCGGCTCCGTGCTGAGGCCCTCGAATCCGCGCGGGTCCGTCTCGGTTCGCGGCCGATCCCAGGGCGCCCAGCTCGCGAGTCCGACCACCCGGCCGGCGATCTCGGCGACGAGCAGTTCGGTCGCGGGCGGCAAGCTCCGGGCGAGCTCCGGCGCCATCTCGTCGAGGAAGGCGGCGATCGAAACCTCGTCGACCGGATCGGCTTTGCGGATCACCGGCCTGGGGTCGTCGGGTGGCGAGTGCTTCGATTGCGCGGCCGTCGGCGCCGCCGATTGTGGCGCCCGTGGTCGCCCGGCCGCGGGAGCTGCCATCGCCAGGACCGCACCGAGCTGGCCGAGCATCCGGGCGGTGGCGCCCCAGACTCGCTCGCCCTCGACCGGGATAGACGCCATAGCGGATCAGCCGCTCGCGGATGACTCGCTCCTCCAGCTCGACCGGCGCGTCGGGCAGGAACGCTTCGACCGGCGCCTGGATGATCCGCGCCACTTCGTCGGGGCTGGCGAGAGTTGCCGGCGCAATCTCGGCGAGGGCCACCACGGGGGTGATTCGATAGCCCGACACCGTGAGCGGGAACGTCTCGAGGACGCCGGCGACTTGGAGCCCGCATTGGGCCGGGTCGAGGCCCACTTCCTCGGCCGCCTCGCGAAGCGCCGTCGCGATCGGGTCCGGGTCCGCTCGTTCGGCCGAGCCGCCTGGAAAGCTGACCTCGCCGGCGTGGCGTCGCGAGGTGAGGGACGCGAACCGTCAGGAGTACCCGGGCCTGGCCCTCGTCGTCGGGAGACAGCAGGACGAGCACGGCGGCCGGCCGGCCGCGGCCGCCACCGTCAGTCCCGGGCGGTCTTGCCGTATCGCCGGTGTCGAGCCGGACCGGGGTCAGGATCGCCGGCGCGTCGGGCAGCTCTCGTGGCAGGGCCGCGATCCGCTCGCGGACGAGCTCGAATCTCACCTGGGCAGGATAACGGCGCGGCCGATTCGGCCTAGTTGACTCGCTTGGGCGAGGTTTCCTTCTTGTCGGGCCAGACCTGGTCGACCGCCTCGGAGACCGTGCCGGCAGCCACCGGCTCCTGGCCGCCGCGCGACCGGGCATCCCGGCGGTCGCCGGCATCGGCCACGACCGTGGCGCCGCCGGAGCGGAAGACCAGCACGCCGCCGATCGCGTCCGCGTCCGCGACGACCTCGGTCCCGGGCTTGAACTCGCCGCGGACCAGGGCCCGGGCCAGCGGGTTCTCCACGAGCCGCTGGATCGTCCGCTTGAGCGGCCGCGCCCCGTACGCCGGATCCGTGCCTTCGCGGACGATGAGCGCCCGCGCCGCCGGCGTCAGCTCCAGAGCGATGTCCTGGCTCGCCAGCCGCCGCTGCAGGTCCGCGACGCAGCAGCTCGACGATCGCCGCCAGATCGGCGTCGGTGAGGGAGTGGAAGACGATGACCTCGTCGATCCGGTTGAGGAACTCCGGCCGGAACTGGACCCGCAGCGCCTCGGTGATCTGGCGCTTCATCTGGTCGTAGGCAGTGGCATCGCCCGCGTCGCCGCGCTCGGTGAAGGCGGAGATGAACTGCGAGCCGACGTTGCTGGTCATGATCAGGACGGTGTTCCGGAAGTCGACCGTTCGACCCTGGCCGTCGGTCAGACGCCCGTCGTCGAGGACCTGGAGCAGGATGTTGAAGACGTCCGGGTGGGCCTTCTCGATCTCGTCGAGCAGGACCACCTGGTACGGCCGCCGCCGGACGGCCTCGGTCAGCTGGCCGCCTTCGTCGTAGCCGACGTAGCCGGGAGGCGCGCCGACCATTCGCGAGACGGAGAACTTCTCCATGTACTCGCTCATGTCGATGCGGACCATGGCCGAGTCGTCGTCGAAGAGGAACTCCGCCAGCGCGCGCGCCAGCTCGGTCTTGCCGACGCCCGTGGGCCCGAGGAACAGGAACGAGCCGATCGGCCGGCGCGGATCCTTCGAGCCCGGCGCGAGCCCGGCGGACCGCGTCCGACACGGCCTGGATGGCTTCGTCCTGGCCGACGACGCGCTTGTGGAGCCGATCTTCCATCTCGACGAGCTTGGCGGTCTCGCCTTCGAGCAGCTTGGTCACGGGCACGCCCGTCCAGGCCGCCACGATCTCGGCGATGTCGTCCGCGGTGACCTCTTCCTTGAGCAGCCGGTTCGGGCCCCGAGAGCGCGGCGATGGCCGCCTCCTGCTCCTTCTGGCGCTTCTGCAGCTCGGGCAGCTTGCCGTACTTGAGCTGGGCGGCGGTGCCGTAGTCGGCCTCGCGCTCGGCCTGCTCGATCCGGACCTGGAGCGCCTCGATCTCGGCCTTGGTTGCCCGGACGCCCTGAGATCGCGTCCTTCTCCGATCTCCCAGCGCTGCTTCATCGCGGCCGATTGCTCGGTCGTCTCGGCGAGCTCGCGCTCGAGGATCTCGAGGCGCGCCTTCGACGCTTCGTCGGTTTCCTTGCGCAGCGCCTCGCGCTCGATCTCGAGCTGGATCCGCCGGCGTTCGAGCTCGTCGAGCTCGATCGGCATCGAGTCGATCTCCATCCGCAGCCGGCTGGCCGCTTCGTCCACCAGGTCGATCGCCTTGTCGGGCAGGAAGCGCTCGGTGATGTAGCGGTTCGAGAGCGTGGCCGCGGCCACGAGCGCCGGAGTCCGTGATCCGGACGCCGTGGTGGACTTCGTACTCTCTCGCGCAGGCCGCGCAGGATCGAGATCGTCTCCTCGACCGTCGGCTGGTCGACCAGAACCGGCTGGAAGCGCCGCTCGAGGGCCGCGTCCTTCTCGATGTGCTTGCGGTATTCGTCGAGCGTGGTGGCGCCGATCGTGTGGAGCTCGCCGCGGGCCAGCATCGGCTTGAGCAGGTTGCTCGCGTCCATCGCGCCTTCGGCCGCGCCGGCCCCCACGACCGTGTGCAGCTCGTCGATGAACAGGATGATCCGGCCTTCGGACTCCTTGATCTCCTTGAGAACGGCCTTGAGCCGCTCCTCGAACTCGCCGCGGAACTTGGCGCCGGCGATGAGCGAGCCCAGATCCAGCGAGATGACCTTCTTGTCCTTGAGCGTCTCGGGCACGTCGCCGCGAACGATGCGCTGGGCCAGGCCCTCGACGACGGCCGTCTTGCCGACGCCGGGCTCGCCGATCAGGACCGGGTTGTTCTTGGTCCGGCGGCTCAGAACCTGGATGACGCGCCGGATCTCCTCGTCGCGGCCGATGACCGGGTCGAGCTTGCCCGCGCGCGCCTCGGCCGTGAGATCGCGGCCGTACTTCTCGAGCGACTGGTAGGTGCTCTCCGGGTTGGGGCTGGTGACGCGCTGGCTGCCCCGCACGCTCGTGAGCGCGCGCAGGATCGCTTCCTTGTTGGCCCCGTGGCGGTCCAGGAGCTGCTGCGCCTCGCCGCCGCTCTCGGCGATGGCGATGAGCAGGTGCTCGGTGGAGACGTAGTCGTCCTTGAGGCGGCGGGCCTCGTCGCAGGCGCGCTCGACGGCCCGCCGGAAGCGCGGATCCGCGGACATGCGATCCGCCCTGGATCCGGGCGCGCTTGTTGAGCGCCGCGGCCAGCTCCTCGCGGAAGGCGGGCAGGTCCACGCCGAGGCGCCGCAGCGTCTCGGCGGGGATGCCGTCGTCGGGCTCGACCAGCGCGGCGAGGAGATGCTCCGCGTCCAGGATGGGGCTCTGCAGCTCTTCGGCGAGGTTCTGCGCCGCGACGATGGACTCTTGGGCTTTCTGGGTGAAACGATCCAGGTTCATTGCGATTCCTTGGGCTGCGCCGGGCGCATCGGACAGCCGGCGCCGGGGCTGGCTTCTCTACAACTTGTTGCGTGGATTTGGCTGGACGATGTAGCGGAGGAACTCCTGGGCGGCCTCCCGCTGCCGGCCTTCCAGCTTGCCCGGCAGCACGATCTTGATCCTTGCGTACAGATCGCCGCGGCCGTCGCCCTTGAGCCGAGGCATGCCCTTGCCGGCGAGGCGGATGGTCTGGCCCGGTCTGCGTTCCTTCGGGCACCTTGAGCAGGACGCGCCCGTCGAGCGTGTCGACCTCGACCTCGCCGCCGAGCAGCGCCTCGCCGAGGGTGATCGGGACTTCGCGGGTCAGGTCCGCGCCATTCCGCGTGAAGACGGGATTCGGCCGAACCTTCGCGACGAGATACAGGTCTCCGGCGTTGCCGCCCGAGCTCGCCTTGCCCGAGAGCCGGATCTTGCTGCCAGTCTCGACGCCGGCCGGAACCTTGACCTCGAGGCGCTTTTCGCCGACCTGGACGAGTCGCGTGGAGCCATGGAACGCCTCTTCGAGCGAGAGGTCCACTTCCACTTCGACGTCTTCCCCGTGCCGGGTGCCTTTGTGGCGCGGCGTGGGGCCTGTCGCCGTGCCCGCTCCCGCCGCCGCGCCCGCGCCATTGGGCCGAAGCCGCGACAGCAGGTCCTCGAGGGTGCTTCCGGAGTGGCGGCCGCCTTCTCGGCTCCTCGTCGTGGTCGGCCCGGCTGACGCGGCAGCCGGACGGCCCGCGGGTGCGCCCTGGCCGGTCGCTCGCGCAGCCGGGCTCGCGGTCCCAGGCGTTCCACCGCCGAAGAAGATGTTGAAGAAGTCCGAGAAGTCCTCCGGCTCGCCCGTGCCGTGGAATTCGTAGCGGACGTTGCCGCCCTGGCCGTCGAAACCGGTGAAGCCGGCGAAGGGACCGCCGGGGCCGAACGGGTCTCCCGCGAAGCCGGCGCCGCCTGCCGCGCCTCCAGGTCCTCCGGCGGCGCCGGAGCGCGCGACCTGCTCCCAGTTGGAGCCGAGCATGTCGTACTGGGCTCGCTTCTTGGAGTCCGAGAGAACTTCATTGGCCTCGTTTAGCTGCTTGAACCGAGCCTCGGCCGTCTTGTCGCCGGGGTTCTTGTCCGGGTGCAGCTGGCGCGCCAAACGGCGGTAGGCCTTCTTTATCTCCGCGGGCGTGGCCTTGCGGTCGACGCCGAGAGTCTTGTAGTAGTCCTGGTATTCCACTTGGTCCCTCTCACGGGACTTTGGTCGGCGACCTGGCGGCCGATCTTCGTCGCCCGTCGCCAGACCGTCGCTCGGCCCTGGCCGCCGATCGTCGGCCGACACGCTCGACCTGGCGGACGTCGCAGAAGCGTAGCGGCCGGCGTTTCCGCCGGCCGCGCCACTCAGCTTCAGTGCTTGATCGCCACGGCTGGCGGTTGCTCGACCGGCGGCGGGAAGCCGTGCCGGACCCGGGATTCGGGCTCGGATCCGGGCTCCGTTGCCGCCTTCGATGGTCTTGGCGGGCTCGGCCTCGAGGCGGGCTCGGCTTGCGCCGGAGGGCCGCTTCGAGGACCTGGTCCATGCTGTCCACCAGAACGAGCTTCATCTGCTTGCGGATCTCTTCCGGGATGTCCCGCAGATCCTTCTCGTTCTTTCGCGGCAGGATGATCATCTTGGCGCCCGAGAGGTGCGCCGCGAGGATCTTGCTCTTGAGGCCGCCGATCGGAAGCACCCGGCCGCGGAGCGTGATCTCGCCGGTCATGGCCACGTCCTTGCGGACGGGGATGCCGGTGAAGGCGCTGACGAGGGCCGTCGCCATCGTGATGCCTGCGGAGGGGCCGTCCTTGGGGATGCCGCCCGCCGGCACGTGGATGTGCAGGGTGTTCTTCTCGAACGTCTCTCGCTTTATCCCAAGCTCGGCGGCGTGGGCTCGGATCCACGACAGGCCCGCTCTCGCGGACTCCCGCATCACCTCGCCAAGCTGGCCGGTCAGGATGAAGTCTTCCTTGCCTTCCATGAGCGTGACTTCGATGGCGATCACGTCGCCGCCGACTTCGGTCACGACCAGTCCGGTCGCCGAGCCGATCTGATCCTCGGCCTCGAGCTCTCCGTATTCGAAGCGCTGCGGGCCCAGGTACTCGACCAGCTTCTTGACGTCGATGACCATCCGGCGCTTGCGTCCCTCGGCCACGGCCCGAGCGACCTTGCGCATGACGTTGGCGATCTCACGCTCGAGATTTCGAACGCCGGCCTCGTGCGTATAGGAGCGCACGAGCTCGACCATCGCGTCGTCCGTGATCGCGATGTGCTTCTCGGTCAGGCCGTGGTTCTTCATCTGCTTGGGGATGAGGAACCGCTTGCCGATCTCGATCTTCTCCTGCTCCGTGTAGCCCGGCAGCTGGATGACTTCCATGCGGTCGCGCAGCGGCGCGGGAATTGGATCGAGCAGGTTGGCCGTGGTGATGAAGAGCACCTTGGTCAGGTCGAACGGCACCTCGAGGTAGTTGTCCTGGAAGGTGTTGTTCTGCTCCGGATCGAGGACTTCGAGCAGCGCGGACGACGGGTCGCCCCGGAAGTCCATGCCGATCTTGTCGACTTCGTCGAGCATGAAGACCGGGTTGTTCGAGCCGGCCGTCTTGAGGTTCTGGACGATTCGACCGGGCAGCGCGCCGATGTAGGTTCGGCGGTGGCCGCGGATCTCAGCCTCGTCGTGGATGCCGCCGAGGCTCATCCGGACGAACTTGCGGCCCATGGCCCGCGCGATCGACTTGCCGAGCGAGGTCTTGCCCACGCCCGGAGGTCCCACGAACGAGAGGATCGGGCTGCGGAGCGTCTCGGCCAGGCTTCTGACGGCCAGGTATTCGAGGATCCGTTCCTTGATCTTCTCGAGGCCGTAGTGGTCCTCGTCGAGGATCTTGTCCGCGATCTTGATGTCCAGGTTGTCCGTCGTGGAGACGTTCCACGGCAGGGCGACGAGCCAGTCCACGTACGTCCGAATCACGCCGACCTCGGGCGAGGCGGACGGGATCCGGCTCATCCGGTCGACTTCCTTGAGGGCGCGGGTCTTGACCTCTTCCGGCATGCCGGCGGCCTCGACCTTCTCGCGCAGCTCGTTGATCTCGGCCTGCTGCGGGTCGTCCTCGCCGAGCTCGCGCTGAATGGCCTTGAGCTGCTCGCGGAGGATGTACTCGCGCTGGGTCTTGTCCATCTCGGACTTGACTTCGGACTGGATCTTGCCCTTGAGCTCCAGGATCTCGATCTGGCGGCCCAGGAAGTTCGAGACGATCTTCAGCCGCTCGACGACATCCGTGGTCCGGAGCAGCTCCATCCGCTGCTCGGTCGAGAGGTCCGGGCTGTAGGCGACCATGTCGGCCAGGAGCCCAGGCTCCGTGATGTTGCGCGCGGCGACGGCCGCTTCCGGCGGAACCGGAGCCCCGTTGGCCACGTATTGCTCGATTTGGGCCTGTACCGTCCGCATCAGGGCCTGGACTTCGATGCCTTCCGGCGTGAAGTCCTTGAGCTCCTCGACATTGACGACGATGTAGGGCGACTTCTGGACGAAGCCGTTCACCTTGATCCGGCCCTGGCCCTGGACGATCGCCCGGACGGTGCCGTCCTGGAGCTGGACGACCTGGGCGATCTTGGCGATCGTGCCCACTTCGTAGAGCTCGGATGGGTCGTCGATCTCTTCCTGCTCGGCCGTGCGCTGGGTGACCAGCGCGATCGGGCCGCCGGCGGCGACCGCGGCATTGAGGGCCGCGACGCTCTTCTCCCGGCCAACCTGGAGCGGGACGATCATCTCGGGGAAGATGACGGTCTCGCGCAGGGCCACGAGAGGAAGCTCCCGAGGTCCTGGCTCCCTGGCCTGGGGCGACTCTTCGGCGCCGGAGGCCTCTTCGGGCACGATCAAGACCGGTCTTGGATCTTCGTGTGTTCGCTGCTCGTCTTTGACGTGCCGCTCGTCGTTGGTGTCGGCGGGCCGGTCAGTCATCGGTATCTCCTGCTCGGGGGGCCACGCGAGTGGCCACTATACGAGTGATAGGCCTCCGAGTCGGTAGTTCCGATGCGAAAGCCGGGCCGTTCCGGCGGCCCTCCTCCGAACCTCGATAGCCGTTCCCAGGCGAGGCGTAGGCGGCTTGCGAGGAGTTGTCCTCGTGCCCTTCCTCTACCTCTATTGGGGCGTCGGCGGCTCGATGGAGTGGTGTCTCAGTAGATTCACTCGAATTTGTATTGACAGTGGAATCTGGGCTCGCCTGGCGGGCGGCAGCGGCAGCAGCCGCGCCGGCTTCGCGAGCCTTGTCTTCGCTGAAGAGAGCTTCGAGGATTCGCGTCCCGAGTCTCTCTTCGAGCTCGAATAGCAGGCGGACGCCCGCCAGGTTGACGCCGCGTTCCTGGGTCAGTCGCCTGATCCAGAGAATTCGGCGGATGTCGTTCTCCGAATAGAGCCGGATGTTCGTTGGCGTCCTGGCCGGGGCGAGCAGGCCCTCGTCCTCGTAGATCCGCAGCGTTCGCGGATGTGCCTGGACGATACTTGCCGCCACGCTGATGACAAAGCAGGGTCTGCCCGGATCTTGCTGGAATCGCCGGTCTGACATCGGTTCGTTACTTCGCCGCGACGGTGGTCTCATGCTGGCCGTTGGTCGTCACGCCGGCCTCGGGCTGGCCCGTGGCGGACGTGATCCTGATCTGGCGCGGCTTCACCGTCTCAGCCTTGGGGATGCGAAGGGTGAGCACGCCGTCCTCGAACGTCGCGGTCGCCTTGTCCGGCTCGAGACCGGCCGGCAGCGCCAGCGTTCGGCTGAATTTCCCGCGGCGGATCTCCTGCAGGAGCACGGAGCCTTTCTGCTCCGAGGTCTCCGAACTGGTATCGCCGGCAATCGTGAGGCTGTCGCCTTCGACGGTGATGTCCACCTCTTCGGGTTTCACGCCCGGCAGGATGGCCTCGACCACGATGGCGTCATCGTCCGCCCGAACATCCAGCGGGACGGGCCCGCCTTCCGATAGCTGCCACGCCGGGTTGACGAAGCTCTCCTCGAAGAGCCGGTCCATCGCCTGGCGAAGCGAAAGCAAGTCGCCAAAGGGGCTGACACGCCTGATGAATGTCATCTCTGCACCTCCAACCGGGCCAAGCCCGATTCCGGTCGGGGCTGATCTTCTGGCGGCCCCCTGCGGGCCTTCCCGACCGACCTCGTTGCGTGCCGAGACGATAAAACCCTATCAATACCATTGTCAAGGGTGTTCCCGAATGTGGGCCCGGCTGTGTCCGAGGCACCTCGCTACTTCGTAGCCGGCGTCCCAAACCAGAGCTGGCTACCGTCGGCTGTCGTCACGACGACGCCAGTCGGGCCGGCGGCGACCATGCCGTATGGGCCGTAGTAGCCGTCCCAATAGATGAGCTGCGGCACATCGCCAGTCTGGCTAACCGGAGCGAGCGCAGGGCGATCGTCGATGGTCTGGATCTCAAGTTTCCCCGCAACGACCTGCGACCAGATGCCTTGTCCCGCCTCAGCCCCTAATCCCTTGACGACGAGATTGTGCTGTCCTTGCGAAATGATGAGGCTCGGGGTCAGGCTCGGAAGATCGGCCGCTGCCCATGTCTTGCCGTTCGACGACACCCAGGCCTGGCCATCATTCTCGACCAGGAGTCTCCGGTCTCCGAGTCGGGAGATCCAGGTGCCCTGGCTTCCAGCTTTGGACACGGCACCGGGCAACGCGACGCGAGTCCAACTCGAACCGTCGGCCGACCACCACACGGCCGCCGTCTTGAAGACGGGTGGCGGAGGAGTCTCGCCAGGTTCCATGACCGTCACTGCGCAGTCTCCGGTTCCGGTGGCGCCGGCCAGGACGAAGCCGTCGTCAAAGGCCGGGCCGTCATCGACAACGAGTTCGCGAATGTTTCGGTGGAGCGGAACAGCCTGCCAGGTGCGGCCGTCCGCGGAAATCCAGACTCGGCTTCATGTAGGCCACGTCCGACATATCCCGCCGCTCCGCCCGAGACACGGGTTACGGCGTAGCTGTCGGTGAGCGCCCTGGAGCTATTGGTGTCGACGGGTTGCCATGTCTTACCGTCGGTGGAAGTCCACAACGACTGCAGGTATTCGGACGCGCAGCCACCCGTCCAGCCGACCGCCAGCAACCCCGCAGGGCCCTCTATCACGTCCCGAATCACCTCGAGCCAGCCCGAATTCGAGTGGGTGATAGGAAGCTTCTGCCCCGCGTGCCAATGGACGCCGTCGGCGGAGTAGCTCGACGAGACCGTCGGATCGGTATAGATCTCGTTCCCGTACGAGTCGAGCTTGCCGGTACCAACCGGGCGAATGATCGTGAAGCCGACGAAGCCGTGGCTCCAGCCAAACACCTGGAATGTCGTCTCCGGATACCCGACCGTTGGATCCCAGGGCGCCGTCGCGACGTTCGCGCCAAAGTCCGCGGTGGCCGGCAGCTGGGTCCAGGCGATGCTCGTCCAGGTGCCCGAAGGTGCCACTGGGACACTCGGCAGGGGATCTGTCAGTGCCGTCGACCGAGCCGTGGGCGCAGCGGCAGGGGAAGTGCCAGGCGTAGCCCAGGCAATCGGAGACGAGGACCCGAGGCGCTGACGAAGGGTCCGGACTCGCCGCCGAGGCCGAAGGCGTGCCATTAGTCTCGACGCCAACACAGCCCGCTGCCACCAGGGCGATCAGGGCCGCCAGCAAAGCCCCTCTGCGCCACGCGCCGGTCGGCATGTCAGACCGTTGTTTCCCGCCGAACATATTCCCCTCCGCGAGACCTGGGCCTGGCAATCAGAGCTGGCCCGTATCGAGTGAACCGCAAGTGGCTCGTCTGTCGGACGCCAGGGCTTGCGCCGTTGTTTCGCTTGCCCCGAATGCTCGAATACCGGCCTTCCGCGGTCGCTCGGGAAAGGGTCGGCGACGGTATTATGTTCGACGATAGTCGGGCGCGCAAAGGTTCCGGCCTCGCCGTACCATGGGGTCGCCGAGTGCGCACAGGGGAGCCAGCACTCGTCGACGTAGCGATCCCTGGGTCTGATCGATTGGGGTGCCCGAGGGCGTCAGACAGTCGGGATCGTGCTCCGATAGGCGCCTTGTTCGGGAGAGGCCGAAAGGGGAAAGAGGCGGCCGGCCACCACCGCTGGGAGTTCGGGATTCCGTCGGGTTGGCCCAGCCATGAAGAGTTGGGCATCAAGGCTTGAGAGGAGTTGGCAAAGTGAGATTGCGTCGGTTAAGCGCGACCACTTCCATTCGGCGAACAGGTCGTACGACCCTGGCCGCGCGCGTACTGCTGGCGTCGGTCGTACTCGTTGCGGGCATGGCACAGGGCGCGCCGGCCGCAGCGGCAGAACAAAGGAATGAGGCTCAATCCTCGACCGTGGAGGTGAACACCGTCGCGATGCCCGCCGCGACATTCGGCGACGGAACATTTCACGTCGGCGCCGGCATTCAGCCCGGCACGTATCGAACCAGGGTCGCCGCACCGCTCGGCTGCTATTGGGAGAGGTTGAGCGGCTTCGGCGGGACCATCGACGAGATAATCGCCAACGACTTCACCGCCGGGACCTCGGTGGTGACGATCGCGCCTACGGATGTGGGTTTCTCCTCGTCCCGCTGCGGTACATGGACGACGGATCTTTCGCCCATCGTCCTGCCCGGGGCTCCGTTCTCGGAGGGCACTTTCATCGTTGGGACGGACCTTGCTCCGGGCACTTATCAATCGAGTAGCTCCGTGTCCGGTTGCTACTGGGCACGATTGAGTGGCTTCAGCGGAACGCTGGACGACATCATCGCGAACGACTTCACGGATGCGCAGGCCATCGTCACCATCTCGCCTACGGACGTAGGGTTCCAGACGAACGACGGCTGCGGAAGCTGGGTCAGTCCGGGTTTGGCTACGCACCTGTCCGTGAGCGATTTCCCGAGTCCGACTGTGTCCGGCACCGCGCACAACGTCACTGTGAGAGCCTTGAACGGAGCGGGTGGGACAGCCACCGAATACCTCGGCAGGGTGCACTTCGCCAGCTTCCGACTCGACCGCCGTTTTGCCGGCCGACTACACCTTCACCGGCGGCGACGCAGGCGTCCACGTTTTCAGCGTGACGCTTCGAGCATTTGGCATCCACTCGATCACGGTCACGGACACGGTGACCGGGGCCGTTACGGGCTCGCAACAAGGCATCTCAGTCGCGTCGAACCCGGCCACCTACCATCCGATCAGCCCTGTTCGGGTGCTCGACACACGCGCGCATAACGGACTCGCTTCTCGCCTGACCGCGAATACGCCAGCCACGTTCGCCGTGACCGGCAGAACTGACGTCAGCCCTGTCATTCCTGCGGGCGCGGTCGCAGTCACCGGCAACGTGACGGTCGTAGGGTCGTCGGCAGGCTGGGCGGTCTACCTCGGACCGGCACCCATCGCCAATCCCACGACATCGGCCATCAACTTCACCACCGGGCAGGTCGCCGGAAACGGCCTCACCGTGGCACTTTCTTCCACCGGCACACTCTCTGCGACCTTCATCAGCTCCGGCGGCCAGACAACCGACCTCGTCTTTGACGTGACCGGCTACTTCACGGCCGATTCGTCCGGTGACACGTATAACCCGATGACGCCTGTCCGGCAGCTGGATACGCGCGTCGGCAACGGGCTCGACGGCATGCTCGTCGCGGCCACGCCGCGGACCTTCTCGGTTGCCGGTCGAAATGGCGTGCCCGGGAACGCGGTCGCCGTTACTGGCAACGTCACCGTTGTTGGGTCGTCGGGCGGTTGGGCTGCCTATCTCGGCCCCGAACCTCTGAACGCACCGACGACCTCGACCGTCAACTTCGCGGGCGGCCAGACTGCCGGCAACAATCTGACCGTCGCGCTCTCGGCCACGGGTAGCTTGTCCGCGACCTTCATGGGACCCGCGGGGGCCACCACCCACATGGTCTTCGACGTCACCGGCTACTACACGGCCGACCTGACGGGGGCGAAGTTCGTGCCCATCACCCCGGCGCGACTTCTGGACTCCAGAAATGGGACCGGTTTGTCTGGCTTGTTCCTCGCCAATTCACCCCGCACCTTCGCAGTCGCGGGTCAGGGCGGTGTTCCGGGCTCAGCCAAGGGCGTTACTGGGAACATCACCGTCGTTGGTGAGACGGCCGGTTGGGCTGTGTTCCTGGGGCCAAACCCGACGGCTAACCCGAGCACTTCGACCATCAACTTCCTCGCAAACGAGGTGAAGGGCAACGGGCTCACAGTCGCCCTCTCTCCCTCCGGCGGCCTCTCGGCCACCTACATCAGTTCATCGGGTAACAACACGCATCTCGTCTTTGACGTGACCGGTTACTTCGTGTAGGGCTCACACGCTCGGCGGCGGGTCACATCCCGCCGCCGGCGTCATCCGAACCCGGCAGGGATCCTGGGTCGACCCGTCTCGATACTCCGGAAACTGCCTGCGCTGCTGCGCTGAACTGATCAAGATCGCTTGGCTACAGGCCGTTGAGGTCGATCCAGCCGTTGCGGACGCAGTAGGCCGAGAGCTCGGTGCGGGAGCTGGCGCCGTAACGGTCGAAGAGGCGGCGGAGGTGGCTTTCGACGGTGCGTTCCTCGATGCCGAGTTGGGAGCCGATCTCCGCGTTGGATCGGCCCGCGGCCACGAGGGCCAGGACTTCCATCTCCCGATCCGATGGCATCCGCGGAGCTTTGTGCGCGGCTCGCAAGTGGCGCGATTCCCAGGCGGTTCCGCCAGCGGCCACGGCACGGATGGCGGCCACCAGCTCCTCCGGCGGCGCCGACTTGAGGACGTACCCGGACGCGCCACCGTCCAGGGCCGTTCGCATGAAGGACGGGTAGTCGTACGCCGTGAAGAAGATCACCGCCGGCGCGGGCTGAGCCAGCATCGACGGCACACCCAGGGCTCGATCATCGCCGAGCTGGATATCGCAGAGCAGGATGTCCGGAGCCGCCGACTCGACGAGGCCCTGGATCTCGCCGATCGCGCCGGCCCGGCCGACGATCTCGATGTCGCCCGCCTCCGCGAGCGTCGCGGCTACCCCGGCGGACGTCACCGGATGATCGTCGACGATCGCGACCTTGATCACGCGCGCCACTTCATCAGGACCTGGGTTCCGCGGGGCGATCGCGGCTCGATCGTCAGGGATGTGCCGACGGCGTCGGCTTCCGCGCGCATGTCCGAGATGCCGAGGTGACCGGTCTTGGCCGCATGGGTGGCGGTTTCATCGTCCATACCCACGCCGTCGTCGGCGATCGTGAGGACCAGCGACCGGGCTCCGCCTTCGATGCTCACGAAGGCGTGCGACGCGCCGGCGTGGCGGATGATGTTGTCCAGAGCCAGCTGGAGCACCCGGTAGGCCGCGTGCTCGACGGCCACCGGCTGGCGGCAGCCGTCCCATCGGTCCAGGTCGATCTCCACCGTGATCGACGTTCGATCCTCCAGCGATTCCGCGAGCCATTCGGCCGCCGCGACGAGCCCCTCCTCGTCGAGGATGGGAAGACGCCGTTCGCTCACGAGATCGCGTACTCCGGCAGCCAGGTTCCGGAGCTCTTCGGCTTCGTTCGTGGCTCCCCGGCGCTCGAGCTCGGAGGCGGTCCGGGCGATGGCCGGGAGAAGCTCGGCGTGAAGGTCGCTGGCGAGTCGGTTGCGCTCCGCCTGGGCGCCGCGCCTTCGGATCCTATCGGAGAACGGCAAGAGGTCCGCGAGAAGCTCGCGAGCCACGGCAAGGCGCGGCAGGCTGCCCGGCGCAGCCGCGTGGGCACGGACTTCGGCCCGGGCAACGCCGACGCGCCATCGCAAGACCAGGATCCAGGCGAGCGCGAGGTAGACGCAGGTCGTGAAGACCACTCCCGCCACCAGGCCGCCCAGCAGCGTGGCCGCCGCGAAGACGGCCGCCGGGGCCACCACGAATGGCAGCGCGAACCGGCCCAGGAAGGGCCCGATTTCGTGTCGCGACAGCGGCCGGACCCCGAGTTCCAGGCCAAGTCGCCAGGTGAGTCCGCCGCCGATCGCCACGGGAACGAGCGCCGCCACCTCCCCGAACCCGCCGAGGCGCGCCGCGATGACCGGGGCGCTCATTACCGCGCCGACCACGGCAACCGTGGCGCCGGTCCGCCTGAGCCGGGAGAGAGCCAGCACTCCGGCCAGAGCCAGTACCGCAATCGCCGGCAGGACGTCGCCCACTGCAATCGAGTTCGCCGCCGCGGGAGTGGGGACCGCTCTGATGCTGCCCAACTCATCCCCGTAGTAGGAACCGTGCGAGTCGGTGGCGATGAGGCGCCAGCCGGGGCGGATCCCTTCTAGCCAGGCGTTCGAATCCTGGACCACGGAGGTCACAACGTTCTGGGAGTCCACCGTGAGCTCGGGGCCCGCGGCGGCGCCGCTCTTCGGAAGCATCAGCGCCAGGCTGGCCGCGGCCACGAACGCCACGCAGGCAAGGCCCACGGGGGCCGATTTGAGTGCCCCAAGCACGGCCGTGCGGCTTCGGGCCGCCCGTCCCGGCCGCTTTTCCCGCGATCCGGCGCGCGACGGCATGCCGGCAATATCCGGTTGCGGGGAAACACCCAATTCGGGTGGCGGGCTTGTCCCCTTTCTCTTTCCGGCCACGCTGTGCATGCTCCTGGAGTTCGCTGCGGGAGTTGGACTGCGAGGGGACCGCGCGGATGCCACGTCCGGGGTCCTGTCAGAAGTCGCGGGGGCGGGACCTCGGACGCGTTTACCGCACGCGCCCATGTACTTAGGTCAGCGTATCGATCCGCGCGAAGCTTCGCACTACTTCTGCCACACCCGCGAGTACCCGGTAGTGCGATGTTTCGACTCGCAGCCGGAACTGGGCCACGAGCGCCGAGCGCCTCGGGAGACGCCAGGAACCGGCCGAGCCCAGGCGGGTCGACCGGTTCATCGACATGTTTCGAACGGAGTGCCGGCGACCCGGCCATGGATTTCGAGTGGCGGGCCCGCGCGCCCGATCGCTACGCGGCCTTCGCCTCGAACTCGGATGAGCCGCGCGCCTGACGCGCCCTGACCGCGGGGGTCGGTCCACGACCCGCTGCCGAGCCCGCCTGGAGCTTGAAGCGCGCAACCAGCTCGTCGAGCTGCCTTGCCATCTCCGCGAGGCTGGCGGCCGAGGCGACCACTTCTTCGGCCTGGGCGGACATTTCCTCGGTCGCGGCGCTGACTTCCTCGGCCGCCGCGCTGTTCTCTTCGCTGACGGCTGCGATCGATTCCATCGAGCCCGAGACGGTCGCCGCGGCGGTGGTCATGTTGGCGGCCGCGGTATTCGTTTGAGCGGCGATGGCGGCGATCGCGTCGGAGGCGGCCACGACCTGACCCGTGGCCGTGCCGATGTCGACAAGAGCGGAGAACACCTCGGAGAGTGCCCTGTCTCGTTCGGCGGCCGCGGTCTTGATCTCTTCGAGGGCCGTTGCCGAGCGGTCGGCCAGGACGGAGCCCTGCTGGACTTCGGTGGCGCCGTCTTTCATCGCCAGTACCGCTCGCTCGGTCTCCGCCTGGACTTCCGAGATGAGCGCCGCGATCTCCTTGGTGGCGCGCGACGAACGCTCGGCGAGCTTTCGAACTTCGTCCGCGACGACCGCGAAGCCCTTGCCCTGTTCGCCGGCTCGGGCGGCTTCGATGGCCGCGTTGAGAGCCAGCAGGTTGGTCTGTTCGGCGATGTCGTCGATCGTCTCGACGATGGCCCCGATCTGGTCGGACTTCGCGCCGAGCTCGGTGACCTTGGCCGCCGTCGCTTCGACGGCCGACTTGATTCGACGCATGCCGTCGGCCGTCTGATCGACCGCCTGGATGCCGTTCTCCAGGGCCGAATGAACACGTCCGGCGTAGGAGCGCATTTCGTCGCCGGCACGGTCGGCGCGAGCGACTGCCGAGCTGGTGGCCTGGATCGCCCTCGACGCCTGCTCGACGCGCTTGTCCGTCTCGCTCGCCCCGGAGCTGACCTCGGCGATCATGGCCGTGAGCTCCTGGGCGCTCGCCGACGTCTCGGAGGCTGCCCGGGCCTGGTCGGAAGCGCCGGTCGCGACCTGCGTGATGGTGCTTGCGATCTGCTGCGTGGCCGTGCCCGTCTGCACGGAGGCGTTGTCGAGCTCGGAGCTGGTCCTCGAGACCGACTCGGCAGCCGAAGTGACTTCGCCGATGACGCTGACGAGGTTGAGGCGCGACTTCTCGTAGGCCCCGACCATGGTCTTGAGCTGGCCGAGCAGAGAGTTGAGCCCGCTGGCGATTTCGCCGAGCTCGTCCTTGCTCACGTGCTCCATGTAGGAGACGTGGGATCGGTACTCGCGAGTCAGATCGTTGTCCGCGAGGCCTTCGATGCATTGCGGTGAAGTCACCCATCGCGTCCTGGATGGTGCCCATCTGATCTCG
This sequence comes from uncultured Chloroflexia bacterium, assembly GCA_963816135.1. Classification (GTDB taxonomy): domain Bacteria; phylum Chloroflexota; class Limnocylindria; order Limnocylindrales; family CSP1-4; genus Fen-1039. The sequence goes on from CAWFJD010000018.1 coordinate 215,405, forward strand.
CACGTCGCGAGCCGTGCGGGAAATGGCGCGGGAGATGACGAGGCTGATGACCGTTCCGATGACGAGGGCGGCGGCCATCAAGCCGAGAATCATGATCAGGGCCATCTGGAAGGTCGAGCCGATGTCATCGTTGAGCTGCGTGATCTTCTGGTCGGCGATGGCGATCAGCGAATTGACGTCGGCCATTACCTTGGCCCGGAGGTCGGCGGCTGCCTGGAGAGCGGCAGCGGCCTTGGGCCCATTGCCAGCGCGAGAATCCGCACGGATGGGATCGACGGCCGCCTGGTACGCGGCCATGGCAGTCTCGAGATCGGCAAGCGTGGCCCGCTGTTCCGAGCTCAGGCTGGACTCTTTGTAGGCTGCCAGGCTCGCGGCGATGGTCTTGTCCGCCGCGGCGATTTGCGTGTCCACCTTGGCCTGAGCGTCGGCCTGCCCGGCGAAGACCACGCCATACGTGGCCGCGCGGGCCTTGTCGAGGAGGGCGGCATTCAGGTTGGCCAGATGCCCGGAAGGAACCATGCCTTCGGAACGAGCCTGAGCGGCCTTGTCCTTGACCGATCCCAGGTCCGCCACTGCGACGGCTCCGACAATCGCGAGGAAGGTAAGGAGCGCAGCCGAGCCTCCAAGGATCTTGGCGCGGACGGACAGGTTCATCATCAGACTCCACGGTCAATTGCGAAGGCGGGGGCCACTCGCGGAAAAGCGGGACTCGCGGGGGCCTTGTGGAGGTGATCGGGCCCTTCGTAGCGCGGCGAGATACAGGGTCTGACGTATTTCGATACGAACCGCACCGTATCCGGGGCCGGGACTCTGGCTCCCGAATCGGGCGTGGGAGCGTTCCGGAGCCGGCGGCGCGGGCGAGGCGGTGCGCCACTCGGCGCGGTCCTGGCGGTCGCCACGACACTGCTGGTCCACGGTATGGAGACGGTAGACGGCCACGAGGACGGCAAGACCGAGGAAGCCGCCCAGGGCCAGAACGAACCCAAGGATCCAGGGGGCCGCCAGGATCCATGGGCCCGCCGCCGGCGTCGCTCATCGTGAAACTGACAGCCGGATGGCTGGCCCTCCGGATAGTCGGATTTCAGGCTTCCACGAGCGGTACGTCGACGAGGTGTTCAGCGACGAACCAGACCTGAAGCTCGTGCCGCCGGAGCACGTCGCTCATGAGCAAATCGTTGCTGCCCCAGTCGCCGTTCTTCTCGGTTATCTCGATGGCCTCCCTCACGGCTTCGATGATCGTTCGGTGAGCCTCGAGCAGGCGACCGAGCATGACCGGGACTTCCTCCGCGCCATCGGGCGGGCGTTCGATCCGGGTCAGTTCGGCGGCATGCCTGGGATCGCCGACCGCGATACCACCGAGACTCTGGACACGCTCGGCGAGGAGGTCGATGAGCTCGAGCTGTTCGGCCGCGTGCTTGTCGAATAGCAGATGGAGTTGATAGAACGTGGGCCCCGCCACGAGCCAGTGGAACTTCTTGTAGAGGGCGTAGAGAATCGTCGTATCCGCAAGGATCCGATTTAGCGTTTGCGCGCTCTGCATGCGCGCTTCGGCCGACAGTGCGATGGGCAGCTGGCGAAGCGACCCAAAACGTTGAATCTCCTTGCCGCGCTGGCCGAGTCTGGGCTCGGGAGACAGCACCCGTCCCGGGCCGACTGCGCGCCCGGCACCCGCCGAGCTAGAACGATCATTCGTCATCTGTCTCTCTCCTGATGAACCGATTTCGGTCCGCGCTCGGCCTATATGTCGGTTCCGCCGCGAGATCCAAGAAGGCGGAACAAGAAGACGATGACCGCGAGGACCAGGAGGATATGAATCAGCCCGCCGCCAATCGACGCGACCAAACCCAGAAGCCACAAGACCAGTAGCAAGACAATCAGCGCATACAACATCAATCAGACTCCGCTACGGATGAAACGTCCCGAGCCAACGCCGCCAACACCGCGTCGGTGGGGGAGGCGACTACGACTTGTCCTCCTGACCGATGATCCGGTCGGCCTTCTTGTCGATCCGGCGCTCCTCTTGCGGACTGATGCGGCCCTTCTCCTCCTGCTGAGAGGCTCGCGCCTTGGCGTTGCGAGCGTGCGATTCGTCGGGCATCGGGTACTTGCGCTTCTCGGGCAGACCGAACTGGCTGCTCGGAAGGGATTCGCGCTTCTTCGTCGTCATCTTTGCCATGATCGATTACCTTTCCGGCGGCCCGATCGGGTCGTCTGGCGGCGCATCCGTTTCGCCTGTGTCGGCCGCGGCATCGTCATCCGCTACGACCGTTCCGTAGCGGCGGTCATATTCATCCGCCCAGTGAATTCCTCCGGGCGTCAATTCGGGGCGCGAGATAGCCGAGAACGAGCGCCTCGACCATCGTCCAGCAAATGAACGCGGCAATCGCCGCAAGGTCCAGAACCGAACCCGCCGTGGGCAGGGCCGGATATTCCAGCAGACCCCTGAATGGGTCGACGAAAGGGTTGGTCGCATCCAACACGGCCGCCAGGACGACGTTGTTCTGGTTTGCGCCGACGAGCAGGAGACCGACCCGCAAGATCAGCAGGATCTGGACGCCCCCGAGCACGATCATCGCGAATCGAACGGTGAGGACCCAGATATTCATGCTCGCGGGTGTCGGGCGACCGTTACCGATGATCCCTCGATAGTTCACAAGCGACCTCCGACTCGTGAGGCTGGTCCGGAGGAGGTCTGGCTCCGGCTTGCCCCAGGTTGCGTTCTCACTCGATATCCAGACTGGTAGGTCGGGGGATGCATCGCCGGGAACGTTCCTCCGGCGCCGTTACAGAACCGTTGCGCCTGGAGGCTGAGGTTCGATGACCACGGCGCAGTTCCGCAGGCCGTACCGGCCGACGCGCTCAGGGCCATGGCGCTCATGAGCCATGAGCCCCGCGCTCTAGCATTGGCCGTCAAGAACTCCCCGGGCCTCGTCTCGAAGCAGGGCAGCCATCGACCGAACGAGGAGGCAACTCGTGCCGATCTCACTGCCAATATCGGTTCACCGGCACAGCACCAACGAGATCGCGCCGAAGGAATCGAAGATCGTCCGGGCCACGGACCTCGGTGGCGTACAGGTGCTCAAGCATGGGGATCTGTACCTGCTGTCCGACGCTTTCGGCGACATCAGGCCGGACTCGCGCGGTCTCGGCTTGTACGCCGGCGATACCCGGATCGTCTCCTGCCTGGCACTCAAGGTGAACGGAGCCCGGCCGGTTCTGCTGCGGACGGGCAGCGCCGGCAACTACCGGGGCACGATCCAGATGACCAACGCGGACATGGCCATGGGCCAGCAGGATCGAAAGCACGATCCAGCTTCGGTGGGACTTGCCCGCCGGTCGCTTGGGATCAGCCGCGAGCACGTCATCTCCGAGGCGCTCTACGAGAAAGTCGTCGTCGCGAACTTCACCCTTCGAGCCGAGCATACGGTCATCGAGCTCGCGGTCGACGTGGACGACGCGGACATCTTCGAAGTAAGAGGGCGCCGGCGCCCGGTTCGAGGTCGAGCCATGCCGATCCTCGCTCGCGACGACGGCCGGGTGACCTTCCGGTATCTGGGCCTGGACCATCGGACGCGGTTCACCTACGTGGCCGCCTCAAAGCCCGACGCCGTTGAAGCCGGTCCCGAACGGGGCGACGGCGCGGTGATCCTTCGCTGGGCGCAGGACGTGGCGCCGGGTGCCGAGTTCAGCGTGGAGTGGCGGGTGTGGACCGCACTTTCCAGCGAGTCCAACGGCACGGGTCCCGGCCGGAGCGCGACCAGGGCCATTTCCGCCGCCGGGGCGGCGTTGGCCGGCGCGTCGACCAATGGCCCCTCTCCGGCCGCCGGTGTTCACGACGGCCGCCGGCCGCCACATCCGCCGGAAGGGGATTCGGCCCATCGCGAGGCTGTCCCGGAACTCCCGAAGTTTCCGCCAAGCCCGGCCGCGGATGCCTCGGCCGGCCTGGCCGCGTACAAGGATTGGAGTGCCCAATCCGCCTCGGTTTCGTCGGACAACGACCTCTTCGACCTGGTCATCAGCCGCAGCCTGGCCGACCTCCGCCTCCTCACCACCACCGGCCCGAACCCCGGCGAACGGTATGTGGCGGCCGGGATACCCTGGTACACGACCCTGTTCGGGCGCGACGCTCTCATCACCGGCCTCGAGACGCTGGCATTCCGGCCCGCGATCGCGGTAGAGGCCCTGGAGGTTCTCGCCGCGCGTCAGGCCACTACCGTCGACGAATGGCGCGACGCCGAGCCCGGCAAGATCCTCCACGAGCTCCGGACGGGCGAGATGGCCCGGGCCGGGGAGTTGCCGTACACGCCGTACTACGGCAGCGTGGACGCGACGCCGCTGTGGCTCATCCTGTTCGGCCGCGTCTACGACTGGACCGGCCGGCGCGATCTCGTGGATCGGCTGTGGCCCAACGCCGTCGCCGCGCTCAAATGGATCGACGACTACGGCACTGCTTCCAACGGCTTCGTCACGTACGAGCGCCGCTCCTCGCAAGGCCTCGTGAACCAGGGGTGGAAAGACTCGGGCGATTCGATCCAGGACCGTGCCGGCAACTTCGTGGAAGCGCCCGTGGCATTGGCCGAGGTCCAGGGCTACGTCTACGAGGCCAAGCTCGGCATGGCCCGCCTGGCCGCCATGCGCGGCGAGACCGAGCTCGCCACCCGGCTCGAAGCAGACGCGCAGAAGCTCAAGGCCGAGTTCGAGAAGGCTTTCTGGCTTCCGGATCGCCATTTCTACGCCATGGCGATCGGACGAAACGGCGAGATCGCCGACGCGATCGCGTCCAACCCGGGGCAATGCCTCTGGTCCGGCATCGTGTCGCCGGAACGTGCCACGGACGTCGCCACCAAGCTTGCGGCGGCCGACATGGACTCCGGCTGGGGCATCCGAACGTTCGCCTCGGGCCAGCCCGGTTACAACCCGATCGGCTACCACACCGGCACGGTCTGGCCCCATGACAACGCCCTGATCATCGAGGGCCTGAAGCGCTACGGCTTCCACGACGCGGCCAACTTGCTCATCGGCAAGATCTTCGAGGCCGCCCAGCGGTTCGACGACTACCGGCTGCCCGAGCTCTTCTGCGGGTTCACGCGAACGCCCATCGACCCGCCCGTGCCGTATCCGGTCGCCTGCTCACCGCAGGCCTGGTCCGCCGGAGCTTCGCTCCACTTCCTGCAGTCGATGCTCGGCCTTCACGCGAACGCCGAACGTCACGAACTCGAGCTTCGGCAGCCCCATCTGCCGAACTGGCTCAACCGGATCACGATCGGCAATCTCCGTATCGGCGAAGCCTCGGTGGATCTCCTGTTCCACAACTGGCGTGGAACCACCAGCGCGGAGGTACTCAAGAAGCGGGGAGACCTGGCGATAACGATTCGGGTCTAGGAAGGCCGCCGCCGGAGCTGGCCGACGCGGAGGCCCCCGCGCCCGCCGCCATGCCCGCATCCCCGGGTTGCGCTCGCCGGTCGAGCATGCGCAGGTAGATCCTCTCGTAGGCGTCGGTCATCCGCTTGGCCGAGAACCTGCCCATCACCAATTCGCGAATCGCTCGCCGGTCGAGCTCGTCCACCTGCGCAACCCTGTACGCCATTCCCACCGCGTCGTCGCCGAAGTAGCCGTCGACGCCCTCTCGGACGATCTCCGGCAGGGCCCCCACGCGCCGGCAGATGACCGGCGTTCCGCAGGCGAGCGACTCGATCGCCACGAGACCGAAGGGCTCCGGCCAGGAGCCCGGCATGAGGGACGCGTAGCTCTCGGCAAAGAGCTTGTCGCGGTCCGCGCCAGAAAGCTCGCCGAGATACTCGACGTCCGCGCCTTCGAGGGCCGGCTTGAAGACGTGCTCGAAGTAGTCGATCTCACGAGGCGTCACGCCCTTCTTGGCCGCGATACGCAGCGGACGGCCCGTTCGCCGGGCGATCTCGATCGCGTCGACCGCACCCTTTTCCGGGGCGATGCGGCCCACGAAGCAAAGCGCGTCGGAGCGCTTGGCCGCGAAAGGCGAGCCCGTCAGATCGAGGCCGTTGTGGACTACGCCCTCCCAGGGAATGTCGTCGTGGGCCGCAATCTGGGCCGAGCTGATGGCCACGAGACCGCGCGGCACATACGAGAGCGCGTGGGGCGCGAAGGGGTAGTCGAGGCGGCCGTGGAACGTCATGACAACGGGCACGCGAACGAGCGCCGTGAAGAGCGGGTTGTACCACTCCAGATGAACGTGGATCAGGTCGAACCGATCCGCTTGCTTCGCGACCTCGAGCATCGTCGTGACCGTGTAGGCGTGCTCGGACTCCATCTGGTTGGCCGGCCGGAGGGCCTTCGGCGACGGTCGGCACCAGCTCGCACGAGACGTTCGAATCGCCACTCGCGAAGAGGGTCACCTCGTGTCCGCGGGACGTCAATTCGGCCGCTAGCTCCGCGATGACGCGCTCTGTCCCGCCGTACCCGGCCGGCGGCACGGACTCAACCGGGGGCGCGACCTGGGCGATCCGAAGGGTCGGGTTCGACAGGGCGGTGAGGCCGGCTCGAGGTTTAGCTGACGTCTTCATCGCCTCGATCATCGGCGCGAATCTAGCGCCCTATGTTGCGGGGACGAGTCGAAGTGCTTCAGAAGCACTACAGATCCAAACGGGCTCACTCTGCGGGCCGCCTCATCGTCTACGCCGGCCGGCTGAAGCCGAAGGCAGGACTCAGCGCTTCGCTAGGCCCGAAGGCCCGGATCGATAGAAAGGCACCTGCAATGCGGTGGCCTAGAGTGCAACCCGTCTTCGTCGTGGTTCGGTGAACCATGGACGCTGGACCGCGTCGGCGGGAAACCTGTCCGGCTGTGCGGCCCGGAAACGGAGGTTCTTCCCATGTGTCTTACATGCGGCTGCAACCAGGCTCACAAGCGAATGGGCAACAACATCACCTATGAGGACATCCGGGACATTGCCCAGGAGAACGGCAAGACCGTCGAGGAGACGATCCAGACGCTCAGCCAGACGGCCGAGAAGGATCGGGCTACCCATCGAGAGGAGTACGACAAGCCCTGGCAGTTCACCGCCGGGTGAGCTCCGGGCCATCGACGCTCCAACAGGCCGCACAAACAAGACCCGCTCGTTGTTCGAGCGGGTCTTTCTTCGATGGGAGAGCCCCGGCCTTGCGGCCAGGCTCCGGTTTCAGTGCGGGCGAGCGGCGGGCCGCCGAGTGGCCATCGCACCCGCTGCCAGGATGCCCGGGCGTAGCGGCCGCCAGAACGAGCAGTCGCGGAGCGCCCGCGACGTACAGCCCTGCGGCCAACCCCAGCGATCCCGCGGCAAGCTCTTTGAGCGTCGGATCCGGCATGGCGTCGAAGGTTCGCTTCGTTTCGAACGCTCCCGCTCTTACCTGATCCACTACTTCCGGAATGTGCTCGGCGACTTCTTCGGCCTGCGCGCGCGCGACCGGGAGCAGGGAGATGATCCCATGGACCCTGTCGTCCGCCGTGTCGCGCGCCTTTCGAGAAGCCGATCTGGCTCCAATTGCCATCTTTCCTGCTCCATTCTGGGCGACCCCGACCGCTTTCGCGGTTTGGGTTCGCAATCCGTCAACGATCATGTGAGCCCTCACGACTGCCAGTCGGCTTGCCGGTCACCGAGTGGTTCGGTGAGCGTTGCGCTCTTCCTCGCTCCGGGCGCGCGACTTTCGAGCTTCGTCCTGGGCTTCGTCGTGGGCGTCGGCCACGTTCTTGCGGATGGTGTCGCCGGCGTTGCCGATGTCGTCGGACACGGTGTGCCCGTCAACCTCGCGCATGCCCGCCTTGCCCCGGTTCTGAATCTCGCGTGCCGCCCGCTTGATTTCCTTCAAGATGCGTCTCCTTTCGGATCGTCCGCCGGACGCCCTCGGTCGGACGTCGAGACGTCGATCAGGCTCGATGCGGCGGGCCGCGCCTCATGGAATCCCGGAGGCAGGGTCGTCCGCTCTTCACGCTTCATCGGCGCACTCCTAGCGTGTTCGAGCGGGGATGCAGCCATGCAAACCGCCCCCTCCGGCCGTTGCAGCGGCGTTGCGCTTTGAGCCTCGAAGGCTCCTCGAGCCTGCCTGGAAGCGTGGGTTTGCGGCGAGCTGTCGCTCCCGGTCCCGGGTGCGCAGGGCGGCCGTCCTCGCCGCCGCGCCGGCAGTTCCCGCTAATCGAACGCCGGCCGACTAATCGAACGCGGAGACGTCCTCGCCGAGCAGGATCCTGTGGAGCTCGCCCTCGCACTCCGTGCGACCGATGCCGATGATCTTGTCGCCTTCCTTGAGTTCCGTGTCCGAGCGGACGGAAAGGGCCCGCTCCTCGCGGATGATGGCGAAGATCGAGCAGCCATCCGGAAGGTCCAGCGAGCCGGCGAGCTGACCCGTAGCCGGAGATCCGGATCGAAGCTGCGCCTCGATCAGCTCGAGTTCGCCGCCGCCCAGGACGGCCAGGTGGAGAAGCTCGTGGACGGGGATGTCGGCTTCGATCGAGCCCAGGATCATGCGCGTCGGCGAGACGATCTCGTCCACGCCGAGGTGCTTGAAGAGGCTCTCGTTCTTGGGGTTGTTCACCCGGGCGATCGTCCGTGGGACGTCGAAATGGTGCTTGGCCATCTGACAGATGACGAGGTTGTCCTCGTCGTCGCCCGTGACCGCCGCCACAATGTCCGCTCGATTGGCCCCGGCCTGGCCGAGGTACTTGCCCTCGCAGCCGTCGTGGGGAATGACGATCGAACCGATTTCTTCGGTTATCTGCGAGGCGCGGATCCGGTCGCGCTCCATGAGCGCCACTTCATGCCCCGAGCCGATGAGCTCTCGGGCAAGGAAGTAACCGACCTTGCCGCCGCCTACGACGATGACGAACACGTCGACCTCCTACCCGATCAACTGCGCCAACGCCGGAAACCGAGCTTTTGGGCCCGGGCGGCGTCCGCATCCTTGGCGACCACGACACGCGCGTTAGGCTGGCCGGCCGGGGGAGTGGCCGGCGCGGCCGGTTCCTCGGCTGCCGGCGCCGCTGTCGGGGCGCCCCGATGCGGGTGGGAGTGGACGTTCTCCGGGACGTCGATGCCGGGTCCCGTTTGCATGGGCAAATTCAGATAGCCGGCGACCGCGTCCACCATCAGGTTCGTGCGGCAGAGAGTGGGAATGCCCAGCTCCGAGTAAGCCGCGGCGCGAACCGGGTCGTTGATCTTGGCGACGACCTGCGGGATCGCCAGATTCTCCAGGGCGACCTGGGCGGCCATGATGTTGCGATTGTCGCCTTCGGTCAGAGACAGGAAGAAGTCGGCTTCGGTCGCGCCGTTGGCGCGCAGGACCTCTTCGTCGGTGCCATCGCCCCTCACCGCCGTGCCCTTGAAGGTCTCCGGCAGCCGGTCGAAAGCCGAATTCTTGACGTCGAAGATGATCACGTCATGACCGGCCGCGTCGAGGTTCTCGGCCAGCGTCGACCCGACGCGACCGCAACCCACGATCACGATCTTCATTCCGACTCCTCGCCCATGGGCTCACGCACGACCCACACTGCGCAGGGTGCGTTCTTCAGTGCGTACGGAACCGCCCGTCCTATCGCGAAGTCTCCACCGAAGCGGGTTCGATAGGGAAGTCCGAGGATGAGCAGATCCGCGTTCCGGGCCGCGGCCTCGTCGACGATCGCCGCTCCGACGTCTCGGGCCTGGACCAGAACTGACTCCATCGTGCCGTGTGCCGCCTCGACGAGACCCTCGGCCGCATCGAGCACGCGCTGGGCCTCCTCTGACCGCTCGGCTACGTCCGCATCGAGCGGCTGGGTCCAGTCGAGCTCCACGACATGCACGCCAACTATGTCGGCGTGCGAGTGGCGGGAGACTTCGAGGGCTAGACGGACGATTTCTTTGTCGGTCGGGCCGCCGCTCAACGCGATGACCGCGCGGCGGAAAACGGGCGGACTCGCCTCGCGCACCTGACCTCCGTACTCGTGACAGCGGCTCGCTGGTGCGAGCGCGTACGGGCCGAAACGATACCACCGCACGCTGGCACGGTACGGGCCGAAGGTCAGCAGAAGGCGATCGGCGGCGCCGGAAAGGGCCGGTCATTTGGCCTCCCGATCCCGACACTCGGCCTGCGGGTCATCCAGAAGCGACCCCTGAGGCTGCTCCTGGTTACTCCACGAAAGCCATTGACTTGTCCGACGATTTGCCGAACCTGTGAGTCGCACCGGGTGCGTCACGGGCCGCGAACACACGGCGTCGCAATCCGAAGCTTGGAGCCAGCGTTGAGGGGCGAGATGGCCATTCGCAGATCGAGGCAAGCCGCGATCGTCGCGGCCGTTGTTTCGTTGGCTCTGACCGCCTTGGTCGGCTGTGACTCGGGCGCTACAGGGAGCGTTCGGCCGACGGAGAACGCATCGCCGGTGGGCATGCCCAGCTCACCAGTTGAACCCTCCCTCGCCACGACCCCGACGCCGACCCCGACGTCCACGCCGACCCCGGTCCCTACGCCTTCTGGGACGCCGAAGCCCTCCAAGGTCACAGTCACGGCCGGACCCAAGCTGGCGTCCGGGCGATCGGCGTATGCCGCCACGAAGCTCGCGGATGGTCGGATATTGCTGATCGGCGGCTACGTGTCCGGGGAAAGCACGCCGTGCCATGCGATGGCGTGCGTCATTCCGCCCACCGCGACCGCGGAGATCTACGACCCGCGCACCAGGTCCTTCAAGCCCACCGGAACGATGAACCACCCTAGATTGAGGCCTCAGTCCGTCCTGCTCCATGACGGACGCGTCTTCGTGATGGACGGCGAACAAGACCCAGTCAGAACGGCGGAGGTCTACGACCCGGCCACGGGTCGCTTTCGCGATCTTGGGGCGATGCACCAGGACACTTCTGGCGACGCCGTGTTCTCGCTGCCGATCGAGCCCGCGAGTGCCTGGCGAACCCAGGTTCTCGATCGACAGACGATCGCCGTCCTAGTCGACGGACGCGTCCTGATCGCGGGCGGCATGGACGATCTGGGCGATTCTTCGAACGCGGTCACCGTCTTCGACCCGACCACGAATACCTTTGCGAACTTGCCCGGCATGCCCGTCCCGTGGCAGGAGGCCGCAGCCTCCGTCTTGACCGACGGGAGAGTCCTCTTCACGGGCGGGGTCGACTCGTCGACGAACCGGGCCACCGACGAGGCGCTGATCTTCAATCCCGCGACCAATGCCTTCACCGCCACCGGGTCCACTGCGCAGGACCGCGGGGGCGGTACACAGACGGTCCTGGGCGATGGGCGGGTCTTCGTCGGTGGCGGCGCAAACGACCTGGAAGGCCCCTTCGACTCTCCCCAGCTGTCTCCCGAGATCTACGACCCTTCTACCGCCAGCTTCTCTATGGTTGCTTGGACCAACGCAGCCCCGAACGAGACGCCGGTGCTGGTTCCCGACGGCCGCGTACTGCTGCTCGGCGGAATGGCGTCGGACGGGAGCAGCGTGAGGGATGTCTACGCCTACGACCCGGATTCCGGGACCGTCTCGCTGCTGGCCTCGAGTGCACTGCCGGAGGGGAGCGTCGACAGCGCCTTTGATCTCGACGACGGCTCCGTCCTGATCTTGTACTCGCCCATTCGGACCGTCCCAGGTGTCTACATCCTTACGTTGGGTGGATAACCGGGTTCGCTCGGCTCCATCCCCGCTCGCTCGCGCCCAGCCGGGTCAGCGGCGGTTCGGGGGGCTGCAGCTCCCCGGGAAGTCCTAGGGGGCCGGTGTGCGGCCGCCGGGGGGCTTGAGGTCGCGGGCTGCCGCGGGATCGACGGCGGCGCCGTCCGCGGACAGGAGCGTGCCCGCTGGTTTGACTTCTTCCGCCGCTGGCCTCGCTTTGGCGTCGTCCCGCCGGTATGGCACGTTGATGACCACCGTATGCGGCCGCCCCAGGAGCGTGGCTCTGAGCTGCTTGGCGACCTGGTTGTAGAGCATCCGCTCCCACCAGCTTCGCGCCACGTACTCCGGGATCAGCACGAAGGTGATCGGCGCCTCGGCATCCCCCGTGGACGATCGATCCAGGACATCGAGGTACGCCACGAGAGGGGCAATTACGGCGCGGTATGGCGACTCCACGACGACCAGAGGCACGTCCGGGACGGCCTGGGCCCAGCGCTCCCGGACCAGCTCGCCTTTCGCCTGATCGTCCGACACGTAGACCGCGCGAATGTCCGTTGTGATGGACCGGGCCACGTTGAGAGCCTGGACCACGGCTCGGTTGACGCCCGGGATCGGGATGATCACCCGGTTGTGGCGGTGCGGTTGTGGGATCGCCCCGCCGGGACGCATCTCGAGCTGTCTGGCGGACGACTCGTACTGGTGGCTGATGAAGACCATCATGCCGATCAGCAGCGGAACGAAGATCAGGACCATGAAGGCGCCGTCGAGGAACTTGACCGTGGCGACCACGGCGAAGACGACCGCCGTGAGGATGGCGCCCGTCCCGTTGACGGCGGCGCGCCAGATCCAACCGGGTCCTCGTTCTCGGCGCCAGTGGATGACCATGCCCGTCTGGGAGAGGGTGAAACAGATGAACACCCCCACGGAGTAAAGCGGGATCAAGCGGTGCGTGTCCGCTCCGAACAGGAACAGCATCCCGATCGCAACCGCCGCGAGTACCACGATCCCCCAGCTGAAGGCCAGCCGATCGCCTCGGAAGCCGAACTGGCGGGGCATGTAGCCGTCGCCGGCCAGGATGGCCGCCAGCCTCGGGAACGCGTTGAAGCTCGTGTTCGCCGCGAGGAACAGGATCAGGGCCGCGCTGCCCTGGAGAATGAAGAAGAGGACATTCCCGTCGCCGAACACAGCGCTGCCGATCTGGGCGAGGACGGTGGCTCCGTTGTCGTTGTTCGGCTGAACGTGATACTGCGTCGCGACGAACGTGAGCCCGATGAAGATCACCCCGAGCAGCAGGGCCATCGACACGAGAGTATTAGCAGCGTTCTTGGATTCCGGCGGCTTGAAGGCGGGCACGCCGTTGGCTATCGCCTCGACGCCGGTCAGGGCGACCGAGCCTCCCGCGAAGGCGTGCAACAGGAGGAAGAGACCGACGGCCTCCGTTCCCGGCGCGAGGCCGTTGATCCTGTCGATCGGAACCGCATGAGTCGTTCCCATGATTGTGTTCCCAACGCCGATCGCGATGGCCAGCAGGGTCATGAAAAGGAAGAGGTACGTGGGGAGGGCGAAGATGTTGCCGGACTCCCGAAGACCCCGAAGATTGGCCGCCGTTACCAGGACCACGGATATCGCGGCCAGCTCAACCCGGTAGTCGTTGATCGCGGGGATCGCCGATCCGAGGTTCGCGATCGCGGACGCCGTCGACACCGCCACTGTCATCACGTAGTCCACCATGAGCGCGGCTGCCGCGATGACACCGAAGGACGGCCCCAGGTTCTCGCGGGCGACTACGTAGGCGCCGCCTCCTGAGGGATACGCCCGGCAGACCTGCCGGTAAGAGAACGCGACGATGGCCAGCAGGAGAGCGATGGCGGCTGCGAGCCAGAGGGAGAGGGTCAACGCCGCGATCCCGCCGAGGATGAGGACTTTGAGAATCTCGTCCGTGGCGTAGGCCGATGAGGAGATGGCGTCGGAGCTGAAGATCGCGAGTGCTTTCTTCTTGGCCAGTCGTTCGCCGATTTCCTGGGCGTTGGTCAGCGGCTGGCCGAAGACGAAGGCCCGGACTCGCGCGATGCGGCGTCCGACGGAGGTGCGCGGCGCGCTCGCGGCGGCCTTGGCGACCATGACGCCCGGGCCCGCATATCGGAAGTACGCGGAGTGCGGTCTTTCGACCACCACGCGCCGATCGCCGAGTTTTCGGCCATGAAGCGGTGGGCGAGGGGCGGTCATATGTTGGCTGAGTCCTCAGAGGGCTGCGATTTGCGCCGGAGCGGGCATGCCGGGCAGTCGAGACGAGGCATTAGCCCTGCGACACGGCCAGCTCGCATCCCGAGGGAAGTGCGAGTCCCATCGTTCTCCGGCGTCCAGCCGTAGGCTAGCATGGGCTACCGAGGGCGTTGGCTCTGCATGCGGCCCTTTTCACGTTCTCCGCGCGGCACGGCCTGCCAGGCCGAATGGCTGGGGCCGCGACCCCGAACGGCATGCCCGCGATCCAAGGACCGTTCCTTTCCGGCCCACCTCGTGGCCCGTGCCACTCACTGGCCAAGGCCGAGACGTCTCGAGAGTCTGGGCGGCAGGCCGGCAGCCAGGATCTCGGCCTGGGTCGCCGCCACGTCATACGCCACTCTGCGCCAGGACATCCTGTTGGTCGCGGTGTCGAGGATCAGGTAGCTGGCGGCGGGGTCGCCGTCGCGCGGCTGGCCGACGCTGCCGGGATTGGCGAGGACGCGCCGGTCGTCCAGAGCCAGCGTGGCTCCGGCCTCCGGTGCCAGCCCCTTCATCCCTCGACTCTCCATCCGAAAGACGACGGGCTCGTGGGTGTGGCCGATGAGGCAATACGGGGTGTCGAAAGCGGCCAGATTCCCGGCGGCTATGTCCGGGGCGTAGACGTACTCCCAGATAGGATCGCGAGGACTGCCGTGGGCGAGCGTGAACGATGTAGCGGCGGGCGTCAGCGTCTCGGGGAGTCCACTCAAGTACTCCCGCGTCTGCGGCGCCATGCGCCGGCGCGTCCACTCCGCCGCGGCGCGGGCGTCTCGATTGAATTGCTCGAGGCTTAGCGTCCCGCAGGCGGCGGCGTCGTGATTGCCCTTCACGCCGACTGCCCCGATTTCCCGGAGCTTCTCCACGACGCCATCCGGCTCCGGTCCGTAGCCGACGACGTCGCCCAACTGCCAGACGGCGTCGACGGTGCCCAGAGAGCCCAACACTGCCTCCAGGGCGTGGAGGTTGGAGTGGATGTCGGAGAGGACGGCGACGATCACCCGACCGAACCTCCGGCGTCCGAACCTCCGGTAGCGGACCCCGGCGCGACCGAGCTCCCTGCGGCTGCCGAGCTCACGGGGGCCGCCGAACCTCGGGCGGAGGCCGAACCTCGGGCGGTGGCCGAGCCCGCCGCCGTCCGGATCGCCGTCCCGCCCCCGAGCGGGCGCCGCCGTCGCGCGGCCGGATCGCGGGGGTACTCGCGGGGTGTTTCGCCGGTCTTCTCGACGACCGCCAGAACGTGGTCCTCCAAACCGGGCACTCGAATTTGCTCGATGAACGCGATCCGGCCGCGGAGTTGCCGCAGCGCCCGCTCGGCACGTTCTCGCTCGTCGTCCCAGGGCTGCCGCTTCCAGGCCACGAGCAGTCCATCGGGTCTGAGCAACGGCAGCGCGATCTCCACGAGTTCCGCCATGTCCGTGACGGCGCGCGCCACCACCACCTGCCAGCGCTCCCGGTGGCGCGCGTCGGCGGCCAGGGCCTCGGCTCGGACCGCCGCCACGTCAACGTCCGCCAGGCCTACGGCGTCCGCCACCACCTGGAGGAAACCCGCCTTCTTGCCGATCAATTCGACGAGGAGCGCCTGGCCCGCCGGAAGGGCGGCCGCCAGCGGAATCCCGGGAAAGCCCGCTCCGCTGCCCAGGTCGAGGAAATTCTCGACGCCCGCTTCCCGTAGCAACGGCAGGGCCGCAAGGCTGTCGAGAACGTGCTCGCGGGCGATATCCGCGGGGTCGCGGATGGCGGTGAGATTGATGGCCGCGTTCCAGGCGAGCAACAGCCGGACGTGGCCGTCGATCGCGGCCGCGGCCTCCTCGGACAGCGCCAGGTTCATCGCTTCGAGGCCCGCGTCGAGCGTATCGCGATAGGCCCGAGGGAGCTCCGCCAGGCCGTTAACGCACGTCGGGAGCGGGTCGCGACCAGAGGCAGGAACCGCTCGCGGGTTCCCAGCCTTTACCGTCGCACCGCTCCCGGCGTTGGCTCTTCTCGCACCCGGCGTCTCCCGGTCTTCCCGCGTTGGTCCCGTTCTCGGTCGGGTTTCCCCGGACCCATCGCCAGCGCGGTTACCCTTCCAGCTCGAGCGGCTCGCGGACTCGGATGAATCCATCACCCGCGACGCCCGTGCTGCGGTCGCATCTGCAGTGCGGAGGTTGGACAGTAAGCGCGGACCACTAGAGCGTCAACGCGCTTATCCACGAATTTCCACCACTCATCCACGAAAGTGGATAACTCCGTACCGCAGGCTGCGTAGGTGGACGGAGGACTCACCAAAACGACTGAGGGACTGAACTGTTCGGGGACCGCCCTCGCCGTCGACTCCATCCGGGACGGCACCGGCGCCGATTGCCCGGTCCCGAGTCCCCGCGGCATCGATCAGGCCCGGCTTCGAACGGGCTTGCCCATGGACCTGCGGACCACGTCGAGCACTTCCTCGATGTACTTGTCCGCGTCGCCGTTTTCGGCGGCCGTACGGACACAGCCCTGGACGTGGTCTTCCAGGATCAGCAGGGCCACCGAATCCACCGCGGCGCGAAGGGCGGAGGTCTGCTGGAGGATGTCCACGCAGTACTCGCGACGCTCGATCATCCGCTCGATGCCCCGGACCTGGCCCTCGATCCGGCGAAGTCTGCGTATGAGTGTCGCCTGGTCGCGCGAGTAGGCGTGCCGGAAGGTCGAACCGCCCTCGGCGCCCTCGGACAGCAGTCGCTCGGCCATGAAGCTCTCGGGCGGATCGGTCACCGTCGCAACCTGGTTCTGCTTCTCGGGATCTTGCTGGGCAGGCACTGACCTCTCCCTGTTGCCGATGGTCCGGCGGCCGCGCCCGGCGGCCTCTCGAATTCGACTCCGATGATACCCCCAGGGAGTATGCGCGGCAATGGCGGCTGCCGGTCGGGGGGTTGTCCGGAAGCCCCGCAGGAAGTGGCGTCCGGCCGCTCGTTCCGCTCCCGCGAAGGTCCGAACGGATAGACTTGGAGCGTGATTCCGGCCGTGTCGCCCATGCTGAGCCAGACCCCGTGACGGACCAGGCCCCGAGCCCGGCACCGGGGCCGGATCATGCCTTCGCCCACGCGAGCGAAGCAGAGTTCGCCCGGATCCTGGATTTCTACCAGGTGTCATGGAGTTATGAGCCACATGTCTTCCCGATCCTCTGGGACCTGGAGGGCAACGTGCTCGAGAGCTTCGCGCCGGACTTCTACCTGCCGGACCTGGACACGTTCGTCGAGCTGACGACGCTCCAGCAACGGCTCGTGCGCAAGAAGAACCGCAAGGTTCGGCGGCTTCGGGAGCTCTATCCGGGCATCCGGATCAAGCTCTTCTACGCTCGGGACTTCCGGGCCCTGATGGTCAAATACGGTCGGTCCGCCCTCGTATCCGAGTTGAGCGGAACGCTCGGCCAGGTGGGCGGCCACCCGGACGAGCCGGCGCGTGACGATGAGGCCTCCAGCTCCGTCCAAGGCAGTGACGATTTGGCCACGCCGGAACGGCCAACTGTTTTAGCATCCGGAGGACAGGGCGAGGCCGAGCGAGGGCCCGCCGAGCGCCGTTCCAGGGCCGCACGCCGCCGGGGGCGAAGGGCGGAGGCTCGAGCGGCATCGCAACCATCCGCCAGCCGATCTGAGAGGTAGCAATGAGAGTTTCCCCAGATCTCGTGTCCGACGTCGCTGAAGTTCTCCTGTCGGAGGAGCAGATAGCGGCCAAGGTGGCCGAGATGGGCGCTCGCATCAGCGCGGATTACGACGGCCGCGAGCTCACGCTCGTCAGCGTTCTCAAGGGATCGCTGCCGTTCATGGCGGACCTCATGAGGCGCATCACGCTTCCGCTCCGGATCGATCTGATGGAGGTCTCGAGCTACGGCGGCGCCACGACCGAGTCGTCGGGGCTGGTCCGAATCCTCAAGGACCTCAGCGCACCGATCGAAGGCCGCGACGTTCTCCTCGTCGAGGACATCATCGACACGGGCCTGACCCTCAACTACCTGATGCGCTACCTCCGCGGCAAGAACCCTCGCTCCATCAAGATCTGCACTCTCCTGGACAAACCTGCCCGTCGGCTTGTGGAAATCCCACTCGACTATGTAGGTTTCGAGATTCCCGACGCCTTCGTTGTGGGGTATGGTCTCGACTTCGGAGAGGTATACCGAAACCTCCGCTTCGTGGGAGTCCTCCGCCCCGAGGCGTACGAGTCATAGAGGAAGCAATGCACCACACCCAACCGAGTCGCGGACGCTGGATCCTGGCGATCGGCGCGATCGTCATGGCGGGTTCGAGCATCCTGCAGTGGTGGCAGATCGGGGGCGGCACCGGCGAGCTGGCGCAGCTGAGCGGGCAGGGCATCTCGGACGGTCGCGTCTTCCTGATGTTCCTCGCGGCAATCGCCGCCCTCCTGCTCGTGACTCTGCCCTTCGCCTCCGAGAGGCCGCTCGGCATCGACCATCCCCTGGTCTATCTGGCCCTGTTCTCGATCGCCCTGGCCGGCTATCTCCTGCGAGTGATCTCCATGGCCCAGGCAAGCCTGGTGCCGTTCCCGCCGCAGCGGGGCCTGGGCTTCTGGCTCGCGGCGATCGGCCTGGTCCTCTTCGCCCGCGGGGTGTTCGAGATGCACGAGGAACGGCAGCGCCGGCTTTACTGAGCCGCCCCGCGATCGTTACCCGCAGCGAGGCCCTCCAAAGGGCCACTGCGCTATATCGCGCCAGTGCCTTATAGTTAGTGCCAGGTGAGTCGGATGCCATTGGCCCGACCGCCCTACCACCGAGGTGTGGCTGTCGAGCGGTAATCCGCTCGCCACCCCGAGAGGACCGGCGCAACCGCGAATGATCGCCGTAGCGGTCCGCGCGTGACGCCGCAATCGCCTCACGCTTGAGGTTCGTCGTTCGTGGAGTACCTCGTCCGGCAGGCAAAGATCACCGACATCGATCGGTTGTACGCGCTGTGCGCGGACAAGGGAATGACGCCGGGCGGCAACGCTCCCATCGACGCGATCGGCCTGATGCGTCAGCTCGTGTACCTGCCCAACGCCAGCGTCGCGCTGGTCGAGACGGGTCGCCAGCTGGCCGGAGGCGCCGTGCTCGGCCTGCGGCCATCCATCAGAGCCGGCGGCTTCGTCGGCACCGTGGATCTGCTCGTCGTGGCGGACGGTTTCGACGGACCCAAGGTCGCCGACCTGCTGATCGAGGAGATGCTGCATTCGGCAAGGAGAAAGGGCTGTACTTCCGTCGAAGTCATGCTCACGCCGGATTCGGAGTTCTACTCCAGCTGGCAGGACCATGGTTTCTCGAAGTCGGCCACCAACATCTACAGGGCGGCGGTCGCCGTAAGGGCGACGACCGGCCGCTGACAACAAATCGGTCGGGCGCGCGGGGTTACTGAGCGACCGACATCCCGGCAGCCGAGCAGCCAGTGTGCGCCGGTGCCAGTGCCATCCGGGCAGGCGATCGAGTCGCCACCCGGCAATCAAGGAGTTCATTTGTGAGCAAGAACGTCGCCGTCTTCGTGGACGTGGCGAACATCTTCTACGCGGCCAAGGCCGCGGGAGCGGATATCGACTACGTCACTCTTCTGAAGGCGGCCGTAGCGGGACGCGATTTCGTTCGCGCCTATGCCTACACGGGCCTCGACCCGGAAAACGAGAACCAGCGCAACTTCCACTCATTCCTTGCCCGTCACGGCTACAAGGTCGTCAGCAAGGACATTCGCAAGTACGGCGACGGCAAGGTCAAGGCCAACCTGGACATCGAGCTCGTCGTCGACATGATGAAGACGTCCCGAAATCTGGACGTCGCCATCGTCGATCAGCGGCGACGGCGACTTCGCCCCCGCGATCCGGGCGGTCCAGGAGATGGGCGTTCGCGTCGAAGTCATCAGCTTCCGCGGCAACACCAGCTCGGACCTGATCGACGTCGCGGACGCGTTCTACGACATCATGCAGATCGCCAAGGTGGACAAGGACTCGCAGCGTTCGGGCCGGCGCGTCGCGGACGACGACGAAGACCTGTCGATGACCGAAGTCCCGGACAAGCAGACCGAAGGCCGGGGCGGACGCCGCGGACGAGGCGGCCGGCGAGTCCAGCCGATCGAAGAGGTCGCTGCGGTAGACGGTCGCCGGCCGGGCGGTCGAGGCCGAGGCGGTCGTCCCGAGCCGATCGAAGTGCGGGCGGACATCCGCCCCGCCGGCGGCGAGGCGAGAGTCGATGCTCGCGGCGGCCAGCTCGTGGCACTTCCCGGCGAGCGACTGTCCAAGGTCCCGGGTCGCCAGAGCGAAGGCGAGCCGCTGGACGAAGAACAGATCGAGGTCATGACCGAGGATCTGGAACCGGGCACGCCGGACGTTGCCGCTGCCGAGGGCACGGCCGAAGGCGATGCCGATCAGGCTGCCAGGCGCCGCCGGCGCCGCGGTGGCCGAGGTCGAGGTCACGGCCGTCAGGAATTCGGCGAGGCGGCCGAAGGCGAGGCCCCCGAGGTCGAGGCAATCGAGCCAGTCGCGCCGGCGAACCGGCCGAACCAGTTCGGTTCGGTGTGGGACTCGCAGATCGGCATGGCCGGACGTCCCGAGCCTTCCACGCCGATGACCCCCGACGAAGACGATTTCGCCGAACCGGAGATCCCCGAGTACCTGCTCGCCGAGCGACGGCGTGGCGGACGCGGCAGCGGCCGCGGCGGCATGGGCCAGGGCCAGGGCGGCGGACGCGGTGGTGTCCGAAGCGCCTACGCCTCGGCCGTGGAGCGCGAACGTTTCGGTCGTTCGGGAGGATCCCGCTACCCGGAGCCCGTTCGGAGCCCTCAGCCTGCTCGCGGACCACGGCGTGACGAGCGCCCGGATCGCCCGCAGCGCCAGCCTCAGCCACAGCAGCAGCAACGCCGCGGCCCCGCGCCGCAGCGGACCGGCCGCGACTCGTCCGAGCCGTGGAGCGAGGTCCCGCCCGAGATCGAGGAGATCCTGCGAGCTCAGCTATCGACCAGGATCAGCCGGCCCGCCGGCGAATCCGGATCCCCGTCCGCGACTCCGACGAAGGCCGAGGCCGCGACCCAGACGAGTGGCGAGCCGATCGCGAGTGACGAGCAGGCGGCCAAGCCGGCCCCTCGACGAGGCGGCCGCCGCAAGGCAGCCGAGCCCCTCGCCGAAGCGACCGCTCCGTCAGCCGAGACTCCCGTGGCAGCCGCACCCGTGGCCGCACCGGAAGCTCCCGGAGCCGGCGAGCTGACCGCGGCGCCAAAGCCCCGCGCTCGGCGCAAGGCAGCGACGCCGGCCGAAAGTGCGGTCTCCGAATCGGCCGTCGCGGCCGAAGCGGCGCCCAGCGGCGAGACGCCGGCCCCCAAGAAGCGGTCAGTTCGCCGCAAGCCTGCCGCTGACCCGGCAGCCGCCGGGAACGGCGGCGAGGGCGGCGAGCCCGTCGCCGAGTAGCCAGCCACCGTAGAGGCCGAGGCAGTCGCTGCCCCCGGCCGCAGGACGGCCAGCTCGATGATCAACGCCCTGACTCGAGGCCAGGACCGCGCCGTCGCGGAGATCGGATCGATGATCCGAGGCAACGTGCCGCACGCGGTCCTGCTCGTCGGGCCGGGGTCCGTTGGCAAGACGACCCTGGCGATGGATCTCGCCGCGGGTCTTCTCTGTCAGGCCGAGGATCGCAACGCGCGGCCTTGCCGGGAATGCCGTGCCTGCCGGCAGGTCGCCTCGGGCAATCACCCCGATCTGCATCGCCTGGCCCCTGAAGGGCCGGGCGGCCAGGTCCGGATCGGATCGCAAAAGGATCCCGAGCCGGGCACCGTCCGCCACCTCATCAGCGAGGTCGCGCTCCTTTCCGTCGAGGGCGGCGCGCGGGTGGCCGTCGTCGAGCAGGCCCACCGGCTCAACGACGATGCCCAGAACTCCCTCCTCAAGCTCCTCGAGGAGCCGCCCGCCGGCGTCACGTTGATCCTCTGCGCGGACGACGAGGAATGCCTCCTGCCCACGGTCAGGTCGCGATGCGTCCGGATTCGGCTCGGCGCCGTGCCGATCAGGCAGATAGAGAGCTGGCTGTGCGATCAGGGGCTGGTGGACGCGCCACAGGCCGCCAGGCTCGCGCGACTGGCGGGGGGCCGGCCGGGCCTGGCCCTGGCCTACGCTCGATCCAATACCGCTGAACGGACCCGCGGCGAAATCGCGCGCAGCCTCCTGGACATGCTGAGCTCCGGGCGGCAGAAGCGCCTGGCGACGGTCCGAGATCTGCTCAAGTCGTCGATCTCGCTCGAAGACGCGCTCGAGGCCGGCCGAAGCGTCGACGGCGAGTCTGCGGGGCAGAAGAGGGCCGCCGGGCCGGCCGGCGGCAAGACGGGCCGCCGGCGAAAAGGGGCCGAGGCGGCGGCCGTCGCGGAAGCCTCCGATGACGCGGCGACTGCCGACGGATCTCCCGCCGGTGGGGCTGAGGGAGCCGAGGCGGCCGAACCGGCGCCGTCCGGCAAGACGTCGGCGGCGGATCGGCGAGCGGCGGCGGGCGGTCTTCTCCAGATCTGGGCCGCCGTCGGACGCGACCTGGTCGTCGCGGCGGCGGGTGCGCCCCGCCAGCTTCGTGAGGTCGAACTGCTCGACGACATCCGCTCCACGGGGCCGCGAGTCTCCACGGCCTCCATGAGCGCCTTCCTGGCGCGGCTCGCGGAGATCGCCCCGAAGCTCGACGAGAACATCAACCCTGAGCTCGCCCTCGACGTCCTGGCCCTGAGCTGGCCGCACGTGGAGGCGGAGATCGCCGGCGGCCGCCAGTGAATGGCGAGATGGCGCGGCTCGAGGCTCGCATCAAGGGCCGTGTCCAGGGGGTCGGCTTCCGCTACTACGCCATCACCCACGCCCAGCGGCTCGGCCTGACCGGCTGGGTTTCCAACGAGCAGGACGGCAGCGTCCAGTGCGTCGCCGAGGGCCCGCGCGAGGATCTCGAGACCTTCCTCGAGGAAATGAAGGAAGGGCCGGCCAGCGCCATCGTCGAGTACGTGGCCGAAGACTGGCTGGCGTACTCGGGCAACTGGGGTTCGTTCGGCATCCGCTCCGCCGGTCATCGCGGCGACTGAGCGTGCGCCGTCGCAGGCCGTGGCGCGGCTACGGGATCGCCCGGAACGAGCCGCCGTCGATCGGAACGAAGGTGCCCGTCTGGTATCGGGCGATGTCCGAGCAGAGCCAGGCCACGTAGGCCCCGAGTTCGTCTGGTTGGCCGTAGCGGCGCGCCGGGATGCCCTTCTCCTGCTCGGCGCGGATGTCCTCGAGCTTCTTGCCCGAACGCTCGGCCCGGGTCTTGTCGAGCGACTCGACGCGGGCGGTCGCCAGCCGGCCCGGCAGCACGCCGTTGACCGTCACGCCGTCGGGCATGACCTCCAATGAGATCGTCTTGAGGAACGCGGCCAGCGCGCTCCGGCAGGCGTTCGAGTAGACGAGCTCGGGGATCGGCGCCCGGATACCGGACGACAGGATCGAGACGATCCGGCCCCAGCCGCGTTCGCGCATGGGCGGCAGCAGGAGCGTGGCGAGCTCGATCGGAGTGACGGCCAGCAGCTGGAACGAGCGGCGCCATTCCGCGGCGTCGGTGTGCGTCGCGTCGGCGGGAGGAGGCCCGCCGGCATTGAGGACGAGGATGTCGATGGCGCCGAAGGCGCGCTGCGCTTCCTCCGCCACCCGGGCCGCTGTCGAGGGGTCGGCGGCGTCGCCCTGGATCGTGGTTACCTGGGTGGTGTAGTTGTGGCGTAGCTCATCGGCCGTGCGTTCGAGGGCCTCGCCGCCCCGCGACCACAAGGCCAGGCGGCATCCTTCGGCGGCCAGCCTTTCCGCGCACGCCCGGCCCAAACCCGCCGAAGCGCCACCGACGAGGGCGGTTCGACCTCGCAGCCCCAGATCCACGGTCTCTCCTCACGATGCTTGCCAGGAGCCAAATCCTGCCATCCCTGCCCTCGGCCCGCTACCCTAGGCGCATGACGGAACGGGCGGAGATCATCGAGCGAGCCGTCGAGGCCTACCGGGCCCTCGGCGAGCTGGCGGAAACGATCGAGGACGAGTGGCAGTACGTCGTCGACCTCGAGGAAGCCTACGAGCCGGGCCTCGAGGCGCTGGCGGAGGGCGCCCCGCTGAGGGTTCCGGCGGTGGCGGCGATCGAGGCGGCGATCGAGGAGATCGGTCTCATCGAGGATCCACACAAGGCCATCGACTGGCTTTCGACGTTTCCCCACGTGATCGCTCTCGCTCTCGACGGAGACATGGCCGGGGAAGGGAGTGCGAGCACCGGTGCCGGGGCGACACGGCGGCGATGCCGAACCCGCCGAAGGCTCGACCGGCTCTGACGACTCACCGTTCGGGGCCCTCCTCCGGCGGGACCGATGAGATTCCAGGACGCGGCGAAGGACGCTCGGGCGGTCGTCTACGCGGGCATCCAGGCAGATCCGCTGGTGGGCCGGCTGGCGTCGCTGCTCGCGGACGCCACGACGGCCGAGAGATGGTTGGGTCGCGCCGTAATGAATGGCGAGCGCACCGACGCCCAGACCTGGCGGGTGATGTTTCCGGCACTCTTTGGCGACGGGCCGGCTGGTGGCACCGGACGCGCGGAAGCGATTCTCGCGGCCTCTCTCGAGGTGGCGAACCGTGGCGAGGCGGCACGCTCGCAGTATCGCGGCGCCGTGGTCGAGGAGTTGACCCAGCACCTGCTCGCGCGACGCTCCGGGGCAGGCAGCCCGATCAAGCGCGAGCGGCGCGTGCTCTTCGACGGGGTGCGGGCCGAGATCCACCCGTACGACGTGACGGTCGAATTCGGCGGAGCGGCCCGAGGTCTACGACTGCAAGTGGGGCGCGCGGGGCATCAACGCCGACGTCCTGAATCAGCTCGACGACGCGCGGTCGCATGCCGCGGACGAGGATGTCGAGCTTCGCGTGGCGCTCGTCATCTTCGACGCCCGCCGATCGTGCGAGCTCAGGCTGGCCCGCGCCACGGCCAACCGGAGCGGAACGCGGCTGGTTTCCCTGGACGATCTGGACTCGCTCGTGGAACCGGCGAAGTGATCGGCCGCGAAGCCGGCGCTGAGCCCCAGTCCGACATCGGGGAGCGTCTGCCGTATCGGATCGTGCGGCCGTACCGGGTTCGCTTCGAGGAATCGACCGCGCGCGAGACGATGCGAACGGCCATCTTCCTCGCCTGGGCCGCCGACGTCGCGTGGCAGCATTCGGCGCTGCTCGGTTTCGACCGTTCCTGGTATTCGGACCGCGGACTGTTCTGGCTCGTCCGGGCGGTCCGGCTCGAGGTTCTCGCGCCAATCCACACCTATGACGCCGTCACCGTCAGCACCCAGGTCCTCGGCTTTCGCCGCATCGCCGCCCGGCGACGGAGCGACGTCCGCGACGCGGCCGGGAATCTGCTGGCGTGGCTCGAGATCGATTGGGTCATGACCAACGAGCGCGGCATCCCGACTCGGATCCCCGACGAGATGCTCGACTTCGTCGATGGCGGCGCCACGTTCGAGATGCTCAAGATCTGCCTGCCGGACACTCCCGCGGAAGCTGCCCGGACCGAGCATCCGAGTCCGTGGCCGCGACCTGGATCCGCTGGACCACGTGAACAACAGCGTCTATGTCGACTACCTCGAGGAGACGCTTCACGCCGCCGGCCGATCCGATCTGCTGGCGGCCATTCCACGCCGCTACGAGGTCGATTTCGTGGCGGCCGCGGAGCGCGGCGATACCGTCATCGGCGAAACGTGGCCGCACGCGGACGGCTGGGCCTTCCGACTGACCCGGGAGGACGGCACGGAACTATTCAGGGGCCGCGCCGCCCGAATCTAGGAGTGGCTCAGGCTAGCGGGGTAACGTCTGTCGGGCCTTCGCCGTCGGACTTCTCCGCGTCCTCGGGTTCGTGCGTCTGAACGCGTGCCTGCTCGGCGGCCCGTCGCAGGTCCGCGGCCAGGTCCTTGCTGCGTGTCGCAAGCCTGTCGCCGACGTGCTCGGTCACGTTCGCGGCCTTGTGCGCGACCGGTCCCGCGTTCTCCGCGGCGACGGCAGCCAGTTCGGCGGCCTTGGCGGCGACATCGCGCAGAACCGGCCCGGCCGACCGGCCTGCCTGATCGATCATTTCCTGAAGCTGGCCCAGCCAGCGCTCGCCCAGGTCCCGCGCTCGCGTGGCCTGGTCCCGCAGGGGGGTTCCACCGGTGCCGGGATCGCCCCCGCCGGGCTGCTCACCCTGTCCGGACTGATCGTTCGAGTCCATCTCGTCACCTGGCTTCGAGGCGAGGGTAACTGCCCTCGACATGTGGCAGTGTCCAATCGTACGCCCGACATGGCTATGGCGCTGTCGCCCGAAATGAGCGCCTCGCGACGTGCTCCCGGCGATCGCCGACTTATGCCTTGCCCGGCTCCTGGCCCTGCCACATAGAGAGGATTCGCTCGAGCTCGGGATCCTCCCACGGCTCGGACGGTGCCTCCGGCTCCACAGGCGCCGGCGCCACGGCACTCTCGATCGATTCGGCCGGGTCAGCCTCGACGGCGCTCTCGGGCTCGTCCGCCTCGACCTCAGGTTCGGTCGCCTCGTCCGCCTCGACCTCAGGTTCGGTCGCCTCGACCGCCTCGACCTCAGGTTCGGTCGCCTCGACCGCCGGCTCCTCGGTCTCGACCGCCGGCTCCTCGGTCTCGACCGCCTCGACCTCAGGTTCGACCGCCTCGACCTCAGGTTCGACCGCCTCAACCGTCGCCTCGAGGGCTTCGACGGCCTCTACGGCTGGCTCGGGCGTGCTCGCATCCACCTCGGTCGCCGGCTCGACCACCGGACTTGCGACCGGCTCAGCCAGGTCGAGCAAACCCGATGCCTCGGCTTCTATCGCTTCGCCCGAGGGCGCCCCGACGAGAATGCTCTCGTCGCCGACGGGGTTGAGGACTTCGCGATTGGCGTTCGCGAGCTGCGCCTCGAGCTCCATCCGGCGCATCTCCCGGCGGACCGCGTCTGAGGGAGGGGCGACTGCTATGGCCTCGGACAGTGCGGGTGCGATCGTCGGCAAGTCCGCCGGCAGCGGGCCGAAGGGATCGATCTCGATCGGTATCGCCCCTTCGTCGAACGAGGCGCCGTTGGGGTCGCTGATCGTGGGTTCGGGTATGTCGATCGCCCTGGCGCCCTCCACGAGCGCGCCGCATCTGGGGCAGGCGCTCGCGACCATGGGCACTTCGGCGGAACACCAGGGACAGATCCTAGATGTCGTCTCGTCCATGCGGCGCACCGTAGCCGTCGCGACCCTCTTCGCCAATCCAACAGTTAGGCCATGGACCCACCATGACCCGGATGGCCGCGGCTCCTCAAACGATAGGCCGCCGATCGGTCGTCTGCCCGCCGATTCCGACGGGATATGCGCGCGGACGTGTCTCAGTCGGACGACGGTCCGATGTTTGAGCGGGCCGCGGCTCCCTCGGCGCTCAGCTGCGGTTCTGGCAGGAGGCCGGCGGTATCTGCTCGGGGTAGTAACGGCTGTCGGAGCCGAACAGGTAGATCGAGAGGCTCGCGACCTTGGCCAGCAGCAGCCGGCTCGTCCAGCTCCCGCCCGTCGTCGCCGAGTCCGGGTGGTAGTTGTACGGCGGCCCGAGAACGCAGCGGCTGATGCCGCTCAGGTTCTCCGCCACTTTGACGTAATCCTTGGCCGAGCCGAGCGGGAAGTTCGTGGCGATCGACTTGCCGGCCAGGCCCAGAAGGCTGCCGAGCTTTGGCAGCATCGCGGGTGTCGCGATCTTCTTTTCCAGGGCCATCATCACGATCTGCTGGCGGCTGGCTCGCTGGTAGTCGTTGGAGGTCTCGCGCGAACGCACGTAACGGAGGGCCGTCCTGCCGGTCAGGTGGACGTTGCCCACGGCGAAGTGCGAGCAGGTCGATGGGTCGTCGAGCAGCTTGGGGTTGTAGACGTCCACTCCGCCCACGAGGTCGATCATCTGGCGGAAGCCGTCCATGTCGATTTCGGCGTAGTAGTCGGTCTTGATGCCGACGAGGTAGCCGACTTCCTTGGCCAGGGTGAGCATCGGCGGATCGGGCGAGCCGAACCGGCCTCCCGCGATTGCGTCGGCGAGGCCGTTGATCTTGAAGTTGGCCGGAGCATCGCCGCCCCAGTAGAAGGGGAATCCAGCGCTGTCCCGTGGCACGCTCACCATCGCCACGGCCCGAGTGTCCAGATCGATGCTGACGAGCATGAGCGTGTCGTTGAGGGCGTGCTGCCGGCCCGCGATGAAGTCCACGCCCGTCAGCAGGATCGTCATCCGGTTGTGCTTGGGGGTTGGAGTCGGCGTGGCGGTGGGAGTCGGAACCGGCGTGGCGGCTGGAGGCGGCGTGTCGGTTGGCGGAGCGGGAGTTGCGGGCGGCTCCGTGACTGCGGGTGGAGCAGGCGTTGGAGTGGGGCTCGGGCTCGGGCTCGGCGTCGGTTCGGGACTCGGAGTTGTCTCGGCCGGTGTTGGATCGCCGAGGTTGGGGATGGCACCCGCGTACGCGACCGGGGTGAGGGCGAACGGAGACAGCGCTCCGGGCACGTCTACGAGTCCGCCGGCCGTGAGCTCTCCGGCCGCGAGGCCACCGCCCGAGTTGGCGATGGCGCACGGATCGATGGACTTGGTGGGGCTGGGCGCGGGCGTGTCGGAGGCCGTGGCCTCTTCAGTCGGCGCCCGGGTGTAGACCAGGGAGCTCGGCGGCGGCGTCCCGGGGACCGGCGTCGCGGTGGGCACGGGGGTCGCCTCTGCGAAATCGTTCGAGGCCATCTGCTGCGAGGCGCTGTAGGCGTTGTAGGCGTTCGAGAAGACCACGTCTCCCGCCCCTACGGTCAGCAGCAGAAGCACGGCCAGGAGCGCTCCCGCCGGCAGGCTGAACCGCGTCGGCCGGACTATCAGGAAGGGCTGAGCGATGGCGGCCATGCGCCAGAGCGTGAACGCCGCCGCGACGGCCATGATCGAGCGCGAGTAGTTCGTGTCGAGCATGGCGAAGGCGAAGTAAGTGAGGCCCTGTCCGAGCTGGAGGATGCCCCACAGGATCGTCAGCAGCGTTGGGATACCGAAGATGGCGGCCCACAGGCGACGTCCGAGATAGAGCTGGCCCGCGCCGGGGAACAGGAACGAAAGGAAGGCGGCCAGGGAGGGCGAACGCGTCGGCCTCGCCGCGCGGCCAATGGCCGTGCCCACGGTCGTCGCGCCAGCACCCGTCGCCGCCGGCGCGGTGCCAACCGCAGTCACCGGCGCGGCTCCGCTATCGAGCCTCGACTTCGCTGCCCGCCGCGGATGCGCAAGACGCGACGCTATGCCCCTCAGGATCTGGCTGCCGAACAGGCTGCGCGCTCCTTCCAGGCTGCCGGCTCTCTTGCGGACCACTCCGGCTCTGCCTGCCTGAGCGACAACATACCCTGTCGCGGCATCGAATTCACAGTCTTTTGGGTTCCGTGGGCGCGGGCCGCAGGGCCGGCCGCACGGAGCCGTCGGCCGCCGCGGCCATTTGGCCGAGCGACCGAGCGGCGCCGCGGGATGCTACCGAGTCGGTGACGGGAGTCGCAGGTGCTCGCCTGGGACGATGGCACCCGTGAGCCCCGGATTCAGCGCGTAGATGGCGCTGATCGAGACCCCGAAGTAGCGAGCGACGCTCGGTAGGTCGTCGTTGACGGTCGAGCCGTTGGCTGCCGCGCCGCGAACCGTGTAGACGTAGCAGTCCGGTCGGTCGGGGCATGGGGTGAGGAAGTTCATTCGCGAAGCCGTGGCGCCCGGGGGCCACGACGAAGCTCGGACTCGGCTCGGCGAGCAGGGTGGGCGGCGCCGCGGTCGGAGCCGCGGTTGGAGCGGAGGCGGGCGCGGGCGCCGTCGTCGTGGCCGGAGTGGGCGAGGCCGTCGGGGCCGGAACGAGTTGCGCCTGGGCGGCGGCGGCCACGGTCGGCGACGTTGAGAAGCCGACGGCCGTCGCGGATGAAGCACCTCCGAGGAGCGGCAGACCCCACGCTTCCTCGACCGTCCGCAGGATCGAGTAGTGCGAATACGTGTTCCCGGAGCTCCAATCCGCCGTCCGACCCGCCGCGATCGCGATGGTGACGATGTGCCCGCCACCGCCGGTGCCGCTCGTGCCTTCATCGAAGGTCACGAAGACCACGGAGTTGTTGAAAGCGGCGCTGCTCGTTATCTGGGGCAGGAATGCCTTGAGGAACGCGTCGCCGTCGGCGACGGTGCCGTCATGCATGCTGTTGGTCATGTTCGGGACGATCATCTCGAAGTCGGCGGCCGAGGGGTTGAAGCCGGCCAGGCCCGAGATGTTCGAGCACTGGGCCGCATCGCCGCTCACGCTCGTGAAGCTGATCGCGGGATCGTGGGCGCGGTCGTAGGTACCGGCCAGGCCGGGTCCGTCGGTCTTCGATGACGAGCTCGATCCCGAATAGCAGTTGCCCGGGATAGCCCTGCTGATAGGCGTGCCAGGTCCGTCCGGCGGTGCTCAGCTGATGGAAGAGGTTGTCCGCGCCGAAGTGGTACATGCCGTCGTCGGTGACCCCCTGGGTGCTCCCGGAGACCATGGCCAGGTAGTTGGGCTCGGAGGGGTGACGCTCGGCGTAGAAGGTCGTGGAGATGCCGTACGTCGAGGCCAGCGAGTTGATGTAGGGCGCCGCGCTCGAGCCGATGATTTGCGAGTACTCATGGTTCTCGAACACGATCATGTAGACGTGGCTGAACCCGGGCACCGCTCCGGCGGGGACGGACCCACTCGAGCTCGAACCAGGGCTGGAGCTCGAGCCGGGCTCGGGCGTGACGGACGAGCCCGAACCCGGCGTCGAGGACGTTGCGCCCGGGGAGGAGCCTCCCGACCCCAGGCTGGAGACAATCGTCAGAGTGGTGGTCGCGAGCAACGAGCTCGACTTCGTCTTGGCCGAGATCCTGCCCTGCCCAAGCCTTGCTCGGGCCGGGACCGTAAAGGGCAGACTGAAAGCTCCGGAGCTGGAAGCCTTGAATGACTCGATCACCCCGCCGTTATAGGTCAGGTTGCCCGACTGGCCGGAATGGAAACCGCTCCCTTGGACGGTAATTCGTTCACCCGGCGTCGCGATCGACGGCACCGATACTCGGGTGGACGCCGCTTCGGCGATGGCAAAGGCCGAGAGTGCCAGGACTGTCGCAAGACCGACGAATACAAATCGATGTCGATGTCGAGGCCATCGGCCGACCGCAGAGGCAACGGACATGTCAGCTCCATCGAGGTCACGGGTGTGTCGAGAAACCGGAACCATGGCGTGGAGAGGCAGCGATGACGGCTATATGAGCCGGGTGGCCCTCACGGGAGGCTGGTAGGCCGGCCGACGAAAGCCGAGAAGGGCTTCGAACACCCATGCGATGCCCTTCAGGCGACCGATCTACCCTAGACGGGGGCCGGAGAACCGCGCAATGACGGGGTGCGCTCCGCGAAACCAGCCGCTGGAAGCGCCCGCTTTTCCTGCCCTTTAGGTTTCCGATGGTTAATGAAGTTAGCTGGAGCGTTGCGTTCCGCCGTAACGTTCGGGCCGCTGACGCCCCGCCCACCTCTGTAGGGCTGTGCTTGCCGCCTCGGGCTACTTGTATGTGACCTTCGTCCCGAGCGGCACGCTCTGCATGAAGATTTCGCCACGAACCAGCGGAATGGGCTTGCCCGCGTCGTCGTAGAGCATGGTGAGGGCGGTGTTCGAAGTCTTCTTCCAGGTCCCGGTAATCGCCCGGCCTTCCTGGAACACGATCGCCTTGCCGGAGCCCACGTTCGTTACGCGGGGACGGACTTTGTCGAGCGACGGCACGACCGCGTAGGCCTGGAACATCACGACGACGTTGCGAGCGATGACCTGCTGCTTGTTCGCCGGGTCGGTCTGGAGCTGGCCGTTGACCAACCGAAGATATGCGTCGGTCGCGGGGTCGTACGTGTAGCCGATCGTTTCCGCGAGATATGGGATCGAGATCGACTGGCTGGCAGGTCTCAGGTCGGCGGGCGTGTCGTCGACGAAGGTCCGGACGGGCAGTCCCTGGTACGCGGCCGGGTACTTCCGCTTGGCCGCGCATCGGATCAGCTCGGACGTGTTCGTGTAGGCGTTGTAGGGCGAGCTGCGCGTGGTGACCCGATGGTATGGGCAGGAGCCGCCGCTCAGGTCGTCTTCGTTGTAGATGTTCCCGGCCATCGCCGGAATGACCTTCTGGAGTGCCTCGGCGTCGCCGCCGAAGTGGCCGTACAGGGCCTTGTATTCCGCGGCCCAGTAGACGAAGTAGGGCCTGGAGCTGCGGACCGGACCGATGTCCGTGGCCGTGCCCTCCTGGAAGATCATCATGTAGCGATCCGAGCTGTCGTCGATCATGGCTTGATAGACGATCGACGCGGAGCTGAACCCCGACTGCGGCCGGGCGTTCTTGTAGTCGTCGATCATGATCGCGAGCGGCAGCCGGTGGGCCTGGTCGGCCGGAGCGGCCACTCCGTCGAGGTCGCTGTAAGCCCAGCCGGCCGGTATGGCCGTAGGACCGGAAGCGTCGGTTGGCCCGGGAGTCGGCGTAGGGCTCGGGGTGGCGGTCGGGGTCGGCGTTGGGGTCGCGGTCGGTGAGGCGGCGGCGATGCTCGGTGGCGTGGTTGGCGCGGCCGATTGCGCCGGCATGGCCAGTACCAGCAACCCCGCCACGATCACGAGCGCGGCGGCGATGCTGCCGACGGCCACGACTCGCCTGCGGTGGTTCTTCCAGATGCCTGAGGCGGTAGCGAGGACGCGATCCTTCAAGGGTTCTCCAACCTTCGACTCGGCCGAGCATAGCGGCCCCGACACTCGCGGGAAGGGTCGGGCCGCATGTCTTCATCCGCGTGGCTCGAACCGCCGCTTCACGAACTCCACGAGCGTGAGATAGGCAGCGACGATGACGATCAGCAACGGCCAGAACACGGGCGGCGGAGCCGTGAAGCCGAGCACCGAGCCGAGGGGGCTGAGCGGTATGGCGGCGGCGACGGCGAGTGCGGCGACGATGGCGGCCAGGAGCGGACGGCTTGGACGGCTCCGCCAGAAGGGGCTCATCCGCGTCCGGATCACGAGCACCACGAGCACCTGGCTGAATATGGACTCGATGAACCAACCCGTATGGAAGGCGCGCTCGTTCACGCCGAGGACGAGGAGCAGCAAGCCGAAGGTGGCGTAGTCGAAGAGCGACGAGATGGGGCCGAATATCAGCATGAAGCGCCGGATGGCGTCTACGTCCCATCGCGCCGGCATGTTCCCGACTGCCGCGTCGACGCGTATCGGTCGGGATCGCCGTCTGCGAAGCGTCGTAGATGAGGTTGTTGAGCAGGATCTGGCCGGGCGTCATCGGCAGGAAAGGCAGCAGCAGCGCGGCGCCCGTCATGCTCAGCATGTTGCCAAAGTTGGAGCTCGTCCCCATTCGGATGTACTTGAGCGTGTTCGCGAACGTCCGGCGGCCCTCGACGACTCCCTGCCCGATCGCCGCCAGGCTCGGTTCGAGCAGGATGATGTCGGCCGCCGAGCGGGCGACGTCGGTGGCGTTGTCGACGCTTATGCCAACGTCGGCGGCGTGGAGTGCCGGCGCGTCGTTGATCCCGTCGCCGAGATAGCCGACCACCGCGCCGCCATCGTGCAGCGCCCGAATCACCTGGAGCTTCTGATCGGGATCGACCCTGGCGAAGATGGTCGTCCGCTTCGCGCGGGCCACGAGCGCCGGATGGCTCAGCTTTCGCAGCTCGTCGCCGGTCATGACTCCGTCGATCGTGAGGCCCACCTGTGTCGCGATATGGCGGGCGACGAGGTCGTTGTCGCCGGTGACGACTTTGAGCGAAACACCCAGGCGGGCGAGGTCGGCAATCGTCTCGGAAACGCCTGCCTTGGCGGGATCGCTGAAGAGGATCACG
Source organism: uncultured Chloroflexia bacterium (assembly GCA_963816135.1). Classification (GTDB taxonomy): domain Bacteria; phylum Chloroflexota; class Limnocylindria; order Limnocylindrales; family CSP1-4; genus Fen-1039. The sequence goes on from CAWFJD010000018.1 coordinate 249,085, forward strand.
CCCTCGAAGACAAGGTCGCGCTCGAGCCGCTCCGCATCGGCGATCGATGCCGAGGCATCCGCGGCGGCGGGCCCCACGTCGGACGCATCGAGGACCCGCGACCCGACCGCGACCAACCGGTAGCCTTCGGCCGAGGCATCGTCGATGAGCTTCGCGAGCCGCTCGTGCTCGGCTCGATCGATCGGCCGGGCCGTGTGATCCTCGCGGACCTGGCTCGATCGTTGCAGCACGGCCTCGGGCGCGCCCTTCGTGACGAGCATTGGAGGCTCGTTTTCGCGCTGGACGACGATGCTGAGCAAGCGCCGGTTGAAGTCGTACGGCAGTTCGGCGAGTTTTCGGTACTTGTCGAGATCGGGCGGTGCCGGAACTCCCGCGAGAATGGCGGCGTCGAGCGGGTTCGTGAAGCCGGCCTGGAACTGGCTGTTCAGGCGTGCAAATTCGAGCGCCTGAGCCGCCTCCGCAGCGTCGTCGCGATCGATTCCGACGGAACGGACGAACTGCAGCCGGCCCTCGGTCAGCGTCCCGGTCTTGTCGGTGCAAAGCACGGTCACCGAGCCCAGGTTCTGGATTGCGGGCAGCCGCTTCACGAGCACGCCGTGGGCCGCGAGGACATGGGCGCCCTGCGTGAGGTTGAGCGTCACGATGGCCGGCAGAAGCTCGGGCGTGAGCCCCACGGCGAGGGCGATCGCGAAGAGCAGCGACTCGAGGACGGGCCGGTGGAGCCCCACGTTGATGGCGAGGACGGCCACGACGAGGATCGCCGTGACACGGAACACGAGCGAGCTGAAGTTGCGGATCCCCCGCTGGAAGTCGGTCTCGGGGGCGCGCGAGGCGAGGTGGCGGGCGATGTCGCCATATGCCGTGCTCGAACCGGTCGCCGTGATCGCCACGCGGCCGGTGCCGCTCACGACGCTCGTACCGAAGAAGACGAGCGCGTCGCGGTCCGCGTCAGCGGTCGGATTGGGGGCGCCCTGACGCGGCGCTTTCAGGGCCGGTGCGGACTCCCCGGTCAGCGATGATTCGTCGACGTACAGGTGGTTCGCCTCCACGACCCGCCCGTCGGCCGGGACGATGTCGCCGGCATCGAGGATCGCGACGTCATCCCGGACGACGTCGTGGATCGGCACCTCAACCGGCACCCCGTCGCGCAGCACCGTCGCGCGGAGCGTCAGCCGTGCCTGGAGGGCTGCCACCGCCGCTTCGGACCGTGCTTCCTGCACGAAGCCGAGCGCCGCGCTCATGACGACGATCGCCAGGATGATCGCAGCGTTTACGTCGTCACCGACGGCGAGGCTCACGAGGCTCGCGGCGACGAGAATGAGCACGAGGGGGCTCGAGACCTGAGAAACGAGGATCGCCAGGATCGTGCGGCGGCCGCTGCCCCCTATTGCGTTGGGGCCTTCTCTCTGGAGCCGGGCGGCGGCGTCCGCCGCGCTCAGCCCCGCGGGCAGCGCCGGCTCGGAGACCACCAACGGCACGGCCATGTTCACCTCAGATCCGCGGACTCCGTTCGCAGGATCGTACCGTCAAGCCTTCGCCGCGTCCTCCAGTCAGATCGAGTTGGCGGCCCCGACGTTCGCCGGAGCCCGGCGCCGCTCGAGTTCGTGCCGCCGATCGATGCTGGCGGCCGGGTCCGCTAGCCACGGGGACGGCGCGACCGGGACGATGACGGCACTCGACAGCGCCATCAGGGCCCGCGGCCCAATGCGGAGCACGACGGCCGCCGAGCCCGCCGGAGCCCACAGCCATTGGTATCTGCGAAGGTCGCCGTCCATTAGCGTCCGCACCATCCGGCCATATCCGAAGGGCGGAATTCGGCCGGGCGAATGGCCGGTCAGCTCGAATGCTTCGGCCGCCGTGGCCGCTCGAAGCGAGACTTCACCCGCGACCGCCGCCAGCAAAGAGAGATCGACCAGGTTCCTGCCGGATGCGAGGTAGACGACCGGAGCGAGCCCGGCGCCCCGATGATCGGCAACGAGGACCATCGCCGTCACGACCTGGCCGATCTCCGCGTGGACCGCCGCCGCGACGAGCTCGGGGCTGTTCGCTGAGCTCGAAACCGGCCTCATGTCGAGCACGACCCCCTTGAGGGCGGCCGCGTCGATGAGTCGCTGGATAGCAGGTGGAGCTAGATCGATCATGTGTTGACCCGCGTGGCGTATTGCCGGGACCTGGCCCGAAATGCAGGAACGACCCGTCCGTCAGTGGAGGGTCGCTCGTGCTTCTGGGTTCTGAGCGGCGCAAGCGCCGCAGCGTCGCCGATCAGCGGCGGCCGAGCAGGCGTCGCCGTCCGATGAGGCTGTCGTAGACCACGATTACGACGAGGGCGCCGGCAATCGCGACGACGATGCTCGTCACGTTGATGCCCGTGACGTTGGCGATCTTGAGCACGTCCGCGGCGATCCAGCCGCCGACGATCGCGCCCACGACGCCGAGAAGAACCATCATGAGGAGGCCTTCACGGGTGCCCATGATCTCGCTGGCAACAAAACCGGCGATCGCGCCGACTACGAGCCAGGCCACGAGTGTCATCTGAGGAATGTCCATCGAATACCTTCTTTGTCAGTCTGAATTTGTTATGCCAGCGCGGGCTCGCGTCGGAAGATGGCGAGACTCCAGATCACGATGAGCTCGACGATCGTCCAGCCGACGAGAGCAACCACGGCGGCGACATCGAGCACGGAGCCCCCGGAGGAAACGGCGCTGATCTTCAGGATGCCCTGGAAGGGCGCCACCAGGAGGCCGCCGACGTTGTTGATGATCGAGACGAGCAGGTTGCCCGTTCGGGCATCCATCAGCAGCAGTGCGATTCGCAGACCGATCACGATCTGGAAGAGGCCGGCGACGAGGATGACGATGCGTCGGGTCGTCTCGTTGTTGCTGGCCCGATAGCCGATCTGGCGGCTGGTGGTGGTCCGGTTGCTGAGGCCGCCGGACTCGGTCGTGGTCGGAGCGTCGGTCGTGACGCTCCTCTGTTCCTGAACTGTCATGGAGGCCTACTTCCGAACCAATGACGAGGGATCTGCAGCCGGCGATTCAGCCGGCGGAGCCATCGATCAGTTGGTCGAGCTTTGAGAATGGCCCTGTCGTCGCTCGGTACGAGGATGAAAACCCGCTCGGCGTCAGGCTCGAGCGGCGTTGTGCCCTCGGTGTCCGGGCCGCGAAACCATTGCGAAGCCGAGAATGGAGGCGCAGGCGAAGCCGGCGAAGGAAGCCAGACGCGGAGCGCCCGGCGATCCCGAGCCCGGCGCCCAGCCCGACCGACGCCGCCGCGAGCAATCCCAGCTCGGAATCGGGCATCTTCTGCAGGCTGGTTACCGTGCTCTCCGCCCCAAATCGGAAGTTGCCCCAGGTCCCGGGAAGCCGGACGGCGACGTGGGCGCCGTTGCGACCGGCAAAGCCGACCAGCCCACGGGCGCGACCGAGGATGCCGGATCCGCGTTCCGCGGACTCGGCCGATCGCCTCTCGCGGACCTCCGAAGGACTCGTGGGTGTTTCTTGCGGAATCTCATGTTCGATCTCCTCGCGTGAGTTGCTCGGTGCGACGTGCTCGCTCCGGGTCACTTACCTTGGGCGTCCACTGACGACATCGCGAGGATGGAAACCCTGGCTCTCGCGCCTGAATCTATGATGGGTCGACATGACCGGAGCCGCGGTTCCAGCGGAATCCCAACTCGTCGTGATCGGATCGTCGGCGGGTGGGATCGAGGCGCTCTCGCGCCTCGTGGCGAGCCTGCCGGGCGACTTTCCGGCGCCGATCGTGATCGCCCAGCATCTCGATCCAAAGCGGCCCAGCCATCTGCATGAGATTCTCGCCCGCCACGCGACGCTGCCGGTGCGCGTAGTCGAGGAACGAGCGGCGCTCGAAGGCGGCGTCATCTTCGTCGTTCCTTCGAACCGGATCGTCGAAATCAGCCAGGGTGGACTCCGGCTGCGCGCGGCCAAAGCCGGGGCAGTCGCCCCTTCGATCGACGTGTTGTTCGAGAGCGCGGCCGGCGTCTTCGGCTCCGGGCTCGTCGCCGTGATCCTGACCGGCAGCGGGTCGGACGGAGCTTCCGGCGCATGGCACGTCAAGAACGCCGGCGGAGCGGTCGTGGTCGAGAACCCGGCGACCGCCATGTTCCCGTCGATGCCGAGCTCCGTCCCGCCGTCTCTGGTCGATGCCACCGCGGACCTGGACTCGATCGGATCGATCCTGTGCGACCTCGTGGCAGTCGGTGGCTCTTCGGCCGAGGGTCGAGATCGCGAAGACCTGCGTAGACTCCTGGACTTCGTTCACGGCAGGAGTGGCATCGACTTCGGCAAATACAAGCCGGCGACGATCCAGCGCCGGGTGCGCGGCCGAATGAGCGCGGCGGCCAGGCCAACCCTCGCCGAGTACGCGGCGTTCGTGGAGTCCGATCCGGACGAGTACGCCAGGCTCCTCAACAGTCTGCTGATCAAAGTCACGGAGTTCTTCCGGGATCAGAGGCTCTTCGACTATCTGCGCGACCATGTCCTGCCGGAGTTGATAGCCGAGGCACGCCGCGAGGGTCGCGAGCTCCGAATCTGGTCGGCGGGTTGCTCGACCGGCGAGGAGGCCTATTCGCTGGCGATCGCGGTCGCCGAAGCCCTCGGCGAGGATCTCCCCTGGCCGGACATCCGGATATTCGCGACGGACATCGACCGCCAGGCCATCGGCTTCGCCCGCCGCGGCATCTATCCCGCGCCCTCGCTCAAAGGCCTGCCCGCCGGCGAACGCGACCGCTACTTCGTCAGATCGGAGGGCGGCTACGAGGTCGCCAAGCGGCTGCGGGCGCTCATGGTCTTCGGTCAGCACGATCTCGCCGAGCGTGCGCCGTTCCCGCGCATCGACCTCCTCCTGTGTCGCAACGTCCTGATCTACTTCTCGCTGCCGATGCAGAAGATCGCCCTCGAGACCTTCGCCTTCTCGCTCCGACCCGGCGGCCGGCTCGCGCTGGGTACCTCCGAGAGCGTCATGGCCCTGCCGGAACCATTCGAGCAGGAGCATGCGCGCCTTCGCGTCTTTCGCCGATTGCCCGGCACGTATGCGATCCCGCCGATGCGGCCCGCCGTTCTGCGCCCCAACGAGGCAATCCGCCTTGCCGAGGACGCCCAGGGCACGCGGGAGGAACTCGAGACCGTCAATGAGGAGTTCCAGGCCACCAACGAGGAGCTCGAGACGCTCAACGAAGAGCTCACCGCGAGCGTCGAAGAACTGCGGATCGCCAACGAGGACCTGGCCACTCGTACCAACGAGCTGAGCGCCCAGGCGGCGCTTCTCCAGCGCGAGCGGGTCGACGCCCAGGAGGAGCGCGATCGACTCCGATCGATCCTGGCGAGCCTCGGCGACGCCGTCGTCGCGGTCGATCACGAGGGCCGGATCGTAACCACCAACGATGCCTACGAGCGGTTCTTCGGCGGCGCAGGAGAGATCGAGCCCGAAGACGTGGCCGGCCTGCCGCTGCCCCCGTCGGACCGGCCACAGCAGCGCGCGGCTCGCGGCGAGCGCTTCCGGATGGAATTCGCGGTGACGCAGGCGGGCGGAACGCGGCGCTGGTTCGAGGCGGTGGCCGAGCCACTCACCGCCGGCGACCGGACCTGGGGCGGCGTGCTGACGATCCGCGACCTCTCCGAGCGCACCATGCGGCTGAGCCTGGAGCGGTTGATGGCGGCGGCCGGTCACGAGCTCAAGACCCCGGTCGCGGCGCTGCATGGATACCTGCAGCTCGTCGAGCGCGCCCTGGGCCCCGCCGGCTCCCCGGAAGCTCGCAGCTATACGGATCGCGCGTTGCTCCAGACCAGGCGCCTCGGAGAACTTGTCGAGCGGCTCTTCGACGTGAGCCGGGTCCAGGCCGGTCGGTTCGAGCTCGTGGTTGAGCCCGTGGACCTGGGTCCCGATCGTCCGGGATGCGGTCGAGGCCGTCGGCGTGCTGCCCAATGCCCCGACGATCCGGCTCTCCGCGCCCCGGGCGCGGATGGTCGTCCGGGCGGACCGCGGCCGGCTGGAGCAAGTCTTCGCGAATCTGCTGTCCAACGCGGTCGAGCACGCGACGAGTTCGCCGGCGATCGACGTAACGCTGCGTCGATCGGGGTCCTTCGCCGTCGTCGAAGGTCCGCGACGAAGGCCCGGGAATCGCCAGGGCCGAGCTGCCGCTGCTGTTCCAGCCCTATACGCGGCTCGGCCACAAGACGTCATCCGGGGCTCGGTCTCGGGCTCTACCTGTCGAGGGAGATCGTCGCCGCGCACGGCGGGACGATCGAGGTCCACTCGAGGCTGGGCCGGGGAACGTCGATCGTCGTTCGGCTCCCGATCGAGGAGGCCGGAGCTCGCGGCCGCCCGTCGCGCCCGCGGAGCCGCCGAGTGATCAGGATTGCCATCGTCGAGGATCATCCCGCCATCGCCGATGGCCTGACGGCCCTTCTGCGCGGCGAGACCGACGTGGTGGTCGTGGGTACGGCCGGCGACAGCGTCGCGGCCGACCATCTGATCGAGTCTCAGTCGCCGGACGTCGTCCTCTGCGACATCCGCCTGGCCGGCACGGTCGACGGGCTGGAGGTCCTGGCTCGCCACACGCCCGGCCCCGCGTTCATCTTCTTGAGCGCCTACTCGTTCCCGAGCTACTACGTCGCCGCCGTGGAAGGCGGGGCCAAGGGATATCTCTCGAAGATGGCGACGATCGAGCAGATCCTCAAGGCCGTGCGAACGGTCGCCGCGGGAGGCACGGCTTTCCCGGTCGACGTTCGTCGGGCCGTTCGAACCGCTCTTCGCCCGCCGACCCCACGCGAGTCTCAGATCCTCGGCGCTCGTGGCCGAGGGCCTGGGCAACGCCGAAATCGCGGAGCGACTTGCCCTTCGGGTCAAGACAGTCGAAAGCCAGCTGCGTCGGATGTTCGATCGCTACGACGTCACGAGCCGGACCTCATTGGTCCGCGTGGCCCAGAAGCAGGGCTGGCTGAAAGGTGACAGCTAGGGGGGCCGCCGGAGACGGGCCTCAGCGACGAGTGAAGCGCCATCCTCCAAAGAGGAACATCAGGACGACGACGACGATCAAGAGCTCCAACACGGGACACCTTCTTTCGTCCTCAGCCTGCTCGGTCTGGCAATTGAGGGCGAGGATGAAAACCCCTAGTGCGCCGAGGTGTGCCGCCTTCTGCTCACCGCGCAGGCGATGCAGAGTCCAGGGCCAGGGTTCTCATCCTCGCGGAGGGCACCAGATCCGGCTCAGACTCACTGCTGCGGCAAACGTGGCCGACGCACAGACATGGGCTTCAGCCGAAGGAGTTGGCGATGGGAACGCCTGGAATACTTGTCAGGGAATCCTTCACGCGCGAAGAGGCGCTCGCGGTCGCGACCAGACTCGGCATGGACTTCGAGGCACTGAAGTACGACCTCGAGCAGTTCCGGATGGGGCTTGACGTCGAGCTCGAGCATGGGCTCATAAGCCCCAGGACGGATGTCACGGGCGACGACTCGATCGTCACCGGGAAGATCGCGCTGGCCCACCTGAACGAGTTCCCGGACTACTACACACGCCTCGCCGTTCTGGAGAGCGAAGCGAAAGACCACTGGAGCACTCGGAAGTAGCCCGAGGCTAGCGTCCCGGCCGGTGGGTCTGGTGGTCGGCCACGAAGACGGGCACCTGCGCTCGACGCGTAAGGCCGAGCTTTCCGAGGATGGAGGAGACGTAGTTCTTGACCGTCTTGTCCGACAGGAAGATGGCCTCGGCGATCTCCTTGTTGGATTTCCCCTCGGCGATGAGCGGCAGGATCTCCTTCTCCCGCGCAGTCAGATCGTTCGCCCCATCGGTTTCGGAGTCGCTGGCAATTCGCCGGATGCGCTCGAGGACCGCCCCGGTGACGCTCGGATCGAACTGCGACTCCCCACGCCAGACGGCCTCGAGCGTGCGAACCAGCTCCGCGGACCTCGACTGCTTGAGCACGTAGCCCCTCGCCCCGGCAATCACCGCCGCCAGGACGTCCACTTCGTCCGGTGAGCTCGTGAGGAAGACGACGGGCAGGGCCGGGGAATTCGTCGTGGAGCAAGCGACAGGCCTCGAGCCCGGTGGCATCCGGCAGGCGGACATCCATCAGGACGAGATCCGGGAGAACTTGCGCGCCTGGGAGATGGCCTCCGCGCAGGTGCCGGCCTCGGCGACGACTTCGAAGCGGGCATTCCGATTCAGAAAGGCGATCAGGCCCTGCCGAACCACCTCGTGGTCATCGACGACGAGAAGGTTCAGGCGGCGATCGGATGTTTGCATCTGGGCAACAAGCATGGCCGTGTGGCGCGGTCACCGCTCCGGGCGATGAGATCGTGCCGCCCGCCGGGATGCGGGGCCCTTCACGTTGAGGGCGGTTACCGCCTGGCCAGGTACTCCGCGTCCGTTACCTGCGCGCCCCACTCCGTTTCGGGACCATCGGCCGGCGCCTCCCAGATGGCCAGGTGCGTCATGAAGTGGTCGGGCGCGGCGCCGTGCCAGTGCCACTGTCCGGGAGGCGTCTGGATGGTGTCTCCGGGGTGGATCTCGATGGCCTTCTCGCCGCGTGCCTGGATGAGCCCTACGCCTTCGAGCACATGCAGGACCTGGCCGGCTGCGTGGGCATGCCACGCATTGCGTGCCCCGGGCGCGAACCGAACGACGTTGACCCGGATTCGCGACGGCTCTTCGCCCCGGGCGATGACGTCGAACCAGACATCGCCCGTGAACGTCTCGGCGGGGGCTTTGACCGTTGGGAGCTTCTCCAGGATCCGCATCTCTTCTCCTCGAATGGTTTCGGGTCCGGTGGTGCGTCGTCCGCTCGTCAGCTCAGCCACATAGGCTCAGGTGTGATTGCGCGGCTCGATCCGGCTGCGATCCTGGCTCTCCAGCTGGAACGTCGAGTGTTCGATGTCGAAGTCGTCGGCCAGGCACTTCGAGAGCGCGTCAAGGGCCGCGTCCGCATCCGCCGACTCGCCGAGGACAACGTGGGCGGACACGACGTTGACGCCAGACGTGATGGTCCAGGCATGAAGGTCGTGGCAGTCCACCACTCCAGGCGCGTCGACGATGTGCTGACGGACGTGAGCGAGGTCGACGCCCTTCGGCGCCGCCTCCAGGAGAATGTTGGTCGCCTCGCGGAGCAGAGCCACCGTGCGCGGCACAATGAGGAGCCCGATGAGCGCCGATGCGACCGCGTCGGCGCCGGCCCAACCGGTGAGGGCGATGACGATGGCCGCGACTATCACCGCGGCAGATCCGGCCAGGTCGCCCATGACCTCGAGATAGGCCCCACGCATGTTGAGACTCTCGCGCTGGGCGTCGCGCAGCAGAGCAAGAGAAACGCCGTTCGCGGCGAGCCCAACAAGGGCCACGCCGAGCATGAGGCCAGAGACGACGTTGGGTGGTTCGGACAGCCTCTGCCAGGCTTCGAAGAGGACGAACAAGGCCACACCGAACAGGAGCACGGCGTTCGCGACGGCAGCGAGGATCTCGATCCGCAGGTAGCCGAAGGTGCGCGACGGGCTGGTCGCTCGGCCGGCGAACCAGATGGCGAGCAGCGCCATCCCAACTCCCGAGACGTCGGTGAGCATGTGGCCCGCGTCCGCGAGCAGGGCGAGACTGTTTGCGAGCACGCCGCCGACCACCTCGACCGCCAGGATGACCAGGCTGATCAGCAGAACGGCGCCCAGGCGACCGCGGTGGTTCGCTGCCGCCGAGGGATGGGCGTGCGCCATCAGAGCGTCTCGGCGGCGAGGAGGCGTTTGGCTGACGCCCTATTCATCCGCGAAGGGTCGGACAGAGACTCCGGGAGCGCAAGTCACGTCGTCACGTTCAGCGACCCCGACGGCAATCGCTGGGCGCTGCAGCAGCCGCCGGTTCGCCCGCGCGACTGAAGACGGCTGCCGGCCTCAGCGCGGCAGCGCTTTGTTGGCTCGAATCCAATCGAGCCAGGGGCGTTCGGCTGCGATTGTGGTGGCGGCGCCGTGACCCGGCAGCACGGTCAGCCGGTCGTCGAGCCCGGCGAGGCGGCCGAGCGATTCGGTAATTTGATCCTCGGAACCGCCCGGTAGATCCGTCCGACCCCATGACCCCGCGAACAGGGTGTCGCCCGAGAGCAGCAGCCTGTTCGTCGGGTCGAGCAGACAGACCGAGCCTTCGGTGTGCCCCGGCGTATGCAGAACCTCGAGGTCGATCTCACCGAACTTGACCCGGCCGCCCTCGGCGAGGTCCACCGCCGGAACGCTCGGCGGGATCGGAAACGGCGCGAACAGCGGCTGCGGGTGGACGAGCATCTCGCGGTCGAGCGGATGAACGGCGATCCGGGCTTCGTCGCCCGGCTGATGCTCGTGCGTCCAGGCCTGCGCTGCCGCGTTGTCGCCAACGTGGTCCCAATGGCCGTGGGTGGAGACGATGAGCTTGAGGCGCCAGCCGCGCTCAGCGAGGATGCCGCTCAGCCAGACCACGGATGGGATCGCGGTATCGATGGCGATCGCTTCATGCGTGCGCGAGTCGGCGAGAACGTAGACGTTGGTGCCGACCGGCCCGACCGTCCGGCTGACTAGCTCCATGCTCCGAGACTAGCACGAGCGTCCGTCCGACCACCGCACGAGTTCCGGCTTGGCGAGATGTCCGCGCTCGTCGATTCCTCGGGAGCAACGGATGCGTGGCCCGAGCCCACGGGGATCGCCACTCGGACGCGCGGTTCGGCTTGAAGCCGCGACTATGCTGCCAGGAGCACTGATAGGGAGGGGCCATGACACCGAACGGACCTCTGAGGCCTGGGGAACCGGCCAGTACGCTGACATCAACGGCCTGCACGTCTACTACGAGACGCAGGGATCGGGCCGACCGCTGATCCTCCTTCACGGTGGGCTCGGGTCGGGCGAGATGTTCGGGCCGGTCTTGCCGGCGCTCGCCGCCGGCCATCGGGTCATCGCCCCCGATCTCCAGGGCCATGGACGCACCGCCGATATCGACCGGCCGATCGACATGCGACTGATGGCCGACGATATCGCGGCCCTCATCCGCCACCTGGTGGTCGACCGCCGGACGTCTTTGGCTACTCGCTCGGGGCGGCGTCGCGTTCTGGACGGCGGCGAATACCCGCAGCTCGGCCCGCAGGCTCGTCGAAGGTCTCGGCCAAGTCCGACGCGACGCCATCTATCCCGAGATGCTCGAGCCGCAGAGCCAGATAGGCCGCTGCCGTCGAGTTCATGAAGGACACGCCGATGTACCAGCCTACCGCGGGTCGCGCCCGCCCGGGACTTCGGCCGGCGCCGTGAAGATCGCACGGATGGCAGAGGACTTCGACTTCACGGAGCAGGTTCGCGGCTCAATGCCGACGCTGATCGTCGGGTGCCGACGCCGACATGGCGCCGCCGAGCCACTACGTGGAGGTCTTCGAGCTTCTCGGCGGCGGACTGCGGGATCGCGGCTATGGGGCCGAAATCCGACGGGGTGCGGCCGAGGGGTGATCTCCGCGCGCCGACGCCGGCTGCCTCCGGCACAACCGTCGAGGTATGGGGGACAATGCGAGCGACAGCGAGAACTGTTGGCCACGCAGGCCTTGTCGGCGACCAAATCGCGACGAGTTGAGCTTTGCTGAGCCGGCCGGAGGGTAACGGGCAATGGAAATCGGTCTCGTGGGTCTGGGCCGTATGGGCGCAAATATGTCGCGTCGCTGGCAACGAAACGGCCACACCGTAGTTGGATATGCCAGGACCGCCGCCACGGTGGACGGCATGGTGGCCGACGGGTCGATCAGCGGCGGCGCGCATTCCCTCGCGGAGCTCGTCGGCAAGCTCTCGAAGCCACGAATCCTCTGGCTCATGGTCCCCGCCGCGTCGGTGGATGCCACGATCGCGCAGCTCGAGCCCCTCCTCGAATTCCGGCGACATCGTCATCGATGGCGGCAACTCCTACTACCAGGACGACATCCGCCGCTCCAAGGAGCTCGCGTCGAAGGGAATCAAGTACCTCGACTGCGGCACGAGCGGTGGCACCTGGGGCCTCGAGCGCGGCTACTGCCTGATGTTCGGCGGCCCGGACGACGCGGTCGAGTTCCTCGATCCGATCTTCCGAGCCCTCGCGCCCGGCGTCGGCTCCACCAGCCGCACCCCCGGCCGAACTGGCACGCCCACCACTGCCGAGGAGGGCTACCTCCACTGCGGTCCCGCCGGCGCGGGCCACTTCGTCAAGATGGTCCACAACGGCATCGAGTACGGACTCATGGCCGCCTACGCGGAGGGGATCAACATCCTCCACAACGCGGGCGTGGGCAAAGCGGGCCGCGAGATCAACGCCGAGACTTCACCGCTGCAGCAGCCCGAGCACTATCAGTACGAGCTCGATCTGGCGGCCGTAACGGAGCTGTGGCGGCGCGGCAGTGTCGTCGCCTCCTGGCTGCTGGACCTGACCGCCCAGGCTTTCGCGAACAGCCCGGCCCTCGAGGAGTTCGGGGGTGTGGTGGCCGACTCGGGCGAGGGCCGCTGGACCAGCGTCGCCGCGATCGAGACTTCCACTCCGGCGCCCGTCCTGACCACCGCCCTCTACTCGCGCTTCACCTCCAGAGGAGAGGCCGACTTCGGGAACAAGGTCCTCTCGGCCATGCGATTCGGCTTCGGAGGCCACGTCGAGATGCCGCATCCCAAGGACGGCGGCAAATGACGGAGCCGCTCGAAATCCAGCCGGCCGGCGACTTCGACTTTCTCTCGCTCGGCGGCCTGGTCATCCGGCTCGACACCGAGTACGTCCCGTTCCGAAAGGCCACGCACGCCGCCATCCACGTAAGCGGGGCTGAGTTCAACGTGGCGGCGAATCTGTCCGACTGCTTCGGCCTCCGCACTGCGATCGCGACCGCGATGGTCGATTACCCGGTGGGCGACCTCGTCGCCGAGCGGGTCAAGGCCATGGGCGTCACGCCCTTCTACCGCCGCTTCGAGCACGACGGCGTGTCCGGACCGAACATCGCCACGGTTTACAGCGACCGAGGCATCGGCGTCCGGGCCCCCGTGGTCTTCTACAACCGCGCCAATGAAGCGGCGGCCATGCTGAAGCGCGGCGATTTCGACTGGGCCGCGATCTTTGGCCGTGGGGTCCGCTGGTTCCATTCCGGCGGCCTGTTCGCCGCGCTCTCGGACACCACCCCCGAGGTGCTGCTCGACGCGATGAAGGCCGCGCGGGCCAACGGCGCGATCGTCTCGTTCGACCTCAACTACCGCGCCAAGCTCTGGCAGGCCCGAGGCGGCAACGCCAGGGCACAGGAGATCACCTCCGAGCTCGTTCGCCACGTCGACGTCCTGGTCGGCAACGAAGAGGACATGCAGCTGAGTCTCGGCATCGCCGGTCCGGAAGGCGCCAGGGCCTCCGCCCTCGATGCGTCCGCGTTCGTGAACGTGATCGAGAAGGTCGTCGCGCGCTTCCCCAATATCAAGCTCGTGGCCACCACGATGCGCGAAGTCGAGTCGGCGAGCCGCCATCGCTGGAGCGCCGTGGTGTGGGCCAGGGGAGAAACCTACCAGGCCCCGATCATGAACCTGGACGTCCTCGACCGTGTGGGCGGGGGAGACGGATTCGCGGCCGGCCTCTTCTATGGGTTGCTAACCGGCAGCCCCCTGGACGAAGCGACCCGCCTCGGTTGGGCTCACGGCGCCCTCCTCACCACCTATCCGGGCGACACGACGATGGCCTCGCTCTCGCAGGTCAAGGCGCTCGCCACTGGCGGCTCGGCCCGCATCCAGCGCTAGCAAGGTCGTTAGCGACGGGCGGGGATGCCGGCCGGCCCTGACCGGCTCAGCCGCTCGAGCACGAGTGCCAGTTCGTTCGCGTCGGCGGCGATTTCCGTCGGTCGAGCGGCGGCCGCCAGATCCGCGGCATCGGCGGCGTTGCTGATGCCCGTCAACATCAGGATGGATCGACAGCCGGCCGCGGTGGCCGCCGGAATGTCCGCCGTCAGGCTGTCGCCGATCATGATCGCCTCGCTCACCGGGCTGCCGGCCGCGTGGGCGGCGAGTTCGAGAAGGAGCGGCTCCGGCTTCCCGATCGCCACCGGTTCGATGCCGCTGGCGATCGCAACCGCTTCGACCAGGGATCCGGCGCCCGGTGCGAGTCCATGCTCGATGGGGTGAATGGGGTCGCGGTTCACGGCCACGAATCGCGCGCCAGCCCGGACCGCTCCGGCGGCGACCGCGAGGCGGGCATAGTCGAAGTCCATGTCGAGTCCCACGACGACCGCGTCGACCCCGGCGATGGCCGCTGCCGTGTCTCGGCCGGATGCCGTCCACCGGTCGGCGGCTTCGGCTGCTCGCACGATCTCGAGGCCGACGTCACGCAGCTCCCGGACGAGCCCCTCGATACCCACCACGAGCGTCAGCGCCGGCCTGGGAGATTGCTCCGACAGGTAGATGGCCGTGGCGCGGGCCGCGTTGACGACGCGTTCCGGCGACACCGGGGCACCCATGGAAGTCAGCCGACTGACGAAATCCGCGTGGTGCCACATGGAGCTGTTGGTGACGTATACGACCTCGTCCCCTGCCGCGGCCCGGGACGCGAGCACTTCGGCGATTCCCGGCACGGGCTGGGAGCCGCGATAGACGACGCCGTCGAGGTCCACTAACAACAGCATTGGGTGCTCCGGGTTTGGATCGAGCCATGATGAGACAGGAACGCCCGGGCCGTATCGACCCGGGCGTTGCCTGACACGAAACCTGGCTACATCGCCGCCTCGCCGATCTCGTCGTCGTAGTCGTCTGCCGGCTGCGCCCGGCGGAGTGCAACGATTTGGGCCATCGCGCCGGCGCGACCGCGAAGCCGCCGCTCCACCCGCACGAGCTGCCACGCGGCCGCGGCGCATGCCGCCGTGACAAGGGTCACGAGCTCGAGGGTCGTGGAGATCGCCGATCCCGTCACGAGCATCCCTGGTTGCGGAGCGGGTGTCGCGATCGTAAGGAAGACGCTCCCGAACGTCGCGACGCCGACGACGAACCCGAGCTGGATGATCGTGATGAGGAGGCCGCTGGCATCGGGCGCGTCGGCGGGCGCGACCGTCTCGAGCGCGATCGACAGAATCGGACCGATGCCCGCGCCCAACCCCAGGCCGGTGATGAACAGTGTCGCGAGAAGCGCGGGACCGCCGGTACCGCCGCGGCCGAGCACCAGATCGGTGGTCGCGTAACCCAGGGCCGCCACGAAGAATCCGGCGACGACCAGCATCCGCTGCCTTTCAGACGGGACTCGCCGCCAGTTGAGGCTGGAGATCGCGAACCCGATTGCCGCCGGACCAAAGGTCAGGCCGGCTGTCTGGGCCGAGTCCCCGAGCCCGGCCTGGAGGTGCTGGGCGAAGGCGAAGAGGAACCCGGCATAGGCCGCCATGCCGAGGAACAACGAGGCGACCGACGCCGCCATCCCGGGCGCCCGGAGGACGCGGGTGCTGATGAGTGGCGCACCGGACCGGGCGGCGACGCCGCGCTCGATCGCCACGAAGACGCCGAGCATGACGACGCTGAGTGTGAGCGCGACGAACGTCCAGGCGGGCCAGCCTTCGTCGTGGCCGAGGACGAGCGGCACGACCAGGAGGAGCACCGCCGCGGCGAGCGCGACGAGGCCGGCAACGTCCAGCCGGGCGCCGCCACGCGTGGCGTCGCCGGGGAGCGTCCGAGGACCGAGGAGCAGCAGCATGGCCCCGATCGGAACGTTCACCAGGAAGACCGGCCGCCAGCCG
Source organism: uncultured Chloroflexia bacterium (assembly GCA_963816135.1). Lineage (GTDB taxonomy): Bacteria > Chloroflexota > Limnocylindria > Limnocylindrales > CSP1-4 > Fen-1039. The sequence goes on from CAWFJD010000018.1 coordinate 264,787, forward strand.
GTGCCGAGGACGTTCGCGGTCACGAGGATGCCGCCGACGACCTGCCCAGCCACGGCGCCGAGCGCGATCACGGCCCCGAAGAGGCCCAGGGCACGGGCTCGAGCGGCGCCCTGGAAGTTGCGCTGGATGAGGCTGAAGACCTGCGGAACCATGAGCGCGGCACCCGCGCCCTGGACGAATCGGAAGGCGATGAGCACGCCGGCGTTCGGGGCGAAGCCGCAAGCGAAGGACGCGGCCGTGAAGACGGCCAGCCCGGCGAGGAACATCCGCCGGAAGCCGAGGAGGCCGCCGAGTCGAGCGCCCGTGATGAGCAGCACGGCGTACGCGATCGTGTAGCCCGCGACGATGAGCTGGAGCTCGGAGCCGGTTGTATGGAGGTCGAGGTGGATTGTCGGCGTCGCGACGTTGACGATCGTGGCGTCGAGGACGGCCATGAACTGGCCGCCGAGGACGGTGGCGAGCAGCCACCGCAACTGGCCCGCGGCGAGCGACGCTGTCGCGGCAGACTCGACGGATGGAGCGATTGATCGGGCATTGATGGGGACGCTTCTTGCCATGTCCGGATGGTCGTCCGGCGAGACCGGGCGGGCGAGAAGCCTGGTTATCCTGGTATTAGGAGCACTCTGGTACAGGTTTGAGCTTCGCCGGAGAATGCCCTCATGCGCGCGATCGAAATCCCCCAGCCACCCCAGCCGACCATCCCCGAGCCAGAGCTCGACATCGAGCCGCTGGCCCTCGAGGTCGCCGATCCCAGTGCCGATCTGCCGGCCCGCCGGCGCGAGCTCGCCGCGTTCCTGCGGGCCCGCCGCGATCGGATGTCGCCCGAAGCCGTTGGGCTCCTGTCCGGAAGGCGCCGGCGCGCACCCGGCCTGCGCCGCGAGGAGGTCGCCCAGCTCGCCGGCGTCGGCGTGACCTGGTATACGTGGCTCGAGCAGGGCCGGCCGATCAACGCGAGTTCGGACGTCCTCGAAGCCATCGCCCGGACGCTCCGGCTCGACTCGACCGAGCGAGACCACATGTTTCGCCTCGCCGACGTGTCCGCCGTGGCGAGCCCGCCGACGCGGAGCCGCCTCGAGCCCGAGGTCCAGGTCGTCCTCGACGGCCTCGAGCCCTATCCGGCAAGCGTGCTCAACACTCGCTACGACCTGCTCGGCTGGAACCGAGCGTACGAGGTCATCTTCCCTGCCATGACGCGTGCGCCGGTAGATGAACGCAACATCCTGTGGCAGGTCTTCACCATGCAGCCGTGCCCGATCACGAACCGGGAGAAGGAGCTGCCGCGGCTCGTGGCGACGTTCCGGGCCGCGTACGCGAGACACCTGAGCGAGCCGCAGTGGGCCGACCTCGTCGAGCGTCTGAGCGCCGCGAGCCCGCTGTTCGCCGAGCTGTGGGCCCGCCACGAGGTCGCCGAGCCGCGCAACCGGCTCAAGCACTTGCGCCTCGAATCGGGTGAGGAGCTGCTGCTCTACTCGACGATCTTCAACGTCACCGAAACCCCGGACGCGCGAATGACGGTCTATACGCCCGCGGACGAGGCAGCGGTTCGCTTCGTAGAGCGGCTCCGTGCGGGCCTGGCTGACGATCGAGGCGGCGTAGGGGAACGAAGCGTGGCGGCCAAACGCTAGCCAAACGCTAAAGGCGGCCACAGCCGGGTTTTCATCCTAGAAGCCGCGCCTGGATCCCTCCAAAGTGCAACGGGAGAGTCACCCGCTACCGGTTCCTGGCATATCGCCAAAGGCCTGGCGAGGACCCCACGGGAGAGCCAGTCATGAATGCCCGGAGACGCAAGACCGGATTGTCGCTTTCGGGCGGCATCGCGGTCATCGTCGCGCTAGGAATGCTCACCGCCGGACCGGCGTACGCCTCGGGTCCGGCCAAGGTCGGACTCGGCGGGGCCGCGCCGTTCGCAATCCTCGCGGGCACGGCGGTAACCAGCACCGGAGCGACCGCGATCACCGGAGACCTCGGCATCTCCCCGGCTGCCGCAGGCGCCGTGACAGGGTTCCCGCCGGGAACCATCAGCGGAACGACCCAGGCGGCCAACCCGGTTGCGGTGCAGGCCAAGAACGACCTGACCGCCGCCTACACCGTCGCCGCGGGGCTACCCGTGACGGCCACTCACGGGGCCCTCGGCGGCTTGACCCTCGTCGGTGGCGTCTACAACGCCGGAGGCGCCGTGCTCGATCTGACCGGCACCGTTACCCTCGACGGCCAGAACGACCCGAGTTCGGTCTGGGTCTTCCAGGCCACGTCGTCTCTCACGACGGCGTCCGCCAGTAGCGTGGCGCTCATCAACGGCGCGAACCCGTGCAACGTCTTCTGGCAGGTCACGAGCTCCGCGGCACTCGGATCCGGCTCCGCCTTCGTCGGGACGATCATGGCCCTCACTTCCATCACGATGGCGAACGGCGTGACGGTGAACGGTCGGGCGCTGGCGCGCAACGGCGACGTGACGCTGATCAACGACACGATCGGCAATGCGTGCTCCGCAGCCTCCGGCCCCACGCCTACGCCGAGCGCCTCGGTTACGCCGACCCCGGGAGCGACCGCGACATCGACACCGGCGCGGACACTGCCGCCTACCAACACCACCAGAGACGGCTCGAGCAGCGGTTCGAGCACCTTGCCGCTTTTCGGGATGCTCGTGCTCGCCTTCGTCGGCTTCGGTCTGGTGTCAGTCGGAACGCTGCGACGGAGCCGTCGCCGCTGACGGGTCCGCGCCTCCGTGAAAGCGTTCGGTAGGCAACTGGTCAGAAAGAGCATTCCATGACTACATCGTTCGGGTGCTGACCGCCATCCCGCGGCCGTAACTACGGACGAAGCGTACCGAAGAAGACTTGCCACGCCAGGAGGGACTTGGCCAGCAGGCTGAAAAGCATGTAGGCGCGCTCGCCGTAGAGGTAGTCGCGCCACGGGCCGATCTTCCGGTACTGCAAGACCATGTTGATCGCGAAAACGTTGAAGAAGATGAGCAGCGTCACGAAGATCGCGATCACAAAGCCGGGGATGGGAGCCGAATTCGGTTCCGAAGCTGATACCAGCAGCGTGACGAAGATAACGAGCCACGGGACCGCGCCAAGGATGCAGCCGAAGACGTAGTGGATCCACTGGGGCCGCTCGCGTCCTTCGTTGGCCACTTCCATGCTCCAGCCGAACATGATCATGGCCGCATTCGCGCCGAAGATCGCAATCAGCGTCCCGATCTCCTGGACGCCCGCGAGCGCCGCGATGACCACGATCATCAGGCTGGAGCTGAACGAGTACTCGACCCAGCGAATGGGGTTCTGTCCCCTCGCCAGCCAGCCCTCATACCGCTTCCGGATCGGGAAGGCCATGCTGAAGTGCGCGAGTGCGCTCATCAGGAAGAAGAGCGCCACCATCGGCCCGAGGGGCAGGTCCCAGAGCGGGCGCTGGGCCGTGACCAGGTGCTTCGTCGCCTCATCGAAATGGAGGTACGTACCCACGATCGGTGACGTGGCGATGGGGTTCCTGGCAAACGAGATCCCGAGGATCGCGATCGCCTGGATCAGGTGCAGCGCGGCCAGCGCGGCGTTCCAGCGGAACAGGTTGGCGGATCTTTCGGCCGGGATGGGGAGGACGGCTGAGGCTGACATGAGACTCCAATCCATCGAATGCTAGACCGGGACAATGAGTGGCATCACAGGCGTCGACTGGAAGTGCGCCGACGAGGTGGCGGGCACCGCGTTCTCGATCTCGCGCGGCGGGGAGTCATATGGTTCCAGGAGACTGGGAACTGCCGTCCGCCGCGACGCCGCCGTTCGCCCTGAAGGCGGCCAAGCCCTCGATCGGGTCATCCCCGGAGGTCCCGGATAGCTCCAGAACGGCGTTCCATAACAGACGGCGATCCGCAGCCTCGAGCCTGGTGCTGGGAAGGCGGTCGAAAGGCCGGGGCCGCCGGTCCAGGTAGAGCTTGCCGCCACCCGCACCCGCCTGGGTCGCCAGCCAGACTGACCGTGTCCGCCCCTTCGGCCGGGGTGCGCAGAATTGGCCGCATGCGCCGGTAGAAACCCGGCAGAGCCTCCGCCAGTCCCGGAGTGTCGGCCCAGCCGGGATGCATGGCGTTGAAGGCGACGTCGATCCCGGCCGCGTCGAGCCGCCGGTTCCACTCCCGCATCAGCGCCACCTGGATCCGCTTGGCCCGCGCATAGGCTCGAGGTCCGGACCACGAGCTCTCGCTCGAACTGCAGGTCGTCCAGGGGAACCGGCTGGGTGTACATGCCGCCCGAGGTCACCGCGACGATGCGCGACCCGAGGCGTGCGGGCCATCAGCGGCAGCAGCGCGGTCTCCAGCGCAAACGGACCCACCACGAGAGTCGCCAGCGTCGCCTCGATTCCGTCCGGCCCGACGATGCGTTCCGGGAAGATGGCCCCGGCGTTGTCGATCAGCACGTCGAGCCGCGGTTCGTTGGCCAGAACGCGGTTCGCGGCCGCCTTGACGGACGCCAGCGAGCCCATGTCGGCTGCCACGACGGGGAAGCGATCCTCGCCGTGCTCGCGAACGAGCGAATCTCGAAGCGTGGCCAGCCGCTCCGGGCTTCGGCCCACGAGGACGATTCGCGCGCCCAGCGCCGCGAGGGCTTCGGCGGCGGCCCGCCCTAACCCGGAGGTCGGTCCGGTGACGAGGACGGTCCGTCCCGACATGGATTTCGGCGCGGGCGAATCCCATCCAAACAGCCGCCGGCGGAGAACTAGTCCTGGACGGCCGAAGCTGCCGACGACCGTCAGCTCCAGCGCCCAGTCGAGAAGGTTCCTCGGATCCAAATTCGCACCTCGTCAACGCCCGGTCCTCGCGAGGGCAACTACAGGAGATCGTCAATGACCAGGCTTCACGAAGAGATCGAAACTCCGCTGCCGTTGGATGTGGCATTTCCGTTTGTCGCGGATTTCGCGAACTCGAGCAGGTGGGATCCGGGCGTCAGCTCGTCCGAGCGCCTTGATCCGGGGCCTCTGGCAGTCGGTTCGCGATACAGGCTCATGGTCCGGATGGGCGGCCGGTTGGCGCCGATGGAGTACCGGGTCTCGGTGCTGGAACCGATGCGTCGTGTCGTGCTCACGGGTTCGGGCTCGGGAGTCTCGGCCGTCGATGAGATCCGGTTCGAGCGATCAGGTACGGGCACGCACATCGACTACACGGCCGACATCCGGCTGGGCGGCCTGCTCAGGCTGGTCCAGCCGCTCCTTGGCGGCTCGTTCCGCAAGATCGCGAAGGACGCGCTCGCGGGCATGGAGAAGACGCTGGGCGAGATGGCGGCCGCGAGAGACCGCGCGGCTCGTAATTCTCGGCCGCCCTGCCCCATCCGTTTTCGCCCTCTCTCCGAACAGGGGGCGATGGACAGAATGAAGGTTGCCGTAGTCGGTTCCGGGATCAGCGGTTTGACTGCTGCGTACGTGCTGAACGGCGAGCACGACGTCCGGTTGTTCGAGCGGGAGCCCGCCGCCGGAGGGCATACCGCCACCGTCTCGGTCCAGACCGATCGCGGACACGTGGCCGTGGACACTGGCTTCATCGTCTACAACGAGAAGACGTATCCGCTATTCACGCGGCTGCTCGCCGAGCTGGGTGTCGAGACCCAGCCGAGCGACATGTCGTTCAGCTGCACACTGCGGCTCGTGCGGCATCGAGTACAGCAGCCGCGGCGCCGGCGGCTGGTTTCCGCGGCCGGGCACGCTCCTTCGGCCGTCGCACTGGAAGATGATCCAGCGAGGTCCTGCGCTTCTACGGCGACGCCCGCCGGCGCCTGGACTCGGGCGCGAGTACGCGCGACACCCTCGGCGACTTCCTGGATCGCGGCCGATACGGCGCGGCATTTCGGAACCACTTCCTCGTCCCCGTGACGTCGGCCGTCTGGTCCACGGCGGCCGATCGGATCCTCGATTTCCCGGTCGACTACCTGCTCCACTTCCTCGACAACCACGGTCTCATCGGCTATCCGAGTCAAGGTCAGGTGGCGGGTCGTGAAGGGCGGCTCGAACGAATACGTGAAGAAGATCCTGGCAACGCTGCCCGAAGGCGCCGTGCGGCCTGAGCAGGGGCGCCGTCTCGGTTACTCGGGACGCGGCCGGCGCCACCGTGACCACGGCCGACGGGACCGCGGAGCGATTCGATGCGGTCGTGATGGCCACTCACGCCGACGATGCCCTGGCTCTGCTGCGTGACGCCGACCTGGTGGAACGAAACGCACTCTCGAGCTTCGACTACTCCCGCAACATGGTCGTGCTCCACACCGACGAACGGGTTATGCCGGACGCGCGCACGGGCGTGGGCGTCCTGGAACGTGGACGTGGCGGACTGCCGCCGCACCGGCGGCGAGCTGACGATGACCTATCACATGAACCGGTTGCAGTCCCTGCCCGGTCCCGAGCAGTACTTCGTGTCGCTGAACCCGAGGCGGGAGATCGAGGCGGACCGCGTCATCGTCGCCCGCGAATTCAGCCACCCCATGTACACGTTCCGAACACTCGACGCCCAGAAGGACGTATCGCGCAATCCAGGGCCGGAATCGGACCTGGTACGCAGGCGCGCACCTCGGCTACGGCTTTCACGAGGACGGCTGCCGCTCCGGCTACGAAGCCGCGGCGATGGTGTCGACATCGATCGAGGAGCTGGCGGCATGAGGTCGCACCTGCTGGCGGGCAAGGTCCGGCACCGCCGCTCGAGCCCATTCGTCTACGAGCTCGAGCACGACGTCTGGTACTTCGCGCTGGACCTCGACGAAATCGACGAGGTGGCCTCCAGGATCACGCTCGTGAGCCACAACCGGCGCAACGTCCTGACCTTCCGCGACGACGACCACATGCTTCCTCCGGCTGCCGCGCTCGCAGAGTCCGTCCGGGCGCACCTCGCGAGCTACGGCGTCGACCCGGCGGACTGGCGTATCACGCTCGTCACGAACCTGCGGATGCTCGGCCACGTCTTCAACCCCGCCAGCTTCTACCTGTGCCGGGACGAGACCGGCGAACTCCGCGTCGTGATCGTGGAGGTCAACAACACTCACGGCGAGCGGCGGCTGTATACGCTATGGCCGGAGCGACGAGGTGACGAGCACACAGCTTCGATGGAGAAGGACTTTTACGTTTCGCCCTTCATCGACATGGACGCGAGTTACACGGTTCGAACCTGGGATCGCCCAAAGGAACTGCGGATCGCGATCAGCGAAACCGAGCACGGCTCGCAGGTCCTGACGGCCAGCGTGGTCCTGCGACGCCTCCCGGCGACCAATCACACCGTTGGCCGGCTTCTCCTCCGCTACCCATTCGTGACCCTCAAGACCATCGGCGCCATCTACTGGCACGCCCTGCGCCTGTGGCTCAAGGGAGCGGCTTTTCACCGTCACCGAGCGGCGAGGGCCGGCGCCGGGAATGCAGGTCGCTCGCTGCCACGCGGTCCGGAGACTGTCCGATGAGCGAGCCGAGCTGGTGCGACCGTGGCAGCCTCTGGACGGCTCGGCCTGGTCCGACTGCCGGTCCTGGAAGCCGCGGCATGGCGCGCGGCACTCGGCATGGCGTCGCGCATCCGGATCGGGTGCCTGACCGTCGTTGAACCGGATGGCCGGCGCCACATCTACGGAGACAAATCCTCCGATCGCCGGGCCGAGATACACGTCCACGACCGGGCCGCGGCTCTGCGCGTGGTCATGAACGGCGAAACGGGGGCCGGAGAGGCCTACATGGACGGGCAATGGTCGAGTCCCGACCTCGCCGCGCTCCTGTCGCTGGCGGCCCTCAACCGCGAATCCCTGGGCCTTTCGGGCGGCCCGCTGCATCGCCTGACCCAGCTGCCGCGAACCATCCTGCATCGATCGCGGCGCAACACCGTCTCTGGCAGCCGTCGAAACATCGCCGCCCACTACGACCTCGGCAACGACTTCTACCGCCTGTTCCTCGACGAGACGATGACCTACTCATGCGCCGTGTTCGAGTCGCCGGAGCAGTCGCTCGCCGACGCCCAGCGAAACAAGTACCGCCTCATGGCCGAAGGCGCCGGTCTGCGACCCGGAATGCACGTCCTGGAGATCGGCTCGGGCTGGGGTGGCTTCGCGATCTACGCAGCCGGCGAGATCGGCTGCCGCGTGACGTCGATCACGATCTCAAGAGCGCAGCGGGAGCTTGCGGTCGAGCGGGTCAGAGCCGCCGGACTGCAGGATCTCGTGGACATCCAGCTGCGCGACTACCGCGAGATCGAAGGGACCTACGACGCCATCGTGTCCATCGAGATGCTCGAGGCCGTGGGCGCCGAGTACTACGAGGCATTCTTCGAGGCTTGCGATCGAGCTCTCGAGCCGGGTGGCCGACTGAGCCTCCAGACGATCGCGTTTCCGGATGTCGCGTACGAGCGGCAGCGGCGAGGGGCCAACTGGATCCAGCTCTACATATTCCCGGGCGGCCTTCTGCCGTCCCTGTCGGTCATCGAGAGGTCGCTTCGCCGGACCCGGCTCCTGGTCTCCGGCGTGACCGACATCGCGCCGAGCTACGTGCGCACTCTGCAGGAGTGGCGCGGCCGCTTCATGGGGAACCTCGACGCGGTCCGGGCGCAGGGATTCGACGAGCGCTTCATCAGGATGTGGGAGTACTACCTCGCAATCAGCGAAGCCGGCTTCGCCACGGGGCTGACGCAGGACTTCCAGATCGTCCTGGAGAAGAAGCGCGGCCTCGAGGCCTGACCGCGGGACGCCTTCGGCAAGCGGTCAGCGGCGATCGACGTCCCCGGGATAGAGCTTCAACGACCGGGCGAATTGCTGCGCGTCGGCCAGCGAGTGGCAGACTCGGCTCGCCCCGCTCAACTCCGTGATCTCGGCAACCCCGTGCCCACCGACGAGGAGCGGCAGTTCGGCTGCCCGCCCGCCCCTGAGAGCGTCGACCGCTCCGCCGGAGCGTTTCCAGTCGATCGGCCGTTCCCAAGGACATGGCCACGAGGTCCACATCACGGGCCGCGACGAAGGCCACGAGGTCATTCGCGGGGACGTTCGCCCCGAGGTTCTCGACATGCCAGCCGTCGTCCTCCAGGACCTGGGCGAGGCAGGCGAGCCCCGCGACGTGCTGCTCCATCTCAGGCGCGGCGAGCACCGCAGTGGGCCCGATGCGCGCCTCGGGATTGTCGGATGGCCGCACCCGCGACAGCGCCTGGTTGAGCGCCACGCTGGCAAGGTGCTCGACCGAGATCGACCACTGGCCTTCCTGCCAGCGGATACCTACGAGCTCCATGGCCGGTCGTACGAGTTCGTCGTACACCGTCGGCCCTGGAGCGGTCGGCCAGCGCCTGGCTGATCACCCAGGCCGCCATGTCATCGTCGCCATCGGCAAGGAGCGAAGCCAGGAATTCGGGCGCGGCGATGTCTCCGTCCCGCAGAATCTGGGCCGGAATCTTGGGTAGCTCCGGCATCGGCGAGTCGTTCACTATCGAGATCCTCCTGCCGTTGCCGCGAACTCGGCATCAAAAGGCGTCTTCACGAACCCTGTCATCTTCAATGCCTGTTCGATGATCGAAACCAACCGGATTGCGAACCGGATCAGACCGGACTGCGCCGTCCCTCTCGGGCGTTCGGGCGCCGGGGCGTGTTCTCTCGTGGCGGGGACGCCGTGCGGGTTGCCGCCGCCACTCGACTCGCCGCGGTCGCGTGGCGACTCGCCTTCCGACAGGTCGGTCTCCAGCGCCGCTCTGAGTCGAAGCAAGGCCGTCCTGATACGTGTCTTCGCCGTTCCGAGCGGGATTCCCTCGCGCTCGGCGACCTCCACATGCGTGAGTCCCTCGATGAAGGCGAGGCTCAGCGCTCGCCGCTGATCCTCGGGCAGGCGACCTATCGCGTCGTTCAGTCGCTCGCGGCGAAGCCCCCGCCAGACTTCGTCGTGGACGTCGTCCGGCGCTTCGTACAGGTCGAGGTCCACTTCGGCGGTCTCGCGTTTCGCGGCCGCCTCGCGGCGCACGGCGTCGATCGCCTTGTAGCGGGCCAGAGTGAACATCCACGGTCCCAGCGAGCCTCGGGTTGGATCGAATCTGCGCGGGTCCTGCCACACGGCCATGAAAGCGTCCTGGACCGCTTCCTGGGACAGCCGCTCGGACCGGGTCACGCGCATGGCCACGGAGTACATGCCGAGGCCCAAAACGCTCGTGGAGGATCTCGATGGCGCGCTGGTCGCCGGCGGCTATACGCGCCAGCAGTTCAGTGTCCTCCACCGCCGCCTCGCTCGCGGCGGCATTCGAGGAGCCGCCGTATCGCGGTCGAGTATATCGGCAGGCCGGACCGCCGCCCGTAGGGTCAAACCGGCAGCCACTCGCACAGCTGGTCATGGACCGCGACCGCGCCAACGAGTGGATCGGAGCGCGGGGTCCAGGCGGCCGGGCAGAGCAGGAACGGTTGCATTTGGGGTCCGCCGAGGCCGCCATGCGAACCCACGAGTTCTTCGAACCCGACCCCCTCTTCCGTGTCCGGGTCGACGCTGCCGATCAGGACAAGGTCTCCGACATGGCCGAGTCTCTCGAGACTGGCGAGCGCCTGCCTCGCGCCCGGCCCGAGTTGGGCGAGGGGGTCCGCGCCGGAGGTCGTGGCTTCGCCTCGTGTCATTCGCGCCTCGCCGGTCGGCCCAACCGCGACCATCGCGCCATCGTCCCCGCGCAGCAGAACCGCGCCTATTCCCTGGTGGTACGCGAGTCCCGCGATCAGGCCCGGGTAATGCTCCTCGACGGCGCCGCGCGACATTCGGCCGGGGATGCGCGGGAAGTAGACGTGGGCCAGATTCCCGGATGCACAGACGACGGCATCGGGCAGGGCACCGGAGTCCTTGCCGGCGAGCCTTTCGCGCGATCGCCTTGGCCGGAACGATTTGCGCGCCAGGAACGGCACGAAGCCCGAGGCTCTGCCGAACTCCATCGCGATGCGACGGCCGCTGCCCGAGTGTTCCGCCGGGCCGGAGCCGCTCGCTACGACCGCCGATCCGCCCATGAAGCCCGCCAGCACCTCCTCCAGGGATCGACCGGAGGCCTGGCTGAAGGTAGGCCCCAGGTTCTGGCCGTGGTCGGACAGCGCGACGAGGTCGTAGTCACGGGCGGCATGCCGTGCAGCCATGAGCAGGGATGCAATCGAGCGGTCTATCCCTTCGAGTGCGTCGATCGCTTCCCGGCGCTGAGGTCCGCAGTGATGGGCGACGGCGTCGTAGCCGGTGTAGTCGATGTAGATAACGGAGGCGCCCCGGTACATCTCCTCTATCGCGAGCGACGTGGAGATCGTGCGCAGGGCGACGTTCGTCACCGCCCGCTCCAGGGCGTAGTGGAGGTCACGGCGGACACGCGGCTCTATCCCCCGGCTCCGCTGTCGCTCCGCCTGATACAGCTCCTTCAAGATTTCCCCGATGGTCAAGACGATCAGGCGGACGTAGTTCACCGTCCCGACGAAGAACCCGCGAAGCCGCCGTTCATCATGCGTCGGCTCGTCCGCCTCTATCGTCGCCATCGTCAGATAGCTCCTGGGGGCGTCGCCCGACACGAGGTTGCCGATGCTGGCCCCGCCGGCGGCAAGCAGGCCCCGGCCGTCGCTCGCCCTCCGCAGGATCTCGGCGGCGTCTTCGGGATGATCGGCAACGATGGTTCGCCCCGTTTCTTTCTCGTACCAGCGGAAGCCCGGAACGATGTCGGCCCGGCCGTGCAGGATGCCGGTCTGACTTGCCGGTGTGGTCGGCGGCAGAAGCGGTGACCACGAGTGGAGCGCCAGCGAGCCATCTCTGAGCAACCGCCCGAGCGTTGGGACGTGGCCCGCCTTGAGCGCGGTTTCGAGGACCGGCCGAGCCACGCCATCGAGCTGGACGATCAGGAGGCCCCGGCCCATCGACGGCGTTTCGGTGCCTCGCCGAGCCACCAGGCGGCGGACCAGGATGCTGTAGTACGAATCATCGTCGCTGACGGCAACGACTTCCGAGAGCAGGCCGTTCAGCGCGGTCATCCAGACCGTCGCCCAGAGCGCCGTGTTCGAACCGTCGACGTGGAAGCCCGGAACGAGGCGGCCGAGGATCAGGATCGCCGCGTACTGGCCGACCAGCGCGACGCCGTCGACGACGATGAGCGGCAACTTGACCAGCAGCCAGTGGCCGAGCAGGCGAGTTGCCTGGTTGGCCGTGGCGAGCAGGATGCCCCCGAGGAGGAGGGCGACGGCGCCATCGATCTGGAGGCCTCGAAGGATCACCGTGGTGGCGAGCAACGACAGGCAGGCGACCAGGAGCTGGAGAATGGTGCGCCGTATCATCGCCAGCCTTGTCGGGCGCCACTCCCACATCAGGCGCCCCTGGAGGGCTGGGCCGGCGAACAGGTGTCGGAGCCGGGCCGGGAGCCCTCGGGTCGAACCGGCGGCGCCCGTGGCCGTTGGGGCCGTCATGTCGTGGCTCCGGCGCGAACGGGTTCCCCGGCGTCCATAGGTCCGAGAGCCATGGATTCCCCGGGAGCGAGGACCACTGCGCGAACCGCCGGCGCCAGGCGGGCGAGCGACTCCACGAAAGCCGGGCCGGGAGCGTCGAACCGCGGCCCGACCATTCGGCGCATCGCCCGGGGGAGGAGGGTTCCCCAGTGGATTGGCACGGCTGCGCCGGGTCGGATCATCGCGGCCGCCGCAGCCGCGCGTTCAGGGTTCATATGGTGGGCGCCCAACCTTGGCCCCCAGCCGCCGACGGGCAGCAGCGCGATATCGACTCGACCGGCCAATTCGGCCATCTCCGCGAATAGTTCCGTGTCGCCGGCGAAGTACACCGCTCTGCCCCCACTCGAAGCTATACATCCGGTCGCAGCCACGGAGGCGACCCAGGGCAACCGGTGCCGGCCGTGCACCGCGGCCACTACCTCTATCTCGATGCTGCCGATGCGGATCCGCTCTCCGGGGGTCACCTCGTGTATGGAGCCGAGCCCGGCGCCAGCGACGACCCCGCCAAGTCCGCGTGGGAGCACGACTTCAGGGTGGCCCGGTAGCGAACGCAGCGACGGCAGGTCCAGATGGTCGAAATGGCCGTGGCTGACGAACACTGCATCGATGCCCTGCAGGAGACTCTCCCGGACCGGTGGGGCATGCCTGCGGAGCGAGCCCATGACGTGTCCCAGCACGGGGTCGGTCAGGATCCGCGTCCCGGCCATATCCATCAGGACGGTCGAGTGGCCGAGGAACGTCAGGCGATCCTCGCCTTCCGGGAAAGACCGACCCGCTCGCATCGAAGTCTCTTCCCTCTATCGATGAGCCGCACGAGAAACGCCGCGACTGCGAGACAGAAGGCAACCAGCCGCTGACAAGCCCGATCGCTCGCCCAGAGGAGGCTAGCTCGTCCGCCCCGAGACTCACGCCCGCCCGAGTGGTGCGTCCATCAGGTGCTCCGCCGGTTGCGCATGCCGCGAGCCGCGACGCGCAGCTCGCGGTCGGCGTCCCCCGTTTCCCTATCATCGCAACCTCGCCTGGAGGCGCGGTCGTATGAGTCCTACCAGCGGAGGTGCGCAGATGGCCGACTCCTCGCCGCCCGCAACGGGAATTGTGCTCGCCCACTTCATCGTCTCGAACGACGTCGAGCGCTCTCGGCGCTTCTACACCGAAGTACTCGGCGGCAGGGTGGTCTTCTCCGGAGAGGTGACCTACGTTGCCCTGGCCAACAGCTGGATCATCATCAACGTCGGCGGAGGACCGACCGACGACAAGCCTTCAGTCACGCTGGAGGCGCCGGCCGACCCCGACCGGGTCAGCAGCTTCCTCAATATCCGGGTCGCGGACATCGCCGCGGTCTACGCGGAATGGAGCGCCCGCGGTGCGCAATTCCTGACCCCGCCCAAGCAGCACCAGTACGAGATCCGTTGCTACATCCGCGATCCCGACGGTCATCTGATCGAGGTGGGCCAAACCACCGACCCGAGCGGCGACTTTGCGCCGTGGCCTATCCCGACAAGGTGACGCAGGGAGTCGCGCGGGAGATGGAACCCGCCTTCAGGCGCTTACCTCGCCTGCAGCTCCACCTCATCGGTGCAGTCTTCGCTCAACGTGGTTGCCGACCCGTCGGCTCGGAGCAGAGCTCTTGCGGCGATGGTCAGCGGCGCAACCACGAGGGGCGAGGAAGGAACGGGGATCATGAAACTGACGACCACCGCGCAGGTCTCCGTTGACGGAGTGATGCAGGGGCCCGGCGGACCGGAGGAGGACGAGCGCGGCGTATTCGAGCGCGGCGGATGGGCCCACTTCGACAACGAAGCCAGGGACGGTCATGGACGAGATCTACCAGCGCGCCGACGCGTTCCTGTTCGGTCGGCGGACCTACGAGATCTTCGCCGGCACCTGGGGAACGTGGGACGATCCGGGCGATAGCCCGATCTGGACGGCGTTGAACACGCTGCCCAAGTACGTGGCATCGACCACGCACTTCGACCCAAAGTGGGCGAACACGACCGTCCTCTCCGGTGACGTCGCGGCCGCCGTCCGCGAGCTGAAAGCCAGGCCGGGAGGCGAGCTGCAGGTCCACGGCAGCGGCGTCCTGTTCCGGTGGCTGCTCGACAACGACCTCGTCGACGAGATCAACCTGTTCACCTTCCCCGTGGTCGTCGGCCAGGGAACGCGGCTGTTCCCCGACACCGGCCCGGACATGGCGCTCGAGCTGGTCCGATCGCAGTCCACCCCGACGGGGATAACGATCCAGGTCTACCGGCCCACCGGCCGCCCTCGTTGATTGCGGCAGGCCGCCGAACGGCTGACGTCGTTCGGCGCTATGTGCGAGACAGGTTCGCCTTGTACGGGCTCGAGATCCACTCGACTCTCGCATCGCAGCCCGGTGCGAAGGCCGATCGGCTCGGGTGGCGGCTTCGGCTAGCGTCTCTGATCGTCCACCCTCGCCTGCGACTACGATCGGCCGATGTCACGGATGCCGAACCGCCTCGCTGCCGAGACGAGCCCCTACCTGCTCCAGCACGCTCACAACCCGGTCGACTGGTACGCGTGGGGACCCGAGGCGCTCGCGCGAGCCACGCATGACAGACCGGCCGATCTTCCTGTCCATCGGCTATGCGGCATGTCACTGGTGCCACGTCATGGAGCGGGAGTCGTTCGAGGACCCGGAAACCGCCGACGTACTGAACGCCGGCTTCGTCTCGATAAAGGTCGACCGCGAGGAGCGGCCCGACCTCGACGCGGTCTACATGGCGGCCCTCCAAACCATGACAGGCGGAGGGGGCTGGCCGATGAGTCTCTTCCTGACGCCCGATGGCCGACCGTTCTACGGGGCCACCTACTACCCGCGAGATCCGAGACACGGCATGCCATCGTTCCGGCAGGTCCTCGCCGCGGTGACCACGTCATGGGTCGAGCGGCGGGCCGACGTCGAGGCCGCGGCGGATCGACTCACGGCTGAGCTGCGAAGCCGCGGCGACGGTCCGGGCCGACGAGCCGAGGACCGAGCCTGAGTTGGTCCGACTGCCGGGCCGGCGGCCGAACGATCTCCGGCATGATGTTGTAGCCGCAGCCGTTGAGGGGCTGGTCGCGGATTTCGATTTCGAACATGGAGGCTGGGGTGGGCCGCCACGCTTTCCACAGCCGGCGGTCATCGAGCTGTTGTTGCGACGGGCCCGCCTCGTACACGACGATCGTGTTCTGGCCACGGCGATTCGCGCCCTGGACGTCATGGCCGATGGCGGCATCCACGATCAGATCGGTGGCGGCTTTCACCGGTACGCGACCGACACGGATTGGCTGGTGCCGCATTTCGAGAAGATGCTCTACGACAACGCCCAGCTGGTCCGGGTCTACCTCCATGCCTACCAGCTCACCGGCGAGCCACGCTTCAGGAAAGTGGTCGAGACAACACTCGACTACCTGGCACGTGAGATGCGGACAACAGAAGGATTGTTCGCGGCCAGCCAGGATGCCGACACGGAAGGGATCGAGGGTCGGACGTACGTTTGGACGCTCGATGAGGTCGCGACGGTGCTTGCTGCGACGGAGGCCCATACGCGAGCGGGCGATTCGACTGTCGAGCCGGTGTCGCGCGAGTCGGATCCGGAGCTCGCGGCGCTGTTTGCCTCGGCGTACGGCGTCACCGCCGCCGGCAACTGGGAGGGGCGGACGATCCTGTCCCGCGTGGCAAGCGACGAGCAGGTCGCGGCCCATTTCGGGCGACCCGTGCAGGAGGTCACCGGCCGCTTGGCGCTGGCCCGTAGCTTGTTGCTCGAGCGACGCGGTCGTCGGGCCCAGCCGGCCCTGGACGACAAGGCAGTCACGGCGTGGAACGGCCTCGCCCTGGCCGCCTTCGCCGAGGCGATCCCGGTGCTCGAGCGGCAGGCCGATCTGGCCGTCGCGGAAGGCATAGCCGAAGCGGCTCTCGATCTGCTGCGTGGCCCGGATGGTCGGCTGGCGCGATCGTTCCGGTCCGGTCGAACCGCCGGGCGAGGCGGCCTTGACGACTACGCCTGCCTCGCCGAAGGGCTGCTGTGCCTCTACGAGGCCACGTTCGAGGAGCGATGGCTGGTGGCCGCAGGCGAGCTGATCGGCGTCGTGGAGGGCGAGTTCGCGGACGCCGCGGGCGGCTGGTTCGACACGGCCAGAGACGCCGAGCCGCTGATCGTGAGGCCGAAGGAGACCCAGGACGGAGCCACTCGTTCGGCGGGCGCGGCGGCAGCCGCCGTGATCCTCAGGCTGGCCGAGCTGACGGGCAATGAACGCCTTCGCAACTCTGCCGAACGAGCGCTGGGCCAGATGGAGCAGGTCGCGGCGCGATATCCGCGCGCATTCCCGGGCTGGCTCGGGGCGCTCGACTTTGCTTCGGCGCCGGTGGCGCAGGTTGCGATCGTGGGTCATCCGGGGTCAGCGGACACGCGGGCACTACTGGCAGTTGTGAGGAAGGGGTTCCAGCCGCACCGGGTATTGGCGCTCGGGAACGCCGAGTCGAGCACGCTGGATCTGCTGCGTGGTCGTTTCGCTATCGACGGCCGAGCAACTGCCTATGTGTGCCACGGTTTTGCCTGCCGTCGGCCTGTCACCGAGCCGGCGGAGCTGGCAGCCGAACTCGCCTGAATTGCCCGGCCCGCCACCTGCTCATTTGAGCGCCCGACAGGTTTCGATCTCCCCGGGCACCATGCCTCCTGAGAGGCTGTCGGCCTCCAACCGGCGGTGATCCGAGCCACAGTCGCGTAGCCGAGGCGTCCGCGCCGCTTGCCTACTGGGTCCCGGACCACTCGGGCGCGCGCTCGCCAGAACAGCCTGAGAAGGAAGAACCAACAGGAGCACTCCGGCCGCAGCCATAGCTCCGCGGACGACCCAAACCCTTGCCGACAACGAACCAAGCACTGAACGTCCCCTCCTCTAGCGACAGCGGCGGCGCCGTTATCGCTCCGTTCAACCGACGATTTCGAATACCCGAGCTTGCTTGTCGAGACACAGGGTCTCGCCCCAGAGCCTGTTGTCCTGGTGAACAATCAGAGGCGCGTAATTGGGCGCCTTGTCGAGCGTGAGACCGTTGTCTAGTTCGACCGTCGAGGTACGCTCGTACCCGTTCTTCTGGTAGCCGTAGCATCCAGCCGGCCAGGATCGGGGGTCCCTCAGTTGCGCCGTATCGACCCAGAGCCAGGGCTTGGTCCCAGAAAACAGGAGGTCTCCTACTGCCCACCCAGGGCCCGCGGCATCTGTGTACAAGCGGTATGTTCGCCCGTCGTCCAACTTGATATCCGCGTAGCCCCTGGATCCTTCCACTCCCGTTTGCTGAGACTCCACGACGCCGGCGATTTCCAGGGTGAGCTGAGGCGCCCGGGTCGGCCGGCTCCCCTCCACATCGCATGCCTGAAACGCGAATGCGCCGACGACCAGGGCAAGCCTGAGCAGCAGCATCGACCGCGGAACTGGCCTCTTCCTCATGATCGATCCCTCAGCGTCCCTCGCGCCCTCCTCAAGAGCACCGCAAATGGAGTGTGATGTTGTGCGCCATTTGACGCAAGCGGGCGGTGCGGTCGACATCGGATTGCCTTGGGCCTCGCGGAAGGGGCCAGCCCGCAATGGCCACGGCGGAGCGTTCAGCGAGGGGCCGAAGGGAAGAAGATCGCGACAGCAGAGATGGTCAACCGTGCCCCGAGCCGGTGTTTTGCAGCGAGACGTCGCGACGGCAGGTCGCGCCAGCGGGCGATCTCGTCGGCGAATGTGACCAGGGTGGAGCATGCCGCCGGTTCCGGCGCCCGGACGGGAAGGGCAATCTGGTGGGACGCCGGACAGGTAGCCGCCTACCTACCCAAACGAATGGCGCGCCCGACAGGATTCGAACCTGCGACCTTCGGCTCCGGAGGCCGACGCTCTATCCGCTGAGCTACAGGCGCGCGCGGAGGCAAAGGATAGCAGCGGCGGGCAGAAGCCGGAAGCGACGAGGACCGAACGAGATGCCGCGCGGTAGTGCGTACGTGCGAAGTACCTAACAGCGGTCGTGTCGGTCGAATTCTGAACGTCGGAGATTCGGAAGCAAGCCGGGCGCCGGGTGTGCACTTGCGAGGGACGCCTAAGTCTAGTTCCCAATCACGTGGTTGACGGGTGAGGGCCCGTATCGTTCGGTTGCTGGTGTTGCAAGCCGCAATCGAAGAAGAGGGCCCTCATGTCCATGCTAACGCCCGACTGACCCCGAAGGGACGATCGATCCCTATGCGAGCACATTTACGGACACGGCCCAGCCAATCTCACCTCTCGGTCGTTTCCTGGACTCCTACAAGCATCGTCGGCGACACTGGTCATTCGCCGGACAGCCGCCCATCAGCCGCTCGCCCGTCAACGACCTGGCTGGTTAGACCACCTAGGCCCGCGCCCGCATGATCGTAGCGCCGAGGGCGGGGCTCCCATCCAGCCTCACCGAGTTGCGCCTAACGGATGCTAGCCCACCGGTCTTGTCGAACGTAGTTGGCATCGTTCCGGTCTGGTCCGGCGAGTATGCTCAGACGAAGAGCCAGGGGGTGAGGGTGACTACGGCGAGTCCAGTCCCTACGGTGCGAGCCAAGACATCTGGCGAGCTGGCGCCTGGAGCATCGCGTTCGCGCTTCATGCTCACGACAGGCGGCGTCAAGCAAGTCAAGTTCTTGCGGCGGGACGGCGAAGGGCCGCACGCCTTGGCGAATGAGTATGTTGCCAATCGGATCCTCCAATACCTAGGCGCGTCGCGGGAGGGCCTCTGTCTCGTCGAACTTCCGGAGGCCCTACGCAATGCCGTGCCGGAGCTTTCTGGAGTGACGTGCCTCAAGGGCCTGGGGCTGGATTGGCTGAGGCTCCCGCTTGACCTTACAGGACCTCAGATCGCGGCTACCGCTGAACGTTCGCCCGACGCCGAGCTGTTTGCCCAGTATCTCGTCCTGGAGTGGATACAGAGCAACGATCATCGCGGCAAGAACTTCCTGTGCGTGGATCATGACCGAGTCGTAGCCATCGATTTCGCGGGTTCGCCCGGAGAAGAGCAGTGGCGGTGCCATCCATTCGACGGCCCCGACTACGACCACGGCGGCTTGGCTGAGCGAGTGCGACGGACGAGCCAATCCGCTCGCGAAGCCGTCTTGGCGGCATTTGACAGAGTGGATGCAGATACTCTGAGGCGCATCGTTGAGGAGATGCCCCGCGAATGGGGCAGTCCCGACGATTGCGACCGGATGATCAAGAAACTGGTGGCCCGAAAGGAGGAAGTACATGAGCGATACGCCAGGAACTGACCGTGTCGCGTACTACTCCATCCTTCGATTCGTTCCGGATCCACTTCGCGATGAGCCGATCAACGTCGGTCTCTTTGCGGTCTCAGACGACGGGCAGTGGGCTCGCTTCGAGGCTAAGGCTCCGCGAACCCGGCTCGCGGCAATTCGCTGCCGTGATGACGCCGAACGCATTGAAGAGTGGGCCGCGTCTCTCAAGGAGCGGTTCGACCTCGGAGGCCACCGAGGGCTCTTCGACGATCGAGGGCGCATCTCTCGCGAGGTGCTCGACGAGTGGTCAAGGTCCTTCTCGGCCGCTCTCAGGGTGACCGAGCCCCGAGTCGGCGTGGATCCCGACCTAGACACATTGTGGAGCGACCTATTCTCCCGATTGGTACGGACTCCCGCTCGGGAACGCACCATGGTCGCCGCGAACCGGCAGGTGACGGCTGCCGCCGAACGGAAACAGGTTGTTCAAGCGTTCGTCAGTACGGCCCAGAAGTGGCCGACGTTCGACGAGGGCCGGCTCCGCTATGGCCTGCCTTTCCGGGGGAAGAAGGCGTCCCATTATGCCGATCTGGCGATCCTGAACGGCCATGTCACGGGCGTGATGCAAGGCTTACCCCTGGCCTCGGGTGATGAGCGTGAGATCGTCTCGACCAGGGCGATGCTGATCGACGCGGCGGTCGACCTGGACAAAGCCGTCGTGAAGCTGGCGCTGTACCGAGACCCTCCAAGCCATCGAGCCGACCTTCTCCTCCAGTCGCGGTCCGTTCTTCGCGAAGCTCGGCAGGGTATCAGGGTTGTTTCTACGCGAGAGTTCCCGCGGCTAGAGTCTGAGCTGGCCAACACCCTCTTCCCGCCGTAAGAAGTCGAGGCAGGCTGATCCTCCCGGCGAAAGGTCTACGCCGCGATCGCGGTGGCTCGGACCCGGAGCAAAGTGGCAATGAGTTCGTCCACCTCGCCCGAGGCGAAGATGCCATCCGGTCCTCGGGGCGTGATGTCGGTGAAGGGCGACTCGTAGAGCAACGCGGCCGGCATGACGCCGTGCTCGGTCAGGTGATCAACGATCAGGTTCACGAATTCGATCTGGTTGGCGCCCAGACGCTTGCCCGACAGGAACCCGGCGAGAGCATCCTTGGCCGCAGCGCGGTCCAGACCGACCAGCGACCGGACGAACAGCCCGAGACCGTCAGACTCGCGCTTTGGCCTCGATTGATCTCCTCAGCTCCGCCGCAGCCGCTGTCTTCGAGCATCATCTCGAGGCTCGCGAGATCGGCTGTCGTGAGTGGCTTGTTCATCCGCAGCTTCCGGATGGAGACATCGTCCTCGTGGCTGCGCAGGAAGACCCGGGCCTTCTCGCGGAACTTCTCGAAGTCGACGCTTGCGGCCAGGCCGGGCAGCTCGACCCGTTCTTCGGGACCCATGGCGTCTTCGAAATCCGTGAAGAGCACCCGGCGATGCCGCTTCTCGACGAGGCGGGCCAGGAGACGCAGTTTGCGGCGCACGCGCTCAAGCATTGGGACCGTCACGTCGACCCACCACTCGTCGGACTGCACTTCCTGGATGAGGGCCATGTGCTCCCTGACCATCGGGATGGCGCTGAGCTCCTCAAGGCAAGAAGCGATCTCGCGGACTCGGTCGCGCAGTTTCTGAAAGCCTGGCTCGGATCGGAGCACCGCCAACTCCACGCCGAGCATGAGCAAGTCGAACCGTTTGGCCTCTTCGGCCTCGGGGTCCAATTCGGCCGGTAATCCTGCGACATGGCGGGCGAGCTCTTCCGCGGTTTCGCGCGTGATCCCGTTCCACGCTTCCGGTTTGGCATATCGCTCCACCAGGCGCCGCTGCGGCCGGACCAGGAAGTTGTCCAGGTTCATGGCCGCCACTTCACCATGGAGCTGGCCGAGCATGTCCCGCGCTGACATCGGCGTCGGTCGCCGGGTCGCCGTAGGGAGCCTGGACGGTTCCGATGGCGACGGGAGCCGAGACCGGCTCGGCACGGCGACGCAATTCCTCGACCAGTTCAAGGCGGCTGACGAACAGACGCTTGCCGAGCGATTCGGTGGCCGAGCCTTCTGTAGTCTTGGGATCCAGACTGAAGAACTCAAGGTTGCCGCAGAAGTCGAAGATCTGGAACTCCGTCTTGTCCTGGCCTGGCCCGAACAGGTCCGGGCAGAGCCGCGTCCCCCGGCCGAGCATCTGCCAGAACTTGGTCTTCGAGCGCACAAGCTTGAAGAACACCAAGTTGACGACCTCGGGAATGTCGATGCCCGTGTCGAGCATGTCCACCGATATCGCGATGTGCGGTGGCTTCTCCTGCCGCAGAGAAACTCGTCGATCAGGCTCTGTGCGTACTCGGTCCTGAACGTGATCGTCCGGGCGAACTCGCCGCGCAGGTGCGGGTAGTTGGCGTCGAAGCGCTCGGCGATGAAGTCGGCGTGGGCCTGGTTCTTGGCGAAGATGATCGTCTTGCCGAGCCGGTCGCCGCCGGCGACCTGATGGCCGCGCGTCATCAGATGGGCCAGGACCTTATCGACGGTGTCGTTGTTGAAGAGCCACTTGATTGACCGCGGCGGCCTCGACCCGATCCGGGACGCTCCGTCGTCGCCCCACTCGAGCGCGTCCCACTGGTCCTTCTCGTCCTCGGAAAGCTCGTCGTACCTGATGCCCTCGTCGCTGGAACTTGAGCGGCACCGAGACCGCGCCGGCGGCACCAGGAAGCCGTCGCGCACCGCCTCCTCGAGCGAATAGGCGTCGGTCGGCACCCCGGTTTCGAGGTCGAACAGGCTGTAGGTGTTGCGGTCGATCTCATCCTTGGGCGTCGCGGTCAGGCCGACGAGCAGCGAGTCGAAGTAGTCGAAGATCGCGCGGTACTTCTGGAAGACCGAGCGGTGCGCCTCGTCGATGATGACGAGATCGAAGTGGCCGACGCCGAAGCGCCGCTGGCCGTCGGCCGACTCGTCGATCAGGCCCATCATCGTCGGGTACGTGGACACGAAGACGCGGCCTTCGCCGTCGCGATCCGTGAGCAGGTTCACCGGCGACGCGTCCGGGCAGGTGGCGCTTGAACGCGTTCACCGCCTGCTTGACCAGGGCGACTCGGTCGGCCAGGAAGAGAACGCGCTTGGCCCAGTTGGCCGCGCATCAGCAGATCGCACAGCGCGATGACCGTCCGGGTCTTGCCGGCGCCGGTGGCCATGACAAGCAGCGCCTTGCGGTCGCGGTCCTTCTCGAACGACTCGGCGATCCGGCGGATGGCGCGCGTCTGGTAGTAGCGCTCGACGATCTCGCCGTTGATGTCGGCCGACGCGAGCGGCTTGCGGCTCGCGCGGCGCTGGATCAGCAGCTCCAGCTCGGCCTTCTTGTAGAAGCCCTGGACGCGCGCGCGGCGGGTAGCTGGTGTCGTCCCAGATCCAGTGGTCGTAGCCGTTGGTGTAGAAGATGACCGGCCGCTGGCCGAACTGGCGCTCCAGGCAGTCGGCGTAGAGCTTCGCCTGCTGCTGCCCGGCGCGCGGGTCGCGCCGAGTCCGCTTGGCCTCGACCAGGCCGAGCGGCCTGCCGTCGTCGCCCCAGAGCACGTAGTCCACGAAGCCCTTGTCCTGGGCGTTCGGCATGCCGGCGACTTCGAATTCGCGGTCGCGCGGCTTGATCCAGCGGCCAGCCGGCTTCCTTCAGCAGCAGGTCGATGAAGTAGTCGCGAGTCTCGGCTTCGCGATAGTCGTGGGCGTCGGGCTGCGGCCATCGAGCCTTCTTGGCCTCGGCGACTGAGCGCACGGAGCCGAGCCAGCTCCTCGTCAAGCGCGCTCCGGTCGGCCAGGAGCACCGCGAGCTTCTCGTCCCTTTCGGCGCAGCGTCGCCTGGAGCTGCTTCAGCTGATCGAGCGTCTGACGTCGCACGATCGCCGTCACGGGCAGCGCTGCGGGATCGAACGTCAGGTCCGCCGCCGGCCGCGCCTCGCGCGCGTACGTCCGCGCGAGCCAGTAGCAGACGTGGAACAGCTCGCCGGCGGCCACCAGCGCGTCGCTCACGGGAATCGCGCGGTGGCTGTGCACGGCCCGGTTGCCGAGCGTGACGATCACTCGCGCCTTGTTGAAGACCGCCTCGCCCGCGGCCTGCTTGAAGGTTGGCTCGTGGATCAGCGCGGCCAGGTTGTCCTGGTACGGCAGCCGCAGCGCCGCATCGTGCTTGTAGGCCCAGGCCACCGCCAGCTCGAGCGCCCGTCGAGCGTAGAAGCATGCGGCCCGCGGATCGGAATGAACCGCGACCTCGGTCCTGGCGGCGGCCTCGAAGACCTGCCGGCCACTCGCGCTCGAGGAAGCGGAACTGGCTCATCGCGTTCGCACCACGCGCGAAGACGCGGCTGCAAGACGAACGAGACGAGCCGATGGGTGTTCTCAAGCAGGGATGCGGCCATCCCAAGCGTGATGGCCGCCTGCGTAGCTGGATGGGAGAACAGGTCGCGCAACTCCGCAGCGCATCGTGCGAGTTCGGCGATGTTCGGACGGCAGCACGTTCTCGCGCTCGCCTGGTTCACTAGCTTCACGAGCTGGCCGCTTCTCGGAGCCAGGGTACAGGATGCGAAGGATGCCTCCACCGCCTGGAACGCCATGAGACATGCGACGACTATGAACTCGTAGTCGAACCACGAGTGCACGAATAGGCTCCTGGCCATCTTCAGCAACCTGTCCGGGCCATCCAGTTCCGGTGGCAGTCGCTTCGACCAAAGGCTCCCAGCTGACGCAATCTCGGCCAGCATCTCAAAGGTCTCGGGAATGGCTGCCGTCAGCATCGAAACCGACCGACGAGGATCGCCCACCGAGGATCAGGATGTGGCTCGGGGCTTTCATCGTGCCGCCGCCGGACGACGATAACCGTGAACATCACAACTGCCCGGAGAAGGCGCGTGCTTGGAGCGAGGCGAACAGGGCATCGAATCCAGCGATCGACGCTCGTGCAACTTTCAATCGTCGACGAGCCGATCGACCGCGAATTCTGCTGCAGACGACGAGGGGACGGAAGCGGGATGCACGATCGCGCGGAGCCCGAGTTGAGGTCTTCGAGCTCGACTTCAGGAACCGCGTCCTCATGCGCCTCTGAGAACGGAAGCAGACGCGAACGTACTCCGGTGGCGGTCCTCAGCGAGAAGTCGACGACGTGTCGGGAATCGAGCGGATCAGACTCCAGTTGCGATATTTGCGGCGATGGCCACGCAGACGTGCCTGGACGCCACATCATCGTCGAAGGCCGATCTGAGCAGGTGGCGTGTATCCGAACGTAGCCTGCCGCAGTTCGCCACATCGTCCTGCCTGACGAATGGGTAAGGACCGTCGAGCGATTCCGGGCATTCCTGGGCCGATGCTTGGAGACGCTCACGATCCAACGTGCCGACGTCCGCCAGTTTCGTCAAGGCCAGCCTCGTGGGTTAGTCGACCGGGTCGCCGAACATGTCGAGGAAGATGGATTGGGCGAGGGTGTCGAGTTGGGCGAGGGCGGCGCGGCGCTTGGCCCGCAGCGCGTCCGCGCGATCCAGCACCTCCGCGATCCGCCGCTGTTCGGGCAATGGCGGCAGCGGAATCGGCAATCTCGGCGAGTCGCTCGCGGACTGAGTCGAGGTAGACTTGCGCCGTGGCTGCGCGACGTCGCCCACGCGACCGACTCGGGCCTCGACAGGAAGTGGTGCCAGATAGCGCGGTCGAAGCTTGGCCCCGGGCATGACTGGCAGGATGTCAGTGCTGCAGATTCCGTCGAAGTCTCGGCCGTCGCGATCTTAGCCAGATAAGGCCGGAGCTTCCCGTACAGACAGATGCTGCTAGGCGTGAAGCGAATTTACTGCTGGCCAGCTCTCGCCAGTTGAGCGTCGACGCACGTCGACGAACGATCGCCTCCGGACTGGATGTTCTCAAGACCGACATAGCGCGTGCTCGTCTCTGCGATGGCGATCCGGCTGGACGACTGTCGCGTTGCGATGATCGCGACATCTGCTCAATGGCGACCAGCGGGCGTCAGGCTCACGTCCAGCATCGCCTCCAGCTCGGCCATCCCCCGCTGGATCTCCGTCCTCCAGCTTCGCGAGGTCGGCGAGGATCTCCTTCGGGGCGCGGTGCTCGACCTCCTCGTGGACCACTTCCTTGTAGCGGTTGAGGGAGAGGTCGTAGCCCTGGGCGGCGATGTCGGCCTTGGGGACGCAGAAGCTCTGGGCGGTTCGGGGCGGTCGCGCTCGGCGGCGTCGCGCGCCGGCCAGCGGGCCAGGACGTCGGGCAGGTTGTTCTTCGCGTGCTCTTCGGCCGTGAGCGCTAGTCGGCAGCGGGCCGAGCTTGTCTTCGGGCAGCAGCGGCGTTCGCTTGTCGTCGAGGCTCCAGCCGTCGGCTTCGACGTCGTAGAACCAGACGTGGTCGGTGCCGCCGGAATTCGTCTTGGTGAAGAGCAGGATCGCGGTGGAGACGCCGGCGTACGGGCGGAAGGCGCCGCTCGGCAGCGAGACCACGGCGTCGAGCTTCTGGTCTTCGACGAGCATCTTCCGCAGCGTCTTGTGGGCGTTGCTCGAGCCGAAGAGGACGCCGTCGGGCACGATCACCGCCGCTCGGCCGCCGGGCTTCAGGAGCCGCAGGAAGAGCGCCAGGAAGAGCAGTTCGGTCTTCTTGGTCTTGACGATCTGCAGCAGATCCTTGGCGGTGTTCTCGTAGTCAAGGCTGCCGGCAAAGGGCGGATTGGCGAGGACCAGCGTGTAGGCCTCTGCGTCCGCCGCGTGGTCCTGCGCCAGCGAGTCGCGATAGCGGATGTCCGGGTTCTCGACGCCGTGCAGGAGCATGTTCATGCTGCCGATCCGGAGCATGGTGTTGTCGAAGTCGAAGCCGTGGAACATGCCGTCATGGAAATGCGGCGCGCTGCTTGGGATCGTGGAGCAGGTCCGGGATGGCGTTCGCGCAGATGCTCGCCGGCGGCGACGAGGAAGCCCGCCGTGCCGCAGGCAGGGTCGCAGATGATGTCGTTCGGCTGAGGCGCCGTCATCTCCACCATCAGTCGGATGATGTGTCGGGGCGTGCGGAACTGGCCGTTCTGGCCGGCGGTGGCGATCTTGCCGAGCATGTACTCGTAGATGTCGCCCTTGGTGTCCCGGTCCTCCATCGGCACATCGCCGAGCAGGTCCACGACCTTCGCCAACAGCGCCGGCGTTGGGATCGTGAAACGCGCGTCCTTCATGTGGTGCGCGTAGGTGGAGTCGTCGGCGCCCAGGGTTCGAAGGAACGGGAAGACGCCGTGGCCGACGACGTCGTACATGTCGGCGGCAGCGAAGTTCTTGAAGCGCGACCAGCGGAAGGAGTCGTAGGCGCGGCCGCTGGAGTCGTCGCCTTCGGGGAAGATCCGGCGCTCCATCGGCCGACCGAGCCGGACGGCCTTGTTCTCCTCCAGCGTCTGCAGGTCGTCGAGGCGGCGAAGGAAGAGCAGGTAGGTGATCTGCTCGATGACCTCGAGCGGATTGGCAATGCCACCGGACCAGAAGGCATCCCAGATGCGATCGACTTGGCTTCTGATCTGGCCGGTCAGCATGACGGACTAACCTCGGTGGCGGTCTGGCTCGCTCGAAACCCTGCCTGCCTACTCTAACGAGCGAGTGCTCCTTGCGAACGGACTTCTGTCAGTGCCGAAACCGTGCGCGCACAGGGCGAAGATTCCAGACCCGCCAACGAGTCCGAGTCTTGGTGGTCCTCGGTCACGGACACCGATGCACCATCGGGAGCTACCCAGGCGGACGCGGACGATCTTCTCTCCCCAAACCGACGATCCGTTCGTAGCCTCGCGTTTAGCCCAGCCCAGGCCGAGCGAGTCCGTCGCGCGACTGAGAAGCACGGCGCCGATTTCGCCGGATTCGTCCGTTGAGGCATCCGAGCTGGTCGAGGAGCGACTAGGATGGCCTGGCCGCTCTGTCTGCCGGCGAGCAAAGAAGGTGGCTCCACGCGGGCACACAGCGGAACAAGGCGCGCAAGATTGCCAACGCACGTCGCCGGTGCTCGACGACCGCGTCCCAGGGTGATCCATGCCCAGCCGAGCCTCGTCTTTCGCCGATCGACGCGGGGGCTGTGCTCAGGCTCCATCGAGACAACCCCGAGATAAGGGGCCGGCGATACGGTGCGGTCTGCTCGCGACACCAGAAGCGATCATCGCCTGGGTATGCCCGCCCTGTCTGTCGCGAGACTGAAGTCGTCCGGCCTCGTTCTCAGAGGCGGTGTGCCGGCCGGAATAACACCCCGTCGATAACCTCTTTGCCGATCAACAGCCCGAGGGTGGATTGTGGAGGAAGGGTGTTGATTACCCGGTTGACGACCATCCGACACTTGGTGCCTACGCAGGCCCGTCTCGTCTACCTGCCATTGCTCCGACAGACGCTCGCAGCTACCATGCGGTCTGTGGTCTGCGATGGGCAGGGCAACGATAGAACGTCCGTTCGTATTGTGTGGTACAATCGCGATGCACGAATCCACTTGATGGTTCAGCCGTGACGGACGATCAGCTCATTCCCGACGAAGTGGCCCTGCCTGAGAAGGTGGGCGCACAACCCCACTTCTTGACGGAGTTGATCATCGGATTCGTCGCTCCCACGGGCGTGGGTTTTGATGCCGTGTCAGACCAGTTGGTGGAGCAGCTGCTGCACGTGGGATACCGGACGGAGAAGATTCGCGTCAGCGACTACCTCCGGAAGATGTCCGGCAAGTCGGAGGAGGAGCTCTCGGCCTATGACGATCGCATCCGGATCCTCCAGGATGCAGGAGATCAACTCCGGAGAGACCACGGGCCCGATGCTCTGGCAGTCGTAGCCATCGCTGAGATACGTCGTCGACGTCTGGCTTATTGGCGCGAGCACGGCGAGTCTCGGGGTGAGGATGATCCGGTTCCGGCGACCGCCTACCTAGTCTGGTCGTTTAAGCATCCTCGCGAAGTCGAACGGCTTCACCGGACATACTTGAGTCGTTTCTTCCTCATTTCCGCATTCAGCCCACGCTCCAAGAGGGAAGAGAACCTGGCTGTCGCGATTGCCAAGAGTCGGAATGATCGTGGGCGAGAGCCTCAATACAGGTCCCGAGCGATTGACACGATCGATCGGGATGAATGGGAGACGCTCAACGACGACGGACCCGTTGGAAAACGAGACCAGTCTGACGACTATGGCCAGGATGTTAGAGAAGCCTATCCGCTCGCAGACTACTTCATGGACGCAAGAACTGAACCGCAGATACTCGCGTCAACCGACCGGGTCGTCCAGCTTCTGTTCGGATATCCATTTGCCACACCAACGCGAGACGAATACGGAATGTACATCGCCCATGCGGCGATGCTCCGGTCCTCCGAGATGGGGAGGCAAGTCGGAGCGAGTATCGCTTCAGCGTCGGGCGAGATCATCGCTACAGGAACGAACGATGTACCCGCTCCATTAGGCGGCCACTACTGGTCGGGTGATCCATGCGATGCACGCGAATTCAAACTCGGATACGACACCAATGATGCATTCAAGAGGCAGCTTGCGGAGCAGATTGTCGGCCGTCTTTTCACGAAGAAGCTCATCCACGGAGACCTTAAGGAACGCCAAGATGCCGTCCTCGATTTGCTGAACGGCACGCGTCTGCACGATGTCATTGAGTACTCGCGAGCCCTGCATGGTGAGATGAGTGCGCTAATGGATGCGGCTAGGCGCGGCGTTTCGGTCGCAAATGCGACCATGTTCGTAACCACCTTCCCATGCCACCTATGTACGCGACTCATCATCGCAGCAGGGATCTCCAGGCTTGTCTATCTTTACCCGTATCCAAAGTCCCTCGCGCTGCAACTCTATTCGGATGCGATCTCAACCGATGTGGCAACCTCCGATCGAGTACTGTTCCAGGGTTTTCTTGGTGTTGCTCCTGCGAAGTACTCAGCAGTTTTTACGGCGACTCGCAGGAAAGACGAGTCTGGCACTGCCGTAAGATGGCGGCCAAGGATGTCAGGGCCACGCTTGCCGGATGTTGAGCAGGACGTCGTGGATTATGTTCTCCATGAGCAGTTGGTGGTTCATGAGGCCACCTGGCTGGATATGCAATAGACAGGCGGGATAAGGAGGAGTTTGATGAAGGCTCAGTCCGTCGATTCATATGCGGAGCAGCGGAAGCGAGCAGGCAGGTCAATAGAGGCCTGGCCTGAGTATCTCCGACGACCGTTGAATGGCCGTGCGTCCGGCACTTCAGAAATGGCGAATCCTGCGCCAAGGCCAGCCGAGCGAGATGTTGATAGGGGAACCCAAAACGCTAGATAGGGACGTTCTAGGCTGCTGCTGGCAGTCAGCGGCTGGTCAGTCTGTCGACCCACCCCCTGAGTCCGCCTTGCCCGGGATCCCGCCGAAACTGCGCATCTTGCCTTTCACTTCGCGCTGATCTGGCTGACTGCACAGCAATCACGACCTTGTCGTTGTATGGCCAGATCCGCTGGACCCCCTTTGCCGAGGCGGCCAACGAAGCGACAGCTTCTGTGATGGCCCACAGCACCATCGCCGGGTCAATTGGTGATCCTTGGGTCCACCGTACTGCGACGCATCCAACCATCACGATCGCCGCGAACATCAGTGTCGCGGCGATCTCAAGGACAACGACCCATTCCGCCCGTTCCTGCATCACGCGGTCGTACAGCATTGGCTTCTCGAGCCAGAGTTCGGCCAGGTACTTGTCCGGATCCGAAGCTCTTCCCGACGAAGCGGGAGAGTCTCTAAGCCTCGCCGGTATGTCCTCCCTCGTCGCCCGATATTGCCGGTAGTGGGCAGTCCATCGGTAGGCGCCGACCGCGTCGAGCGTGTAGCCCAGTACGATCCCAAAGGAAATGGCCTGTGGCGCATCGAATAGCTGCAAGCTCACAATGGACGGTTCGCCAAACACCAGCAGCACGGGAACGCAGACTACAAGGGCATAGAAAGCCAGCCCCGGCACGAAGTACCGGATGACTGACCGGAGGAACACGAGGGCGGCTATCTCCATGGCGCTCCAACCACTTCGGCCAGCTTACGCACCGAATTCTATCGCCCGGACCGTTGAGGACGCCGCCGTCCCAACCCAGAACGGTCGAAACGGGGCCCCTTGTTGACGCCTCTCGACTGTGGACGGTGTTCCTCGATAGAGGGTAAGACTTCGTTGGTTTCGCTCGTGGACTGACGAGGGATGCCACAGCGCTCAGATGACCTTCGGCTCCGGAGGCCGACGCTCTATCCGCTGAGCTACAGGCGCGCGCGGCGGCAAAGGATAGCAGCGGCGGGCAGAAGCCGGAAGCGACGAGGACCGAACGAGATGCCGCGCGGTAGTGCGTACGTGCGAAGTACCTAACAGCGGTCGTGTCGGTCAATTCTGAACGTCGGAGGTTCGGAAGCAAGCCGGGCGCCGGGTGTGTTCCTGAAGGCGGGCTTACGGGTCGGCCGACGCCGGATGTGCACATGGGAGGTACGCCTAAGCGGCCCAGCACCCCTACGGCCCACCGTCTCAGTTGAGCCACTGCGCCGACGCCGCGCTGCCGCCACGCCGGCTCCGACCCTCAACTCGTTCCGCTCGCGGTCCGGCTGGGCTCCACGTGGGCGGGAATGGACTGGCTCTCGTGGTGGGCGGCGGAGCCCCGGACCAGGCTCGCGACCACGCCCCCGCAACAAATCAGGGCCGCGACGGCGAACGCGTCGTGGATCGCCGCGGCCTGAGCCAGGCCTTGAGCCGCGGCGCTCGGCGGACCGCCGATGGCAGACAGATGCACGGGAATTCGAGTGGCCACGATCGCCGCGCTCAGGGCAATCCCAAGCGCCTGGCCGTTGACCCGCATCTGGGCGAGCGTCCCGGACGCGGTCCCCACACGAGGCCGCGGCACCGAACCCAGAACGGCGCTGCTGTTGGGGCTCATGAAAAGGCCCTGCCCGATTCCCAGGAGCACGAGGCGCCAGACCAGATCCGGCACGCTGAAGTCCACCGGCAGCTGCGTCAGCGACACAAGGCCGAGGACCATGAACACCATCCCGGCGCTGGCGGGAAGCCGCGGCCCCAACCTGTCGGAGATGGAACCGCTGAGCGGCGCCACGATCGCCATGGTGATCGGCACGGGAGTCAGCATCAGTCCCGCCTGGATCGGGTCGAAGCCACGGCCCGGCTCGAGGAGCAGGAACGGCAGCAGGAAGGTCGCGGTGAACAGGCCCGCGAATGCCACGACGACACTTGCCAGGCCCGCGCTGAACGGTCGAATCCGGAATAGCGCGAGGTCGATCATCGGCTGGATGGCGTGCCGTTCCACCCAGATGAAGCCCGCGCCGAGCAGCACGAACCCGAGCGCGAGGAGCACGACCACAGGACTCGTCCAGCCCCAGGTTTGGCCCTCGCTCAGCGCCAGAAGGAGCGAGAAGAGCGCGACGCCCGGAAAGGAACGCACCGACGACGTCGAACGATTGACCCCGGCCTCCCTCTTCGTCGGGCAGGATCCGCGCCGCCCAGAGAATGGCGACGACGCCGATCGGGGCGTTGATCAGGAAGATCGCTCGCCACGTGGCTTCCTGGGTGAGGATGCCGCCGAGCGCCGGACCCAGGCTGAGTCCGATCGAGACGCTGATGCCGTTGAGGCCAAGGGCTCGCCCGCGTTCGCCTGCCGGGAAGGTCCGGGCCACGATCGCGGGACCCATGGCCATGATCATGGCCGCGCCGATCGCCTGGATTACCCGGAACCCGATCAGGGCAAGTTCATTGGGCGACAAACCGCAGCAGACGCTCGCCACGGTGAAGACCGCGAACCCAACGAGGTACACGCGCTTGAAGGACAGCACCTCGCCCAGGCGTCCGAACGGCAGGAGCAGGCTGCCGACCACGAGCAAGTAGGCGACGACGACCCATTCGACCGTCGTGAGGTCGATGGCGAAGTCTTTCTGGATGGCCGGGAGGGCGATGTTGACGATGCTGCCGTCGAGGGTCGCCATCAACGATCCGAGCGACACGCTCGTCAGGATCAGCCACTTGCGTTCCATGACACGGGATTCTGCACTCCCGGCGGGAGGCGTCCAAATCCCTGTCGACGGGCGTTGCGGACCTCAGGCTCGTCTGCCCCGCCCGAGCGCCCGGCCGGGCGGAACGAGGTTCGCCGAGAGCTTGCCGCTCGACGACGGCGATGGACTGGGCTCCCGTTGGCGACGGAGCCTGCCACGCTGGGCTTCCACTGACAACAGGCCGACGCCGCCGAATGCAACGCATATCAGCAGCGCGAGCATCGACCCCGATCCCTCCGGCCCCTGACCTCGACTCGTGCTCGTCGCTGGCGGGATGGCGGGTCTTCGAGGAGTGGCAGTCTCGCCGGCGACGATTTGGGTCGGCTCGGCAGTCGGCTCGGCAGTCGGCTCGGCACTAGGCTCGGCAGTCGGCTCGGCAGTCGGCTCGGCAGTCGGCTCGGCCGTCTGGCCGACCGTTGGCTCGGCCGTCGGCGTAGGTGTCGGCGTCTCGCCGGAGGTCGGCGTCGGTGTAGCGGTCTCGCCGGCCGTGGGTTCGGCGGTCGGCGTAGGTGTCGGCGTCGGCGTTCCGCCGGAGGTCGGCGTGGGCGTGGCCGCGGGCTCGGCCGTTGACTCCGCAGTCGGAGTCGGACTCGGACTCGGACTCGGACTCGGACTCGGGCTCGGGCTCGGAGATGGAGTCGGAGATGGAGTCGGGGTAGCGGTCCACTCCGCGACGGACAGCTCGATTGGGATGGTCACCGAGACCTGCAAGTACGCGCTCGTCGACGCCATCGTGGCAACCGAGGTGAGAACGGTTACGAGCGCCAGCAAGAGCCGCTCGAGGGCGAGCCGCGAGCGCCAGTGCCGCCTAAACATCGCCGGACTCGCCTGAAGCTGCCTGCCGCCGAGTGCCCCGGAGCTTGCGGACCTCACGCAGGATCGTCCGCACCTCACCCGCCACGATCACCCCGCCCGTGGACAGCAGCAGGAAGAAGAACACGAACGGCAATTCCAGCAAGTACAGGACGTACCCGAGGTACGGGATGCTGAACAGCACCGTCCCGACCATCGAATCGGGTGAACGGGGCGTCACGTCCGCCGCGCCGTTGGCATCGCCTTTCGTTTGTATCGACCCCGTGTCGATCGCGACGATGCGGTGAGAGACGAGGCCGCTGGTCTGGTCCTGGAATACCCCGACAGCCCCCAGGACAGGCGTTCGGTCGCTGCGATTCACGACCTCGACCGAGCCAAGGTGGATGGCGGGTTCCATGCTGCCGCCCCGAACGATGAGGACGTCGACCGCGGTGAATCGAGGCAGCACGAGCAACATCGCCACGGACACGGCGAGTATCCAGAGCGCCACCGGGAGCGCGGACCAGGCCCCTCGAAGAACCTTGACCATCGTGGCTCCTGCCAATAGGGGTGAGGTGGCAGTGGACCTGCCACCTCATCGCAATGGCCTATTACTGAGTTCGGCCGCTGATGGTGACGTTCAGGTGCACGGACTGACCCTGAAGGGCGTTCTGATCGCCGGCGTTTGCCGTCGGATCCCACGACAGCTCTTCGAGGACGTAGACCTTGCTGGCGACTGGTGAGTTCGTTGCCAGCGTGAGCACATAGTTGTTCCACTGGTCCAGGGTGTTGTCGGCCAGTGCTGGAGCGACCGTGGCATGGCAGGCCCCATCGGCGGGCATCACCTTCAGGCGGAGAGCGGCCGCAAGGGCGCCGTTATCGATGCCCGAGATCGTCTGGGTGAGCGTCAGGGGATAGCTGCCCTCCGCCGCGACAGCCAGGCAGAAGATGGTGTCCATTCCCGGGCCGACCGGAGGCACAGGCAGTGCGGAGCCGTCGATTACGCCCTTGGCGGCTGCATCGAAGTTGTTGATGGTGCAGCCCGAGCCCACGCAGGCGCCGATGCCGATGTTGGCGGAGCCCGCGGTGAGCGTCACGTTGTTGACCTGGGTGCTCGCCTGGAAGTACGCGCCCGTGGCAAGGACCCCAGCTCCCGTTATCGCCACGACCACGAATAGGGAAGCGATAATTCGCCTCATGAAAGAGATCCCTCCATGTCCGTCGCCCCCGTTCGCCCCGAACAAGGGCGCGGCGTCAGGTGATCGCG
Source organism: uncultured Chloroflexia bacterium (assembly GCA_963816135.1). Taxonomy (GTDB): domain Bacteria; phylum Chloroflexota; class Limnocylindria; order Limnocylindrales; family CSP1-4; genus Fen-1039. The sequence continues at coordinate 299,524 of CAWFJD010000018.1, forward strand.
CCCTGCGCGATCCAGAGCCGCCGAGAGACTCTCAGCGGCCGGAGGCGGTCACGAGCCGCAACCTCCGCAGCCCGGGACCATCGACGCATGGCCGGTGCCCAATGGCCAGCAACTCCCCCCGATTGCCGGGCATCCCCCGGCGCGAGCGAGAGCATGCGCCGGCCGGTCGGCATGCCCTCCGCGCCCACGGAGTGAAGCCCCGAACCAGCGCGCCAGCCAACCTAGTCCGAAGGTACTGGTTGAGCATGGGCCGAATGGCCCTTTCCTCCTACGTCGAACTCCGTACTCGGCTTCGGGTACGACCTCGGGGATGGTATGGCCGGCGCCGGGACGTCGATTGCGGGGCCTAGGCCTCAGCGGCGATGACCGCCAGGATCTCCGCGCCGTAGCGCTCGAGCTTGGCCGGGCCCATGCCCTTGACGCGGCGCAGGGCGGGCAGGGTGCGCGGGCGTTCGTCGGCGATCTGGGCGAGCGTGGTGTCGTGGGCGACGACGTACGCGGGCACGTCGTCCTCGAGCGAGCGCTCCCGGCGCCACACGCGCAGGGCTTCGAGGAGCCGATCGTCGGGTTCCGAGGGCGTGGCCATTGGCGGGCCCGGGATCACTCGAACCTTTCGCGCGGCGCCCCTGGTCGCGCCCGCGGAACGACCGGCTGCCGAATGTCCTCCCGATCGACCGGTTGCTCGCGGCTCCAGCTCTCCCAGAAACCGCGATGGGCGGCGTGACGAGGACGACAGGACGAGGAACTTGCGGGCTCGAGTGATGCCTACGTACAGCAGCCGCCGCTCCTCGGCGATCTCTTCGGCCTCCTTGGCCTGGCGGATGGGCAGCAGACCTTCGTCGAGCGCCGGCAGGTAGACCGCATCCCACTCGAGGCCCTTGGCCCGGTGGTAGGTGAGGAGGTTGACGCCGCCGGTGGCAGCGTCACCTTCCGCCGCGTGGCGCCGTTCGAGCTCGGCTAGGACCGCGTCCACGGTCAGCGAGGGATCCTCGGCGGCCAGGTCGGCCACGATGCCGAGGAGAAGTTCGAGCGAGGCGGCGCGTTCGCGACCCTCCCGACCCGCGTCCGCGGCCACGTCGTCGAGGCCGAGCTTCTCGACGAAGAGCCGCTCCACGGCGTCCGCGAGCGCGCCGCCGGTTTCACGCGGCCGGACGCGGGAGAGCAGCTGGCGAGCGTCCCGAACCTCGCGTCGATCGAAGAACCGCTGGCCTCGAACCGTGAAGCCGATGGCGGCCCGCGTCAGCGCGTCCTCGATGGGCGGCAGCTGGGCATTGGTGCGGACGAGGACGGCTATCTCGGCCGGATCCACGCCGGCGGCCAGGACCGCCCGAACCCAGGCCACGATCTCGCGGATCTCCGCCTCGACGTCCGTGAAGCGGCGGATCGACGGCGCCGGGCCGTCCGGCTGGGTCGCCTTGAGCGCCCCTCTCGGCCCGCCGCCGACGAGGCGATTCGCCAGGGCCAGGATCTGGGGGCTCGAGCGGTAGTTCTCGGCCAGCGTCACCGTCCGCGCCCCCGCGTGGCGCTCGCCGAAGCTCAGCAGGAAGTCCGGCGTGGCGCCGGTGAAGGTATAGATGGTCTGATCCGGGTCGCCGACGACGGCCACGTCCAGCGACTCGCCGAGCCACAACTCGAGCAGCCGCTCGCAGAGCGGATTCGTGTCCTGATACTCGTCCACGCTGAACCAGCGCTTGCGCGACCGGACGAGCGCGGCCGCCTCGCGGTCGCTTTCGAGCAGTTCGACGGTCAGGACGAGCATGTCCTCGAAGTCGACCAGGCCCGCCCGAACCTTGGCCTTCTCGTAGTCGCGATAGAGGCGGGCGAAGATGTCGGCCGGCACGGGCGCTCGATCGTCGCCGTCGTCGAGCCAGCGCTCCGGTCGAATTCGCCGGACCTTCGCCCATTCGATCGTGTCGGCGATGTCCTTCGCCGGGGTGAACTTGTAGCCGCCCGGCAGCCGGCCGACTAGTGGCACGATCAAGCGCAGCTTCGAATCCAGCGTGGCCGGCAGAGGGTCGCCGCCGTGGCGGCTCGGGCCAGAAGTGGCGAAGCTGAGCGAGCGCCGCCGCGTGGAACGTTCTGGCCATGACGCCGCGATGCCCGAGCCCGCCCATTCGCTCGACCATCTCGCCCGCCGCTTTGTCCGTGAAGGTCACCAGCAGGATCTGGTCGGCGCTGATGGCGCCGGTTTCGATGGCGTAGGCCGCCCGGCGACTGATGACCCGCGTCTTGCCGGAACCCGCGCCCGCGACGATGGCAAGCGGGCCCGCGGTAATCGTCACGGCTTCGCGCTGGGACGGGTTCAGGTCTTCGAGGAGGCGATCAGGGGAGCGTTGGGACGAAGCGGCAAGGGCCAAGGCTGCCTCAGAGGCGGGACGGCCCCACCGGCGCGAGGCTCGATTTCAGGGTAGCAGCCGTCGCTCTCCGGCCGCTTATGGCCCGGCGACCCTCGCGGCGCCCGGACGGCGTCGGGGCACAGGGCGGCGCGGGTCGGTTCGCGCCGCCGCCTACTCGCCCGGTGCCGTCACTCGATCCGGGTCAGGACGATCACCGGCAGCTCCCGTTTGGTCGACTTCTCGTACACGCCGAATTGCGGGATCGCGGCGATCCGCTCGTCGAGCAGTCGGCGGCGTTCCGCGCCCTCGGTGATCCGGGCGCGGGCGGGGAATTTCTCGGTCCCGACCTCCACCGTGACCACGGGGTTCTGACGGACGTTCTCCAGCCAGGCGGGCTGTTCTTCGCGACCGCTGTTCGATCCGACGACTACGTAGCCGGCTCCATCGCGGTGATATCCGACGGGCGCGATTCGCGGCATGCCCGTCCGAGCGCCCGTAGAAGTCATCAGCAGCATGGATGCCCCAGCTAGTCGGCCTTCCGTGATCTGGCCGCCGTGGGCGCGAAAGTCGGCAATCAAGCCGTCGTTCCAGGCTATCTCTTCCGCCGTCTTGGCCATCGCCACCTGCCTCCTTCGAACCCTCGAAGATCAGCGTAGATGTCCGTTGCCGAGGCAACGATCGTCGGACCCGGCCAGTACCGTCTGCCGGTTCTAGCGCCCACTATTCCTCTTCGGGTCCTGCTCGGTCAGGGCCGGATGCTCGCCGACCTCGGCCTTGTGGCTGGCGTTGAGCTCGTCGTCGTGACGCGTAGCGGCCGCTCGTTCGGCTCGTTCGGCCGCGCTTTCACGCAGCAAGTGGACGTGGGTCAGGCCCGACACCGGGCCGCGGTGGGTTTCGACTATGGCCATTGATTCTCCTCGGTCGCCGACCCGGAGCCGCCTTCTGGCCGGACCCGTGCCGCTGGAGTTGGATGCCATCGTGCACGGGCGAACCTTGCGGTTTCCTGAGTATCAGTTAGGGTCCCAAACCGATTCTAGATCGCAACGCTCCATCACCCGAATCCGCGCAACCCGCCCTCTATAGAGTGGTACAGCGAGGAGGAAATGCGGATGGTGGCCGTCGCTCTCGCGGAGGAGGACTCGGAGGTCGCGTTTGGCGAGACGCTCGCCCGACACGGTCCCGTCCTTCTCGCCGCGGCTCGGTTGATCACTCTCGACGAGTCCGAGGCGCAGGACGTCGTCCAGGTCACCTACGAGATCGCGCTCCGGCGCGGTCACACACTCCGCGATCCGGCATCCCTGCGCGCCTGGCTACTTGCGATCGCCACCCGGGAAGCCGTCAAGCGGGTCGGCTCGCTGCGGCGCTTCCTGTCGTTCAGCCTCCGCGTCCACGACGTCGCGGCGGCCGAGCAACCCACGGACCAGTCGATGGTGCTGCGTGACGGCCTCCGCAAGTTGCCGCCTCGGGTTCGTGCCGCCATCGCTCTCCACTACCTGGAGGGCTACTCCGTCCGCGAGACCGCGAGCGCCCTGGGCGTGAGCGAGAACACGATCAAGACCCAACTGAAGACGGGCCTGAGCCGTCTGCGAGAGGAGCTCCGAGATGGATGAATGGCCCGCCGATCCCAGGCTGGATGCCGGCCTCAGAGAGCTCGTCAGCACCGAATTGGCGGCCGCTCGCGCCGACGCCGTCGGACCTGCGCCGAACTCGCGGCACAGCCGACGCGGCATAACCCCAAGATTCCAACGCACCGCGCTGGCCGGGGTTGGCCTCCTGGTCGTCGTTGCCCTGGGCGGGTCGCTGGCCCTCAGGGAGGTTCACGACCCGAGCCCTGCGCTGGGCCTGGCGAGTCCGACCGCGACCCCGAGCGAGCAGCCGAGCGGGCAATCCAGCGCAAAGCCAAGCCTTCCGGCCGCCACGCCGAACCCGACCGCCCCTCAAATCCCTGGACCCACACTGCCGGCACCATCGACGACCGAGATCCCCAAAGATTGGGCCCCGCCGCTGTCCACGCAGTCGCCCTCCCCGTGGTTCCAGGTGACGGGTTCTATGAGCACCGCTCAATCCATGTCGGTGCTTCTCGAAGATGGCCGCGTGCTCTTCATCGGCGGCTTCGACCCGGCGGCAAGCCTGCTCGGGGCCGCGGAGGTGTACGACCCGGCGACGGGCAAGTTCAGCCCAACGGGCTCTTTGATCACCCCGCGGATGTCCGAAACCGTCACGCGTCTCCAGGACGGTCGGGTTCTCGTGGTCGGGGGCCTGACCAGCGACAACCGCAATGACCTGGCTTCGGCGGAGATCTACGATCCCGCGACTGGCAAGTTCAGCGCGACCGGCTCGCTCCACGAGGGCCGGCAATTCCATACGGCGACGCTGCTGGGCGATGGCCGCGTGCTGATCGCCGGGGGCTACAACGTCAACGCCACCGTGTCCAGGAAGTCCGTCGGGGCGCAGGTCGAGGCGGACTATCGACCGCGTCCGGCGGGCCCCACGGACCAGCCGTTATGGATGACGGACGACAAGGCCACCCTGTCCAACTGCGAGATCTACGACCCCAAGACGGGCGAGTTCAGCCTGGCCGGGTATCTCACCGTCGCGCGATCCAACCACACCGCGACCCTGCTCACCGACGGCCGGGTGTTCATGTACGGCGGTATGACCGTCACGCCAACGGCCGAGATCTACGACCCCAAAACCGGCAAGTCGAGCCGTACCGGATCGTCCAAGTACGGGCGCTGGCTCCACACGGCGACACTGCTCCAGGATGGCCGCGTCCTGGTGGCGGGCGGCAGAGCCGGCGACGACAGCATCTACGCCAGCGCCGAGATCTACGACCCCAGGACGGGGAAGTTCACCACCACCGGATCGATGAAGGCGACCCGGCAGGAGTACACCGCGACGCTGCTTCCCGACGGCCGCGTTCTGATCGCCGGGGGATACTCGGGGACAGGTCGGAACGTGCAGGCGACGTCGTCCGTCGAGCTATTCGATCCCAAGACCGGCAAGTTCACGCCGGCCGGGACGATGACGACGAGCCGCATGGATCAGACCGCCACCCTCCTGACGAACGGCGAGGTCCTGATCGCGGGAGGCACATACATCGCATCGACCGGCTGGGAGCCGATCCACTCGGCTGAGCTCTACCGGCCCTGAGGACGCCTGCCGGGAGTGGCGATTCGCTCGCCCGGCATCGAGACGAAAGCGTCGCGGCGTTCGACCGGACGAGAGCCCTGCCTGGGAGGCTGCGACGCGGGTCGGACGGGGTAGGCCGGCCTGCCGGCTCCGATCCCGGGTGCTGACGAGGCCTGCTGCGACCGTCCGTATTGCTGCCGGGCGGGCGACGCATTGCTCGGCCGATTCCCCTGGCCGTTGTTCGGTCGAGAGGAAGGGCGCGCGGCCCGGTACGGGGCCTGAGCCGGTCGGCTGGATCCTGCCGGGTCGAAGTCGCCTGGAACGGGCCGGCGGTAGCCGAACCCGGGAGCCTGGCGAGGCTGGACCGGCGACGAGAGGTTGAAGCCATCGGGCCTGCCCTGCGCGTACCCGTTCCGGGGCGCGTTGCCTGGCAGGTTGCTTGGCGCGTTGCGCAAAGGAGCCTGAACCGGACGGCTCGCCGCTCGCTGTCCGCTCGAGGGCGCGGAATAGGCCTGTTGCGGGAAGCCCTGCTGCGGGAAGCCCTGCTGCGGGAACTCCCGCTGCTGGAAGCCCTGAGCGGGGCGTTCCTGCTGCTGGAAGCCCTGCTGCTGGCCCTGGGCCGCCGGACGCTCCTGCGGTCGCCGTGGCGCGGTGCCCGAGGTCGAGACGGACCTGTGGGGCGTGCTCGACCTTCGGCCTGCCATGGCAGGTCGGAAGTCGTTGCTCCGCTGGCGGATCGGCTCGCGGCGGATCGACCGATCAACCTCGAAGCCGGCGATGATCTCGCGCCGGATTGGCTGGCGAAGGAGCGACTGGATCTCGTCGAGAAGGCTCGTTTCGTCGATGCAGACCAGCGAGACGGCATCGCCTTCGAGGCCGGCCCGGCCCGTTCGGCCGATCCGGTGGACATAGTCCTCGGGCACCGTCGGCAGCTCGAAGTTGACGACGTGCGGCAGGTTGTCGATGTCGAGGCCGCGAGCCGCGATCTCGGTCGCGACCAGAACCGCGACCCTGCCCGACTTGAAGTCGTCGAGGGCGTGGACACGCTGGCTCTGGCTCTTGTTGCCGTGGATGGCCGTGGCCATGATCCCGTCCATGCCGAGCTGCTCGGCCAGGCGGTTGGCGCCGTGCTTGGTGCGGGTGAAGACGAGGGCGCGGTCGATTCGACCGGTCCGGATGAGATGGCTCAGCAGCTCGCGCTTGCGTTCGCGATCGACCGGATGGACGACCTGGCGGACGAGCTCGATCGGCGCGTTGCGGCGCGCGACCTGGACTTCGGCCGCCTCGTGGAGAAGGCCGCTGGCGAGCTCGCGGATCTCGTCGGAGAACGTGGCCGAGAACAGGAGGTTCTGGCGGTGGGCCGGAAGCAGGGCCAGGATCCGGCGGATGTCGCGGATGAAGCCCATGTCCAGCATCCGGTCGGCCTCGTCGAGGACGAGGATCTCGACCGACGAAAGATCGATCGTGCCCTGGCCGGCGTGGTCGAGGAGGCGGCCGGGAGTAGCCACTACGATCTCGGGACCGTGTCGGAGCGCGAGGACCTGGGGCTGGAAGCCGACGCCGCCGTAGATCGTGGTCGAGCGGACGGGCTTTTCGGCGCCGTAGGTTCGGACGCTTTCCTCGATCTGGAGCGCAAGCTCGCGGGTCGGGGTCAGGACGAGGCAGCGGATCGGGAGGCCCGTGGCGCCTCGAAGCCGCTGGCGATTGGGTGGCGCCGGGCGCGGCTCGGGCCGGTTGGCGTCGAGCAGCTGCAGGATCGGCAGGACGAACGCCGCCGTCTTGCCGGTGCCCGTCTGGGCGCTGGCCAGCAGGTCGCGGCCGGCGAGGACGATCGGGATGGATCGAGCCTGAACGGGCGTGGGTTCGGTGTAACCCTGCGCGGCGACGGAGCGCAGGAGCTCTGGGGCAAGCCCGAGCTGATCGAATGTGGTGACAAGGTGGGGCGCCTCTGGGGACGCCTCGAACTGGCCGCGCGCGGCGGGCAGCTCGGCCTCGAGGCCGAGTCGTGCGAAGGACATGAGGAGAATGCTCCTGAAGAGCCCACCCGCGTTTCTCGAGCGGGACCGGTCAGGGCGGGAAGTGAAATCGGGATCGGGCGGTGAGGTACCGGGACGCAGACCGGAGCGTCCATTCGTTCACGAAGGCGGCAAGCATACACGGATTGGCCCGCTTATCCATTCGGCAGCCGATTCAGTTGCCGGGTGAAGCACCGGTTCGCCAGCCGAACCAGCGCCGGCGGCTCGCGGCGCGCTCACGGGAGACTCGGCAAGATGCCCGAAATCGTTCGGGCGATCCTCGGTTAAACCGAAGCGGCTCCCGAAGGAGCCGCTTCGTTGCTGTCCCGGTGAAGGTGCGATCCGTTAGAGACGAACCGCCTTCTGCCACGCTACAAAGGCATCTATCACGTCGGCTGCACCGACTACCCTAACCCGACCTACCCATGACCTTGTAACTGGGGCAGCTGGCTGACTGGCAGCTTCTAAAGTCTACAGCCCTTTCTGCCTTCATTCCAAGGGTTTTGTCGGTCTGCCGGGTTAAAATCCCGTAACGTAAGCCGGGGTTTCCATATCGATTGTCGCGCATCTCGGGACGGTCGCGAATCCGGCCACCAAAGGCGTCCGTTTTCAGGTTGCTTGCAGAATTCGCGTGACCTATCCGGCGGGGCCGCAGAATCCTACTCGACGACCTTGACGGAGCGCATCGCCACGGGATCGTTGGGCTGATCCCGTCCGTCGCACCTTGCCGGCGGCGATCTTGTCCACGACGTCCATGCCGCTCGTCACGTGGCCGAAGAGGGTGTACTTCTTGGGCAGCCGTCCACCGGAGAGATCCGCGAGGCAGATGAAGAACTGGCTGCCGTTCGTGTTCGGCCCCGCGTTGGCCATCGCCACCGCGCCGCGGGTGTAGTCGCCTTCGAAGGGCTCGTCGGCGAACTTGTAGCCGGGCCCGCCGGTGCCGAGCTTGCCGCGATCGAGCTTGTCGATGTTCCCGTACTCGCCGTCACCGCCCTGGATCACGAAACCCGGGACGAGGCGGTGGAACACGATGCCGTCGTAGTAGCCCTTGTTCGCGAGCTGGACGAAATTCGCGACCGCCTTGGGGGCCCCCTCGCTGTGGAGCTCGATCTCGATGGCGCCCTTGTCGGTCTCGATCGTCGCTTTGGTCATGGTTTCTCCTCCTGGATCACCCGAAATGCCGAGTGGTCGAAGGTCGTCGCCCCTAGGGCGTCGTAACCGTCGTGCTCAGGATCACGATGGGCTGGATTGGCATCGAACCGCTTCCGGCGGCTCCGCCCTGCTGCTCGGGTTCGCCACCGGTGGGGACCTGGGCAATCCGATCGACCACGTCCATGCCGGAGGTCACCTTCCCGAGGACCGAGTAGGTCGTCGTGCCCTTCTGGAACGCGCTGTCCGAAAGGACGATGAAGAACTGCGAGCTGCCGGTGTCGGCGGCGCCCGTGTTCGCCACCGCGACAACGCCGCGAACGACCTCAGTCTTGACCGGATCGCTCTTGATGGTCCAGCCCGGGCCGCCCTGTCCCATCTTGGTGATGTTGAGGTTGGGTTCGCGGGCGTTGGTGCCGTCGCCCGCCTGGATCACGAAGTCCTTGATGATCCGATGGAAGATCACGTTGTTGTAGTAGCCGCACTGGGACATCGCCACGAACATGCCCGCGGCATTCGGGCCGAGGCTCGAGTCCGCCTTGATCACGATGGTCCCGAAGTTGGTCTTCATCGTGACCGTGGCAGTGCCGGTCAGCGCGGCCGGCGCGGCCGTCGGGCAGTTCGTCGGGGCCGGGGCGAGGCTGTATGCCGGAGTGGTGGGCGGAACGGTGGGCAGGGCCGAGGGCCCGGCGGAGGGGGTGACCGCCGGAACCTGCGAGCAGGCCGCGAACAGGAACGCAACCAGGCCGAGGGCCGCGAGCCGGCGGGGCTTGGTCGATCGAGAGACGAGGGTCATGCGGCGGCCTCCAGGGCTTTGGCGAAGTCGATTGCTCCGGACAGGAGCGGCGCTCCGAGGATGATGCCCGCGATCGCTGCGTCTCGCAGGCTCTTTATGGCATCGAGGTCCATGGACCCGCCCGCGACGAAGAGTTCCGCGCTGCTCGCGCGAGCCAGCAGGGACAGCAGGCCGAGGTCCGGACGCGCTCCACCCATCGACAGCACGAGCCGCCGGACGCCTTTGTCCGCCAGCTCGGCCGGCGAGTTCCACGAGGCTCGGCGTAGCGAGTCGGTGCCAAGGATACGCGGCAATGCGCTCCGGCCGCATGTCGAGCCCGACGGCCAGCCAGTCGCCGGCCACCGAGAGGCAATCGGCGAGCAGCTCCGGCTGGTCCGCGACCGCCATGGAGAGGACGACTCGAGTTGCTCCGGCGGCAAACGCGAGGCGGATGCTGTCCGCCCCCTCCATGCCCCCGGCGACCTGGAGTGGCACGGCCACGTGGCCGGCGATGCGGCCCATCGCCTCCAGATTGACCGGGCCGCCGGCCCTGGCGCCGTCCCAATCGACGACGTGGATCAGCGGCGCGCCCATGGCCACGAACCGCTCGGCGATCCGTTCCGGCCGATCGGTCGGCGAGCCGACGCCCGTCGAGGCGCCGGGCCAGTAGACGATGCGGGATCGGCCGTTCTCTACGTCGATCGACGGGATGACCAGCATTTCGGCGCGGCCTCGCTCGAGCCGCTAGGCCCGGGCGGCCATCGCCAGCAGCCGGCGGTGGAAGCTGATCGGCAGCGAGCCGTTCCGGAGCAGCGTGTCGTGGAAGTCCTTGAGGCTGAACCGGTCGCCGAGGCGCTTCTGCTCGTCGGAGCGAAGACCGAGGAGCAGGACCTTGCCGAGCAGATAGCTCAGCTGGTAGGTGGGCGTGTAGGTGTAGCGGAAGACCTCGGCCTGGGCGTTGGCGTGCTCGAAGCCCGGTGTGCTCGATGAGGAAGGCGGTGGCCTCGTCCACGGTCATCTCGCCGCGGTGCATCCGGACGTCGAGGATGATCCGGCAGGCTCGCCAGATCGCGTCCGTGTGCATCGCCAGCAGGAATTCGGGGCCGTCGTCGAAGCCCTGCTCGCGCATCATCTGCTCGCTGTACATGCCCCAGCCTTCGACGAACTCGGGGGCGTCGACGAGCAGGCGGACGATGCTCGGGTGGCCGATCGCGGCCGAGAGCTGGAGATGGTGGCCCGGATACGCCTCGTGGACGCTGGTGTTGCTGATCGAGGCGTAGTTGTGCTCGCGCATCGCGTTCGGGTCGTTGCCGACGGACGGCGTGACGATGTAGATGCCCGACGGATGCTTGTCGAACTTGGGCGGCTCGAAGTAGGCCGCGAACGGAATGACGGTCCGCAGGTACTCGGGCGTCGGGATGACCGAGATGCGTCTCGCCCGGAGGCATCGTGGCGATGCCGTGCTCGATGATGTGAGCCCGGGCCCGCATCATCGCGTCCTTGTAGCTGGCGAGCGCCTCGTCGAAGGTCTCGGGATGGTTGGACTTGACCCGATCGACGACTTCCGCTTCGGCGGCGTTCGGGTCGATGCGGCGGGCATCCGCGACGCGCGCGGCCTTGTTCAGCGCCAGCTGCTGGTGGCCGATCTCGAGGATCTGGCTCGCGTCCAGGCCGTCGAAGGCCCGCAGGCCAACGAGCTGGTCGTAGTCGGTCGAGCCGAGCGCCCATCGCTCGACCGTCGAGCCCATGCGCGGCCTTGATGGTTCCGACATATGCGGCCGCCGCGGCTGAGGCGGTCTCGACCGCCTTGTCCAGCCTTGCCTGCGCCCGCTCGTCGAGGACGCCGATGCCGGCCGCCTTGATCTCGCCGAACAGGTACGGCATCTGCTCGCCGGCGTCGATCTCGAGCTCCTGCCAGAGCTTCACCTGGGGAGCCGTGGCTCGCGTCTTGTGCTGTTCGAGGAAGGCGGGGACTGCCTTCCAGGCGGTCCGTGATGGACGTCAGGCGCTCGGCGAGCGGCGCGAAGTCGCGGGCGAAGATGCTGAAGAGGGCGTCGCCGACGCCGTCCATGGCCGTGGAGCGCCGCTCCCAGACGCGATGCACTTCCGAGTCGAAGAGCTCGCGGCGGGTGTTGTGGATCGCCAGCTCGCGCTCGATGCGGACGCTCTCCGAGAGGGCCGTCGGGTCGAGAGCCTCGAAAGCCGCGAGGCGGCGGTGCGCGTCGGCGATGTCCTGTTCCACTCCGTCGCGGGAGGCGTCGCCGAGCTGGCCGTCGTAGTCGTGGATCCCCAGGTAGGTCGCATAGATGGGATGGCGCGCCATCGCGCTCCGGAAATCCGCCTCGACCAGATCCCAGAACTTGTCGTCCAGCGGACCGGGTGCGGGAGTCGACGCGGGCCTCGGAAACACGTGCTCGGACATCTATCGCTCCAGGCTTGCAGCTGTGACCTGAGAGGTTTCCTTGAGGGCGGCCGCGCAGGCCGCGATCGTGCGCTCGATGTCGGCGGAGTCGATGCCGTAGTGAGTGACCGCTCGAACCCAGCCATGGCTATATTCGAGCATCCGTACGCCTCTGGCTTCCAGCGCGGCGACGAAGGCCGCGGTATCGCCGCGGACCTTGAAGAAGACGAAGTTGGTGGCGACGCGGCGCGGGTCGAGCCGCCCCTCAGTCGGCTGGGCGATCCAGCCCGGCGAGAGGATGCCGTCCATGTCCGCCAGACCCTCGGCCAGGCGACGGGCGTTGGCGTGATCCTCGGCCAATCGGTCGATCATGCCGTCCGGGCCGTCGCTGAGAGCCACGAGACCGGCCGCGGCGAGGATGCCGACCTGCCGCATGCCACCGCCGACGAGCTTTCGACCGCGAAGCGCCCGGCCGATGAAGTCCCGCGAGCCAACCACCATCGAGCCGACCGGGCACGACAGGCCCTTGGACAGGCAGAAGGTCAGCGAGTCGGCCGGGCCGGCGAGATCCTTGGGGCTGACGCCGAGGGCGACGGCCGCGTTGAAGAACCGGGCGCCGTCGATGTGCAGCGGCACGCCATGCTTGTGCGCGACGTCGCCGACGGCCCGGGTGTACTCGAGCGAGAGCGGCTGGCCCATCGACGTGGCGTGGGCGTTCTCGATGGCGACCATGCCGGTGATCGGCTGGTGCTGGTCGGTCGGATCGCGGAAGGCCTCCTCGAGCTCGTGGAAGTCGAACGTGCCGTCCGGCTTCTCCTGGAGCTGCCGCACCGCCGTTCCCGCGACCGCCGCGTGGCCGGCCTGCTCCCAGGTCACGATGTGGCACGTGGCGCCGCCGATGGTCTCGTAGCCGCGTCCGAGGTGGGCCAGCTGCGACACGAGGTTGCCCTGCGTGCCGCTCGCCACGAAGAGCGCCGCTTCCTTGCCGAGCAGCTCCGCCGCGCGCTCCTGGAGCGCGTTGACCGTGGGATCGTCGCCGAAGACGTCGTCGCCGACCTCGGCCTCGTACATCGCCCGGCGCATCGCCGCTGTCGGGTGGGTGACGGTGTCGCTTCGGAAGTCGATCATTCCGCGTCCTCGTGACGGTGGGGAGTCCGGGTTGGGCGGGCTCGCCTGGGCCGCGGGCGGCGCCGCCGGGTCGAGTATAGGTCGGCGGCCGGTTGGGGCCCGGTTGGCGCCTTGCCGCCGCCGCTCGGCAGTCGAGTGCGTCGGAGCGGATGCGGACACGGGCGGTTTCACCTGCTATCCTTCGCGGTCGGCAAGGGCTCGTGGTGTAGCGGCCTAACATGCCAGCCTGTCACGCTGGAGACCGCCGGTTCGAATCCGGTCGAGCCCGCCATTTTCGATCGTTTCTCTCTGCCCCGTCCCCGCCCGGACGGGGCTTCTTCTTACCTGGAGCGCCGCATGCCGCGGCGCCTGGAAATCGCGCCGACCAGGCCGAGGCCGCCCAGGACCAGGCAGACCAGCAGGGCGAAGAGGGAAGCCGACTCGCCCGTGGAACGGTTGCTCGTGGAGCCCGTGGGGGGAGCGGTGGCAATCCGAACCGGGCTCGCCGTCTCGGCACGCACGATCTCGAGCGACGTTCTGGTCGGGGCCAAGGTGGGAGGAGCGGTCGCGCCTTCGATCGACTCGGCCACGACCGTGTACGTGACGACGATCGTCGCGCCCATGTCGCTGTTGTCCAGCGGGGTACCGGCCATGCCGCCCCACACTACGCCCGGGTTGACGGTTGCCGGAAGGTCCGCTCCAGCGAACGTGTAGAGGGTCTGCGAGGTCGCCCGGAAGTGGACCAGCGTCCCAGGGCGCGGGGCAACGGCGAACTTGTCGGCGGCAATCTGCGCGGAGGTGGCACCGGTGACGTTCATGCTCACCGTGAGAGACGACGGCGCGACGGCTCCGACGCTCGAGATCGTGAACTGGCAGGCGTTCATGTTCTGGCCCGAGGAAGTCGTGATCAGCACCGATGGGCATACGAGGGTGTTGCCGGCGAAGGTCACGCCCGGCATCGCCGAGGTGAGCCGGATGGTCATCCCGTCGTCGGTGAAGGCGTGGCTCGCGGGGCCGCCGGCGGAAGCCGACGCCACGAATGCGACGCTCACGAGAAAGAGCGCCAGACCGAGCGGAACCAGAGGCCTTACGAGCTTTCGCATGAGTGCCCTGCTTGGTTGATAGAGACAGGCCGCCGAACCGCGCCGGCACGAGGCCGGCAATGGATCGGCACCGGAGAGGTCTCGGCACCGGAGAGGTATCGGTGCCGGCCAGATAGGACTGGCCCCGGGAATTAGGCGGCTGCCAGGCGTCCGAGCAGCGATCCCACTCGGACACCTGGCGATCGAGCTGTGGTGGTCAGCCGTAATCGGCCGACGCAAGCTCCGTCCCGCCCGACCGGACGGAGTCAGTACTGGCCTCTAGAAGCCGGCCATGATCTGGACGGCGGGCATGTAGCCCGCGAAGTCGTCCGAAGGTCCGGTGGGCATGTTGGTCACAGGAGCGGCGCCGATCATCGTCGTGGCACCGCGCGGGGCCACGTAGCTGTGCACGTCGTCGACGAGCCAGGTACCGACGGACGCCTGGGTGGCGGTGCCGGTGCCGTCGCCGGGGAACGTCGCGATGTTGAGCGAGTCCGTGGGGCCGCTCGTCCCGCCGAGTGGCGGATAGCCGGACGAAAGCGTCGCGTAGGTGATCCCGAAGACCGCCGTGTTCGGCAATGTCTGGCCCGTGAAGTCAAACGTGACGTTCACGGCCTTGCCGTTGAAGCAGTTCGTGCCGTCACTCCACCGTCCATCTCCGCAGACCGAAGAAGGAGAAGGCCGGAACGGGATTGCGAACGTCTGAGTCTTCGAGGCGACGAGAGTCCCCACGGTATTGCCCGAGCCGACGTTGTAGACGTTGAATGTGATCGGAACGCTGTAGGTGGCGCCTGGCGTCGTCTGGCAATCGCCGGTCGACCAGCCGCCCGTCTCGCAGGCCCAGCTGCTCATCGTCACGGTCGCGGCAGCGAGGTTCCGTGCCGACCCTGCGAACGTCACGCCGCCGCCCCACTCGTTGAACGAGTAGGCCTGGGCGCCGTAGCTCGCCAGATTGGACGGCAGCGTGGTCGGGTGGTTGTCGAAGATGACGGTAGGCTGGTTCTCATTGCAGTTCACGGTCCAGGTGACCGCGCCGGCGGCGCCGAGGTCGGCGTTGCTCAGCTCAGTCCAGGCCACGCCGGTATTGAAGGCGTGCTGTGCGCCCGCGACCAGTGGCACCGGTGCGAACGGTGCACCGATGACCGACCAGGGAGCGCTCACGGCACTCGTCGAGACCGTGAGAGCCTGGTCGATCGTGCCCGTGTTCTGGACGGTGAAGGCGAACGGGGCACTCCCCGGAGCCGAATTGACGATCGTCGGGGCCGTGTAGGTCACGGACTTGCCGTCGGCGGCGATTTCTGCCGTCGGGGTCGCGGCGACGATCTTGCACTGGAACGTGCCAACGTTGATGTTCTCTTTGGCGGTGACCAGGTCGGTGAAGCTTGCACCGACGCCGGCCCCGAGCAGGCCGACTGCGAGAGCGAAGCCCGCGATGAGTCCGACGATCTTGCGCAGAGACATTTGTTCCCTCCTGATTCGGCTGAAGCGCCGAGAGTGATAAGCGCGCTAAGTCATCAGCGCGCCAGAGATCACGGTTGAGTTACTGATCGAGCCCTGGCGGCTCTGCCCCCCACCTCCTTCCGGAGCTCGATCCCGATGGCGAGCAGGAGGAGCGAGCCGGCGACAATGAGTGCCGGCCGCTGAAGCTCGCCCAACCAGCCAATGAAGGGCACGACGGCCACCATCCGGTAGGCGGTCGCGCCGCTGAGGGTTATCTGCCAGGGGTCGTCGACCGAGTTGGCGTCGCCGCGCGTCTTTATCACGCCGTCGTCCAGCGACACGATCCGGTGCATCACGGGTTCGGCGACCCTGCCCGGCGGGAAGAAGACGATGATGTCGCCGGCCTTGAGGGAGCTGACCGGTACGACCTCGGTGACCGCTACGTCTCCGGGCGAGACGGTCGGCCGCATGGAGCCGCTCGTCACCGTCTGGAAATGCAGGTTGTCGACGAACACGAGTACTCCGATCGCGATCGCCGCGAGGCCGACGACGACGATCAGGACCGTCAGGAATCGGTCGAAGAGCCGGGCAACCCGGCGACTTCCGGCAGCAGGTTGATTTGGCGGCGGCGACGGGAGCTCGACGAAGTCCGGATCGTGGCGTTCTGGCCAGCTGCAGATGAGCGTGCCCCTTTCGTCGAAGCAATCACGGCCGTGGACGTTGCCGTCTACCGGCCTGGTGTCAGGGTCGAGCGGGCGCGTGGCGGTGGTCTGGCTCATGTCGGTCGGTTACGGAGCCGGCGGCGCCGATGTCAGGCGTCTCTGTTGGCGCCGGTATCGGGGTCGTCGCTGGGTGCGGCCGACGGAGTCGGCATGAAAGCTGGCGTTGGCGTTGGTGTCGGCGTTGGCTGGGCACTCTCGGTCGGCCCGAGCGTGGAGGATGGCGAGGCCGCCTGCGTCGGCCCGGGCGTGGGTCTGGGCGTCGCCGCCGGGTCTGCCGGAGTCGGTGTCGAGCCTGGCGTCGAAAAAGACCTGGGCGGGGCCATGAACACCCGCGTCGGTGTCGGCGTTGGTGTAGGTGTGGGCGACGCGGTCGGCGAGGCCGTCTCCGGCAGCTGCAAATCGAGTTGAAGCCCCAGGGAGAGGTTCTGCTGAGCGAACGAAGCGGACGTTGTGCCGAACCCACTCGCGAGGAGGAGTGCCGCAGTGACAAGCAGGGCCAGCCGGCACCGCCTCCCCAGCGCCGGTCGCCTCAGGGATCTCTCGCTAGCGGGCACGCGTCCAGGCTCAGCGGCCGGGCGAAGTCCCCTCAGGATCGTTCGAAGCTCGCCAATGAGAAGGAGCAGACCCGTCCCGGCGAGCAGCACAAAGAATGCTATGGGTTGATTGAGAGCCTCGAGTACGCCCCTGGTCACAAGATGCCGACCCTCTCGGTCTCGAATTCAAACGAGTCCGGACCCAGAGGGAGATGCGGCTGGGACACGGGCACGCCTACACCCGGCTGCGCGCCCTGGACAGACCGATAGACGATTTCGATCTGATCCGATGACTCAGTCCCGCATTTCGCCCGAGACGGGGACCCTACCTACCCCTGAAACCCCTGGCTGGCGGTCCGACAGAACCGCCGGTCCTCCTCTTGCGGGCGTCTCCATTGCGTAATCCGTCTGGACTAGCCCGCACCCCGAAGGTACTAGCTCATCTGGCGTATGGCAACGGCCAACGGGCCCCACCGGTGCGCGCAGTCACCGGCTCGAAGGTCTAGGTCAAAAGCCTCACGTTCGCATGCCGGACTCAGGGCCGATTGGCGGCTGCGCCGGCATAGGCACTTCGACAAGCCGGGCGACCCACCCAAGTTGACCCGGAGCCTCGGGCGCGAACCAGCCGTGCCAAGGCCGGGCGCGTGACGCACAATGCGGCTCAACGAACGCCGGGTCCCGCCGGCGCACCCTGCTTGGAGGCATTGCCCATGAGCGGCCGCGTCATCGTGGTCGGCTCGGTCAACATCGACCTCGTCGCGCGCGTGCCTCTTCTGCCGCATCCCGGCGAGACGGTCACGGGCGGGAGCTACGAACGTCACCACGGCGGCAAGGGCGGCAATCAGGCCGTCGCCGCGGCCCGGCTCCGCCGGCCGACGCTGTTCATCGGAGCGGCCGGGGACGATACGTTCGAGGTCGAAGCCCGGCGAGCTCTCGCTTCCGAGCGGGTCGACGTCTCCATGCTTGCCTCGCTTCCGAACCAGGCCACTGGCATGGCCCTGATCCTCGTCGACGCATCCGGCGAGAACGAGATCGCCGTGGTCCCGGGCGCCAACTGGGCCATCGAAGCAGGTTACGTCCGCGATTCCCTGGCTCGCGTCGGCCGGCTCGTGGGCGACGTGCTCCTCGTCTGCAACGAATTGCCCCTCCACGTCGTGCGAGAGGCGCTCGTGTGCGGGCACGCCGCCGGAGCCACGACGATCCTGAACCCCGCGCCCGCTACGGCAATCGACCGGGCGATCTTCGGCCTGGCGGACATCGTGACCCCCAACCGCAGCGAGCTGGCCATGCTGCTCGCGACCGAAGCCCGCCGAACGGGCCGCCGGGTCGACGAGGGGACCGACACGGCGAGCCGGGCCCGAGTCCTGCTCGAGCCGGGGCCGGAGGGTCCGGGCGTCCGTCGAGCGGTGATCGTCACCCTCGGCGCCGACGGCGCGGTCGTCCTCGAAAGAATGCCAAAGCCCAAGGCGGAAAAGCGGGTCATGGCGATCGAGCGGTCCGAAGGCGCCTCCGACGGCGAGCCGGTCACCGAAGCCCGCGAGCCGGCAGCCGCTACGACCGGCGAGTCCGCCGGCCAGCTTGCCGTCGAACGGCCCGTGCAGGAGCCGGCGCTCCATCCGGGCGAACCGCTCATCCAGGAGCCGCCCAAGCAGGAGCCCGAGCCGCCCGGCGCGGTCCGACTGGGCGAGTACCGGGTCTGGTCCGTGGCCGCCGACAAGGTGGCAACGGTGGACAGCACTGGCGCCGGCGACGCGTTCTGCGGGGCTCTCGCGGCGGCCCTCGCCGAGGGCCGGCCCCTCGCCGAAGCCGTTCAGCGCGCGGTCGCCGGAGGCGCCCTGGCGACGACCCACGTTGGCGCAAGAGAGGGCATGCCCACGGCGGCGGAGCTCGAAGGCTTCCTCGCGGCGCGCTGACCGGCGGGCTGACCGGCGGGCTGACCGGCAACTTCCGGCAAAGTTCGGGTAAACGTACGCAGGCCCGGACGGCTTAACAGGGCGTCGCCGATCCCGGCCGATCTCGAGCCGGCCACGGGTTCGACGAAAACGAGCCAGCGGCCGCTGGCCAGAGGCCGGATCATGTACGCCATTCCGGAAGGCGTATTCGCGGAGCTAGCAGGTACTAGATGTCACCGAAGGATAAGCAGGGACGGTCCTCGTCTCCGACGAGTTCCGCTCCAAAGCCCGGTCAGGCCACTCCGCCGCCGTCACGCCGGTCGGCACGGCAGGAGCGGCTGGCCAACCGCCAGACCCGGCGCTACGACCGAACCACGGGTTCCTTCCCGAAGTCCGGCCTCAATCCCATCCTGATCTGGACCGGATTGGCGATTGCGGTGGCAGTAGTGCTGATCGGCGGCGCGTTCCTCCTGACCCAACCCAAATCGATCTCCGGCAGCGGCTTCACTGCCCCAACCGTCGTTACGCCTTCCACAGTCCCCTCCAGCGGTCAGACACTGGGCAGCGCGACCGCGGCCGTGACCCTCGACCTCTACTCGGACTTCAGGTGCACGGGCTGTGGCACCTTCGCCAAGACCCTGGAACCGCAGATCGTCAGCAACTTCCTGGCAACAGGCAAGGCCAAGCTGGTCTATCGCGACTTCCTCACCATCGACGGTCTCGATGGCCAGCAGGGCATCAAAACCACGGCCTCACGTGACGCCGCGAATGCCGGTTTGTGCGCCGCGGACGAAGGCAAGTTCTGGCTCTACCACGATTGGCTCTTCGCGAACCAGTCGCCGAGCGAGGATCCCTCGGCTTTCACCATCGACCGGTTGATCGGGATCGCCAAGGCCGCCGGCATCGACAACCCCGGGTTCGAATCCTGCGTCCGGCAAGGCACCCACAACGCCGAGGTTGCGAACGAGCAGGCTTCCGCACCGGCGAGCATCGACGCCACGCCAACGCTCTTCGTCAACGGCAAAGTGGTCCCGAGTTCGCGGGGCGCCAACTATCTGCCGACCGACGCGGACATCGCGGCGGCCATCAAAGCGGCCGCCACATCCTCTCCATCGCCGGCATCCGCCGCCCCCTCCGCGTCCTGATCCCCTCGTGAGAGACGCGACCCTGCCGTCCTGAACGGCCATCGAGTCGCATCGGCCATCCGGGCGAATTGTCATCCGACAGGCCGGGCACGCTACCATATGCGAACGCTCCCGCCGGTTGGCTCCCGGGTAGGAGTGTGAGCAGGTGGTGCCTCCGGCACCAATCCGAAAGCAGGAGCTATGGCGCAAGCTAGCAAGCCAATCGAATCGACCCAGCCGTCGGCCGTCCGGCGGACGTGGAGCAGGATCCGGCACATCCACCCGGCCCTGGTCCTCGCCTTCCTCGACATCGTCGGCCTCGCCGTGGCCTCGTACCTCGCGACGACCGAGCTCGGCGGTGGGAGTCCCACCTGCGGACCGATCCACGGCTGCGTGGAAGTCGCCCAGAGCCAGTACTCGCGGCCGTTCTTCGGCATCCCCGTTGCCGTCTACGGTGTCGGCCTATCGATCACGCTGTTCACACTCGCGATCGCGTGGTGGAAGACCAACGACTATCGGCTCCTGCTCGCGCACTACGGCCTGTCGCTCATCGGCGTGGCATTCGAGGGCTGGTTTCAGTTTGCCCAGATCTTCCTCATCCATGCTATTTGCGTCTGGTGCGAGACCTACGGTCTGACGTTGATCCTGCGGTTCGTCGTCGCGTTGTGGGTCTACCTTCGGACGCCCAATCCAAACCAGGTCCATGGGAGACGAGCTCGGCTGATCGGGGGCCGAGCGGGCTCCAGGGCCCCATATCCAATCTCACGAGGGCTAGCGTCATGTCATCTAACCGACCGAGCGGACGACCGTCATCCGAGAGCGGTGTGCCGCCGGCCAGCCGGCGCTCCGCGCGGCAGCAGCACCAGTCCGGCCGCGACGTGAACCGGGCCCTCAATCGTGCGAGCACCCGGGGCTCCGGCGGCGGGGGCATGTCGAATCTCGTGGTCTACTCGGCCGTCGCGGTCGTGATCGCGGTCATCGTGATCGGCAGCGCCGTGCTGCTGACGAGCAACAACGGCAAGGCGCCGGGCGGCCCCGGCTTCTCCCCGAATGCGCCGCTGCCGAGCGCGATCACGCCCACCAATCTGCCCATGAGCGGTTTGACCCTCGGGAACGCGAACGCGGCCCACACGATCGACATCTGGGAAGACTTCCAGTGCCCCAACTGCCGCGACTTCACCTTCCTCGACGAGCCTCAGCTGATCGCCAACTTCGTCGCCACCGGAAAGGCCAAGCTCGTCTGGCACGACGAGCTGGTCATCGACTCAGGGACGGGAGGCACCGAGTCCCTCGACGCCGCCAACGCGGCCCGTTGCGCCGCGGATCAGGGCAAGTTCTGGCCCTATCACGACTGGCTCTTCACGAACCAGTACAGCGAGGGCTCCGGAGCCTTCTCCAAGGATCGACTCAAGCAGATTGGCGAGATGATGGGCGGCCTTGACACCGCCAAGTTCAACAGCTGCGTCGACAGCGGCAGCCATGACGCGGAAATCAAGGCGGAGCAGCAGCATCTGCCGGGCAAGCCCAGCACGCCAACGGTCCAGGTCGACGGCAAGATCACGGGCAGCTACGACTACGCGACGGTAGCCGACGCCCTCAACAAGGTCCTGGGCGTCACCCCCAGCCCGTCCGTGTCGGCCTCCGCTTCCGCTTCAGCGATCGTCGCGCCTTCCGCCAGTACGGCGCCGACCGCCTCGGCCACCCCATCGGCCACTCCCTCGGCGACCCCGGTCCCCAGCGCGTCCTGAGCCCTCGCCCGGAGTCAATCGCAGAATCGTCGACGGCGCCCGAAAGGGCGCCGTCTCTGCGTTCGTGGGAGTGGCCGCGGGTCTATTCCCGGGCGATCGCCTCGATGGCCGAGAGCTGCTTGCGGACCTCCGTGGCGCCAGCCCAGTGGTCGGCGGAGACAGTCTGCAGTCGGGCGCCTTCGCGGGCGCTCCAGTCGGCGAGCCAGCGATTGGCCTCTCGTAGCGTCTTCGCCTGGGTCAATCGCTCCCGCACGGACTGGACGAACGCGCAGTAGAGCGTGGTTGGGGCCGATTGGGCGATCAGGGCTTCCGCTCCGGGCACGAAATCGATCGGGACTTTGATGCGGGCGAAGAAGGCGCCGACCTCGCCGGCGAGTGGATCCGAGTTCTGACTGTGGCCGCTCCAGCGGAGTATCGGGGCCCGCGAGCCGAAGTCGATCAGGATCGTGCCGTCATTCGTCCGCTGGGCCCGCAGCCCACCGCCGAAGCTCAGGAACTCGTTCTTCACCCCGAGCCGATCCGTGGCCACGATCCGTCCCCAGGCAAACTCCGAGTTGATCGGGTAGTTGCCCCCGCAGTCGAGGACGCGGCCGCGACCTCGGCCCGAGTCCGTCGCCCAATACTCGACCTTCTCCGGGTCGAAGTGGGACAGCGTGGGCTGCTGGCGCAGGGCGATGAGCAGATGGCTCGTGTCGTCGCCTTTGGGGCGGTTCGGCTCGACCAGCTCGAAGCCCAGGTTGGCCAGGATCTTGCTCGCCTGGTCCAGCCAGCGGCTCTCTTCGGGGATCGATGCTTGAGGTTCAGTCGTCATTTCCAGCCCCACGATAGCCGTCCGCGGCGATCGTTGCATCGGCGCGGGCGGCGCTTCGACCGGTAGCCGGAACGGACGGATCCGATGCCAGCAGCGTTGGCCTCGTTCCCGGCCTGGCCTGCCAGCCGAGTCTGACCAGGGCGATCGCCCCGCCGATCGAGCTGACGAGCAGCGTGAGCGCATGCATCAGGACCGCGAGCGCCAGGCCGCTCGAGGCGGGGAAGTCGAACGCCACGGCGATCATCTGGCCCGCATATTCGAACGTGCCGAGGTAGCCAGGGCCGGACGGAACCGCCGTCGCGAGGTTCGTGCCCGCGGCGAGCAAGGCGCCTTCGCCGACGGTCAGCTCGATGCCGAGGGCCTGTCCGACGGCCAGGAAGGCCAGCACGGTGCAGCCCCAGGCGGCCACGCTCAGGGCGGCGGACAGGGCCACGGTGCGTGGCAGGGCCGCGACCCGCAACCCGTCGCGCAACCGCGAAACGATGCCCACGATCCGCGGCCAGCGGCTCAGGAAAGCGGCCGCCCGCGCGGCTCCGGGCAGCCTGTGAGCGGCCAGCGTCATCGCCAGCGCGACGCACAGAAGCGCGGCCAGGGCCATGCCCACGAGGATGGCGCTCACGACGACGCCACGGACGTTGAGCACCAGGATCGCGACCGCGCCGATGCCCACGAGCACGACGGTATCGACGATCCGCTCCACCACGACCGTTCCGAGCGTCGCGCTGCGGCTGATGCCCTCGCGATCGCCCAGGTAGTGGCTCCGCACCAGTTCGCCGAGCCTGGCCGGCAGGAAGTTGTTGGCGAGGTATCCGACGAGCATGTAGCCGCTGAGCCGGCGAAGCGGCACGTGGTGGATCGGGGCGATCAGCCGCTGCCAGCGAACCGCCCGGAAGAACAGGTCGGCGACGATGAACACGGCCGCGAGCCCGATCCAGGGCAGGCGCGCGCCCGTCAGCAGCTCCCAGGTGTGGCTCAGATCCGCGCCGCGGAGGGCGAGGTAGACGCAGACGACCGATATCGCGATGCCGACGCCGCTTCGGAGCAGACCTGACGAGAGTCGCCTCACCGGGCCGTGGGCTTTCGGCTCGACAGCTTCCGCGATCTGCGGACTCGCAGCCGGTGGAGCAGGAAGCGCAGGACCACTTTCAGCGTGGAGAGCCCGTACACGACGCTCCGCCGGAAGCCGACCGAGCTCGCTTCCTCGAAGTAGCGGGTGGGAACGGCAATCTCGCCGATCCGCATGCCCACGGCCACGGCCTGGGCCACGAGCTCCTGGTCGAAGACGAAGTCGTTGCTGTTGAGCCGATACGGAATCGTCTCGAGCAGGTTGCGGCTGTAGGCCCGGAAACCGGTGTGGTATTCCGAGAGGTGGAGCCCGAACGCGACGTTCTCCGCCGTGGTGAGGAACCGATTGCTGATGTATTTCCAGCGCGGCATGCCGCCCGCCAGCGGATCTCCCAGAAACCGACTGCCGAGCATCAGATCCTTCTCGCCTGCCAGGATCGGGGCCACCAGCGCGGGGATGCGCGTGGCGTCGTACTGGTAGTCCGGGTGGAGCATCACCACGGCATCGGCCCCGGCCTCCAGGGCGGCGTCGTAGCAGGTCTTCTGATTGCCGCCGTAGCCCAGGTTCTGGCGGTGGATGATCACGTCCAGGCCGAGCCTGCTCGCCACTCCCACGGTGTCGTCGCGCGACACGTCGTCGACCAGGATGATCCGCGAAACCATTTCCTGGGGGATGTCGCGGTACGTCCGCTCCAGCGTCTTGGCCGCGTTATACGCGGGCATGACGATCACGACGATCGGGGACTTCGCCTCTTCTGTGGCCTGCGATCCCGCTGAGCCGGCTGCCTGGACTGCCGCGGCCGAATCGGTCTGGGTATTTGCCCGGGCGTCAGGCGCCGCGGCGGAGTCTTGGTCTGGCAGCTTCGGCCTCCTGTTCTGACACCGCGATAGCCTACCGTAACGGCGGCTCCGTCGAGGCGGCCGATGCTAGGATCGGCGTGAGTCGCCACGGCCAGCCCGGGCGAGGACAGCAGGGGAGGTCCGGTGTCGGCCCAGCGATGGCTGCGTGGTCGGGTTGAGCTGCTACGGGACGATCCCACGGCCCTGGCCTGGATGTTCTTCGTCGCCGCGGTCTTCGGCAGCGCGACGTTCGTCCGAAGCCAGGCCGGAAGCTTTGGGCCGGATCACATGATGATCCTGGCCAACGACATCCTGGCCCAGCATCGCTTCGACCTGACGACCCTTACCACGATCAACGACATCGTCACGATCGACGGACGGCACTACCAGGCCATGAGCCTGCTGCCGACGGTCCCGTACTTCGTTCTCGTCCCGTTCGAATTCCTGTGGCCGTTCTCGCGCTGGATCGTCTCGGCCGTCCTCGGAATACTCGCGGCCTGGGTGGCCCTGCCACTGGCCCGCCGCTACGGCCCCGGTGGCCCGGCCGACCTCTGGCTCGCGGCCCTCGGCGCCTTCGGCACGCTTCTCTTCACCCTCTCGGTCGAGGGCGACTTCTACTACCTGGCCCATCTCGAGTCGGTGCTGCTGATCTCGCTTGCTCTGGTCGAGTGGAAGGGCGCGCGGCGGCCGCTCGTCATCGGCCTGCTGATCGGCCTCTCGGGCCTCGCCCGGCCGACCCTCTGGATCGTCGCCGTCCCGTTCGGCCTGGCGCTCCTCGCGGAAAGCCGGACGCGGATCGCTACGTCGGTCGCGTTCGCGGCGCCTTTGGCTGCCGCGGTCCTGCTGACCGGGTTATTCGACCTGGTCCGGTTCGGCTCGCCCCTGGAAACCGGCTACGGCATCTCGTGGATCACGGCACCGCTGGAGGAGATCCGCGCGCAAGGCCTCTTCTCGATCGTCCACGTTCCGGACAACTTGCGGCTCTTCTTCGCCGGTGGCATCGATTCGACCCGCGAGCACCTTCCCCTGGATCGTGCCGAGCAACCAGGGTCAATCGATCCTCCTGACGACGCCGGCGGTCCTCATCGCCCTCAACGCCGGCTTGCGCGACCGAACGAACCTGATCCTCTGGGCGTCGGTCGTCCTGTCCGCCGTCCCGGTCTTCCTCTATTACGGTGGCGGCGGCGCCTCGACCTACGGCTACCGCTACGCGATGGACTTCATGCCGTTCCTCGTGGCGCTGATCGGCATCGCGCTGACGAAGCATTTCGGCTGGCTCGAGAAGTCCCTCATCGTCCTGAGCGTCGTCTTCGCCTGCTACGGCTACGTCTGGCAGGTGTTCCGATAGGCCCGCGCCGCACTGCCTCCGCCGAACCCGCGTCGTCGCCACCCAACCCGCGCGCCGCTCCCTCGTGGCGCCGCCTCCGCCCAACCCCGCGTCGTCGCCCACCCAACCCGCGCGCCGCTCCCTCGTGGCGCCGCCCCCGCCCAACCACGCGTTGTCGCCACCCAACCCGCACGCCGCTCCTCGTGGCGCCGCCTCCGCCCAACCCCGCGTTGTCGCCGCCCAACCCGCGCCGCTCCTCGTGGCGCCGCCTCCGCCCAACCCCGCGGTCGCTCCGCCACCCAACCCGCGCCGCTCCTCGTGGCGCCGCCTCCGCCCAACCCCGCGTCGTCGCCACCCAACCCGCGCGCCGCTCCTCGTGGCGCCGCCCCCGCCCAACCCCGCGTCGTCGCCGCCGGATTCTTGAACAACCTCCATCAGGCGGAAGTTGTGCGAGAGATCGGCGCCTTCTCGGTCGCTGATCGGCCACCTGGACCGCCCCGAGGGTCCGGCCTTGAAGGGATTGCGGCGGGCGAGGCGAGCAGGGGCCCTCGGACTCGCGGAGCCGGGGTGGGATCCTCGAATAACCTTCACCCGGCGAAGTTGTTCAAATTCCGACGGCGAGGCGGGCCGTCACGCACCCGCGGGCCGTCACGCCGCGCGGCCTCCCGGCGCCCGCCCCCCTACGCCGCGCCATCATCTGTTCCAGAAAATGAACAACGCCCATCAGGTGAGCACTATTCGAGGTCTGGAGCTCCGGCAAGAGTTCCGGATGTCAGATCGGGCCCTGGGGAGCCAGATTTCGGGCCTGGATCGGACTGTCGGCGCCCGGAATCGGGCCTCAGAGCACGGGAATTGTGGTCGCGGGCAGGGGACGGGTCCCTGAGGGGCGTGTAGCGGGCCCAGGATCTCGAAGAGCGGTCATGTGGCGGGCATTGGCCGAACTTCTTGGGCGTGGAGGGGTCCGGCGGCGCCGCGGCCTTCGGCGGCGAAGCCCTGGCGACCGACGGCGTATTGGCCGGTCCGGCGGCCGTGGCCTATGCTCGCGGCGCCCGCGGCCCATGCTCCGGCGCCCGACGGCGTGTTCGGCCGGTCCGGCGGCCCGCTGGCCTCGGCGCAAGCTCCGTCCGGCCGCAGCTTGCGGCCCCGCTCCGGCGGCGGCCCGGCGCCACGCGCCCGGCGGCTCGCCGGCCTATACCTCGCGGCGGCGGAGGAGCCAGGCGCCGAGGGCGAGCGCCCCGACGACCCAGACCAGGCACCAGATGAGCCACTCGACGCTCGGGGCGGTGCCGGAGAACGGGCTGAATCGATAGAGGTCCACGTTCGCGATGCCGCCCCCTCGCAGAACGTCGCGGTTCGGCGTGAGCGCCGCAGCTGAGCCTCGCCAGAGCACATCGCTGGGCAGGATCAGCCGCGCCAGGTTGCCGGCGATGCGGAGCACGTCGCTGTTGAATGCCTCGCCCACGCCCTCGAGCACGCCCGCCATCCAGGCGAGGCCGTAGGCGACCACGGCCATCGCGCCTCCCGCGACCGAGGCGATCCGCGTGCTGAACAGGAGCGCGAGCGTCAGCAGGACCAGCGATTCGGCGGCCAGGTAGGGCGGCGCCAGCAACGGTTGGTCGGGCAGATAGCCGGTCGCGAGATCCACCGCCGCGAGCTCGAGCGAACCGGCCACGAGGGCGTAGACGACGAGGACCGACGCGAGTCCGAGCCAGCGGCCGAGCAGGACTTCGCTGCGCCGAATCGGCCGGGCGAGCATCGCCAGCAGCAGGCCGTTCTCGATCTCGGGGCCGATCGCCGGCGAGGCGGCGAAGACCGCCGTCATGGCCAGCACGAAGCTGAACATGAAGGCCAGCATGACGAGGATCTGCGAAACGGCCAGCATCTCGACGGGGCCGGTGACGGGCGAGACCTCGGCGATTCGCGAGAAGCCCCACCAGGTCAGCCCGACGATCAGGACGGTGAGCCCGACGAGGGCCCACAGCAGCCGGCGGCGGAAGGCTTCGCGAAGGGTGAGGCGGGCGATGATCAGGATCGACGAAACGCTCACGACGCGCCTCCGTCGAACCGGTGCCCGACGACGAACCAGACCCGGCGCCCGAGGACGAGTCCGAGCCGACCGAGCCCGAACCGCGGCCGGCGAGCCCGCGCCGCCCGAGCCGCCCGCGCCGCCCGACTAGCGCCTTCTTCGGCGTCCGGCGCGACGCCCAGCAGGCGTCATGAACCGCTCCTCCAGCGTGTGGCGAGTCGGGATCACGGCGTGGATTTCCGCGCCGCCGGCGACGAGCGCGGCAACGAGCCCCGGGACCGCCTCGTCGGCGATGCCTTCCGCATACAGCCACTCCCCTTCGACGTGGACACGGCCGAAGCGGCCGTCGAGGCCGGCCACTCCCTCCGGCCCGGCGAGCCGTGCCACGCCCTCCGGCCCCGTGACCCGGACGCGGACGCCGCGCTCGCGGGTCAGCTCGGCCATCGTGAGCTCGGCCACGACCCGGCCCCGATCCACGATCGCCACTCGATCGCAGACTCGCTCCACTTCGGTCAGGAGGTGGGAGTTGAGGAAGACCGTGGTTCCGCGGCCGCGCAGGGCGGCCAGGATGTGGCGGACGTCCTGGCGTCCAACCGGATCGAGCGCCGAAGTCGGCTCGTCGAGGACGACCAGTTCGGGCCGGCCGAGCAGCGCGACGCCGAGGCCCAGGCGCTGCTGCATGCCCTTGGAGAACGTCTGCGTCCGATCGCCGGCTCGGTCGGCCAGGCCCACGAGGTCGAGCGCGTCGTCGATCTCACGCCCCC
Organism: uncultured Chloroflexia bacterium; assembly: GCA_963816135.1. Taxonomy (GTDB): domain Bacteria; phylum Chloroflexota; class Limnocylindria; order Limnocylindrales; family CSP1-4; genus Fen-1039. Next base: position 327,813 of record CAWFJD010000018.1, read on the forward strand.
AGTCGGCCCGTGGCAGCCGGGCCAGCTCGCAATGGAGCCCCAGGACCTCGCGGGCGGTCATCCAGCCCTGATATCGGAAGAGCTCGGGCAGGTAGCCGATTCGGCGTCGGGCGGCCACGTCGCCGAGCGGCGCTCCGAGCACCCGACCGCCGCCGGAGCTCGGCTGAGAGAGACCGAGCAGCAGCTTCACCGAGGTCGTCTTGCCGGCGCCGTTCGGGCCCAGAAAGCCGAACACTTCGCCGCGCGGCACGGTCATGGTCAGGCTGTCGAGCGCGACGATCCGCCCGAACTCCTTGCGGAGATCGCGGGTCTCGATGGCCGGCCCGGCCGCCCCCGCAGCCTTGTCGGTTGGTGTGTGGCCCGCCACCGCGCTAACCGTCGATCCGCTCCACGATCGTGGCGATGCCCTGGCCCACGCCGATGCACATCGTCGCCAGGCCGTATCGCCCGCCCGTGCGCCGCAGCCCGTGGACCAGACTCGCCACCAGGCGTCCGCCGCTCGCGCCGAGCGGGTGTCCAAGGGCAATCGCCCCTCCGTCCAGGTTGACGCGGGCCGGGTCGATGCCCAGCTCGCGGACGCAGACGATGGACTGGCTGGCGAATGCCTCGTTGATCTCCACGACGTCCAGGTCCGCCACGTTCAGCCCCGCCCGAGCGAGGGCCTTTCGCGTCGCGGGAATTGGGCCCAAGCCCATGACCGCCGGATCGACGCCCGCGACCGCGCTGGCAACGACGCGGGCCATCGGCCGCAGACCCAGGGCTCGTGCCCGCTCCGCTTCGACGACCAGCGCGGCGGCCGCGCCATCGTTGATACCCGACGAATTGCCGGCCGTGACCGTGCCGCCATCCCGGAAGGCCGCCCGAAGCCGGGCCAGCGCTTCGGTCGAGGTGGCCCGTGGATGCTCGTCGCGGTCCACGACGATCGGCTCGCCCTTGCGCTGCGGGATCGTGACCGCCACGAGCTGGTCGCCGAACCGGCCCTCGGCCATCGCCGCGGCGGCCTTGCGCTGGCTCTCGAGCGCGAACGCGTCCTGATCCTCGCGGCTGATTCCGTAGCGCTCGGCCACGTTCTCGCCCGTCTCGCCCATCGAGTACGGATGATGCGCGGCCGCGAGCTTCGGGTTCACGAACCGCCAGCCGAGGGTCGTGTCGACGAGTTCGCGAGCGCCGCGTTCGTAGCCCGTCTCCGGCTTGAGCATCACGTACGGCGCCCGGCTCATCGACTCCACGCCGCCCGCGACGAAGACGTCGCCGTCTCCCACCGCGATCGCGTGAGCGGCCGAATTCACGGCCTGGAGCCCGCTGCCGCACAAGCGGTTGACCGTCAGGCCGGCGACTTCGACCGGCAGGCCCGCAATGAGGGCGGCCATTCGGGCGACGTTGCGGTTGTCCTCGCCCGCCTGATTCGCGCAGCCGAAGATGACGTCCTCGATCGCCGCCGGATCGATGCCCGTTCGCTCGACGAGGGCGCGGATGACCGTAGCGGCCAGATCGTCGGGCCGGACGCCCGCAAGGGCGCCGCCGTAGCGGCCGAACGGAGTTCGCAGGGCGTCGACGATCCAGGCTTCGCGCAAGGTTCGGTGTGGGTCTGGCATCTCGATCGCGATTGTACGGCCCGCGGCCCTCGCCATCCCGCGACGGCCATCGCCCCGCTGCCCGGCCGCGACTCCTAGTGCAGCTTTATCAGTGCTTCGACCAGGAGGTTGGGGTCGTCGGTGATGATCGTGTAGAACACGTGCTGGCTGGCCAGGATGTAGCCGATGGAGAGACTGCCGGCTGCCTTGGCCGCGGGATCCTGGATGCCCATCACCGCCCGACCCGCGACCGTCCGGCTGTTGACCGGCCAGCCCGCCTTCCTGGCCTGGTCGGAGAAGGCGTTTACCAGTTCCGCGTCGGTGCCTTTGGGGACGTTGATCGCGTGGATGACGACATTCTCCTGCTGGGTCAGATCCGCCACGATCGCGATGTTCACGTCGCTCGGCGTCAAGCCGAACTGGACGAGCCAGGGCGGGTACAGATCGCGCTCGCCGCCGGTAGAGGAAGCGATGTATCCGGCCAGGCTGACGCTGAACCGCTCCAGGCTGATGCCACCCAGGCGGCACGGCAGCTTGTCTTCCAGAGCCTGATCGACGTGGGTCAGGGTCAGCCCCGAGAGACAGTCGGACGCGGAGGCCGCGGGCGAGGGCGACCCGGCCGACGCGGACGAGGCCGGCGAGCCCGAGCCGCCCGAGGGCAGAGCGGGCGATCCCGAAGCGGCCGGCTTGCCGGAGGCCGACGGCCTGGCCGCTGAACCCGAGGCGGCGATGCCGGACGGCGTGGCGCTCCCGAGGGTCGGGTTGGCCTGCCCATTCGACGGCGAAGCGCTGGACCCGGCGCCGCTGCACGAAGCCGCGATCACGGCCGCGAAGGCGAGGCTCAGCATCGCCGCTGGCATCGATTTTGAGCGAAGGAACATCTGGGTGGCCCCGGCTGCGGACGGAATTTGGGCTTGGGCGTTGGCGCTCGGGCGCCTGCACCGCATTCGCCGCGAGCATGGAGTGTTCGCGCCCAGGCTGTCAAACCTCACCCAAACGCACCGGAAGCCCATTTCGCGCTCAATTTCAGGAAATCGCCGTCGGACCGGTAATCCGCGGCCCCATCCCGCGTTCTGTTGGCAAGCGGATTTGCACCTCCGCGCGGCCTCATCGGCTCTGATAGAGCAGGGAGATACGCAATGGACAACAGCGGAGACCCGGGAAACGGCTTGGCGCCCAAGGGCCCAAGAGTCGAGCACGACATCGAAGGACCTCTCACCCGCCTGCGCAGCAGTTCGGTCCTGAAGCTGCCCGCCGCGCTGCCACTGGCTCTGGCGGGAATCCTCGTGGTCGCGAGCGTCGCCTTTGGCGCGACCGTCGTGAAGAACGTCATCAACCCCGCCAGCCCCACCCCGGTGGTCATCGGCGGCGACGATGAGACCCCCGCGCCGGAGGTCACCCCGACCCCGACCCCGACCCCGACCCCGACCCCGACGCCCACCCCGACGCCGGAAGTGACCCCGGCCCCGGAGACTCCGGCGCCGCCCGCGGCGACCCCCACGCCGGTTCCGGCAATGACCCTCACCGTCACGACCTCGGCCGGCAAAGCCAACCTGACCTGGACCGCCTTCACCGGCGACGGCTTCGCCTACTACAAGGTCGTCCGCTCCTCCGACTCGACGGCCACCTGGCCGCTCGGAAGCGGCGACACGCTCGTCGCGGCGATCTCCAACAAGGCGACCGTGACGCTCACCGACTGCCCCGGCGCCGGCACCTTCACCTACAAGGTGTTCGCCGTGAAGTCGGCCGATGCCGCCTACGCGGTTCTGGTCGCGTCCAATGCCAAGACCGTCACGATCGCGGCGTCGCCCACCAAGGCCCCAGTCGACACGGCCAGCCTGGGTTCGCTGAGCGTCAAGGACAACGGCAACGGCACGTACACGTTCAGCTGGAGCAAGTACGCCGGCTCCACCGAGTTCAACTACTACAAGCTCTCCGGCGTCACCTACCCCGATACCCCAGGCTATGCCGAGGGCAAGGGCTACTGGGCCGTCATCGACACCTGCAACAACTCCGTGACCGTCGACGGCAAGGCCGGGACGTGGAACTTCAACGTCGAAGCCATCTACTACCCGAGCGGCAAGACCACCGCCCTCGCGAAGACCACGACCCTCAAGGTCACCATGACCGACAAGCAGAAGCCGGTCGCTCCTCCGGTCGCGAGCCTGTCTCTCACCGCGACTCTCCAGGCCGACAACACCGTCAAGCTCAACTGGAGCAAGTTCACCGGCTCCTACTTCAGCTACTACGGCATCGTCCGGACTGAAGGCGGAACGGCTCCGCATCCGACGGCTCTCGGCCAGATCCCGCCCGTCTACATCGACAACGTCAACCAGACGAGCTGGACCGACGCGGGAACCAAGACCCCGTTCGGGAGCAAGCTCCTGGCCGGGCACACCTACCACTACATCGTCTTCGCGTTCAGCGAGCAGACCTTCGCCAGCGTGTCCAGCGGCGAAGCGATCCCAGCCTGCAACGTCGGATACGTCCTCGCCATCTCGGCGGTCGTCGACGTGACGATCCCGATGCCCGAAGCCACCCAGCCGCCGGCGCCGACTCCGGCGCCGACTCCTGCGCCGACTCCGACTCCGACTCCAACTCCCACACCCGCCGAATAGCGCTGGGACCAGGGGCGTCGGATCTCCCGGCGCCCCGACCCCGGCTTTGGTCAGCTTCCGATGAGAGCCCCCGCCACGGGCGGAAGAGCAAATGCCACTCCCCGGCGCTCTTCCGCCCAGCGGGATTTCACTCGGGAATACGGCGAACGGCAGCACCGAGTTGACGAGCGAAATGTGATGGAGAGCGCTGTTGAGATCCGAACGGAACGCGCCGAAACCTCCTCGTCAGGCGACCGGCAGTTTCGAACAGTACAGGTGGCGGATTGCCCACCCGTTCGGGTCTTCGTACCGTTCACGAGCCGATGGAACGTGACGGAGCTTCTCGCATGCCGGCCGAGCGCGAACGGGCGCTCGTTGCTCGTGCGCGCGAGGAAGCCTCGGCCTTCGCCGAGCTCTACGACTTCTACATGCCGCGTGTCTACGGCTTCGTCTATCGCCGCGTCCGCGACCGGTGCGTGGCAGAGGACCTCACCTCAGTGACCTTCCAGCGAGCGCTCGAGAACGTCCGCCGGTGCGAGTTCCGGAACGAGAGTTTCGGCGGCTGGCTGTATCGAGTCGCCTCCAACGCGGTGGTGGATCACGTCCGCCGCGATCGGCGGTACGTGCCGATGACCGACGTCGACGGCGAGCTGCCCGGCGACCTCGCTCTCGACGCCCTGGCCGCGGCCCTCGATCGGGACCAGTTGCGGCGAGCCCTCAAGAACCTGCCCGACAACCACCGCGAAGTGATCGTCCTGCGCTTCTACGACGACCTCGATGGCCCCGAGATGTGCGCCGTCCTCGGTTGCTCCCGCGAAACCCTGGCGGTCCGCCTCCACCGGGCCCTGACGGGCTCTCCGGACGGCCGTGGCCAAGGAGTCCGCAGATGTCGCCTGACGGACCCTCCGAGATGGACCAGCTCGACGCCCTCACCATCGAGCTCGGCGAAGCCGGCCGCATCGCCCGCGTCGCGACCGATCAGCGCGGCCGGCCGGATCCCGTCTTCACGATGCGGCTCCGAGCGGAACTGCTCGCGTCGTTCGGCTCAATTCCGATCTTCGCACCCGGAGACGCTCAACGGCCGAGCCTCGTCGAGCCCATGCCCCGGCCGCTCGAACTCGGGGCCTCCGATGTCGAGCTCGAGCTTCGCGCCGACGAGGCCTTCGGCTCCATTTCCTCGCCGTTCGAGTCCGAGCGCCCCGCCGCCGAGAAGCGATGGCGCGATCGTTCGGCCGATCGGCGATCGAATTCCAATTCGCCGCTGCCCGAGATCCTGCGCGGGGCCGAACCGACGACGCCGTCGCGACGGACACGGGGCACGCCGGCAGCGAGCCCACGAAGCTCAACCCATCTGTTCACTGGCACGTCCCGAACCGGGCTATGCCCTCGCGCTGGGTCGGCGGTCGGCCTGGCGGCCTGTCTGGCGCTGGCCGCCTTCCTCGTCGGCAGTGGCACGCTCTTCCCGGTCAAGTCGCCGGCGCGGACGGACGATGCCGTGGCCGCGACCCTCGTCCGGGGCCACGATTCCACGGCCCTGGTCGCGGGATCGGAGCTGAGCCAGGGCGATGAGATCCGGGTGGCCGCCGGCGGCCGCGCCTATCTGGCCCTCGGCTCGAGCTACGTCCGCCTCGATGGCGGCGCCGACGTCCGGCTCGACTCGCTGGACTCCGCGAACCTGGAGATCGCCCAGCTGGCCGGACGCGTCTATCACCGCGTCGTGCTGCCGGATGGCGGTCGCTATCGAGTCACCACCGGCGACGTCACCTGGCAGGCCACCGGAACCGCTTTCGATATCGATCGCGAAACGACCGCGGGCTCGGACCGGGTCCTTGGCATGGCCCTCCAGCACGACGTCCAGGTGATCGCCCCCAGTTTCGATGCATCGGTTACGCAGGGCTCGAGCGCCTCATTCGTGCTGAGCTCTACCGGCTCGACCGTCGGTTCGCCGGTCACTACGGCCATACCTGCGGCGCTGCTCGCGAGCGCCTGGCTGGTCGAGAATGCCCAGATCGACGCTCGCCTGGGCCTGCCGCTCGGCGAGCTGGCCAACGCCGTCCTCGAGTCCCCGACACCAACGGCGCCCGCCACCCCAGCTCCCACACCGACTCCCGATCTGGCCGACACCAGAGCCCGCGGCCACGCCGGCGGCCACGCCCGCGACGACCCCAGCCCCGACGCCCACCGCGGTCCGGACTCCTGTGAAGACCGCCACTCCCAAGCCGACGGCGACGCCGACGAAGACCCCCAAGCCCGGCGTTCCCAACCTGGGCAGCCTTTCGATCGCCGGCCAACGCGAACGGTACTTACACCTTCAGCTGGCCCAGGTACAGCGGCTCCGGGTTCCAGTTCTACAAGCTGGTTTACGGTGCCGTGGGGCACGCAGCCCACGTTCAACGGATCCAACTACTGGGCCTGCCCTTCCAACGTGGCCGATACGAGCTGGACCGGAGGAGTGCCGGCCGGCGACTTCGCCGTGCGAATTCAGGTCATCGATGAATCGACCGGCAAGATCGTCGTCAGGGCTCAGACTGCCGTCGTCCGCCTGACCGTGCCAGTTGCCCGCGACTGTTGACCTGGGCGACCTCAGCGCGGTCCCCGACAATGGCGGCGGCAAGTACACGTTCACGTGGAAGGCTTTCAACGCCGTCCCCTTCGACTATTACAAGCTCGTTTACGAGCCCTATCCGGGGACTCCGTCATATCCGGGCGGCAGTTCCTATTGGGCCGTGCCCGGAAATTGCGACACGTCCGTGACGATCGCACTTGGGGCGAGCGGTTTCGTCCCCGGGGATTGGAGCGTCCGCATCCAGGCCATCGGCTACCCGAACGGTGCCTACGCCTACGCCCAGACGAACGATCTTGCACCTGACGATTGCGCCGCCGGCCACGCCTACTCCGCCGCCGACTCCGACTCCGACGCCGCCGCCGACGGCGACGCCGACCCCCAGCTGATCGCCGGGCGTCTGTTTCCGGGACGCACGCCTCGCCGCTCTCGGTCCGCCAGCCCCGGCCAGGGCCCCGTGCCGCCCGCGACGAGCGGGTCCAGCCAATCCGCAGCCGCGGGCGTGGCGTCGGGCGCAGTCGCCGCGGCATCTCGACGGAGCCACGGAAGCAGCCACGAGGACCCGATCAGGACGACGAGCCACCACCACTGGATCCCGTCCGGCACCGCGGTGACCCCCAATCCGAGCCAGAGCCACGCCGGAGCGAGGAAGAGCAGCGATGGGACCGCCATCAGCACTCCGTGGCCCCAAAGCGAGGGCGAAGCCACGATCGTCGCCGTGCCGATGCGGGCAAGTCCCTCGCGGCCGCCCACCGTCAGAGCCGCGGCCACGGCGGCGGCGGCGACCAGCAGAAATGCCCACAGGGGGACGTACGCGCTCAACCCGAACCCGTACAGCGGCGGCAGGTTGTGCTGCGATACCTGGTACAGGCGGAGCGCTTGCATCCAGTCCAGCCACAGATGAATTCCCGTCAGCGGCAGGGTGGCCAGCACCACGGCCAGAACGGCGACCGCGCCCGCGATCAGTTCCAGGAAACGGCGCTCTCGGATGAGCCACAGCGTTGCCAATCCCGTGTACGACTTGAAGACGGCGCCGATCACGAGCCCGCTCCCAAATCTTGGCGCCAGGGCGAAGAGGGCCAGGGCAGGCACGGACACGTTGCCGACCCACAGGCCCTGGAACAGCGGGGGCCAAAGCGGGGCCAGCAGGATCCAGCGCCAGCGCAGGCCCATGACTCGCAGGGCCAGCGCCCCGAGGGCGAGCGAGCCGGAAACCCACATCGCCTGGGCGACAGGTACGGGCAAGAGCGACAGCAGGCCGAAGAACGGCAGCGTCAGCGGGGGGTAGAGGAATGGGTAGTTGGTGAGGTCGGCCGGGCGGGCGTCGATCGTCGATTGCAGGTAGACGGGCGCCCCGGACATGAAATGCTCGCCGGCCTTCAGGTAGATGCCGAAGTCGCGGAGCGGCTGGAACCACTGCGACAGATCGGTCAGGACCATCGCCGGCAGCACGATCAGCAGGCTTGCCTCGAGAGGCCGGAGGTGGCGGCCCGAGCGTTCGGTCAGCCACGTGGCTATGACGAGAGAGGCGAAGACTACGGCCGTCCAGGCAGGCAGAAAACCCACCCCGGGCCCGATCCCCACGACTCGCCACCAGGACACGCCCACGATGTAGGCGACGACCAGGCCGACGAGAATCCAGCCTCCCAGGTCCTCGGTGTCCGTGAGGCGGCCCGGCACGATCCGGCGAACGTTCGACATGTTCGCCAGCCTACACGACCGCAAACCTCGAGCCGGCGCCGTAACTCCGCACGTCGGTCCGCGAGGCGACCGTTCCGAAATGAAAACCGGCGGGCCGAGGAGGCCCGCCGGTTTGCTGCCAAGTGCGAAGGCAGCTCGCGCTGCCGGAATGGTTAGCTCCGGATCGACCGGCGCTGAGCCTGGACCACGAGGAGTCCGAGACCGCCGAACGCGAGGCAGATCAGGAGGGCGATGAGCGGCGTCGAGCCGCCGTCGCTGCCCTGGTGAGAGCTCGAGCTGGTGGACGGAAGGGTTGGGGTTGCGGGCGGAGCCGTGACGCCACCGACCTGTTCAGTCGGGGTGGCGGTCGGGCTGCCGATAGGCGCCGCTGTCGGCACGGGGGTCGGGGTCGCGGTCGGGGAGACGACCGTCAGAGCGCCCGCCGCGTAGATGAAGTCGTAGTCGCCGGCCGACGCACCCGAGCAAGTTATGGCGAGCGGAGAGTCGGCGATTGCGGTGGTGGCGGTGTAGGTGGAGGTGCAGGTCGGCGCGACATACGCGTCCGCCGTGCCGGCAGTCTCGCCGTTCGCCCAGCCGGTCATGCCGTAGGTGTAGAACGAACCGGCCGGGACGGGAGCGCCGACGACGAGGGACTTGGCCTCAGGAGTGACCGTGATGGTCCCCCTGGCGATATTGAACCAGGCAAGCGATCGGGCCCGCGGCGTTGTAGCTGCCATCGGCGGCCAGGCTGGCCTCGATGATGCAGCGGTTGTCGCCGGTCGCCGGGCTCGTGATGGTGACAATGCCGGCCGGGGTAACGGTGCAACCGAAGCTGCCCTCGCTCAGGGCGAACGTGACGGCGCCGTTATCGCCCGCCGGCTTCGTGACGAAGCCGTTGAGGTTGAACGTGCCCGAGCCGTAGTGCTTGGCGGGGAGCGTGTCCAGGCTGAAGTCGAAGGTCGCGTCAGCCGCAGCGATCGAGAGCGAGGCCGTGTCGAACGTGAAGGTGTAGTTGTCCGCACTTCCGCCTGAGCAGCTGATCGTCAGTGGCGACGACGAGGTCGGGGTCGTGGGCGTGTAGCTGGAGGTGCAGGTCGGGGCGACGAAACCGGCGGCCGTGCCCGCGGTGTCGCCATGGAACCAGCCGGTGATGTCAAAGGTGTAGGTCGGGACCGGATCGCCGAAGACCATGCTCTGGGCGTCAGGGGCGACGTTCAGCGTGGCCTTGGCAATGTGGATCGACTGGGAAACCGGGCCGGCGGCAACGAAGTTGGGGTCGGCGGCCAGGAAGGCTTCGATGAGGCAGATGTTGCTGCCGACGGCCGCGTCGGTGATGGTCAGCAAGCCGGCCGAAGTGATGGAGCAGCCGTGGCTGCCCGGGCCCGTGGCGAAGGTGATGGCGCCCGTGTCGCCCAGCGTCGCATGGGCCCAGCCCGCGATGCTGAAGGAGCCGTCGCCGTATGTCTGCGCCGACATGGTCGAGAGATCGAAGGTGAAGGTGGGCGTCGCCTTGTTGACGACCTGAGTGAGAAGCGGCGAGGTGCTGGCGCCGTGGGTAGCGTCACCCTCGTAGACGGCTGTGAGTCCCTGGCTGCCCGCACTGAGCCCGGAGGTGGTGAACGTCGCCTGGGTGCCCGACAGAGCGCCCGTGCCCAGCGGAGTGGAACCGTCCATGAACGTGACGTTCCCGGTTCCGCCGCCCGTCACGGTGGCGGTGAACGTCACCGACTCACCGTAGGTCGAGGGGTTTGAGCGTGGAGGTCAGCGCGGTCGTGGTCGTGATCCGGTTGATATGGAAGGACTGAGTGATGGGTCCGGCCGCGGCGTAATTGCCGTTCGCGGCCAGAGAGGCCCTGATGACGCAGAAGTCGCTACCACTCGCCACGGCTGTGAGGGTTACGAGGCCAGTCGTTGGGCTGACCGTGCATCCCGTGCTGCCTGCGCCGAGACCAAAGGTGATCGTGCCGTTGTCGCCTGCGGGCTTGCTGGCGACGGCATGGAAAGGAGCATCGCCAATCGTCTTGTCTGCGATCGGCGAAAGCGTGAAGGCAGGGGTGGCGAGGGCGATGTGGAACTGCTGGGTCAACGGGCCGGCCGCGAGGTAGTTGCCGCTGGCGGCCAGGGAAGCAGTGATTACGCAGTAGTTGGTACCAGTCGCCGTGCCTGTGATCGTCACGACTGCCCGCTCGGTAACGGTGCAGCCATGGCTGCCGTTCCGTTACAGCGAAGGTGATCGCGCCCGCGTCATCGGCAGGCTTGGAGGCGTAGCTGGCGACCGAGAAGGTGGGATCGCCATAGGCCTTGGCTGGCAGCGCGCTCAGATCGAAGGTGAATGCAGGCGCTCCCGCGTTGACGTGGAACTGCTGGGTTACCGGTCCCGCCGCGGCGTAGAAATTGTCCGCCGCGAGAGAAGCGCTGATGATGCAGTGCTCGCCGCCGTTCGTCCGGCCAGTGATGGTGACCAGGCCCGTCGACGGGTCGACCGTGCAGCCGTGGCTACCGGCGCCCGTACTGAACGTGACCGCACCCGTGTCGCCTGTGGGCTTGCTCACCACGGCGTTGAACGGAGCGTCGCCAAACGTCTTGTTCGCGATCGAGGACATCGAGAACGCCGGGACGGCCTTGTTGACGACGAGCGTCGAGTTGAGCGCCCAGGTCGTATTGGTGCCGTTGCAGTGATCGTCGGTGTAGGCGTACTCGTGCAGAACGGTCGACACGGTGTATGAGCCGACCGGCGTCGTGCCGGCGATCGTCGAGACAGTGACGTCGGATTGGTGGTTGGTGCTGTTTCCGTGATAGACGCAAGTCGAGGCCGCCGGAGTGACTGCAACGCCGACAGCCGTGCCCTGGACAGTGGCGGTCACCCGGTAGTAGTGACCGTGGCCGTCGTCATAGGCGCTGTCGTAGCGCACCGTGAAGGTCGCAGAGTTTCCAGCGCTGACAGTCTGAGTTCCCGTGATAGACCGGTTAGAAGTGCTGCCGAGCGCCAGGGCAGCTAGCGAGGCCACGAGCAGCAGGCCCGCCACAATTCCGATCGCGCCTCGAAGGCTGCGTCGCGTTCTGAGTCTGTGCGCCATTCTCGGTCTCCTCTAGCCCCTGGTGAGCAGCAATACGATCACTTGCGTAGTTGAACGGCCGGATAACGGATCCACACTAGCCAAAGAGATAGGGGCCAGTCTAGTACTTCGGTGCGGCACGACACCGGAATGGGTGGGCAGCTGGGTAGGGTCTGGTCGGTTCGTGAACAGTCCGGTGCGGGTGTGTGGGGCAACTTTCGGGTTCAATACAGGCGCATCCGGGCCCCGCCCAGGCCGCCATTCGCCCGTCGTTGCCGTCGACGGATACCCGGCCTAGCCCAGGACCATTTGCCCATCAGGGCTTGCTTCGCTACAGCCGATGGCCTCCTGTCCGAAATGAAAACCGGCGGGCCGAGGAGGCCCGCCGGTTTGCTGCCAAGTGCGCAGGCAGCTCGCGCTGCCGGAATGCTTAGCCCCGGATCGACCGGCGCTGAGCCTGGACCACGAGGAGTCCGAGACCGCCGAACGCGAGGCAGATCAGGAGGGCGATGAGCGGTGTCGAGCCGCCGTCGCTGCCCTGGTGAGAGCTCGAGCTGGTGGACGGAAGGGTTGGGGTTGCGGGCGGAGCCGTGACGCCACCGACCTGTTCAGTCGGGGTGGCGGTCGGGCTGCCGATAGGCGTTGGGGTGGCGGCGGGATCCGACGGGGTCGGGGTCGGGGTCGGGGTCGGAGTGGCGGTTGGGCCAGGCGCCTGGAGCTTCACCTCAGCCGCGGTTCCGTTGCTCGTGACCGCAGATTCGATGTAGTGGCCAAACGCGGTGGCGGTGTTGATCACGGTGCCGGCATCTTTGTCGGCCTGAGTGATGGCGTAGGTAGCGGTGCACGTCGTGTGCGCGCCGGGGGCGAGGTGATCTCCGGCGGCGGAGCAGTCAACGCTGGCGATCTTGTTGTCGGTCACGCTGAACTGCCCGTCGAGGGTCACGTTGCCGGTGTTGGTCAGGGTGTAGGTGTAGGTGATCGTTTCGCCGACGCTGGTGAAGGTGCTCTTGTTGGCGGCCTTCGCGAGCGTTAGCTCGGCCTTCTGGGAGGCTTCGACCGTGACGGAGACGCTGCCGGCCGTGAGGTTGCGGTCGTTCGCGAACACCGACGCGGTGGCCGAGTTCGTGACGGAGCCGTGGTCCACGTCTTGCTGGGTCACCGTGTAGGTGGCCTGGCAGGTCACGAAGGAGCCGCTCGTCGGCTCGTTCGTCGAGCTCGTGTTGGGCGTCAACGTTACGGACGCGCCGCAGTCGAAGGCGGTCCCGCCGTTGATCTTGTCGTCAGACACCCGGAACTGGCCGGGGCCGACGTTCTGGTTGCCTGTGTTCACGACCGTGTACGTGTAGACGATGTGCTGGCCGGCGACGTTGAAGGAGCTGACGTTCGCGGACTTGGCCAGCGAGATCCCCCACGCCGGGACCGGATTGACGGTCACGGAGCCCGCGACGTAGTGGAAGCTGTAGTTGGCGGCTGCCGCGCCGGAGCAGTTCGACGGATAGGTGCCTACCGGACTGGAGCTGTCGGCCGTCGTGGAGCAGACGGGAGCGGTCGTGACGACGCTCTCGCTCTCACCGTTGACGTAGCCCGTGATGGCCGCGGTGATCGCCGGGGGAGTCTCGCCGGTGATGAAGGAGCCGCCGGAGGCGGTCACCGTGAGGACGGCCGGCTGCACGTTCACGCTGCCGGGCAGGAAGGCGACGTCGTAATCGTCGCTGTCGACGCCCGAGCAACTCGTGCTCGGGGAAGACCCGACCGGGCTGGCGGAGGTGGCGACTGTGATGCAGACGAGCGAACCGTTGAGGACGGAGATTCGTTCTCGCCGTTCACGTAGCCGGTGATGATGGGATTGATGGTCGGTACGGTGCCGCCATACGTCATGTCAGGGCTGGAGGCCGTGATCGTTAGATGTGCCCGGCCGACGTTGAGCGGCCCGTCCTGGTACCAGATGATGTAGTTGGAAAGACCGGTGCCAACGGCCCCGAAGGCGCCGATGCCATAGGCCCCCATGGGGGCGGTTACAGGCTCGCCGGTGCTGTACAGAACGACGCTCGTCACGCTATCGAAGGGGGCGAGTCCGCTGGTGTGGAAGGCCGTAGACCCAAGGTCGAACGACGGATCGCCATAAGACTTGGTTTGATTGTCGGCGGTGATGTACAGAGTTGCTTTCGTCACCTCGAGGCTACCCGGGGTCACCGTGATGTCGTAGTTGCCGACGCCGGTGCCGTGGATGTTGCTGCAGGTGATGGGGTAGGTGCCCAAGACGGCCGTGGGCGCGAACCCGGCGCTCGTGCGGTCGCAATCGACCGAGTCGCCGCTCCGCAGGCCGGACTGGGTCAGCACGATGGTTCCGGAGTACGTCGTGCCGTAGACCTTGCTGTCGCTGGAGAGCGAGAGGCTCATTGCCCGCAGGCCGATGTGATCGACCACAGGCGTGGTGCCGTTGTTGTAGTTGCCGGTCAGGTCGGTGAACGATGCCGTGTCGCTGTACGTGCCTGCGGCCGTGTGCGTCGTGCCCGCGAGGTTGAGGCCGGCGAGCGTCTCACCCTTCACGCCCTGGCATGAACCCGTGGCTGTGTGCGGAAGAGCGTCGTACGTGACGTCGTAGCCGGTAGCCGCGCAGACGGCGTCCGCTTTGGCGATCTGGTCATGGACCGTGCCGCTGGCGTTCGCGTAGTTGCCCAGGATCTCGCTGAAGATCCACACGTCGGTGGAATAGTCTCCGGCATTGGTGTGCACTGTGGCGGCCAGATTGAGGCCGGCGAGTGACTCTCGAGAAGACTCCCGTGCACGAGCCCGTTGCCATGTGGGCGTCGCCGTCGTACGTGACGCTATAGCCCGTGACGGTGCAGTCGGGGGTGGCCCTTGCGATCGTGACCGGAGCCGTGCTGGTGGTGTTGAAGGTGTAGTTATCTGCGCTTCCACCCGTGCAGGTGATCGGCAGTCCCGAGAGGAGGACCAGTGTCGCGCTGGTATAGCTGGAGGTGCAGACCGGAGCCACGTAGCCGGCGATGCTGGCCGGGAGGACTTCGGCGCCGCCGGCCGAGCCGAGGCGGAGCTCGAAGGTGTAGACCGGAGCCGGATCGCCGTACGTGACGTTCTGGGCGTTCGGGACGACCCACAGCGTCGCCTGGCCGATGGTCAGCTGGGCCGTTGTCGCGGTGTTGAACATGTAGTTGTCTGCCGAGCCGCCCGAGCAGCTGATGGTCAGCGGCGAGGAGGAGACCGGCGTCGAACTGCCGTAAGTGGACGTGCAAACCGGAGCCGCGTAGCCGGCGATGCTGGCCGGGACGACTTCAGCGCCGCCGGCCGAGCCGAGGCGGAGCTCGAAGGTGTAGACCGGAGCCGGATCGCCGTACGTGACGTTCTGGCCGTTCGGGACGACCCAGAGGGTCGCCTTGCCGATGCTGACGTTGGCGGTGGTCGTGATGTTGAAGTTGTAGTTGGTCGAGGAGCCACCCGAGCAACTGATCAGCGGCGAGGAGGAGGCCGGTGTCGTGCTCGTGTAGCCGGACGTGCAGACCGGAGCGACGTAGCCGGCGATGCTGGCCGGAAGGACTTCGGTTCCGCCCGCGGAGCCGCTACGGATGGTGAAGGTGTAGGCCGGAGCCGGATCGCCGTAAGTGACGTTCTGGCCGTTCGGGACGACCCACAGCGTCGCCTTGCCGATGGTCAGCTGAGCTGTGCTGCTCCTGTTGAACGTGTAGTTGGTCGAGGAGCCGCCCAAGCAGCTGATGGTCAGCGGCGAGGAGGAGACCGGCGTCGAGCTGCTGTAGGTGGAGGTGCAGACCGGAGCCACGTAACCGGCGATGCTGGCCGGGAGGACTTCAGTGCCTCCGGCCGAGCCGAGGCCGAGCTTGAAGCCGTAGCTCGCCGGAGCTGGGTCGCCGTAAGTGACGTTCTGGCCGTTCGGGACGACCCACAGCGTCGCCTTGCCGATGGTCAGCTGAGCTGTGCTGCTCCTGTTGAACGTGTAGTTGTCTGCCGAGCCGCCCAAGCAGCTGATGGTCAGCGGCGAGGAGGAGACCGGCGTCGAGCTGCTGTAGGTGGAGGTGCAGACCGGAGCCACGTAACCGGCGATGCTGGCCGGGAGGACTTCAGTGCCTCCGGCCGAGCCGAGGCCGAGCTTGAAGCCGTAGCTCGCCGGAGCTGGGTCGCCGTAAGTGACGTTCTGGCCGTTCGGGACGACCCACAGCGTCGCCTTGCCGATGGTTAGCTGCGCTGTGCTGGTGGTGACGAAGGCGTAGCCATTGGCCGAGCCGCCCGAGCAGCTTATGGTCAGCGGCGACGAGGAGACCGGGGTCGAGCTCGTGTAGGTCGACGTACAAACCGGGGCTGTGTAGGCGGTGAGCGAGCCTTGGGTTACGGGAGTGCCGTTCGCGGCGTCGCGATGAAGAGTGAAGGTATAGGTGGGCACGGCAGCGCCATAGGTCAAGGCCTTGCCGTCGGGCACCACATACAGGGCGTGTTCGACGACCCTGAGCGTGCCGGAGACGTCCAAGTGCCTGTGGGAGCCACTGCATCCGCTCGCGCTGTCGTACTCGGTCAGCCTGACCTGGATTGAGTAGCTGCCCTCGCCCGTCCAGAATCCGTCGGTGTCGAGGTGGAAGTCGATCGACTGGTTACCGTTTCCGACGTTGGTTATGCAGTCCCCGCCCCCAAGGTCCACACCCCAGGCACCACCGGCGTTGAGGTTGTCGACCAAATAGGACTTGTGGTGCGTGGCGTCGTTGTTGCTCGTGGTGAAGTCGAGCGTGTAGTTGGCCGTGCTGCCTGCCAGGACAGGATTTGGCGACTGAGTGTCAATGGATGGCGCCGGAGTGGCGTTGATGGTGGCCACCGCCAGTCCGACCGTAGTCAGTGCCAGCACTAGGCCGACGGCGACTCCGGCGGCGCGCCTGGCCCCGCGCGGCACTGCCAGTTTGGGCATCATCGTGTAGGTCTCCTCTTGAGCTCAGTGGCGCCGATACGACCACTTACGTAGTTGAATGGCTGGATGGCGACTCTACACTAGCCAAAGAGGTAGGGACGGGTCCAGTACTTCGGTGCGGCACGACACCGGAATGGGTAGGCCACTGTTGTGAGGTAAGGGCTCGTTCCGATGGGTCCGGTGCGGGCTTGTGGGGCAACTTTCAGCCCAGAGGCCTCAGGGACAGTTGACCCCCGACGAGGTCGCCGAACGGCCTCGATTGCCGTAACCAAATGCGTCCACGAGGGCAGCCAGGACCATTTGCCGATCGCGGCTTACGGTGCCACTGCCGGCGGTCGGTCCCGCTACCACTGGTGCCCGGAGAATCGACGAACGGCGGGCCCGAAGGCCCGCCGTTCGTCGTGCACCGGAGGCCGCGGCTAAGCGGCCATATGGGGTTCCTAGTTGCGGATGCTCTTGCGCTGGCCGGCGACGGCCGCGAGGCCGAGTCCGCCGAATGCGAAGCAGATCAGCAGAGCGAAGATCGGAGTGGAGCTGCCACCGGAGCCGCTGCCGTCAGTGCTCGTCGGGGGCGGGGTGGTGGTCGAAATCGGCGTGGCCGTCTCGCCCTGGAAGGACTGGAACGGCGTCGGGGTCGGATCCGGCGTGGCCGTCTCGCCCTGGAAGGACTGGAACGGCGTCGGAGTCGGGGTGGCGGTCGGGGTCGGCGTGGCGGTTGGCGTCGGCGTCGCTGTTGGCGTCGGCGTGGCGTTGGGTCGGCGTGGCGGGGTCGGCGTCGGCGTCGGCGTCGGCGTAGGCGTCGGCGTAGGCGTCGGGGTCGGGGTAGGCGTCGGGGTCGGAGTCGGCGTTGGGGTCGGAGTCGGGCGTCGGAGTCGGGCATGTAGTCGATCGGGAGGCAGTTGCCGTCCACGGGCCCGAAGTGGTGGCGCCGTCGCCCCAGTGGAAGTCGTTGACCCGAATGGTGACCTTGGTCACAGAGGTGGAAACGGTGAACGAGCCGTCCACGTGCCAGGCATTGCTGCTGGTGAACGATCCGGATCCGATCGTGTGCCACTGCCACCAGGCGTCGGCGTTGGTCTGGTAGGAGATGGCGAAAGTGGCTTGCGCTTGATGATTCCGGTTGTCGGTAGTCCAGTCGTTGATGGTGTACTGGACGGCGCCGGCACAGCTCACGTTGGCCGTGACTGAAGCGTGGTGACCTAGAACTACCCCTGGCACTGCCAGGATTGCCACTAGTGCCAGGGCACCGCCGGCGAAGAGTGAGACGAAGCGGCGTCTTGCCACGATAAGAGACCTCCTGGTGAAGACTCG
This sequence comes from uncultured Chloroflexia bacterium, assembly GCA_963816135.1. Classification (GTDB taxonomy): domain Bacteria; phylum Chloroflexota; class Limnocylindria; order Limnocylindrales; family CSP1-4; genus Fen-1039. Next base: position 345,521 of record CAWFJD010000018.1, read on the forward strand.
ATTTAGACGGTATTTGGATTAGCTTTCCCCCGGTCGGAAAACGCCCTTTCCGGGTAGGCATAGTACGTGGGTCCTACCTGTCCGCTGGTCACTGTACTAGCCACTGCAACAGCGATAGTACTACCCGGCCGGGTAGATAAGGGAGAGGTCCTCATCCGTTTGCCGTAGTCGAATCCAGGCCCGGAGTGCGGTTAAGAGGGCTCTTGTGCAGTCCGAACGACGGGGGCGGGCGGGTCCGAGAGCTCCGACCTCGGATTTGAACGTCAAGTCGGTGGTGCGCGCAGGCAACTACTACCCCGGGCTTCCCTCGTCGAGCGGGGGACTTGCCGCCTCCGTCTCGGCCTGCCGCGGACCGACCTAGCGCTCCGGCTTGCCCTCGAGCTCGTGAACGCTGGCCCGCTCGATACGCAGATAGCGGCCTGAGTAGTAGAGGAGGGGCATCGGCTCCTGCCCGAGCGCCTCCGCCCGATCCACCCGAGCGATGTACAGATCGTGGTCGCCGGCCGGGTGAATGTCGACGATCGTGCACTCCAGGGTGGCGATGGCGGCGTCGAGGACGGGCAGGCCGATCTCTCCCGTGTGCCACGCCGCGCCGCACAGGTCCTCACGACCGGGGCTGGTGCCGGACTCCGGGCTCGGGCCGCCGGCGAAGCAGTCGGACAGGGACTGCTGATCCTCGCCCAGGACGTTGACCACATATCGACCCGTGCGTCGAAGGCCCTCGACGATGCGGCGGCGGCGGTCGAAGGCCACGAGAACGAGTGGCGGATGGAGCGACACGGAGCTGAACGAGTTGACCGTCGTGCCCCAGGGCCGTTCCCCGTCGAGCGTCGTTACAACCGCTACTCCCGAGGCGAAGCGGCGCAGGATCGAACGGAAGGTGGCGTCATCGATCTCGATCACGCCTCGGAGTGTAGGCGCCAACGGCCCAACTTCTGCTCGCGGCGCGGCGCTGTTTGCGTCTGGCGCAAATCGCGGCGCATTTGCACGTGGCGCAAGTGATGCGGCGTCCGGCCGTCGATTTCGACCGTCCGACGCAAATTCCCTGCACTGGACTGTCGCGTTTGCGTCTGGCGCACGTCTTCGACGGGACGGATGTCGATCGCTGCCGTCTGGCGCCAATCCCGCGCAATGGATCGGGTCGTTTGCAGATGGCGCAAATCGCGGCCGTCGTCGAACGCGGACGGCCTCCGCCCCGTCGGGGTCAGACGGCCTGGTTGAAGGCTCGCCGGACGTGCGGCTGATAGAGGTAGTAGATGATCGCCGCGGCGATCACGATGCTGATGATTGTGGACGAGGCGGTGGCGTTGCGGAACTCGAGGATGTCCACGACGATTCCGACGATTTCGACCGCAATGCCGAGGGTCCATGCCCAGGGCTTGAGTCCCCAGGCGCCGTAGGCGAAAAACAGGTCGCCGATGCTGATGACGATCGTCACTATTGCCAGCACGGTGAACAAGCCGGAGATCCCGGGGATCACAGCGTCCGTCACGGACGACAGCGCCAGGAGCGCCAGCCCCGCGAGAATTCCCAGGATGCCACCGATGGCCGCGAGCACGGCCAGGATCGTTACTCCCATGGGTCGCTGCATGACTGTCCTTCTGCTTCCGATTCGGCGAGACCCCACGTCCCGCCCGAATGGGCAGATCATGCCAAATGACCACTATTCGGCTGAGTGTTTCTGAGGGGTGGGACACCAAGGCCACCCCTTGCGCCAGGGAGACCTAGCCGCCGGCGCCGACCGGGCCGGTTGGAGGCTTGACGCCTTCCGGCAGCTTGGGCGTGAAGCGGAAGTTGCCCGCCACGCCGGGTTCGGTCAGCTCATGCGGGGCCAGCAGTTCGTCCAGTTCCTCGGCCGTGAAGATGCCGCGTTCGATGACGATCTCGCGGATCGTCCGCCGCTCGCGAACGGCCTGCTTGGAGATGTCCGCGGCCAGCGCGTACCCCAGGTATGGGGCGAGTGGCGTCGAGAGTGCCGAGGAGTGCTCCATCAGGTCGCGGGCGCGCTCCCGGTTCGCCTCGATGCCGACGACGCAGAACTCGGCGAAGGCGCGGCACATATTGGTCAGGATCGTGAGGCTCTCGAGGGTCGTGTGGGCGATCACCGGCATCATCACGTTGAGCTCGAGCTGCCCGGCGGAAGCGGCCCAGGCGACGGTCGTGTCATTGCCGATCACTCGGAAACAGACCATCGAAAGGCACTCCGCCATGACCGGGTTCACTTTGCCGGGCATGATCGAGCTGCCGGGCTGGACCGCCGGCAGGGTGATCTCCGCAAAGCCGGTCATCGGGCCTGACGACATCAGCCGCAGGTCCTCGCTGACCTTGATCAGGTCCACGGCGATGCCGCGGAGCGCCGCGTTGACCTCGAGCATCGGCCGCATCGAGTGAGTGGCCTGGACGAGTTGCTCGGCGCGGCGGAGCGGATGGCCGGTCTGCTCGGCGAGGTACCGGACCACGAGGTCGATGTACTCCGGTTCGGCGTTGAGCCCGGTACCCACGGCGGTGGCGCCGATGTTCTGCTCCGCCAGCGTCGTGGCGGTGACCTGGAGCCGCTCGAGTCCACGGCGGAGCGTCAGCGCGTAGGCGGCGAACTCCTGGCCGAGGCGGATCGGGACGGCGTCCTGCATGTGGGTCCTGCCGGACTTGATGACGTCGTCGAACTCGCGGGCCTTCTGCTCGAAGGCGTGGATCAGCTCTTCGCCCGCGGGCATGAAGTCGCGGATCAGGTCCAGCGTCGCGATCCGCATCGACGTCGGGAAGACGTCGTTGGTGGACTGGGCCATGTTGACGTGGTCGTTCGGGCTGACGACGGCGTAATCGCCGCGCTTGCCGGAGCCGTGCCCGGAGGAGTGGATCAGTTCGATCGCCCGGTTCGCCAGCACTTCGTTGGCGTTCATGTTGTGGCTGGTGCCGGCTCCGGCCTGGAAGGGATCGATCCTGAAGTTGTCGATCAATTCCTTCTGCTTGGCCGCGCGGGCCGCTTCGAAGGCTGCCTTCATGGGATCGCGCGTCGGGCCCGGGGCGATGCCGTCCTCATCAGGCTCGAACGTCGCCGCATCCGCGTCGAGCGTCGCCGGACCGAGGATCTCGTCGGCGGCTTCGACGATCGCGTTGCCGAGCTGTTTGGGCAGCCGACCGGTGGTCATGTTCGCCCGAGCGGCCGCCTTCTTCACCTGGACCGTGGCCCGCACGAGGGCCGGATGGGGCAGCCCGCCGGAGATCCGGAAGTTGTGGATGCCGCGCGCGGTCTGGACGCCGTAATAGGCGGATTCCGGAACTTCGAGGTAGCCGAGTGGGTCCTTCTCCGTCCGGAACCCGGGGCGCGGGCTTGGCGAAGTCGCGGGTGTGGTCATGGATTCGGTTCCTCGCTCGAGGCCCGTGGCTGCGATCGACGCCGCGGCGCTGGCGGCCGGATTGTATCGCCGCTCCGGCGCGGCACGGTAGCTCTGCCCAGATCCGCGGCGGCGAGGGGCGCGGCGAGGGGCGGTGGGCGGCGAGGGGCCGTGGGCGGCGGGCGGCGAGGGGCGGTGGGCGGCGGGCCGGCGGGCGGCGAGGGGCGGTGGGCGGCGGGCGGGCGGCCCAGACCCTCTGCCGTTGCCGGCCGCGTCGCCGCCAAACGCTGATGCGGACCGCCCGCACGCCCGGGATCCCGCGTGATTTGAGTGGCAGTCAACAGACCACGGTCGCCAAACGGAACATAACCCAGGAATCAGGAGTCCTGGCGGATTGAAGGGCCCGTAAGGCACGGCCGGTCGTGCGTCCACGTTCGAGTCGGAGGCAAATCCGGCGGCGATCCGATGTTCAGCCGCGGCAACGACGCCGCGTTGGTTGCTCAGCTTCAGAAAAGCACCGGATGCGCGGCAGGCCGTTGACTGCACGTCAAATTCGGCGAGATCGGCCGCCGACGGGCGTCGATCGATGAGGCGGTGAGCAGTCGGTCGCGGTATCGTGAGCGCAGGGACGCACTCGAGGCAGATCGGGATCACGCACCGCTATTTTGTGGGAGCCGGGTGCGGGCAGGGAGGGAACCGATGTACCGCCAACCGTTCATCGTCGGACCGACAGTGGACAAGCTGCTCGGGTTCCTGGCGGGAGTCTTCGCCAACGTGCTGGGCTGGATCGCGACGATCGTGGTGATGTACTCCTGGGCGGGCAACGACCCGACGCAAGAGGTGGCCGAACGGCGCGGTCATGCCGCGTCGGTGTCCGTATGGGCCGGAGTCGGCTGCCTGCTTCCCCTGATCCTCCTGGTGGGCTTCTTCCTGCTCGGGGCCGGGTTCCTGTTCTCGACGGGCGGCGGCTCTGGCGGCGGCCCCGGCGGGTTCATGCCGTGACCGGTGGCCGGCGGGGCGTCGTTTCGGCTACATACCGTGACGAACTTCCCGACCCCGAGGCGTTCCTGCGTCTTTTCGCCTCGACGGGCTGGACGACGGATCTTCCGCCCGAACGTCTGGCCGGCGCTCTTGACGCCAGCTGGCACTGCGTTTGCGCTTTCGACGGCGAGCAATTGGTGGGCATGGGCCGGACGATCTCGGACGGCTCGCTCCACGCCCTGATCGTGGAGGTCATCGTCGAGCCCGACTGGCAGCGCCGTGGCCTGGGGCGCGGGATCGTCGAGCGGCTGGTCCAGCGCTGCCGAGACGCCGGCATCGACCAGATCCAGCTCTTCTGCGCGGACGGCAAGCGAGGTTTCTACGAGAGTCTCGGGTTCGTGGCCCGCCCGGACGAGGCGCCGGGTATGGAGCTCCGCGGCTGAGGGGCCGGCCGGGGTCGCGGCGCGGCGCCCGCCCGCCCACGCATCGCCCCGCGCCCGTCATTACGTTGACCGGCTAACCGTCGTTCCGTTCGCGAGCCGTACGGATGCGCGCAACGAGACACCGATACAGCCGGAGGTCCGTCGGCCCATATCCTCCCTCCGGATCGCGGCCGGGGAGAAGGCCGTGCCGTCCCGAGCGCGGTTTCGGCCGCCCCATGCTCTCCCATTCGGAAGAATCCAAGGAGCGTCCTGTGGCCAATTTCGTGCCGGTCTTGCTGACGATCCACATCCTGACCGCGATCGTCGCCTTCGGCCCCACATTCGCCTTTCCTCTCATGGCCCGCATGGCCGCGAGCCAACCTCAGCACAGCCTGTTCGTGCTTCACCTCACTGAGAGGATCGAGAAGCGGATGACCATTCCGCTTGCCCTGACGATGCCCGTCAGCGGCGGCCTCCTGGTCTGGGCCGAGGGAATCGAGGTTTCGTCGGCCGGATGGCTGGTCCTCGCGATCGTTCTCTATCTGGTCGCGATGACTTACGCCGTGCTCGTCCAGGTGCGCTCGATCGACCGGATGATCGAGCTTGCCGAAGGCCTGGCCGCCGACCGGGCGGTTGCCGACCGGGCGGTTGCCGACCGGGCGGTTGCCGACCGGGCGAACTCGGAGCCAGCCGCCTCCGCGTCCGCGCCGTCCGCGAACCCTCAACCCGCGGCAGCGCCGCCCGCCTCGCTCCAGCCCGCGTTCGCCGCCGGCCCGGGCGCCGCCCTTGCGACCCGCGAGACCCTCGAAGCGGGCAGAGCCATGGCTCCTGCGGCCGAGCTGGCTCGACTCGGGGCGCGCGTCCGAAACGGCGGCATCCTTCTGGCCGTGCTGATCGTCCTCATCGTGTCGCTGATGGCGGGCAAGCCCGCAATCTAGACTCCGTCAGGGCTCGTTTTCCGAGCGCGGCGAGGCCCAGTTTCCTGCTGCGACGGGATTCTGTCGGCGACTCCGCGTATATTCCCCGGAACGGGCCGCTTCCCAGTCGCGGTTCGGTGCGGCCGAGTGACGTTACGGGTCGGTGAGCCCGTGGTCCCAACGCTGCCGAGGACGGAGGAGACAGCTGATGCCGGACAACGGAGCCCCGAGGACGCGTGAGGAGCTAATCCGCCAGGACGTCAAGGATCTGCATCACCTGGGTTATGCCCAGGAGCTTTTCCGCACGATGGGCGGTTTCTCCAACTTCGCGATCAGCTTCTCGATCATCTCCATCCTGACCGGCGCGGTCATCCTCTTCGACTACGGGCTGGCCTGGGGCGGTCCGGCCGCCAGCACCCTCGGCTGGCCGCTGGTCTCGATCTTCACCCTCATGATCGCGGCTTCCATGGCCGAGATCGCTTCGGCCTATCCGACCGCCGGCGGCCTCTACTACTGGTCGAGCCGGATGAAGAGCAAGAACTGGGGCTGGTGGACGGCCTGGTTCAACCTCGCCGGCCAGATCGCCATCGTCGCGGGCATCGACTACGCCGCGGCGGCCTTCGTGAACTCGGCGATCGTGACCCCGATCCTTTCCAACTTCGGGCTCGCGTACAGCAACGGATCGGCGTTTCTCGGCGGGAACGTGAGCGGCCAGCTGCTCACGATGGCCGTCCTGCTCGCCATCCAGCTGGGCCTCAACGTGGCCGGCATCCGAATCGTCGCCCGACTCAACGACGCGTCGGTCTGGTGGCACATCGGCACGGTCGCGGTGATCGTGATCTCGCTGTTCCTCATCGCCAACGCCAAGACTCACGCGGACATCAGCCCCTTCACCATCAAGCCGCTGGACACCACCGGTAGCGCCTCGCCACTCGGCTTCAACCTTGGCGCGGCCGCCGGTTACGCGGTGCCGGTCGCGTTCCTCTTCTCGCTGCTGCAGGCGCAATGGACCTACACCGGCTACGACGCCTCGGCGCACGTGGCGGAGGAGACGGTCGGCGCTCGCCTGGCAAGCGCCTGGGGCGTCTTCATCTCCGTGGCCGTGTCGGCCGTCGTGGGCTACATCGTCCTGTTCGGCCTCGTGACGCACCTTCCGCCGCTGGACCAGATCCTCAACTGCAGCGCGTCCGCGCCGTTGTGCAGCAGTTACTACGGCGGCGCCAACCCGGTCGTATTCAGCACGTTGTCGTACAACCTGGGCATGCTGGGCGACTGGCTGAGTGCCGCGATCGCGGTCGCCATGAGCCTCTGCGGTCTGTCGTCCGTGGCCGCCGCGGGGCGAATGCTGTTCGCCTTCAGCCGCGACCACGGCGTTCCCGGCTCACGCGTGCTGCGCCAGGTCTCGCACCGTTACCGAACCCCGGCCAACGCCATCGCTGCGATCGTGGTCTTCTCCTACCTGCTGACCAACGCGGCCTTCATCGCCGGCGGGGCGACGGCCATCGCGATCGTCACGGCCATCAGCACCATCGCTCTCTACTGGGCTTATGGCGTGCCGATCTTCCTGGGCTTGACCGGCAAGCAGGATTGGCGCGAGCACGCCGTGTGGAGGCTCGGCCGCTTCTCCAAGCCGATCGCCGCCCTGGCGTGCCTCTGGATAGCGCTGATTTCGGTGCTCTTCCTCTGGCCGACGTCGGGCAACGCCTGGACGCTCCTGGCCTACGCCGTCTTCCTGCTGGTGCTCGTCGTCTACTACTTCGCCTGGGCTCGATCGCATTTCCGCGGCCCGGTCGTCGAGGTCGGCGAAGAGGAGCTCACGGAGATCGAGCGCGAGTTCGAGCACGCGGCCGAAGAGTTCGGCGAGGCGACCGCGTAGGGTTTGGCCCAGAACTCGGCCTGCCGGCCAGTTGGCCGCCAGTTGGCCCCGAACTCGGCCTGCCGGCCAGTTGGCCGCCAGTTGGCCCAGAACTCGGCCCGCTGGCCGCCAGTTGGCCCGAACTCGGCCCGCCGGCCAGTTGGCCGCCAGTTGGCCCCGAACTCGGCCCGCCGGCCAGTTGGCCGCCAGTTGGCCCCGAACTCGGCCCGCCGGCCAGTTGGCCGCCAGTTGGCCCGAACTCGGCCCGCCGGCCAGTTGTCGCGGGATTTGACTGCCGGTCAACAGCTCGTGGCGATTTCGGCCACCCAAGAGCTGCGCGCGGGCTCTTGGGCGCAATTCGGTGCTTCTGGGCTCATTCTCGGCGATCGAAGCGGCGTCGAGGGAGCCTTCCGGGGGATCGCGGGAGGCTTCCGGGCCGGCTTTCGGCGCGAAAGAGCTTCAGCCGGGATGCGGAACCCGATCCGAGCCAGCGGTCACGCGACAGCCGTGGACTGCAGGTCAACAACCGCGAGATGACACGGAAGATCTCCGCGAGACCAGGACGCGAGATGACACCGAAAGATGACCGCCGCGAGATGACCGCCGCGAGATGACCGCCGCGAGATGACGCCGCGAGACGACGCCGCGGACGACGCCGCGGGACGACGCCGCAGCACCGCCGCCCGGTCGCCTCGTGAGGTCGGCCTCGCGCCTACTGGCTGGTCAGCTGGCCGAAGTAGCCCTTGAGCTGGCCGGGCGAGTCCCAGCCGACGATGACCAGGCTGCTGCTCAGCGAAGCGAGCGCGCAGACCTTCGCGCCGGGGAAGGAGATGGGATCCGAGACCGGCCGGAACCAGGTTCGCCCATCGGCGCTGCTCCAGGTGGTCCAGTCGCTGGAACCGCCCGAGGGTGGGTCGATGGCGAAGATCTCGTTGTTGACCATCGCGTAGTTGGTGCCCGCGGTCTGGAGACTCGTCTGCTGCCAGGCGGCACCCGATGCCGACCACCACCACTGCGTATACGGTGCTCCGGCCGGGGCCGGGGTCGCTGACGGAGCGGCGGATTTGGTGGACTTTGTCGGAGAAGGCGTGGCCGAAGCCCGCGCCGACGAGCCCGCGGAGGGAGCGGCCGGGATGGGCGTGGCAGCGGCAACGGTCCCCGGGGTTACCGTCGAGGTGGCGACCAGGCTCTTGCCCACCCCGAAGAGCCCGGTAACGTTGGGTGGCAGCTTCCAGTCCGGGCGAAGCGTCCACGTCCGGCCGTCCGGCGACGTCCAGGCCGCGCTTGCGCCGCCTCGAGCCGTGTTCGTGCCGACGGCCACGAAACCGTACTGGTACGTGGCCACGGTCAACCCGAACCCATCGCCGACCGAGATCGAGGATGCGTACCAGGTTTCCGCGTCGCTGGAGTACATCACCGGCGAGCCGCCGGCCTTGTCCGAGGAGGCGACGAAGCCGCCCGCTCCCGCGGCAATGGACGAGAACTCCGGTGGAGCGTCGTCCTGGATCGTCACCTGGTGCCACCCGGCCGCGGTTCGATGCCAGATGGTTCCGGCGCTCCCGGCGGCGCTCGTGACGCTGCCGATAGCGAGCACGCCACCCTTGCCATCCCGGATCGCTTCGAGGACCACAGGACGGCCCGTGTTGCCGGTCACCGTGAGTCCGGCGGGCTTCGCTTCCTGGGCCCAGAGATGGCCACCGTCGGTCGAGGTCCAGACGGAGGTCCCGGCGCCGCCGGTGGTGAAGGCGACGAAGCGATCGTTCGTGGCGACCACGGGGCCCAGGGTGTCAGTCGTGGTCACGTCGGCGATCATCGGGATGGAGCCCGCGGTCAGATCGAGTGAGTACACGACTGCCGGGGTCGCCGAGGCGGCAGCCACTCGTTTGTCCCCGAGCGTCACCGCGCCCTGCAAGACGGTCACTCCGCCCTTGACCGAGCCGGCCACGACGAGCTTGCCGGCCACCGAGGAGAGGTGGCCACGCGCGATCGGAGCAATTGGCGCGGTGAGGGCGATCCAGTTCGAGCCGTCCTCGGAGACCCAGGTGGCGAGGGTGGGTGGCACCGGCTTGGGCGTCGGGGTCGGGACCGGCGTCGCCCTCGGCGAGGGGGTCGGAGATCCCGAGGTCCCGGGAGATCCCGAGGGGGTGGCCGCGGAAGCCTTTGGAGATGCCGACGCCTTGGCCGATCCCGACGCCTTGGCCGATCCCGAGGCCGACGGGCTCGCCGTCGGTTCCGGAGTAGGCGACGCCGTCGGTTCCGGAGTAGGCGAGGCGGTTGGCTCGGGGGTGGTCGCCGCGGGACTCTGGTCGGCGCTCGTGGACGTGACGGTCGGCGCCCCCACGGCCACGAAGTTGCCGTCGAGCGTTGTCACGCTGTCCATCGCCGCGGTCGGCTGCGTGGATGGGGCCGTGGCCTTGATCCACTTGTTGCCGTCCGAGGAGGCCCAGGAGGCGGCCAGGCCCTCGGCCGTATCGCTCGTGTCGCTGCCGACGGCGACGATTCGGTTGCCCAGCCCGGCGATTCCGCGTGCGTCGAAACCATCCAGCACCGTGGACGCCTGAGTCCACGACTGGCCATTGGGCGAATACCACACCGCCGAGCGGATCGTGCTCGCGCCGCCGGCCAGGGCCACGATGGCGAAGCCGCCCGTCCAGGAACCGACGGCTCGCGGAATGAAGCCCTGCGCGGCGGGCATGCCCACCGGCAACCAGCTGCTGCCGTCGGTCGAGTACCAGGCGATGCCGTTCCCGGCCGCCACGATCGCGCCCTGCACGCTGGCCACGCCGCCGATCATTTCCTGGCCCTTGCCCGCGTTCACCTGCGCCTGGGTCCACGAATGGCCGTCCTGGGATCGCCAGGCCGTGGCCATGACGTCCGTCGCGCCCGATCCGACGCTATTGCCGACGACCACGAGACCGCCGCTGCCGTCGTCGGCCACGCCCTGGGCCACGAAGCGCCGGCCGTTCATCGAGAAGGCCCCGGAGTCGGAGATCTGGCTCCAGGAGAGGCCGTCAGTGGACGACCAGACGGTCGTCGAGGAACCCGCCGTGCCGACCATGAGGACCGTGGATCCGGTGCTGCTGAAGTACGGCCCGAAGTCGAAACGGGTCGTCGGCGGTTGCGGCGCGGTCTTCCAGCTGACGCCGTAGATGCTGCCGCCCTTGGCCGCGGGTGCGGCCTGATGGTTTGGCAGCACGACCACGAGCGCGGCCACGATGGCCATGGTCGCGAACGCGCCGGTGAACCCGAAGGCGGTGCGGAGCGTCGGCCGGTGCAGTGAGCGCCGAAGGCCGGCGACCAATCCGGTGCGAACGGATGAACGCCGGGCGCCGAGGCCGCGGACCTGGGTTCCCGCGGACCGGGATCGGAAGGATGGCAGGCTGCCCGGTCGAACGATCGGCGCCGAGGCCTCCTCGGGCTCGCGAATCCGGGGTGGATGAGGGGCGGACAACCGGCTCGAACCGCGCTGCGTCCGTTCTTCCCCGGTCCCGCCGCGAGGTTCGGCGGCACTCGGAGCCCCGACCTGATGGGCCTGCGACGGGACGCGCCCGCGAATGCCCTTGGTCCTCACGTACTCCTGGAGCTTGCTCGAGCCAGCCGATGGAGCCGCAGTCGACTCCGCGCGGCGCTCGCCGCCTGGATCGTCGGAATGTCGGCGGGGACGTCCGAAGGGCAGTCGCCGGGCTTGACCCGACCCGGAGAGATCGGCTCGCCGGGGCAGGTCGATAGGTCGAGAGGCGCCTTCTTCGAGGTCCACCTGGCTGTTGTCGTCGGGGAACATTTCGGCGGTCTTGGCCGAATCCTCGACGTCGCGATCCTTCATCCGGTCAGTGCTACCTCGTTCGCTCGGGCGAGGAGCGGGCCGGGCTCTCGATGAGCGGCGGGGCCCGCCAGGAAGTCGAAGTCTGCCACGGTTCGGCCTTCCGAGGCGCGTCGCGTGTGCAGATAGTATGGGTCGAGGGTGTTCTGGCGGACTTGGGGAACGTGTTCGGGTAGGTTGCTTTCGAGCGTGGACTCGCTCAAGAAAGGAAGATCCAGCGGCTCCCGAGACCGTATTTGCCACTGAATTGCGATGTCGCGTTCCCGTTCCGGCCGGCAGCCACGATACTTAGCGACGGCCTGACGACCGCTGCCTGGCACAGGCGCCGCGAGATGGACAGGGAGGACTCATGAGCGACGGACATGGGCACAACGAGCATCTCGACCAGCTGCGCGACATGGTCCGGGACGGTCAGATCGACACGGTCATCGTCGCCCTGACGGACATGCAGGGCCGGCTGATGGGCAAGCGAGTCCAGGCCGAGGCGTTCCTCCGGGGCGTCGTCGATCACGGGATCCACTTCTGCACGTACCTGCTCGGTACGGACATGGAGATGAACACTCCCGACGGCTTCCGGTTGATGAACTGGCAGACAGGCTATGGCGACTGGATCGGCCGCGAGGTCTGGGAGACGACGCGGATCCTGCCCTGGCTCGAGTCCACGGCGATCGTTCTCTGTGACGCGATCGACGATGAGACCGACGAGGAGATCCCGGTCTCGCCCCGAACCATGCTGAAGCGCCAGGTGGCGCGGGCGGCATCGATGGGCCTGCGCGTCAAGGCGGGCACGGAGTTCGAGTTCTACGTTCTGTCCGACTCGTTCGAGGACCTGAGCCAGAAGGGCTACAACGACGTCGAACGGGTCGGCTACTACAACGAGGACTACCACCTGCTCCAGGCCACCAAGCTCGAGCCCCTGTATCGCCAGATTCGAAATCAGATGACGCAGGCGCGCATCCCGATCGAATTCAGCAAGGGCGAGGCCGCGCCGTCGCAACACGAAATCAACATCCGATACGACGACGTCCTCGAGTCGGCCGATCGAAGCGTTCTGTTCAAGCACGGCGCGAAAGAGATCGCCTGGCAGAATGGATACGGCCTGACATTCATGGCCAAGCCATATGCCGAGTGGACGGGATCGAGCGGCCATCTGCACATGAGCGTATGGGATGCCACGGGCTCTGAGGCGCTGTTCCATACCGAAGGCGCCGAACCCTACGGTATGAGCGACACGATGCGCTGGTTCCTCGGCGGGATGATGGCGCTCCAGCGCGAGCTCGCCACGTTCATCGCCCCGAATGTCAACTCATACAAGAGATACGCCGTTGCCAGCTGGGCTCCGGTGAACGTCGTCTGGGGACGCGACAACCGGACCACCGGATTCCGAATCGTCGGCAAGGGATCCGGACTGCACATCGAGAACCGCTTCCCCGGCGGCGACATGAACGCGTATCTCGCATACGCGGCGGAGGTGGGGGCGGGGCTGTACGGCATCGAACACAAGATCGAGCCGCCGGCCGAGTTCAAGGGCAACGGCTACGAGGCCACCGGCTGCGATCGCATGCCCCGGGCGTTGTACGAGGCGATCGACCTGCTCGCGGCCAGCAAGGCCGCGGTCGAAATCTTCGGCCAGGACGTCGTCGACCACTACCTCAACGCGGCCCGGGTCGAGCAGGCGACCTACGACGCCGCGGTCCACGCCTGGGACCGCGAGCGCTACCTGGAACGAGGCTGACTGACCGCAGGCAGACGCGAGCTACTTCGGCGCCAGGTACGTGGCGAGGCCCTCGCGGACGGAGCGCAGTTGGCGGGGCAGGCATCCCTTCAGTTGCGTCGTATCCACCGGGGCTGATTGCACGACGAAATCTATGGCCGCGGGGCTCATCGGTGGAGATGGCAGAATCGTCAGTGGGGTGGTGAGGATCTTCATCAGGGCTACCGGCGCGTGGAGGATGATTCGGCGCCGGCGGCTGATTCGAAGCGCCTCGCGTATCACGTCGTCCATCGACAGCGTGTCGGGTCCGCCAACTTCCAGGACCGCATTCTGTGCCGCCCGGCGTTTCCAGGGAGTCCGCCACCAGGGCCGCCATGTCGTCGATAAACACGGGGGCGAGTCGTTGCCTCCCATTTCCGATCTGCGGAACGAACGGTAGCCATCGTGTGAAGCCGATGAACCGATTCAACGATCGATCACCGGGGCCGTAGATCCAACTCGGTCGGAAGATGGTATATGTGAGGCCGCTGGACCTGACCGCTTCTTCGGCACGCCATTTGGCACGGAACCAGGGTTCTTTGGCTTCTGCGGCGGCGCCGGCACCGGACATATATATGACACGGCCAACGCCGGCAGCCTTCGCCGCATGGACGAGCGCTTCAGTTCCAGCCGCGTCTACACGCTCGAACGTTTGTCCGCGCCGCGGCGCTTCGACCGGATAGTTGTGGAAGGCGAGGGCTATGACCAACGCAGTCGCTCCTCGGAGCGCGTCGGGTAGTGTGGCCGGCTGCGTGACATCGCCTTTTCGCATCTCGACTAGCCGGCCGGCCGTGGAGTCGCGAAGTGTGGCCGGAACGTCCCGTCGATGTGAAACGATGAGGACGCGATGGCCACGCGAAGCTAGCTCGCGGGCGATGGCGCCGCCGACGAAACCAGTGCCGCCTGCGACGGCGACGACCTCCGGAGAACCTGCCATGCTTGCCTCCCGGATGAGCTGATCTCGCTCTGCGACAGCATAGGCGCGATCACGTTCAACGGGAATTGCGGACTGGCGGCGAGCCGGCTTCCGCGACGATCACGTTTGGGAAGCCTGAGGTCAGATCGGCAGCGGGAGGATCGTGTGGATCTGCTGTGGCCGTTCCTCCGCGGCCTGGCAATCGGCTTTGCCATCGCAGCGGCGATCGGCCCGATAGGACTGCTGTGCATTCGCCGCACGCTCGTCGAGGGCGCGGCCGTCGGCGTGGCGTCGGGGCTCGGAGCTGCCACGGCCGACGGCCTCTACGCGTCAGTTGCCGCATTCGGCCTGACTGCCCTGTCCGACTTCATGGTCGGGGTCCGACGGCCGCTGGGCATCGTGGGCGGCGGCTTCCTGATCTTCCTCGCGATCCGGCAGTTCCGGGCCCACGCGGAAGCCGCCGCCGATCGGCCGCCGCGGTCCCTCCTCGCGGCCTATGCCACCACGGTTGGCCTCACGATCGCCAATCCGGCCACGATTCTCTCGTTCGCGGCCGCCTTCGTGGGTTTGGGCCTGACCGGCCACGACACTTCCACCGCGGCGGCGCTGGTCGGTGGCGTGGCGGCCGGCAGCTCGGCCTGGTGGCTGTTGCTCGCCGCCCTCACCGCGGCCTTCCGGCCGCGCCTCGGGCCGGCGGCTCTGTCCCGCCTCGCCGCCGGGTCGTCCGTGCTCATCGGCGTCCTGGGGGCAGCGGCGATGGCCGCCAGCTTCGCCGCCTGATCTTTCGGGGCCGCTTCCGGGTCCCTCGCGCCGCTCGCTTCCGACGTCCAAGGTCGCTATCGGACAGGCCGGTCGAGAACCGACGTCCAACGTCGCGAATCGGCGGGCCATTGGCCTGGTTCCGACGCCTGAAGTCGAAATCGAGCAGGCCGGCCGAGAATCGACGTCCAACGTCGGAAATCGACGTGGGAGACGCTCGATAGCGACCTCCCGCGTCGGCCGCCGGTCCATCTGTCCGCTTCCGACGTCCAGCGTCGCTATCGGACAGGCCGGTCGAGGACCGACGGCCAACGTCGCGAATCGGCGGGCCATTCGGCCTGGTTCCGACGCCTGAAGTCGAAATCGAGCAGGTCGGCCGAGAATCGACGTCCAACGTCGGAAATCGACGTGGGAGACGCTCGATAGCGACCTCCCGCGTCGGCCGCCCGACGTCCAGCTCTCGTCCGCCGTCATCGACGGCGAGACCATCGGTCCCCGTCCCGCTTCGGTAAGCTACCGGCGCGGGTCCGGGCGCGCCAAGGAATCGCGACGCGACCGCTCCATGACGAAGCAGACGGAGGCTCGAGGTGCGGCTCAAGGGCAAGGTCTCCATCATCACCGGCGCCGGCGGTGGCATGGGCCGCGTGGCCGCTCTGCGTTTCGCCGCCGAAGGCTCTCGGATTCTCGTGGCGGACAACAACGCGGCCGCGGCCGAGGAGACGGCAAAGCTCGTGCGAGAGGCCGGTGGCGAGGCCATCGCGGCCCGGGTCGACGTCTCGCTCGAAGCCGACGCCCGGGCCATGGTCGACCAGGCCATCCGGGAATACGGCCGGCTCGACGTGCTCTACAACAACGCCGGGATCATGCCCGAGGCCGACCATTCAGTCGTGGACACCCCGGTCGAGGCCTGGGACCAGGTGATGGCCGTCAACGTCAGAGGCGTGTACCTGGCCTGCAAGCACGCCATCCCGCGAATGATCGAGAACCGGACGGGCTCCATCATCAACGTTTCGAGCTTCGTCGCGCTGCTCGGCTGCTCGGTGCCCCAGGATGCCTACACGGCTTCCAAGGGCGCGGTTCTGGCCCTGACTCGATCGCTCGCGGTCCAGTTCGCCCCGCACGGCATCCGGACCAACGCCATCCTGCCCGGGCCGGTCGAGACGCCGCTCCTGATGGAATGGCTGGTCAAGGACGAGGAAGCGAAGAAGATCCGCCTGGCGCGAAACCCCACCGGCCGATTCGGCAAGCCCGAAGAAGTCGTCGCGCTCGCGGTCTACCTCGCCTCCGACGAATCCGCCTGGACCAACGGCGCCTCGCTCGTCATCGACGGCGGGATCAGCGTCAACTACTTCTGACCCGGCGCGGCCCGGGCGGAGCTGCGGCGCGCCGCGGTGCGTCCGCGACCGGCCCGGCGATGACCGGGCGCCACTCGGCCCTGTGCGTCACGGTCCGGCCGGCCCGTCTGGCACGTGAGCCGGCGCCGGCGGGTCGGTAGATTTCGGGTGACATCACACTGGGCGTTATGAACCGAAGCGCGGGCTCGTGGCGCGGATTGTCGAGCGACCATCCGTGACAGCTGATCTTCACCTCACGAAGATGAAGCGCGACCAAGCCGGCGAGGAGAGACGATGGCAAACGATCTGAGACCGGCCGATCTGGCCATCGGGATCGACTTTGGCGGCAGCGGCATCAAGGGCGCCGTCGTCAACGTTCGAACGGGAGAATTCGTCGGCGACCGGGTCAGGATTCCGACCCCTCAGCCCGCCGTCCCTCGCGAAGTCATCGCGGTCATGGACGAGGTGGTCCGAAGGCTCGCCGAGCAGATGACCATGGCCCCGTTCGACCTCGCCGAAAGCGCGATCGCCCAGATGCCGGTGGGCGTCGGAGTGCCCGCGGCCACCAAAGCCGGAACGGTCCTGACCGCCGCCAACATCGACCCGAGCTGGATCGGTTTCGCGGCCGAGCGCGAGATGGAGCTGGCCCTCGGCCGGACCGTCGCGATCGGCAACGACGCCGACGTCGCGGGCATCGCCGAGCTTCGGTTCGGGGCCGGCAGGCGGCAGAACGGGACCGTCATCGTCCTCACCATCGGCACCGGCATGGGCACGGCCGTGTTCACCGAAGGTCATCTCCTGCCGAACACGGAGCTCGGGCATATCGAGATCAGAGGCCGCGACGCCGAGGAGCGGGTGGCCGAATCGGGGCGGTCTCGCTTCAACATGGGCTGGAAGGAATGGGCCATGGGGTTCAACGAATACCTCCTCCAGCTCGAAAGGCTCCTCTGGCCGGACCTCTTCATCCTGGGCGGCGGCGGCGTCGAAGCGGGCGGACAACTACATGCAGCACGTGACCGTCAAGACGCCCGTGGTCATCGCCAGTCTCAAGAACAACGCCGGCATCGTCGGCGGCG
Source organism: uncultured Chloroflexia bacterium (assembly GCA_963816135.1). Lineage (GTDB taxonomy): Bacteria > Chloroflexota > Limnocylindria > Limnocylindrales > CSP1-4 > Fen-1039. The sequence goes on from CAWFJD010000018.1 coordinate 362,689, forward strand.
CCTTGATCGCCCACGAACGGCGGGCCCGCGTCGCCGTCGGCATGGCGGGGGAGCCTTTCTCCTAGGTCGCTGTTGGGCCTCGCCGGTGGCGCTTGGCCCGTGGCCCTGCTGCCCGGTCGCGCCAGTGGCCTCGCCCGTGGCCGCGGCAGGTCGCTACTGACCGGGGATCCGCAGCTCGACTTTGCGGCAGATGGGGCAGGCGAAGATCGCCATGTCGAGCATGCCCTCGCCGAGCTCTGCCAGTTCGCCGAACAGCAGCTTCCACCCACCCGACGATCCGCCGACCCGAAACGCCTCGACCCCCACGAGCTGCAGTAGCTGGCCGCACCTCAGGCAGTGGCCGTAACCCTCGTCCGTTCCGGTTTCGCTCCGCTGGATCCCCTGCTGGTCCATGTGACCTCCTCGCGCGCTGAAATGCGATCCGGTGATGAGACTCTGCGGCCGCCGGCCGGGTTCGGGCCGAAGTGCGATGGTGGCTCGGCGGCTCGGCGGCTCGGCGGCTCGGGCGGCTCGGCGGCTTGGTTGGGCGGCCTGGCGCTAGGCGGCTGGACCGGCGCCCCTGGGAGCGGCAGCCGCGGGAACGGTCGGCGAAGCGGGTTTCTCGGTCGTCGGGTCCTTGCTTCGAAGCTCCTTGAGCCTGGCGACCGAGCCCGACACGACGAGAGTCTCGCCGGCTCGCAGCACCCTCGCCTCGGGTGGGTTGGCTTCGTAGCTGCGGGCGCCGTGGACGATCGCCAGGACGAACAGGCCGGATCCGCGAAGGCTGCCGATCGTTTGGCCGTCGAGCGCGTCCCCGGCGACGACCTCGACCTCCTCCATCGAGAACGCGAGCTCGCCGTGGGAGAGCGCCGCGTCGATGAAGTCCACGACTCGCGGCCGAGTCGCGAGCTCAGCCAGCCGATGGCCGGCCATGGTGTAGGGCGAGACGACGCGGTTCGCTCCGGCCTGCATCAGCCGGGACTCGGCGTCCGCGCCATTGGCTCGGGCGACCACGAAAAGCCCGGGGTTGAGTGCCCGGGCCGAGAGGATCACGTAGACGTTGTGGGCGTCGGAGTCGATCGTGGTGATCAGGCCCTTCGCCCGCTCGATGCCCGCGGCCTTGAGCGTGGCCTCTTCGGTGGCATCGCCCTCCACTTCGAGGAAGCCTTCGCGGCGGGCACGGGCCAGCGACTCGGGCAGGATGTCGATCACCACGACCTTGAGCCCCGAATGGACCAGCTCTCGGGCCACGGTATGGCCGACCCGGCCGTAGCCGCACAGGATGTAGTGGCCCGCCAGCCGTTCGACCATGTCCGCCATCCGCTTCGCCTCCCGTCGTCCGCTCGTCGCCTCGACGACGAGATACTCGGCCACGATGCCGACCGATCCGAAGATGAGCCCGACTCCGGTAACGGCCAGCAGCATGGTCCAGATGCGGCCCGCTTCGGTGAGGGGCTGGACCTCTCGAAAGCCCACGGTCGTCAGCGTGATGACGGTCATGTAGAGGGCGTCGAGGAACTGCCAGCTTGGGTCCAGGACGATGTAGCCCGCGGTGCCGATGACGGTCGCCCCGATCACGACCCCGAGCCAGATTCGCACGTGGGCGGCCGTGATCGTAGGTTGCGCGGCGATCGCTTTGCGGCCCGCCCCCATGAGCGAACGATGGGTTCGGCCCGGCGCGGACGGCGCCTCCTGGTCCATGGCATGAGTCTAGCCACGACCCGGCCCCGCGGAAGGGCCTTTAGGCCGGGGGCGGGGGCGTGGCGCGGGGGCGCGGGGCGGGGCGTGGGGCGGGGCGCGGGGCCGGGCGCGCGGGGCGCGACGCGGGGCGGGGCGCGGGGCGCGGGCGGGCGGGCGCGGGGCGCGGGGGCGGGGGCGTGGCGCGGGGCGCAGGCGGGGCGCGGGACATGCGCCGCGGGCGTGGCGCGGGGGCGTGGCGGCGCGGGCCGGGCGCGGGGCCGGGCGCGCGGGGCGCGACGCGGGGCGGGGCGGGGGCGCGTGACGTGGCGCGGGACATGCGCCGCGGGCGTGGCGCGGGCGCGGGGCGCGGCGGGGCGGGGGCGCGTGACGTGGCGGGGGACATGCGCCGCGGGCGTGGCGCGGGCGCGGGGGCGCGGCGTGGCGGGGGCGCGTGACGTGGCCGGGGCGGGGCGGAGGGCGGTCGACGTGGCGTGGGGGCGCGGGGCTTGCGCCGCGGGCGCGGGCGCCGGCCGGGCTCTGAAATCTCGAACAACTCTCGCCAGGCGGAAGTTGTGCGAGAACCGCCCCGCTCGGCTGGGTCGGGCCGGGGGATTCCGGCCCGTCACGTCTCCGATGAGCGTGAGTCCGCGGCCGGTTTCCGCTTCCAGGCCTGTCTGTGGCTCCGTTTGGCCCTGAACCTTTGCATAACTTTCGCCTCATGAAGGTTGTTCAAGAACCAGAGGCCGCGCAGATCCCGAGACGGCCGATCGAGCCAGTGTCGGACCTCGATCTGGCGATCCGGGAACGCCGACCGGAAGGTGACGGCGTGATGTTCGACCAGACGGCGGTGGCCGCGCGTCTCGGGCATGACCAGCAGCACGCCAACGCGCTCGGGTTGCCAGCCAAACGAGTCGCGGACCAGCCGCGGCACTAACCGGCGCTTCCGGTCGAGGGTGGAGAGCGTGTCTTGGAGGTCGTATATGCGGCTCTTGGTCTCGACCACGAGGATTGTCTTGGTGGCCGCCTGCCAGGCGAGCACGTCGACCGAACCACGCTCTCCGAAGTGCCCGAACGAGTACTCGGGGGTGACCTGCCAGCCCAACAGCTCCAATTCGGCGCTGACTCGCTCCACCATCGCGGCGTGAGTCCTGTCGAGTAGGCGATCGACCTCCGGCCCGAGCCAGCCAAGTCGGACGATGGTGGGCATGCGCATCGCCTTGCTGACTGCCCGGAGCGTCCCGACCGTCATGCCCTCGAGCTGGCCGTGCTCCAGCCGGTGGATCGTGGCGGCGCTGACCCCGGCGAGCGCCGCTACGTCGATCTGGCGAAGGTTTCGGGCAAGGCGGACCGCCTGGACTTGACGGCCAACGGCGATGTCATCGGGCATGGGGCCAGAGTAGGAGGCTCGGATTGGCGGCCACTTATCGGCGCACCCGGCGCCCGGCGGGGCCCCGCCATCCACCCGGCGACCGCGGGCGCCGACCGGCGCCGCGCGATCGCTGCCCGGAGCCCTCCACGGGAGCCGACGGGCCGGGCGCCGACCGGCTCCGCGCCATTGCCCCGGCGCGCCCGTGGGCGCCGACCGGGGCGCTCCGCGCCCTCCCCACTTCCATGATGGTGCAGGGACCTTACGCGCCGCTTACTCGCGTATCATCGGCCGCGTTGGCTTGAACGCCGCAACCCGTCGAGGTGCCCCATGACAGCCCCCGATCCCGACGCTGCCGCGACAGCCCCCGGCGACGCCACTCCGGCCACTCCGCCACGGGCCCCGCCACTCCCGCCACGCGCCCCGCCACTCCCCCCGCCACTCCCCCAAGCCACAGCATGATCATCGGCGGCGAGCACGTTGAGGCAGCGAGCGGCGAAACCCAGGACGTCGTCAGCCCGGTCACCGGCCAGACGATCGCCCGCGTCCCAAAGGCGGCCCAGGAGGACGTGGACAGGGCCGTGGCCGCCGCGCAACGGGCCTTCGACGGCGAGTGGCACACGTGGAGCCAGACCCGCCGCGGCCAGGCACTCCAGCGCCTCGCGAACCTGACGCGCGACCGCGCCGAGGAACTGGCACAGACGGAATCGCAAAACGGCGGCAAGCCCATCAGCTCGGCGCGGTGGGAGATCGGCGCCGTGGCCAACGTCATGGAGTACTACGCCGGCGCCGCGAACAAGATCCACGGCGAGACCATCCCGGTGAGCAAGCCCGGCTTCGACTTCACGCTGCGCGAACCGATCGGCGTCGTGGGCCTCATCACGCCCTGGAACTTCCCGCTCATGCTCGCGGCCTGGAAGATGGGCCCGGCGCTCGCCGCCGGCAACACCGCGATCCTCAAGCCGGCGAGCTACACGCCGCTGACCGCGCTCCGTTTCGCCGAACTCGCCCTCGAGGCCGGCATCCCGCCCGGCGTCCTCAACGTCGTGACCGGGCCCCGGAGCCATCGTCGGCCAGGCCATCGCCGCGCATCCGGGCATCGGCAAGGTCGGCTTCACCGGCGAGACGGCCACCGGCCAGGCGATCATGCGAGCCGCGGCCGCCAACGTGAAGCGCGTGTCCCTCGAGCTCGGCGGCAAGAGCCCGAACATCGTCTTCGCCGACGCGGACATCGAGCGCTTCGCCGCGGAGTCTCCGTACAGCGTCTTCGACAACTGCGGCCAGGACTGCTGCGCGCGGTCGCGGATCCTCGTCGAGCGAAGCGTCCACGACCGCGTGGTCGAGCTCTTCGCGCAGGCCACTCTCAAGGTCAAGGTGGGCGACCCGAACGACCCGAACACCGAAGTCGGCACGATGGTGAGCTTCAAACAGCGTGAAACCGTGCTCGACTACATCCGGATCGGCAGGGAGGAGGGCGCGCGGGTGGTGGTCGGAGGCGGTGTACCGGCCGAACCGGCGTACGCGCAGGGCGCCTACATCTTGCCGACCGTCTTCGACAACGTCGAACAAAGCATGCGCATCGCCAACGAGGAGATCTTCGGGCCGGTCGTCGCGATCATCCCGTTCGACACCGAGGAGGAGGCGATCCGGCTGGCGAACGCGACGCCGTACGGCCTGTCGGGGTCGATCTGGACGCGCGACGTCGGGCGGGCGATCCGGATGGCGCGGGCCGTCCGATCCGGCGTGCTCTCGATCAACTGCAACTCGAGCGTCCACACCGAAGCGCCGTTCGGCGGCTACGGATTGTCGGGCGTCGGGCGCGAGAACGGCATGGCGGCCTTCGAGCAGTACACGCAGCTCAAGAACGTCTACGTCGATCTGAGCTAGGTTACGGGGCCTTTCTGGGGGCTTCGAATGGGAGGCCGGACGACCTAGACTGCATTCGGCTGCTCGACCGACCCTTCCGGGCCGAAGACGAGTCTCATGGGCGGACCGGGCGACGGCGCCGGACTCCGACCACGGACATCGACGGTTCGGAAGAGTAGGCATCGAGCCAGCACGCAGGGGAATTCGGAGGGCAAGTTTCGATGACGGGAGCGGGGCCGGCGATCTGCCAGTTCTGCGGCGCGACGCTGGTTTTCCGCGGGCAGACGAGCTGCCAATCTTGCGGTCGAGCGTTGTCGAGCGCCGCCAGCCCCGGCCTATCCATAACGCCGAGGGCAGCCGAGTCGGCGGACGCCCCGGCCGCGGAACCGTCAGCCGCGAGTCCGCTCCCGGCCGCGACTCCTCTGCCTCCGGTAACGAGCCTGCGAGTGTCTGCCCCGGCCGGTTCGACGCCTGCGGGCCACGGTTCGACGCCTGCGGGCCACGGCTCGACGCCTGCCGGCCAGGCTCCGGCGGCCGCCCCTCAGACCCCCTCGCCCGCCGAGACCGCGCCGCCGATGGCAGCCGGCCTGGGCCCGAGGCTGACGATATCGATCGACCCCGCGCGCCCCGGCCACGCCGCGTCCGGCCACACAGTCACGCCCGGCCACGCCGCGCCGCCCCCCGGTCACGCCCCAGGTTTTGCTCAGTCCGGCCCTCCACCGTGGACGAATCGCCAGCCCGGACCCACTCCGGAGGTTCCGCCCGTCTGGCCGCGTCAGCCGACCCCCGGATATCGGGCCCAGCCTCCACAGTGGCGCCGCAGCCGCGGCAACTCGGGAAGCGGCGGTCCGGGGGCCAACACCGCGATTTCGGTCGTGGTGGGAGGCTTCTTGCTTGTCGTCGGCGTGATGGCCCTGATCTCGATGTTCACGTCGCAGCCCTCGGACAATTTCCCCGGCTACGGCTTCCCCGACACCACGTTCACCTATGGAGGTCGATCAGCCGATCATCGAGGTGACGCCGATCGCGACGGCGGAGCCGCAGGTCCTGTGGCCGGCTACCGATCCCCTGACCCCGACGAGCCCGATGATCCAAGCGCGAGCGCATCACACGGCCACGCTGCTCAAAGACGGGCGCGTCCTGATCGCCGGGGGTACGGACGAGAACGGGCACCCGATCGACTCGGTTGAGCTATTCGACCCGGCAGATCGCTCCTTCCACGCCGCGATCCCTATGGCCTGGTCCAGGACCGGCCACACCGCGACGCTCCTCGACGACGGTCGCGTCCTGGTTGTCGGCGGTGAGGGTTCGGTCGGTTTGCTCGACTCGACGGAGCTGTTCGATCCAAAGACGAATCTCTTCACTACCGGTCCCGTCGCTTGCGCGGCCGATGTCGAACGCCTCAGCCGTGCGGCTGGCCGATGGACGCGTGGCCATAGTCGGTGGGATCGACGGAGTCAACGACCTGGATGGCGTTCAGGTCTTCGATCCGGCCAGCAACTCGATTTCGACTCCATGGACGCTCAACCCGCCGATCAGCCGGGCTGGCGTAGTGCTTCTAGCGGATGGCCGCATCTTCGTTGGCGGAGGAACGTCGAGCGGAAATGCGCAGTCGCTCGCCCAAATCCTCGACCCCATGACGGGCGACCTCCAGCGAATCCAGCTCACGCAGCCGCTGGTCGATCCCTCCGCTCTGCTGCTGCCGGACGATCGCGTCGTGCTCGTCGGCGGATGGCAGGACGTGCAGGGAGCGGCACTCTCCGGGGAGGTCTACGACCCGCGCCAGGGGGGTGGGCCGGCCGTCGAGTTCCCCCTCCTCGACGGCAGGGGCGCCGCCACGGCGACGGAACTCTCGAACGGGAACATCGTCCTTTTCGGCGGCCTCGGTTCCGGCGGCGTCGGGGTCAAGGGGACGGTCGAACTGATCGAAACCGATGGTGGCAGGCACGCTTCCGTTCCGATTGGGATGGTTCCCGAAGGTCGCAGTTCTCACACTGCCACGCTGCTGGGAGACGGCTCGATCCTGATCGCAGGCGGCTCAGGTTCCGACGGACGGCCGCTCGACTCGGCGGGGTTGATCGAGATGTTCGCGCCGGCTCCGGGGTCGTCGCCTTCGGCCGATCCTTCCGCGCAGCCAATGGTTTCGCCCTCGGCCTCGAACCCGGCTCCATAGTTCGAGCCCCCGGAACTGGGCCGGAGCGGTCGGCCGCGAGCCCTGGCGTGCCGTCGCGCGCCGGCGCGGCTCTCGGCAGATCCGGACCCCACCTGAGCCCACAGCACCAAACGAAGAACTTGGCGCTTCATGACGATTGTCCCATTGCTCCGGCGCGCCCCTGATCGAGACTTTTGAGGTCCCTTCAAGCACGGGTGCGCCACTAAATGGAGAGCCCTGAGACTCCGCGAAAACGACGAGCCCTTCGACCGGACTTGTCGATCGTTCAGGCTGTCCCGACCCCTTCGACAACCCGGACGGATAGCCCGCAGAGCTCGCCGAACGTAGCCGCGTCCGCCGCAGCCGACAAGATTCCGCGGCGCACGGCCAAGACCAACGGCACGACCGGACTGAGCGATCTCGCGGCGCGCCGGGTCGCCGCCGCGGGTGCCGCGGTTGGGGCTCAGGCCAACGGGACGGGTCCGCAGTCGATCACGATGCCGATCGCCGAGCCCATGTCGGCGAAATCCGCGGCCGCACTTGGCCTCGATCCCAAGCCGCAGGCCCTCGCATTCCAGACTGCCCGAGACCGACGCCGCCGTCGCCGCGGCTTCAGCTGCCGCAGCCGCCGCGGTTGCCGCGGTCAGTGCCGCCATTGCCGCGACCGCCGCCGCCCACGCCTCGAGGAACATGCCCGCCGCACCGGAATCGGTGGCCGCGCGGCAGGAGCCCGTCGCAGCCGCGGCCGTCGAGCCGCCGGCGCCGGAGCCCGTGCAGGTCCAGGTCGCGGACGTCGCCGCCGTGGACGTTGCCGTCGCCGCGCTGCCCACCAAGATCGTCGCCGAACCGCAGAAGGCCGAGCTCATCACCGAAACCGCGGTCGTCGCCGAAGCCGCGGCCGACGCCGCCCCGGCGGACGTCTTCGCTCCGGCCACGGTCTCCGAGGAGGCTCCGACCCCCATCCCGCCGAGCCATCCGCAGTTCATCGACCCGCACAACCCGCCGGTCACCGTAGTGGGTTACGTGCGGCCGCCCGGCCGCGACGTGCCCGGTCTGATTCGAGCGCACTCGGACGAAGCCGAAGACGTCCAGCAGCTCGACGCGGCAAGCGAGGCCGAGGCCACGCCAGCGCCCGTCGTGGAAGTCCCGGCGGAGCTGCCGCCGCTCCTGGCTGCCGCGGCCGCCACCGAACCTGCCGCCGCGACCTCGGATGCCCCCGTCCGAGTGGGTCGCCACGCGAGGCCGCCGAGCGTCGCGCCGACGCCTCCGCCGCTGTTCTCGAACGAGGGAGTCGTCCGCGCCGCCGCTCAGCAGAGTTGGGCGACCCGAGCGCGGGCCACGGCCGCGGGTATCGGCGTTGCGCTCCTCGCCGCGGGAACCGCTTTTGGCCACTCCGCCGGTCCCCGGCTCGCGTCCGTCAAGGATCGAATTGCCGGCGGGGCTGGATCCGTGGATGGAAACCCGCCCGCCGAGCCCGAGGAAGGCGCTCCGGCCGCGAGTTCGGCTGTCGTCACGCCCGGTGTCGGAGTTACTCTTCCGTCCGTGTTCGCACCCGTCGGCCGCGTGCTCGCACTGCCCGTCGTCGCTCTATCCCGATGGATGTCGGGCGGCGAAGAGACCCTGACGTACGACGAGTACGGCAACGAGCATCGCCGCCGCCGGATGGGTCCGGGATGGCTGCTCTTCATCGGCTTCTACGGCGCGCTGTTCGCGCTCATCGCCCTGACGATGATGTTCAGCTCCCAGGTCGCGGCGGACGGCGGTCATCCCGTATTGCACACGCCGATCGCGGGTGCCGGCGGTCCGGGTTCGAGCCCGAGCGCGGGGGGCAACGTGGTCATCCCCGGCGGCCTCCCGGGCGGCAGCCCGAGCGCGTCCGCGGTTCTGTCGCCGAGCCCGACTCCGGTAGCGGCTACTCCGACTCCAACCGAGACGCCGACCGAAGCACCGACCGCGACGCCGACCGCAGCGCCGACCGCCAAGGTCGCGACGGCCAGAAGCCGACGGTGAAACCCAAGCCGGTAGTCACAAAGGCACCGACAGCCGCACCGACGCCGGCGCCGACCGCCGCCCCGACGGCGGCTCCCACGGCGACTGCAGTGCCGACGCCGGTTCCGACTGCCACGCCGGTTCCGACTGCCGACGCCGGTGCCCACGCCTCGCCCGGTGTTCTTCGTGCGCTATGAGCATGATGGCTCGACCACGGTGGTTGGCACGACGACATATACCGCGACTTCGACATTGACCCACGGCAATCCGTTCACGCTGTTGATCGATACCCTGCCAGGCGCCACTTGCAGTCTGTCTGAGTCGACAGGGAAGCACCCAGCGCTCGATTTCGGCTTTGCTGCCCCTGCGTCCACGCCGGCCTTCGTTGCCAGGTGGGGCCGGGATGGCGACGGCAAGACAATCCCGTATGCCTACTGGCCGGCTGGTTACTACACCATCAAAGTCACGTGCTCGTTGGCCGGATATAACAACGTGACCGCAAACAAGACCATCCACTGACCAGTAGCCCCTCCTCGCTACCAACCCGAACCCCTCGAGCGTCGAGGGGTTCGTTGATTCAGGGCACCATCAGGGTCGCCCGTCAGGATCGACCGCACGTCGGCGCGTGGCAGATGATCCGCCGCCGGCGTCAGGAACGTATCTCTTACGGAAGCCACATTCGGCGTTCCGAGGTGGAAATGGCTGCGCACACCGCCCCTCGACCTCGACCGGTACCCGTTCGAGAACCTCTGGTGAAGCCACGCCCAGGCGCTCGTTCCGGGCGCGCCTCGCGGGCCGCAGCGGCGACGCAGCTGGCTCTCGTCGTGGACGACGAACCGGCCGTTCGGAACCTCATCGCCAGGTTGCTGACTCGCGAAGGCTGGACGGTTCAGGAAGAGCCCGACGCGGCATCGGCCCTTGCGGCGGCGGCCTCGCGACGACCGAACCTGGTCGTGACGGACTACGAGATGCCGGCCATCAGCGGCCTCGAGCTGGCGGCTCGACTGCGGGCGCTCGACGCCGGCCTGCCGATCATGATGATCTCCGGGCATCCGGACGCCGCGGCCCAAATTCTCACCCTGCCGGGCGGCCACACTGGGTTTGCGGTCAAGCCGTTCGCGCCCGCGGACCTGATCGCGAGGATCGACGCCCTCGTCGGCCGCGCCTGAACCCGAGCCGGCTACTTCGCCGGCGGCGTCAGGGGTGAGTAGTAGCCGCCGACGTCGAAGATGGCGTTCGAGCTGTATCCACCAAGTGCCGATGCCACGTAGGTGACCGAGAGCGTGCCGTCGGCGCCCAGGGCGGCAGTCAGGCCGTTGGCTCGGTCGTCGCCGATCGGGAAGTTCAGCGTCGAACTGCTCGGGATGTCCATCGACACCGGCCCGGCATAGAGATAGCCCCGGCAGCTCTGCCCCGTGACCGTCAGGTTGCCCGTCACCGCCGTCGCGTCCGCGGGCACGCCGCCCATGCCGTCGACCATGAACGATCGCCCGGTTCGAGTGGCCAATGAGCCCACCAGACCCACGCCGTGGCGAGTGTCGAGGATCCGCGAGGGAGTCAGGGCGTGGAAGGCGGCGCCGGTGGCGTCGGCCGTGAAGTAGCCGCTTACGTCGAAGATCACGTTCGCCCGGTAGGTCCCCAGGGCCGACGAAACGTAGGTGATCGAAAGCGTGCCGTCTTTGCCGAGGGCGGTCGTGACGCCGTTGGCTCGATCGTCGCCGAGCGGGAAGTTGATCGTCGAGCTCGTCGGGATGTTCATTGCCACCGGCCCGACGTACACGTAGCCGCCGTAGCCCTGGCCGGTCACCGTCACGTTTCCGGTGATCGCGGTCGCGGTCGCGGGCACGCCTCCCTGACCCGCGACCTTGAAGGTTCGGGCGGTCCGGTTCGGGAACGCTCCCTCCAGACCCAGGGCCCGGCGCGTATCGAGGATTCGCGCGGGCGACAGGGCGTGGAAGGTGGCGCCGGTGGTGTCGGCCGTGAAGTAGCCGGTGACGTCGAAGATCGCGTCGGCCGTGTAGTTGCCGAGACCGGACGAGACGTAGGTGATCGAAAGCGTGCCGCCCTTGCCCAGGGCGACCGTGACGCCGTTGGCTCGGTCGTCGCCGGTGGGGAAGTTGAGGCTCGAGCTGGTGGGGATGTTCATGGCCAGCGGGCCGATGTACAGGTAGCCGCGCGAAGTCTGGCCGGTGACGGTGAGGTTCCCGGTAACGGCCGTGGCCGCGGCGGGAACGCCACCCTGGCCCGTGACCGCGAACGTCCTCGCGACGCGAGCCTGGAATGGACCCGCCAACCCGAGGTCATGGCGCGTGTCGAGGATCCGAGCGGGAGCCAGGGCATGGAACGTGGTGGCGGGCGGAGCCACGACGGCACCCGCGACCCCTATCTGGTCGGTTGTCAGCCCGGGCTGAACAACGAGCGATCGGTAGTACGTGTCGCCGTCGCGTTGCGGGATGGGCGGTGTCCGGGTCTATGGCCGACGCGTAGCCGGCATTCCGGCCGCTGTCCCATTCGGTCACGTTGCCGTGGAAGTTGGGCGCCGATCGCCAGACCGCGTCCACGGTCTTCTTGGCGGTGAAGATCGCGGCGATGTACGGATCAATCTCGCCGACGCCCTCGGCGATGACCGCCCGGGCGTTGCCGCGCAGGAACCCGGACGCGTAGCCATCGACGCGAATCTTGGCCGTCGTCAACGTCGGCGCGCCGGCACCCGTCTCGTTGTTGCCCGAGGCGTAGCAGAGGTGCCAGAGGATGACCGCGGCGTTCGGCGCCAGCCCGAGCTGGGCCATGTAGTTCTCGCCGTAGTACTGCGTGTATTTGTCGCTGCTGGCGTTGGGCCCGGAGCTGTAGTTGAGACCCATCCCGTTGTCGCCGTTCGGCTGCAAGTAGCTGACATACGGATTTGGATAGCCGCTGCCGTGGCCGATATAGACGAGAACCCTGGCGCCCTTTGCCGCGGCCTGCACGTTTGCCCAGGTCGCGTTGGGCGAATAGACCTTCACGACGTTGCTGGTGTATTTGGCGAAGGTCAGGGCCGCGTCGTCGCCGTATGACTTGTACAGGGCGGTGGTTTCCTGGACGGAGCCGACGACGATGACGACTTTGTCTTTGCCCACCGCCGCCTGGACGGCGCCCGGAGTCAGGCCAAATCCACCCGCGAGCGCCAATCCGAATACGAGCGCGATGCCGAGCTTGCGCATCTTCGCGGGCCTTCCGTACGTTCGGCGGTCGGAGATATGGCGAGGTTAGCCTACCCGACCGCACAAAACTCCCACGTTCCGCCCAATTCCGGTAGCCGCCAGTATTCCCAGTACGAATGGGCCAGTCTCGGCCACCCGGAGACTCAGCGAACCGCTCGAGTCTCCGGGATGGGTGCGATAGTCGCGAGGGCAGCGTTGCCCCGGCAAGCTATCTGACGAAATAGCCGGTAACGTCAAAGACGAGATGCGTGGTCGCTTGGGCTGGTCCCATGTACGTCGGAGACAGGGTTCCGGTCGTCGACAGGGCTACGGTAAGGCCGTTCCCCTTGACCTCCCCGACCATGAAGTTGATCGTGCTGGTCGTGGGTCTGGCGGTTGCGTTGGGTCCCATGAACACGGCCCAGCCGGCGGACTCACCTACGACAGTGACATTGCCGGTGACACCGCTTGCGGAGGACGGAACTTCGCCCCGGGTTGCCACAACAAAGGTCGCAGGCGAGTTGGCAGTGAGCTGTCCGGTAAGGCCGTTGCCCGCGCGGGTGTCGAGCAGTCGAACGGGATTGATGGGCACAAAGCTCGCTCCGGTCGAGTCTGCTGTATAGAATCCCGTGACGTCGAAGACGATGTCAGTTGTGGCACCGGCGGGACCCATGAACGTTGCACACAGCTGACCTGAGGTGTTGAGGGCCACGGTCAGGTTGTTGCCGGCCACCGTGCCTCCAGAGAAGTTGACCGCTGAGGTCGTGGGCGAACTCGTCGAAAGGGGCCCAAGATATACCGCCCATGACGAGGATGGGTTGACCACGGTCACATTGCCCGTCACGGCCTGGGCCGCGGTCGGGACGCCATTGCGGCCGGCGACGGCAAAGCACGCCGGAATGTTGGCCTTGAGCTTGGCATCCAAACCGTTGCCGGCTCGCGTGTCCAGTTCGCGGACCGGGTCCATCGGATGATAGGTCTGGCCGGTTGAGTCAGGGGTGTAGAACCCTGTGACGTCGAAGACCAGGTCGGTGATCGCCCCTGCGGGTCCCATGTATGTCGCCGATACCGTTCCCGCCTGTGAGAGAGCGACGGTCAGTCCGTTGCCGGCTGTCTGGCCCGCTTGAAAGTTGATCGTAGAGGAGGTCGGATCAGCGACCGGCGAGGGACCAAGATAGACCGCCCAGGCAGCAGTGCTTCCAACCACGGTCACATTGCCCGTCACGGCAGTGGCGCCAACCGGAATGTCCTGACGACCAGTTATCTGAAACGTCCGCGGTGTCTTGGCGGAGAAGTGGCCCGACAAACCGTTGCCATTCCGGGTATCGAGGAGGCGCGCTGGACTTATCGGATGGTACGTGGAAGTAATGGCGGCAATCGGAATGATGCTCGCGGAAGGCGCAGAAGCCGGTCCCCAGCCGATGGCGTTCTGAGCTCTCACCGTAAAGGTGTACGCCGTGTCATTCGTCAGGCCGGTAACCTGGCAAGACAGCGGCCCACCAGACCAGGCACATGTCCTCGATCCAGGAGTGCTCGTCACTTGGTACCCGGAGATCGGAGACCCATTCGACGCCGGAGCGACCCAGGTGACTATCGCGGACGCGCTACCCCTGGTGGCCGTGAGGCCGGTTGGAGCGGCTGGCAGCAATGCGACAACGATGCCGGTTTGGGCGCCAGTGATCGAAGCGGTCACCGCGTCAGTTGCCCGAATCCATTGACTCCCGATTGTCTTCAAGGTGGCGGCGATCGGGAACGTGTGTCTGCCCGCGTCGGCCGCTGTGAAGGTGTAATCGGCAGGCAAGGCTGCGCTCGCGTCCGAGGACGTGAAGTGAATTGTCCCGGCGTAGGTCGGGTTGACATGGCCGAGCGCATCGAGAGCCATGACGGATATGTCCTGAGTAGTCCCCGCCGTCCATGTTGCCACGGAAGTCACACTCAGGGTGCTCGTGGCGGCCATCGGGAGGGTCACGTCGATGCCGTCGATGGGGCCCGCGCCGGCTACGAGTGTGATGGCGAGACTCTGTGTGTATACAAAACCCGCCTGGCCGTAGAAGCCCGAGGCATAGGTCGCTTCGATGTCGTCCAGCTCGATGATGAAGTTCGAGTAGGGGGGTATGGCAATTGAGTACTTGCCATCGGCATCAGTCCATGAGGCAAAACAAGGGCCCGACGGTCCCTCGACCAGACAAGCCCACACCAGGATGCCCTGGAGCCCTAGGGAATTGGCGTTTCTAACGGTGCCGTTCACGTGCGCGGCCAAAGGGAGATGGATGTTTATGCCCGGCACAGAAGAGGTGGCTACATCTACGGGCGTGGGATTGCTTCCATCCGAATAGTTGCCGACGACATCTGTCGTGTACCAGCCGGGAGCGTACGTGCCGCTGTATTCGTCGACGAACTCCATGGTGTACTGCGCGTTTCCCACTACCGAGACCGAGTAGCTGCCGTCATTCGCCGTGGTGGAGGTGAAGCAGGTTTCTTGCCCACAGGCGTACACGGCAATCCCAGACAGCGTTCCCGTGGTGCCGCCGGTGACGACGCCGGTGATGCGGACGGCCGTTGTGAGCGTCACGTTTACATTGTCTTGGTCGGCCGTGCTGAGGGCGAGCGGGGTTGCCAAGGTCGCATTCATCGTGACGTGGCCGGTCGCGTCCGCGTCGTAGTAGCCCCAGAGATATGTTTCAGTGGTGTCCGAAAAGATAACCGTGTAGGACGCGTATGGCGGAACGGGCAGGCTGTAGTCCCCATCCGCGTCCGACGTCGCGGCGTAAGGACAGTAGTTGAAGATTTGCGTCTGCGTCGGGCATCCGAAAACCGAGATGTTTGCCAGGCCGGCGGAGCTATCGTTGACTATCGTGCCCGTGATGTGTGCTGGAAGCGGCAAAACGACATCAATCCCAGCGATGTCAACGGAGTCAGTGGATAGGTGGGTGGCCGCCGTGATGCCACTCGTGTAGTGGCCCAGGGCTGGTAGGTCGGCGGCGTAGTAGCCAGTGGCATAGGTTCCTGCGGAGTCGTCCATCCGGATGAGGAAGGTGGTGCCCGTAGGAAGGGCGATCGAGTACGTGCCGTCGGACGCCGTAGTAGTGCTTCCGAACGAAGCCCAGACTGCATTAGGGTCGATCGCGGAAACGCTAATGGAGGGCAGGCCCGTGCCGCCTGAATTTGTCAGCCGGCCGCTGACCTTCACCGAAGCGACGTCGAGAGGGAGAGCTGCGGCGGGCGTTACTGTGGGCGGCTCGGTCAATCGAGGAGCCGTAGTGAGCGGTAGCGCCTTACCCGTTGTTGGGTGCTGCTGCCCGCCAACCTTGGCCAGCTCGGCCGGCGTACACGGATGTGGCACTGCCGCAGCCGCCGTGCGCTCGAGCGCATCAGGTCCGGCGGCGGATGCTCGGTACAGGAGAGGGGCGAGGTGCGTGGATGTGCAGTCAGTGTTATCTGCCTGCCCTGGCTGGTTCGGGGGAGCGGAGTCAGGCTTCTGGTAAGCCCCCGCCACCGGGGCCGCCCCTCGCCCCGAGGTAGTCGCCGATTGAGCACCGGCTTCGCCCGTCACCAGGGAGAGCGCCAGCAACGACGCGCTGGACAACGACAGCAAAACACGCCACTTGCGATCCACGGGAGTCTCCCACTCTTGCTCACCCCAGGCACGCAAAGGCCCGGTTGAACCCTCTGCAGCCGCGCAGACTCTACGGCGACATTATGGCCTTGGCCGACCCTCTCGATCAGGCGCTTACGCCAGCAGGATGAAGTAACCCGTCGCGTCGAACACCAGATGTGTGGTGCTGCCCCCAGACGATATATACGTCGCCGAGAGCGTTCCCTCGGGGCTCAGGGCCACGACGAGGCCGTTGCCCTTCACGTCGCCCTTGACGAAGTTGATCGTCGACGTCGTGGGCGCGCTCGCCGGTGCGGGCCCGAGATATACGGCCCAGCCGTTCGTCTCGTCGACCACGGTCAGGTTGCCGGTGACGGCGACGACATGGGCCGGAACCTGGCCGCGGCCGGCGATGGTGAAGGTCGCGGGTACGTTCGCGGTGAGCTTGCCGGAAATGCCGTTGGCGGATCGTGTGTCGAGGAGCCGGGTCGGGGTGAGCGGCGAGAACATCGCTCCGGAGGCGTCCGCGGTGTAGTAGCCGGTAACGTCGAAGACGAGATCGGTCGTATTGCCGGCCGTGGACATGAACGTCGCGGAGAGCGTCCCCGTTGGCGACAACGCCACGGTCAGGTTGTTGCCCGCGACCTCGCCAGCGTTGAAGTTGACAGTCGAAGTTCCGGGCGTCGCGGTGGTCACGGGACCGACGTATACCGCCCAGCTGTTGGTCGAGTTGACGGCGGTGACGTTGCCGGTGACGGCCACGGCCTCGGCGGGCACGCTTTCAGCGCCGCGGACCGAGAAGGTCTGCGGCGCATTGGCGCTCAGCCTGGTCGGGAGGCCCTTGCCGATCCGCGTATCCACGAGCCGCGCCGGGGTCATGGGGTGGTAGGTGTCGCCCGAAGAGTCGGGCGTGTAGTAGCCGGTTACGTCGAAGACGAGATCGGTCGTCTTGCCCGCCGTGGACATGAACGTCGCCGACAGCTGGCCACTCGAAGACAGGGTCACGGTCAGTCCGTTGCCGGTGGTGTGGCCGGAGACGAAATTGATCGTCGAGCTCGTCGGGTTTGCCAGGGGATTCGGCCCGAGATAGACGGCCCAGGAAGAGGACGGACTGACGACGGTGAGATTGCCTGTTACGGCGACCGCGCCGGCCGGGATCGTGCCCCGCCCGGTGACCTGGAAGGTCCGCGGGGTATTGGCCGTCAGCTTGCCCGAGAGGCCGATGCCGTTGCGGGTGTCGAGCAGGCGGGCCGGATCCATCGGGTGATAGGTCGAGGGCGTGGCCGGGATCGCGGCCGTGGCCGGCAGGGGCATCGCGCCGGCGCCGTAGTAGGCGTTGGTCTGGTGGCGGAAGTAGCCGCCGTCGTCGTCGGCGCTGTAGGAGAGGGTGTTGTTGCCGTCGATCGCCGGCGGGTTCGTGACGCCGTCATTTCTCGTGTCGGCCGCCGAGGTCGTCCCGTCGGCGCCGCCTCCGAAGAGGAGGGCGATCACTCCCGCGTTGACGGTCGAGGCCAGGTTGGCTCCCGCGCCGTCGCCGAGCCACCACTCCACGTGGTTGTCCTGGTAGTGGCCCCAGGTGTTGTCCATGGCCCGCATCTTCGTGTTGCCGAGGGGTATCTGCCAGAGCACCATCCGCAGGCCCACGTCCACGTTGAAGCGGCCGATCCAGCGATCGAAGCGGGCGAAGTCGGCGGCGTCCCAGCGGCTCGCGCCACCGTCGCCGTACTGGATCTGCTTGAAGGCGGAGTCGCGGTCGGCCGGGTCGCCGAAGCTGAGGTCGAAGACGGCCCCGGTCGAAAGCTCGAAGGCGGCCGATCGGTCGGCGAGCGCGTCGATCTGGTCGAGCGGCGTGTTCCCGAAGATGGGGTCGGACATCGTGCCCCAGGTGCTCATGTGATAGCCGAGCAGGACGTTGGGCGCGTACTGGTTGCGGAGCTTGACGAACGCCTGGGCGAACCCGGCGGCGTTGTTGGCGAAGCCGGCCACGTCCGCGTCGCCGCTGCTCGCGACGGCCGCCGGGACGCTCGAGGCCTGGTCGGCGGTCGAGGCCTGCTGCGATGTAGCCCCACAGGTCGGGCTCGACGTCGATGACGATCGTCTGCGAGTAGGCGCCGAGGTGCTGGAACATCAGCCGGACGTCGGCCCAGTAGGACTTCATCGTCGCGGTGTTGCTGCAGGTTCTGGAGGTCGGCCTGGCTCTCGGTCACTCGCTTGGCGTTGAAATCGTCGATGCCGGGCTTCGACTGGAGCATCTGGTAGTAGATGAAGACCGGGGTGATGCCGGCGGCGACCGATTCGTTGACGTAGTGGTCCGCGAACTTGGCGTTGGCGTTCCAGGTCGACCAGCCGCTGCCGGTGTTCACGCCGCCGCAGAGGTACTGGTAGCGGAACTTGTACGCGCCGCTCGCGTGCAGTGCCGCGGCGCCGTCCGGGGAGTCGGATAAGGCCGATCTCGAGGATCTGTCGACGGCCACTTGGAAGGCAGGACCGGCAGCGATGAAGCGACGGAAGGCGGTGGCCGGGGCGCCGGCCACGAGGGCCGGTGGATTCGTCGAGGCGGCATTCGCGGCGAGGCGAGGTGCCGCGCTGACCGACCCGGCGGAGGCCAGGGCCAGGGCAGAGACGGCTGTCAGGGTCAGGGCATGCCGCACGACGCCGGGCATGGAGCGGCGATCTCTCGGGGCCATACGTTGACCGTAGCCCACTCTCCGGCTGGGCGAAACCTGGACCATGTGCCCATCTCACGCGGCCCCTATGGGCTACGAAAGGCGACCGAGCGGGCCGGAGGGCCGGCGCGGAGGCGGTCGACGATTGCTCGGCGGAGTTGTCCGGGGGCGCGGAGTGGCCGGCGCGATCCCCTCGCCGAAGCGTGCCCGGGCGCCTCGACGCGGCGGACTCGCGCTCCGACCCGGTAAACTGCCCGCCGTGACCAGCCTCATCGACCGGCGTCCCGCTGGCGACTCGACGTCCATCTCCGCCCGCGGCGTACTTGCCCTGATTGCCGGCAAGGGCGCGGCCGTGCGCCACTCGACTGATGGGGCGGGGCGGCGGCACCGCCATCACCGGCATGGTCGCCCGCCGAGTGGATCCGCTGCATCCTCGAGAAGCTCGTCCGGGCCCGCGGCGTGCCGCTCGTCGCGATCACGGGCAGCAACGGCAAGACGACGACCGCCCGCTTCACCGCCGCGCTGCTTCGCGGCGAGGGGATCAGCGTCTGCCACAACTCGGCGGGCGCCAATCTGATCCAGGGCGTCACGAGCCTCGCCGTCAGCCACGCCTCGCTGAGCGGCCGTCTTCCCGACGGCGTCCTCGTGGCGGAGGTGGATGAGGGCGCGCTGCCGCAAGTGGCGCCGGAAACGCTGCCGCGGGCGCTCCTCGTCACGGACCTCTTCCGCGATCAGCTGGACCGCTTCGGCGAGATCTACGCCGTGGCCGACGCGATCGAGTCCGTGGCGGCGGCGCTGCCCGCCGATTCGCGCTCTGATCGTGAACGCGGACGATCCGATGGTCGCCACGCTCGCCTCGGGACGCACGGGCAAGCGCGTCACGTTCGGGCTGCAGCTCAAGCGCTCCACCGATCAGATCACCCGCGCCGCGGACACGATCCGCTGCCCCAAATGCCGCGCGGACCTCAAGTACCGCTACGTCTACCTCTCGCACATGGGCGACTACAGCTGCCCGTCATGCGGCTTCTCCCGCCCCAAGCTGGACGTGGCCGTGACGTCGCTCGAGATCGCCGGGCCTCGACTGGACGCGCATGGAGATCCAGGTCAAGGGCGCCAAGCTGGAGATCGAGATCCCGCAGGCGGGCACGCACATCGCCTACGACGCCGCCGGCGCGATCGCGATCCTCGTGGGTCTGGGCGTCTCGCTCGATCACGCCGCCGAATCGCTGGCCGATGTCGGGCCGGCGTTCGGACGGCTGGAGCGGATCGATGCCGGCGGTCGCGAGATCGTCCTGGCGTTCGCCAAGAACCCGACGAGCTACAACACCACGCTCCGCGCCCTCGCGACCGAGGACGAGCCCAAGCAGCTGCTGATCGCCGCGTCGAACACGCTCGTCGACGGCGAGGACTTCGGCTGGCTCTGGGACGTCGACTTCGAAACGATGGCCCCGAAGCTCGAGCGAGTCGTCGTCTCGGGCACCCGAGCCGACGAACTGGCCAACCGGCTCCACTACGCGGGCGTGCCGACGAGCAAGATGCAGATCGTCGTGGATCGCCGGGCGGCGCTCGACGAGGCGCTGACGCGGATACTCCCCGGCGGGCGGCTGGTCGTGCTGTCGGGCTACACGCCACTCATCGAGCTTCGCAACGACATGAGGCGGCGGGGCTGGACCGGGAGATACTGGGCCGTATGAGCGATCCGAAGACGGGCAAGAACCCGCGACCGACCAAGCCCGCGGCTGCGCCGAAGCCCGTGGCTGCGCCGAAGCCCGCGGCTGGCGGGCCGAAGCCCGCGGCCGGCGCCGAAGCCCGTGGCTGCGCCGAAGCCCGTGACCGGGCCGAAGCCCGCGGCCAGGTCCGCGGCTGGCCTGAAGCCCGGCGCCGCCCCGAAGCAGCCCGGCGCGGGCAGCTCGAAGCAGTCGCCGGAGCCGGCTCAGTCCCAGGCTCGGCCGGCTGTCGAGCCGTCGCTCGAGTCGGCTTCGACGTCGCCGTCTCAGGCCCCCGGCGCACCCAAGCCCGATTCGACCGGCGAAGAGGGGCTCCACAAGCCGGAGCACCGACATTTCCCCGGCGGCGGCGCGCCGTCGGACTACCAGATGGACCCGGGCGACAGGTTTCGCCGGATCGCGGCCCGCGAAGGCCCCACTTCGGCGCGGGGAACTCGACCGAAGATGACCGACGCGGAGGCCGACCGGGACGCCGCCGAAGCCCTGGCCGCCGCCGAGCCCGGCTTCGCCTCGACCTTGGGGAGTGCCGCCGACTCGACCGGCGACCTCCGGGGCGCCTGGGACCGCCGACGACGCCTCCGCTCGGCCGGAGAGCCCGGCGCTCCTCGACCTTTCGTCCTCGTCGCTGTCGTCACAGCCGGCCGTGCCGAACGTGCCGGCACCGGCCCTCCACTCGCCGTCCTCGGAGCATTCGCGGGATCACCGCCCACTCCGGATCGCGCATCTCTACCCCTCGCTGCTCAACGTGGCCGGGGACGGGGGCAACTTGATGGCGCTCCAGCGCCGGGCCCAGTGGCGGGGCATCCCCGTGGACGTCGTGGCCGTCGAGAAGGGCGAGACGCCCGACTTCCGGAGCTTCGACATCGTCCTGTTCCACGGCGGCCAGGACGTGGAGATGGCCGTCGCCGCGGCCGATTTCGCGCTGAAGGCGCCGTCGCTCCGGGCGGCGGTTGGCGATGGAGTGATCATCTTCGCCGTCTGCGCGGGGTTGCAGCTGCTCGGCCATCGCTACATCTCGAACGCGGGCGAGGAGATGCTCGGCGCGGGGATCCTGGACCTCGAGACTCGCGGCGGACCGCAGCGGTTCATGCAGCACGCGGCCTGCGAGGTCGAGATCAACGGGACCAAAGAGACGGTGGTCGGCTTCGAGAACCACTCCGGGCTCACGACTCTCGGCGCCGGGTGCGAGGCTTTCGGCCACGTTCTGGCGGGGGCCGGCAACAACGGCCGCGACGAACTGGAAGGGGCTCGATCCGGCAACGTCTTCGCCACGTACCTGCACGGCCCGGTCCTGCCCAAGAACCCGTGGCTCACCGATCAGCTGATTCGGATCGCGGTGGGGCGCGCCGAGGGAGTGTCGCCGGCCCGCGTGGCGCTGGCCGGTCTCGACGATTCGATCGAGCAGCACGCCCACGACGTCGCCCTGGCCAAGGCCATGGCCAATCGCGGCAAGCGCACCGCCCTCGAGCCCGCGCGCCTGGTCCGAGGCCAGAAGGCGGGTTAGGCCCGGGGACGGGGCGCGGGCTGGGGTCGCGTCGCCGCCGCCGACCGCCGGCGGGGCTCGGCCGGCCCGCGGGTGTGACTGCCTGCCGCGCCGGCGAGAACTTGAACAACTTCCTTCAGGCGGAAGTTATTCGAGAAGTCCGAAGAGTCTCGCCGGGTTCGTCCCGTATTCGGCCCTCGATTCCCCCTTCTTCCGTCCGAATTTCGGGCCTGACACCTGGTTTCGGCCGGGTCTGGGGCCATGGCCGCGCTTCCGTGACGCTCGCCGGCTCCGTTGCCGCCTCGACCCTTGAATAACTTTCACCTCATGGAAGTTGTTCAAGAATTGCACGGTGGGGCGGATAGGGACGCCGGCGCGCCGCCGACCTCCGTTCGGGCTCGGCCCGTTCGGGCTCGGCCGGCCGCCGGAGAGTGTCGGACCCGGTTAGTCGGAACCGGCCTCGGATGCTGGTCCGAAGCCGGTCCTCGGGAAGCGTGGAGCCCCGCGAACTCGCGGGCTCCGGCTGGGAGCTAGATGGATCGGCCCGCCTCGACCTTCTCGCGCGGCCACTGGGGTGATTGGACCGGCTGGAAGATGGCGAGGATGTTTCCTTCGGTGTCCTTGAGCCAGGCTCCGGGCCCGTCGGGAGTCTGGACGATGCCGTTGTTCGTCTTGAATTCCGGCATGTCGTACTCCTCGAATCGGACACCCCGGCCCTTCAGGTCGTTGACCATCTTCGAGAGGTCGTCTACCTCGAAGGCGAGCGCGGTGGCCTGATTCGTGCCCGCGACGTTGGTCGGATAGACGAAGAATTGCGAGCTGAGGGCGTCGTACATGACGCCACCCGGCGTGACGAGGACCGGCTCGAAACCGAGGGTCTGCTCATAGAACCGCCGCGCCCGAGCCATGTCGCTGGCCGGCAGCGTGGGGTAGACGTGACAGTCGCACAGCATCCTGATACTCCTTTCCATCTGGCTGGACCGGCGGAGTCTGGACCCCTCGCGCGGGGCCGGCGCAACGTGGTGCGACGCGGAACGGCTCCTGCCCGAAGGGTCGGCGGCGATGTTGTGGGCCCACCCTCGCGGGTTGGAGGTCGGAGTAGCCGAGGGCCGCGAGCAAGGGCAGGTCCGCCCGCCGTGTCCCCGCCCGCCGAGTCCCGCCCGCCGCGCGCCGAACCCCGCGAGCCGCAGTGCCCGGCCGCCGAGTCCGCCGCCGGCCCGGCTGCCCCGGAAGTTGAACAACGCTCTTCAGGCGGGCGTTATTCGTGAAGTGCGGGCGATCGGGTCGTGGTCGATCCGGATTCGGGTCCGGAATCGTCCGTGGCGAGCGAAATCCGGCGGTCTTTGGCCGATTTCGGGGCATCCGGGCCGGTTGGACGTTGGATTCGATGGGGGCAGCCGCGGCGACGAGATCTTGTCCATCGTCTGCCAGTCTCCGGCCGCCAACGGCGGAGGAACGCCGCGGGCCTAGACCTCCTGGCGCCGGAAGAACACCCAGGTCAGGGCGACGAGCACGGGAACCAGGGCCAGGTTGAAGGCGAGGGGCCAGAGGAAGTCGCCGGTGGGCTCGCCCAGGGCGAGGTGCTGGGCCGGCGTGAGGATCCCGAGCGGCGACCAGGGACCGATCATCGGCAGCGATACGAGGATGCCGAGAACCAGGAATGCCACGAAACCGAGGCCGGCCGCGGCGATTGCGGATCGCGTGACCGTGCTGCCCAGGAGCGTGATCGCGACGAACACGACCATCGTCCACCAGAGCATCGCCGCCATCGCGACGTAGCCACCGAGAGGGAAGGCCTCGGGATAGAGCAGGGCCGTGTACAGGTAGCCGAGCCCGCAGCCCAGGAACACGGCCAGGGCAAGATTGAGCGGAGATGGCCACGAGCTTGGCGGCCAGGAATGCGGCCCGGGACGCCGGCTTGGTCAGGATCATGCCGGCCGTGCCGCGTTCCTTCTCCCAGGCCACGGAACCCATGCCCAGCAGCAGCGCGCAGATGATGCCGAACTGCGAGAGGTTCTTGAGGACCTGGGCGAGGTCGCCCTGCAGGGACGGCGCCGGGACCGTAAAGGTCATGCCTCCGCCCTGGGTGCCGACCGCGTCGAGGATCTCCTTGAGGTAGCGGTCCGTCAGCGGGCCGAGAATTCCGAAGAGGATGAAGACCGCCGCGACCGCGATCAGGCGGCCCGTACGGAACTGCTCGCGCAGCTCTTTGGCGAGGAGTACTCGGAAGCCCATCATCGTCGTCCCCTCGCATCCAGGCCCCACACGGGCACGTTGACCGGAGGAGCGACGGCGATCTCGGGCCGCTCGGCCACGAGCCGCAGGAACACATCCTCGAGACTCGGCCGCGCCCGCTCGAAGCGGGCCAGGCGTCACGCCACTGCCGGCGATCGCAGGCAGGATCGCCGGACCCGCGATCTTGGGATCGTTGACGAAGACTCGCAGCGTGTCCGGCGTGGGCTGGATCTCGCGGACCCAGGGCTGCCCGCGCAGCAGGCCGGCCAACCTATCGAGTGCGCCGGCCTGCTGCGGCTCGGGCTCCAACTCGTAGATCGGCTGGGCATATCTATCGAGGAGCTCGTCTATCGGACCCTCGACCACGAGATGGCCCACGTTCAGGATGGCCACGCGGTCGCAGACCCGTTCCACGTCGTTGAGGATGTGGGTGCTCATGAAGACCGTGGCCGTCCCCCGCAGCCGCGACACGATCTCCAGGACGTCGCGCCGTCCTTCCGGGTCCAGCGAGCTGACGGGCTCGTCGAGGAAGAGGACGCGGGGCTGATTGATCAGCGCCTGCCCGATCCCGAGCCGCTGGCGCATCCCGCCCGAGTAGCCGCCGATCCGACGGTTGGCGGCGCCCGACAGGCCGACGATCTCGAGCACCTCGCCGACGCGCTGCTTGAGCTCGCGGCCGTGCAGTCCGTGGAGCTGGCCGACCATGTTCAGCAGCTCGCGGCCGCGCATCCAGCCGTAGAACCGCGGGTCCTGATCCAGGTAGCCGATGTTGCAGGCCAGCCGGCCGTCCGTGGCGCCGATGTCGATGCCGGCCACCTGGCCGGTTCCATCGGTCGCCCGGGCG
Organism: uncultured Chloroflexia bacterium; assembly: GCA_963816135.1. Taxonomy (GTDB): domain Bacteria; phylum Chloroflexota; class Limnocylindria; order Limnocylindrales; family CSP1-4; genus Fen-1039. The sequence continues at coordinate 387,450 of CAWFJD010000018.1, forward strand.
AGGCCGGTGAGAAGTCGGAGCGTCGTGGTCTTTCCGGCGCCGTTGGGTCCGAGGAAGCCGAAGATGCTGCCGCTCGGGACCGTCAGGCTGAGATGGTCCAGGGCCACGACTCCACCCGAGTAGCGCTTGGTCAGCGCGGTGGTGGCGATGGCGGGTGCGGCCGTCTGGCCCTCGGGCGTCGCCGGGAGCTTGGGCCAGGTGGCCAGGATCCGGTCGATCGGCTCCGTGGACGTCGTCGCCCGCATGCCCTGGTTGCTCTCCGCGCCGCGCGACTCGTCGCGTCCCACGAAGAAGTAGACGAGCGGGCCGACGATGTTGAGGAAGGCGATGATCAGGGCCCACATGATCTTGCTGTCGCCCCGAACCCGCCGGTCTTCCTGGAAGAGGTCGTACAGGGCATAGAGCATCAGCCCGAGTTCCAGGACGATGAATGGGATCACCAGGAGGGCGATGGTCTGGGGATCGAGCGACTTCGGCATGCCTGGATTTTGGCACGCGGGCGGTGGTGCCCGCAGCGTCGCGGCGCGTAAACTGCTGCCATTCCACCTCGCTGAGGGGCCAGCTTTGACGAGCCAGGACGCCTTAACCTCGTCGATGGAAATTGAGCAGCTCGAAGACCTGGCGGCCCGGCTCGCCCGGATGTACCTGGTCCTGACCCGCACGAACCGGGCGATCGAGCATGCGACGAGCGAGGCGTCGCTTCTCGAGTCCGTCTGCCAGACGATCGTGTCGGTCGGCCGGATGCGTATGAGCTGGGTCGGCGGCATCGATGGCGTAACGGGCGCCGTCAAACCCATCGCCTCGGCGGGCCAGGTCGACGGCTATCTCGACAACGTCGGGATCAAGCTCGAGGGGCCGCGCTCGGAAGGGCCAACGGGGCAGGCGATCAGGCAGCGAGCCACGGTGTCATGCGACGACATCGCGACGGACCCGCGAATGGCGCCCTGGCGAGACGAGGCCCTCGCCCACGGCTTCAGGTCCTCGATCGGGCTGCCGCTCTACAAGGCCGGCGAGCTTTTCGGCGTACTGACCGCGTACGCGGACTCGCCCAGGCGATTCGACGCCTCGGAGATCGAGCTGCTCGAAGAACTGGGCCGCGACGTCTCGCACGGCATCACGACGCTCGCCGACGCGGCCGAACGGCAGCGAGCCGAAGCCGCTCTCAACGCGTCCGAGCAGCGGTTCCAGACCACCGCCGACGTCCTCCTGGACGCGTTCGTGATCATTCGGGCGGTTCGCGACGGTTCAGGGCGGATCGTCGATTTCATCTACGAATTCGCCAACGACGCGGCCTACGAGGCCAACCACCTCTCACCTTCGGAGCCGCTCGTCGGCAAGTCGCTGCTCTCGTTCCTGCCCGAGCACCAGGGTTCCGGCTTGCTCGAGCTGTACGCGAGGGCGGTCGATACCGGCGAACCCATCGTCCTCGACGACACGGACTACGAGGACGTCTGGGGCGGCGCAGCGGCTGCAGCGCGTCTTCGACATCCGGGGCCGCCGGATCGGCGAGTCGCTGGCGGTGACCTGGCGCGACGTCACGGAACGGCGTAACGCCCAGCGCCGTCGCGCCGAGGAGCTCGGAGCACAGCGTTCGGGAGCGGACGGCCGAGCTGGAGGCGGCGCGGGAACGCGCTTCGGAGCTGGCCCGCCTGAGCACGGCGCTGCTCGGCGCGGAGACCCGGGCCGAGGTGGCGGAACTGCTGCTCGAATCGGTCAGGCGGGTCAGCCAGGCCCTGGACGGCATCGTGGCGCTGATCGCGCCGGAAACGGAAGCGATCACGATCATCGGCGCCTTCGGCTTCGCCCACGAATCCGTGATGCGCATCGCCTCGACTTCCCCCGACGTTCGGACCCCCATCCGCGACGCCGCCCTCTCCGGTCGAGCCGATCGTGCTCGATTCGGATGGCTTCGGCCGTCGCTACGGTTCGATCGCGGCGGTGGCCGTCGAAATGCAGGATCGCGGCCGCGTCGCCTTTCCGATGCGCACGGGCGACCGGACGGTGGGCGGCGTATCGCTCGGATTCGAACCGCGCCCGTTCCCCGAGAACGAGCTGTCGTTCTTCATGTCGATCGCCAACGCCGCGGCCTTCGCCCTCGAACGCCTGCGCTTGCAGGAAGCCGAACGCGAAGCGCGCGGGATGCTCGACGTCGTCGTGGCCCAGATGCCCGTGGGTGTGACCATCGTGGGCGGCAGCGGCACGCTCCTCTATCGGAATGCGGCCTACGACGCGATCGCCCGCTGCTCGGATCCACTCGAGGCCGGCGGCAACGCGCTCGACGCGTGGAAGTGCCTTCGGAACGACGGCGTCGAGTACCGGCCCGAGGATGTGCCCGCGGCTCGGTCGCTGGCGACGGGCGAGGTCGTGGTCAACGAGGAGATCCGAGTCCTCCGGTCCGACGGAACCCAGGCCGTCATCCTGCAGACGAGCGCTCCGATCTTCGGCGGTGCGGATCAGATCGCCGGCGCAGTGGTAGTGACGCTCGACATCAGCGATCGCAAGGAAGCGGAGCAGCTCCGCGATGCGTTCCTGGGGGTTCTGTCCCACGAGCTCAGGACGCCCGTGACCACGATCTACGCCGCCTCGCAGTTCCTGGCCGTCAAGGGCGAGCGCCTCGAGGTCGACGTTCGCAAGGAGCTCGCCGAGGACATCGTCGCCGAATCCGAGCGGCTCAATCGCATGGTCGACGACCTGCTCGTTCTGGCTCGCGCCGAGCGCGGCTTCGACATGACCATGCGAGGCGCGGCCCTGGTCCAGCACAAGCTCGGGGCGGTGGTCGCCTCAATGGCCGCGGCCTGGCCGGAGCGCGAATTCATCTGCCACGTCCCCGAAGGTGTGCCTCCGGTCACGGGCGACGAGGACTACCTGGAGCACGTCCTGCGCAATCTCCTGGGGAACGCGGCCAAATACGGCACGAGCCGGGTGTGGGTCCAGGTCGACGTTCGGGGCAATTCGGTGTCGGTCACGGTCTCCGACGACGGCCCGGGAATTAGCGAGGCCGAACGAACCCGAATCTTCGAACTGTTCACTCGGCTCGAGGCCACGAACCGCTTGCCCGGGGCGGGCATCGGGCTGTTCGTGGTCCGGCGCCTCGTCGAGGCCATGGGCGGAAGTGTTGCCGTCGGCGAGCGGCCCGGCGGCGGCGCCGCTTTCACGGTCACGCTGCCGCGCTACGTCGAGAGCGGGGACGCCTGAGGCTCAGGCCCCGAAGTCGCGGGGGTGATCGGCAAGGTCCGGCAGGGGCAGGTCCGGGCGAACCTGGGCGACCCAATCGCGGAGGGCGTGGAGGCTCGTCTCGAAGGCGATCTCCGTCCAGGGGATCGATTCCGGAGCGAACGGGCGCGTTTCGAGCGACTCGGGCGTGACCGTGGGCTCTCCGCCCAGGATCCGCGCCTCGAACGCGACCACGACCACGGCCGCGGCGACGCGCGAATACAAACCCGACGATGGCTCCGGGCTCCACTTCGAGTCCCGTCTCCTCGAGCGTCTCGCGGATCGCGGCCTCGTGCACGGTCTCGTCGATCTCCAGGAACCCGCCCGGCTGAGCCCACATTCCCAGGCCGGGTTCGATGCCGCGCTTGATGAGGATTACCTCGCCGCGCTCGGTGATCGGGAGCGTGGTCACCACCAGTCGCGGGTTGACGTAGAAGATGAAGCCGCAGCTCGGGCATGCCAGGCGCTGCCGATCCTCGCCCGAAACCGGCCCGAATTCGAGCGGGGTGCCGCATCTGGAGCAGAAGCGGATCATCGGCTGGAGCCAGTCCGGCACTCCGCCCTGGCCGAGTCGAACCTGGCTCATCGGGATCTTCTCCACGAGCTAGCGGCCCGCCGCTTCCCCGGCGAGGTCCTGATTGGAGGCGTCAGCTTCGATGGCCCGGGTCTGGCCGTCGCGGTAGGCCTGCAGCCGGACGCGCAGGTCCGGATCGGACAGGGCCAGGATCTCGGCCGCGAGGAGGGCCGCGTTCTCCGCGCCGCCGACGGACACCGTGGCCACGGGAACGCCCTTCGGCATCTGGACGATCGAGAGGAGCGAGTCGAGGCCGCCCGCGACCTGGGTGGGGATCGGCACGCCGATGACCGGCAGGAGCGTCTTGGAGGCGATGACGCCCGCGAGATGTGCGGCGCCGCCGGCCCCGGCGATGAAGATCCGGATTCCTCGCTCCGGAAGCGCCGTCGACGAATCGATCCAGCAGCGCCGGCGCGCGGTGGGCCGAGATGGCGTGAAGCTCGCTCCCGATACCCAGGCTGTCGAGCAGCGCGGTCGCTTTCTCCATCACCGGGAAGTCCGAGCGGCTGCCGCAAACGACCCCGACACGAACGACTGCCTGGTCGGCCATGCTTTCGGACTCCTCCCAGCGAACTTGCGAACCGCGAACTCGCGAACCGATTGCCGGATTATGGCGCCCCCGGCGCTCGACCGGCACTCGACCGGACTCGGCCGTCCCCAAGGGCCGCATCGCGTGCCGGGCCGCCCATTTCGGTACAGTCGATCGCCGCCCGTTCCCGATCGCGGGTCGTCCGGCTACGCTCCGCAGAGAAGCCTCGCGCAGGGAGAGATTCGGTGGACGGATTCAAGGTCGGCATCGTTCTCTGGAATCAAACGGGTACCTGGACGGATCTGCTCGACAGCGCCCAGGCGATCGACCGGCTGGGCTACGAGACGCTCTGGACGTGGGATCACGTCAAGGCCATCTTCGGCAACCCCGACCAGCCCATCGCCGAAGGCTGGACCACGATCACGGCCTGGGCCATGGCGACCCAGCGGGTCAAGGTTGGCCTCATGGTCGGGGCCAACACCTTCCGAAATCCGGGGCTCGTCGCCAAGATGGCCACGACCCTCGACCACGTCTCTGGCGGGCGGTCCGTCCTCGGCATGGGCGGCGCCTGGTTCGAGCTCGAGCACAACGAGTTCGGCTTCGATTTCGGCAAGAGCATCGGCCAGCGCCTGGACTGGCTCGACGAGTCCGTGGCAGCCGTGCGCTCTCTCACTTCCGGCGAGAAGGTCACCTCGCCGGCGGACGGCCACTACGCCTTCAAGGACCTCGCGATCCTGCCGCTGCCGATCCAGAAACGCCTGCCCATCCTGATCGGCGGGAACGGTCGCACCAAGACCCTCCGAACGATCGCCAAGTACGCGGACATGTGGAACGCCTTCGGCCTGCCCGACGAAGTCCGCGAGCTCGACGGCGTCCTGCGCCGGCATTGCGAGGAGGTCGGCCGGGACGAGAAGGAGATCGAGCGGAGCATCAACCTCTGGATCGTCATCCGCGACTCGGAGGAAGCCGCCCGAGCCGAGTGGCGCAATTGGATGGATCTCAACCAGACGGCGCTGGAGCGGTCGATCGAGCCTTCGCGGCCGCTCTTCGGCACGCCCGAGACGATCGCCGAGCGCCTCCTCGAGTACGGCGACGCGGGCTTCCGGACCGCGATCGTGGAGATGCCCGCGCCCTACGATCGAGAGACGCTCGAGCGGCTCGCGACCGAGGTGCGCCCGCTCGTCGCCAAGCAGCCGGCCTGAGGCTCGAGACGTGACTTCCGAAGCCGCGGCAACTCGAACGCTCGTCCTGATGGGCGTCTCCGGTTCGGGCAAGACGACCGTCATGGTCGAGCTGGCCGTTGCGGCTCGGCTGGCCGAGCGCCGAAGGCGACAACTTCCACTCGAAAGAGAACGTGGCCAAGATGGAGGCCGGTCACGCGCTGACCGACGCGGACCGCTGGCCGTGGCTGCGATCCATCGCCGAGTGGATCGGCGAACGCGAGCGGGCCGGAGAGAACGCCCTGATCACGTGCTCCGCGCTCCGCCGCGAGTACCGCGACCTGCTCCGGGACGGGCATCCGTCCGTGGCCTTCGTCTGTCTGACCGCCCCGGCCAAGGTGCTGGCGGCCCGGATGGAACACCGCTCCGGCAGCTTCATGCCCGAGTCGCTGCTCCAGAGTCAGCTCGACTCCCTGGAGCCGCTCGGTTCGGACGAACCCGGCGAGACGCTGCCGGCGGATCGGCCGCGTGCCGGAACTGGCGGGCCGCATCATCCACGATCTGGTGAACACGCGGCCGGCGAACCGTGGTCCGCTGTCGGCCGAAGAGCGCGTGATGAACGCGTTCATGAGGAACGGGAAGCTGGTCTCGATCCCCGCCCAGGACGCCAAGCGGCGGGTGATCCTCCGCTTCCTGATGGAGAGTTGTTTCGCCGAGGACCGTGCCTACACGGAGCCGGAGGTCAACACGCGGCTGCGGGCCTACAACGAGGACGTGGCCGCGCTTCGGCGATACCTGGTGAACGCGGGCTTCATGACCCGCGCCGGCGGCGAGTACCGCCCGGTCCCGGACCCCGCTGCCGGCCGCCGACGACGCGGTACCGCCGGTACCGCAGCCCCTCCGCCGGCCGACGCCGAGCCCGGCCGGTGAGGCGGGTCCGCGGCCCGGGGCCACCTGACGCGCCAGGCGGTAGCCCGGCACTCGCCCGCCGCACCTTCTCGGCCGATCCGTCGCAAGCTGGCGCCGGAGGTCACGGAAGCATCGTGGGCACTGTGCTCTGGCAACGATCCGGCCAGCTCGCCGCGCGCGGACGTGCCCGGCACCGAGCAATGCGAGCTGACCGAGGTTCCAAACGGTCACCGCCTCTCCGGGCTCGTCCTGACCGTGGAGCAGTCCCGCCCGATCCACATCGTCTACCAGGTCGACGTCGACGAACGCTGGCGGACCCGAAGCGTCAGAGCCACGAAGTTCGGGCTCGGTCAGCCCCAATCGCTGAACCTCGAATTCGAACGGCGCGGGGTCCTGGTTCGTTGGCGGGGTCCCGGCGGCCGAGCTCGACGATTGCCTGGACGTGGATCTCGAGTGGACGCCGGCGACGAACACGCTGCCAATTCGGCGGCTCGGCCTCGAAATCGGCGGCTCGGCCGGGATCGCGGCCGCCTGGATTCGGACGCAGGACTTCTCGATCGAGCGGCTGGACCAGATCTACGAGCGCCTCGAACTGGCCCGCTGGCGGTATCGATCCGGTGACTTCTCGGCCGACCTGACCGTCGACTCCGAGGGCCTGGTGCTCGAGTACGAAGGCTTCTGGCGGGCCGTGGCTCATTCGCGACCCGCAGAATCTTCGCCCGCAACTGAGAGTTCGGGTCGCGCGTTCCGCCATCGATTACGATCCGCAGCGATGAGCGACCGCCAGAGTTCCGGCGACAAGATCCCGATCCTCGTCGACTGCGACACCGGGATCGACGACAGCCTCGCCCTGCTGTACGCGGCCGCTTCGCCGGAGTGCGAGCTCGTGGCGGTCACGTGCACCGCCGGCAACGTCGATGCCCGGCAGGTGGCCGAGAACACCCGGGCCGTTCTGGAGCTCGCCGGTCGTGCCGACGTCGAGGTCGCGCTGGGCCGGACCAGGCCGCTTGCTCGTCCCCTCGTCACCACGCCCGAGACGCACGGCCCTCGTGGCATCGGCTATGCCGAGCTCCCGCCCGCTCGAACCGCCGTCTCGCCACGGTTCAGCCCGGACCTGATCGTCGCCGAAGCGCGCCGCCGACCCGGGGAGTTGACCCTGGTCACGCTCGCGCCGCTCACGAACGTGGCCCTGGCGGTGCTTCGCGAGCCGGAGCTGCCACGGCTGCTGAAGCGGCTGGTGGTCATGGGCGGCAGCTATCGATCGGCCGGCAACACCGCGCCCACTACCGAGTGGAACGTCAACTGCGACCCCGAGGCGGCGAAGATCGTCTTCGAAGCCTTCGGCGGGCTTTCTCACGGCGTTTCGGGCAGCTGGCGCGACTCCGGATCGGCGACTCGCGAGGCCGAACACTCGACCCGGCCGATTGCCCTCGGTCTCGACGTCACGGAACGGGCCAAGCTGCTGCCCGCCCACCTGGCGGAGATGGCCGCCCGAGCCGGCTGTTCGCCCGACGGCTCCCGGCGAGGCGGCTCCCGGCCGGGCGGGACGGCGGGCACGGCGGGCGGTGCCACGGCGGGCGGCGCCCAGGCTGGCGGCTCTTCGTCGGGCGGCGCGACCAACCCGGTCATCCGCTACGTGGCCGACGCACTGCGTTTCTACATGGAGTTCCACTCCCGATACGACGGCTTCTACGGCGCCTTCATCCACGATCCGCTGGCCCTTGCCACGGCGCTCGATCCCTCGCTCGTCCGGGTGGAGCCGGTCACCGTGGACGTGGAGCTTGGCGGCCGCCTCACGATCGGCGAGACGGTCACGGACTGGCGGCGGGTCTGGGGCAAGCCGCCGAACGTGGACGTTGCCGTCGAGGCGGACATCGACTCCTTCTTCGACCGCCTCGTCGAGCGCCTCGGCTCTCTCGCCGCCGCCTTCTAGCTCCCGGCCCCGGGCCGCCGCCCGTGCCGCGCCGGCCGCGCCGGCGTCGCCGCGACGGATCGGCCCGCGTCCTGCGCACGTGGTTGGGACCTGGCAAGCTGTGCTCGCGCGGCACCCGACTCATCCGACCTGGCCGCGCTGCACATGCGTGTGAGGAGCAGGAGAGATGGAGTTGCTGCGGCGCTGGGTAGCTCGCCAGTTCACGACCCGCGTCATCGTCCTGATGCCGGTCGCGATCGCGATCAACATCGTTCTGGGAGCCACAGTCCAGCAGGCAGTCAAGCTGCCGATCTATCTGGACTCGATCGGGACGATCCTGATGGGCGTCCTCGCCGGACCGCTCGCGGGAGCCCTGACGGGCATCCTCTCGAACCTGATCTGGGGATACCTGCTGCCCTCGCCAATCGGCACGACGTCGATCGGGCCCTTCGCGATCACGGCCGGGGTGATCGGCTTGCTCGCCGGGTTGTGGGGCCAGCTCGGGCTCTTCCGGCCGCGGCGATCCGGGCGTGGAGGCGTCGTGGCCGCAGTCGTGGCAGCGCGTTCTCGTGGGGCTGCTGGCCCTCTACACGTACTCGCGGGCTTATGCGAGCACCGCCGACTACACCACGATCACCGGCTTCTCGGCCGATACGTTCGACCGCTCGCGGATCTTCTTCCTGCTCGTCATGGCGGTCTACGTCGTGCTCGTGGGCGCGGCGCTGTACCTGCGCCGCGACGTCGGGGCGGTGCTGGCCATCGGCGCCGGTCTGGTCACCGGCATTGCCGCCGCGCTCGTATCCGCGCCCATCAGCGCGGTGGTGTATGGCGGAGTCACCGGCGGCGGAACGGATGCCCTCGTGGCCGCGTTCCGGGCCGGCGGCGACAGCCTGTACCAGTCGACCCTCAAGCAGGGGCTGCTCTCGGACCCGCTCGACAAGATGATCACGTCCTTCGTCGTCTTCTTCGTCATCGGCAGCCTGTCGCGGCGGTTCGTGGCCCGGTTCCCCAACGGCGAGAAGGCGATCTCGGCCGAGCCCGAAGCCGTCGCCGAGTAGGCGGCGAAGGCCAGCGTGACCGACGGACTGCCATCAGGATTGCCCGAATCCGCCGGCCTGCCCGACTTCGTGACCCGGCGTCCGACCGGCTTCTACCGATCGCTGAACCCCGGCGCCAAGCTCGCCATCGCCGTTCTCGAGGTCGTGGCCGCGTTCCTGATCCCGGGCTGGCTCGGCCCGCTCGCGGTCCTCGCCGTCGTCACGGTCTGCGCCGCCGCCGCGCATCGACTCCGACTCGCGGGCTTGATCGCCCTGGCCACCACTCCGGTCGTGGCCTCGATCGTGGTCGTCAATCTGTTCCTGCTGCCTGGTGCGAGCGACGCGATCGTCCGATTTGGGCCGCTCGCGCCCACGTGGAGCGGCCTCAGCTTCGGCCTCCAGACGACGGCCCGGTTCCTGGCCTTCTCCCTCGCGATCGGTCTCGTCTACCTGACCACGGCGATCGACGACCTGCTGGCCGACCTGGCGAGGCGGGGAGTGGGTCGGCGCGCGGTCTTCGTCGTCGGCGCGGCCGTTCAGACCGTGCCGCGGACCATCGATCGAGCGCGCGAGATCGTGGACGCGCAGCGGGCAAGGGGCCTCGACACGCAGGGCCGCTTCTATCGGCGCGCGGCCGGGATCGTGCCACTCGCGGCGCCACTCATCCTGGGGGCGCTGGCGGAGGTCGAGGAACGGACCCTGGCCCTGGAGGCGCGGGCGTTCTCCGCCCCGGGCCAGCCCACGCTGCTGCGGCCGCCGGCCGATCCGCCGCTCCACCGCGCCATCCGGTGGGCCGCGCTGCTGGCGCTTCTGGCCCTTGTCGTCGGCGCGCGTCTCCGGAAGGCTCGGCTAGCCGTGGCCATCGAGCTGATCGCCGCCACCTACCGCTACGCGGGCGCTCCGTCGCCGGCGCTCAAGAACGTGAGCCTGCGCGTGGAGCCGGGTCGCGTCCTGGGAGTCGCCGGAGCCAATGAGGCGGGCAAATCCACCCTGTGCCTGGTCGTGGCCGGATTTGCGCCGGCGGTCGCGGGCGGCCAGCTCGGCGGCAGCGTCATGGTCGACGGCGTCGAAACGCATCCGGACGTCGATCCATCAGCTCGCCCAGCAGTGCGGAATGCTCTTCCAGAACCCGTCCACGCAACTCTCCGGCACCACCGCGACGGTCTTCGAGGAGGTCGCGTTTGGGCCGTGCAATCTGGGGCTGCCGATCGCCGAGGTAGTGGACCGGGTCTGGTGGGCGATGCGGGCGGTCGGGGTCGAGGAGCTGGCGCCACGCGATCCCTCACGACTCTCTGGCGGGCAATCTCAGCTGGTCGCTCTGGCAGGGGTTCTGGCGCTCCGGCCCAGATATCTGATTCTCGACGAGCCCACGAGCGAGCTCGATCCGGCGGGCACGGCGCTCGTCGCCGAGGCGATCGTGCGGGCGGCCCGGGAAACCGGAGCGGGCGTTCTGCTGGTGGAGCACAAGACGGAGGTATTGGCCCGGGTCGCCGACGAGATCGTGGTCCTGGAACGGGGCGCCATCGCGATGAGCGGGCCCGCGGCCAGCGTGCTCGCCGATCCGCCGTCTTGCGGAGCTCGGGGTGGAGGCGCCGGCGCGAACGCGCCTGGAGCGCGAGCTGCGCGCCGCGGGGATCGAATGGACGGCCGCTCTCGACGAGGCGCTGGCGTGAGCGACCTCGATCGATCGACCGATTCCGTCCGTCCCTTCGCCGGCGCGGCCGGGCGCGCAGAGCCGGACGCCGGCTCGCCGACGCCCGAATCTTCGACCGATCGGTCCGTCGAGCCTTCGACCGAACGGTCCGCCCGCGCCTCGGCCGAACGGCCTGCCGAACCGCCTGCTGAACGGTCGGCCTCGGCGTCTCCGGGGGCCTCGTCCTCCTCGGCGTCGCCAACGGCAGCCGCGCCGCTCGAATCCTCGCCGTCGTCGGACCATCGCCCGGCCGACCGCGGGCCGGCCGGCCCGGATTTCGCCGCCGCGCCCGCCATCTCGCTCGAGGACGTGACGTTCGAGTATCCCGGCGGAACGCGGGCGCTCGATGGGCTGAACCTGCGGATCGAGCCCGGCGAGAGCGTGGCGATCGTGGGTCAGAACGGATCCGGCAAGTCGACCCTGGCTCGACATCTCAACGGCCTGCTGCGGCCCGGCTCCGGCCGAGTTCTGTTCGACGGGCGGGATGTCGGCCGCGTGCACGTCGCCGAGCTCGCCAGGATCGTCGGCCTCGCGTTCCAGAACCCGGACCGCCAGCTCTTCGCCGGCAAGGCGTCGGCCGAGGTGGAGTTCGGGCCGCGCAATCTCGGGATCCGTGGAGCGGAGCTTGATCTGCGAGTGGCGGAGGCGCTGGCAGCCGTCGGATTGGCCGCCGAATCGGCCACGAACCCATACGACTTCGGATACTCACGCCGCAAGCTGCTGGCCATCGCGTCGGTCCTGGCGATGCGGACCCCGGTCTTGGTCCTCGACGAACCCACCACGGGCCAGGATGCGCGGGGAGTGGCCTGCGTCCGCGGGATCGTCGCCGCGGCCGGGGCCGCGGGCCGGACCGTGATCGCGATCAGCCACGACATGGGTTTCGTGGCCGAGTGCTTCGGGCGTGTCGTGGTGATGCGGGCCGGCCGCGTGGTCCTCGACGGGCCGCCGTCGGAGGTCTTCGCCGAGGCCCATTGGCCGGAGTTGCGCGCCACGTACCTCGAGCCGCCCCTCGCCGCCGTCGCCGGCGCGCGGCTCGGTCTCGGGTCCACGCCCACTCGGCGGCTTCGCTCGTGGCGGCGCTGCTGGGCCGGCCGGCCCGCGCGCCGCTAGCTCGACGCACGGCCAATCGCGCCGCCAATTCGCCGGTAATCCGCGGATGATCGGCCGCCAATCGGGCCGCCTCATCCTCACGCGATGGATGACATTCGAGTGGGCTCGTGGATCCGACTTGCCCGTCGCCGGCTGGGCTTGCGACAGTCCGACGTCGCTGACATCGCGGGCGTCAGCCGGATGTGCGTGTCTCGTTTGGAGCGAGGCCATGTTGGCGCCATGACGGTCAGCGCATCCCGCGCCGTAGCCTCCGCGGTCGGGATTGAGCTGCTTCTGCTGCCTAGATCCGCGCGACTCGGGGACCTGGAGAGGCAGGTCGACAAACGCCACTCAGCCGTGGTCGAGGCCGTGCTCGGCGCGCTTACTTCGAACGGTTGGCAGACCTGCGTGGAGTACTCGTTCAACTACTTCGGCGATCGAGGGTGCGTGGACGCCCTGGCCTGGCATGGGCAAACGCGAAGCCTCCTGATCATCGAGGTCAAGAGCGAGCTTCGCGACGTCCAAGCCACACTTCACGCGATGGACGTGAAGCGACGCGTGGTACCGGGGCTGGTGCGGCAGGAGAAGCAGTGGTTTCCGGAGGCGGTCGGGGTTCTCATGGTGTTGCCGGATATCCGCACTGAGCGCGACCGGGTCGCTCGGCATCACGACACCTTCGCCGTGGCGCTGCCGTCGAGGTCTGTCGAGGTCAGGCGATGGATACAGCGCCCGGAAGGTGGCCTGCGCGGCATCTGGTTCCTGCGAGTTTCACAAGGTGCGTTCCTTACTCAAAGGGTTCGAGGCCCGCAGCGGATTCGGCGCAGTTCGAGCGCCGGCAGGACGTCCGGATCGAGCATTTGAGCGCCGCCGGCCGCCTTCGCGGGTGGATGGCGGCATCGCACGCGCTGACCAACGGATCCCTCCAGAATAGGGACCGTCCGGCGTGAAACTCGCAGAAATCCCGGCCCCGGCCGCTCCGCTCGGCCGCTCCGCTCGGCCCCGCGCGTCGGGCCGCCCGGCCCCGGCGTCGGGCCGCTCCGCCCGCCCCGGCCGCCCCGGCCGCTCCGCCCGGCCGCATCCGCCCGGCCCGCGGCCGCGCATCCCGGAATGGCGGGCCGAGACGGGCGGGAACCGGTAGCCTAAGCGGCGATGCGCGTTCTCGTACTCAATCCAGGGTCCAGCTCGCTCAAATCGAGCGTGGTCGACGAAGCCGACCTGCGGCCGGGCGTGCCCGTGAAGCCGCTGGCGAAGATCGACCTCGATTGGGGTGTCGACGCGAGCGCGCGCCGCCGGCGCGGCCCCGGCCGACGACATCCGCCGGCTGCTCGCCCGATACGAGGCGGCGGGCGTCGAAACGGAGTCGCTCGGGGCGGTGGGCTATCGCGTGGTCCACGGCGGCACGCGTTTTCGAGAGCCCACGCCGATCACTCCGGACGTGGTCGGCCAGCTCGACGCGCTCCGCGACCTCGCGCCGCTGCACAACGGAGTCGCCGTCGCCACGATCCGGGCCGGCCTGGCCGCCGCGCCGCAGCTCGCCGCACGTGGCCGTGTTCGACACGGCGTTCCACGCGACCCTGCCGGAAGAAGGGTTCCGATACCCGGTCCCGGAGCGCTGGTATCGGGAATGGGGCATCCGCCGCTACGGGTTCCACGGACTGTCGGTGGCCTGGTCGGCGGAGCGAGCGGCCACGCTGCTCGGCGGAGCGCGGCCGGCGGAGCCGCGCCGGCCGCCGGAGCAACGGCCGGCGACGCGCCGGCGGCCGACCGCGGCCGAGCCAAACATCGTGGTCGCGCACCTCGGCAGCGGCTGCTCGGTCACGGCCGTGGAGGCCGGGCGATCGGTCTCGACGAGCATGGGCCTGACGCCGCTCGAAGGGCTGATGATGGGCACGCGGAGCGGCTCGATCGATCCCGGGATCCTGTTCGCCCTGCTTCGCGAGGGCCGCCTTTCCGTGGACGAGCTTTCGGATCAGCTCGACCACGCCTCGGGCCTCGTCGGGGTGTCGGGCAAGACGTCGGACGTGCGCGAGCTGCTGGCCCTCGAGGCGAAAGCGGACGAGGCCGCGACACTGGCGCTGGCGATGTTCGTGCGACGCGCCGCCGAGTGCATCGCCGCCGCGGCCACTTCGCTCGCGAACGCTGGACGCGATCGTGTTCACCGGCGGGATCGGCGAGAACGCGGCGGGCATTCGCGCCAGGATCGTGGGCCGCCTCGGGACGATGGGGCTCTCGCCGATCGCCGACGAAGCCGGTGACGGAGGACGCGATCCTCAGCTCGGCCGGGACGCGGCCGGCAGTCCTCCGGATCGAAGCGCGCGAGGACCTGATCGTCGCTCGCGAAGCCGCCCGAGCCGTCGAGGGTCGCTGAGCCGCCGAGCGACCGGTCGAGCCTGGCCAGGGCGAACCGCCGAGCCCCAACCGAGCCGCTGACCTGCCGAGCGACGCCGAGCCCGAACTGAGCCACGAGCCGCCGAGCTACCGAGCCACCGAGCCACCGAGCCGACCCGGACGGCCGCGGAACCCGCCTACAACTCCCCGGCGAGCTGCGCGAATGCCCGCTGCAAGGCCGATCGGGCAACGCGGGCCGGGAACGGCGAGAGTGGCAAGGCGTCGTTGGCGGAGCCGCCGTCGAACCGGACCCGCGCCGCGAGCTGTGCCAGCGCCGACAGATCGGCGAGCTGCCCCTCGACGAACGAGCGCCGGACGATGTCGCCGTGGCCCGGCACGATCGCGCCTTCGGCGAGGTCGAGCATCCGCCCCAGCGTTCCGGGCCAATCCATCGGGTACGAGTCTTCGAACGAGGGCGGAGCGCCCTGCTCGACCAGGTCTCCGGCGAAGAGCACCTGGGCATCGGGCACGACGACCACGATGTCGTTGTCCGTGTGGCCCCGGCCAAAATGCTTCAGGTCCACGATCCGCCCGCCGAGATCGATCCGGGCGCTATCCCGGAACGTCTTGCCCGGCAGCGCGATGCGGCTGTCCATGTACTCACGGGCGAGCTCGGGCATCGTCGCCGCGAGGGCCAGGGCGGTGGTCTTGCTGTCTGCCTGGAGGCGCACGACGCACTGCTCGTGAGCCCAGATCTCCGTGGGCATGAAGGCGAAGTTGCCGAAGGCGTGGTCGTAGTGGTGGTGGGTGTTGGCCACGATGAGCCTGTTGTTCGTGATCCAGTGGATCTCGTCCATCAGCTCGCGGCCCTGGCGCTCCGAGCCGCGGGTATCGATCACGAGGGCCGACTCGTCGCCGATGACCAGCCCGATCGACACGCCGAAGTCGGCGAATCGCCGGACGAAGACGCGCGCGGCGATCTCGCGCCACGAACGGCTGGTGCGATTGCCGCAGGCCACTCGAGCTGCTCGAAGTACTCACGCGGTCAACGGGTCCGCGCAAGGAAGCACTCGGTGCGGCTCGATCGCAAGGTGGAAGACAAAGCCCCGGTCACCCCGAAGGTCGCGATTAGCCGGCTCCACGCCGGCCGGATCGATGGAGGTTACATGGTGACGGCCGGCGGCCGCTGCGCCTCGATGGTCCCGGAGCGTGGTAACCCTGGTATCCGTTGCGCCCGGGCCACGGCGACCGGCGGCCTCGTCGCGGCCCTCCTCAACGGCGCCGTAATGAAGCCGGCGACGCCGTTTGCATGTGGCGGCAACTCCGACCGTGGCGAGGCCCATGTCTTGCCGTGGCACGGCAATCCTCGTGGTTTGGACCGCCTCTTGCCACGCCATGGCAAGCAGCGGCAGCGTCGTGGCTCGGATTTGCCGTCGGACGGCAAGGGGTGGCACGAGCTGCGTTGGCCCGCCAATCGTTGCCGTCGGATGCAAAACGGGCAGGCGTCGGATACCGTCGGACACCGCCGGCCGCACCGGCGCACGGCCGCAGGGCCTCCCCTGGTCGAGTCGCGCGCTCAGGCGCCTTTTCGAGCCTCGGTTTCGGCTCCGGCCTCAGCGTCGGCCAGCGCGTGCGAGACGCGTGTCGAGCGAGAGCAGGGCGCACTTCAGTCGAGCGGGGCTGATCTCGACGCCGATCAGGTCCAGCACGTCTTCGGGAGTCATCTTCTCGACTTCCTCGACGGTCTTGCCTTTGATCTCGTCCGTGAGCAGCGACGCCGACGCCTGGCTGATGGCGCAGCCCCGGCCGGTGAAGGCGACCTCGCGGACGACGCCGTCGGCAATGCCGAGCATCATCGTGATCCGATCGCCGCAGAGCGGGTTGGCGCCCTCGTACTTCGAAGTCGGGGCCTCCAGCACGCCGAAGTTGTGGGGATGCCGGTAGTGCTCGAGGATGTAGTCGCGGTACAGATCGTCCATCGGGTCGCAGGATAGCTCTAGCTGGCGAAAATGCGGGCGACTTCCCGAAGACCCGCGGCCAGCGCGTCGACTTCCTCGGGAAGCGAGTAGACGTTGAAGCTCGCCCGGGCCGTGGCCGACAGGTCGAATCGCTCGTGGAGCGGCATCGTGCAGTGGTGGCCGGCCCGGACGCAGATCCCGGAGCGGTCCAGGATCTGGGCGACGTCGTGGGGGTGGATGCCCGGCAGGTTGAACGACACGACGCCGCCTCGATGGTCCGCGTCGGGCCCGTAGAGCTCGATGCCGGGGACCTCGCGGAGGGCGTCCAGGGCGTAGGCGACCATCTCGTCGCTCGTGCTCCCGGACGCTGTCCATGCCCAGGTCCATCAGGTATTCCGCGGCCGCTCCCAGACCGATCTGGGCGGCGATGTCCGGCGTGCCGGCCTCGAACTTCCAGGGGATCTCGTTCCACTCGGAGCGGCGGAGATGGACCTCGCGGATCATGTCGCCGCCGGCCATGAAGGGCGGCATCGCCTCGAGGAGCTCGCGCCGAGCCCACAGCGCCCCGGACCCGGTTGGGGCCAGCATCTTGTGGCCGCTGAAAGCGTAGAAGTCGGCCCCGATCTCCTGGACGTCCACCGGCATATGCGGCACGGCCTGGGCCCCGTCGATCAGGACGAGCGCGCCGGCGGCGTGGGCCATCTCGGTCAGCTCGCGCACGGGGTTGATCGTGCCGAGCATGTTGGACATGTGGGTGAACGCCACGAGCTTGGGGTGGAGGTGGAGCAGCGCCTCGTAGACGTCGAGCATCAGGATGCCGTCGTCGGTGATCGGCACGAACTCGAGGTCGCCGTCCTTCTCCTGGACCAGGAGCTGCCACGGGACCAGGTTGGCGTGGTGCTCCATCTCCGTCAGGACGATCGTGTCGCCGCGGCCGATGTGCTTGCGGCCCCACGTGTTGGCCACGAGGTTGATCGCCTCGGTGGCGTTGCGGACGAAGATGATCTCGCTCGGCTCCGGGGCGTTGATCAGCTTCGCCACAGAAGCGCGGGCGGCTTCATACATCCCGGTCGCCTTCTCGGCGATCTCGTAGATGCCGCGGTGGATGTTCGAGCTGTACTCGCGGTTGTACGCGTCCACGGCCTCGATGACGGCCAGGGGCTTGAGGCTGGTGGCGGCCGAATCGAGGTAGACGAGCGGCTTGCCGAACCGGTTGACGGTCGAAAGGATCGGGAAGTCGGCGCGAATGGCGGCGACGTCGAGCTTCGCGGGGGCCTTGCGGCCGTTGGTGGAGATTGCTGTCTCGGCCATCGTTCGTCCGCCCTTAGTGGGCGGCCTCCACCGGCGCCTCGGCCGTCGCGCGGCGTCGGCCGCAGCCGCGTCGTCCACCGCGTCCGGGTCGAGGCCCGCGGCCGCGAGGATCGGCGCGTAGCCCTCGTCCTCGAGCCGCAGGGCAAGGTCCTTGCCGCCGCTGAGGATGATCCGGCCGGCCGCCAGGACGTGGACCTTGTCCGGCGTGATGTAGTTGAGCAGCCGCTGGTAGTGGGTGATCACCAGCACGCCCATGTTCGGGTTGAGCATGGCGTTGACGCCCTCGGCCACGATCCGCAGGGCGTCGATGTCCAGGCCCGAGTCCGTCTCGTCGAGGATCGCCATCTCGGGCTCGAGGACGGCCATCTGGAGCATCTCCAGGCGCTTCTTCTCGCCGCCGGAGAAGCCCTCGTTGACGTACCGGGCCGCGAACGACTCGTCCATCTTGAGAAGGGCCATCTTCTCGCGCATCTTCTTGCGGAACTCGCCCATCGGGATGCCGCCACGGAACTGGTCCGTGGGGTCCGCCTTGGGGTCCGGCGTCAGGCCGGAGCGGCGGGCGTTGATCGCGGAGCGCAGGAAGCTCGCCACGGACAGGCCCGGGATCGCCATCGGGTACTGGAACGCGAGGAACATGCCGAGGCGGGCACGCTTGTCCGCCGAAAGCTTGAGCAGGTCGCGGCCCTGCCAGAGCACTTCGCCGCCCTTGACGACGTAGGCCGGGTGGCCCATCAGGGCGTAGGCGAGCGTGGTTTTGCCCGAGCCGTTGGGGCCCATGATCGCGTGGACCTCGCCCTTGCCAACCGTCAGGTCGATCCCCCTGAGGATCTCCTGGTCCGGCTTGGCTGCCGGGGCGACGTGCAGGTCTCGGATGACGAGGTCTTGTTCGCTCACGATTGCTCGACTGCTCCTTGGGCGGCTGTTCGGTCGGCGGCAGCCCGGGGCCTCGTCAGAGACGGCCGGGCGCGAGGCCGATCGATCGGCTTAGTTGGTGGTGTTCGGCTGGCTCGCCAGCGGTGGGGTCAGGCCGGCCGGTCCCAGGCGCACGCGCGCGGGCACGAGGTCGGCCAGGGTCATCGAGTCGAGGGCGCCGGCGATGGCGTCGCGGACCCGGATCCACATGAAATTGACCGTGCAGAATCCGGTTCGCGAGCAGGTCGAATGGCCCGGCTCGTCGTTGACGCAGATCATCGGCGCGATCGGTCCCTCGAGCGCTCGAAGGACGTCGCTCATCTGGATCTCCTCGGGCGGCCGGGTCAGCTCATAGCCGCCGTGCGCTCCGCGGGTGCTCCGGACGAGATCCGCATCTCGAAGGTTGATGACCAGCTGCTCGAGGTAGGCGCGCGGCAGGTCTTCCTGCAGGGCGATGTCCGTCAGGCTCGCCGGGCCGCGTCCGTGGCGCTGGGCTAGCTGGGCCATCAGCCGAACGCCATATTCGCCCTTCGTGGAGAAGGAAAGGGCGCCGGTGCTGTGGTAAGTCCGCGTAGCCAGTTGAGTCGCTCCTCCGTGACAGCCGGCGGTTCCCGGGGACGTCGGGCTAATTCCGACCAAAACTGTCGGAAATGAGTATATGGACGGCCCCGGAGTGCGTCAACGACGGGCCCACGGCCGTCGAGCGGCGGATCGAGGGCGTTGGTGGCGCATTTAGGTTCTTGGCTCAGCTGAGGTCGCGTTCCTCGAAGCGGCTGAAGACCACCGTCGCTGCCGCATCCACTGTGGAGACGGCAAGCCCGCCGCGCCAGCCCTCCGCCGGCGTGGGCGTGGAGTCGGCTATGTCCGTCAGTCGAACGCCGTCGACCACCATGACGAGCCGCGTGGTCTTGCCATCGTCCGATGCGGCGCAGACGCCCGACACGGTTATCGGCGCGGGGCCGGGCACGGATGGCGAGGTGCCGTGCATCAAGATCGTCGGCGCCGCGCTTCGATCGGCCGAACCGTCCCGCCGTTCGACGAGCCAGCCTCCGTTGTTGAGGACGACGAACTCATAAAGGACCTGGGCCGAGCCGGCGGAACGGCAGCTCACGCCAAATCCTGCGGTTCCTCGGCCGCTCGACTGCGACGCCACCGCGGTCACGGCGAGCCGCCGGCGTCCGGAGTCGAACGGCGCGTCGACGAGATGATCGGTCGACCTGCCGCTGGCGACGACTACGTACCCGCCGGCGGAGACCGACAGCTGCGTCAGGCCCGTCTGCTGTCCAATCGGCCAGTCGGCCGCCTGGCCTGGGAAGCGGACGTCCAGCATCGGAACGCCACCGTCGGGGGAGAAGGGAGTTGGTCCGGGAGTTCCCCGGCCCGGTGCCGGCGCCGACGCGGAGCTCGACAACGAAGTCTGCAGGCGATGGCGATGACAACGTCGACCGCGACGCCGACGGAGCCGCCACTCCCAAGCTCGAATCAGACGCCGATCGCGCCGATGGCGACACAACCGCGGATGTGGAGGCCGATGGGCCCGGCGCCGGAGGATCGCCGGAGCCACGGGCCGCGATACCGGCCGCCAGCAACACGGCCGCGAACGCGACCGCCAGGATCGCCCCCGCGGACCTCAGCCAACGACCCCTTCGACGGCGGCCAGCCGTTGCAACCGAGATCGAAATCTCCGACGCGGCACTCGTCGGCGGATCGCCGGGGCCCAGCGCGGAGACGCCCTCCGCCCACTCCCAGGGTTCGGCCGCGCCAGGCTGTGCGACCACCGCCTGGGCGGCCACAGGCTCGACGCCCATCGGCTCGACGCCCACCTCGTCCTCCGCAGGGGTTCCGCCTTCGGCCGGATCCGGCGCCTGGCCCAACTCGGGCGGGGAATCGCCTGAGGGCGTCGAGTGCGTCGAGAGCGTGTCGTCGGGCATTTCGACAGGATACGTCGAGCCCCGAGGCCGCCGAGGCGGACCTGGAAGTCCCGGAGCCGCCCGGTACCGCGCCCCCGCACCGCCCGATCGAGCGGGGCAGAAGCTCCGACTAGGTAAGGGTTCGGCGTTGACCCCGCACCGATCGAGTTGTAGCGTCGCAATATTCGGGATTCTTGCGCCAGCCGAACGAGATTCGGCAGTTCCCTGTCCGGCACTGACAGAAACGTCGTCACCTACTGCGGGAGGAGAGTCATGAGGCGTCGTGTCATCGCGGCCCTGGCGATTTCGGCCCTGGTGCTTGGCACTAGCGCCTCAGGAGCAGCCGCGGCTGGAGGAGTAACCCAATTCCAGCGGATCAACGTCGGCCATATCGATCCACAGATGCTGCCGTTCCTGGTGGACAAGAGCCGGCAGCTCGACGTGATGGTCGAACTGTCCGATCAGCCGGTGGCCGTCAAGACCGCCGATGCGGAGGACGCGGGCACGAGCGTGACCGCGACCGACAAGTCCAACTGGCGTTCCCAGATCAAGTCCAACCAGACCAAGGTCGTCGACCAGGTTCGCAAGTCCGGCGGCCTCGTCGTCAGCCAGGTCCAGGACGCCTATAACGGCGTTCACGCCCGCGTTCCGGCCGGCTCGGTTTCGACCATTGCCGCCGTTCCGGGAGTCGTCGGGGTCCACCTGGTTCCCACGTACAAGCCCCAGCTGACCGAAAGCGTCCCGTATGTCGGCGCTCCGCAGTCGTGGACGTCCACCGGCGAGACGGGCAACGGCATCAAGATCGCGGTCATCGACACCGGCGTGGACTTCTACCACGCCGACTTCGGCGGATCGGGCAAGGTCGCCGATTACCAGTACGGCCTGGCCCATGACACGACCGCGCCGGCCTTCAACGCGGACGGAACCACGGTCGCTTTCCCGAGCGCCAAGGTTCCGGTCGGCTACGACTTCGTGGGCGACGCCTACGATGCCGCGGCGCCGGCTGGGTCACCCGCCACTGTGCCGCACCCGGATCCAAATCCGCTCGACTGCAATAGCCACGGGACCCACACGGCCAGCACCGCGGCCGGCTATGGCGAGCTCTCGGACGGCTCCACCTATCGCGGGCCGTATAACTCATCCATCTACGGCACCAAGGACTTCATGATCGGCCCCGGCGTCGCGCCGAACGCCGTTCTCTACATCTATCGGGTCTTCGGCTGCACCGGCTCCACCGACGTGGTGACGGAAGCGATCAACCGGGCCGTCCAGGACGGCGCGGACGTGATCAGCATGTCGCTCGGCTCGGACTTCGGGACCAACGCGACCCCCGACGCGATCGCCGCCAACAACGCCGCTCGCGCGGGCGTGGTCGTGGTCGCATCGAGCGGCAACGAGGGCCCGAGCGCCTACATGACGGGCACTCCGGCGTCCGCGTCGCGAGCCATCTCGGTGGCCGCGCTGGACTCCGTCGCCTCGTTCCCGGGCGCGACGATCCAGCTCGCCTCGGGCAACATCACCGCCATCGACGCCAACAACGGACCGCTGCCGGTCACCGGCAAGCTGAACGTCCTGACCGCCGGCGGCCAGATCTCGCTGGGCTGCGATGCATCCGATTACGCGGGCGTCGGGGCCGGCGACATCGTCGTCACGACGCGAGGCACGTGCGATCGCGTGGCTCGGGCCAAGCTCGGACAGGCCGCCGGCGCGGGCGCCGTAATCATGGTCAACAACGGAGCCGGCCTGCCCCCGTTCGAAGGGCCGATTGCCGGCGTGACCATCCCGTTCCTCGGAGTGGACGCAGGCCGATGGCCCGGCCCTCCTGGCGGCCAACGGGGCCACGGTTACCGTCGTGTCCCCCGGTCCGCTTGCCAACCCGACTTTCAAGCAGCTCGCGGACTTCACCTCATGGGGCCCGAGGTTCGGTGACAGCGCTCTCAAGCCGGACGTGACCGCGCCCGGTGTGAGCATCGTTGCCGCCGGCATGGGCACGGGTACCGGAATCCTGGTGGACTCCGGCACGTCCATGTCCGCGCCACACGTCGCCGGCGTCGCCGCGCTTGCGATCCAGGCCCATCCGACGTGGCGGGTCAACGAGATCAAGGCCGCGATCATGTCCACATCGGACACGAGCTCCGCCAAGATCGTCGGCTACGACCCGCGCGGCGCCGGCTCGGGCGTCGTCCAGGCTCAGCGAGTCACCTCCACCCAGGCGATCGCCCTGACCCGGGACAACCTGGACAACCTCTCCTTCGGTTATGAGGAGCTCAGCGGCGCACTGCGCACCAGCGACAGCTTCATCATCGAGAACAAGGGCTCCACGTCGATCACCTACAACCTCAAGGCCGCCTTCGTCGGAGCCAGCTCCGGCGCTCGCGTGTCCGTGTCGCCGTCACGAGTAACGGTCCGGCCGCACGACAGCGAGAGCGTCACCGCGACCCTCACGCTTTCGGCCAGCGGGGTGGCCGCGCTGCCAGCCGCCGACACCTTCGCCGGAGTCGGTCCCGGAGCGGTGCTCTCGATCGAGGGTGTCGTCACCGCCACGCCGACGAAGGCCGGCAACGGCGTCTACGCGCTCACGGTTCCGTTCCTGGTCGTGCCGCGCGGCACTTCGAACGTCCAGGCCGGTCCCCTCGCGCCATACAGGCACGCGGACTCCAACCTGACGTCGAGCGTTTCGCTCCGCAACGGCGGCATTCACTCGGGTACCGCGGACGTCTACTCCTGGGGCCTCTCCGCCAAGGACACGGTCCAGGGCATCTCGAGCATCCGAGCCGTCGGCGTGCAGACGCTGCCCGGCGCCGCATGCGGCGGTGCGGACGCTGATCGCTGCCTGACGTTCGCCGTGAACGGCTGGCACGAGTGGTCCAACGCGGCGGGCAATGAGTTCGACATCGCGATCGATACCACGGGGGACGGCAATCCGGACTTCATCGTCGTCGGCGTGGATCTCGGTGCCATCCTCACCGGTTCCTTCAACGGCATCATGGCCTCGTTCACCTTCGATGCCGCGGGCAACATGCTCGACGCTTTCTATGCCGACGCGCCGATGAACAGCTCGGTCGTCGAGCTGCCGGCTCTCGCCAGCGATATGGGCATCACGGAATCCTCGGCCGCGTTCAAGTACTCGATCACAGGCTTCGACCTGATCACGGGTACCGTGGATCCGGTCGCGGGCACCGCGGCCTACAACGCCTTCAGCCCGGCCCTCTCCAACGGCCAGTTCATCTCGCTCGCCCCACGGGCTTCGGCCACGCTGCCGGTGAGCGTCAATCCAACGGCCCAGAAGGCCGCTCCGGCCCTCGGCTGGATGATCGTCAGCCTGGACAATGCCGGCGGAGCCGCGCAGGCGGCACTGGTTCCGGTGGGCAAGCTGCCGACCCACTGAGTCGTCGCCAGGTCATCACGGTGGCCCGCCCGGGGTTTCCCGGGCGGGCCACTCGAATTCGACGATCGACCGAACCGGATCGGCCCCGGGCTGGTCTAACTGCCGGTGATCGCCGAAAACACGGCGCGGCCACGGTCCGTCAGGACGCGGGCCGTCCCGTCGACGCATGGCACAAGGACTACCATGGGTCGACAATCGGTTGTCAATGCAATGGAGATTTGGGCGTGTCGTACGACGTCATCGGCAAGATGGGGCGTGTAACGGCGGACATCACCCCGGGGCACCTCGGCGAGGTGCTGATCGAAGTCCGGCAGGGCACCGAGAAGTTTCTCGCGGCTGCCTCGGCTCCGGAGACAACGATCAAGAAGCACACCCAGGTTCTAGTGGTCGGCAGCCTGGGGGGACGCACCGTTGAGGTGGCGCCGACCAATTCGGTGAGGTTGCCTCGATGACGGATTTCCAGATCTTCCTTGCGACGGTAGGTGTCGCCGTTCTCGTCGTCCTTGTTCTCTTGATCATCCTCTTCCGGTCTACCTGGCGGATTGCGGAGCCGGACGAGGCTCTGGTCATCTCCGCCATCCGGAGCAGCCACGACGAGGGAATGGGCTTCACCATCGTCACCGGCGCCGGCCGATTGGTGATCCCGGGCCTCTACAAGGTCCGGACGCTCTCGCTGATGGCCCATGAGAGCGAGATCCAGGTCCCCTGCGTCAGCCAGCAGAAGATCCGGCTGGACCTTCGGGGCGTCATCGTCTACAAGGTCGGCGACGACAAGCGATCGATCGCCAACGCCGCCCGGCGTTTCCTCGATCGGCCCGCCCAGGAGCTCGAGTCCAAGGTCCAGAACGTCTTCGTCGGCCACCTTCGCGCCATCGCCGGCTCGATGACCGTCGAGGAGATGATTTCGGACCAGGACAAGTTCGCCCAGCAGGTCCGCGATCGCTGCACCAGCGAGATGGAGTCCTTCGGACTCGTCATCGACTCCTTCCAGATCCAGTCGATCACGAGCCCCTCGGCCTACATCGAGAACCTCGCGGTTCCTCACCAGGCCGAAGTCGAGCAGAACGCCCGCATCGCCCGCGCCCAGGCCGACCAGACCGCCGTGGCCCAGGAGCAGACGGCCCAGGCGCAGATCGCCGAGTCGATCCGGAGTACCGAGATCAAGAAGGCAGGTTTCCAGGCCGAGATCGATCGCGCCCAGAAGCAGGCCTCCCAGCAGGGTCCTCTCGCCGAGGCCCAGGCCCGCCAGGCCGTCGTCGAGCAGGAGACGCTCGTCGCCCAGCTGCAGGCCCAGCAAAAGGAACAGCAGCTCCAGGTAGACGTTCGCAAGCCGGCCGACGCGGAGGCGTACCGCCAGACCACGCTCGCGACGGCCAACCGCGATGCCCGCATCCGGCAGGCCGAGGCGGCCGCCCAGGAAGTCAAGCTCGCCGCGGAAGCGCAAGCGACGGCGGTGAAGGTCCAGGCCGAGGCGCAGGCCAACGCGACTCGCCTCAACGGTCAGGCGGATGGCGACGCCATCAAGGCTCGCGGTCTCGCCGAGGCAGAGGCCATCAAGGCCAAGGCCCAGGCTGAGGCAGCCGGCATCGAGGCGCGTGCCGCCGCGCTTGGTGAGAACCAGGAAGCGGTCATCGCCCAGCAGATCGCCCAGAACCTGCCCGAGATCGTTCGCGCGGCGGCCTCGCCGTTCGAGCACGTCGGCCAGTTCACGGTCCTCAACGGAGCGCAGGGCGTGACCAGCGCGCTGTCCGAGGTGATCCAGCAGGCCGGTGCCCTGGCGGGCATTGCCCGCCGGACGCTGACCCCGATGCTGATCAATTCCGGCAACGGGGCGGCTCCCGACGGAGACCACGGTGCCCCCGCAAAGGAGCATGTCCACACGCGGCCGGCCGTGGCGGCATCGGAGGCTGCCTCCGACGAGGCTCTCAACGACGATCAGTCCAAGAATTCGTAACGGCCGACGGCCACGGCCGATACCGTGACCAAACCCCGCGAAGTCACGAACCCGGCGGAGCCTCTCGAGGCTTCGTCGGGTTCTGATTCGGCCGCCACTACGCCGCCGGACGGCGCCACCGCCCCCGGCCCCCGCCGCCCCCGCCGGCCCCGCGCCATCGCGCCGCCGCCATCGGCATCGATCCCAGGTCCGTCGAGCGGATCGAGAAGCTCGTCGCGGAAGTCGTGGAGACCGTGGTCTCGGCCAGGCCGGACGGGCCGGACCAGAAGCAGATCCTCGAGGCAATCGCCCATCTCGGTCAGCGGGAATTCATCGCCACGGCGGCCATCAGCGGCCGCGTCCTGGATCGGCGTTTCCGCTCGATGGACAGCCAGTTCGCCGGCAAGGGGCCCATCGCCAGAAGGCTCGCCGAACTGCGCAAGGCCGCCGACGAGCTCGATCCATCTCGGATGAAGCTCGGCGGCAAGTCCTCGGCGGATCAGATCAAGGAGCTCGATCGTTTCTTCGAGCGCTTCGCCAGAGCCAAACCGAAGCTCGAGGCCAACCTCGCCGAGCTGACCCAGTCGCGTTTCGTCCTGGAACGCGACGTCGCCTCGATCGAATCCGAGGAGGCATCGCTGGCTCAGGAGATGGAGGCGCTGCGCGAGCACGTCTTCCTCGCCGAACGCCTGGACGGCGCCCTGACCGCTCGACTCGATCGGCTGTCGGCCGCGGACGCGGAGCGGGCAAGCCACCTGCGGAGCCTCGTTCTCGCCGAGCTGCGCAACCGCCGAACCCAGATCCTGACCCAGCTCGCCATCGCGACGCAGGGTTACGCGGCCCTGGAGATCGTCCAGGAGAGCAACGACGAGGTTCTCGACGCGGTGGCCTCGGCCATCTCCACCACCTCCGCCGCGCTTCGGACCGCGGTCCTCGCCGCTCAAGCGGCGGCCAGCCAGCGGCTCGCGATAGGCCGCCTCGAGGCGACGCGAAGAGCTGAGAGCGCGATCGCGGATCAGGCCCTCGCTTTCGAGGCCGGCATGGCCGCGCAGCCCGACCAGACCGAGCTGCTCAAGTCCGCCTGGGAGGAAATGCGGGCAGCTCTGGATCGAGTCGAGGAGCAGAAGGTCAGGGCCCTGCGATCGATCTCCACCGCGGACCGCGAACTCACGCGGCCCAAGCCCTAGATGGCACTGCTGGCGAAGAAGAGCGGCCACCCGCGCGGACCTCGAGGTCCAGGCAATTCACGGCCGTAAGGGCGTCGAATCGCCGTGTGAGCCGGTAGGTTTGGATGGAAGCCGGCATCGCGCCTCCACTTCGGGCCCTGTAGCCGAAATTCCGCCACCGATTGTGCACAAACGCCAACAATTAGGCGGCTTAAGTAATGTACCATATATGCATGGCCACGACCCCGGACCAGGCGGCAGAGGCAGTCCTCGAGACGATCCCGCCCGCAATGCGGGCGATCAAGGAACAGATGCGGTCGGCTCGCGCCGCGAACCTGTCCGTGTCTCAGTTCAGGCTCCTCCTCTACGTCCGTCGTCACCCGGGCACGGACCTCTCCGCGGTCGCTGACCACATGGGCACCACCCTCCCGTCGGCCTCGCAGCTCATGTCGCGTCTGGTCGCGGCGGGGATGCTCGCGAGGACCATCCATCCCACGGAGCGGCGCCACCTCCAGCTCAAGCTGACCGACGCGGGCTCGGCCGCGCTCTCCGAGTGCGACGCCCAGACGCGGGAGTGGCTGTGCCAGCGCTTCGAACGAGCCACTCCGGACCAGCTGGAGCGACTGCAGGTCGCTCTTGCGGATCTGCTGGCCCTGATCGAAGGGGCCCCCGGAGCGCCCGGTGGACGGCCCGGCGACCCGCGTCACGGGACAGCCGGGAATGTAGTGGCAGCGAGCACCACTTGATAGCTCGTTGTTATTGACAGTTACTCTCATAAAGTAGACACTGCCAACCGATAGTTAGTTCGGAAAGGCGGTGACTACCATGCAGCTCAACCTCCAGCGCCCCGCGGGGCTCTCGCATCGCTGGCTGGCGATGGGCGCCATGACCCTGGCCCTCGTTGCCATCGGCCTGGACGCCACGGTTCTGAACCTCGCGCTTCCCACGCTGTCCAAATCGCTGGGTGCCTCGGAAGCCGAGCTGCAGTGGTTCGTGACCGCCTACACGCTGGCCCTCGCGGCGGCGATGCTGCCGATGGGCCTCCTGGGCGACCGGTACGGCCGGCGGACCGTCCTGCTCGGTTCGCTCGCGCTCTTCGGCGCGATGTCGGTCGCGTGCGCGCTCTCGACGAGCCCGATCGAGTTCATCGCCGCCCGGACCATCCTCGGTATCGCCGGGGCGGGAATCGTCGTGATGTCGCTTTCCGTGGTCACGGTCCTCTTCGACGAATCAGAGCGACCCCGCGCCATGGGCATCTGGGCCGCGGGCAACTTCCTCTCATTGCCCATCGGGCCGATCGTCGGTGGCTATCTCCTGACCCACGCCTGGTGGGGCTGGGTCTTCCTCATGAACGTGCCCGTGATCCTGCTCGGTCTGGCGGCGGTTGCGGCGCTGGTCCCCGAATCCCGGAGCGAGCGCCGGCCGGCGATCGACCTGCCGGGAGTTGTGCTCTCGAGCGCCGGCCTGGCCCTCGTGATGTACGGCCTCGTCCAGGCCGGCGACAACGGCTGGGGCAGCAGCGGCGCAGTCGTCTTCTCCGGCCTCGGGCTCTTCGCGCTCATTGGTTTCGTGGCCTGGCAGGCCTGGCTGACGGCTCGCCCCGGAGGGCAGCCCCTGGTGGACCTCGCGCTGTTCCGCTCGCGCAGCTTCAGCTGGGGCATCCTCCTGACCGCGGCCGGCGTCTTCGGGATGTTCGGCGTCCTGTTCACGCTTCCGCAGTATCTCCAGGGGATCGCCGGCCTCGATGCCGAGGGCGCGGGCTTTCGGTTCCTGCCCGCGATCCTGGGCATGGTTCTGGGAGCCATTCCCGCGGATCGCGTGGCTGCCCGGATCGGCCCGAAGCTCACGGTCGCGGCTGGCCTGGCGATCATCTCCGCAGGCATGTTCGCCGGCGCGCAGATGACCACGACGAGCGGGGACGGCTTCATCGCCGGCTGGACATTCGTCGTCGGTCTCGGGTCCGGGATAGGCCTCGCCACGGCCGCGTCCGCGGCGATGGTCGAGCTGTCCGCCGAACGAAGCGGCGTCGGGGCCGCGCTCCTCCAGGCCATCGTCAAGCTGGGTCCCGCCTTCGGCGCCACGATCCTGGGCAGCGTCCTCAACGCCACCTACCAGGGCCGCGTCGCCGTCGACGGACTCCCCGCCAGCGCGGCCGAAGCCGTTCGCCAGAGCGTCTTCGGCGGACTGGTCGTGGCCCAGCAGGTCGGGTCGAGCGCTCTCGCCGAATCGGTTCGGACGTCATTCGTGGCGGGAATGGACGACGCCTCTCGAGCCGCTGCGATCATCGCGGCCGTGGCCGCGGTCGTGGCGCTGGCGGTCCTGCCCCTCCGGAGCAAGGCCACCGCGGCGAAGCCCCGCCCCGCAACGGCCGACACTCCGGGCACCGCTTCGGCCTCTCGTCGAGCGGCCGCACCCGATGTCTGAGGTCCACGCCTGGATGCGCCGAGCCACGCCGGCCGGCGCATCCTCGCGCATCCGAGGTCGCGTCCGCGCCCGACCGCGCGTGCGCGGCCCTGGCAAGACGGGTCCTGCCGGAGGGACAATAGAGCCATGAACGAATCGCCGGTCTCGGACAAACCCGGGTTACGCGAGCGCAAGAAGGCCAAGACCAAGGCAGCGATCCAGGAGCACGCGCTCCGGCTCTTTCGCGAGCAGGGCTACGAGAACACGACGGTCGAGCAGATAGCCGAAGCGGCCGAAGTCTCGCCCAGCACCTTCTTCCGCTACTTCGCCAGCAAAGAAGACGTGGTCATCTACGACACGCTCGACCCGATCCTGATCGAAGCCTGGAGGGCTCAGCCGGCCGAGCTCGGGCCGATCGCGGCGATGCGGGCGGCGATGAAGCAGGTCTTCAGCCAGCTGGACCAAGCGTATGTCGACGAGATGACCGAGCGGGGGCGACTGGTGTACTCGGTGCCGGCGCTTCGCGAGGCGATGGTGAACGACATGCTGCGGACCACCAACGTCATCGCCAACGAGATCGCTCTTCGTTGCGGTCGCTCGCCCGACGAGCTCGAGGTTCGCGTCTTCACCGGCGCGTTGATGGGCGCACTCCTGGCGGCGATGCTGCCCCTCCTCTCGATGGAGAACCCGGACTATCTTCGGGACCTGGATCCGGCCTTCGACTTTCTCGAGAAGGGCATGCCGCTCTAGCTTCGCGCAGCCGACGCCGGGCGTCGGCGTCAAGTTATGACCGCGCGCAACCGACGCCGGGCGTCGGCGTCAAGTTCCAATCCGCGCAGCCGACGCCTTGGACAACCATTCCACACGATGGGCGGTCCACACGTGGTCAAGCGCGCCGGTGCTCCAGCTTCTCGGGGCGGCGCCGCCGCGTTCAGGCGGAGCGCGGAGGACGCGGTCCCATCGAGCGTCGCCGTGATCCCATTCGGCTCCGTGGCCGGCGTGCCAGCCAAGCCGCGCGACAGCGACCACCTCTTCCGCGCCCTGTTCGACCAGGCCGCCGACGCGATCATCCTCGTGGACCCGCAAGGTCGAATCGTCCTGGCCAATGCCAGGTCGGTCGAGATCACCGGCTACGACCCCGACGAAATCCTGGGCCTGCCGCTCCTCGAGACCTATGTGCCCGGCGAGCGGGAGATCGGCCGGCGCCGCATGCAGCCTGGCGGTTCGGCCGACGCCGCCGGCGGGGCGCTCCTGCGCTTCGAGCGGCTGCTCCTGCGCAAGGATGGCTCGATCCTTGCCATCGACGTGAGCACGAGCTGGCTGCCCAACGGCGAGCGTCTCTCCATCTTCCGCGACATCAGCGACCGAAAGGCGATCGAGGAGGCGCGACAGCTCGACGACGCCCGGCTCGAAGCGCTGCTGGATCTGTCGAAGCTGGAATGCGGAAGCGTTCAGGCGCTGCTCGACGCCGTCCTCGAACGCATGGTCGCCCTCGCGTCGAGCCGCTACGGCTACATCTACTTCTACGACGAGACGAGCGAAACGCTCACGCTCCACGCCTGGTCGAAGGGCGTGATGCCCGACTGCTCGATCCCGGATCCCAGGCGGATCTCCGCGCTGTCCGAGATCGGTCTCTGGGGCGAGCCGATCCGCCAGCGACGACCCGTCGTGCTCAACGACTTCGTCGGCCCGAACCCGCTCAAGCGCGGGCTCCCGGCCGGGCACGCGCGCCTGCTCCGCTTCATGACCGTGCCCGTCTTCGGTCGAGGCAAGATCGTGGCCCTGGCCGGAGTCGCCAACAAGCTCACCGACTACACCGACGGCGACGTGGCCCAGCTGACGCAATTCATGGATGGCGCCTGGCGAATCGCGGAGCGCCAGAAGGCGGAGGACGAGCTGCGGGTCCTGGCCCAGGAGCTGGAGGCGCGAGTCGCGTCGCGGACTCGCGAGCTGGCGGCGGCCAACGACGAGCTGGAGTCCGTCAACCTCGAGTTGAGCGCCGCAAACGAGACCCTTCACACGATTCTCGGCGAACGGGAGACGCTCGAGGCGGAGCTGGCCTACCGGGCCCTTCACGATCCACTGACCGGCCTGGCGAATCGGACGATGTTCCAGGAGCGGCTCGATTACGCGTTCCGGATCAGCCAGCCGTGGGGTGGCGGTCGTGTGGATAGATCTCGACCGGTTCAAGGAAGTCAACGACATATTCGGCCACGAAGTTGGCGATGAGATGCTGGTCGCGGTTGCGGACCGGCTGCGTGAAGTCCTCCGCGAATCCGACGACATCGCACGCATAGGCGGTGACGAGTTTGCCGTCGTCCTCCCAAACGTCGTCGAGTCGGAAGCGCAAATGATCGGCGAACGGATCCTCCAGGGGCTGGTCAACCGAGAGGCCTTCCGCCTCCAGCTCGGGGCGAGCCTTGGGGTAGCCTGGCAGCTGCCGATCGAGCAGGACAATCAGCTCCTCGTCAGGAGGGCTGACGAGGCGATGTATCGGGCCAAAGGCGATGGGCGGAAGCGTTTCAGTCCTGGCCTGAGATTCACGAAATTACCCCGCGCCATCGTCATTCATTAGTGCTACCCTGCGCCCGACGGGCCGATAGGCCCCGGAAACCTGCGGCTGCACGATCGCTCCTCTCAACGGTTCTCGGCGAGACAGACGTGTCGCTGAGGCCGCCCGAGCAAGGAGCGTTCTTTGTACGCATCGGACAAGACCCTCGTCTGCCAGGACTGCAGTCGGGAGTTCATCTTCAGCGCGAGCGAGCAGCAGTTCTACGCTGACCGTCAGTTCAGCGAGCCTCGCCGTTGCCCCTCTTGCCGGGCCGCCCGAAAGGCGCAGCGCGGTGATTTCGGCGGCAGCGGTGGCGGCGGCGGCGGCTTCTCCGGCGGCGGTCGTGGCGGCTTCTCGTCCGGCCCTCGGGAGATGTTCACTGCGACTTGCTCGTCCTGCGGCCGTGAGGCCCAGGTCCCGTTCCGCCCCAGCGGCGCCAAGCCGGTCTACTGCAGCGATTGCTTCTCTTCGCGCAGAGGCTAAGGGCTGGGCCACAGGCCTAGAACGACGAAAAGAGCCCGGCAAGCGCCGGGCTCTTTTGTTGCCCGGAGCTAGTTCGCCGGCGGAGCCGAGGGCGTGGCGGCCGGCGTGGCGGACGGGCGTGGCGGCCGCGGGCAG
This sequence comes from uncultured Chloroflexia bacterium, assembly GCA_963816135.1. Classification (GTDB taxonomy): domain Bacteria; phylum Chloroflexota; class Limnocylindria; order Limnocylindrales; family CSP1-4; genus Fen-1039. Next base: position 420,044 of record CAWFJD010000018.1, read on the forward strand.
GAGGACCTTCGCGAGCGCGGCCGTGATCGCCACCGGATCGCACCACTCCGCGTTGGCGACGACGACGATCGTGACCCCGTACGCCGGCAGGTACCACATAGAGGACCAGAAGCCATCGAGGTGGCCGCGGTGCCCCCAGGCCACCTGGCCGTTGATCGTCGTCTCCTCGAGCCCCAGGCCGTAGACCCAGCGCGGCTTGTAGGCGCGAGGTCTGGGAGATGTCGACCATCGAGGCGAGTGTGGCCTCGTCGAGGATCTGGCCGCCATACAACGCGTTGCCCCAGCGGGCAAGGTCGGTGGGCGTGGAGACGTAGCCGCCCGCCGGCCCCACGACCGTAACCTCGGCGTTGAAGGGCAGCATCTCCCCGGCCGAGTTGTCGCGAGGTTTCGACGCGGGGGCCATGTAGCCGTGGGCCTCGGCGCCTTCGGCCGTCTCCTCGGTCTGGAGGAACGTGTGAGTGAGGCCGAGGGGCGTGAGGAACTCGGATCTGTACGAGCGCCGCCACCGTCTGGCCGGTGGCCTTCTCGATGACCAGGCCGAGCAGGAAGTAGTCGGTGTTGGAGTAGAAGTAGCCCTTGCCCGGCGCGAACTTGTAGCGGGCCTTGCCGACCTTGGCGAGCACCTCGTCGGTCGTCCAGACGCGGGTCGGGTCGGCGAGGATGGCGGCGGCCATTCCCGGAACCGAGAAGACGTCCATCACTCCGCTCGTATGGTTGAGCAGCTGGCGGATCGAGATCTTGTCCGCGTAGTAGAACGTGGGGACGTACTTGGACAGTGGATCGTCGAGGCCGATCGTCCCGCGCAATGCCAGCCGGCCGACGAGCGCCGCGACGAAGGTCTTGCTGATGCTCCCGAACGAGAAGAGCGTGTCGGCGGTCACCGCCGCCTTCGAAGCCAGCACGGCTTTGCCCGATTGGCCGGCCCAGACGCTGCCGTCAGGGAGAGCGACTGCCACCGAAAGGCCGGGAAAGAGCTTGGCTGGTCTGGAGGGTCGAGACCGTCTTCTGAAGCGACGCCGACAGGGAGTCCGTCAGCAGGACGGGTTGCCCGCTCGGCGCCGGGTACTGCGGACGTTGGCACCGGGTAGATGCTCGGGACTGCGCTCGGGCTGGACTTCGGCGTGGCCGTGGCAACGAGCGTTGGCGGCGGAGGAGTCGTCGGTCCAGCGAGCCGAGTGGGCGTCGGCCCCGAAGAGCCGCAGGCGGCAACGATCGTCAGGATCAGCGCGGCCGCCGCCAGGACGCGCGCAGCGGAGAGCGGCTAGGACGGCGTGGCGGAGGTCACTCGCCAATGATGCACCCTGGGCCGGCCGCCGCCGCCGTGCCGCGGGCCCGAGCCTCCGGACGCGGGGAGAAAGAGAAGCGGCCCCGGCTCGTTCGAGCCGGGGCCGCCAACAAACCGAGCTACTCAGCGGCGTCCGCTGCCGCCGAAGATCCGGAGCATCATCAGGAAGATGTTGATGAACTCGATGTACAGCAGGATCGCCCCAAGGACCGATGCCTTCTCCATCGAGCCGGTCATCGCCGCGAACTCGCCGCGCGAGATCCGCTGCGTCGTCCACGCGGCCAGGGCCGTGAAGATGAAGACGCCCACGACCGAGAGGACGAGGTCGAAGCCACTGCTCTGGAAGATGATCCCGTTGATCAGGAACGCGAAGAACAGGCCCCAGGCGGCCATGAACAGGTAGCTGCCCACGCTCGCGAGGGATCGCTTCGTGACCACGCCGTAGACGGCGGCGCCGCCGAATGCCGCGGCCGCGGAGAAGAACGCCTCGTAGACCGCGCTCGGGTTGCCGTTGACGGTCGAGTAGTAATAGACCCAGACGCCGATGGTGAGGCCCATCAAGGCCGCGTACACGAAGAACAGGCCAAGAGCCAGTGAGGCGGGGATCCGCCTGATGCCCATCTGCAGGCCGAGACCGAGCCCGATCTGGGCGATGAAGAGCGGGAACCGAAGATCCAGGATCGAGGCGACCGTCGACTGGTCGCCCCTGGCCACCCACAGTGCCACGGCCCCGCTGATGAGCAGCGCGCCGAACATCCAGACGAAGGCGTCGATGAGGAATCGATTGGAAAGCTGCACTGCCGGACGGACGCCCAGCCGCTCCGGCGAATAGTCGTTGTACACGTGTCCTCCGCGCTAGCGCGTTGTTATCGAAGCTGTGTCTCGCTCGATTAGCCCCAGCCAGCCTAGAGTACGACAGCGGAGCCAACGCCGAAGGTGTCCGAATGCCGGCGCGTCTCGGTCGCTACTCCGCTCCGCGGCTCCGGCCGGGTCGCGAGAGAACCGTTGGCCTGGCTTCGGCTTGTTCGGCCGCCCGCGCGAGAACCCACACCAGATCCGCCAGTCGGTTCAGATAGGCCACGACATGGTCGTCGTCCACCGGCTCGGATCGTCTGAAAGCTACCGCCCGGCGTTCCGCGCGCCGGACGACGGTCCGCGAAACCTCCAGCGCGGCCGACAGGCGCGATTCGCCGGGGACCACGAACTCGCGAGGCAAGGCCACCATGGCCTCCATGCTCGAAAGAACGGAATCGAGGCCGGCGACCATCTCGGCCGACACCCGCGTCTCGCCCGGCTTCTGGCGGTCCCTGCTCCCCGGAGCGGTCGCCAGGTCGGCCCCGACGACAAAGAGCTCTCGCTGGAACCTCAGGATCAACTCACCCAGCTCGGCGAGGTTTCGGGGCAGTGATCCGTACTGGGCCTTGAGCTGCAACTCGGCCCGAGCTACGCCAAGGGCGGCTACGGCTTCGTCGACATCGCCATAGGCTTCGGTTCGGGCGTCGTCCTTCCAGACCCGCTCGCCGCCGAAGAGAAGGCCGGTCGTGCCGTCGTCTCCTCGTCGAGTCGCGACCGCCGACTTCCGTTCGGGCTTCTCTTCCATGGCGTCCCCCTCGGCTGGAATCAGTCTCGAAGGTCCGCGATCACCACATCAGGCCGGCGTCGCGCGGATCCCAGCGCTCGGCCAATACGGTCACCTTGACAGGATGCTCCAGAACCAGCTCTGTCTGGTCCTTGATCTGCTGGATCATCGAGCCCGCGTACGGGCAGAACGGCGTGGTCAGGACCATCTTGATCTCGGAGGACTCGCGGCCGACGATGATCTGCCTGATCAGCGCCAGCTCCACGACGTCCATCCCAAGCTCGGGGTCCACGACGCCGCGGAGGGCATCGAGGATCGCCAGTTCGGTGGCCCGGCGCTGTGGGTCGAAGGCCGCGCCCGCCGTCTCGGCGGTCGTCGCTTCGGTCGTCTCGGTCGCGCCTTCGGCGCTGATCGCATTGGCGGTGGCCTGAATGGCCTCTGTGGTGTCGCTCATAACGCCCGATATCCTACCAGTTTCCTCGGAATAGTCGATTCGCGGGAACCTGCTATCCAGCGCCGCCCGAGCTCAGCCCTCTAGCTGGCGCCCGCGCGTGCTCGACCGGCGGCTTTCGGGCGATCGATCACGATGCCGGGGACGCGATCCTCCTCGGGCAGGATCTCGGCTTCCGCGTCGGTGAGACCCGGGCCAACGAGAAACCCGGCCCGATCGAAGAACTGGCCGTAGCGCTCCCGATGCTCGCCCGCGTAGCGGTAGGCATGGGCGATGCCGACGATCTTGAGCTCGGGATGGTCGCGCAGGAGATCGGCGACCGCGTAGCCGTTGGCACGCTCTTCGAGCAGCTGGCGGACGGTGAGGCGGCTGCCGTAGCAGAAGGGCTCGCCGCCCATGACGAGCGGATCGGACTTCACCCACTTGATCGTCATGGCTGCCTCTCGTGCTGTAGGCGCCGGCGCGCCCAGACGCCTCGATACATCCACTTGAAGATGGCGCGCCGCTTGTGCTGGTCGCCTGCGACTCGGCCGTTGCGTTGGAGTACGACTTGAGCCGCGTCGAGGGCACGGTCGGCGCAGGCCAGCTCGTCGCTCGTCAGGTCCGGCGCCATGACCTCGCGAACACCGGCGCAGACGGTGGCGAGATCCGCGAGTGGGACTCCGCGGCGCCGGTAGGTTGGACCGATCCACTCCGCGTATTGGGCGATCCAGCGGACGTCGTCGTTGCCGAGGCACATGGCCAGCCGTTCGACGAGCAACTCGCCATCCCGCAGCAGGTGGCGCAAACCCAGGTCGTCGTATCGCTTGCGCAGGGTGGGATCTGCCTTGACGGCGGCCTCGAGTCCCCGCGCCGCGATGCCCGTTTTGTCCCTCCGAACGCGTCTGGCGGCGCCGCTGAAACCGGACCCCATGTCCACCGGGGCCAGGCCCAGGTTGGGGTGGCGGGACGGCAGGATGGGCGTCCCGTGAAGGATCGCGAGGCCCTTCTCGACGGTCACCGGCTGGGTCGAAAGCACCGGCAGCGTGGTCATCTGGGTCGACTTCGAACGAGGCGCTCGGGCGGCCGCGCCGATGAGCTCGACCGGCTGGCCGGCAGGCTGCAGGCCCGTTTCGGCGGCCGGCGATTCGGTCGCAGGCTCGACAAGTGAGCTTGGCTTGGGGTCTTCGCTCGTCGTCACGGCGTGAGCATAGCGGGAGCCGAGACGCGTCGCTGTCAGCGAGCCATTCCGGGCGCGATTCGGCTCTTCGAACCCTCGATCGAGAGGCGATCGATCCAGTCCTCGCGAGCTCGCCGCATCGCCAACGTCCGTGGTCCGGGCTTGCCGTTGCCGATGACTCGGCCGTCGAGCGAAACGACGGGGATGACGCCGCCGATGCTCGAGCAAACGGCCAGCTCGTCCGCTTCGAAGGCCTGCTCGAGCGGTACGTCGTCCTCGAGCATGCGCAGGCCGACCGCATCGCCATGGCTCACGAACCATGCCCGCGTGGTGCCGGCCAGCTGCCCGGTGCCGAGCCGGGGCGTGACGCAGTCGTCGCCCCGGATCAGGAGCACGTTGGAAGTCGTCGCTTCGGCGATCCGGCCGTCGGTGGTCAGGAAGATGGCGTCGTCGACGCCGGCGCGGGCGGCCTCGAGACGGGCGTACACGAGCTCTGCTCTGGACGTCGACTTGATGCCCGAGATCGGCGAGCTGGGGTCGCGGCGGACGATGCTCGTGATCATCCGCTCGCCTTCGTCGATGACCCGGCCGGACGGCGGCGTGAACGGCCACGCCTGGATGGCCACCGAGGCAGTGCCACCGGAACCGGGCGCGACGCTTCGCGTCGGGTCATAGCCGCGGCTGACGGTGATGCGGATCGCGACGTCGAACGGGGGTTCGACGCTGTCCCAGCCCTCCGCCGCGAGCAGCGTGGCGATGCCCGCGGTGACGACCTCGTCGCCGAACGGGAGCTCGAACTCGAGTGCCTGAAGACTCGAGTGAAGCCGGCCGAGATGGCCGTCGAGCTCGATCGGCACGCCGCGCCTGGCGCGAAGGGCCTCGAACACGCCGTCTCCGAGCTGGAAACCGCGGTCGTAGGCGGACAGATGGGGCTCACCCGAAGGCAGCAGGCGGCCGTTCAGCCAGACGTGCGCGGCAGCGGGTGGGGTGGGATTGTCTGCAGGGGTCATGTCGCCTCCGAAAAAGAGGCGGGGCGCCAGCCGAGGGGGTAGCTGGCGCCCCAGGAAGAATTCGGGGTTTCGTGGTTCCGGGACGGGATACCGGTTGGCGGCCCCTGATATATGAGCTTGACCTCGAGCCACCGCCACAACACCCAGGCAAATGATACGGGCCGGAATCGGTTGCTGCCCATCGAAAATGAAGCAGCGGCGCCGAGGAGGCAGGCGCCGCTGCTGTTTAGGCTCGCTGCCTGGGCGGGCGATCTCTTCGTTGGAGCCTCCGGGGGCTCCGCTCACGCACGTTGAGTGCGCTCGCGTCGCCTCCTCGGTTCCGCCTTGACCTCGCCTCGCCCAGCCGGCTCGCTGGGGCCATTCGCTTTGTCGCTGCCTGGACGGGCGATCTCTTCGTTGGAGCCTCCGGGGGCTCCGCTCACGCACGTTGAGTGCGCTCGCGTCGCCTCCTCGGTTCCGCCTTGACCTCGCCTCGCCCAGCCGGCTCGCTGGATATGCTCCCGGCTGCGCCGGCCCATTCCGGCGTTGGCGCCTGTGCTCCTCGCTCACGCACCTTTGGGTGCGCTCGCTGCGGTGCTCGGCGCCGCCTTGGACTGGCCTCGGCGGAGCCGGGAGCTAGCTGCGGTGCTCGGCGCCGCCTTGGACTGGCCTCGGCGGAGCCGGGAGCTAGGTTGTTCGGTTGTTCAGGTTGCGCCGGCCCATTCCGGCGTTGGCGCTTGTGCTCCTCGCTCACGCACCTTTGGGTGCGCTCGCTGCGGTGCTCGGCGCCGCCTTGGACTGGCCTCGGCGGAGCCGGGAGCTGGTTCTTCGGGTTGTTACGCGCCGGCGATGCCGAGGTCGTCGCCGTTGGAGAGGCTGTGCGGGCCGGCACCGAGGACGTGTTCGGGTTCGCCTTCGATCGTGATCCGAGGGATCCATCGCAGGAAGCTCGGCATCCACCAGTTCCGCTCGCCCAGGAGCTTCATCAGCGAGGGCAGGAGCAGGGACCGGACGATCGTCGCGTCGAACAGGATGGCCACTGCCAGGCCGACGCCCAGTTCCTGCATGATCGCGAGCTGGATGGTGAAGAACGCTCCGAAGACGCAGACCATGATCGCGGCCGCGCTCGTGACCGTGCCGGCTGTGATCGTGATCCCCTTGACCACCGCGTCGGTGGACGCGAGGCCGCGGTCGCGGGCTTCCTTCACCCGGGTCAGGATGAAGACGTGGTAGTCCATCGAGAGTCCGAACAGGATCGTGAAGATCATGGCCGGCGCCCAGGCCTCCACCACGTTCGGGCGGATGCCCGTGTACTCGGAGAGCCAGCCCTCCTGGAAGAGCAGGACCAGGACACCGAAGGCCGCGCCCGAGGACAGCAGGTTGAGCACGATCGCCGTCATCGGGATGACGACGGAATGGAATGCCACGAGCAGGAGCAGGAAGCTCATGCCGAGCACGAAGATGATCACGATCGGCATCTGGCCGCCGTACCAGTTGGAGTAATCCATGGTGTACGCGGCGTTGCCGGAGACGTAAGCGGTGGTGTTGGCGAGATTGCCGAAGTAGCTCGGGGCGACGGTGGAGCGCAGGTCGCGGATCATGCTCCAGTTCGTCAGGTCGTTCGGACCGCCCGCGATCGAAGCGCTGATGTCGACGACCGTGCCGTCGGATGCCGTGTCGACCGCCACCGTGGAGGCGTTGAGCCCGGCGATCTTGCCGGCCTTCACGTCGGCGCCGAACGTCTGAAGAGCAGCGGCGGTGGCCGGAGCCTTGGCGTTGGTGACGATGACCTCAACCTTGAGCTCGCGTCCGGCGGGCCACTTCTGGGTGATGAGATCCCATGCTCGAACGCCTTCGACGCTGTGAGGCAGCGTGGAAACGTCGCTCGTGGTCGAGCCGAGCTGCAGCTTGGTGACCGGGAAGGCGACCGAGAGCAGCACGACGGCCGCGGCGCCGGCGGCGAGGAGTGGCTTGTTCGTGGCGACCCTGACGATCGTGCCCCAGATGCCGCGTCCCTCGCCGCGATCGCGGGCAATGAACGGGATGCCGAAGCGGACGACCCAGCGGTCCAGGATGGAGAGGGTCGCGGGCAGGAAGGTCAGGCTGCCGGCCACGGCGATGAGCACCACGGCGATGCAACCGATCGCGATCGACTTGAAGACGTCGTCGTCGATCAGGAGCAGGCCGCCGAGGGAGATCATGACCGCGAGGCCTGAGAAGAAGACAGCCCTGCCTGCCGTTGAACTCGCGACTTCGATCGCGCCGAGCTTCGTGCGGCCCTGATTCTCCTGGGCTCGCAGATCGGCTCGCATGGCCTTCCGGCCGCGGCCGAAGCCTGCGCTCAGCATCCCGAAGACGCTGACGTTGCCGCGGCCCCGTTCCGTGCGGAAGCGGGATATCACGAAGAGCGAGTAGTCGACCGCGACGGCCAGACCTATCAGAACCACGATCTGGTTCACGTACTGGCTGACCGGCGCCACCTTCTGGCTGTAGATCGCCACGAGGCCCATGGCCCCGGTGATGGCCGTCATGGCCAGGACGAGCGGCACGAGAGCGGCCACGAAGGACCGAGACGCGATGAGCAGGATCAGGAACGTGATCAGGAGCGTGGGCAGCAGCAGCGCGTCGAGGCTGTTGTTGACGTAGTTGCCGAAGTCCTCGTTGATGAGTCGGTTGTTGAACGCGTAGAGCGTCAGGCCCGGGAAGTCCTTGCGGAACTGCTCGGCGAGCGGCTTGATGGCCGCGGCCTTGGCGGTGGCTTCGGCGTCCTCGCCGGCAACATGGGCCGTGATGATCGCGGTGGTGCCGTCGGCGGAGAGCACCCCGGGCCCCTGGTCCGGCGCCGCGGCCGCGAGAGCGTACGGATCCACGACCGGAGGGAGCTGGCTGCTCGGAGCGGTGTAGAAGACCGGGACGGTCTTGCCCTCGTAGCTGACGGTGAGGGCCTGCAGCCTGGCCGTCATGGCCGCGATCGCGGTCCGGTTGGCCGGAGTGTCGAGCTTGCCCGTGGGGTTGGAGACGAGAAGGTAGAACCACTCAGTGGTGACCTGGCTCTTGGCCGAGGCATTGGCGTCGTCGTAGGCGTTCCAGCCGGCATCCGACTCGCCTATGGACTTGCCCTTGCTCCATGATCGACTGGGTGTTCTGGCCGCCGAGCGCCGAGGCGCCGAACATGAGCCCGAACACGAGCACGAACCAGGCCGCGAAGACCGGCCAGCGGTGGCGAGCGCTCCAGACGGCGACCCGGACGGTCCAGGGTTCGCGAGCCGGATTGAGCTCCCCGTTGGTGATTTCCCTTTCCACTATGGGTTCCTCCTCCTCACCGCTCGGGCGTGTGCGGGGCGATGGTCTTGTGGTTGGCGGCTAGGCCGTCGCGGCCACTGGCTGGCCGGCGGCGAGCGGCGAGGCAGTGCGGATCCCGTTGTCGCGAATGCGCCCGTCGCGCATCCGGACGATTCGGTCGCAGGCGTCGCCGACTTCGGAGTCGTGGGTCACCAGCACGATCGTCTGACCGTGCTCGCGGTTGAACTGGCGGAACAGCGCGAGGACCTCGGCGCTGCGCTCGGAGTCGAGGTTGCCCGTCGGCTCGTCGGCCAGGATGATTTCGGGCTTGTTGACCAGCGCCCGGGCGATGGCCACGCGCTGCTGCTCGCCGCCCGAAAGTTCGGCGGGCTTGTGATTGGCTCGATCGGCCAGGCCGACGAGACCCAGGGCTTCCATGGCGGCGGCCTTGGCCTTGCCACCCTTGACGCCGGCGTAGTCGCAGGCGAGCTGAACGTTCTCGATGGCGGTCAGGGTCGGGACCAGGTTGAAGTCCTGGAAGACGAAGCCCATCCGCTTGGCGCGGAGCTTGGTTCGGTCGTTGTCGGAGAGCGCTGGCGACGTTCTGGCCGGCGAGGAAGATCTCCGGCGCGGGGCCGTGGTTCGGGATCCGGGGCGTGGAGCAGGCCGAGGATGTGCATCAGCGTGCTCTTGCCGGAGCCCGACGGGCCCATGATCGCGACCATCTCGCCCTCGGCGATGGAGATCTCGACGCCCTTGAGGGCTTCGACGGTGTTCTTGCGTGAGAGGCGGTAGGTCTTGCGGAGGTTTCGGCCTTCGAGGATTGCCATCGGAATGTCTCCTGGGTGGGCGGGCCGCCGGAGCGGCCCGCGGTTGGGATCAGTCAGTGAGGGTTCGTGCGTGGTCGGTGCCGGTTACTCGTACCGGAGGGCGGTGACCGGGATCGAGCCGGGAGGCGCCCCAGGCCGGGACGAAGCCGGCGAGGGCTCCCAGGCCGGTCGCGAAGCCGACCGCGGTCAGGGCCGTTCCGAGGGTCAGGTCGAAGAGGACGTTGCCCGAGGCGCGTCCAAGGTCGTTGAAGAGGGTCGTCATCGCCGCGCCGATCCCAAGTCCGATGAGTCCGGCTATGAGCCCTATCGCGGCGGACTCGAGCACGATCTCGCGGCGGATGCGCCAGCGGGAGGCGCCGATGGCTCGCTTGATACCGATCTCACGGGTTCGCTCGGCCACGGACATGGCCATCGTGTTGATCGTCGAGAGGCCGCCGACGAGGAGGCTGAGCATCGCGACGCCGGTCAGGACCAGGCTGAAGATGGTGCTGATGCTGCCGAGCAGGGCGTCGAAGTCCTTGCCGTCCATGACGGAGTAGGACTTGCCGAGCGCCGCTTCCAGGCGGGTCTTGAGAGTCTCAGGGCTCGACGCCCGCCTTGGGGTAGACGATGATGCTCGTCGCGAGCTCGTTGACGTTGACGGCGCTCTGCAGCATCGGCGGCAGGGTCTTCATGAAGAGTTTCTGAGCCGCGCCGAGCGGAACCATGGCGGACTTGTCGGGGGCGGTGAGGGTCGGCTGGAGGATGCCGACGACCTCGAACTGCGTGTCGCGAAGCGTGACGGTGCCGCCGACCTTGGCGTTCATCTTGCGGGCCAGGTCGGACCCGAGGACCGTTTGGTTGCCCGTGTCGCTGGGCTCGAGCAAGCGTCCGGTGGCGGGGTAGACCTTGAAGGTCTCGAGCCCCTGATCGCCGTCGGCGATCGAACCGGAGATCATCTCGGGCGTGCCCATCGTGGCCGTGGTGCTGTCGTCGAGCATCATGTCGATGCTCGGCGTCGCGACCGCGACACCCTCGACGAGCTTGATCTTCTCGACGTCGCCGAGGGACAGCGGCTGGATGGCGCCGGTGAACATCGATCCGATGCTGACGACGTCCTTGTCGGCGTAGTACTTGCTGCCGCCGCTGATCAGGGCGTTCATCTTGTTGGCCATCGAGCCGAACACCACCAGGGCCATGATGCCGATGGCGATGCCGGAAATGGTCAGGAACGACCGGAGCTTCCGGCGTCCGAGGTTTCTCAGTAGATGCATCGTGGTCTCGCTCCTTGCGGGCTTGTGGGCTCGGGTGTTTGGCTCTTCTTTGGTGAGGCGCCGCTTGGGCGTTCCTCGGTGTACTGAAAGTTACGGGTGCGGCCTTCCCGGGCAGTCGTCCGGTATGTCGAGAATCGGGTGGCCCATGGGGTGAACGGCGTGTCATACCTGGGTATGACGGCGGGGTCCGGCGTGGGTCGAGAGGAGTAGGAGGCTTGCCGAGCCGGGGGCCGGGGCGGGCCGCGTCGGGCTGCCAGTGCCGGGGCGGCCGGGCCGGGGCGGCGACGATCGAGCCTCAGACGTCGGTCACGGAGCAGGCGGTCAGTCGATTTCCGACCACCGGCGTCGATTCGGCCCGGGCCGCAATACCGACTTCAGACGTCGGTTGGGCAGGCGGTCCGCCGATTTCCGACCACCGGCGTCGCTTCGGCTCCGGCCCCGATACCGACTTCAGACGTCGGTTACGGGCAGGCGGTCAGCCGATTTCCGACCACCGGCGTCGATTTCGGCCTGCGACCGCCCGCATACCGACTTCAGACGTCGGTTACGGACACGCTGTCAGCCGATTTCCGACCACCGGCGTCGATTCGGCCCGCGACGGCCGCATACCGACTTCGGGCGTCGGAGACCGACGCCCCGGTTGGACGTAAAGCCCCGAGATGCCGGGTCACGGCCCGACCGCCAGGGGTGCGGGCTCAGCGCGGCCACCCAGCCTTGGCCCGAGCTTCCGCCGGCCAGGGTCCTAGACCAGCCCCGTCTCGTAGGCGAGGATCACGGCCTGGACGCGATCGCGGATGTCCAGTTTTGCGAGCACTCGCGAGACGTGGGTCTTGACCGTCGTCTCGGAGAGGACCAGTTTCTCGGCGATCTCCGCGTTCGAGAGGCCGCGGGCCACGAGCTTCAGGACTTCGAGCTCGCGTTCGGTGAGCTCCGACAGCGCGGGAATGGCATCTTCGTGGGCGGGCGGCAGCTTGCTCGCCACGCGGTCCAGGAGGCGGCGGGTGACCGACGGCGCCAGCAAAGCCTCGCCCGCGGCCACGATATGAATGGCTTCGACGAGGTCCTCAGGCGGGGCGTCCTTGAGCAGGAAGCCACTCGCGCCGGCCCTCAGCGATTCCACCACGTACTCGTCCAGCCCGAAAGTCGTGAGCATCAGAACCTTGATCGGTTCTTCCACGCCCGGCCCGGCGAGCGCTCGAGTGGCCTGGATGCCGTCCATGCCCGGCATCCGGATGTCCATCAGGACGACGTCCGGCTTGAGCTTTCGGGCCAGCTCGACCGCCATCGCGCCATTGCTGGCCTCGCCGACAACCTGCAGGTCGGACTCGGCCGACAGGATCATCCGAAAGCCCGTCCGCAGGAGGGGCTGGTCGTCGACAAGGAGCACGCGCGTCGTCATTCCTCACCTCGTTCGCGGCGGCCCCGCGGGCGGCCTTGCTGTGGTCGTGGCGGTATCACACGGACGATGAGCGGCGGCAGGGATCGCCTGGTCTCGGGCTCCGCGGTCGCCGGTCGGTGCGGCGGCCGTGGCGCGAAGTGGCGGCCCGTGGGTTCCGCATCTTGCTGGCCGGCCGCCTCCTTGAGGGCGGCCAGGGAGGTCTCGCGTTCGCTTCGAGCCCGGGCGGAGTCCTCGGGTTCGATCGGCATTCGGGCAAAGACGCGATAGCCGCCGGTGAGCACGGGGCCCGCCTGCAGCGTTCCGCCGAACAGCGCGACTCGCTCCTGCATGCCGATGAGCCCGTGACCGCCCCCGGTTCCGGAGATCAGCGGCGCCGCCGCGCCCCGGCCATCGTCGATCACTTCGATCTCCAGGGTATTCGCGAGATAGCGGACCGTGACCGTCGCCTTCGCCTTGCCGCCGTGCTTGACCGTATTCGTCAGAGCTTCCTGGACGATCCTGTACGCGGCCAGGTCCATGCCCGCGGGCAGGCAGCAGGTGGTCCCTTCGACCCGGATCTCGACCGGCAGGCCGGCGTCGCGGACGTGGCCGATGAGTCGTTCCAGGTCATCGAGGCTCGGCTGAGGGCCCATGCCCGGATCGTCGGCCCGAAGGACTTCGAGCATCCGGCGCATTTCGGCGAGGGCGGTCCGGCCGGCGGCTTCGACCGCTTCGAGGGCCACCTGCGCCGAGCGAGGATCCTTGTCGATGACTCGCCGGGCGCCCGGCGCTCTGGACGACCATGACGCTGACGTAGTGGGCGACGACGTCGTGCAGCTCGCGGGCGATGCGGGATCTCTCCTCGGCCACGGCCCGGATGGCTTCGTCCTGGCGGCCCTTCTCCAGCTCGGCGGCGCGCTCTTCGAGCTGTCTCGTGTACGCCCGGCGCACTCGCAGGTTGTCGCCGAGCAGCCAGGCCACGCCAAACATCGCGTACGTGGCCGTAACGCTCTGCATCCAGGCAGCGGACAGGGTTGCGACCGTGGAGTAGTAGGCGGCCAGGCTGATGAATATCCCGCCGGCGGTGACGAGCGCGGCCCTGACGGCAAGACGCCGCGGCTCGTTGGCGGCCACGGTATAGAAGGCCAGGAAAACGCCTGTCCAGCCGAGCGAGTCCGGGTAGCCGCGAAGGCTGTAGATCGTGATGGCGAGGCCCGTGATAAACAGAATGCGCATGGGATTGCGCCGCCGGAAGGCCACCGGCAGGGTCTGGACGACCAGGAGGGCCATCCCCAGCGCGTCGACGCCTACACGCTCCGTGGCGGCGACGTACAGCGCAATTCCGGCGAGCAGCATGCCGATGACGGCGTCGGCCAGGTCCTGATTCCACTTCAGGCGACCGAGGTTGATGATCGGTAGGGCAATCGCGCGCTGCATAGTCGCACGGTACGCCCGACGCGGGTCATCGTGCATCGCCCCGGCGCACGATGCTCGCTGGTCCTCCGGATGTAGGCCGAAATTGGCTCTCCGGAGCCTCCGGTCTGGACCGCGACCGAGCCGAGCGTGGTAGTCTCGCCCCAAGCGCGCGCCCGCGGCCGCGCCACGCACCCCGCCCTTCGCAGCCGCGCATCGCAGTCGACCGGACATCGGACGAAGGCGCAGGAGGTCTCAGCTCGTGAGTTCAGCCCCGACAGTGCTAAAAGCGACACATCGAACCGAAGTCGGCAAGAGGGTCGCCAACGTTCGCAAGGCCGGCCAGATCCCCGCGGTGATCTTCGGCCACGGCATGGAGTCGATTCCCGTTTCGGTCGACGCCCACGAGTTTGACCACATCCGTCGCACCGCCCACTCCAACACCATTCTCGAGCTCCAACTCGAGGACAACGAAAAGCACCGCGTCCTGGTCCACGGCATCCAGATCGATCCCCGACACCGGCACCTCCTCCACGTGGACCTGTTCGCCATCCGATCCGGCGAGGAAGTCACCGTGGACGTCCCGCTCGTGACGACCGGCGAGTCGTACGCCGTCGTGCGGCTGGGCGGCACGCTGCTCCACAACACCACCCACATCCGCGTCCGGGCGATGCCGGAGAACCTGCCCGAGTCGATCGAGTTCTCGGTCGAGTCGCTCGTCGATTTCGACATGGCGATCCACGTTCGCGACCTGCCGATGCCTGAGGGCCTGACGCTTCTGTCCGAGCCGGACGAAGTCGTGGCCAAGGTTGCCGCGCCGAAGGTGGCCGAGGAAGTTGCTCCGACGACCGAGGAAGAAGCGGCTGCCGCTCCGGCCGAGGGCGAGGCTGCCGAGAGCTAGTTCCCAAGCTCCGGCTGCCGTTTCCGCAGCCGGTCCTTCGGATAGCGGATCTCGAAGCGGATTCGAGCTGCGCGGGCGCCTGGGCTCGATTCCGGCCCGGGCGTACGCAAGCCTCTACCATGGCCGCATGTCCACGGCCGGCGGCAGTTCCAGCCTTCTTCGTCCGCCGTTTCGACTTGCCCCGGACGGTTCCCGTTCTTGGCGCGTTCGTCGTGGGCGCGATCGCCTACGCGCCGCTGTACTGCTTTCCGCTTCTTGCGCCGCAGTTCGAGACGGAGTTCCACACGTCGCGGGAACTCGGCCAGATGCCCTGGACGATGTTCCTCTTCGTGTCGGCCGCCGCATCGCCGCTGCTTGGCCGTGCCTACGATATCTTCGCGGACCGGACGCTCCTCACGATCGGGGCGCTGCTTCTTGCCGCGGGCTGGCTCCTGGCAGCGGTCTCGGGCAGCATCCTGCTCCTGATCCTGGCTTATGGGGCCTTGCTGGCGGTTGGCCTTCAACTGGTGTTCGTCGGGACGAGCACGGCGACCGCGAGGCGGTATGCGGGGGTCGCGGGGCTCGCTCTGGGCATCGCCTACGCCGGGCCAGGGATCGGAGTCGCGCTCGCCCTGCCGATCGCCGCCGGGGCCCTGCCAGAACTGGGTTGGCGCGGAACGCTGGCCGTGTTTGGCCTGATCTCGTTCCTGGCCGTCCCGTTCGTTTGGCTGATGACGAGCGGATCCGCGGTGATGGTCCCCGCTCGAGTCGATCCGGCTGCCGCAGGCTCGGGCTCGGGTCCTGGCGGCTCGGGCTCGGGCTCGGGCGGTGCGGCGGATTCGGCCGCAGGTTCGGCTGGGCGACCGGCTTGGGCGTCCGCCCAGGTCGGGCTCGGGCGTCGTCCCGCACCCGGCAGGTTCGGGGTTGCATGAGACGTCCGCCCCGGGAGCGCTGGGTGCCGCCCAGGAGCCTCATCCGCTGGGTGTCCACGCCCGGCCTTCCGACGTGTGGCGGACGGTGCGGACCCGCCGTTTCATGATCTTGCTCGCAGGGGCTGTTGCCATTGGCTGCATCGACGAAGGGGTCTTCCAGACATCGGCCCGGCACGCGGTCACTCGCGGCATCGGCGAGGATTTCGCCGCGACCATGCTGGCCCTCCAGTGCTACGCGTACGTCGCGGGTCAGGTGATCGGCGGCGGGCTCTCCGACCGTTTCGGACGCCGATTCGTCGGCCTGTTCTGCGCGGCCCTGATCGCCGCCGGCGCCACGGGCGTCTTCGCCGCCGACGGCTCGACCCTCTACCTCGCGGTTCTGGGAAATTGCGTCTACGGATTCGGCATCGGGGCAACCATCGCGATCCGGTCGGCCACGTTCTCCGACGTCTTCGGCGGCGCGAGCTTCGGCGCGGTGTTCGGCATAGTGGCGGTCGCGTATCCGGCCGGCGGCATCATCGCCATGAACGCCGGCGGCATTCTCTACGACCGTCTCGGCAGCTACTGGCCGGTGTATTTCATCGCCATCGTCTCGGTCCTGGCCTGGTCCGCGGCTCTGATGGTCGCCGGTCCCCGGAAGCGCGGACTGCGACGCCGCTGGCGAGGCGTCCGGGCCAGGATGCCGGTCTAGCCGGTCGGTGGTCCTTGGTCCGTGGCCGCGGGCCGCGTGGCCGCAGGGCCGCGAGGGATGCGGGGCCGCGTGGCCGCGAGGCGGGCGGGCCCGCGGCAGCCGGGCGTGGCGGGCGTGGCGGCAGCCGGCCGGCGGGATTCCCGCGAGACGGTCAATCGCGACCTCGCGTCCGTCCATGCCGCTCCCAGCCGGTCGGATCTGACCGTATTGGACTCCTGGAACGACCCACACCAGGCCAAATCTGGCTGTCGTGGGCGTGACTGGCTCTAGAGGTGGTCAGGATTGACTCACCGAAAGCCTCCGTGGACCCGCCCGGCCGCGATTGACCACTGGGCGGGAATCGGCCCGCCGTAGCAACGGTGGACGTCGCTCCCGAACGCGGCGGCCCAGAACCGACTTCGGACGTCGCCAGACGGACCGACGGGCGGCCAAAACCGACCTTGGACGTCGAAACCGAACAAGCTGGCCCGGAATCGACATTGGACGTCGGAATTCCGACCGACAGACGACCGAAACGAACCTCGGACGTCGCTTCCGAACGCGGCGGTCCAAAACCGACTTCAGACGTCGGCAAACGGACCGACGGCGGCCGAAACCGACCTACGGCGTCGGCGATCACGGGGCGGCGCCACGGGCGGGGGCCGTGGAGCGCGAGTGGCGGAAGCTCCCGGCCCCGCCACTCGCCACAGAGGGGCTAAGCCACTTCCCGCCGGATCGTTGCCGCGGCCAGAGCCACGAAGACCGCCGCGATGGCCGCCAGAACGCCCAGGTCCAGGAGCACCGCGCCCGACGAGAGGTCGGCGCCGGCGATCATCACCTGGCGCAGCCCATCGATGGCGTAGGTGACGGGCAGGATCCGGGCGACCGGCTGGAGCAGCGACGGCAGCTGATCGATCGGCCAGAAGAAGCCGCCGAGGAGGCCCTGCGGAACGATGACGATCGGGATGAACTGGAGGATCTGGAATTCGGTTCGGGCAAATGTCGAGAGGAAGATCCCCAGCGACACCGCGCCGAGCCCCAGCACCAGGACCAGCAGGTACGCGATCAGCGGATTGCCGAGCGTCTGCACGCCCAGCCCGATCCCAAATTCCGGCAAGGGGCCGAGCGCGGGCACCGACACGCGCCCGATGACGAAGGCGAGGACCAGCGCGATCTGGAGCGTGGCGAAGAACCCGAAGCCCAGGCTGTAACCGAGGACGATCTCGGCTCGGCTCACCGGCGTGGCCAGGAGCCGTTCGAGCGTGCCGCCGATTCGTTCGCGCAGGAAGCTGATGCCGGTCAGGATGAAGACGAAGAAGTAGACGAAGAAGCCGACGACCACCGGCGCGAGCGTGTCGAGCTGGGTCGCGTTCGGAGAGCCGTAGACCGTCGTTCGGTCGATCGTCGGCAGGACCGCGCCCGCCTGAGTGGCCAGCTCGTCTACCAGAGCCTTCTGGACGACGCCCAGGCTCGAGAACTCGGCGGTCGGATTGAGACCCAGGGTCAGGATCTCGATTCGCCGGTTCTGGGCAGAGAAGTTCGCCGGCACGACGATGGCCATGTCGATCGACTTGTCTTTGAGTGCCTGGCGGGCCGACGCATCGTCCGCGATCGACCGGTCCAGGACGACGCCTGGCTGACCCGCGAGGGAATCCTGCATCCGGGTCGCGACGGCGCCGCCAACCGTCTGCTGACTGGCCTCGTTGACCAAGGCCAGGCGGACGGAGTTGGCCGAACTGCTGCTCAGCACCCAGCCGAGCAGGGCGATGATCGCCAGCGGCGCCACGAAGAGCAGCGCCAGCGTCCGCGGGTCGCGGCGGAACTGGGCGACGATGCGGACGAAGACCGCGATAACTCGACGGGCGTTCATCGGGCCGACTCCTGGCCATCGCCGGCTGGCGAAGAGAACTTGAGGAATGCGGTTTCGAGGTTGTCCGTGCCGCCTCGTTTGCGGAGTTCGGCAGGGGAGCCCTGGGCGAGCACGCGCCCGTCTCGGATGAACAACAGCTCGTCGCAGCGATCGGCCTCGTCCATGACGTGGCTGGAGACCAGGAGCGTCGCTCCGTCTCCGGACAATCGGTGGAAGTGATCCCAGAACTGGACCCTCAAGGCTGGGTCCACGCCGACGGTCGGCTCGTCGAGAAAGATGATCGAGGGGCTGTGGACGAGGGCGCAGGCCATCGACAGGCGCCGCCTCATCCCGCCCGACAGATTGAGTGCCGGCGTATCCAGCCGTCCGGCAAGCTCGACGAGCTCGAGTGTCTTGAGCATCGCCGCTCGGTCGTTCTGACCGTACAGCGCCGCGAAGAAGCTCAGGTTCTCCCAGACCGAGAGCTCGGGATAGATGCCGTCCGCCTGGGTCATGTAGCCGATCCGCGACAGGTTCTGGCGGGACGGCATCTCAACGCCCAGGATCCGCACCGATCCACTGGTCGCCGAAGCGAGCCCCGTCAGGAGGCGGATCAGCGTCGTCTTGCCCGAGCCGTTCGGCCCGAGCAGGCCGTAGATACGCCCCGGGGGCAGCGAAAGGTCGATGCCGTCAACGGCGTTGATCGACCCGAACTGCTTGCGCAGCGCCTTCGCCTCGACCGCCCGAGCGGCTGTCGCCGGTGGCGGTGCGGCTGCGGAAGCGGTCGGGCCGGAACCCGCGGACGGAGTGATCGCGAAGGTCATGCCTTGCCTCCCTCGCTCCCGTCCGCGGCGATCCCGGCAAGGAGCATGTCTACGTATGCCTCGACGTTGTCGACGGCAGGATGGATTCCGGCTCGGGACAGCTCGACGAAGACGGCGGGCCCGAGAACGATGAGAAGGAACACCGGCCCAAAGAGGGCCTGGATCACGAAGCTCGGATCCACCGGTTTGAGGGCGCCTCGCGAGACCTGCCAGGCAAACCAACCCATCATCAGCGGCGCACCCTGGCCGACGATCTCGCTCATCACCACACCGGCGAGCTCTGGGTCTCGGCCCGAATTGGCGGCGAGATTGCGGATGAGATCGGCCCGAACGCGCATCGCGTCGTAGTAGGCACGGGCGATGGCCATGAGGCCTTCGCGCGCCGACAGCTCGATCGACGGCATCATCCGGGCCTTCATCTCGTCAACGGGGGAGACCCGTCTGGCTACGGCGCGGAGCACCTCGCCTCGATCGGCGAAGTGGTGGTAGACCGCGCCCTTTGTCATGCCCGCCTCCGCCGCGATCGCCTCGATGGAGATGAAGCCACCGCCCGGGCGGCTCAGAAGGCGCTCGGCGGCGTCGATGAGTCGTTCACGGGTCGACGTTTCCTCTTGCTGATCGGCCGGCAGCAAGCCCTCCGCGGCGAGGGCCGCGCGCAGTCCACGGGCACCGCCGAAGTGGGTGTGGACGGTCTGGCGGGAGACGCCCGCTTCGGCGGCCACGGCATGGATGGACACCTCGGGGCTCTTGGCCACGAGCCGGCGCGCGGCGGCGAGGATGGCCTCGTGAGTGGATTCGCCGGGCGCCCGCTTGGACGGGTTGCTCTCCGGGCGCGGCTCAGGTTCGGGCGTCGTCTTGACAGTCATGCGTACCAGTATGCATGTCGTGTCAAGGGGCCTATTCGCGAGCCGGCGGCGGGCGCGGCGGCCGACGCCCAGCGCACGATTCGGTCTACGGCACGGACACCGAGGTTTCGATCGAGCGGCGGATGACTCGCAGCGAAACCATCTGGACGGCGAAGGTCGCCGCCACGCCGAGGGCGAAGGCCGGGGCGACGCCGAGTCGTTCGATCGTGGTCGTGATCACGAGGAAGAAGCAGATCGTTCCAAACAGGCCGAGCTGCAGACCGCGCGCTACGCCCATTGCCTGTTCCGGGCCCTCCAACCGATGGGCGAAGACCGCCAGAACCGTGACGTAGACGGGGAATGCGGCCAGGATCCCGCTCAGCGCAGGCCCCAGGACGGCGGCCGCCTCGGTGATCGTGAGGACGAGGGCCGTACCGATCGCCATCCGAGCCGGGATGTCCCAGCCCGGCATCCGGCCGGCAGGTTTCGTCTCGGCAACGGGCGGGGCGAGACGAAGGCAGCCGAGCATCGCAACCGCGACGAGTCCGAACAGTAGGACGGGCGGACCGGCGACGAACGGCGCAACGGCGATGGCCGCGGCCGCGAATGCCCCGAACCCGCAAGCCGTGGCCACTCGCCAGCCGGCCCGGCGAGCCAACCAGCCGTATGCCAGGGCGAAGGTCGCGTCCCCGAGCAGGCCTCCGATCGAGCCCTCGGCCGTGCCCGCCGCGAACGCCGTCCCGCGATCCAGGGCCAAGTAGAGGGCGACCGGGCCGGAAGTCAGCGGCAGGGCCACGATCCAGCCGCCGATCGACGGCCCCCAGCGGCGAGCGGCCAGGCTCGCGCCGCCGATGAGGATCGGCGTGAGGGTCAGCTTGATGAGCAGGAGCGGCACGATCCGCTCGCTACGGCTCGCGGGCGAGGGTCCGGATGGCGTCGGTGAGGGCCGCTACATACTCGGGCAGCGCGGCCTCGACCGCGGCCGAGAGCTCCTCTCCGAAACCGAATTCGGCGCCGCCCATGCCCACGAACACGCCCCGTGGCATCCGCCCCGCCAGCTCGGCCGCGAGGGCGATCACCTCGTTCGGCGGCATGACATGGGTCGTAGCCGGAAAGATGCCCTCGCGCGCGATCGACTCCAGAGCGACCGTGGCCACTTTTCCGGCGGCTATTCCCGCGGCCGCATCCGCGACCACGACGGCCGAGCCCTCCGGAACGTCCAGCAGCGATTCGACCGAAAGCAGGCCCACGATCTCGATGTGGGCGAGCGCGCGGACGTCGTCGGGCAGGAGGGCCACCGCGGCTTCGGCCACCCCGTCGTCCTCTCGCATTCTTTCGCCGCAGACGAGGAGCCAGACTCTCGTGGCGGCGCCGGGAGGCGCGCCGGGAATTGGTTTGTCGTCGTCGAACGTCATCGCCTAAGTCTGGCATACGATCGGGCGCGGATCGCCGGCAGGCCCGTACCATCGTTAGTACGAATCCCGCACTTGGCGGTCTGAATTCCTTCGCCCGCGCTGGTTACGATGCCCGCGTGCGCGTCCCCGACGCGAACGCCTGTGGCGCGCCCATGCCGGAGACGCGCGACCGTTGTCATCACTCGACGACATTCTGGGCGACCTGTCGCGCGGTGTCGGCGCGCTCTCCACACGCGCCACGAGCACGCTCTTCGCGTCTTGCGCCGCGGCGCTCCGGCCGGCCTTTCGTGAATGGGCGATGCAGGCCGGCAAGGATGGTCCGCACGAATCGAGCCTGCCGCTCCTCGAGCGGGCGATCGCCATCGGTTTCGAGCTCGCCCGAAGCGGTACGACGCAGGCGGATCTGCCCGCCGTGCTCCGCCGGCTGGAGTGGATCACTCCCGGCCGGGTGAAATCGGCCGCCTCATCGACCGGCGCCCAGGACTGCCTCATCTGCGCCGACGTCGCCATTCGCGTTCATGTCGAGCCCGAGTTCGCGCGGGGCGCCGTCATCGAATACGCGCTCGAGCCGATCCTCCTGTCGGCAACCCAACGCGTCTCCGCGGTGCCGAGCCCAGACGACGGGTCCGAGGCGCCGGCGGCGGCCGACGCGCTCCTCGAAGACCCGCGCGTTCTCGCCGCGGTCGAGTTCATGTGGCTCGCGATCATGCGTCTGCGCTCCAAGCCCGACCCGGACCCGGCCATGATCGACGAGATCCGCCTGCGCGCCGTCGTGCTGATGCCCTAGCCGATCCTGGCGGCCGGCACGTTCCGCGGGCAAAGGAACGGACCTAGTCGGCCGCCTCGGGGAGCAGCTCGTCGTCGAGCGCGGAAGGCCGGTGAAGCCGGATGGCCGAGCGGAGCTCGATCGCCTGGACGACCACGACCGCGCCTAGGGCCAGGGCGAAGCCTCGCACGATGCCGAGTGGTTCGAGCGTAGCCGCGACGACGGCCAGGAACGCGGCGAAACCGAGAAGCCCGTGCGTCATCCCGCGCATGACTCCGACGGTTCGGTCCGGACCTTCCTGGGAGTGCGTGAAGATGGCCAGAACCGCGGACACCGTTGGGATCGTTGTGAGCATGCCGCTGATCTCGGCCCCGAATTGCGGCCCGGCCGTCGTAACGAAGACGACCATCCCCGCTCCGGCGATCATTCGCGAGGGCAGATCCGTTCGGCTCATCTCCCGCCGATGGCCGGTCGGCGGCGCCTCGGGAAGCAGCATGCGCGACGCAACGAGCACGACGACCGTGGCCCCGAAGGCCGGCGCGAGGCCCCAATTCTCGAGCGGGATCATCGCCGCCCATACGACGAGGAACGCCCCGTAGGAGATCAGGCCGGCCACGGGCCAGGTGGTTCGGTGGCAGATCCGGGCATAAACGAGGCAGAAGACGCCGCAGCCCGCCGCGCCACCGAGAGCTACCACGGCGGACGTGGCCGCGAACGACGGACTCTGTTCGAGGGCCAGGAACAGGAGGATCGGGCCGCCTTTCGAGGGCACGGCGCCCAGCACGCCGCCGACCGCGGGCCCCCAGCGATGAGCCGCGACGGTCACGATGCCGATCATCAGGACCGGCAGAACGATCTTCAGGAAGAGGTCGACCACGGTTCCAGGTTACCCGATGGCGGCGCCCGGCAGTCCCTCGCCGGCCGCTGCCGGTCTGCCTAGACGAAGCGTGTGGCGACCGCCACGACGCCAGCCACGACCGCGGCGACGACTCCGATGCAGATGGTCAGCGCCACCATCTGCCGCGATACGGCTCGCTTCCAGGTCGTGTAGCCCAGGTTCACCGCGCCGCCGAGAAGCACCAGCGCCATCAGGTCCCAGGCTCCCTCGTCGCGCAAGACCGCACGCGCCATCACGAGGACCAGAAGCCCATACGTGACGACCACGTAGGCGGCGCGATCGGCCCGCAGATCGATCTCGCGCTCGCGTTCATCTCTTGCCAGGCTCATCAATTCCTCCTTGGATCCAGAACAGGCGCTCGACCGGCCAGTCCAGGGCCCGGGCCAGCCGGAAGGCGAGCAGCGCCGAAGGGCAGTACTGGCCTGTCTCGATCGAGCTGATGGTTTGCCTCGTCACGCCGACGGCATGGGCCAACTCGTCCTGCGAGATCTCACTCTCCGCCCTCGCCACACGAAGCTTGTTGCCGAGAGCCTCTTCGGTGGTCTTCCGCATGACCGGAATTTAGCGTTGGGGCCGCATTGATGTCAAGTAAACTGGGCAGACTGACCAGTGTGACGGACACCATCGCCGCCACGTGCGGCTACTCCCGACTGCGGGCGTGCCAATTCTCGAACAATGCCCACCACATGAGCGGTATTCGCGATGGCAGTCATCCGGGGCTTTCTCGAGGACCTTCTCAGTCCGAAATCGCCGGCGAAATGAGTCGAACATGCTCGATGGAGCACTTGCGAGGGTCGATTCGGGCCGGTTGATGGTCGGCCACGGTGGTTCGCGGGACGCAGCGGGCCTCGTTTCCGAATAGCGCTCACCTCAGAATCATTGTTCAAAAATCGTGGTTCGCCGCCCGCCGCCGCCCGCCGCCGCCCGCCGCCGCCCGCCGCCGCCCGAGACCCCGAGGCTACAATCGACGGGGTGCGGGCACCGCGCGTTGAGATGGAGGCGGACATGGCCATGGCCGGCGGCTTGATCGGACTGACTGTGTTCCTGTCGGTCGTCGTCGCGTTCTTGATCCCGTTCGCCGTTATTTGGCTGGTCGTGGTCGTGATCCGGAGGCTTTCCGGCGAGGCTCCGCGCGCTCGACACGACCCCGCCGCCGACGCGCTGCGGTACCGGTTCGCTCGGGGAGAGATGACCGAGGCCGAGTTCGACGCCGGGATGCGTTCGCTGGGCTACGAGAAGCGGTGAAGACCCGGTCAGCGCGGGTCGCGCCGTGACGCCGCCGCACTGACCCGATCTATGGCAACCCAGAGGAGCGCGGCCACGAGCGCGATGAGCGCGAGCTCGATGAGCCAGGGCCGGAGCGTGTCGCTATTCGAGTGCGAGTGGGCATCGATCGCCTGGAATCGGACGGCTGCCAGCAGGACCACCCCGACGATGATCGCGATCCGGGCGAGGGAAACGACGATGCGCATGGACCAGAGCATGGCGTTGCGACTGCCGCCCGTCCATCCCGGCGCGGGATACGGCGTTGCTATAGTCGGCCGGTGAAGCTGCCTTTCGACCCGCCCCTCGAACCCATGCTCGCCAAACTCATCGACGAGATACCCGGCGGCGGCGGCTGGCAGTACGAGCCCAAGTGGGATGGCTTTCGGGCGATCGTCTTCCGCGACGGCGACGAGACCCTCATCCAGAGCCGCGACCTCAAGCCCCTCGACCGCTACTTTCCGGAGTTGCCCCCGGCGCTCAAGGCGAACCTGCCTGAGCGTTGCGTGGTGGACGGCGAGGTCGTCATAGCGGGTCCGAGCGGCCTGGACTTCGACTCGATGCTCCTGCGGATCCACCCGGCCGAATCCCGCGTCCGGATGCTCGCGGCTCAGACGCCCGCGAGCTTCATCGCCTGGGACCTGCTCGCCGTCGACGACCGCGACCTGCGCGCCACGCCCCAGGGAGAACGCCGGGCGGAGCTGGAGCGAGTGCTCGGGGCAGCGGCGCCGCCCATCCACCTCACGCCGTGTACCGGCGACCCGGCGACAGCGGCGGACTGGTTCAATCGGTTCGAAGGCGCCGGGCTCGATGGCGTGGTCGCCAAGCGCCTCTCCGATCCCTATCTTCCCGGCAAGCGTGGCTGGGCCAAGATCAAGCACGCTCGGACGGCGGATTGCGTCGTGGCCGGTTTCCGCTGGCACAAGAACGGGCCGGGCACGCTCGTCGGCTCATTGCTCCTGGGCTTGTACGGTGACGATGGGCGGCTGAACCACGTCGGCATCACGGCGAGTTTCTCCACGGAAAAGCGCCGCGCCCTTGTCGAGGAACTCGCGCCGCTTCGCGAGAACGCCCTGGAGAACCATCCCTGGGCCGAATGGGCGGAATGGGAGGCCCAGCAACAGGCGTCCGGCCAGCGGATGCCCGGCATGAAGAGCCGCTGGAACGCCGATCGAGACCTCAGCTGGCAGCCGCTCCGCGCCGAACGGGTCTGCGAGGTCGCCTACGACCATCTCCAGGGGGATCGATTCCGACACGCCACGACGTTCGTCCGCTGGCGGCCCGACAAGGCGCCCACGGACTGCCGATACGATCAGCTCGAAGTCACGGCGCCGTACGAACTACAGGAGATCTTCGGGCGGTGACGCGGCCGAACCCGCGGCTACTCGGCCGCCTTCTTGCGTGGCGCACGTACGAGCTGTCCCGAGCGGTCCGGCCACTCGTAACCGGCCCAGGGGTCGTAGTCGACTTCGAGCGGCCCCTGAAGCGGCCGCTCCGCTTCCGGGACGTGCTCGAGATTGACCCGGATCCGATACCAGAGCGTGAAGCGGCCGCGCATGCCGTCCACGAGGATGTCCGTGGCGTCCAGCCGCGCGGCCACGTCCGGGTTGCGCTCCTTCCAGCGATCCAGGCCGGCCAACGCTTCGTCGCGGGTTGCCGCGCGAGCTATCTCTATGAGTGGCTTGGTGGACACGCGCCGCCCCGAGCCGTCCTTGCGCGCCCGTGAAGGCGCCACTCGGTCCGGCTCGCCGGGTGCCTTGGCGTAGTGGGGCGGCCATGGCGCGTCGCCCTGGCCCTCGCGTTCCTGGCGTGCCGACAGCTCGAGCAGCGAGTCCAGCGACCCGACCGCGGCATCTATCCCGGCCGCGGGGTCGCCGACCTCTCTGAAGCGCGCCGGCATGGTTGCGAGCGTGAAGTCGCCGAGCTCGCACGCCGGTAGTTCGTCCCAGGTCACCGGCGCCGACACCCAGGCTTGGGGCACAGGCCGGACCGAATAGGCCGACGCGACGGTTCGATCCTTGGCGTTCTGGTTGTAGTCGAGGAAGACGCCGTGGCGTTCCTCCTTCCACCACTTGCTCGTGGCGAGCTCCGGGGCGCGGCGCTCGACCTCGCGGGCCAGGGCAAGAGCGGCTCGCCGGACCCGATCGAACGACCAGCGCGGCTCGATCCGGACGTTGATGTGGATCCCGCGGGAACCCGACGTCTTGGGCCAGCCTTCCAGGCCTGGTCGTGGAGGACTTCGCGGGCGACCAGGGCGACTCGGCGAATGTCGTCCCAGGCCACGCCCGGCATCGGGTCGAGGTCGATTCGGAGCTCGTCCGGGTGCTCCAGGTCCGAGGCTCGGATGGCGTGCGGGTTGAGGTCCAGGCAGCCGAGATTCGCGACCCAGAGGAGACCGGCGGCGTCGTCGAGGACCACCTCGTCGGCGGTTCGGCCGGACGGGAAATGACAGCTCGACCGTTCGAAGCCACTCCGGCCGCGACTCCGGGGCGCGTTTCTGGAAGAAGTACTCGCCATCGGCGCCGTTGACGAACCGCTTGAGGGCCATCGGCCTGCCGCCGGCTCCGCGCAGGGCCCCCTCGGCGACGACGAGGTAGTAGTCCACGAGTTGACGCTTGGTGTACCCCGGAACCGGGAAGTAAACCTTGTCCGGGTTGCTGATCGTCACCTGCTTACCGGCGACGTCCACGACCTCGCTTCGCGCTGGCATGGCCGAACGATACCGCCTGGGCGCCGGCAGTCGAAGTCGGGTAGTCGGATTCTCCCGGCCTCCGGCACAACGGGATCCGCAGCGGCCGGCACAACCGGACCCTACGAACCGCAGGGCTGGCCACGGGCGATCAGTCGGCCGAGCTTCGGGCCAGCAGCTCCGCGAGGATCGCGAGCTCGGATCGACTGAACGACGCAAGGAAGTAGCGGCGCACTCCGGCCATGTGGCCCGGTCGGGCCTCGTCGAGCCGCGAGCGGCCTTCGTCCGTCAGGACGGCATAGGCTCCGCGGGCGTCCGATGCGCACTTGAGCCGGGCCACGAGGCCATCCGCGACCAACCGATCCACGAGCCTGGTTATGCCGGCTCGGCTGAGCAGCACCCGATCCGCGAGCTCGTTCATGCGGAGCCGATGGCCGGGGGCGAGGGCCAGCTGGAACAGGACGTCGAATTCGGCCAGGGGCAGTTTGCCGCTGGCCATCAGATCCGCCTCCAGCCGCCTCGCCACTCGGGCGTGCGTTCGGAGGAAGGCCCGCCAGGCCGCGTGCTCAAGGTCGTCGAGTTCCGTCCCCGGAGCAATCGGCTGTTCCGCGGGGCCGGTGCCCTCAGGGAACGGCCGCCCGGTCAGGGGGTGTAAAGCTGATTCCTCGTTGTTCGGCATTGCGAGCGTCGCGGTTGACGGGTATGCGGTGTTGTCGAGTTCGGCCACGTGAACGCACCTGGCTCCCGAAAGCGCCTGGACATGCGATTCCAGCTATCGCGGCCGAATACTGCCCAATTCTGGCGTCGTTGCGCCGCCTGACTCGCGATGCGGACCACCAGATGCAGGGCCGGAGCCGCCCGCCCGCTCGCAGGGGGGGTGCCTGCCGCCCGCCGGTTTGCACCTCACGTAAGCAAACGACGGGGGACGGGCCATTCGCTACCTGGGAGGTACGGATCCGACCGCTCGGGCGGGTCTTTGCGTCCCGGCACGAAAGCGACCATGAGCGCGCCGATTTACGTCCGAGGTTGGAAATCGGCGGCCGTGCGAGTTGTTAGCATCCCACGCGAGCCCCGACCGCGACGGCCCGCGCCGCGCCGCGCCCGCCAGGTTGCGGCGCCCACGCGGCGGCGCGAGCCCCGAGACCGTCAGTCTTCAGTCGGCATGTGGAGATACATGCTCTGGATCCCGATCCGGCCCGGGCCGGTGAAGCGGTTGAAGATCAGATTGCCGGAGCCGCCCAGGATCCCCATCCGGAGGCCGACCATCTTGATTTCCATCGCCACGCCCGGGTCTTTGTAGACCCAGCCGCCCGGCTCGACGTCGAACATCTCGCCCGGTGCCAGCACCTTCTCGAAGACGTTGCCAAAGCCGTGGAGCCACAGCGTTCCGCCGCCCTGGCCGCCCGTGAACGTGTCGATGAAGATCCCGGTTCCTCCGAAGAGCATGTTTCCGACGCCGCGGAGTCGCCGGAAGCTGTAATCCACGTTCGCGGTCGCGGCGAGGAACTGGTGCTCCCGCACCTCGATGACCTGGCCCGGCGCGAGCGGGAGGTGGAACACGTGGCCCACGCCGTCGCGGCTGAAGGCGATCTGGCCGACGCCTCGAGCCTCGGTCATGAAGATCGGCATGCCGGCGACCATGCGCTTGAACGCACCCTTCATTGGATGCATCCCGATTTCGAGCGACGGGGTTTTCCACAGCAGAATGTGGTGTTCGAAGTAGACCGGCATCGAGCCGTCGAGCTCCATGGTCAGTGACGGGACCAGCTCTCCTTCGGTTCGAAACTGGACGCCGGGAGCGGTGCCCTGATCGATCGAAGTCGGCAGAAGCCGCGGCAAGTACTCGGTGTGCATCTGCGCCTCCAACACACCACCAAAGACAGTGGCGCCCTCACTTTAGGGGAGTGAGGGCGCGGAGTGAAGATCGCCGCAACGTGCCTATGCGGCCTTCGGCGGACTTTCATCCGAACGCGAATGCCACGGCGACCCGTATCCTGAGGGCAGGATCTTGGAGGAGGTGGAGAGTGGAGCCAACTAGAGGTTCGCGGTCGGCTGACGACGTCGGCGCTGAGGCAGGGCCAAGGCCGCCGGCAGGCTCGGCCGCTCGACCGCCGATGTCCCAATTCAACCGCTTCTTCGCCGGCTGGCTGTCCTCGCCACTGGGGTTCCTGTGTGGCCCGGTGACCCTCGTCCGCTACGAGGGGAGGGTTACGAGCAAGACCTACCGCCTCCCGGTCCACGCGGAGCCATACGAAGACGGCATGCTGATTCGCGTTGGCCACCCGGAGGGGAAGATCTGGTGGCGCAACTTCCTGTCTCCGTGGCCGCTCGAGCTCGTCCGGGGTCCGCGAGTCCGTCGCGGTACGGCCGTTGTCGTGCCGGGTTCCACGGGGAGGGGCCAGCGTATCGCGGCGGATTACTTCGCCCGGCACCCGGGAGCCGCGAAACGTGCCGGCCTGCCGAGAATGCGTGACTGGGAGAGGCCGGCGACGGAAGCCTTGCAGACGGCCGCGGCCGACCTCGTGTTCATCGTGGTGACAACCGCGAAGTAGCGCCCACGAGGAGCGAGGCGAGTCGGGCGTCGCGGTCCGGATCTATCTCGACGCCATCGGGGGCCGCCATCCGGCCGGATCGTCAGCGCCCAGGGCGGGCGATCGACAGTGCCTCGAGGGCCAGTTCGCGGACGCTGCGCAGCCTGGCGAGCGTTTCGTCGTCGCGCGGCTCCAATTCGAGGAGCGTGCCGCGGTCCGTATGCCAGCGCTCGGCGACCGCTTCCGGGTCCTCGCCAGTCAGCACGGCCGCGGCCTGGACCGCCGCACCGATGGCCACGAACTCGGTGGCCTCCGGGACGGACACCGCTCGGCCGGACAGCCGCCGGACAACCTGGCGCCAGATTTCACCTCGGGCTCCGCCGCCGATCAGGACCAGGGGAGCGCTCCCGTCGACGCCGGACGAGGAGACGTCGATCGTGTCCAGCGCGTCCAGCAGCCCTGCGACCGCTCCTTCGTACGTGGCCATGAGGATGGACCCAGGCTCCGTCGTGTGGCGCAGCCCGAATATCGCCGCAGCCGCGTCGGGGACGTTGGGGGTGCGCTCGCCGTCGAAGTAGGGCAGAGCGACCACGCCTCTGCTCGGGGCCACGGCCTCCCGCTCGAGGCCGAGCCACACAGCCGTCTTGTCTACCGCAAGGGTGCAGTTGAGCGTGCAGGCGAGGGGCAGGAAGCGACCTGTCGCGTCGGCGAAGCCGGCCACGTCGCCGGTCGAGTCCGCGGAACGCGTCGTCGAGACCATGTAGACCGTGCCCGACGTGCCCAGACTCAGAACCGGGACGCCGGGGCGCACGCCCAGGCCGAGCGCAGCGGCCATGTTGTCGCCCGTCCCGGGCCCCACAAGCGCTCCCGCCGGAAGGCCGGTGGCCTCGGATGCCGCGGCGGTCACTTTTCCGGCGGCTTCTTTGGGGCCGAGCACCCGCGGAAGCATCTCCACTGGGAGCGCGATCTGGGGCAGGCTTAGCACTTCCGGGGAATACGACTGGGTATCCGTGGACCACCAGGCCGTGCCGGACGCGTCGCCACGATCGGTCGCGCCTTCACCGGACAGCAGCTCTGTCAGGTAGTCGTGAGGAAGTCGAATTGCCCGAGTGGCGGCCGCGATCTGCGGCTCTCGCCGGCGAACCCAGGCCCATTTCGAAGCCGTGAACGAGGCAACCGGGACGACGCCTATTCGCGACGCCCAAACGCCCGGTCCACCCAACGCATCGAGGAGATCCACCGCGTCCGAAGCCGAACGAGTGTCGTTCCAGAGCATCGACGGCCGCAGAGGACGGCCGGCACTGTCCAGGCAGACCAGGCCATGCTGCTGTCCGCCCACGGAAACCGCCGCGATCTCAGCGCTGAGGCCGGTCTCGGCGAGGGCGGCTCGCAAGGCCTCCCACCAAACATCCGGGTGCGTCTCGCGCGCCCCACCCGTCCCGCTGACGGTGTGTTGCGCGCGGCCGAGGGCGAGTTGTTCGCCGGTGTCGACGTCGATCACGATGACCTTGGTCGACTGCGTCGAACAATCGACGCCGGCTACGAGCCTCCTGCCGCTCATCGCTCGCCCTCGTCCGCTCCCAGAGAAACTCGACAATGTTGAAAGCTAGCGGACGCCCATGATCAGTTCCACGACGAGCTGATCCAGGCGTTCGTTGTAATAGCCGCGGGATGCCAGGGCGTCGGCGTCGGCCGGCGTGTCGCGAAGTGCCAGCGCCGCGTTCCTCGAGTAGGCGCCGACGGACGGTTCCGCGAGCTCGTTGACCGAAGCGGCGGCCATTGCTTCCTGGATCTCCGGATCGATGTCGAAGCGCGCAGCCTTCTCCTTGAGGGCCAGGTAGGTCTTCATGCAGCCGGTCGCGAAGTCCCACACGCCTTCGGCGTTTTCGACCCGATAGGCGTGCGCGTCGAAGTGACGCGGCCCGTCGTAGCCGGAGTCCTCAAGCAATTTGACTAGGAAGAACGAGTCCTTGAGATCTTCGGATCCGAAGCGAAGATCCTGGTCATAGCGACCGATCTTCTGGCCGTTCAAATCGATGTGGAAAAGCTTGCCGTGCCAAATGGTCTGCGCGACCGCGTGATAGAAGCTCAGCCCCGACATGGTTTCGTGGGCGACTTCCGGGTTCAGGCCGACCATTTCCGGGTGGGCGAGGCTGCCGATGAAGGCCAGCGCGTGCCCGACCGTGGGCAGGAAGATGTCGCCGCGAGGTTCGTTCGGCTTGGGCTCCAGGGCGAAACGCATCCCGTAGCCCTGGTCGATGACGTACTCGCACAGGTAGTCGATGGCTTCGCGGAACCGGTCGAGCGCGTCGCCCGGCCTCTTGGCCGCCAGCGACTCGACGCCTTCACGGCCGCCCCAGAAGACGTAGGTCTTGGCGCCCGAGCTCCGCTCCAAGGTCGATGGAGCGCATGGTCTTGGAGATCGCGAAGCGGCGAACCTGCTTGTCGTTGGAGGTAAAAGCGCCGTCCTTGAAGACCGGATGGGCGAAGAGGTTGGTCGTGGCCATGGCGACGACGAGCCCGCTCTCCTCGAGGGTTCCCTTGAACCGGCGGACGATCTGGTCGCGCTCATGAGACGGGGTTCCGAACGGGACGAGGTCGTTGTCGTGGAGCGAGATTCCATAGGCGCCAAGCTCGGCGAGCTTTCGGACGCTGTCGTTAGGGTCCAGCGCGGCCCGCGTCGCGGCGCCGAACGGATCGCCTCCGGTTTGGCCGACCGTCCAGAGCCCGAAGGTGAACTTGTGCTCCGGCCCCGGCCGCAGCGCCTCCTCGCCCAGAGGGCCGGTCTTGAGCTGGACCATGACACTGACCTCCCGTTTGTCTATGAGTTTCAAGGAAAAGGCGACGGCGCGTGGGAATCGCGGGATGCCGGAGCAGCCCGTCCCGGTCGGTTTGAAATCGTATGCCGGACATCCATAGTCAGCAAGTCCCAGGGGACCCTTGACTTGCGCCGCAAGCGTATGCTACATAGGTATGCAGCCTGCCGCCGACGACCTGCGCAGGACGCCCAGGCATTAAGAGTGACACCGTCACGGTGCAACATGAAGGTCGTGGTCGGGGAGGAGGCGCCGATCGGCGAATTCCGCCAAGTAAGGATTCGAGAAGGCGCCTGCTTGCCTAGCAGGGTTGAGAGAGTGAAGGAGGCTCGATAGTGAACCTGGTTTCCAAGCGGCTACTCGCGGGAGTTGCCGTCCTCGCGCTCGCGGCGAGCGCATGCTCGACGGCCGCGGCAACGCCGTCGCCGACGCCCACGCCCACGCTTGCCCCGGGAGCAACCCCGGCACCCGCCACGCCGGTCCCGAGCACCGCGCCTAAGGCCGTGACCATCAACTGGTGGCACATCACCACCGGCGAGCCGGGCAAGACCATCTTCCAGGGCATCGCCGACGCGTACACCGCGGCGCATCCCAATGTGACCATCAAGATCACCGTCCTCGAGAACGAGGCCTTCAAGACCAAGCTCGCCACCAGCCTGCAGTCCGGCGACATCCCGGATCTGTTCCAGTCCTGGGGCGGCGGAACCCTCGCGCAGCAGGCCGACGCTGGCAAGCTTCAGGACATCACGAGCGCGATCTCGTCCTGGAAGGACACCATCAACGCTGGCGCTTTGGGGATCTACGCCTACAAGGGCAAGAACGACAGCGCGCCCAAGCAGTACGGCATTCCCTGGGACATGGGAATGATCGGGTTCTGGTACAACAAGACGGCCTTCACCAAGGCCGGTATCAGTGCCTTCCCGACCACTTGGGCTGACCTCCTCGCCGCTATGCCCAAGCTCAAGGCCGCTGGCTACGCGCCTCTCGCCATCGCCGGCAAGGACATGTGGCCGTCCATGCATCTTTGGACGTACCTCATCCTCCGCATGGCGGGCTACGACGCCCTCCAGACCATGATCCAGACCGGCAACTGGAGCACCCCCGACTGCACGGCAGCCGGTAACGAAGTCGTCAAGCTCAACGCCCTGAATCCTTATCAGGACGGCTACAAGAGCGCGACCTACGACAACGAAGCGGCCGCGGTCGGCAACGGCAAGGCCGCCATGGAACTGATGGGCCAGTGGGCTCCTGGCGTCCAGATCAACGACTCGGCGAACAAGAAGGGCCTCGGCGACGCGCTCGGTTGGGCCCCCTTCCCCGGCATTGACGGCGGCAAGGGCGATCCGCAGGACGGCGTCGGCGGCGGCAACGGCATCGCGGTCGGCAAGAATGCCCCGCCCGAAGCCATTGACTTCCTCAAGTTCTTCAGCAGCACGTACAACGCCCAGAAGATCGAGACCCCGGCCGGGACCCCGCCCTCCAACTTGGGCATGTCCCCCGTCACCGCGGTCGACACCAAGGTCCTGGACGCCAACCTCCAGCAGGTTCTCGCCGGCCGCGACAAGGCCAAGCACATCCAGCTCTACCTCGACCAGGCAACTGACTCCGCGATGGGCACCGCGATCAACAAGGCCACCATTGCCCTGTTCCTCGGCGCGTCCACTCCTGAGAAGGTCTGCCAGGCGATCACCGACGCCGCGAAGGCCAAGTAGGTCCTAGCGTCGCCTGACGTCTGGACAATCGATGGAGCGGGCCGGCAATTCGCCGGCCCGCTCAATTCCCCCCTGGGGTAGGTGAGGACGGCAGATGAGCGCAGCGAGCGCACGGCCACGGGAACGTTCAAGAATTCAGGCGAAATGGGTGACGATCACCCTTTTCTTGCTGCCAGCCTTGGCTCTCTACTGTCTGTTCGTCCTGTACCCCGTGGTGCAGGCGGCTCACTACAGCCTCTACAAGTGGGACGGGCTGCAGCCCCTCGACAACTTCATCGGTC
Source organism: uncultured Chloroflexia bacterium (assembly GCA_963816135.1). GTDB lineage: Bacteria > Chloroflexota > Limnocylindria > Limnocylindrales > CSP1-4 > Fen-1039. Next base: position 454,034 of record CAWFJD010000018.1, read on the forward strand.
TCAAGAACTATGCGGACGCGCTTCAGAATCCGATCTTCCAAGGGGCCATCGCGAACAACGTTCTGATCGTCGTTTTGTCCCTGCTGATCCAGATCCCGTTCTCGCTCATGCTCGCGGTCCTCTTGAACCGGCGTTTTCCCGGGCGCGCGATCTTCCGCCTTATCTTCTTCCTCCCGTACGTCCTCTCCGAGGCGGTCACGGGCATCATCTTCCTGCTGATGCTCCAGTCGGGTGGCTCCGACCCCTTCCTCACGGCCCTGTTTAAGGGAGTTGGCTTGGGCTCCTTCGCCCAGGACTGGCTCGGTGATCAGGGCTTCGTGATGATCACGCTCTTCATCATCGTTTCGTGGAAGTACTTCGGCTTCCACATGATCATTCTCCTCGCCGGATTGCAGGGGATCCCGCGCGAAATCGAGGAAGCCGCGCTGATCGACGGCGCTGGGCGCTGGCAGGCGTTCCGCCACGTTACGCTGCCGCTTCTCGGCCCCACCCTTCGCGTCTCGATCTTCCTTTCGATGATCGGCGCCTTGCAGCTGTTCGACCTCGTCTGGATCATGACCCGAGGCGGACCGCTGGACTCCTCAGATACGATCGCCGTCCTGATGATCCAGTCCAGCTTACGACGCCAAGATCGGCTACGGCAGTACCCTGGCCGTGATCTTGTTCGTGCTCGGCCTGGTCCTCGCTCTCGCGTATCAGCGCTTCGTGCTGAGTCGCGACATCGAGGGCGGCACCACCGCCTTCAACGGGTGATGCGATGAAGACGACATTTCAGGCTACGGCCGAAGAAGTACCCACAGTCACTTCCGGGACTCGGGCTCTCCGCTACGTGCAGAAGAGCTCATTCGAGATCCTCCGCTACGTGATCCTGTTCTTCGTTGCGGCGTTGATCCTCACGCCGATCCTTTTCGGACTCCTCGGCGGCGCCAAGGAGAACGGCCAGCTGGTCGGCGACCCGGTCAACCTGATCCCCAGCCCCTGGGTTCTGTCCAACTACACCAGTGTCCTGTTTGGTGCGCAGTCCGGTGCTTTCTGGCAGGAGCTGATCAACAGCGTGATGGTCGCGGTCGTCGCTGTCGGCCTGACTGTCGGTCTGGCCTCCCTGGCCGCGTTCACGTTCGCGCGAATGGTGTTCCGAGGCCGAGAGGCCTTCTACACCCTGTTCACGCTCGGCCTGCTCTTCCCCGCCGCGGCCGCCATCCTGCCGCTGGTCATTCTCCTCAAGCAAATCGGCCTCAACGGCAGCCTCCTCGGTGTCGCATTGCCGCAGGTCGCCTTCGGCTTCCCGCTGACGATCGTCATCCTTCGGCCCTTCTTCAAGAGCATCCCCACGGAGCTCGAGGACGCGTCGAAGATCGACGGCTGTTCAACGTTCGGGTTCTTCTGGCGAATTCTTCTGCCACTTGCCCGGCCGGCTCTCGCCACCGTCAGCGTCCTGGCCGTTGTCGGCACGTGGAACGCGTTCTTGCTGCCGCTGCTCGTCCTCGACAACGGGAACACGTGGACGCTGCCGCTGGGTGCCATGAACTTCAAGGGCCAATTCACTTCAGACCAGGCCCTCACCCTGGCCTACACCGTGATGACGGCCGTACCCGCGATCATCTTCTACATCTTCGCTGAGCGGCAGCTGGTCAGTGGTCTGACCGCCGGCTCGGTCAAGGGCTAGTCGATGAGTGACGCGTCCACTCGGGACGCGACCGTCGCAATCGAAAAGCGCGTAGCTGATCTCCTGGAGCGGATGACGCTCCAGGAGAAGCTCGCCCAACTCGGTTCGGTCTGGTCGTACGAGCTGCTCGACCACGAAGCCTATTCCGATGCCAGGGCGCGGAATCGCCTCGGCAACGGCATGGGCCAGATCACGCGCATCGCCGGGGTGACGAACCTCGACCAGCGCGAGGCCGCCGAGCTTGCCAATAGGCTCCAGAAGTTCCTCGTCGAAGAGACGCGTCTCGGCATCCCGGCCATCGTCCACGAGGAGTGCCTGCACGGCCTTCTCGCCCGGGAGTCGGTCTGCTTTCCTCAGTCCATCAACCACGCTTCCGCCTGGGAGCCGGATCTGACCCAGGCCATGGCCGATCGATTCGGCCGGGAGCTGCGCGCCGCGGGCGTGCATCAGGGCCTCGCTCCCATCTTCGACATCACCCGCGACCCGCGATGGGGCCGGCTCGAAGAGACGTACGGCGAGGATCCGTATCTGGTGGCCGTCCTCGGCACGGCATACACGCGGGGCCTGCAGGGATCCGGGGACCTGTCCGAGCACGTCCTGGCCACGGCCAAGCACATGGTCGGACACGGGCTGGCCGAGGGTGGGCTCAACCACGCCCCCTCGCACATAGGCGCGCGAGAGCTCCGCGACTTCTTCCTCTGGCCGTTTGAAGCAGCGGTTCGAGAAGGTGGCATCCGATCGGTCATGCACGCCTACGACGACGTGGACGGGACGCCCTGCGTCGCTTCGCGCGAACTCTTCACCGAGACGCTCCGCAACGACTGGGGCTTCGACGGAATCGTCGTCTCGGACTACGCGGGCATCGACGAGATCGTGACGAGCCACGAGATGACGGACGACCGCGCCCTGGCGGCCGCCCTCGCCCTGGAAGCCGGGATCGACGTCGAGCTGCCCACGACGGAGTTCTACGCTGAGCCCCTGGCGCAGGCCCTCCGGGAAGGCAAGCTCGAGCTCGCGACACTCGACAGCGCGGTCGGGCGTGTGCTGCGCATCAAGTTCGAACTCGGCATCTTCGACCATCCTTACGTCGATCCCGCGAAGGCGCCGCTTCCGTTGGACTCGGACCGGGCCCTGGCGCGTGAGATCGCCCGCAAGTCGATGATCCTGCTCGCCAACGACGGCACGCTGCCGCTGAGTCGGACGCTCACCAGGATCGCCGTCATCGGCCCGAACGCCGACTCGGCGCGAAATCTGCAGGGCGACTACGCCCACCTGGCCCATATCGAGGCCATCCTGGACATGAACGGCTTCGGGCTGGGCGGCGGCGCGCCCGAAGGACTCGTGGTCACCGACGAGCTGGCCGGCAAAGGCACGATCCTCGACGCGATTCGGGACATGCCGGTAGCGCGGAAGTCGTTTTCGCGCCGGGCTGCGCCATCCTGGACACGGACGACTCGGGCATTGCCGCGGCCGTCGAAGCGGCGAAGGGCGCGGACGTCGCGATCGTGGTCGTCGGCGAGCGCTCCGGTCTCACGGACGACTGCACATGCGGCGAGGCCCGCGATCGACTCGACATCGGACTGCCGGGCTTGCAGGCCGAGCTCGTCAAGGCGGTCGTGGCTACCGGGACGCCCGTGATCCTGGTCCTCGTGGCCGGGCGGCCGCTGGCCATCGAGTCCGAGGCGGCATCCTGCGCCGCCATTCTTCACGCCTGGGTTCCCGGCGAGGAGGGCGGGGAGGCCGTCGCCGATGTGCTCTTCGGCGACTTCAACCCGGGCGGAAAGCTGCCGGTCACGGTGCCGCGAAGCGTCGGTCAGATCCCGATCTACTACGGCCACAAACCGTCCGGCGGCAAATCCCGCTGGAAGGGCCCGTACGTGGACGGCTCCAACCTGCCGCTGTGGCCATTCGGATTCGGTCTCTCGTACACGAAGTTCGAGGTCACGAATTTGACCCTCGATCGGACGGCGGTGCCGATGGACGGCGCGGTCGTGGCCAGCGTCGACGTAACCAATGCCGGCGATCGGGCCGGAGACGAAGTCATCCAGTTCTACGTCCGAGACGTGGAGGCATCCGTGAGCCGGCCGGTCAAGGAGCTCCGCGGTTTCAAGCGGCTGACCCTTGCCCCAGGCGAACGACGCCGTGTCTCTTTCGACCTGGCGGCCGAACAGCTCGCATTCACGGGCGTCGACGGGCAGCTCGTCCTCGAGCCAGGCCGGGTTCGCGTCATGGTCGGGTCTTCGTCCGAGGACCTGCCGTGCCAATCGGAGTTCGCCATCACCGGCGAGCCCATGAAGGTCCAACACCGGACTCGATACTTCACCCGAGTTACGGTGGCCTGAAGCCGCGCGTCTCAGGAGGGCGGAAGGTTCCGAGCGCGTCCCGGTGAGCGTCTATGCTTGGCGGGGATCGGCCGGAACGACGAGGCTGGACGTCCGGCATGAGGGCGGCCGAGGGCAAACGACTCGGTGCCGAGTGGGTTCGGCAAATCCGGAGTTGAAGGAGGCGGCGTGGGCCCCACTGTCAAACGTTTCTTGCTCGGGGCCGCGCTCCTGTCCGTGACAGCCGCGTGCTCGCCGAGCACCGCGACGCCGACTCCTCGCCCAACGCCAACGCCAACACCCGCGCCCGCCACGCCCACAGCATCCCTGGCCCCGAACACCGTGACGATCGATTTGTGGCACACGGATCTGGGCGACCCGGGCAAATCGATCTGGCAAACCGCGGCCAACATGTACATGGCGGATCATCCGCAGGTACGCATCGGGATCGAGGCCCTGGACGCGGGAACATTCGCCACGCGGATGGCGATCGCCGAGAACTCAAACCAGATGCCGGACCTGTTCGAGTCGTCAGGGGGTCTTGATCTGCGAGCCCTCGCCGAACGCGGGATGCTCGAGGACGTCTCCTCCGAGGTGGCCGCGTGGAGCGACCCCGCCTCGAACGACATCAACGCCATGAACGTATTCGCCTACAAAGGCGGGCAATACGGCATGCCCTGGAGCATGGGCATGACCGGCATCTTCTACAACAAAGCCCTCTTCACCAAAGCGGGCATCGGCGGCCCGCCGACCTTTTGGAGCGACGTGATCGACGACGTCCAGTTGCTCAGGGCAGCGGGCATCGTTCCAATCGCCATCGCCGGCAGGGACGGATGGCCGGCGATGAACCTGTGGACCTATCTGGTCCTGCGAGAAGGCGGCTCGGAAGCACTGACGCAGATGGTCCAGACCGGGTACTGGAACACCGACGCATGCCTCAAGGCAAGTGGCGATCTGGCCGCGCTCGTGGCCGAGAATCCGTTCCAGGCGGGCTACCAGTCTGCGACCTACGGTACCGGCGAGGCCGCGGTTTTCGGCAATGGACAGGCGGCCATGGAGGTGATGGGCGAGTGGGGACCTTCGACGCAGCAGTCGATGAGCGCTGACGGCAAGGGTCTGGGCGACAACCTGGCGTGGTCTCCCTTTCCGCTCGTCTCGGGCGGATCCGGGCGGGCGACCGACGGCGTGGGCTCGGCGAGGGGCATAGCGGTGGGCAAGGGTGCGTCGCCAGAGGCGATCGACTTTCTCCACTTCCTGGCGAGTACGCAAATCATGAAGGAGATAGGTTCGTCCGGAATGGGGCTGCCCACCACGATCGCGGCCGTAGCCAGCGTTGGCGATCCGATGCTCCAGCGTCTCGTGACGGATCGAAACCAGGCACGCTCCATGCAGCTCTATCTGAACATGGTCACACCGCCGGCGGTCGGCAAGGCGATCGAAAATCAGGTTGCCGGTCTACTCGGTGCCAGGTTCAGCCCCCAGCAGGTCTGCCAGGCAATCGCGGCGGCGGCGGCGTCGGTTCGCTGAGCCCGGGTTCGGGCCCGGTGCCGCCTAGTGCGTTGGGACCGGGCCTGTGGAATCGCGGATGATGAGCCGTGGCGAGAGCGTCTCGATGATCGGCTCAGGCTCGTGGTCGGCCTCGTCGATCGCCGCCCGGACCGCGACCGCGGCCATCTCGGCGATGGGCTGCCGGATCGTGGTGAGAGGCGGGTTCGAGTACTCGGCCTCGGGCAGGTCGTCGAAGCCGGCTATCGAGACGGTCCCCGGCACGGATAGACCCATCCGACAGGCCCCGTGGAGGGCGCCGAGGGCCAGCACGTCCGTCGAGGCTACGACAGCGGTGGGCGGTTCGGGCAGATTCATGAGCAACTCCAGTGCCGCCGCCCCCGCGCCGATGTTGTTCTGGGCCTCGACCAGGTAGCTCGCGGGCACCTCGACGCCACGCTCGGCGAGCCGGTCGCAGAAAGCCAGCAGACGCTGCTTGATGTCGCCGAGTGGGGAGCCCGCGGCGAACCGGCCACCGATGAACGCGATTCGGGTGTGACCCAGGTCGAGAAGGTGGTCCATGAGCGCGTAGATGCCGGCCCGGTTGTCCACGTTGACGGTGGTCACGCCGCCCAGGGACGATGAGCCCTGCCATGCGCCGACAACCGTGACGTTCGTCTCGTTCAGGTCCTTGAGCAGGAGGGGCTGATCGCTGGTGTCGCCGACGAGGATGATCCCGTCGCAATGGCGGGTTTCGAGGACGGCTCGCAGGGCGATCGCTTCCGTGGTGTTGCCGTGGGCGTGGCCCAGAACGACGTTGTAGCCGCGCTTGCTGGCCTCACCCGAGATCGCGTCCACGGCGCCGGCGAAGAACGGGTCCGTGATTTCGCGGACGATCACGCCCAGGAGCATGGTCCGGGAGCCGCGGAGGCCTCTGGCCAGCGGGTTCGGCCGGTAGCGCATCCTCCGTGCCGCCTCGAGAACGCGTTCGCGGGTGGCCGGGTTGATAGGGATCGCCACGTGCGAGCCGGTCAGGATCCGGGAGACCGTGCTCTGCGAGACGCCCGCCGCGTCGGCGATGTCCTGCATCGTGGGGCTTCGCTTGGGGCGGGTGGACCTGGCCCGGCCGTCGCCGTCGAGCCCGGCCGAGATCCGCCCGTCGGAGAGTCCGTTGGACTCCCGTTTGGGAACGGTTCTGATGGCTTCGATTGGCTTGCGTCTCCCCTGGCTCGTCGCCATCAGACTTGATCCCTCCCCGGTGATAGCTGGGCCTGCTTGGCCGTGGACATTGGTCTCATCTGTTCATCGACCGCTGGTCTCGAACTCGACCGTGGCCATCGAGTGGGCCGCCATCGAGATCCGGAAGGTCCCCTCGCCGAGCACCTTGACTTCGAGAGGTTCCAGATGAACCCGCTCGGCCTGCGTTGGGGTGTTCGTGGCGTTGGGCGCATCCGCACCCAGAAACCGGGACGTGCCCGCCCTGGCATCCGGCCAGGCCGGCAGCCTGAGTTCAACCTCGACGGCGGTATCCCAGTGCCGGTTCACCACCGTAACGGCGGCCGCTTTCGAACCACTCGCCGCGTCCGAGGCCGCCGGCACGGAGCCCGAGGCCGACGCCGTGGCGCTCACGGCGGGCCTTCCGGTGAGGGTCCGGAGGTCCGTCATCACCTCGGACCGCAGGGCCAGCGAACCTACGTGCGGCTTGTGGAGCGCCAGGGCGTAGTAGGTTGGCGTCCGAGTGAAAGCCCGCCCGTCGGTGAGGATGACCGCCTGGAGGACGTTGACGACCTGGGCCAGGTTGGTCATCGACAGCGAGTTGCACTGGCGATGGAAGCCCTCGAATGCGACCGCCACGGCCAGCGCGTCGCGGAGGGTGTTTGCCTGCTCCAGATCCGCGGGCTTGCGCCTGGGCACGTCACCCGGGCCCCAATCGCGGGCTTCCGGATGCCAAACGCCCCACTCGTCCAGCGCGATGCCGATGCGATGGGAAGCTGGCGCGAGCGCGTCGATGGTTCGCCTGGTCCGCTCGACGAGAGCTTCGGTAGCGTCGGCTTCATCGAGAAGGGCGTAGTACTGCGCTTCGTCGAAGTCCACCTCTGGGCCGCCCCGAAGCCAGTATCTGTGTACCGAGAGATGATCGACGAGGTTGGCGGCGGGCCCAAGTGCCCGCAGGAACCGCGCATTCCACTCCGGATCCAGGTTCGACTCCGGAAGCGCCTCGTCTTCCAGGCCCACTGCCACGAGCTCAGCCGCAGGATCCACGTCCCGGATCATGCGAGCGAAGCGCCGGTACTCGTGAGCGTAGGTGACGGCGTCGAACCGGCCGCCGCAATCCCAGCTTTCGTTGCCGACGCCAAAGAGCTTGACGCCCCACGGTCCCAACCGGCCATTCGCCGCCCGCTCCCGGGTGAGGGACGAGTCCGTGGCCGAATTGACGTACTCCACCCAGTCGCACAGCTCCTGGACGGAGCCCGTGGCGACGTTGCCCGCGAGATAGGGCTCGGCGCCGATCAGCTCGCAGAAGCGCATGAACTCATGCGTGCCCAGGGCGTGGCTGTCGGAGGTCGCGAGGCCGCAGGACATGCCAAGCGTGGCCTGGCGCGCGGCCGCCGGCCCTATGCCGTTTCGCCAGTGATAGTGATCCGCATAGCAGCCGCCGGGCCAGCGCATCAGAGGAGTGGGCAAATCCCGAAGGGCTTCGACGACGTCCTTCCGGAAGCCCTCGACGTTCGGGACTTCAGAGTCCGGGCCGACCCACAACCCGCCATAGCAGCACCTGCCGAGGTGCTCGGCAAAGGCGCCGTAGAGGCGGGGAGATATGACACCGATTGGGTCGGTGCCAACCGTGACGGTTGCTTGCAGCATGGGTCCGCGGAACCCTTTCGAGTGCCTTCCGAAAGCGGCCCGGACGCCGTTTTCGACTGCCGGCATTCGAATGTAGCATACCCTTGCATGATCGGAAGGACCATTGCATAGGTACCGCCCATGCCGGTCCTTTCGGCCCCTGTGCGGCCAAATGAGCACGTCCGCGCCGGATGTCGGCACATTTTCCCGTTTGCGTGACGCAGTTCGCTTCTCGACAGAGAATCCGGCGCCGGTGCGATGTCCGACTGATCGCCGCGAGCGATGGCGAAGGCGCGAGTGTCATGCCCAAGATCGAAGTCGGCCGCGAGCTCGGCGGCCATCGAATTGCACTATGCGGACTATCGCTCCGGCCGACCCGTGGTCTTGATCCACGGCTGGCTGAACAATCCCGCCGCCGGATTTCGGGTCGTCACCGTTCCTCGAAGCCAGGACCCACGTCACCGCCTGATATGCGTCGACCGGCCGAGGGCGAACCCCGACCGGCCGACTGCGTGAACCGAAACCTCGGCCTTTCGGCCGTGGCGTCTCCGAGCTACTTGGCCTTGAGCGCGGCCAGGCGGGCCTCGACCTCCGCGTCGTCCTCGGCGCCCTGCAGCGAGCCGAACTGCTCGTCGAGGGAGTTGGCGTTCACCTCCGCGAGGCCCTGGGCCATCGCCTCCTGGCGGCGGATCTTGTCCTCGTAGTGCGACAGCTCGCTCGTGGGATCCATGACCGAGACGTTGCGAAGGGTCTGCTGGACCTGCGTCTGCGCCTTTGCCATCTTGGCCCGGGCGACCAGTTCGTCGCGCTTCTGGACCAGCTCGTCGCGGCGGACCCGCATCTTGTTGAGGCCGTCCTTCAGCTGCTCGACCAGGCCCGTCTGCTGGTCGATCTGCGTCTGGAACGTCTTGACCTGATTCTCGAAGCTGATCTGCCGGCCGAGGGCCAGCTTGGCCAGGTTGTCGAACTTGTCCGCGTCGGCGGTGTTGCCGGCGGCTCGAAGCTCGTCTGCCTTTTTGGAAGCGGCGGCGGCCTTGGAGCCCCAGTCGGCCGAAGCGTCGGCGGCTTCCTTGCAGTCCTGCTCGACCATGCGCAGGTTGCCGATCGTCTGGGCGACGGCGTCTTCGGCCTCGCTCATGTTGTTGGTGAAGTCCCGGATCAGCTGGTCGAGCATCTTCTCCGGATCCTCGGCGCTGTCCAGAAGGCTGTTGATGTTGGCCCTCAAGAGCTGGCCGACTCGCCCCAGGATCGTCGTTTGAGCCATCTAGCTTGAACTCCTTGCTGCTCGAACTGCCGAAATGACCTTGGATCTTCGAGTTGGGTTCACCGAGTTTCCGTTGGAGAGCGGCGCATGACGCCCGCTCGCCTCCGTCTGGTCCGACGGAGCTACCAGCCCCCGCCGCCGCCATGGCCGCCGCCACCTCCCCGCCACCGCCGAAGCCACCACCACCGCCGTGGCCGCCTCCGAATCCGCCGAATCCGCCGCCACCGCCCCCGGTCCAACCCCCGCCGGAGCCCCACCGGGTGCCGCCGAAGCCGCCTCCGCCGATTCCTCCACGGCCGCCGGAGAGCATGCCGCCGATTATGCCGCCCAGAATGGCGCCCCCGATGTTGGCTCCGACATTGACCCCGCCGCCGCCCGACCCGCGGAAGCCGCCGTATCTGCCGCCCGTGTCGAAGCCCGTGAAGTCGCCGCTGGCGAGGGTGTAGGCGGAGGTCGCCAGGTTGTCCGCGCGATGTGCCTCGACGGTGGCGCCGGGCAGGTCCGTTGCGGCGATGGCGTCCGCCTGGGCGAGATGCCTCTCCGCTTCCGCCAGTCGCGTTCGGGCCTCGCGGCCAACGCCGCTGCTCCGGGCGGTGATGAAGGCCTGGGCCTGGTTGATGCTCGTGACGGCTATGACCCGCGCCGCGTCGAAGGCCGCCGCCGCTCGAGCCTGCGCGGAAGCCGCGTCTCGGATGCTCGCGAGGACGGTGTCCACCGCGAGGTGGGCCTCCTGAGCGGCTTTGAGGGCGGCGATCGTGTCGGGAGTGGCGGCCGAGGCCTGGGTCCTGGCCGCGTTCAGGAGTGCCTCAGCCCTGGCCATGTCCGCGGCCGATCCCGCGCCTGCAGCGGCCGCGGCCTTGGCCGCGGTCAGATCAGCTTCCGCGGCCGAGATCTCCTGCTCCAGCTTGCCGCGGGCTTCGTCGAGAGCCGCGGCCATCTGCACGACCGCGTCGAGTAGCTGGTTTGCCTGAGCCACTGCCTCCTGCGCGGCCCGGGCCGCGTGGGCGGCGGCGCTGGCGTCCGGAGGAGTGGCGGCCAGCGCCGCCCGGCCCTTCTCGACCTGCTGCTCGGCGAAGTGGCCCCGCTTGTCGGCTTCTTCGGGGTTGCCCTTCACGGACGCCCACGCCGAGGGGGCGTAGCCGGAGAGGGTCTTGAGGGCGGTCTCGATCGAGGGCAGGCGGGCCTTCAGCTTCTCGATGGCGTCCGGCAGAGCCGCGAGCGCCGCCGGCGCGGTCTTCTCGAGGTCGCGAAGTGCCTGGATCCGGCCGGCCTGTTCTTCCATCCCGGCGTTGGCCGCCTGGCAGGCGGCGATGATGTCCGCGTACATCTTCTCTTTGGTCGGTTGGTCCTCGGGAATTGCGTCGTCGAGCTGCTGGCGAATGGCGAACGCCGACTTCAGCTTCGCGAGCGAGTCGGCGATGGCGTCGGCGAAGGGTTTCGTGTCCACGTCGTCGAACTCGGCCTGGGCGAAACTCAGCTCCTGCTGAGCGTTGCGGACCGCGTCGTCCGTGTCGACGAGCAGCTTGTTGGCCTGCCGTGCCAGCTCACCCGTGCGGCGGTCGCGCTCCTCCGCCGAAAGGCGGCCGCGCCGCCAGGACGCGAACCACAGGCCGACCAGCACGAGCCCGGCACCGACGACGAAGATGGCGATCAGCGTCCACAGAATCGTGCTTGCGGTGGAGTCGCTGCCGCCGGAGCTCGAGCCCGAGCCCTGGTTGCCCGCTCCAGGGACGATCGAGGTGGCCGGAGGGAATGCGGTGGGTTTCGAAACCGGGTTCCTGGCCGACTCGACCGCGGAGCCAAGGGCCTGCGCGAAGCTGACGACGCCGCCCGGGTAGTCGCCGGCTCGGAAGCCTGCCTCGAGGTCCGAGGTCAGGAGGCTGTCGATCGTGCCGCTGGTGAGGCCGGTCGCCTTCCCGACGTCGCCCGAGCTGACGGCTTCGTACCAACCGTAGCGCTTGTCGTTCACCGCTACGAGCAGCAGGAAATCGTTGCCGCCGAGGCCGTTCGCCTGGAACGTCTCCTGGGCCAGCTGCGAGGCGGACGTGCTGCCGCTCGTCGGGATGAACTCGAGCCAGAGCTGGACGTTGTCCTTGCCCAGCAGGTCGTCGAGGGCGCTCTGGACCCTGCCCATGCCCGAGGTCAGGACGCCTGTCTGGTCCGTTATCTGCGTCTTGAGCGTCACCGTGCCCTGGCCGAGGACGGCCGGATGGACCATGAGCAGGAAGGCCACCGCGAAGGCGAGTGGCCTGAGGTTTCGAAGGATTCGGGCAGCGGTCTTCATGTTCACATCCTAGCCGCAGGCAGTCGCGGCAGCGGTGCCATGTTGGAGCGGGTGGGCGGTCCAGACAGCTGGAACCGCGTCACTCCCAATGGACCGCGGCGAGGGTCTCCGGGTTCGGTTGGGGCGCCAGATCGACCCCGGTCTCGAACGCCCTCTCAGTCGGGAGAGAGCGTTACCAGGACGTCTCCTATGAGCAGCTGGCCGGCTTCGATCGCGACCTGCCCGTAGATGGTCTGGAACTCGCCCTCCGAATCTCGAAGGCGCGTCGGGTTGGCGGCCATGAGGTCCGTCACGAACCACTTGCCGTCGCGACGCTCCACGGTTGCGTGCCGGGGGCTTACCCGAGGGTCGGAAAGATGAACGTCGGCGGATGGGTCCCGGCCGATCGCGAGGCGCCGGCCCGGGGCGACCACGATGGTTGTGGGTTGGTCGCCGTCCACGTAGGTCATTCGAGCCGGACCGCCGCTCAGCTGGACCGGTGCGGGCACGGCCTGGACGATGGCGGAAGCGAAAGCGGGAAAAGCCGGGACGGGAGCGCTCGGGGGGTTGGACTCTGGCGGCGGTCGGTTGGCGGGCGCCGCGGGCGCAGTGGCGGGCGCCGCGGGCGCAGTGGCGGGCGCCGCAGGTGGAGCGGGCGGCGGCGCGGGCGAGGCCGCCGGCGAGGCCCAGGAGGCCGCCGTGATCCATCGTTCGGCTCCGTGGCCCTGTTCCGGCTTGGCGAAGGGTTCGATCGGCCGCGGCTCCACCTTCGGCGCCGGTGCGACCTGCAGACCCGAGACGGCTTCGCGCAGATTGGCAACCATGCCGACCAGGGCTGCGACGCCACCGATCCAGACCGCCGGCCCCAGCGAGGCGCCGAGTCGCTGCGCTTCTCCGGAGTGACCCGAGAAGTCGAGCACCCAGATCACTTCGCCGGCAAGCGCGGCCGAAAATCCACCGAAAGCGAGCCAGAGGCCGCTCGATTCTTCGCGGCTGCCGGGCCCTGCCCGCGAGTCCGACGATCGCCATTCCCGTGCCCACGAAGAGGAATCCCAGGAGGAGCCATTCCACGCCCGACAGCTGGTTCCGCAGATCGGTCACGAACTGCAGGTACGACACGGAGCCGGACGACGTGGTTTCGCAGGGCAGGAAGAGCGAGACCAGCACGGCCGCGGCCGCAACCGCGCTCGCGACCGTGCTTGCGGTCAATGGGGTCCTGCGCCGGCCGTCGAATTCGTTCATCGCCCTCCCTGCGTTGGAGTCTAGGAGTCCTCACGGCGGGGAACAACACCAATAGCTCCGCATCCCGCGTCCGCCAGAGGAAGATGAACGGCCGGGCGCGTCGCCCGACGCCCGCGTTCGCCGCTGCGGCCCCGCCCGTCTCTCGCGGTCCGCCGCGCACGCGTGATACCATCCCGCTCGCGATACCACCTGTCGCCGGCGCCGACATAGCTCAGCGGTAGAGCAGCTGTTTCGTAAACAGCAGGTCCTCGGTTCAAATCCGAGTGTCGGCTCCACTTTCCCCCTCGTGATTTGACCCGCTCGGTCGAACCATGCCCGCGATGGATGCAGAACGGGATGCAGAACGATTCCGCTCCTGCGCGAGTCAGTCGGGTTGGAAGCGCGACCGGGCATCCCACGCATGTCCGATTTCGAGCGCGAGGAGACCGGCGGATCACCGACGAAGACGTGGGGTGCTAGCCCGGCAAGTCGTCCAGATCCCGCATGTTCTCCCAGTTGTCCAGGTTCTCCGCCCCCTCCGTTTCAGGCGAGTGACCGGAGTCGTCCAGATCCTCCAAACCCCCAGGATCGGACGGTGGCACGCGATCCCCGAGGAGCCAGAGCACCGCTCGAACCAGTATCCATAGAAGCAGGATCACGCCGGCGATGAAGCCCCAGGCGAACAGGATCAAGAACGCGATCAGCGACTGGAGTTCGATCGGACACCGTTCGTTGTAGCCGATCGGACAGCCGGTGGTCTTCAGGAGAGTGACCGCCGCGAGCGCTAACGCGACGACTGTCCCGACTCCAAGTATCCACTTGAGCACACGCGGCACTGATCTCTCCAATCGGCTCTGATGGCTCGGTCAATCGTGCCCCGTCTGGCTTGGCTCGCCTATCGCCTGCCCGACAGTCCGTCGCGCTGGGGTTACTTCGCCTTCGTCAGGGCCGCGTTGAGGGCGTCGGCGGCCTGACGATCCTGCGCCTCTGCGCCGCTGGTGTAGTTGCGCGCCATCGCGACGGTGGCGTGACCGGCCCGTCGCTGCCGGACATCTTCGGGGACGCCGGCGTCGGCCAACAAGGTCAGCGAGCTGTGACGGAGCTGGTGCTGGGTGATCCTTGGGAGCCCGAGCCGGTCGGTCGCTCGGTGAAGTTCGCGGACAGTCTCATCGGAACGGACCGGGTGCCCCTTCCTGGTCAGGAAGACCAGGCCCTCGCCGAAGACGCTCTCGGGAAACGCGGCGAGCATGCGCCGGCGTTGCTCGCGCAGCGCTTTGACCGCGAACAACGGAAGGGCAATTCGGTCGAGCGTACGCGCGGCCTTCGTCTTGTCCCGGACCCATTCATCGCCGCGGCGGGTGAGCTGGTATGCCACGGTCACAGTCCGGGCTTTGAGGTCCACGTCGGCCCAGGTGATACCCAACGCCTCGTTGACGCGGGTTCCGGTGCCGAGCAGAACGGCCCACAGCGGTCCGTACGGGTCGCGTACCGTGCCCGCGAGGAGCCAAGCAGCCTCCTCGCCCGTGAGAGTCACCGAATGGGCGGTCTTTACCCGCGGCACGCGTACTGCGGCCATCGGGGAACGCATAAGCAGCCGTGCCTCGACGGCGTCATTGAGCGCCCCGCGGAGCACGTTGTGCGCGTGAAGCTCGGTCCGGGGAGTCGCGGACAGCGCCGCCAATGCCCGCTCTACCTGGCTCGGCCGCAACTCAGACAGTTTCACCGTCCCGAGTGAGCTGGACAGCAATCCGACCACACGACGGTACTCGCGCATCGTATTCGGGCGGACGACGCTTTCCTTGTCAGCGAGCCACGACGCGAGGTAGCCACGAAGGGTTAGCTTGCGTGGGATGCTCACCTCGGCGTCTCGCTCCTCGAGCAGCCGCTTGAGTTTCTCCCGCGCGCCGGCCTCCGTGTCGTCCCACGGGTCCGCTCGGACTGGACGCGACCGTCGGCCGTCCCACATCGTTACCTGGGCGTGCCAGTGACCGCGGCGCTGATAGACCGAGCCCTGATTGTGACCGCGCATCCGAGACTCCCGGTGCGGCAACGGTTCGCTCTGCAATGTAGGCCTCCAAGGCTACGACGGGAATCCGGATCAGCGCTCCGAAGCGAGCATGGACCAGACGACCGGATCGGCACTCGCGACGCACGAAACCCTCAGACACCGAAAGCCGCGCAGCCGCGGCCGCGGGGGAGACATGCGTCACGCTGACTTCGGTCACGGGCTTGAGCTTGCGTTCGCTCGAAAGCTCGCCGCCACCGCCCGCTCGGCGGGGCTCAAGCCCGATCCGGCGTAGTGGAAGGTCCGCCAGACCACGACCTGGTCGCCGGTGGCGTTCGCCTGGACATGCGCAAGCCAGGGATCGGCCTGCGCTCGATACGCCGCTCGGACGGCTCGCAGGGCCGCGAACGTTACGGAGTAGCGACGGGCCTTGGTCAGGAAGTGACCACGGAAGCCAAGGCTATGGGCCCAGCGCGGGCTCAGGGTCCAGGCGGAACGCATCAGCGCTCGGGCGTGATCGGTCAGCCCGGCTCGCTCGATCACGGCTGCCACTCGGATCCGTTTGTCAAGTCCGCCCGCAGCTCCTGCGTCCTTTGTTGCGTACTTTGCTAGGTACGATGCGATTGCCGTCCGATCACCGTCGCCACGGTTCGCGTTGCGCTCTACGGGCCGGACGTCGACCTGCATGCCCCAGCGGATGACCTGCTCACGACCGTCGGGTCCTGCCACCGTGACCGCTACTCGCGCCGCGGTGCGGGCGACGGCCTCCGCTAGACGCTGCGCCGTCGCTCCGCCCGCCGGCGCGGTGTCGGGACCGTCCGGTCCGTCGAGCCGGATGACCGCATGGACGTGCACGGCGCCTCGAGCCTGGAACTCCGCGACCTTGGCGTAGGCGACTCGGACTTGGCCTCGCAGCGCTGCAACGCTAAGTCCGCTCAGGGCTGCGAGCTCGCGGGGCAGGTACGTGATCGTTCGACGCCACAGGGCTCCAAGGTTCGCGTTCCACAGAGCCGCGGCCTCGTAGTCGTAGCAAGCGGGGCAAAGGGCCTGGCCGATGCGGGTGTCGTCTGCGGCATGACGCTCGAAGCACTGCGTCGAGATGCCGTGCTTGCATTCGTCCGGTTCACCACTGACCCGGCACCGACGGACGCCGCGAATAGCGTCGACGACCCGGCGATGGACCGCGCCGAAGGACGGTGCGGTGAACGTCGCAAAGACGAGCGGGTGCGAGGCGACCTCGAGCGAGACGCCTCGCCGCTCGTCTCCCGCAAGTCCAGCCGCGACGAGGAAGTAGGCATCGCGCCGATACCGCTCCGAACAGGGCGGACAACGTGACTCGCGTCGGTTGCCACAGGCCACGAGGACGAAGTCTGGAGCCTGCGATCGCGTCGACCGGCGGGCCAGCACTGCTCCCGGTCCTTCCAGAGACGGCGACCGACTCTCCTTCGAGGCGGATCGGCGACGTGCAACCGCCTGTCCGCCCGATGAGCTCGACGACCGCCGGTGCGCCGGCGCCGTAGCGGCGTGTGAGAACCGCCAGGGGCCCGAGACGTGCTGGGGACGCAGGAACGACCACGGAGCCGCTCCTAGCCAGCCTGGTCCGGCCGGCGCAGCGGCTGGGGAACCTGCGTCGTCTTCGGCGTGGCACCGCGGACTGCCGTTGCTCGGAATGCCCAGGCCAGCCGCGGCCGTGAGCCCGACGTGTCCACATAGGCCGTCGCCGTTAGGCCCTCAAAGGCCACCGCCGGGAACGGCGAGCCCGCCGGCGCCTGCGGCAGCACGGGTGGCGTACGGGACGCGATCTTGACCCGGACGACCTTGGCTCGGGCTTCTGGATCGGCGTCGAACACCGAGATCGCCCACAGTCGGCAATCCCGAATCGCGATCGTGCGCCTGGACGCGTTGCTCACGCGTCGAGGCCTCGAAGTCGACGACCTGCTCAACGCCGCCAACGGCGTATGCCCCTTGCGGGAAAGACCTGCTCGTTGGTGATTGGAATGTGCCTACCAAGTGCCATGTCATGCTCTCCTATCTGATTTCGAACAGCCGGAATCAGCCGACGCGTTGCTCACAGCTATCGCCGGGAAGAGCTCGCGTAGGCGGCTCCGAAAAGTGGGGGCGAGCGCTCTGTTTTGCTCCGGATGCCTTACCGAGACCTGGGCCTGTCGCCAGACAAGACGCTAGGCCGGCCGACCTGGAGAGTCAAGGCTCTCTGCGTACCATTTGGCGTACCATTCGCGGCCACGGCTTCCGGTCTGGTCCCGTGCAGCGCAATCACGCGTCGTGCTCACCGCCGGCGGCCACGAACCGCTGAACGTTCGCGAACACGGGAGCTGCCCACGGCGTGCCGGTATGGCTCACCGGCCTCGGGATCGAGGTCACTCGGCGAGCGTCAAGGGGTCTGCGTACGACTACGTGTACGATTTGCGCCCGACGGCGGCCGGTCTTGTCCCGTGTAGCGCAAGGACGGCGTCGTGCGGATCGCCGGCGGCCACGAACCCTGAGCGCTCGCGGACACGAGAACTGCACGCGTGCCCGTCTCTCACCGCCCATGGGATCGATGTTGACCCCCGCTCGACGGATCGCTGCGACCGGCGAGTATGGCCCGCTGGACGGGGCCATCGGGCGGGTTCGCCTCTTATCGCCGCGATCCGATTGTTCACGCTCAGCGGGGGCACGGGGAAGGTGTCCGAGAGTTCCGCCGCTCACGACTCAGGCTTGTTACGACTTTCTCTACGAGATCAAGAGCGGCATGAGCCGTGACGCGCCCGACTCTGTGGACTGAGTAGCGGCGGGAGCGTCGAGCCCGAAGACCGGCCAGCCAGGAGAGCACCAGAAATAGGGCGGCTCCTCATAGCCCAGACGAACCAGAGCCCGATCCCGAGCCCGAAGACCACCGCCTGCTCGAACCCCGGACACGGGACCGAGCTGAGATTTCCGCACGTAGGTTCGTTGGCCGCTTGAACCCAGCTGACCACGAGCAGTCCCGGTGCATCGCGAGGCACCCCACGGTCCAGATGCCGAACAGGACTTTGAGCGCTCGAATCTGCACGGCCCTCAGCCGACTGACGGCAGACACGCGGGTGGTGTCCGCTAGACGACACTCAGGCCGCCTTCGGCAGTGACGAAGCCGTGAGCCCGCGCTTCCTGCGTCAGACTCTAGCGGCACCTGCTGCGGCGTGCCCCCGGCGGAATGCTGCTCCACACCGACGGATGCAGAAGCTAGGATTGCCCTGGCGGGCGGTGAGTTGCGCAGGCCCGATCAGGAGGCGGGGATGAGAGGGACGCCCGAAATCCAGCGATTGGCCATCCTGGCGATGGCGTTGCTGGTAGCGGCCACTGTGTCGGCCGGCTGCGACAATCGCCACAAGGAGATCGAAGCGATCGGAGTCGTGGCCTCGGTGAACGTCGACTATAGCGGGCCCGATACCGCCGAGCGCTACACGTTCGATGACGGCCGTACCTTCACCTTGCGCTACTCCGGCCACATTGCGACCGGAGGACCTGGGCCAGGTGAACTCCTGATCGGGGGTAATCAACCGTATGGCTGGGTGCTCGAGGGGCAGTCCGACGCTCCGAATTTCGGTTGTCCAGAAGGAAGTTACGGGCTTTTCGAGTTGACCGGCAGGGACACCGAAACGACGATCGAGCTCGATTTCGGCGTCACGCTGCAGAAGGCGCCGGACTTCACACCGAGGGGCCAGTCCCGCCTGGGAAAGAGCATCGGAGGTCAGAACATGATTTGCCTGGACCGCCAGGGCCGGGTCCTCAAGATCATCGAGTAACCATCGAAGAGACGCCTGTCGCCTGCTTCCAGACCAGTTGAGCCGACCGTATCCAGACCTCAGACATTTGGCTGAAGCTCGGACGGCCTCAAGGGGATGCAGAACGGGATGCAGAACGTGTGCCGTGAAGACCGTCCAGGGTGCCTCTGACGGCCTTCTCACGAGGGAATTGAGCATCCAAGAAGCCGATTCTGACGTTTCGTAAACAGCAGGTCCTCGGTCCAAATCCGAGTGTCGGCTCCACTCCCCCTACGAATCAGCGGTCTCCGGCTGCGGAGTGGAGGAAGGACCGGATCGGGGCCATGGCGTCGTCCCAGCGGTCGCGGTGGACACAGTGGCCGGCACCGGCGATGTGAACGACACTGCCCTCGGTCCACAGCCCGATCGCTTCGGCCGCCACGTCCGGCGAGACGATCGCGCCCAGTGATTTGTCGCCTATGGCCAGCAGGCCGGGACAGCGAAGCCGCCGGAAGGCGTCCTGCCAATCGAAGGCGCGCGTCGGATCGTCGATGAGGTCGAGGACGGCCGGGTCCACAAGGGCCTTGGCCTCCGCCAGCGGGTCGGTCTCGAGCCGGTGCCAGGTCGGGTTCTCGGCGGCGCAGCGAGTCCGGCGCTCCTCCGGCGACAGTAGCGGCCAGGTCCTCAGATCGGCCTGCCAGCCCTTGACGAACTCAGGGCTGAATACTACGAGCGGGCCGATCGGCGGATCTTCCAGGACGAGGCCCCGAACCAGATCGGGCCGGCTGGCGGCCAGACCCGCGGCTGTGAGCGCGCCCATCGAGTGCCCAAAGACAAGGACGTCGCGGAGTCCGAGGCCGTCGAGGATCGCAGCGGCGTCGGCGGCAAGCCGGCCGACTGAAACGTCGGTGCCGGCCGACCGGGACAGCCCGTGCCCCCGCGCGTCCGGCATGATGACGTCGAAGTCGCTTTCCAGGGCCATGGCCACGCGAGTCCAACACAGACCCGAATCAGTTATCCCATGGAGCAGCAACAGGGCGGGCTTGTCGCCGCCGGTTCGGTTGTAGTGAAGCGATGCGCCATCGACGGCGACGCTCCCAGTGGTCCAGCTCACGCGGCGAATTCTGACCTTTCCGAAACGACGCTGCTCCGGCGTCGAACACTCAGTCCGAGCGGGGCGTGACCGCGAGGACCAGCAGACCCGCCGCTGCCAGCAAGAGGATGATCGGCCAGGCCGTCGAGACGCCGACGGCGTCCGAGGCGAGGCCCAGGGCGGAAGGCGCGAGGAGAACCGCGATGCCGGACCCGAGGGTGGCGCGTGCCGAGGCTTCGTATTTGGCTTTGCCGGCGCGGTCGAAGGCGACGGACATTCCGACGGGGAAGAGGCCCGCGGTTCCCGCGCCGCCCACGAAAAGGCCGAACCCGGACAGCGCGGGCACTCGCGACACCCAGACGATCAGGACGCCGAGGATGACGATGACAAGGCCGCCGGCGAGGACGAGTTTCGGATTCCGCGTCGCTCCCATGCCCCGGCCCAGGAGCGTCCGGGCGACCAGCATTCCGGCCACGAACAGGCTCGCCAGAAGCGTCGCGTCGCCATTCGGTATGCCCGTCTGCCGGGCGATGATCGTGGAGCCCCAGAAGACGAAAGAGAACTCGATCGCGACCGCGACCACGATGAAGACCCAAACGAACCAGTAGGCGGCGGGCAGGCTCGCCCGGGGCAGGCGGACCGAACTTCTCTCTTCCTGCCGGCGCGGCCGGAAGACCGACAGCGCGACCACCGCGACGATCGGCACGAAGAGAGCGATTCGCCACTCGTGGATGGTCTGGATGGTAATGCCCATGACGACGGCAGCCGCGCCCGCGGTCACCATCGAGAGCGCATTCGCCTGGCTCAGTAGCTTCCTCGACGTCGCGCTGTCCGAGCGGCTCAGATTGACGTTGACCTGCGTGCCCAGGGCCCCGCCGGCGACGCCCAGGAACATGGCCCCGGTCAAGGACACGAGGAACACCGGCGCGAGGGCCACGAACGTTACGCCGACGGCAAGTACAACGACGCCGATGTCGAAGATCCAGCGTGAGCCGAACCGTCGAGCGACCGCGTCGACACTGAGACCGGCAGCCAGCACACCGACGGCCAGAGCCGACGCATGGAGACCCGCCTCGAAGTCCGAGAGTCGCAGGTCCGCGCGCAGGTAGGGCGTCGCGTTCCCCAGGCCGTAGAGGAGATAAGCCCAGGCCGAGAGGTAGACGAAGTTGATCCAGGCGTCGAGGCGGGCTATCGGTTGTGGGCCGGCTGCCAAAGCCACCGCCGCGGAGTTCCCGGCGCCACTGGTTTCGAAGCCGGCCCCGTTGGCCCTGGAGCCGGCCTTCCGGCTCGAGCGCGGTCGCGGGATTCGTGTCAGGTCCAGCCAACGATCACCGGCTTTCGACGTCGACGACGGAGGCGAGCCGCAGATCGCCGACGCTCCGGCCAACCCGCGCGTCGAAAAGGCCGGGCTCGATGGCCCAGGCGGCTGCAGCCTCGTCCCAGTGGCGGACGGCCCAACGGTCGATCGGGACGGCGACCTCGACCTCCTCGCCGGGATCCGCCTCCACGTTCGCCCAGCCCGCCAGCCAGAGAAGAGGCCGCTCCACATCGCTGTCCGGCCGGGCGAGGTACAGCTGAACGACCTCGCGCCCCGCCGAGGGCCCGCGTTCCGGACGCGGACCGTGATCGCCGCCGGCAGGAGCGAGCCCGAGTCGTCCGCCGGGTCGAAAGCCGCCGTCGCAGGTTCGGCGTCCAGGTAGGTCCAGCGCGTGTAGCCCAGGCCGTGGCCGAACGGATACGCGGGCTCGACTTCCGAGGCGAGCCAGGCCCGGTAGCCGATGTTCAGGCCTTCCTCGTAGCGGAGCATCCCGTCCACCGGCTTCGTGTCGAGAACCGGCACGTCCTCCGTGGCGACCGGCCAGGTGGTGGGCATGCGGCCGCCCGGCTCCACCTTGCCCAGGAGCATGTCCGCAAGGGCGTTGCCCGCTTCCTGGCCCGGGAACCAGGTGAGCAGAACGGCGGCGACGTCCTCGCGCCAGGGCATCAGCACGGGCGACCCGGCTTCAACGACGACGATGGTTCGTGGATTGGCCGCCGCCACGCGGGCCACGACGGCATCCTGCGCCGGGCTGAGTGCCAGGGAACGGCGGTCCGAGCCCTCGGACTCGTCCTGGAACGTCGTTCCGAGCACCACCACGACGGCGTCCGCGTCGCGGGCGAGCCGCTCATCCTCGACGCAAAGCTCCTCGATCGTGGGCGCGGGCTTTTCCATCGAGATGAAGTTGAAGATCGCGGGCCGGTCGTAGAACTTCTGCCAGCGAATGACCACCTCGACGGGGTGGCCCGCCACCATGTCCACGTCGGCGGCGACGAACGGGGGTTCGTGCCAGATGGCGTCGATGTCGTCCGTCTCGACGGGTTCGCCTTCATCCACGCGGAGCTGGCCGTCGACGTAGACGGCGATCCGACCGCGAGCCCCGAAACCGATGCGATGGCGCCCGCTCGCAATCGGACGTAACGCTCGCGGACAGCTCGAGGATCGGCTGCCCGAGGATCTCGTGGTCGCCCGACCAGTGGAGCCGGCCATCCGGCCGCTCCCGACGCGCGATCTCGGGGCCCAGCTCTCCTGTAAGCGGGCCGCCGGTCGATTCGAGGACGCGGATGAGGAGCCCGGGCTTGCCCGCGTTGGCGCCCGCCGCGGCCGGGAGGCGCACTTCGGATGGGGCCAGCGTCTGGAAGCCGGGACGGATCCGTTCGGCCGGGTTCCACAGGATCTCGGCGTCGGGGAGCGCGGCCCGAATCCCGTCGAGTGGCGTGATCGCATAGTCCGGGCGCAGATTGGCCGAACCGCCACCCTGCCCCGGCGCCACGGCCGCCATCGGACCCAGGACGGCGATTCGTCGAATGGCGGCCGGGTCCAGGGGCAGGATGCCGTCGTTGGCGAGGAGCACGGAGCCTGCCGCGGACGCCCGCCGGACGAGAGCGCTGACCTCCGCCTGCGGCGGGCGAGTGGCCACGGCCGTGGCCGCGGGCACTCCCTCGAGAGCGCCCACGCGGGCCGCCAGGCGGAGCATCCGCCTCACCTTCTCGTCGATCGCGGCCTCCGGAACCTGCCCCGCGCGGACGGCCGCGAGCAGCGCGTCACCCCACGGCCCGCCGGGCCCGGGCATGACCAGGTCCGTGGCCGCTCGCGCCGATTCCACGGTGGAGTGCGTCGCGTACCAGTCGCTCATGACCACGCCGTCGAAGCCCCAACGGACCTCGAGAGGATCCACGAGCAGCGGGCTCTCGGTCATCCGGAACTCGCCGGACGCCGCTGTAGGCCGCCATCACGGTCCACGCCCCGGCCTCGCGAACCGTCCGCTCGAAAGGCGCCATGTAGAGCTCGCGGAGCGGTCGCTCGTCCACGTCGACGCGCATGTTCTGACGTTCCGTCTCCGAGTCGTTGCAGACGTAGTGCTTGGGGCAGCCGCCGACGCCCCGCGACTGCAGGCCGGCGACATAGGCCGTGGCAATTCGCCCGGTCAGCAGAGGATCTTCGGAGAACTGTTCGAAGTGGCGGCCGCCGACGGGGGAGCGGTGGAGGTTGATCGTCGGGCCGAGCAGCACGTCGACGCCCTTGCCCCGGGCCTCGCCGGCGAGCAGCACGCCGATCTCGCGGACCAGCTCCTCGTCCCAGCTCGCCGCCAGAGCGGTGGGGCTCGGCAGGGAGGTCGTGGTCTCGTCGTGTCCGGAGGAGCCGCCTTTCACTCCCGCGGGGCCGTCGGAGACGACGATCGGGCGCAGGCCGATCTCGGGGATCGCGTACGTCGCCCAGAAGTTGACGCCGGTCAGGAGTCGGATCTTCGTCTCGAGGTCCAGCCGATCGAGCGCCGCCTCGATGGCCGATTCGACCGCGTCTCGATATCCGGGCGTCGACCCGATCCTGCCCACCTTTGGACCTCCGTCAAAGCGACTCTGCTTGGGACCAGTCTAGGCGGGTAGCCTCCTGAGGGCGTCGAAATCGCCATTGTCATCGAGCCCTGCGAATCGCTTGCAACGCCTGTCGAGTTTTTGCGTAGAATTGCGGGTATGGCAAAGAGACTTGCGGAAGTAGCCAGGAAAGTCGGCGTCAGCGAGGCCACGGTCAGCCGCGTCCTCAATGAGAAGCCGGGCGTAAGTGAATCCACGCGCCAGGCCGTGCTGACGGCGCTCGACGTCCTGGGCTACGAGCGCCCGACCAAGCTTCGGGGCGAACGCGCTCGACTCGTGGGCCTGGTTCTGCCGGAGCTTCAGAACCCGATATTTCCCGCCTTCGCCGAAGCCGTCGGCGCCGGGTTGGCCCAGCGGGGCTTCACGCCGGTCCTGTGCACCCAGACCGCCGGCGGGGTCTCCGAGGCGGACTACGTGGATCTGCTCCTCGCCCAGCAGGTTTCGGGCATCGTCTTCGTGGGCGGCCTGTACGCCGAGGAGGATGCGCCGCACGAGCACTACGCACGCCTGACGGCGCGCCATCTGCCCACCGTCCTTGTGAACGCGGCGTTCCGAGATCTCGGCTTTCCCGCGTGTTTCTTGCGACGATACGGTTGCGGTAGACCAGGCGTTCAGCCACCTGGTTTCTCTCGGTCACACGAAGATCGGCATCCTCATCGGCCCGCCGGACCACGTTCCTTCACAGCGCAAGCTCGCCGCTGCCCGCCAGATGTCGACGCGCCTCGGCCTGGAGTTCGGCCCCGAGCGCGTGGCCCATTCGCTCTACTCGCTCGAGAGCGCGCAGTCATCCACGGGCCGGCTTCTCGAGGCGGGGATGACGGGGATCGTGTGTGCCAGCGACCCGATGGCCCTCGGAGCCATCCGAGCCGTGAGGCGGGCCGGACTCAACGTTCCGCGAGACGTCTCGGTTGTCGGGTTCGACGACTCGGCGCTGATGACCTCCGTGGATCCACCGTTGACGACCGTCCGCCAGCCGATCGAACCGATGTGCCGCATGGTCATCGAGCTTCTGCTGAACCAGATCGGCGGCAACGGGCCGTCGCACGAGGAGCTGCTGTTCGAGCCCGAGCTCGTCGTCCGGGGCTCCACGGGGGCCGCGCCGACCCCTCGCTAGCGCTGCCGCCCTGACCTGAGGGCGCGCCGTCGCGCGGCGGCCGTCTCCGCGCACTGTGTCTTCCCGCCGAGCTCGGCCGGACGCTTTCCCGACCCGCGCGTGGACGCGCCAGCATGATGTTTCCCGTTTCACGTCATGTCCTTCCGGCCGCGCGCGCGCTTCACAAACTATGTGACTGTCAATATCTTGCGTAATCCTGTCGAGTAGTGTACTTTGCGGTCGCGACGGCTCACCCACCCAAAGAGGGAGCCGGGTCGCTCGACCGGAGCACAGGCGAAGTGACAGAAGCGGTTCTCGGCGAAGCAAGATCTCTGGCCAGCGTGACCGTTCGGGAATCGGTCCCGACGCGCGATCTGTCGGGCGCGGCGTCCGGTCGGCCGGATGAGTGGTGGCGCCGGGCCGTCATCTATCAGGTCTACGTCCGGAGCTTCGCCGACGGCAACGGCGATGGGATCGGAGACCTGGCGGGCGTCCGAAGCCGCCTCCGATATCTCGCGGATCTGGGCGTGGACGCCATCTGGTTCACACCCTGGTACGTCTCTCCGCTCGCGGACGGCGGTTACGACGTCGCCGATTACCGCGCCATCGACCCGGCCTTCGGATCCCTCGAGGAAGCCGAGCGCCTGATCGCCGAAGCGCGCGAGCTCGGCATCCGGACGATCGTGGACATCGTCCCGAACCACGTCTCGGATCAGCATCCCTGGTTCCAGGCGGCGCTGGCGGCCGGCCCGGGCTCACCGGAGCGGGACCGCTTCTGGTTCAAGCCCGGCAAGGGCGCGGACGGCGCCGAGATGCCGAACCACTGGTCCTCCAACTTCTGGGGCGTGCCGTGGACCCGGACCACCAATCCCGACGGGACGCCCGGCGACTGGTATCTCCATCTGTTCACCCCCGAGCAGCCGGACCTCAACTGGGACCATCCCGACGTTCGAGCCGAACACGAAGACGTCCTCCGCTTCTGGTTCGATCGGGGCGTTGCCGGCGTGCGTATCGACTCGGCCGCCCTGCTCGTGAAGGATCCGGCTCTGCCGGAGATCGCCGAGGATCCGGCCCCGGGGCAGCATCCGAACACCGACCGCGACGAGCTCCACGACATCTACCGGAGCTGGCGGGCAATCGCCGACTGCATACGCGGAGCCGCGTGTCCTCGTCGGCGAGATCTGGCTGCCCGATCACGAGCGCTTCGCCAAGTACCTCCGTCCCGACGAGCTCCACACGGCCTTCAACTTCGACTTCATGATCCAGCCCTGGAAGGCCCGCAGCCTCCGGGAATCGATCGACAGGACGCTGGCCGCTCACGAGCCGGTGCACGCTCCGGCGACCTGGGTTCTCTCGAACCACGACGTGACCCGGCCCGTAACCCGCTACGGCCAGGAAGACTCGTCGTTCGCGTTCGTGAACAAGCGAGCCGGCACCCCCACGGATCTCGAGAAGGGCCGGCGGCGTGCCCGAGCCGCCGTGCTGCTCGCGGGCGCCCTGCCCGGATCCCTCTACATCTATCAGGGCGAGGAGTTGGGCCTCGACGAGGTGGCGGACCTGCCCGCCCATCAGATCCAGGACCCCATGTATCACCGCTCCGGCGGCACGGACCCGGGCCGCGACGGCTGCCGGGTTCCGCTGCCCTGGGGCGGATCTGCGCCCCCGTACCAATTCAGCCCCGCGGGAGCCGCGGCGGAGCCATGGCTGGCCCAGCCACGCCACTGGTCCGGACTCACCGTCGAGGCGGAGAGCCGGGACCCCGAATCCATGCTCAGCCTCTACAAGCGGATGCTCCTGATACGGCACCGCCATCCCGACCTGGCCGGCGAGTTCGCCTGGCTGCCGTCGGAGCCCGACGTCCTGGCGTTCGCTCGGGGCGATCGGTTCGTCTGCCTCGTCAACCTCTCGCCGGCACCGATTCGGCTGCCCACCGATTGCTCGCTCTTGCTCGCCAGCGCGGCCCCGTCCGGGGAATTCCTGCCCCCCGATGCCGCCGCGTGGCTCGATTCCAAACAGGCCCTATCCGCGAGCGGCTCCGGCCGAGCGGCGCACGGAGGAAAATGAGGATGGAGTGACGGCCCACAGACGTCTTCCCAGGGGGACTCAGTTTCAGACAGACAGTCTGAGTCGACACACCAACGAAGTGAGTGAGGAAATGACCATCAAGCCTCTCGGCAGGTGGAGCACGCTGGCGATGGCCGCCCTGGCCGTCGTCTCCGTGAGCGCCTGCAGCTCAGCGGCGGCGACTCCGACCGCGACCGCCACGCCCGCCCCCACCCAGGCTGCCGGCAGCCAGGCTCCGGCCGCCACGCCGGCCCCGTCCCACAAGCCCGTCACCATCTCCGTCGGCGTCCTCCGGCCGGGTGCGACCCAGGAAGCCGTCGACGCACTCAACCTGCAGATCACCGAGTTCAACGCCAAGTACCCGTGGATCACGGTCGAGTCCAAGGAATACAACTGGACCGCCCCGACCTTCACCGCCCAGCTCGCCGGCGGCACCCTGCCGACCGTGTTCAACATCCCGTTCACCGACGGCAAGGGTCTGATCGCCCAGCACCAGATCGTCAACATCGACTCGCGTGTCCGCGCCCTCGGGCTACGCCGACAAGTTCAACCCGAACGTCCTCGTCAACGGCCAGGACGCCGACGGCAAGATCTATGGCGTGCCGATCACGGCGTACGGCATGTCGCTGACCTACAACCGGACCCTGTTCAAGCAGGCCGGCCTGGATCCCGACAAGCCACCGACAACCTGGGACGAAGTCAAGGCCGACGCCAAGATCATCGCCGACAAGACCAAGGTTGCGGGCTTCGCCCAGATGGCCACCCAGAACACCGGTGGCTGGCAGCTGACCACGATGACCTACGCCCTCGGCGGGCGAATGGAAACCGTGGACAAGGACAACAAGGTCACCGCGACCCTCAACAACGCCCAGACCAAGGCCGCCCTCCAGTACATCCATGGCCTCCGCTGGGATGACAACTCGATGGGCGCCACCTTCGACTACAACTGGGGCACCATCAACCAGGACTTCGCCGCCGGCCAGATCGGCATGTTCACGGGCGGCTCGGACCTGTACACGGCCATGGTCCAGAACAACAACCTCAAGGCCGATGACTACGGCATCACGGTCATCCCGCTTGCCACGGACCCGAACGCGGGTGTCCTCGGCGGCGGCAACCTCGTCGCGGTCAACGTCGTGACAACCGAAGACCAGCGCGACGCCGCGGTGGACTTCATCGACTTCTACTACATGAACAAGCTCCGCACCCAGGAAGGCGCCGTCGCCGATGCCCAGGCCCTCAAGGCCAACAAGCAGCCCGTCGGCGTGCCTGCCCTCCCGATCTTCGACAAGGCCACCTACGACGAGTCGCTCGTCTGGATCAAGGACTACATCAACGTCCCAACGGCCCAGATGACCCCGTTCACCAGCAAGATCTTCAACTCGCCGGTCGTCACGGAGCCTCGCTACAACACGCAGGATCTGTACGCCGCCCTCGACCCGGTCGTTCAGGCCGTCCTGACCGACAAGAACGCGGACATCGGCAAGCTGCTCGACGCGGCCAACGCCAAGGTCCAGAAGATCATCGACACCCCGCCAGCTTCCTGACCCTCTCCTCTTCGATGGGGGCCCTCTCACCCTGGGCCCCCATCGAGAGATGGCTCCCGTCTACAGACGCGGAACCAACCTGATGAAAGGCAGACGCGAAGGGATGGCCGCTCGGGCTGAGCCGGCAATCGCAGCAAGCGGTGTGCGAAAGCGCCGTGGTCTGCTGACCTGGGTCAGCAGGGACAGCCTCAGCACTCTCGTCTTCCTGCTGCCACTCCTGTTCATCTTCGGAATGTTCTCCTGGTTCCCCATCGTCCGATCGTTGGTGATGAGCTTCCAGGCGACCAACCTCGTCTCGGCGCCCACGTTCGTGGGCCTGGACAACTTCGCCACGGTCCTGGCGGATCCGCTCTTCGGCAAGTCCGTCTCCAACACCATCTACTTCGCCGCGCTGGCCCTGGTCATCGGCTATCCGCTCCCGCTCGCCCTCGCGGTGATCATGAGCGAAGCCCGGCGCTTCAAGGGTCTCTACAGCGCCCTGGCCTACCTGCCCGTCGTCGTTCCTCCGGTCGTGGCCGTGCTCCTGTGGAAGGTGTTCTACAAGGGCGGGACCAACGGAGCGTTCAACTCGATCCTGGCCAACGTCGGCCTGGGGCCCATCCAGTGGCTGGGCGACGCGAGCCTGGCCATGCCGTCGATCGTCATCGAGGCCACCTGGGCCGCCTTCGGCGGGACCGTGATCATCTATCTCGCGGCCCTGCTCAGCGTTCCGCCCGAGCTCTACGACGCGGCCGAGGTTGACGGGGCCTCGATCTGGAGCAAGATCCGGCACGTCACCCTGCCGCACATGCGCGGGATCCTCTTCATCACCCTGATCCTGCAACTGATCGCCACGGCCCAGATATTCACCGAGCCTTTCCTGCTGACGGAGGGCGGGCCGGCCAACTCGACGACGACGGTCCTTCTCCTGATCTACCAGTACGCCTTCGGGAGCAGCCTCGGCGGCCACTTCGGCGAGGCCGCGGCCCTGAGCCTGATGCTCGCCGCGTTCCTGGGAGTCTTCACGGCCGTCTACTTCTGGCTCACCCGGTCGTGGAGTACTTCCTCATGAAGCTGCCGTCGCGCTCCCGCAGC
This sequence comes from uncultured Chloroflexia bacterium, assembly GCA_963816135.1. Taxonomy (GTDB): domain Bacteria; phylum Chloroflexota; class Limnocylindria; order Limnocylindrales; family CSP1-4; genus Fen-1039. Next base: position 483,629 of record CAWFJD010000018.1, read on the forward strand.
CTCCGGAACTCGTCTCAAGCGAGCCAGCGGGGCATCGTCTCGCTCGCCGATTGGCGCAGCCGGCGGATGCGCTGGTCGCTCAACTTCGTCCACACCGCGACGCTGGTCCTCCTCTTCATCATCGGCCTGGGGCCCATCTTGTGGCTCGGCAAGGCCGCCATCACGCCGACGCAGGACACCCTGCGTCAGCCGATGGCTCTCTGGCCGAATGGCTTCAACCTCGATCTTCTGGCCCAGACCGTCACCACGGTCCACATCGAGCGGTACTTCTTCAACACGGTCTGGATCGCGATCGGCTCGTGGATCTGCCAGATCACGGTCGCGACGACGGCGGGTTACGCACTGTCCGTGCTCCGGCCCACCGGATCGCGCTTCCTCTACGGGCTCGTCCTCGCGACGCTGTTCGTTCCTTCGATCGTGCTGCTCGTGCCGTTGTATCTGACCGTTCTCAACGTGCCCATCGTGAACCTCAAGCTCGTCGACACGTTCTGGGCGGTGTGGCTGCCGGCGGGAGCGAGCGCCTTCAACGTCGTGCTCATGAAGCGCTTCTTCGACAGCCTCCCCCGCGAGATCTTCGAGGCGGCCGAGGTGGACGGCGCCGGCCCATTCAGATTGTTCTGGTCGATCGTCCTGCCGCTCTCGCGGCCGATCGTCGGCGTGGTGTCGGTCTTCGCGGTCATCGCCACGTGGAAGGACTACCTCTGGCCGATGCTCGTCCTGCCCACGCCCGGCAATCAACCACTTTCGGTGAGACTGCCAACCCTGGAGCGAGGCATCCAGCTCGACCTGTTCCTCGCCTCGCTGGCCGTGGCGACGCTCTTCCCGATAATCCTGTTCCTCATATTCCAGCGGATGTTCTTGAACGGCGGCGGAGTGAGCGGCGCCATCAAGGGCTGATTTCCCTCGCATCCCTCTCCTCAGACCGGCGGGCCGCACACCCTCGTGCGGCCCGCCGTTTCGCTTCGGCGACCCGCCCGGCCGTACATACGGCTCGCCGCCGCCGAACCAAACGGCCCATCGCCTTTCCGGCCACAGCGTCTAGTATCTCGGCATGTTCAGACTGCCCGACCCGCGCCGGTCGACCTGGCTGACGTTGGGGGTTCTACCGCTCATCTTCGCGGCCTGCTCCGTTTCCGTGGCTCCGACGATGCCACAAGCTTCGTCTGGCCCGGGAGCCTCCGCGGCTCCGGGGAGCCCGAGCTCCAGCTGGATCGTGCCAGCTCCCGCCGACGAGTCGATCTCGAGCTCACCCGACGCAGCTAACCCGGCCGCCTCCGTTGTCGGCTCGGAGACGCCTTCCGTCGCGCCATCCACGACCGGCGCGACGACGCCCACGACGAAGACGCCGGCCTCGCCCGCGGCCAACCCGTCGGCTCTAGCCGTCGCCGCCGCCAGCACATCGACGCCGAGAATCATCGTCGGTCCCTCACCACATCCCGTTATACAGCCCGTTGCCCCGGGCGGCGGCCGGCCACGCATCGAGCCGATCCACATCGGCCCGGTCTCGTGCACCGTGTTCCCTTCCACCAACGTCTGGAACAAACCCGTGGACGGGCTGCCGGTGGCGTCCAACTCCGCGGCGATGGTCCAGGCCATCGGCCAGGCCTCGCCCCTGCACGCGGACTTCGACGCGGTCGGCGATGGCATCCCATACAACGTGGTGACCTCGTCCACGCCGACCTACAACGTCGCCTTCGACTATGCCGACGAGTCGGATCCGGGGCCCTATCCGATCCCGGCCAACCCGCTCATCGAGGGTGGCTCCGACGGCCATCTCCTCTCGATCGACACGAGCCGCTGCAAGCTCTGGGAGCTGTTCGCGGTCAGCAAGTCCGGCTCGCAGTGGCATGCCGGCTCGGGCGCCGTATTCGACCTACGATCCAACGCCCTTCGGCCCGACGGCTGGACGAGCGCCGACGCGGCCGGGCTGCCGATCTACGCCGGCCTGGTTCGCTACGACGAGGTCGCCAGCGGCGTGATCAACCATGCCATCCGCTTCACAGCCTCGAGTACGTGCGGCTACATCTACCCCGCGACCCATCTGACAGCGGCACCATGCTCGAACAAGCCGCCGATGGGTCTGCGCGTCCGCTTGAAGGCGTCGGTCAACATCTCGGGCTTCGGCCATAACGCCCAGGTTGTCCTCACGGCGCTCAAGAAGTACGGAATGATCCTCGCGGACAACGGCTCGCCCTGGTACATCTCCGGGACGCCCGATACGCGCTGGAACGACGACGAGTTCCACAAGCTCCAGACGGATCTCCGCGGTTCCGACTTCGAGGTCGTGGACACGAGCGGGCTCCGCAACGGCTGAGGGCCGGCGTCGACCACAAGCTCGCTCGCGCCCGATCGTCCCCCCTTTCGGGTAGGACCACGCTCTCGCCACGGCATCAACGGATGTTGCCCGGAAGCGCCAGCGGTACTTAAGACCGAGTTCGGGCAGGCCGGAGCGGGCGGTACCCTCCGGACACATTCCAGGGCATCCGCCCCGTGCATTTCTTGGGAGTCCGCGTGCTGGTCCCGTTCATCGGGTATGCCCTGGGTCGCCGTTTCATCGGCTATGTGGAATGCGACGGAGGGCGCCTGACCGACACCCTCAACCGCTCCGATTCGATCCTGGTCCGCGAGGCCTTCGTAGAGAGCTTCGAGGACGAGACGGTGACGAATTTCGGGAACGGCGAGATCGACCGATCGACCATCTACGCGGTCGAGGGGGGCGGCCGAGGCGACGGGGCCCGGAGAATCCACACGGTCCGGCAGCGGCTCCAGCTCCAGCTCGGCCCGTACGGGGCCCTTGGCCTGCTCCATTCGGTGCCCGGCCAGATCCCGCTGCCGATATACGAACGCGGACCGATGATCCCGCTGACCGACGTCACCCTGGGCTTCAACAAGCGCGGGGCATTGATGCTCCGCGACGTCGGAGCCCTGATCGTGAACCGCGAGCTTCTGGACTGGGTTCGAGCGGGCGAGACCGACGCACTTGCCTTCCCCGGCGTGCCGGTGCTGACGGATCGGATCTAGCGGCGCGGCCCGCGGCCCGCGGCCCCGCGCGGCCCGCGGCGTGGCGCGCGGGACGCGGTCGGCCGCTTCGGTCTAGAGCCCGAGCGTTTCCCGGATCGTCTTCAAGCCCGCAATCACGTTGGCGACGTGATCCTCGAACGGGACCTCGATCTCCTCGGCGCCCTTGACGAGCTGGTCGCGCGGAACCGGCCGGGCGAAGCCCTTGTCCTTCATCTTCTTGACGACCGCGCGGGGATCCACCTCGTCGAGACTCCGGTTCGGCCGGACGTAGGTGACGGCAATCACGAAGCCACTCATCTCGTCGCAGGCGTACACGGTCCGGGCCAGCAGGCTGATCCGCGGAACGCCGGTGTGGTCTCCGTGCCCGAGGATGGCCTCGACTACTTCCGGAGGGTAACCGAGCCGCTGGAGCTCTTCCGCGCCTCGCATCGGATGCGTCTCGGGGTAGCGCTCGTAGTCGAAGTCGTGCAGAAGCCCGGCCGCGCACCAGGTCTGCAGCTCGGGCTCCGCGATGCCGAATCGGTTCTCGCCGTACCAGCGGACGCAGGCCTCGACGGCCAGGCCGTGCTTGCGCAGCGCTTCGCTCGGCGTCCATTCGGTCAGGAGCCGCCAGGCGTCCTCTCGAGTCGGAGCGGCCATCGGAACCTCCACTCAGCTGTCCATCGGAAGTATCGATCATTGGCCACGGCCGGCGCCGGCCGGGCTCCCCGCGAGCCGCTTAGCTCCTCGACCGCCCGTTCGTTTCGCGTTCGGACAAATGCGTCTCACGTCCCAGCACGTTTGTCCCCGGAATCGGAATTCCGCCTTGTCCGGAAACACTCGCTTCCTACATTCGGCGTCCTCGTAGACCTGCCCGGGTGAGCTCGGTCCAGCGCCCAAGCGGACTCCGATTGGAGGAACTATGAAGCGCCACAGAGCCATGTCGATTACCGCCGCGCTATTCGCGCTTGTCGCGCTCGCATCCACTGGCACCGTTTCGGCGGCTTCGCGCCCCGACCCCGTGTCCCCGGCGAAGCCCGTCTCCGTGGCGGCTCCAGGCGTGAGGCTGACGGTCATCAGCGTGTCCTGCCCGAGCTACTCGGTAGTGCCCGCGAACAAGACGCCGACCACCTTCGACCAGACCGGCGGCCACGGCGGCCAGCTCGACCCAAGCTACCAGACGACGATGACCAATCCCGCTACCGACATCCCCAAGATCTGCTCGCGCGCCGACGGGTGGCAGTTCCAGTTCTACGGTGATCCGGGGCTCACGACGCCTGTTGGGACGCCATTTGCGAGCGGAGCCGACGGAGTCGGCACGGGAGCGACGACGGTGGTCCTCGACGCCGCGGAGCTGGCTCTCGCGGCCCAGCCCGGAGCGCCGACCGGACTCTGGATCTCGGAGCTCATGCGGCCCGGCGTTGGAGCCTTTGCCGCGCTGCGCTGCTTCGACGACATCAACAACGGCGACGACGCGGAGAACATCCAGAGCATCGGTACGCTCACTCAGCTCTTCTGCATCGCCTTCACCGTCGCTCCGGCGTCGACGTACACCGCGATCACGCCCGTGCGGCTCCTCGATACGCGTGAAGGCAACGGCCTGTCCGGCCGGATCCACGCGAACGTGCCGGCCACCTTCACGGTCGCCGGCCGGGGCGGCATCCCGAGCAACGCCGTGGCGGTGACCGGCAACATCACCGCTGTGGCCCCGTCGGCGGGTTGGGCGGTCTTTCTGGGTCCCAATCCGGTCGCCAGCCCCGACAGCTCGACCATCAACTTCGGCCCGGGCGACGTCGCCGGCAACGGCCTGACCGTCGCGCTCAGTTCGAGCGGAACGTTGTCAGCGACCTATATCTCGACGTCAGGCAACACCACCGATCTCGTGTTCGACGCAACCGGCTTCTTCACGCCCGACGCCACCGGTGCCACCTACCACGCCATGAGTCCGGCCCGCGTCCTGGACACGCGGCAGGCCGTTGGCCTGGCAACGCGGCTGATCGCCAACACCCCCGCGACCTTCACGGTCGCCGGCCAGAACGGAATTCCGGCCGACGCGACCGCCGTTACCGGCAATCTCACGGTGGTGGGTGAAACGTCGGCCTGGGCCGTATTCCTTGGGCCCGTGGCCGAGGCTGCGCCGACGACCTCGACGCTCAACTTCACCGCCGGCCAGGCCAAGGGCAACAGCCTGACCGTGGAGCTTGGGACCGGAGGATCGCTCTCGGCGACCTACATCAGCAATCCCGGCAACACCACCGACCTGGTGTTCGACGTTACCGGGTTCTACACGCCCGATGCCACCGGCGCCCGCTTCGTGCCCGTCTCGCCGATACGACTCCTCGACACCCGATCCGGCAACGGAATCTCGGGCAGGTTGAGCGCCAACACGCCCGCGTCCTTCGTCGCGGCCGGCCGATTGGGCGTCCCGGCGACGGCGACGGCGATCACGGGCAACCTCACCGTCGTCAACGACACGGCTGCCTGGGCCGTATTCCTCGGACCGGTCGCGACGGCGTCGCCGACCACCTCGACCCTCAACTTCACCGCTCACGCTGTCGTGGGCAACGGCTTGACGGTCTCGATCGGTGCCGGCGGAGACCTGTTCGCCACCTACATGTCCACGCGCGGCAACACGACCGATCTCGTACTGGACGTAACCGGCTACTTCCAACCCTGAGCTACTCCGGGCCGGCACGGCCGAATCCGGCGATTCGCCTCGGCCGCCCGCGCCACTCGTCAGCTGGCGATCTGCTGCTACGATCCGACCATGAGCAAGTTGAGGGTCGCGCTCGTCCAGCTGGCCGCCGACGCTGACGTAGCCGCGAATCTGGATCGGGCGTCGGCACTGGTTCGAAAGGCCGCGGAAGGCCATCCCTCGCTCATCGCGCTGCCGGAGGTCCTTCACTACCGTGGCCCCGTCGCGGGCTTCCGCGAGACCGCGGCGGCCGTTCCCGGGCCTCTCACCGCGCCATTCCAGGAACTGGCCCACTCGCTGAATACGTGGATCCTGCTCGGCAGCGTTGCCGAGAAGTCCGACGACGCGCTGCGGCCCTACAACACGTCGGTCCTGCTCGATCCGGCCGGCAACGTGGCGGCCACCTACCGCAAACGCCATCTATTCGACGTGTCGATCGAAAACGGCCCGGCCGATCGCGAATCGGCGCGCATTACGCCCGGCGTGGAGACGGTCGCGCCGCTTCTGGAAGGCGTCGCCGATGGCTCGGACGTGCGGCTCGGGATGAGCATCTGCTTCGACCTCCGATTCCCCGAGCTGTACCGCGAACTCACCGCCGCCGGCGCGGTCGATCCTGGCGATCCCCGCGAACTTCACCGAGGCGACCGGACGCGACCACTGGGAAGTTCTGCTCCGAGCTCGGGCAATCGAGAACGGCGCGTTCGTCCTCGCCCCGGCCCAGTGCGGCACCGGCGGGGGAGTGCCGAGCCACGGCCGGAGCATGATCGTGGACCCGTGGGGGATCGTCGTGGCGCAGGCGCCGGACGGGCCGGGCGTCATCAGCGCGGAGCTGGACCTCGATCGCGTTCGATCGATCAGGCAGCAGCTGCCGACGCAGCCGCGGAGCTGAACCGGGCCCCGGCTAAGTCTTCAGGCGGCTCCCCAGCGCCGGAGGCCCAGGTCCGAGTCATTGCCCGCGGAGCTGCCGCGTCGCGGAGTCGCCCGTGGACGCGGCGGGCTCGTCGAGGATCGTGAGCAGTTGCTCGCGATTCACGACCGCGAACGGGAAGTGGACGACGAAGCGCTGGTTGTCGAGCCAGCGGACCGTCAGCTCGGTCATCGGCAGGAAGTGCGGCTCCGTCATCTGGAGGAACTGCTTCATCGAGCCGTTCACGTGGACGTGCAGGCTGCCGCGCAGGTTGTAGCCGGGCGTCACGATCGAAACCTTGCGCCGCTGCTTCTGGACGAGGGGCGCCGCGGTCGTCTTTGCCTGCTGGGCGTTGATTCGCTCGGCCATGAGCACGATCTGGTCCACTCGGATCCACAAGCGTGCCCTTGCTGCGCTCGTTCTCAGGCGTTTCGTCGCGCCCGAGGTAGACGTGGCTCGCTTCCGATACTCGGATGAAGCCGGTCTGCATGTTCAGCCAGTCGGAGAGGCGGTCGAACTGGCCGGTGTGGATCACGCCGGAGATCTCGAAGCCGTTGCCGAAGATCTCCACGTCGAGGGCCTTGCCCTCGAGCGCTTCGTCGACTGGGGCCGGAGCCCAGGGGTCGATCGTCTGCGACGTCGGTCCGCCCAGGGTCCCCCATACCGGATCGAAACCCGCCGGCGTGCCGTAAGGGTCGCTCTGGGGAGCCCGATCGGCGAACCGGAAGCCGTTGCCGAACGGATTCCTGGTCGCGGCCCATTCTCGCCGCCCCATTCCGGGGCGTCGTTCTGGCGCAAACCCCCAAGGAATCCAGGTCGTCCAGACATCGCCGATTCGTTACCTCGTTTTGGTGCCCGATCCGCACCTGTCGGAAGAATTGGTTTTGCCTGCGAAAACCTGAAACCGAAAGGTTGCGGGGAGTCTCCTCCGGCGCACGCCGAATGTTGAGGGGATCAGCCTATCCGGCCAATGACCCACCAGGGGTCGTCCATTAAGCGTGTTTACCGATGCCGGCGACGGGGAAACATCGGGCCCTTCGAACGGGCAGGCCGGGACCAATGGACCGGCCGCGACGCTCCGAGAACGGCGCTACTCCGCCTCCGCGCGCTCCCCCGGAAGGACCACGGTGAAGGCGGCGCCCGCGCCGTCCCGGGCAGGCTCGAGCCAGAGGTCGCCGTCCATCGCCTGGGCCAGCTGGCGCGATACGTAGAGGCCCAGGCCGGTGCCCTCGCCGCTCGCCTGCGTGGCTCCGCGAGTGAAGCGGGTGAACAACTTCTCCCGGTCCGCCGCGGACACGCCGGGTCCGCGGTCCGCGATCGTCACGTGGAGGACCTTGAACTCGGCCGCGGCACGGATCCGCACCTCGATCCGCCCCTCGCGGCCGCCGTACTTGACGGCGTTGTCCAGGAGCGCCCAGAGGATCTGGTCCAGCTGATCCGCGTCGGCGACCGCGAGCCAGTCGCGCGCTTCGTCGATCAGCTCGAATTCCACGGACGTGGCATTCAGGGCCTCCCAGGCCCGCCGGACTCGCGGCGCCACGGCCATCACTTCCGGTTGGGCCTTGAGCACGCCGGCCTCGAGGCGGGTGACGGTCAGCAGCTGGCGCACCAGCCTGGTCAGCCTGTCGGTCTGTTCGGCCACGATGTCGAGGCGGCGATCGCCGGCCAGCGAGGCGCTCGGGCCAGTGGACGAGCCGTTCGCGGCCGCCGTTCGCGGGTTTGCCTTGCGCCTGGACACTTTGCCGCTCGTCGAGGCCGCCGCCGCGCCCGACCCCGTGGCCGCGCCCGGCCCCGTGGCCGCCCCGGCCCTGTGGCCGCCCCCGAACCCGCCCGAAGCTGGTCGACGTATGCCCGGATGCTCGTGAGCGGCGTCTGGAGGTTGTGGCTGACGCCTCGCAGGAACTCGTCCTTGGCCGCGTCAAGCTCGACGAGCCTGGCGTTCTGGCGCTCGATCTGGCCGAACAGCTCCGCGTTCCGCAAGGCCACGCCGACTTCGTTGGCGAACAGGTCGAGCAGGTCCTGGTCCGCCCGCTCCCAGCTTCGCGTCGCGGGCAGATGGCCGGTCGAGCACGCCGATCGCCTCACCGCCGGAGCGGAGCTCGGCTCGAACGGGCCGCGGATCGCCCGGGATTCGCTCCTCCGTGGCGATCCGGTCGGGGTTCACCAACTGCAGGTCGCAGTCGATGAGCCCGTAGATCGAGCAGGCGTCCTTCTCGGCCTGAGCTCGCAGGGTCTCGACGCCGGCCGCCGGGACGTAGCCGTCGACCGCCTCGAGCAGGGCCGTCAGTTCGCGGTTGCGACGCTGGACCTCGCCCGCAATCCGGTTGTGGCTTTCGGCGAGTCGGGCGAGCTCATCCTCGCCGCCAACCCGGAGCGGCGGTCCGGGTTCGCCGGCGGCCACGCGTTCCACCGCGGCGGTGATTCGCCGGAGTGGCTTCGTCAGCCGCGAAACCGCGAACGCCGCCACGAGCAGACCCAGGAGCCCGCCGCCGACGAGCGATGCGATCAGGAGCGGCCAGACGATACGGGGGTCCGTGTCGAGGTCGGCGAGCATCAGTCCGGTGCCGAAGACCGCGAGCGGCAGCACGCCCACGACGAATGAGGGAGGCGGTCAGGAGCTCGCGAAAGGGAAGGCTCCGGTCCCTCGGATGCCTCCGGCTCCGGCCGCGCCGGAGGATGTGCTTTGCGTCTCGGGCTCAGCCATGCGATTCGGTCGTCACCAGCCGATAGCCCAGACCCCGGGCGGTGAGCAGGTGGGCCGGCCGGTCGGGGTCGACTTCGAGCTTCTGGCGAAGGCGACGGACCATGACCCAGACGTATGACGGATCGGCCTCGTCCATCTCCGACCAGCCGCGAGCGAGGAGGGTCTCCGTTCGGACGATCTCGCCGAGGTTCGCGGCCAGGGTCTGGAGGAGCCGGGATTCGGTCGGCGTCAGCTGGACGTCGGTGCCCTTGACGCAGGCAGTTCGACGGTGGAGGTCGAGCGTGAGGTCCGGCCCAAGGACGAGCGACTGGCGCGGGATTCGATCGCCCAGGCGGCGCAGGACGCGCTGGATTCGCGCCCGAAGCTCGGGATAGTGGTAGGGCTTGGCGACGTAGTCCTCGGCGACCTCGTCGAGCAGGCGGGCTTTGCTGTCGGCCGTATCGACCGCCGAGAGGACGATGATCGGCAGGTCCGCTTCGGATTTGATGTGGCGGGCGAGCGCCAGGCCGTCGAGGCGCGGCATGAGCAGGTCCATCACGATCAGGTCCGGCCAGCCGCCTTCCAGACGCCGCAGCGCTTCCACGCCGTCGCGCGCGGTCGTGACTTCGAAGCCGTCGTCGCGAAGCTGCTCGGAAAGGACGACGAGCAGATTCGGATCGTCGTCCACGAGGAGGATTCTTCGCGCTCGGTGATCGTTCATGGCGTCGTGCCCTTGCCCGCCGGGGCGTACGCATCGCCCGCGGCCTGGCGCCGGGGCGAAGTCGGGCCGAGTATAGGTCGCCTGACGGCGGAAACCACCCGTACCGGAGTCCTGCCACGGTCCGGTGCCAGGCGGAGGCTGCGCCTCATCTTGCCGGGGGCCGGTCGGATGGCCAGCTTGGCCTGTGTCTCGCAACGGCTGCGAATCTGTACGGGAGGCGATACTGGCGAGTCGTGCCGAGCGCCGCATCGGCTCATGGACGCGGCAGGGATGATCGGAACCGCGTCCGCCAGTTCGCATCGGATGCGTCCGGAGCCGACTTCCACGCCGGCGCCCCGGCTGACGGTGTTCTGCGTCACTTCGCGCGGCGGTTTCTCCGGGATACCGATGGCGGCGGTGTTGCCTGGAAACGCGCCTGGCCGAGTCGCCACCGGCGCGCTGAGCGAGGGCTGGAATCCGGTTTCGTGGGTGTTCGCGGCCTCGAATCTTGCCGAGTCGGTGCGGATTCAAGGGCTTCGCCTCAGCCGGGAAGAGGCTGGCCGCGCTTCACAGCCGTTGGCATCTCGCCAATACCGCCGCCATCGGTATCCCGGAACTGCCCGGCAGACGCGCCGCGCTCTACCCGTCAGCGCCATCCCCGAGCGGGCTTACGGCGCCTTCGGCTCCACGAAGCGGCAGCGCGAAGCGAGCGGGCAGCGGGCGCATTCGGGGCGCTGGGCGTGGCAGGTTCGCCGGCCGTGGGTGATGAGCGAGACGTGCATCGCGTACATCTGGTCCGACTCGAGCATGGCCAGGAAATAGTCGTGGGCGGTGTCCGGGTCGCACTTCGGCGGCAGGAGTCCAAGCCGCTGGCTCACCCGGAACACGTGCCGGTCCACGGGCATGAGCGGCATGCCGTAGCTGAAGAGCAGCACCACCGAAGCCGTCTTCTTGCCGATGCCGGGGATCGCGGCCAGCCAGTCGCGAGCCTCCAGGGCGGGCAGGTCCTTGAGGAACTCGAGCGAGTAACCGCCGTTGCCGGCCAGCGCCCGGAGCGCGGCCTGGACTCGGGGCGCCTTCTGATTGGCCAGGCCGCCGGGCCGAATCACGTTGGTCAGCTCGTCGAGATCCGCGGCTTCCACGGCCGCCCAATCCGGAGGCGGAAGTTCCGCGACCCCGATGCCGCCCCAGCCGGGCATCACTCGGGGTTGACGCGCCACGCCGTCCGGAGTCGACGCGGACGGCCAGCGATCGCGCAGAGCGTCGAACGCCACTTCGGCGTTGATGTCGGCGCTGTTGGCCGAAAGGATGGTGAGGATGAGCTCGCTCGCCGGCTCCAGCCGCGGCTGCCACTCGGGCCGGCCGTACTCGGCCGCGAGGTTGTCGAGGACAAACGGGATCAAGCCCGGGCGCTTCTTGGCGAGCTGCCGAGCCCAGGCCCGCGCTTCGGCCTCGGGATCTCTGGTCTTGCGCTTCGTGGCGGGCTTCTTCGCGGTGGCCTTCTTGGCCGCCGGCTTCGGGGTTGCCCGCTTGGCCGCCGGCTTCGGAGTCCCGGCGGCCGGTTTCGACTGCGCCGAGGCGTCGGTGCTCGAAGCGTCGGCGCTCGAAGCGCGAGTTCGTCGCGGTCGTGGAGTCGGCGTTTCTTCCGCCATCAGGCCGGTGCCGCCGTTCGGGATTCGCGCCGGACGCCAATTCGAACACCCGACTCGATCAACCGCGCCAGCCGCTCGCTCGCGGCCGAAACGAGGGCCGCGGCCTGGGCCATGGCGTCGCCGAGCTCCATCGGACCGTGGAGGACGGGCATCGCGGCCGCGCCTGCCCGCGCCAGGGTTGCGGCGCCTTCCGCCGTGACCGACCCGCCGAGGGCGATGCACGGGACGCCGGCCGCGGCGGCTCGACGGGCCACGCCCAGGGCGGTCTTCCCGAACGCGGTCTGGGCGTCGACCGAGCCTTCACCGGTGATGACCAGGTCCGCCTCCGCCAGCTTGTCGTCGAAGCCGGTCGCCTGCATTACCAGCTCGACCCCGGGGATCAGCTCGAAAGAGCTCATTCGCGAAGCCAGGCACAGCAGGCCGAAGCTCGCGCCGCCGGCCGCTCCCGCACCCGGTCGCGTCGCGCGCCTGCACTCCGGTCGCCGCCTCGAGTAGATCGGCGTAGTGGGCCAGCCAGAGGTCGAGCGCTTCGACGTCCTCCGGCCAGGCCCCTTTCTGCGGTCCGTATACGGCTGCCGCACCTAACTCACCGAGCAGCGGGTTGGTGACGTCGCAAGCGACGCGCATCTCCACGCCGGCGAGCCGCGGATCCAGGCCCGAGAGGTCGATGGCCGAGATGTCCGGCAGTGGCCCTGGAATGGGCCTCGTCCTGTCGGTGGTGAAAGTCGCGCCAAGGCCGCGCAGGATCCCCGATCCGCCGTCCGTCGTCGCGCTTCCGCCAACGCCCATCACGATCTGGCGGATACCCGCGTCCAGGATTGCCCGCAAGATCTCGCCCGTGCCGTCCGTGGTGGCCGTGAGCGGGGCGCGTGGCTCGCCGTCCGCGAGGCGTGACAGTCCGGACGCTTCGGCGAGCTCCAGGGCCGCTCGCGTCCTGTCCGTCGAACGGAGCCAGTGAGCCGGAAGAGGCCGGCCAAGCGGGTCGTGGGCCAGGCACTCCTCCCACTCCCAGCCGCCCGTCTCGGCGATGGCCGCGAGGGTTCCCTCGCCGCCGTCCGCGAGCGGGGCCGCGACCAGCAGGTCGCCCGGCCGAGCCCGAGCCCAGCCCTCCATCATTGCCCGCGTCACGTCCACTGACGAGAGTGAACCCTTGAACGAATCCGGCGCGAGCAGCACGCGGAGCGGGCGAGCGTTATCCACTGACGACCTCTGTTTCGGGCTCGGACGGATGCGGGCCTGGCGAGCCGTACGCGGCGCCATCGACGCCCGCGGGCGTCGCAGAGCCGTTGGCGCCACCACCACCGGACGACCCGGGGACGATTCCCATCGATCCAGCCCCGATGCCACTGGCCTCGCCGGCGGCACGCCGGCGCTCGAGGTACTCGGGAATTCGAACCATCGGCGGCCGTTCGTGGTCGGCGAGCTCCAGGACTTCGAGGCCCAGCTTGCCGCCGCCGGAGCGAGGCAGCTTCATCGTCGAACCGAGTTCGGCGAGCAATCGGGTCTTGTGGCGCTCTTCGATCCGCTTCATCACCGCCTGCAGGATCACGAAGCTCATCTGCGAGAGACCTTCGAGTCCCTGGTTTCGATGGACTCGCCTCTCCAGGTCCACCTGGCCGAGCCCTTCGAGCCCTACTCGATCCGCGACGTCGATGAGGTGGCCTATCTCGACGGCATAGCTCGTGAAGAATGGGATCGTCTCGAGAAGACTGCGCCGACCCGCGTACTCGCCGGAGAGCGGCTGGATCAGCCCCGATAGCTCTGGATAGAAGAGGTTGATGAGCGGACGGGCGACCAGTTCCGTCACTCGCCCGCCGCCGCCCTCTTTGAGGATGCCGTCTTCGACGATCGGCCGGCGGTAGTAGCCCTTGACGTACTGGATCCGTTCCTCGGCGATCAGCGGCCCGATGACGCCGTAGACCATGCGCGGATGCCAGTTGCGGACGTCGCTGTCGCCCCAGACGACGATGTCGCCGCTCGTCTCGTAGAGGCTCTTCCAGAGCGCCTCGCCCTTGCCCTTGTAGCTGCCATAGCGGGTAAGGACCTGCTGGTGGACGGCGACCCGGGCGCCCTCGGACTCGGCGATCTCGCGCGTCCGATCTTCCGAGTCCGAATCCATGACCAGCAGTTCGTCGACCAGCCGGTGCCGCTCCATCAGGTCTCGCCGGGCCTGGGCGACGATCTTGCCGATCGTCTCCTCTTCGTTGAGCGCGGGGAGGACCAGGCTGACGGTCAGTCCGGACCGCTCCTTGAGGGCGGCGAGCCGGTCCAGGTCGCCGAACTCGCGGTGGTGGAAGTTGGATTCGCCGAACCAGCGCTCGACTCGAAGCGGGACGGCGCGCGACTCGTTGGCCGCTCGCTCCGCCGCCGCGAGCGTCTCGGCCCGCTTCGCGAGCTGGTCGAACGTGGCTTCGCCGATCGGCTCGCGAGTCTTGACGACGATGACGGTCTTGCTCGAACGAGTGGCCAGGGTTTCCGGTAAGGCACCGAACAGATACGCCTCGCCTTCGCCCGCTGCCGGCGCGGCGGACGCGCCCATGACCACGACGTCGGCGTTCTCGGCTTCGCGCAAGATGGCGTTTCGGACGTTGACCGCCTCGACGACCAACGGCTCCGCGCGGCCTTCGGCATGCTCGCGGATGAAGTTGATGAGGGCTCGCTCGGCCTGGGACCGGATGCTGGCAGTGATCCCGGCCGGCACGACGTGGAGCGCGATGAGCTTGCCGCCCGACCGGCGGGCGAGCGAGTCGGCGAAGCGAAGCGCGAGTTCCGCGTGCGGGCCGCCGCGGACCGGGACAAGGATTCGGCCCATCTGCGTGCTGCCGCCCTGCTTGATCACGGCGATGTCGCAGGGCGCGTCCCGGACCACCTCGTCGATCGTGGGGCTGAAGACCGCGACCTGCTTGTCGGAGCGAGGCGCGGCCGGTTTTCCACCCCAGCCAAAGACGATGAGGTCCGAATCGAGCTCGGTCGCGGCCTCGATGACGCCTTCGGCGGCGCGCCGGCCGACGCGGACGATGGGGTGGATGGTCACGCCGTCGGGCGCGTAATCGAGCACACGCTGGAGGAGGCGGCGCGCCTGGCGGGCATGCGTCGCGCCTTCGCTGAGCGGCGTCTGCTCGGGGACCTCTACGACGCCGAGCACCGTCATGGAGCCGCTCTTGCGGTCCATCAATCCGGCGCCGATCCGGACGAGCTCCTCAGCGGTCAACGGATTGGCGACGGGGATAAGGATCCGTGACGGCAGCGGCGGACGGTTCATCGAGCCGCCTCACCGGACGCCGGACCCGGGGCGAGGGGCGCGGTCGGCGCCGCGCGGTGCCGCGGGTGGCGCCGGCGTCGACGAGGCCGATGTCGAGGCCGGCGGCTGGCTCACGATCCCGCGGCTGCGCTCGGCTTCGGCGCGCCACCTGTCCACGAGGTACGGCTTGAGCAACTCAAACTCGCGGGCCTGTCGCTCGACCCGCTCCTCGGCCTGCTCTCCGGAGAGCCGGCGGTCCTCGATGACGAGGCTGCCGACGCGGCCGAAGTAGATCGGCACTAGGGCGGCCACGAGCTTCTCCACGGGAGCATCGCCGAAGCTCGCCGAGATCAGCAGGTCGTAGAACGTGCGGGCCCAGAGATCGTCGGGGAAGTGGAACTCGGACACGGCATCCGAGAGCTCGTCCGTGGTGGGCATCCCGCCCTGGCCCGCGGAACCCTGACCGGATTCCGAGTCGATGCCAAGACGGTGGGCCGCCGCTTCGGCGAGGGCCCCGGCCTGCTCCGCGAGGAGCGCCACGCTTCGGAAGCTCTCGGGGGCGAGCATCTGCTGCCACGTGTCTGCGAGGGTCAGCGAGCCGGCGTGGAACTGGGATAGGAGCCGGAGGGTGTTCACCTGGAGCGGCAGCGGCTCCACGTATCGCTCGAACCCGTAGGCCGGCACGTCATGACTGCCGACGATCGGCAGCCAGCGGTCGGCGTTCTCGCGAGCCATGGCCAGGAGCGTTCCGACGACCTGGCGGAACATCGGGCCGAGGTCGCTGCCCGGGTCCTTCGGGTCGTGGATCTTGGCGCCGAGCCGCGTCTGACAGACGGCAAAACCGCCAGTGAGGGCGGTTGTGGTCATCCAGATGTCGATGCCAAATCGCGACACGTCCGGGGTCCACGATTCCTGGGCGATGTAGTGGCGGATCAGGTCGCCGCTGACGCCGAAGTCGCCCCCAATGGGCTGGCGGATTCGGTGCCCGTAGAGCGCCCGCGTCACGGGGTACGTGACGGTGTTCGTGATAGTGCCGTCGTATTTGTGCCGGGCGTACAGCGGAGCCACGAAGTCGTAGCCGCCCTTGAGGATCGGCCCCGCGAGCAGTTCGATCCACTCCGGGACGATCGATCGCAGGTCCGAGTCGACGACGACCAGCGCCTCGACCTGGAGGGCCGCGGCCATTTCGAAGAGCGTCCGAAGGGCCGCGCCCTTGCCGCCGATGCCGTCCACTTCGGGGTACGTCAGGCTGACTCGGGAGAGCTTGTTGGTCGGGTGGACGAGCAGGATCTGCTCGACGTAGTCCGGCGGCTCGGTTTCCACGACGACGCGCTGCGTCCCGTCCGGAGAACCGGCGTCGGCGTTGACCAGGATGGGCCGGAGATCCGGGAAGTACTGGACGAGCCCGGCCTGGGACGCGCGGACGACATAGCCGATGGTCGCCGCGTTCCGGAAGCTCGGGATGCCGACCATGATGTCGGCGCAGCCAAGCCTCTCGATTTCGGCCTTGATCGCGGGTGTCAGCGCACTCGACGGCATTGGGGCCACCCTACCACGACCGGCCGCCGGCTGGCGCGGCCGAATTGGAGGTTGAACCTGCTTGCGAGGAGAACTCTCGCGGCCTTCGACGGATCCGGCCGGCAGCCTACCGCGTCGGGATCGTCGCGACGACCCACTCGTCGTTCCTGGCCGCCGGGTAGTAGCGGCTGTTGGCGGCCTTGTAGACGATCTCGCGGAAGCCGAGCCCGCGCCACGTCGCCCCGAAAGAACCGAGCGGCGCCCGCACGTACGGAGTGATCCTGATCCGCTCGGCCACCTCGAGAGCCCCGTCGAGGATTCGCTTGCGCTCCAGAAGCGGCAGATCCACCATGATTGATCCGTCGATCCGCAGCAGATCGACCGCGACGAACGCGATCGGCTGATCCGTGTCCATGGGCGGCCGGGGTTCGGGGCGCCGCTCACCGCGCTGGCCGACGATCATCTGCGACATGATTCGGCTGGCCGACGGCTCTTCGGTTCCCATCGGTATCGTCCCGATCGTCGACTGCGTCGGCTCGATCGTCAGGAAGCCGTCGAGGATGAGATCTTCGCCGAGCGCCGCGCGGGCCAGTTCCGCGGCCAGGTCGGCGAACTCCGCGGTGCAGTCGAGGCCGTCTTCGTCGAAGAAGAGCATGGCGCCGCCCTCGATTCGCGCCAGGACGCGCACGCCTCCCCATCTGGGCTCGATGATCGGGTCCCTCACCGACCCGATTGACCGGCCGTAGCCTTGCGGCCGCCAGTCGTCGATGCTGGGGGGCACGGATGGCTTGGTGCGCGAATGCAGCAGCGGCATACGCCTAGTCTACGACGTGCAATTCCAACCCCGGCCTCGTCCCGGCCGGTGCGGTTCGGTCAGAGCGGCTGCCGAACGTCTAGTCGGGGTATCCGTGAGGGTTGGCGCGCCGCCATGCCCAGGCTGAACCGATGATGTCTTCGAGCCCGCCGTGAGCGACCCGCCAGCCGAGGGCGTCGGCGGCGCGAGCGGCACTCGCCACGAGCACGGGCGGATCCCCGGGGCGGCGTGGACCCATCTTGACCCGGATCGGATGCCCCACTACGGCTTCCGAAGCGGCCACGATCTGGCGGTTGCTGAAGCCCGCGCCGTTGCCGAGATTGCAGATGAGAGGCGTGCAGGGTCCGGTTGCGGGTCCGGTTCGAGGGTTGCTCGAATCTGTCGCCTCGAGCGCCAGGAGATGGGCGCTCGCCAGATCCTCGACGTGAATGTAGTCCCGAACGCAGGTCCCGTCCGGAGTGGGGTAGTCGTCGCCGAAGAGGGTCAATTCCCGGTCCTGCTCGGCGGCCGCCAGGACGGCCGGGATCAGGTGCGTCTCGGGGACGTGGCACTCGCCGTGGGCTTTGCTCGCGCCCGCGACATTGAAGTAGCGGAGGATCACGCTTCGGAGTCCGTAGCCGTGGCCATACCAGCGGATCGCGCCCTCGACGGAGCGCTTGGTCTCGCCATAGGCGTTGATCGGCGCGAGGGCGTCCGACTCGAGGATGGGCGTCCGCTCGGGCATGCCGTAGGTGGCGGCTGTGGAACTGAAGACGATGCGCTTGACGCCGACGGTTCGCATGGCCTCGAGGAGCGCCACTCCCCCGGCCACGTTCTCGCGGAAGTACTTCGCCGGATCCGTCATCGATTCGCCGACGAGCGACTTGGCGCCGCAGTGAAGGACCGCGTCGATGCGGCGCCGTTCCAGTATCGCCGCGACCGCGTCGCGATCACCGTAGCTCACCTGCTCGAGAAGGGCTCCCTCCGACACGGCCGCGCGGTGACCGGTGGACAGGTCGTCCAGAACGGTTACCTCGTGGCCCGCCTCCAGGAACTTCTCTACGGAGACCGAGCCGACGTAGCCGGCGCCACCGGTGACGAGGATGCGCATGCGAATACCTCCGGGCCTAGCTGCCTCTGAGCCGTCCGAGCAGACCTTTGCGTCGCTTGTTCTCGGGCTCGGTCTGGGCATCGAGCTCGGAGCCGGTTGGGGGACTGTCCGAGGCGTCGCCGGCTTCGTCCGGTGCCTCGTCCGCCGCGGACTCATCCTCGAGCCGCGCATCGCCAGCGGATCCTCCGCCGACCCCAGCGTCTGGATCGGCCGGAGCGGTTTCGACTTCACCTCCAAGGACGAAGGCGAGCGCCTCCCGAAGGGCCGCGGCCTCAGCTTCCTCTTCCGACTGTGTCGTGTCGTCCTGGGCCGCGGGCTGAGAGGCCGATGCGGGGGCGCGGGCGGCCGGTTCGGAGCCCGCCGAGTCGAGCGCTCCGGGCGTTTCGATGGCTTCCGGATCCGCGTCGTCGAAGCCCTCCACGGCCGCGACCGCAGCTTGCGCCTCGGCGTCGGCCGCGTGGGCGTCGAAGACTCGAGCGAGCTCGGCTTGCTCGACCTGGTCGGCCAGCGCGTCTCGCTCCACGTCGAGCAGTCTCGACGCCTCGGCCTCGGCTTCCGCCGCCTCGGCCTCGGCGGCTGAAGCGAGCAGCTCCGCCTCCAGCGCCGCGCGCTTGATGCTGGCCGCGTCATCCTCCGCATCCGCGACGGCAGCTTCTGCTTCAGTCTCGCCGGCCACGGCCGCATCGGGCGTCGGTTCGGTCTCGGGCGATTCGGCGGCGAACTCGGTCTCCGCGGTCGCGGCCTCGGTCTCCGCGGCGAGCTCGGTCTCCGCGGTCGCGGCCTCGGTCTCCGCGGCGAGCTCGGTCTCGGGCGCTTCGCCCACAACCTCAGCCTCGACCTCGGCGGCCTGGACCGCAGGCTCAGTGACGGCCCGCTCCTCTCCATCCGGCCCGACTTCCATGTCGACCTCGTCGACGGCTTCGATCGCGGCGGCCATCTCGGCCGCGGCGAACGGATCGACCGCGGCCCGCTTGCGAGGCTCCGGTTTGACGGTTCGGTCCACCGGAGGCGGGGAAGCATCCCGCTTGGCCGCGGGTTTCTCTCGAGCCGCGACCCCTGCCGCCGCCGCGGCCGCCGCGATCCGACCCCGCTGGCGGTGCTCGCGAGTCTCTTCCGCGGACAGGCGACGGGGATGCCGGACCGCCTCAGCCGCCTCGCCGGAAGGCGAGACGTCGGCTCGCGGTCTCCTCGGCCTCCCCGGTCGATACGGTCGTTTCCGAAGATTCCGCCATTTCCGTCCATTCGGTCGGTTCCGTGGCCCCGGCCGCCTCGGCCTCGATCGCGGTTCGGATAGATTGCCGGGCTGCTCGCGCGGAGCCGGGCGGTGCCGCGAATTCGTGGGCGGGCTCGCTGCTGTCGGACCCCCGCCGCTTTCGTCCGGAGTCCGTCGCTTCGGAATCGTCCGTCGTGCCTCGACGCTTCCGGCCCAGGGCCTCGAGTTGCTCCGCCGCGACCATCGTCAGGTCCGTGACCGGACCCAGTTCCGGGGCCGAGTCATGTCGTTCGAGGGCTTCGATGACACGCTTCGCCACGACGCTGTCCGGATCGATGCCCAGCGCCCGGTTCGACAGGGTTCGCGCGAGACGTTTGTCGCCGCGCTCCAGCGAGAACCGGGCCAGACCCGCGAGGGCGATGGCATTGCCAGGGTCCAGCTCGATGAGCTGCCAGTACGTGCGTTCGGCGCGCTCGAGCTGGCCCTCGGCGAGGGCCTTGTCGGCCTGGAGCATCAATTCGAACATCAGCGCTCAGCCAGGAACGGGTCGCGGATCATGTCGCTCACGATTGTGGATTTTCCACCATGCGATCATCGGGCATCAGCTCGCGGGCGAGATCCAGGAGGATCGTCCGGTCATTGAGCGCCGGCTCGGCTATTACCCGCTCCGTCAGCTCCTCCAGAATCCGCCCCAGCGCCTTGCCGGCGGGCAGATTCAGCTCCGCCATGAGATCGCGGCCGTCGATCGCGAGCTGGGCTCGACTCAAGACCAGGTGTCCGGAAAGCTCCGTCCGAATCCGTGCTCGTAGCTCGACCAGAGCGCCCGATTCGGCGGGCAGGCCGCTGCCGACGTTGTCCGCCGAACGAAGATCCAGCAGGTCTTCGACCGCGCCCGGCCCGATCTTTCGGATGAAGCGCCGGACCGCGGCGTCGCTCCAGTTGGCCTGGTACGAGAACATGTGGTTGAGGACCAGGTGCGCCACCCGTTCTTGAAGCGCCCGGGGGCAATGGAGCCGCGACAGCATCTCGACGGAAATCCGGGCGCCGACCTTGTCGTGGCCGAGGAAGTGGCCGTCGGCGAGCGTTTCTGGCTTGCCCACGTCGTGGAGCAGCGCGGCGAGTCTCGTGACCGGCCGGTTCGGGGCGGCGTCCACGGTGCGGAGCGTGTGATCCCACAGATCTTCGCCGTCGATCTTGTTCTGCCCGAGCCCTCGCTGGAGTTCCAACTCAGGGAAGAGAACGGCGAGCAGGCCTGTATCCGACATCAGCCTGAGGCCGCGGGAGGGCCGTGGCGCGGCCAGGAGCTTGCCCAGCTCCGCGGCGACCCGCTCGCCCGACAGGTGGGCGGCCAGCCGGGCGTTGCGAGCGACGGCGTCGAGCGTGCCGGTCTCGACATCGAAATCGAGCGTCGCCGCCAGCCTCACCGCCCGGACCGTGCGCAAAGCGTCTTCGCGAAAGCGCGTGTCGGGGTCGCCGACGGCGCGGAGAACGCCCGTCGCAAGATCCCGCCGGCCGCCGAACGGATCGACGAAGGCGGGGTCCCGATCGGTCGGGCCGCCCCAGGCCATCGCGTTGACGGTGAAGTCGCGGCGGGCCAGATCCTCTTCTATCGAGGATCCGAACTCGATCGAGTCCGGGTGGCGGAAATCGGAGTAGGAAGCGTCCCGGCGAAAGGTCGTGATCTCGTACTGGGTCCCGGCGTGGCGAACCACCACCGTACCGAAGCGATTCTCGTAGAGCGCTCTCGGAAAGAGGCTCGCGATCAGCTCCGGCGGTGCGTTCGTGGTGAGGTCCCAGTCCGCGGCTTCGCGCCCGATGAGGGCATCGCGCAGGCATCCGCCCACGACATAGGCGCCCTGGTCCGCCCGCCAGAGAGTGGCCATCAGCTCCCTGACCGGCTCCGGGATCTGGTCGCCGACACGGTCGCCCGGGTTCGTGGCCACCGTCTCCGCAGGGCCGGGTGCCCGAGCCGCCCGGGATCGCCCTGCGTGGCGCGGCCACGGCTAGTGGCCGAGGAACAGGTACGAGCGCCAGGCCTCGTTGCGGGCATCCCGCAGATACGGGGTGAAGAGCGAGTAGACGTCGCAGCGCGGTTCCACGGGCCTGTGCGGGAGCCGCAGCTTGGCCTCGTCGAGGAGCTTGCCGCCCTTGCGGTGATTGCAGGCTTTGCAGGCCGTGACCAGGTTGTCCCAGGTGTGGGTCCCACCCTTGTGCCGAGGGATCACATGGTCGAGGGTCAGGTCGCCGGTCTGGCGGCCGCAGTACTGACAGGTGTAACCGTCCCGGGCGAAGACCTCGCGCCGGGTCAGCTTCACGCGTGGCCGCGGGCGCCGGATCTGGTTTTGCAGCCGGATCACGGCAGGCGCGCGGTAGTCGGCCCGCGGCGTCCGGATCAGCTGGTGATCGTATTCGAGAACCTCGGCTCTCGCGCCGAAGACCAGCCGGAAGGCGCGCGGCAGATTGCACACGTTGAGCGGTTCGTAGTTTTGGTTCAGGACCAGGACCACGCCCTCCATGAGGGCATCGTACCAGAGGAACGACCGCGATCCTCCGCGCCCGTACGTCCCCGAACACCAGGAGATCCGGTCGGCCGTGTGGCCGCCGGATCTCCTGAACGTGGCGCTGGGTTCCGGGTCCGCTGGCGCGGCGCCCGGTCTGCGATGCTACGGGTAGGTGTAGTTGGAGGCGCTGGTTATGACCGAAGTTCCGTTCCCGGTCTGGACGGTGACGTCCACTATCGTGCCCGAGGTGTGCGTCGGGAGGGCGCTCGTGATGGTGATGAGGTTGTCGCTGCTCACCGTGAACGAGACCGGAGCGTTCCCGAAGAAGACCTGGCCGGCGCCGGTGAAGTACATGCCGCGATCACGCTGGTTCGGGCCGCACGCTGCCGTGACGACCGGGATCGGATAGAGCTGGATCAGGTGCGAGCCGCCCTGGACGAGCTCCGTGGCCGCCAGCGTGAAGACGGTGGCCAGGTCGGACGAGGCCGGGTTGTCGAGGTAGTAGTGCTGTCGGTCTGGTGGCCGACGGCCATCTGAGCATGGCATGGCCGCTGGTCGGCCCATTGGACAGGTCTCTACGGGGTTGTTGGTGCCGTTGCTGCCGTTGGCGGTTCGTCGGGCACATGAATGGTGTCATCGACGCCGTAGCCGATGGTGAAGATCTGGATGCCCAGCGGGCTCTTCGTCGTGTCCGCCTTGGCCAGCGGTGGCGGCGGCGAGCGCGTCGCCCGCAGGTGAAGGCGACGTTGGTCGTGTTCTGGTTGCCGGTGGAGTCGAAGCCGTACTGCGGGTGGCCGTCCGTCTCGAGGATGATGCCCTGGGTCACGCCCTCGCGGCCGTAGTGGTCCAGATACCACTGGGCCATTCTGATCGGCGTGGCAAGGTCCGTGCCGTCTGAGGCGGCGGAGATGCAGTTGATCGCCTTGTAGAGTGTCGCTGTTGACGCCGCCGAGCGGTCTTGTAGTCGCCGGCAGGGCCGGTCGGATCCGGGAGCGGCAGGTCAGTGTCGGTGCCGCTCAGGCCGACCGGGACCCACATGCCAACCGTCTTGGCGCTGGGCACCCAGGGAGCCGTCCCGTACACGCTCTGGCCGTTGGCGTGGGTGGCGGCCGCGGTGCCGTCCTTGGCCCGCTGGACCGTCCAGGTCGCCGGAGTGCCGGCCACAACGCTCGTTACCCACATGTGTTCCCACGAGCTCCCGACCGCGATCATGTACGGCACGCTCGGGAAGGCGACGCCTGTTGGCGCGTTGACCTGGATGCTCGTGTCGCCAACTCCGACGATCCTCGTGACCGCCACGCCGCCGGTGTGAGTGGCTTTGGTCGTGCTGTCGACGCCACGCGTCACCGTCCACGTCGTGCCGGAGATGCCGGTCACGAGCATGTGCTCTGAGTCGACCTGGATCGTGAACGGGGTGGCCGGGAAGCCCGAAGAGGAGTTGACGACGATTGAGCTTGCGGTCGTGCTGTAGATCAAGCTGACCGGCTCGTTGCCGCCGTGGAGGGCCGTCGTGGTGCTGTTGATGCCACGCGTCACGGTCCAGACGGTTGGGGTTGCGGTTCCCGGACCAGATGTGACTTGCATCTGCTCGGAGTCCACGATGATGTTGAAGCTGCCGCTGGTGGGGAACCCGGCCGCGGACGCGACGCGGAGGGTCGTATCGGTCTTGCTGACGCCCCAGCCCACGACTGCGTTGATGGCGTGGGTGGCTGTCGTCGTGGAGTTGTAGCCTCGGGTCACAACTGTCAGCGACGTAGCGCTGGCGACCTTCACCTGGATCTGTTCGCTGTCGATCTGGACGGTGAAGTTGCCGGTCGCCGGGAACGCCGCGGTCGAGGTGACGGAGATGGTCGCGGGCGACGTTTTGGTCATGGCCGTGCCCAGGATCGTGTTGGCGAACGCGCCGCGGAACAGGTTCGTATTGCCCGACGTCGTCAGCGTGGTCAGCGGGCTCCAGTTGTTGTTGTCGGCCGTGCCGTAGCCGCAGGAGGCGGCCGTCGGTTCGCCGGTCGTGGCATTGACCGCGCTCGGTCCGGTCAGTGCCAGGGCGATGCGCTGTTGCGACGGGTCGTATACGGACAGCACCGTCTTGGCCGCGGTCTTGAGCGAGGTGATCTTGTCAGCGCCGCCGGAGCTGCCGGCCATCGACATGGTCCGGTCCAGGATGATCACAGCGTCCACCGGCACAACCGGCGCGGCGCCGCACTCACCCTTACAGGCGGCCGACGAGACGCTGCCCGACGATCCCTGATTCACTCCAATGACCGGTCCGATGTTGAACTTGGTGATCGTGACGGCGGTCACGTACACGACGTTGCACTTGTCGCCTTTGTACGGATCGCAGTTGGTGAACCTGACCGTGCCCGCTCCCTCGAAGTCGTCGACGACAGGCGCCCGTTTGAGCGACTTGCTGGGGTCGCAGACGGTCGGGATGTCTCGGGAGATCCATGGCTTGCCGGTCGGGTCGGCGCCGATGAGGCAGCGATAGGTGATCTGGTACGTGTCCGGGCTGGCTGTAGCCGAGTAAGAGATACCGGGATACGTGTGCTGCACAGAGGCGTCGATCAGCTTCTTGGCGTCGTTGCCGCCCTTCAGTTTGGTCACCGGGTTATCGGCAAGAGAGGTGTTCTGGACGGGCAGCACCGTGCCGCCGGCCAATGCGCCGGCGTCAATTGCGTTCACCAGAATCTGCCGGTTGTTCCGCAGAAAGCCGATGTCGATGACCAGAGCCGCAAAGGCCAGGATGACGATCAGGACGATCTCGAACAGGAACAGTATCTGGCCCTGTTCCTTCTTGTGTCCGGATTTGTGGCCCAATCTTGAGCGCATCAGTCTCACTCCCATGTCCGAGAAGGGCACAGTCATCCCCTCAAGGAAGTGCTACTCGAGGACCATCTGCGTCGTCGACGACAGATTGAACGTCGCGCCGAACGCGAGGGGGAAGAAGCTATGGTAGGTGTACGACACCGTCACTCGCACCGAGTCGCCGGGCTTGGCGCTGTTGCAGTCGATCTGGCTGTTTCCGCCGGTGGACGTGTTGATGCAGATCGTCGTCACGTTGCCGCCCGAGATGGAGAGGCCGCCCTGGGAAGCCACGGAAACCGCGGCGCCCTGGGCCGCCGGAACGATCGTCGTGACGCTGGGCACGATGATCGCGGCGTGTGCGCCTTCTCTTGAGGCGTTGATTACGCTCATCCGCGAGTAGAGGGCGAAGCCGAAGTCGAGGATTCCCGACAGCACGAGCATGAACATCGGGAATATGAGCGCGAATTCGACCAGGGCCTGGCCGCGCTTTCGATTGGAGCGGCGGCCGAATGAGCCAGCCTTTCTGTTCGACACGGCCGTCTGCCGCCTCCTTGTCTACGGTTCGCGGATTGAAACAGGGTCCAGATGCTAGATACCGAACCTTGCATTGACTCTAAAAGTGTTGCAGCCATTCACCGAAACGGGTAGCACGTTCGGACTACTCGTATGAGGGTGGCGACCCTTGATCCTGGCCTGCGGCTGCCTGCTACTCGTCGTTTCCGGTGCGGTAACTCACGAGCCGGTAGCCCCCCGACGGTTCGGTCAGAAGGTGGCGCGGCGCGTCCGGATTGGACTCTAGCTTCTGGCGGAGCCGTCTGACGGTGACCCAAACGTACGCGGGATCCGCGGCGTCCGACTCGGCCCAGACCTGGCGGAGCAGCCGGTCGGTCGGGACGGCGTTCGGGATCGCGGCGGCGAGGGTCGCGAGGAAGCGCGACTCTGTGGGCGACAAGGCCACGGGCTTGCCCCTCACCAGGGCCTGCCGTCGTCGCGGCACGAGGACCAGGTCCCCCAGGTCGAGTTCCGGGACCGGAATCTGGTCGCGGACTCGGCGGAGCACGCGCCGGATCCGGGCGACGAGCTCGGCATAGTCGTAGGGCTTGGTGACGTAGTCCTCGGCGAAGTGGGCGATCAGATCCGTCTTGCTTTCGGCCGTGGCGTCGGCCGACAACACGAGGATCGGGATGTCCGCCCGGCTCTTGATCCGGGAAGCGAGCGACTGCCCGTCCATCTCGGGCATCATCAGGTCCAGGATGACGAGGTCCGGCCACGCCTTGTCGAGCCGGCGAAGCGCATCGGCGCCGTTCGACGCCCGTGAGACGTCGAAACCATCGCCGGCCAGCCGATCGCCCAGGAGCTCGAGATGGGCTCGATCGTCGTCGACGAGCAGGATCCGGCCTTCACTCATTGCCGGACCAGCTGTCCGTCGCGCAGCTCGACGCACGCGGTCGGCCACGTCGAGCATGCAGCGGGTCGTGGGTGGCGACGATCGACGGTCACGTCCTCGGCGCGATGACGACGTCCCGCAGCAGCAGCATGATCCGGTGGCCCGTCTCCGAGGTCGAGCTGGCCCGTGGGCTCGTCGGCGAGGAGGAGCTTGGGTCGGTCGGCCAGGGCGCGAGCGATGGCGACCCGCTGCTGCTCGCCGCCGGAGAGCTCGTGCGGCCGATGCCCGCCCGACCGGCCAGGCCGACCAGGTCGAGCAGCTCGTGGACGCGCCGGTCGCGCTCGGCCGGCTCGGCCGAGAGCAGGCGGAGCGGCATCTCCACGTTCTCGGCCGCGGTCAGGATCGGGACGAGCCCGAAGGTCTGGAAGACGTAGGCGACGGTCGTCCGGCGGAGCTCGCCCTGGGCGCGGTCGCTCGCCCCGGAGACCTCGCGCCCGTCCACGATGACGCTCCCCGACGTGGGCCGGTCGAGCCCGCCGAGGAGGTTCAGGAGCGTCGTCTTGCCGCTGCCCGAGCGGCCGCGGACGGCGAGGAGCTCGCCGCGCTGCGACGCGTCAGGTCCACGCCGCGCAGGGCGTGGACGACTGCCGCCGCCGGAGGGGAAGTCGCGGCGCAGGCCGATCGCCCGGACCATCGGGGCGGCGACGCCGTGGTCATCGGCCGCTCCCCGTCGAGGGCCGTCGGGCACTGCTCGGCTTTTGGCGCTCGCCGTTGGCGTCGCGCCGGGTTCGCGGCGGCTCGGCGGCGTTCGGCCGCGTGGTCGGGCCAGACGCCCGACGTGATCGTGCTTCGAGGCGCAGGCGGACGCGATCGCGCGAGCCCCAGCGCCTCGATGTGGCCGCGCGGCAGCTGCAGCCGGCCGGCCCGGTCGAGCACGGCGAACTCCTCGGCGATCGACCTGGTGGTCGCCGTCCGTCCGGACCTCGGTCCGGCGGACGCGTCTCGGTGCTGGTCCGGCCGTCGCGGATCGCCACGGTGCGCGCGACCTGCTCGGAGACGAGCGGGTCGTGGGTCACGATGACGATGGTCGTCCCGAGCTCGTGGTTGACCCGCGCGCAGGAGCGCGAAGACCTCGGCCGAGGTCGCGCTGTCGAGCTCGCCGGTCGGCTCGTCGGCGAGGAGCACGGGCGGTTCGTTGGCCAGGGCGACGGCGATGGCGACCCGCTGCTGCTCGCCGCCGGAGAGGCGATCGGGCCGGTGGTGGGCCGCGATCGGCGAGCCCGACGAGATCGAGCAGCTCGAGCGCGCGCGGCGCGCCGGCTCGCTCCGGCCGTCGAGCGATCATCGGCAGCTCGACGTTCTCGACCGCCGTCAGGTAGGGGAGCAGGTTCCGGGAGGTCTGCTGCCAGACGAAGCCGACGATCCGACGCCGGTAGAGGGTCCGCTCTCGCGGCTCATCCGCCCCAGGTCGTGGCCGGCGACGACGGCACGCCCGGCCGACTGGACGTCGAGTCCGCCGAGAATGTTGAGGAGCGTGGACTTGCCGCTGCCGGATGCGCCGACGATCGCAGCATCTCGGCCGGGTCCACGAGCAGGTCGAGCCCCTGGAGGGCGACCGCCTCGATGTCCGCGACCTTGAAGATCCGGACCAGGCCGTCGCAGACGATCTGGGCGCCATCGCCGAACTTGAGCTGGGCCGGCTGTAGGGCTTGCTCGTGAGCTGTCAATCCAGGCCTCTCCGCAGGGCGGCTGCAGGTTCGATTATCGACTGTGCGAGGGTCTCGATGCCGATCGCGACGGCGACCACGAGGCAGACGGAGCCCGCAACCAGGCCGACCGCCAGCGGTTCGATCGATAAGCCGATGTCGATCTGCCCGCCGGCCAGGGCTCCGAGCCCGAGACTCGGCAGCAGGAAGGCGAACAGGGCGAGGCCAAGGGCGATGCCCGCTCCGACCATCAGAACAGCCGTTGTCGAGGATGACGAGGCGCTCTTGCGGCGAGTGAGGCTGAGGATGTGAAGGTGAGCCGCTTTTGGAATGCTGGCGTGGTGAGTGAGAAGCGTTGTGAGGATGGTGAGTGTTTTGAAGATGGTTATGTTTAGTGATATGTAGGTGAGGTTTGTTTATGGTGGTGATGTATTTGTATTTGTTGATGGTTTGTTTATATTGGTAGTGATATATGAGTATGAGATGGTTTGGGAGTGGGTAGTGGGTGTTAGTTTTGATGGTTGTTTTGGTTGATGTATTGTTAGTATGAATGTTTTTGTTGGTTTGATAGGATTTTGAAGATGGATGTTTAGTTTGTGTGAGTGTTTATTGTTTAGATGGAGTTTTGAGTGTAGGGTAGGGAATGAGTTGAGGATTTGTTGATGTATATTGATAAGTTAGTGTTGTTTATGATGATTTGTATGTTGTGTTTTGTTGGGATTTTGTTTTGTGAAAGTTGTTGAGATGATGGTTGGGATTGAATTTAGAGATAGTGTAGGAGGTTGGTGTTGTAATGTATATTATGTGGGTTGATTTGTGTTGTGGTGTGTGTTTTTGATGTGTTTGTGTTGTATTTTGTATTGGTGTTAGGATTTTGATTGGTTTTTAGTATAGAGGTTGGGATTAGGTTTTAGTGTTAGTTTTTGGTTGAGATGTTTGTGTATTGTTGAGGTTGAGGGTTAGTATTGAGATTGTAATTTTGTAGTGTGATGTGTTTTTTGAGTTGTTGGTATAAGATATTTTGGATGTTTTTTTTTTTTTTTTTTTTTTTTTTTTTTTTTTTTTTTTTTTTTTTTTTTTTTTTTTTTTTTTTTTTTTTTTTTTTTTTTTTTTTTTTTTTTTTTTTTTTTTTTTTTTTTTTTTTTTTTTTTTTTTTTTTTTTTTTTTTTTTTTTTTTTTTTTAAAAAAAAAAAAAAAAAAAAAAAAAAAAAAAAAAAAAAAAAAAAAAAAAAAAAAAAAAAAAAAAAAAAAAAAAAAAAAAAAAAAAAAAAAAAAAAAAAAAAAAAAAAAAAAAAAAAAAAAAAAAAAAAAAAAAAAAAAAAAAAAAAAAAAAAAAAAAAAAAAAAAAAAAAAAAAAAAAAAAAAAAAAAAAAAAAAAAAAAAAAAAAAAAAAAAAAAAAAAAAAAAAAAAAAAAAAAAAAAAAAAAAAAAAAAAAAAAAAAAAAAAAAAAAAAAAAAAAAAAAAAAAAAAAAAAAAAAAAAAAAAAAAAAAAAAAAAAAAAAAAAAAAAAAAAAAAAAAAAAAAAAAAAAAAAAAAAAAAAAAAAAAAAAAAAAAAAAAAAAAAAAAAAAAAAAAAAAAAAAAAAAAAAAAAAAAAAAAAAAAAAAAAAAAAAAAAAAAAAAAAAAAAAAAAAAAAAAAAAAAAAAAAAAAAAAAAAAAAAAAAAAAAAAAAAAAAAAAAAAAAAAAAAAAAAAAAAAAAAAAAAAAAAAAAAAAAAAAAAAAAAAAAAAAAAAAAAAAAAAAAAAAAAAAAAAAAAAAAAAAAAAAAAAAAAAAAAAAAAAAAAAAAAAAAAAAAAAAAAAAAAAAAAAAAAAAAAAAAAAAAAAAAAAAAAAAAAAAAAAAAAAAAAAAAAAAAAAAAAAAAAAAAAAAAAAAAAAAAAAAAAAAAAAAAAAAAAAAAAAAAAAAAAAAAAAAAAAAAAAAAAAAAAAAAAAAAAAAAAAAAAAAAAAAAAAAAAAAAAAAAAAAAAAAAAAAAAAAAAAAAAAAAAAAAAAAAAAAAAAAAAAAAAAAAAAAAAAAAAAAAAAAAAAAAAAAAAAAAAAAAAAAAAAAAAAAAAAAAAAAAAAAAAAAAAAAAAAAAAAAAAAAAAAAAAAAAAAAAAAAAAAAAAAAAAAAAAAAAAAAAAAAAAAAAAAAAAAAAAAAAAAAAAAAAAAAAAAAAAAAAAAAAAAAAAAAAAAAAAAAAAAAAAAAAAAAAAAAAAAAAAAAAAAAAAAAAAAAAAAAAAAAAAAAAAAAAAAAAAAAAAAAAAAAAAAAAAAAAAAAAAAAAAAAAAAAAAAAAAAAAAAAAAAAAAAAAAAAAAAAAAAAAAAAAAAAAAAAAAAAAAAAAAAAAAAAAAAAAAAAAAAAAAAAAAAAAAAAAAAAAAAAAAAAAAAAAAAAAAAAAAAAAAAAAAAAAAAAAAAAAAAAAAAAAAAAAAAAAAAAAAAAAAAAAAAAAAAAAAAAAAAAAAAAAAAAAAAAAAAAAAAAAAAAAAAAAAAAAAAAAAAAAAAAAAAAAAAAAAAAAAAAAAAAAAAAAAAAAAAAAAAAAAAAAAAAAAAAAAAAAAAAAAAAAAAAAAAAAAAAAAAAAAAAAAAAAAAAAAAAAAAAAAAAAAAAAAAAAAAAAAAAAAAAAAAAAAAAAAAAAAAAAAAAAAAAAAAAAAAAAAAAAAAAAAAAAAAAAAAAAAAAAAAAAAAAAAAAAAAAAAAAAAAAAAAAAAAAAAAAAAAAAAAAAAAAAAAAAAAAAAAAAAAAAAAAAAAAAAAAAAAAAAAAAAAAAAAAAAAAAAAAAAAAAAAAAAAAAAAAAAAAAAAAAAAAAAAAAAAAAAAAAAAAAAAAAAAAAAAAAAAAAAAAAAAAAAAAAAAAAAAAAAAAAAAAAAAAAAAAAAAAAAAAAAAAAAAAAAAAAAAAAAAAAAAAAAAAAAAAAAAAAAAAAAAAAAAAAAAAAAAAAAAAAAAAAAAAAAAAAAAAAAAAAAAAAAAAAAAAAAAAAAAAAAAAAAAAAAAAAAAAAAAAAAAAAAAAAAAAAAAAAAAAAAAAAAAAAAAAAAAAAAAAAAAAAAAAAAAAAAAAAAAAAAAAAAAAAAAAAAAAAAAAAAAAAAAAAAAAAAAAAAAAAAAAAAAAAAAAAAAAAAAAAAAAAAAAAAAAAAAAAAAAAAAAAAAAAAAAAAAAAAAAAAAAAAAAAAAAAAAAAAAAAAAAAAAAAAAAAAAAAAAAAAAAAAAAAAAAAAAAAATAGAATGGAATCGTGAGTTAGTTGAGGATGAGTTTTATGGTGATTTTGTTGATGAGGTTGTATGTGAGTAGTATGATTTGTTTGATGGTTAGTATTAGGGAGAGGATTTTATAGTGTTCTTTGAGGGTTTGTATGATTGTTAGTTTGTATTTTTTCTTTTGGGTTATGAAGGTTGTGTTTATGAGGAATTTGATTGAGGTTAGGGTTGTGTTGTTGATCGCTTTTAGGAATAACGCTTTGAGAACTTTGAGTGTGATAGGGTTGTTGTGTTTGTTCGTTTCGATAGCGTTTTGTTTGAACATTGATGAGGTGAAGTATGTGTTGTTTTGTATTGTTGTTGTGATTGTTGATTCGTTGTTGGGTTGCATGGTTAGTTAGTACTCACTCTGGGAATAGAGGATGTCGAAGTCCTCGTAGTCGCGGAGGGCAAGGGCGAGGCCGCCGACGACGAGGAAGGGTTTTGGTCGGCTCGAGCGTTGGAAACATCGGGACCACGTCCACGATCTTGACTCGGGACTTGTTGCCGACGCGCGAGACCAGGATGGTGTCGCTCTTCCGGGCGCCGGTCGCTTCGAGTAAGGCCACGTTGGCGATCGCCGGGATGGGGCCAGAGGCAGGGTTGGCGGCGAACCTGAGGACGACCGGCTCCAGGCCGCCTCCGCCGGAGATCGGCCGAGCCTGGCCCGTCTCGTTGCCGAGCTCGATGACGCCGGCATGGCCGGCCAGGGGCTGGTAATCGGCGATCTGGCCGCGCTCGATGCGGCTCCAGCCCCAGCCCGACGTCGCGGGGAGGCCGGGATTTGCCTGCCAGGAACCTCCGGCGCCTTGCCGCGCCTGCATGTGCGTAGCTCCACGGTGCCCAGGATGTTTCCGAAGACGGGGCTCGTTATCACGAGCTCGATACCGACGAGAGACAACGGGTAGGCAGGATGGTAAGTGGATCCGCGAATGTGGATTTGAGGTCGATCGTGGACGAGCCGCCGGTTGTTGGGGCCACGATCGAGCTGCCTTCGAACCGGTAGACGCCTCGTGAGTCGGCCACTATCGCGGTGACGCCCACACTGGCGAAGTCCGCCAGCTGGACCGGCTCCTGCCCGGGCGGGAGCGCCAGATCCGTCCGGATAACGGCTCCGAGAGAGACGCGCAGGCGTCGGTGTTCCCGGGAGAACCATCGAGCTATCGTCGGTGGGTCGCGAGATCGTGGCCACGCTCGCGGCCAGGTTTTCGGCGCCCCTCACGTTCACGGACGTGGCGGTCATGGCGCCGGTTCGATCGCCAGGAGCTGGCCCGAGCGAACGATCCGCCCGACGTCGAAGTTGGCTCGACTCGCGGTGGCTGCGGAGCGCACGCCGGTATCGATGAGTACTGGCGCTCGAGTGCCCAGGCCGGCACGAGCGGGTTGCTCGCAAGGACGGCCCGGACGTTGGCACCGGATTCATAGGCAGCCTGCTCGGCCTGGGATTCTGTCCAGGTGGCGGAGAAGGCCGAGGCGAACGTACCCAATGCGGCGGCCAGGACGAGCAGCAGGACCAGTCGGGTATAGCGCAGCGGCCGGCGGCCCATCTGATGGGCGAGGAACGTCCAGATCATGCCCCGCGTTCTCTCGAGCAGCCGCTCGCCTATCTCGCCGAGCCTCGGGATCAGCCGAGTCGCGAGAAGGGCTCCGGCAAGCAGGCCGATCGTCGGCGCCAGCACGAGCAGCGGATCGATCCCCAGGTCGCCCCGGATCGTGGTGGTCAGGGGGCTGCCGTACGCCTGCAACTGCCAGAGCGCGACGGCAGCCAGCAGGGTCAGGATCAGATCCAGGCCGAGGCGCTGGGCCAGTGTCCGCCCGAGCTGCCTGCCCAGCGTGGCCCGGACGCCGGATAGTGAGCCGAATCCGGGCAGACTCGGGATCGTCAGAACCACCACGCAGCCAAGCCCGGCTATGAGGCTGGCTCCGACGACGGCCCCATCGATGCCCACCGGCTCGACCACGGCTTCGCCGGCGAGGGGTCCCGCGATCGTGGTCAGACGCAGCACTGCCTGGGCCACGAACGGGGCCACGGCAACCGCCGGAACGGCCAGCAGCACGGCTTCTCCGAGGGACAGGAGGGCGAGGTGCGGCCAGTTTGCGCCGCGGGATCTCAGCAGCGCGGCCTCCGGGCGCCGCCGCTCGACGAGCATGCCCGCGACGAGAAGGATGGCGTAGACGGCCAGAACGACGAAC
This sequence comes from uncultured Chloroflexia bacterium, assembly GCA_963816135.1. GTDB lineage: Bacteria > Chloroflexota > Limnocylindria > Limnocylindrales > CSP1-4 > Fen-1039. The sequence goes on from CAWFJD010000018.1 coordinate 516,960, forward strand.
TGGGCAAACAGGAGAAGCGAGCTGCTCTGCGCAACGAGCAGTGACTTCGTCGCGGCGGCGAGAATGGCCGGCAATCCGGTCGCCTGCCAGAAATAGCTGTCGGGGACACGGGCCTGGATTCTGTCGGTCAAACCCTCGACGGCCGTCCGAAGACCCGGCGCCTGCCCGGGCGCGATGGCCGCGATGTTGGGCACCCAGCGCCACTCGGCCGTCACGCTGGTACCGTCGGTGAGGAGTCCCAGGTCCGAGCCCGTCACGACGAAAGGCCCGCGCGTGACCGACGTTCCCGTCATCTGGATGCCTGCCAGCTCCAGGCTGGCTCCAAGCCAGTAACGGTCGTGCTCGTCCGGCTCGAAGATGCCCGAGACGCAGAGCTCGAAGCGCGGCTCGAATCCAGCTTGCTGAACATCGTGAGGCGGTCGCCGATCCGCAAGCCCAGGGCGGCTGCGGCCGGCCTCGACAGCGCGGTCTGGACCGGGGCGGCGGGCGCGCTCCCGGGCGCGACGGCCGCCGAACATTCGCTCGCCGGGTTGGCCGCCTGGTTGGCCGCGGGCGCTCGGCCGGCCAGGCGCCGGACGAGAGCGTCGCGTGATCTTCAATGCCGCCGTAGGCCCCGACCACGATCTCGTGCGTCTCGTCCGAGGCGTCGTATCCCGCCAGTGAGAGGCCGTCCGTGCTTGCGATCAGGCTCGTGGTCCCTCGGTCCGGGCCGAGAGTCGCCGTGATGATCGGTCGGGCCGCCGCATCGACACCGGCAAGCTTCGTTGTGGGGACGCTCGTGTAGACGCGAACCCCCGTCGCGCCCGGCGAGGAGGTCCGGATGACGTCGTGGAAGCCGCCGAGGGTCACGCTCTCCGAGTAGGAGATCGCCGAGGCGATGAGGCTCGTGGCGCATGCGAGCAGGAGCCAGGCGGCCAGAACCAGAGGCCAGTCCGAACGGCTACGCCTCGCGATGGAGCGGAGCAACCCGCCCACGATCAGCCGGCTGCGATGGCTTTCCCCCCCGGCTGCCCTCGGTCAACGTCTACTCCGGCGGACTCGGGTGTGCGGTCCCGGCTGGCCGACAAGCTTACCGGCTATGCGGTCAGTCGAGATCCGCAAGCTCTCGCGCTCGGGACATGACCGAGTCGAGCATGGGCGCCGTCAGCCGGCCGGTGAACGTGTTCTGCTGACTCGGATGGAAGGAGCCCAGCAACCAGTAGGGGCCGATCCGCTCCTCCGCGAGGTGGCCGAACTTGGGCCGCGCGAGCGGCTTGACGCCTACTTCTCGCATGACCCGCAGGGCGCCGTCCCAGGCGTACGCGCCGAGCGCGACGATCACGCGAACGCGCGGCAGGAGACGCAGCTCGCGCACCAGATACGGCAGGCAGCAGTCCCGTTCGAGCGGGAGTGGCTGGTTGTCCGGCGGTGCGCAGCGGACCACCGCCGCGATGTAGAGATCGCTCACCGTCAGCCCGTCGTCCGGAGCAATCGAAGTGGGCTGGTTCGCGAAACCGGTCCGGTACAGCGAGTCGAAGAGAAAGTCGCCCGATCGATCGCCGGTGAAGATTCGCCCCGTTCGATTGCCGCCGTGCGCCGCGGGTGCCAGCCCGATCATCAGGACGCTTGCATCCGAATCGCCGAAACCGGGCAGCGGCCGCGCCCAGTACTCCTCGGTCGCGTATCTCGACGGGGGATCCGCCGCGGCCGCCTCGCGCCACTCCACGAGCCGCGGGCAGCGCCGGCACGTCACGACTTCGGCGGTGAGCTGGGTGAACGAGTCGGGGACCACGCGTGGAATTTAGCGGCGGCGCGGATTTGCCGCCGCTCGCCTCGGAGCGGCCCGAACCCGGTCGCTGTTACCGCGGCCGCCGGCGGTGGCAGCCGGCCGGTTGCAGCCGGCCGGGGGCAGCCCGCCGGGCGTGGGCCGCGCCTCGCGCGTGCCATCGCCCACCGCCTGCCCCCGCGCCGCGCCGCCCACGCCCCCAGTCGCAGTTCCGCGGGTTCAGTGGTGGCAGCCGGCCGGAACCTCCATATCTACGACCACCGTAGAGAGTTGTGGACGTGCCAGCCCGAGGGTCCGCTCCAGGATCGGCCAACGCCCTTCGCGCGGCCTCGATGGCTCATTCGGAAGCCCGAAACGCCGGATTTGGAGCCGCTGCGGCGCCTGTTCAGGCATTCGCAGCATGCCGGACGCGCAGCGGGCCCACTCCCTTGCGCTTCCCTCTACCGAGGTCGGAGATATGGAGAAACCAGATGCCGGCCAACACGCAGGACGGGTCGCCGAGCCAGGTACGGAGCGCGACCGTCCTCGCGGGCAGCATGGAATTGAAGACCGCCGCGTGCCGGGCCACACCAGCCCGGGCGCCGGACGTGTCGGGCAGTGCCAGCACAGAACCGATCACCTTCGGCCGCCAGCCGAGCTCGAGGTCGGCGAGTTCGGGTGCCAGGCGTCGTTTCCGATCCATCGTCGAGAGGAGGTCCTGGAGGTCGACGACCCTTGGCTTGCACTCGACCACGAGTACGGCCGCTGGCTCCGGCTTCCACCCGAAGACGTCGATCGAACCACGTTCGCCCCAGCGGCTGAAGGTCAATTCCGGCCTGGCCTGCCAACCGTGATTTAGGAGTGCTTCGACTACGGCCCCGACGATACGTGAGTGGTCCTCGTCGAGAAGGCGGGCCAGCTCGGCGCCCCGCCAACGAGGCGCGAACGGCAACGAGATCTCGAGCGCGGAAGCAACCGCTCGCACCGTTGAGACCGAGGCATGTCGCAGATGGCCGCGCTCGACGAGGGAGACGGTCGACGGGTTGACTCCGGCCCGAGCCGCCACATCGGTCTGCGAGAGACCGCGCCGGATCCGAATCGCCCGAAAGACTGAACCGACTCGAATGTCGTCCACGCCCGAATCATGATGCCGCCCGCTTGGCGGAGGCTTACCTGGCGAGGGGCACTGGGCCACGGGCCGCGATCCGGGCGCATCGACAGGCCGCGGGCCGTCGGCCCGCAGCCTAAAGGCGTGCCAGCCACTCCTTGACCGGCGGTCGAACTGCCAGCTCGCGCCAGATGAAGAAGGCGGCGATCGCGCCCGACGCGTTCATGATCGCGTCGTCGATGTCGGTGACGCGATACGTGAAGCCTTCGATCAACGATCCCGCGAACTGAGCGAGCTCGATCGCGACCGCGAATGCCAGCGCCGCGACGACGAACTTCCGCCAGTCGCGCAGGGCCGGCCAGAGCTCGGGGCCGTAGACGCCCAGAGGGACCAGGGCCAATGCGTTGCCGACGAGCTGACGGGCCGTTCCGAGGCCGGGATGGGACAGCTGGAAAAGGATCGTGTGGAACGGGACGACGTTGTCCTCGCTCAAGCCCCTCGTCACCCGATAGAACTCCTGCCCGGCGATGGGAATGGGAAAGATCGTCAAGGCCACCACGGCCGTCACGTGCGCCAGCGCCAGCAGCGCGAACAAGGTCCATCGCCGATCCGTGCCGCGCTGCCAGACCCATGCCCCCAGCGGGATCGCGGGCAGTAGCACCCAGTAACCGGGGATCGTGGTCAGGAACCCGTCGGTCATCGTCATCCGGAATGCCCCTCCGAGCGGCGGCGTCGCGTGGAGGATGACACGGGCGGCGGCTCCGCCGCTCCTCCGAATCTCGGCAAACCCGGGCCAGCATCCTGCCGGCGCGCCCCGGAGCGATTTCGGTCCGGTGCAGCTTTCGCAACCTGGCAGGGCCGCGGGGCCGCCGGCCGCCACTCCGAGGAGCGTACGATTCACCGGTCGGCAGCCCAGAGTCGCGGGGGACAGGCATGAATGAAGGCTGGATCGGAGTCGTGGGCGCCGCGGTGGGCGGCATCATCGGCGTGCTCGGTACGCTGCTGGCGCAATGGGCCGCGGGCCGGCGCGAGGACGCTCACCGATTCACTTCCGACCGCCGGACGCTGTACGCCCGCTTTCACCATGCCTCCGCCGAGATCGCCGACGCCGCCCGAACCCGTGCCGAGAACGGTCCCTTCCGTCGCGGCAGCAAGCCCATCGTGTCCGACGAGTTGCGCGACGCTGCCGGTCGAGACGCCAGCGAGATCCTGATTACCGCCTCCGACAACGTCGGCCCGTCCGTGTCGGCCATGTACGGGGCGCTGGCGGACCTCGGCGAAGCGGCCACTCAACTGACGCACGCCCCAAATTCCGAGGCGGACGATCCGGCTTCTCGCCGCTGGATCGATAGCTACGCCGCTTTCGAACGAGCGCAGTCCGCCTTCGTCGAGGCCGCTCGCGACGACCTGGGTGTCGCGCCAAAGCCGAACGCTCTCAGCTCGGCCTTTTCCGGGCTCCGCGGCAGCTTCCGCTCCGGCGACCGCCGCCGCTGAGCGGTCCCAGCCCGTACCACAGGCGCGATGCGGGGCCCGGTCACGGGGTCCCCGCGGGATCCACGGGTATAATTCGCTCGCGTGGCGCGGGTCGCTGCCGCATGGAGCGCGCCCGCACTCCCGCCGAAGCTAAGGAATGCATTTGCTATGACCGCCGAGACGTCAACCTGGGCCACCAAGAAGGGCCTGGCCCAGATGCTCAAAGGCGGCGTCATCATGGACGTCGTCACGCCGGAGCACGCCCGCATCGCCGAAGATGCCGGGGCATGCGCCGTCATGGCGCTCGAGCGCGTCCCGTCGGACATTCGCGCCGCGGGCGGCGTGGCCCGGATGAGCGACCCGACCATGATCGAGGGGATCATCGCCGCGGTCAGCATCCCGGTCATGGCCAAGGCCCGGATCGGCCACTTCGTCGAGGCCCAGGTTCTCGAGGCCATCGGCGTGGACTACATCGACGAGTCCGAAGTCCTCACGCCGGCCGACGAGGTCAACCACATCGACAAGCACGCCTTCAAGGTGCCGTTCGTCTGCGGCTGCCGGAACCTCGGCGAAGCGCTCCGGCGCATCAACGAGGGCGCGGCGATGATCCGGACGAAAGGCGAGGCAGGCACGGGCGACATCGTCGAGGCAGTCCGCCACATCCGGACGCTCATGTCCGAGATCCGCAGGCTTGCGGCCATGCGCGAGGACGAGCTCTTCGTCGCGGCCAAGGAGCTCGACGCGCCATACGCCCTGGTCAAGCAGGTCCACGACGACGGCAGGCTGCCCGTCGTGAACTTCGTCGCCGGTGGAATTGCCATTCCGGCGGACGCCGCTCTGGCGATGCAGCTGGGCGCCGAGGGCGTGTTCGTGGGATCGGGCATCTTCAAGAGCGAGAACCCGGCCCGGACCGCCGAAGCGATCGTCCAGGCGACGCTCCACTACGACAACCCCAAGATCATCGCCGAGGTATCGAAAGGCCTGGGCGCACCGATGCGCGGCATCGCCGCCGCGTCCGTGCCCGATGCCGATCGCCTCGCGATCAGGGGTTGGTAAGAACAGAACCCTCCTGCGGCAGGCCGGCCCCGATGCTGACCCGGGGGCTGGCCGCCGACTCGGTGCCATGCCCATGAAGATCGGCGTTCTGGCGCTCCACGGCGCCTTCATCGAGCACATCCATCTGCTCGAGTCCATCGGCGTGCAGGCCGTCAAGATTCGGCTGCCCGAGGATCTCGATGGCGTCTCCGGACTGATCATCCCAGGAGGCGAAAGCACGACCATGCGCAAGCTCGTCGCCCGATGGGGACTCCGCCAGCCGATCCTCGATCTCGCCGCGCGAGGCGCGCCGGTTCTCGGCACCTGCGCCGGAATGATCGTCGTCGCCACGGAGATCGCCGGCGGCGAGGAGCCGGTCTTCCCGATGATCGACGTCACCGTGCGACGGAACGCTTTCGGCCGCCAGCTCGACTCATTCGAGACGGAGCTGCCGATACCCGTTCTGGGTGACCGGCCGGTCCACGCAATCTTCATCAGAGCCCCCATAATCGATCGCGTGGGACCCGGCGTGGAGGTTCTGGCGTCGCTGCCCGACGGTCGAGTGGTCGCGGTCAGGCAGCGCAACGTGATAGCGATCTCCTTCCACCCGGAGCTGGCCGGCGAAACGAGGATTCACCGGCTCGTCGCCACGATGGCCGCCGAGTTTGCCGAGCCTGGAGAAGGGACCGTGGTCGCGAGGGTCGAGCCCGGATCGCCTGAGGAGTTCGCGTGAGCGGTCGAGTCCGCCTCGCCCGCCTGACGGATCTGGCTGCCCTGGGGGAGCTTTCGCGGCTCTCCCAGCAGGAGCATGTCGATGCCCGCTCTCTGGGGCTGCCCGTGAGCGGCCCCCGCATCGGCGTCTTCAGTCTCTTCCGCCTGCCGCTCGGGGCCTTCCAGCCCAACGATCTCCTGTTCGTCTACGAGGACGAGCGCCGAATATCCGGACTGCTGCGAGTCGAACGCGACACCACCCGGGACGAGTGGACGATCGTCGAACTGGACGCGATAGGCTCGGGCGATTCCGGCGACACGCGGTTTCGGATGGTCCAGCACCTCATTCGCGACGGCGCGCGCCGTGGCGCGATCCGATTCCACGTCGCCTGCTCGGACCGCCAGGGCAATCCCGAGCTGTTCATGCAGGCAGGTTTCGCCCGGTACGGGCAGGAGCTGCTGATGTTCCGTTCCACGGACAAGCCGCTGCCTCATCCATGGTCCGACGATCAGGCCCGGGCCTCGGGCATCAGGCCCTGCCAGCCTCTCGACGCCCTGCCACTGGCCCGGCTGTACGCGGCCGTGACGCCACAGCCGGTGATGCGCCTGGAGGCCTACCGGCTCGTCGACTGGGAGCGCCAGCAAGGCTCAGGGTCTCGCGTTCCGCGCTCCAGCCTCGCGCCCATCCTGCGCTTCGCGGAAGTCGAGACCTACGTCCAGTCTGCCGGTGACGGCACAGTGGATCTGGTCGCCCTGCTCCAGCTCGGCGTGGCACGTGAGGAGCAGCCTCATTACATGAAAGTCCTCGCGCGGCCGGACACGGACGTCTCCGGTCTCGTGGAGTTCGGTCTCGGACTCCTGGCCGCGCGCATCGGACGGGGCGGCAGCTGCCCCGACAACGGCGTTCTGTCGCCCGTTCGGACCTACGAATCGCCAATCGACCGCCGCCTGGAGGAGGCGGGTTTCGCCGTTCTGGATACCGTGACACTTTTCATGCGCGAGGCCGTCGTGCGCGTGGTGGAACCCGCGCTCGTTCCGGCCGTTCGCTAGCCCGAGTTGGCAGGAGGACACGTGACCGATCAAGGCGCGCCCCGGCGACGTCGCGAGTCGATCGACGATCTGAGTCTGCTTCTGGCGGCGCTTCCACCGGACGTCCTGCAGGCCGTCCGTGCGCTCACCGACCCGACGCAACTCATAGAGGTCGTTCTGGATCTCGGCCGCCGGCCGGAAGCCCGATTCACCGACGGCGAAGTGACGCTGGTGGAGCGAGAGATCACCGAGTCGGACATCGAATACGTCGTCGAGCACATCGGCGTCTTCGGCGACGACAACCGAGCCGGCATCGAACGGACGCTGCACCGCATCAGCGCGATTCGGAACCGGACCGGCAAGATCGTCGGGTTGACCTGCCGTATCGGCCGCGCGGTCTACGGCACGATCGAGATCATCAACGACTTCGTCGAGTCCGGTAAGTCGATCCTCATCATGGGCCGGCCCGGCATCGGCAAGACGACGATGCTGCGCGAGGCCGCCCGCGTTCTGGCGGACGACCAGGGCAAGCGCGTCGTCGTCGTGGATACGAGCAACGAGATCGCGGGCGACGGCGACATTCCCCACCCGGCGATCGGCCGAGCCCGCCGGATGCAGGTTCGGACGCCGTCCCACCAGCACGAGGTGATGATCGAGGCTGTGGAGAACCACATGCCCGAGGTCATCGTCATCGACGAGATCGGGACCGAGCTCGAGGCCCAGGCCGCCCGGACCATCGCCGAGCGCGGCGTCCAGCTCATCGGCACCGCCCACGGCAACAACCTCGACAACCTGATGCTCAACCCCACGCTCACGGACCTGATCGGCGGCATCCAGACCGTGACCCTCGGCGACGAGGAAGCGCGCCGCCGCCGCACCCAGAAGAGCGTCCTGGAGCGAAAGGCCCCGCCCACGTTCGACGTCATCGTCGAGATCCTCGACCGCGATCGAGTGACGGTTCACTCGGACGTTGCCGACACCGTGGACGCCATGCTGCGCGGAGATCCGGTCTCGGCCGAGCTGCGCTGGCGCGACGAAGGCGGCGTGCATCGGTCCCAGGCGCGGCCCAAGCCTTCGCCACGCGACGAGGGCGCGGACCGTTTCGGCAGCGACCGATTCGCGGGTCTCGTGGGTCTGGGCCAGAGCTGGCGGTCCGAGCCGGGCTGGCGCGGCGCGGGTTCATACCACGCGCCCACCGACTGGCGCGAGCAGGAGCGCGGAGCCACGCGGCCGGGGTTCCGGTCGGGCGCGAGCGGCGGCTGGCGGGCGCCCGCCCGCGGCGCCCGAGACGTTCGCGAGGGACCCGGCGCCGGGACGCGGGGCCCGGAGGCAGGACCGGCGCCGGCGGCCAGGGTTCGACATTCGGCGGACCCGGTGGCGGACCTGGATCGAGCGGTCCTGGGTCGGGCCCCGGACCCAGTTCCGAAGGGCCTGGCCCCGGCCGTCCCCGAAGCCTGCCGGGCGAGCGCTTCGCCATGACGCCCACGAATGAAGCGGGCGGCGTCTTCCAGGCCGGTGAGATCTCCGATCGCGGTCCCCTCGAGCGTGGATCGACTCCGGTTCCGGAACCGCGGGCTCGCGAGCTGCGCGAGCTGGAGCGTCAACGAGCCTGGAGCCAGCAGGCCACCCGCGCTCTCAACGACTACCGGGCCGAGGAAGTGGACGACGAAGCGGACGAGGCGTCGCCTCGGACTCTCGCCCAGCCGCTTGGCTACGATCGCGAAGACGCCGGCGGCGACGAGTTCGAGGACGAAGAGGAATCGCTCGGCCTCCGGCCTGGACGGGTCGACCGAACGCGAGGATGCCGCCGATGAGGCGTCAGCCGATGACGACGCGTCATCCAAGGATGACGAGTCGGTGGCCGATCTCGCCCGCTACCGCGCCGCCGCCGACCAGGCCAAGCGCGCCTCGGACATCGGCGAGACCGAGGATTCCGCCTCGGCCGGCAATTCCGTCGTCCGGATCCGCGACGAAGGGACGATCCTGCCGACCCTGCGGGTTCTGCCCCACGGCATCAGCCGCAAGCACCTGGAGCAGGCGATCAAGGAACTGCAGCTGCCGGTAATCATCGCCCGCGATCCCGGACGAAGCGGACGTGGTCATGACCCTCAAGAGCGAGTACCGGCAGAAGACCTCCGGCCTCCGCGACGCGGAGGAGCGGGGACTCCCTATCTACGTCCTCAAGAGCAACACCATCGTCCAGATGGAGTCCGGCCTGACCTCGATCTTCTCGCTCGAAGTCGATCCGCGGGAGGCCGCCCTGCGTGAGGCCGAGGAGGCCATCGGGATGGTCATCCGCTCGTCTTCGCCGGTCGAGCTTTCGCCTCAGAACGCGTACATCCGCCGGCTGCAGCACCAGATGGCCGAACGGGCCAACCTGATCTCGCGCTCACGCGGCCGGGAACCTTATCGGCGGGTGAGGCTGTACCCGTAGCTTTCCTGCGCGGCGAGACAGGGTTTTGCGGGCCCGTACGCCTGGTTCGCGGCCCCTCCGCCTCGGCTAGACTCGTACGATGCAGTTGGCCAACGACTCGAGAAGGGGATTCTTCCTGACCCTCGAGGGTCCGGACGGCTCGGGCAAGTCCACCCTGGCCAGGCGCCTGGCCGCGCGCCTCGAGGTCGAGGGCTACGAGACGGTCCTGACGCGCGAGCCCGGGGGCACGGCGCTCGGCGAGGAAGTCCGCCAGATCCTTCTCCACGGGCCGACGCTCGATCCCGCTCCGGCCACGGACGCCCTCCTCTTCAACGCCGCCCGTGCCCAACTCGTCGCCCAGGTCATCGCGCCGGCCCTCGCCCGAGGCGCCGTCGTGGTCTGCGATCGATTTGCCGACTCGAGCCTCGCCTACCAGGGCTACGGCTCGGGCCAGCCGCTCGACGGGCTGCGCACGATCGCTTCCTTCGCAACCGGCGGACTCGAGCCGGACCTGACGGTCCTGCTCGACCTGCCCGTGGAAGTGGGTCTGGATCGGAAGGGGAGCGAGGTCAATCGTTTCGAGACCTCGTCCGACATGGCATTCCACCGCCGGGTCCGAGAGGGGTTCCTGGCCGTCGCCACGGGTTCGCCCGAGCGCTTCCTCGTCATCGACGCCGCCCGCGGACCAGGACGATCTCGAGACGGAGATCATGGTCGAAGTGCGTGCTCGCCTGTCAGGGAAGCGTGGCCTCTCGAGATCTCCGTCCCGGGCAGTGGGTCGGGCCGCGAGTCGGCCCATGAGACCGAAGAGTCTTCCGCGGCGAAATCCGCCGCGACCGCTCCAATTTGGAGACGGAGTGAACCAAAAGGTCGCTCCCTGCGAATGGACAGGTGAGGGACCGGATGGAAGAGCCCCCGCAGATGGCCATTCCCGAAAGTCTCTCGGAGGATCGGTCGGAGGCTGAGCTAATGCGGCAGGTGGCCGCCGGGGAACTAGGCGGACTCGAAGCCCTATATGACCGCTATCACGCGATGGCGTATGCGCTTGCCCTGCGGATAACTACCGAGACGGGGCTGGCTGAAGACGTCGTCCAGGACTCGTTCCTGGGTGTGTGGCGGAATGCCGGACGGTACGCGGAAGCCCGTGGCACCGTTCGGAGCTGGCTGCTGGCCATCGTCAGACATCGAGCGATCGATGCGATGCGCCGTCAGCGAGCCAGCGTCGCGCTGGGGGAAGAGTCGGACGAAATTCTGCCGGCCAACCTGACGCTTCCGGACATCTGGCCAGAAGTGGCCGGACGACTGGACGGCGAGCGCGTCCGCGAGGCGATACAGACGCTGCCGCCCGCTCAGCGCGATGCCATCGAGCTTGCATATTTCGATGGTCTGACACAGCGAGAAATCGCCGTTCGGACCGGTGCTCCACTTGGAACCGTCAAGAGCCGCATGCGGCTCGGGCTGGTCTCGCTGCGTGAGCAGCTGATCGGCCACTACGAAATCATCGTTCCGTCCGGACCCTCGGCGAACGGCAAGAAAGGGCTGGCCTGATATGGCCATGACCTGTGATCGCGTCCGCGAGCTAGCTCCGGGCTTCGTTCTCGGGGCATTGGAAACAGAAGAGATGATCGTGGTCCAGGATCACCTGGACTCCTGCTCCGAGCCGCATCCGGAGATGGACGAGCTTGGCGGCGTCGTGCCGTACATCGCCCAGACGCTGATGCCGCTGGAGCCGCCGGCGTGGCTGCGCGACTCCGTCATCGCGGCGGCGCGCGCGGACTCTCAGGCGCGCCGTCGAGTCGGCAAGGGCAGCGAGCATCGGATCGCCGAGCACGTACCGACGGCAGTGGTGGCCGAGGTGGCCGTCGCGGCGCCCACGCCCTTCCCGGCGCCCGAGGCCTTCTCTTCGACCCCGGACAACGTGATCCCCATGCGCCGTCGAATCTGGTCGCAGAGGGGCAGGATCGCGTCCTGGACTACCAGGGTCGCGGCAGCTCTCCTCGTCTTCAGCCTCGCCGGCTACGCCTACGTGGTTCAGAACGACCTCAACCGCGCCAAGGCGACGGACGTCCACTCGATTGTCACCGCAATTGGGCCTGGCTCGCAGACCACTGCCCTGGCCGCTACCCAGGTCGGCGAAAAGGCCGCCGGAGTCGCGGTTCTGCAGCCGACCGGCCACATGCTCGTCTGGGTCAACCATCTGGCGGCTACGGCCGGAGACCAGGCTTACATCGTCTGGACAACGGCTCAGGACGGAACGCTGTCCAAGGTCGGCTGGTTCACCGTGGATGCGTCGGGACAGGCCGTGCTCGAGTACGACAACCTGCCCAGGTCGCCGAGCCTGTGGGTCTTCATCTGCAAAGAGCCCAACAGCGGCGTGATGAAGCCGAGCGGCCCGATCATCCTCAGCGGCACGCTGACTACCTGAGTCGACCGGCGGCCCTCGGGTAAGGCGCGGTCCGCCGCGTCGTCCCGGCCGCGCAAAGAAGTCAGGTGTCCAGGGGGCGAGATGAGCAGGATGCGATGGACCTTCGTCCGGAGCGTCCTCTTGTGGACGCTGATGCTGCTCGCCATCGGGGTGCTGTTGGCCGCGCAGGCTGCGTGGAGCCTTTACCACGCCCAGCAGGTTTGCTTCTTCAACTACCCGCGCGTGCCCTGCCCGGGTGCCGACGACCCCGCCGTGGCTCGGCTCACTTTCGCCTTCATCGGGGTCCCACTGATCTGGTTGGGTGGGATCGCGATTGCGGCCGTGGCGCGGATACACCGGCGTCGCCGGCCCCGGATCGGTTAGCGGGGCGCCGACCGAGCGATGTGTTCGGCCGACTGTTACTCCTTGGAATTCTGCGCCGCTACCCTGTCTCCGCCCGCTTCGCGGGCCGTTCGGAGTGCTTTTTCGGCAGTGGCGACCAGCTCCTCCGGCGTCCGTCCGTCGAGCGGATAGCCCGCCAGCCCGGCCGAGACACGGATCGCCTTGCCGTGCGCCGGCGACAGCCCCGCGATCTTCTTGACCAGGCGCTCGGCCACGATCATCCCGTCCGAGCCCGGAGCCACGAGGATGAACTCATCGTTGCTGAAGCGGGCGATGTTGTCGACGAGACGGACCGACTCGGCGAGGATCTGGGCCACTCGCCGAAGCGCGTCGTCGCCGGCGGAGTTGCCACCGGACAGGACGATGTCGGTGAAGCGGTCGATGCCGAAGACCGCGATGCTCAGCGGCTGACCCTGGCGGCCGGCGCGGGCCAGCTCGAGCTCCAGTAGTCGATCCAGGGTCCGTCGATTCGGCAGCCCGGTCAGCGGATCGGTGTGGGCCAGCCGGTCGAACCACTCGGCTCGTTCCGAGCCAAGGGCCAGTGCCAGGGCCCGCTCCACGGCGACGGCCGCCAGGTCCGCGACCGGCTCGGAGCCCTCGAGAACCTCGGCGGCCGGGAGGTCGCCCGAGAAACCGAGGGCCATGACGCCCAGCGCGATCTCGATGCCGTCGCGCCGGACGACGAGGGGCGTGACATGCCCGGTCTTGCAGCCGCGAAGCACGGAGACGTGCGCGGCGTCGTCGATGGGCAGTGGCTTGCGCAAACGCACGACCGCGGCCAGCGAGTCGTGGCTCTCCGACGCTCGGGTAATCGATCCGGCCTGGATCGCGACTTCCTCCTCGACGCCGAACGTGACAGCCAGCTCCAGCTCGTCGCGGTCCTGGTCGAGGATGTAGACGCCGCCGGCCTTTGCGCCGAGGTGCTCGCCCGCGAGGCCCAGAAGCTCGGCGAGCTGCTCGTCGAGCTCGTCGCCCCGGGCAACCGCGGCGGCCGCGGCCGCGAAGAGCTGCGCATCCGTTCGTCCACGGTGCGATCGTTCGTCGGTCACATTTCCTCCCCCGAGGTCGACTCGAGCATCCACCCAGGCAGCGCAGGGGGCGCAGACCCATTCCCCACTCGGGATTGTACGGCGGCGCGGTGGCGGGTGGCGCACGCTGGAAATTTCGATGTGGGCCGTGTGGCCGGTGTGTGGCCGCGCGCATGGTCCGTGTGGCGTCGGCGTGTTGCCGCGCCTCGGCGCGCGGCGTCGTGGCGTCCCGGTGCGGTGCTCTCCTTCTATACTCCGAGGCGTGAAGCTCATCGTCGCGGTCGTTCATAACGAAGATGCGCGGGCAATGGTGGATGTCCTGCTCAAGCACGAGTTCCGAGCCACCTGGCTTCACAGTTCCGGCGGATTCCTCAAGCAGTCCAACGCCACGATTCTGGTTGGCGTGGACGACGCGAAAGTGAACGACGTCGTCGCTCTCGTGCGGGAGAACTGCCACTCCCGAACGCAGACGGTGAGCCCCATCCCGCCGATCATGGAACCCGGCGAATTCTTCATGCCCTACCCGCTCGAAGTCGAAGTCGGCGGCGCGGTCGTATTCGTCCTGCCGGTGGACCACTTCGAGCGAATCTGATCCCTGGGTTGGCGCGGCCGCCGGCCGCCGGCCGCCACTGCCGAGGTCGAACCCGTGAGCCCATTTCGACCGGATCTCGTCGACGTTTGGATCTTCAGGACGACTCTGACGTCGAAGACCACATAGGCGACCGCGGTTGAAGGACCTTCTTCTCAGGCTGCCAATTCGGAGGCGGCCCCTGACGCACGTTCGACGGAAAACGCGGGGCGAGCCTTTGCGGGCGCCGCGGCGCCCGGGGAAGAAACGAGCCGAGCGGCAGCCGGAGGGGCGGCGGCCGGAGGGGCCCCGTTGCCGGCCGGAGAGGCCACGTCGCCGGCCGATCTCCAGATCCTGCTGATGCGCCGCTCTCCGGGCCGCATCCTGCCCGGGTTGTGGCAATGCGTCTCGGGCTCGCTCGAGGACGGCGAATCGGTCACCGACGGAGCGTTGCGCGAGTTGATCGAGGAAACGGGTTTCGGGCCGGGGCAAATCCAGGGTTTCTACGACCTGGACCAGGTCAACCAGTTCCACGAGCCTTCGTACCGGGCCATCGTCACGAGCGCCATCTTCGCGGTCCGAGTGGCCGCCGCCGCGGAGCCGGTCCTCTCCCACGAGCATGACTCCATGCGCTGGGTGTCGCCGGAAGAGGCGCTCGAGTTGGCCGTCTGGCCGGCGTATCGCGAGTCGATCCGCCGCATCGAGGAGAATTCTGGTGGATCCGGCGCGCGCCATCTGGTTCGAGCTGACGATGTCCGGGGAGCGGGCGCGCCGGTAGGCGTGGAGCGGCCGTTACCGCGTGGCCGGGGTCGCCGCCGCCACTCAATAGCAGCCAGGTCGATCCAAAGCGAGCATGCAGGCCGCCAAACTCGGATTCATCCCTCCCCGGGCGGTGCCTCGTGCACGATTGGGGCGTGGAACCGGGCCCCCGTTCCTCGGGTCGTGGCATAGCACTTCCACCGGCGCTGTTGAGCGACAAATTCGGCCGAAATCGGGATAGCAGCGCCGCCGGCGGTGTTGAGTGGAAGGAATGCCCGCCGGAGGAGCCGAGCCTCGTCGCCACGGTTCGCGGAACGGGTCTGGTGGAACCCGAGGGTCGGACCAGGGGAACCCTCGGATCGGTCACGTAACGCGCGGGCCGGGCCCGGGAACCCGCGGATCGGGACCCGGGAACCCGTGGGCCGTTGCCCGCGTCCGAAGTTCGGTCCAGACTCGAAGGCCGATACCCATTTGGCCTCACCGGCGCCTCTTAAGTGATGTGAGGGTCATCACGGAAACGCTCGACAGGGAAGAACAACGCGAAGCCGTCAGGCTCGCGGTTCCAGCGACGGCGCCTTCTCCGGAGTGGGTCGCCACGCTGCACGACCACGGTCCGCTGCTCCTGGCCGCCGCCCGGGCAATCACCCGGGACGAGGCCGAGGCGGAGGACCTGGTCCAGACCACGTTCGAGCGGGCGCTTCGCGCGGGACCGGCGATTCGGGAGCCCCGGGCCATTCGGGCCTGGCTTCTGACGGTCCAGACGCGAGAGGCGCTGCGGGTCGTGCGGCGGCTGCGCCGGACGCTTCATCTGGACCCGACGGTTCACGAGTTCCCGGTCGACGGGCCGGATTCGTCGGAATCGATCGAGCTGGACGAGGCGCTGGCGAAGCTCTCGCGACCGATCCGCGCCGCGGTGGTCCTCCATCACATGGTTGGACTCTCCGTCCGCGAAACGGCCGATGCCCTCGGCGTGACGGAGAACACGGCGAAGGCCCGGCTCAAGACGGGCCTGGCGCGACTCCGGGAGTGTCTCGATGAACACTGAACGAAACGGCGGCGCGCGCGACGGCTCCGCCGATCCCCTGCAAGAGCGTTTGGCGCGCCGCTTCGATTCGGAGCTGGCGCAGGCGGAGCGCGACTATCCGAGTCTGAGCGTGGCCGGACGAACGGCGGCGGCAGGCCGCCGCCGGACGAACGGCCTGAGCTGGCCGAGGCTGGCTTCGGGCATCGTGGCCGTCGGCGTGCTGGCCGTCGTCGGTTTGATCGGCGCGGGGCTCGCCTCGAGGCCGGCCGAGGTCGCCGGGCCGGATGGCTCGAACCCACCACGCCCCGGCGACGGCATCCCGGCCCAGATCGGCGGCCAGAGGGTTTACCGCGTGACTGACAAGGCATCGTTCCCGACGACCGGTGTCTACCTGGTCGGCGGCTACCTCTTCCAGGAACCCGCCGGTTGTGTGCCGGCGTCCGACCTGAACGGGCCTTGCTATCGGTCTGGCTGCCGGCCCTTCGCCGGCCGCCACGGGCAACGTCGATCTGGGCCAGTTCCAGGAAGGCGGCGCGTGGGTTGGCGCGCCCGTGGTCGTCGTCATGGCGGGCTGCACTTTCGACAACGGCACGCCCTGCGCCGGACGCTCCCAAGAACGTCGTCTGGCCCGACGTGCCCACCGAGCTCAACGGCGAGCGCGTCTATCGCGCCGCCGATCAGGCTTCGTTCCCGACCTCGGGCAGCTTCCTGCTCGGCGGGCGCGTGAGCAGGCCGGATCTCGTTCCGCCATGCCCGATGCAGCCGAACAAGACGCAGGCTGAACAGCAGCTGATCCCGTACTGCTACATCGTCTCGATCGACGGCCTCGGCATCGCTCCC
This sequence comes from uncultured Chloroflexia bacterium, assembly GCA_963816135.1. GTDB lineage: Bacteria > Chloroflexota > Limnocylindria > Limnocylindrales > CSP1-4 > Fen-1039. The sequence continues at coordinate 533,498 of CAWFJD010000018.1, forward strand.
AAGAGCAACCATCGACGAGCCCAAGAACGAAGTAGTCATCGCCAGGGTCCACGTCAACGACGCCCAGGCCGCGCAGTGCCCGGCCACGACTCAGGCCGATTGCAGGGCGTCGATCGTGGTCGAGTCCGTGGTCTGGCGTTCCGACGCACTCGTAATCGCCACGCCGGGCCCATCGGGGTCGGCCAGTGCGGTTCCGAGTGGCTCGCCGGCCAACTCGGGGATCGCCCTTCCCTCGGGTCCGCCGGACGCAGTCGGTTCGGGATCGGGCGTTGGTCCGACAAGTGCGGCATCGAGCCAGCCGTCGAGCGTGACCCTCGGCAACGATGGCGTGCCGGTCACGTTCGACGGGCAAAGGGTATACCGGGCCTCGATTCCGCCCAAGGTTTCGGCGAACTCGTCGACCTTCCTGCTGGGCGGAGTGCTGAGCGAGGTCATCGCCTGCACAGACGGATCGGCTTCGTCGAGCTGCTACTGGGTCGTGGACGGCCTGATCCTCCTCGATCGGACCGGAATTCCCTCGGCCGAAACGGGCAAGGCGGTCGTAGTCAGTGTCGAAGTGTCCAAGACCGTAGGGACATGCGTCGGAAATCCGTGCGGCAAGACGCAGACGCTGGTCGTCACCGGGCTTCTCTGGACGGGGGCGGCCGTGTCGATTGCGCCTCCGCCGGTGGCGATGCCCTCGTTGACCCCACCGCCTCCGGCGGCCGTGCGTTCCTGACCAACCAGGGGTCGGAGGGTGAGTGGCGGCCGCGGGCTTTCGCTCGCGGCCGTTCCACTTGTTCCCGCGGTCGCCGGCCGGACCGATTCCCGTCCAGCGGTCAATCGCGACGTGCGGCGACGACGAGAAGTCAACCTTGCCCATATCCGGGTACCGAAACGACTGCGGGCCTGTGCCCTGCGTCGAAACGGACGCCGAATCCGGTCCGACTCGCCCACCCAGGTGCTATCGAGCGGGGGACGGGACGAGATTGGGTCGCGATTGACCACCCAGCGGGAACCAGTTGGCTTCCGCCGGACGCGGGCCGTGGGCACTGTCCCGTCCAGCGCCGCCCTGCCCGCCCGCCGGGCGGCGTGCCACTTCGACTCGCAGATCGCCGGTGAATGGCCGAAACTGAGATCGCTGCCGCACGGGACCGGACCGACTCGTCCAGCGACGGCTCGGACCCGCTGGCGACCAACTTCGGAGGAGCCATGTACGTCACCATCGTCCACGTCCATGTGAAACCTGAGCGCGTCGAGGACTTCGTCGAAGCGATCGGGCTCAACCACGAAGGGTCCGTCAAGGAGCCCGGCAACCTGCGGTTCGACATCCTCCAGTCCGTCGAAGACCCGACCCGCTTCATCGCCTACGAGGCCTACCGCGACGAAGCCGCGGCCAAGGCCCACAAAGAGACGGCCCACTACCTGGCCTGGCGTGACAAGGTCACCGACTGGATGGCCGAACCCCGCGTGGGCGTTCGATACGACGGCCTCTTCCCGTCGGAATCGTAACGTGCACGAGCCAGTCGAGACCTCGATTCCGGTGGCCGTCGAGCCGTTCTCGATCGCGCGGCTGCCGAGGATCCTCTTCGGTGCGGGGCGATCGGCCGAGCTCGCCGCCACGGTTCGATCGTTCGGCGATCGAGCTCTCGTCGTCGTTCGGCCGGGATTCTGCGACACGCCGGACTGGCTCCGGCTCGAGGCCGGGCTTTCGGCATCGGGCATCCAGCTCCAGGTGGAATCCGTGGCCGGCGAGCCGTCGCCCGAGCTCATCGACGGGATCGTGACCCGTGCCCGCGAGGGCGAGTGCCCGGACGTCGTCGTGGGAATCGGTGGCGGGAGCGTGCTCGATACCGCCAAGGCCGTCGCGGGCCTGTCGATACCCGGCAACTCGGTCATGGACCATCTCGAGGGTGTCGGGCCGCAGCTGCCTTATGGCGGCCCTTCGATCCCGTTCGTGGCCGTCCCGACAACCGCGGGCACAGGCAGCGAAGCGACCAAGAACGCGGTCGTGAGCGAGCCCGGTCCGGCCGGGTTCAAGAAGTCGTTCCGGGACGATTCCCTCGTCGCCCAGGTCGCGATCGTCGATCCGGACCTGCTGGCGAGTTGCCCGGCCGCGCTGATCTCCTCGAACGGCATGGACGCGCTCACGCAGCTCATCGAGCCGTATCTCTCCACGCGGTCGAACCCGTGGACGGACGCTCTCGCTCTATCCGGCCTGGCCGCCGCCCGTGACGGCCTCGTGGCCTGGTATGAGGAGGCGGCGGCGGGACGTGGCGCGGATCTCGAGGGCAGCCGAGCGGCCGCCGCCCGAGGACGGATGGCCTACGCGGCCCTGTGCTCGGGGATCTGCCTGGCCCAGGCCGGGCTCGGCGCGGTCCACGGTCTGGCTTCGCCGCTCGGCGCCCAGTACCCGATTCCCCACGGCACCGCCTGCGGCGCAACCCTCGTCGCCACCACCCGCGCCAACCTTGCCGCGCTCGAAGCTCGCGATCCTAAGAACCCGGCTCTGACTCGATACGCGGAGTTGGGCCGTGTCCTGGCCGGCCCCCCGGCCGCGGCGACAGCCACAGCACGGCCACAGCTCGGCCGCGGCCACGGACCGCGAAGCGCGCTCGAGACTCGTTGAGCTGCTCGACGACTGGCGAGTCCGCCTGGCCGTGCCTCGCCTGCGCGACTTCGGCATCGACGAGTCGTCGATTCCGGCGCTCGTTGCCGATAGCCGCGGCAGCAGCATGAAGACGAACCCCATCGTCCTCACCGACGACGAAATCGCTTCGATCCTGCGCGAGTCGCTGTAACGGCTCGACCCGCCGCGACGTATCCTCAGCAAGCCAAATTGAAGATGTCATTCGGCCGATGCCGGATGACGAAATGCCGCTCGTATCAGGGAAGCCGGTGTAAAACCGGCGCTGTCGCGCAACTGTAAGCGAGGAGCGGCCGGCCAAAGCCGTCGGCGCGAGCCGATGAACGCCACGGGTTGGATCCCGGAAGGCGGGCCGGCAGCGAAGCCCATCGGCGAAATGCCGTGGACACGATCCGCGAGCCAGGAGACCTGAGCGGTCGGCTCTGTCACCCCACCTGCGCGGATCGGTTGGGAGGCCTCCAGCGGCGAGGCACCTCCGGCAGGCGGGGGTCATGCCGCCGGAGGAAAGATGCGAAGGTTCGCGGCTGCCAGCGCGATACTGGCGGCGTTTCTCATGTCTGCTGGAGCGCTCGCTGCCAGCACCGTTCCCGGGTCCGCCAGAACCCCCGCTGTATTCGGCTCGCCCGCCGCGACCGATACGGAGCGAGCGACCGCCGCGCTCGAGTACTTGCTCGCCGCTCAGTCGAGCGATGGTTCGATCGACGGCTCGCTTGGGGAGACGGCCGATTTCGTCATCGGCGCAGCGGCCGCCGGCTTCGATCCCGCGACGCTTCACGGTTGTGCCGGCACAACCGGCGCTCTGGACTTCCTCGCCTCGGCCTCGGACGCCGCGGCCGCGGATCCGGCCAAGACGGGCAAGGCCATCCTGGCCGTGGTCGCGGCAGGCGCCGACCCATCGAGCTTCGCCGGCCGAGATCTCGTCGCCCGGCTGAATGCGCTGTACCTGCCCGCGAGCGGCAAGTTCGGCGACGGTTCGACCTTCGGCCAATCGTTCGCCATCCTCGCCCTCCACGCCTCCGGATCCGCCGTTCCTGCGGCCGCCTCCGCCGAGCTGGCGGCGCTCCAGGATCCCGACGGCAGCTGGAGCTACGGATCCGCCCCCGTGGCCGCGGGCAACGGCGACACGAACTCCACGGCCGTCGCCCTCATGGCCCTCGATGAGGCCGGGGTCCACTCGGCCGATTCGACCGGACTGGCATACCTGGCGACCCAGCAGCTCGCGGACGGCGGGTTTCCCTATCAGAACTCGAGCGCCTTCGGTCCACCCGCGAGCGACCCGGACTCGGACGCGATCGTGCTCGAGGCGCTCCTGAGGGCCGGCCAGGACCCGGAGTCGGCCACGTGGTCGAAAGGATCCGCGACGGTCCTGAGCCATCTTCGATCCATGCAGGGAGCCGACGGCGGGTTCGTGTATCCGGGCATGGGCGAGAGCGCCTTCACCACGAGCCAGGTGCCGGCGGCACTGATGCGATCGCCCTATGGCGCGACGGTCCATTTCACCGCTGGCCGGGCGGTTCCGACGACCCTCTGCGCGCCCGCGGCGACACCGACACCGACATCGACGGCGACGCCCAGCCCCAGCCCGACGGCGATTCCCACTGCTTCACCGACCCCGACCCCGATCGTCACGCCGACCGCGAGCCCGACGAGAGCGCCCACGGCACGACCGACCCTGCGGACCACTCCCAGGCCGACGGTGCGGCCCGCGGCCGAAGCGACGGTCCTCGCGACTCCGGTGGCGACACCGACTCCGACGCCCAGCCCGGCCTTGACGCCGCGTCCGACTCCGACCGCGGCGTCGACAGCTACGCCCGCGCTCGATCCCGGCGCAGTCGTGGCCGGGGCCAGCGGCAACGGGCCCGGCTCGACGGCTGGTTCGGGTTCGTCGGACTCGGGGTCGGGCATCCCGGCGCCGCTCATCTATGCCCTTGGACTGGCGATCGGCCTTGCCCTCGTCCTGGGCGTCGGCTGGTTCCTGATGTTCTCGCCGAGGTCGCGGCCATGACCGCGGGCAGTGGCTCGGGCCGTGGCTTCGGCCGTGGCGCGGGGCGTGGCGTGGGCCGTGGCTTTGTGTGTGGGGCGTGGAGCCGGCCGCGGGCTGGGCCTCGTTCTGGCCGCCGCGATGGGAGTGGCGGCGCTCGCTTCGCTCGCGCCGGGCTCTCCCGCCATCGCCACCTGCGCCGGCGCCGGGCCGAACCACGCGGCCCTCGTCGTGGAGCACGGCGACGGCTCCGTCGTGACTCGCTGCGTGGCGTTCGATACGCCGCAGATCACGGGCCTCGCGCTGCTCGAGGCTTCGGGCGTGGCCTGGTCCGGGCAGACGTTCGGGGGTTTCGGCGTCGCCGCTTGTGCCCTCGACGGCGAGCCCGCTCATTACTCCGTCTGCCCGGGCAAGGATTTCTACTGGGCCTTCTTCGTGTCGCGCGCTGGAGGCGCCTGGCAATTCGCCACGTCCGGGATGTCCGCAATCAGCCTTTCCAGCGGCGACGCCGAGGGCTTCAGGTACGTGCCCGCCAGCGGCAACGCCGCCACTCCGCCCGCTCCGGCGGGGGTCTGCGCCACGTCTGGCAGCGAGGCCACGCCCACCAGCCCGGCCACGTCCGCGGCTACTCCCGCGGCGACCGCACGGCCCGCCGCCACGGCGGCCTCGCGCCCAACGGCGACCAGGCCCCCCGCCGGCGCCGCCTCCCCGGCCGGCTCGGCCGCCGCCTCCGCCACTCCCTCCGCCGCCTCCGCCACTCCGTCCGGTGGAGCCGAGCCCTCGGCCTCCACGGCGGCCGTCGCCGGAGTCGCCGGCGCCACATCCTCCTCCTCGTCATCTGACGCGCCCGCAGCTTCGGGCGCCGCCCCCGCTCCGGCACAGGGCGGTGGTCTGGACCTGGGACTGCTCCTCGCGGCCATGGTGGGCGGCGCGCTCGGGGGCCTGGCCCTCCTGCGTCTGATCGCGTCCCGTCGCGGGGCCCCGTGAACACATCCCTCTCGCCACGGGCGTGGCTAATCTGGTCGCTGGCCGCGGTAGCGGTCGCGCTCTCGACCGACAACCCGGTCTACCGCGGCCTGGTGGCCGTTGCGGCACTCAACGTCCTCATCGCCTGGCTGCCGCCGGGCCGAGGCCTCAAAGGGCTCACCTTCGGGCTCGGTTTCGCCGTCTTCTTCGCCGTCCTCATAAACGGGCTGGCCGGCCACGGTGGCTCGGACACGATCGTCCGGATCCCCGACGCGGTCCCCGTTTTCGGCGGACCCATCACTACCGAAGCGCTGCTTTTCGGCGGATCCGTGGGACTCGGCCTGGTCGCCGCCCTTCTCGCCGTGGCGCCACTGTCGATGGTGCTCGAGTCGCACGACGTCATCGACGCCCTGCCGGCCCGCCTCGAGCGAACGGGCATCGCGGTGGCCACGTCGATGAACCTCGTATCGGGCATCGGCTCGACGTTCCAGGCCGTTCGCGACGCCCAGGTGATGCGCGGCTGGCGCCCGCGCGGCATTCGGTCGTGGCGTGAAGTGTTCGTCCCGGTCGTCCTGACCGCCATCGAAGACTCGATCCTGCTCGCCGAAGCCATGGAGGCTCGGGCGTTCGGAGCCGGCCCGCGAACGAGCTACTCGACGGCTCGCTGGAGCCGCTGGGATTCGCTGGTGGCCGTCGCCGGAGTGTCGGCCGTCGGCGCCTTCGTCGCCGTCCGTTTGGCTGGCGCCAATCCGGACTGGTATCCCTATCCGACGCTTGTATCTGCCGCCGATCCAGCCGGTCCTGGTCGCCGCCTGCCTCGTCCTCGCGCTGCCGGCATTCCGGACCGCCCGACACGCCGCGCCGGCCGCGACGTCGGCGGCCACTGAGCGATGAAACCGATCGCGACGCTTCGAGGCGTCTCCTACTGGTATCCGAACTCGGCCGAGCCGGCGCTGCGGGACGTGGACCTGGACATCGGCCCCGGCCTCACTGTGGTCGCGGGCGAATCCGGGCGGCGGAAAGTCGACGCTCTTGCGCCTCCTCGACGGCCTCGTCCCGCAGTTCCATGGCGGCCGGATTTCGGGTTCGGCGACGGTTTGCGGCCTGGACCCGTTTCGGACTCCGATTCCCAGGATGGCGCGGCGAGTCGGCCTCGTCTTCCAGGATGTCGAGGCCCAATCCGTGTACGGAACGGTCGAGCGCGAGATCGCGTTCGGGCCGGAGAACCTGGGCATTCCCCGGCCGCGAATGGGCGAGCTCGTCGATGCCGCGCTGGCGGCAATGTCCATCGAGCATCTGCGTTCCCGCCGCCTGGCCACGCTTTCCGGCGGTGAACGCCAGAGGGTCCAGCTCGCGGCCGTGCTCGCTCTCGAGCCGGAGCTGATCGCGCTCGACGAACCCACTTCGCAACTCGACCGGCAGGGAGCGCAAGCCGTCCTCGCGGCCTGCCGATCCCTGGCTTCGAATGGTCGGGCGGTGGTCCTCGCCGAGCACCGACTCGACGACGTCCTGGGCTCGGCCGATCTGCTGATCCGGGTCGAGGACGGACGAGCCGATGGACCGGCCGAACCGGCGAAGATGGCCGGCCGGCTATCGAGTCCGCCGCCGCTCGTGGAGCTGGGCCGCGCTCTCGGCTGGGATCCGCTGCCGCTGACGGTCGCGGAGGCGCGCGAGCGACTGCGGACGGCTACGCACGGTCCCGGCGGCCACGGCCACGACGCGTACGCGCCCGCCCAGGCCGCGCCTCGCGTCCGCCACTCCGCGGCGCCGCAGACCGAGCTCGCCTGGGAGACGCGAAGGCTCTCGATCGGTCCGGCGGGCCGGCCCATCGTCGCCGACATGTCGCTCGCCGCCGCCCGCGGGGAAGTTGTCGCCATCGTGGGCGCGAACGGCTCGGGCAAGACGACCCTGCTCCGCACACTCGCCGGCCTGCTCGCTCCGGTGTCGGGCGAGGTGGTTCGTTCGGTCGATCGTATCGCGTACGTGCCCCAGAACCCGGGCTCGCTGCTCCATCTTCCGAGCCTGCGGGCCGAGGTGGAGCTGACCGCGCGGCGATTGTCGGTCACCGTCGATCCCATCGAGGTCCTGGAAAGCTTCGGCCTCGCCGCCGTCGCGGATCGATATCCGCGCGACCTCAGCTCGGGGCAGAAGCAGCGGGCCGCTCTGGCGGCGACCCTGGCCGGCAGGCCGCAGCTGGTGCTGCTCGACGAGCCGACGCGGGGCATGGACCTTCGCGCCCGGCGCTCGCTGGGCAGGGTGATCGGGACGCTGGCCGAATCCGGGGCCGCGGTCGTGATCGCGACCCATGACATCGATCTCGCCGCGGAGGTGGCCGATCGGGTCGTCCTCCTCGAGGATGGCCGGGCAAGCGGAGCTCGGAACCCCGACGGAGGCATTCGCCGAGGGCACGGATTGGGCGACGCAGATCGCCCGCCTGCTCCCGGGTGGGCCGGTCACGGTCTCCGGCGCGCTCGAGTTCCTCGCCTCGACGCCGTCGGTCGCGGAGGTTTCGCGATGACCCTCATCCTGGCTTCGATCGTCGGCGTCGCCCTCTTCTTCTGGCCGTTCTTCGCTTCCGATCTACCGCCCGATACCCCAGCGCTGCTCGTCACCGTCGGAACCGTGGCCGTTCTCGGACTGATGGAAGCCGGGGCCCGCCGGCTCGACTCCGGCCGGCTCGCCCTCCTCGCCGCGCTGGCGGCCGTGGATGCCGCGCTCAGGCTGGCCATGGTCAACGGCTTTGGCGGCTTCAGCCCGATCTTCTTCCTGGTCCTGGCCGCGGGCTACGAATTCGGCGCCTCGTACGGGTTCCTGGTGGGCGCCTATTCGCTCCTCGTCTCGGCGGTCGTCACCGGCGGAGTCGGGCCGTGGCTGCCGTACGAGACGTTCGCCGTCGGCTGGGTCGGGGCTGCCGCGGGTGTCGCCGGGTCGGTCGTCAGGGGCGTCGGCTCCCGCAAGCGCTTCGGCTCCGGGCCGTCGGTCTTCCGCGGCTGGTGGCCGACGCGGATCGATGTCGCCGTCCTCGTCGGCGTCGCGATCGCGACCGGATTTGCCTACGGCGCCCTGACAGATGTGTGGGGCTGGGTCGCGTTCTACCGGGGCGCCGGCGACGTGGGCTGGCTGCCGGGCCTGTCGCCGCTCGAGACCCTCGGCCGGTTCGGCCGCTACTACGTGCTGACCTCGCTGGCCTGGGATTCGTTTCGAGCCTTCGGCGACGCGGTCGCGATCGTCGTGCTCGGGACGCCGGTCCTCGCGGCGCTGGGCCGGATGCGCGCCCGGCTCGGCTACGAGATCGTCGAGGACGCTTCGGCCTGAGAGCGCAGGCGCAGCAATCGGCGGGCCAGCATGAGCCACAGAGCCAGCATTCCGTAGAGCGAGGCCGACCAGGCGAGGTTGACCGCCACCGAGAGCGTGCCGTCGCGCGCCGGCTCGATCGCCCAGACGAGCGCCCAGACGACGGTCGAACCGAACCAGATGCCGAGCAGCCAGCGATCGAGCCGGTCGAAGCCCACGGTTCCGCCACCGCGACCGCCGGTGGAGTCGAGACGGCCGACCGGGCGCAGGATCAGGTCGGCCGACTCCAGCGCGAGGATCAAGCCCACGGCGATCAGCAGGATCAATTCGTTCCAGAAGCTCGTCTTGGGGGCGCCGATCGTCGCCGCCACGAGGGCCAGCGCGGATCCGTAGACCATGCCCGCGCGGCTCCCGATCGCCCCTCGCGAATGCCACAACACGGCGAACGTCGCGAGTCCGAACAGGGCCGTGGCGGCGAGCATGACCGGCCGCGGGTCGAAGGCGCCCGGAAGCAGCGGGCTCGACCGCGAGGTCTGCGCGACCAGCCTGGTCACGAATCCGTTGATCGACTGGTTGGTGTAGAAGCCATCCGATTCGAGCAGCGAGGAGAGGCCGCCGCTGCCGGCCAGGGCCCAGGGAACGATCGCCACGGAGACGGCCATCGCGCCAGCGGCACCCGTGACGAGCCCGCTCGAGGCGCTCCATCTCCGGCCCAGGGCAAGCGGCGCGAGCAACGCACCCGGCACCAGCTTGACGATGGCGGCGAGTCCCAGGAGCGCTCCGCCGGCGAACTGTCGACCGCGGCCTCGGGCCCGGGGACCCATCTGCGGCCGCATCAGCACGGCGCCGACTCCAAGTGCCAGGAGTGGGAACAGGATCAGGTTGGCCTGGCCCATCGCGACCGTCCCGTAGATCGGCGGATAGGTCCCGGCGACCAGCGCCGCCAAGGCCAGCCTTCCGGGTGAGGCAGTCGGATGGACCGCCAGCAGCCATGCCGAGACGGTGAGGCTGAAGGCCGCGACCGAGAGCAGGTTGAAGCAGACCACGGCCGCGTCGAACGGCAGCGCGGCAAACGGAACCATCGCCAGGGCGAAGGGCAGCGGATAGGAGTAGCCGCCGCCCAGGCTGAACGACAGATGCTCCTGGCGGGCCAGCGCCGACATCGCGACCGTGTCGTATGGCGATTTGCCTTCGAGCAGTAATCGCCCGGCGAGCCAGTAGTCGTGGAAGTCGTTGGGCCCAAGACGAAGCACCAGGGCCCAGAACAGCCAGCCGGCGAGCGGGACGGCGCAGGCGAGGACGGCCAGGAAGGCCAGCCGGCTCCGGCGGCCTGCCCATGCCGATGCCTGGCGCGTGGCCGCCGCCTCTTCGACGAATCCGCTCATCGATACTCCAGTGCCGGACGCGACTCCATCCTGCCATCATCGCGGACTCCATGTCTGGTTGCCGGGAGGTCGGAGGGCCGAGGGCCGGGGCTCGGAGCGGCCTGCGCGCCCCCGCTCGCGCCAGTCCGCTCGCGCCACTCCGCGTCGCCGGGTTAATAGCGGACGCCCTCCCGGAGGGAGATCGGGAGGGCGTCTGGGAGCGGAGAAGTATTCGGTTTGGGTACCGTAGCGACTACGGCATGTGGCCGGACGAGGTCAAAGCCCGGTCTGTGATGGCCTTATGCGCCGGTCCCGCTGGATGGAGCCGCGGACGGAGCCGGAGTGGAACCTCCGCCCATGCCCGGACCGAAGCCGTGGCCGAAGAACCGGCCCGGACCACGCCAACCCGCCGCCGAATCCGCCGCCGCCGAAGCCCGGCTGGTCGTTGACCGCGGCCTGGACCGTGGCCGCGTTGAGAGAGCCGTCGGAGTTGAGCGAGCCCTCGGCCGCGATCCGATCGCCCACCGCCACATTGGCGAGCGTGGCGCTGGAGACGCCGCGGACCGAGTACGTGGTGGATGAAGTCACGTTGACCGTCACGGTCTTGCCGTCCGAAGTGGTGACCACGATGGTCGAAGCCGTCTTGCTGGCCACGGTGCCCACGACAGTCGAGGGCGCGATCGTGATCGAGGTAGCGGTGAAGTTGCCGGACGAGTCGACCGTGCCCTGGGCCGTGATTCGAACGCCCGCGACGAGCGCGCTGCGAGAGGCCGAAGCGCCGCCTTGGGAGTAGGTGGTCGAGCTCGTGGTCGCCAGGGTCTGGCTCGATCCGCCGGGCAGCGTGATCGTGACCGAGGTCGAGGTCACGGTGGCCACCGTGCCCGTGGCCGTCGGGACGACGACCTCGATGGTGGTGATCTTGAAGCTCCCGTCGGTCTGGCGGGCTTCACGGAAGGTGATCTCGTCGCCGACTTTGAGCCCGCTCACCGAGATCGTCTGGCCGGCCTTGGTGATCGCCGCGCCCGTCGTGTCGATGGTCCGGGTCCAGCCGTCGGTCGTCTTGAGCGAGAGAGCGTTGCCGTTGATCGCCGTTATCGTGATCGCGACGTCGCCTGCCGCGCCGAGCCGCATGCCGCCGGGCGCCATCCAGCCGTTGCCCAGATCGGGATGTCCGGGGATAGCGGTTGGGTTGGCCGCAAGGGCCGTGGCCGGGCCGCCCGAAGCCAGGCCGAGTGCCACCGCTACGGCCCCAACGCCGACGATGGCAATGGCGGCGGTCAGAAGCAGACGCCGCCAGATCGGTACCGTTTGCATAAGTTGCCTCGCGTAGTTGGTGGGACGCGTCGAAGGATTCGGGCGGTCTGAGACGCCCGCCGAAAACGGCGCTCGTGCCGGGCGAAGGCAAGTCGCCCTTCGACCGCTTCTTTCTCGCACCGGCGGCTGAGGGAATCCTGAAGAGCCCAGGGCGCGCGCATGCCTGGCCTCCACTTTCGGTATCGTTGCGCATGGCTCGCCAGCCGCAAACCGTCGAAGATCGTTCAAAGCCTCGAAGGACTTCCCCGTGTCGCTTCCCCCTCGCGCCCTGACGCCCGCTCCGCCAGATCCAATCCTCGGTCTGACCGAGACCTTCAAGGCGGACACGCGTGCCGAGAAGACGAACCTCTCCGTCGGCGTGTATGTCGACGAAACCGGGGTGACTCCCGTCCTGCCTTCGGTGCTCGAAGCCGAGAGACTCCTGGTCGACAAGGCGCGGCCGAAGGGATATCTGCCCATCGACGGCCGGCCGGCCTATCAGAAGGTCGTCCGCGAGATGGTCTTCGGGGCCGATCACGAGATCGTGACCAGCGGCCGATCCGCCACCGCCCAGACGCCCGGCGGCACCGGCGCCCTGCGAGTTGCCGCGGACTTCCTGCTCCAGACGGGCTCGAGCAAGACGATCTGGCTCAGCGAGCCGACCTGGCCCAACCACCCACAGCTCTTCTCGATGGCCGGGTTCGTGCTCCGCAGCTACCCGTATCTCGATGGCTTCGGGCCGGCAGGTGGACGTGGCGCGGATGCTCGGCGCGCTGCGATCGGCAGTCCCGGGCGACGTGATCCTGCTCCAGGGTTCGTGCCACAACCCGAGCGGCGTGGATCCGGATCCGGAAACATGGGCCGCCATCGGCGAGATCGTCGTCGAGCGTGAACTGGTGCCGATCGTGGACTTCGCCTACCAGGGCTTCGGCTTTGGCCTCCGCGAGGACGCGGACTGGCTGGCCGGTCTGGCGCGACCGGGCCTCGAGTTCCTGGTCTGCTCGAGCTTCTCGAAGAACTTCGCTCTCTACAACGAACGAGTCGGCGCGCTGACCATCGTCGCGGCCGACTCCGCGCGAGTCAGCTCCGCGCTCACTCACCTCAAGGTCGCGATCCGGACCAACTACTCCAATCCACCGGCCCACGGCGGCGACGTGGTCGAGACGATCCTGACCCAGCCCGACCTGCGGGCACGCTGGGAAGTCGATCTGGCGGGCATGCGGGAGCGGATCCTGGGCAATCGCAAGCTCCTCGTGGAGGCGCTTATCGCCGCGGACGTTCCCGGCAACTGGGAGCCGATCGCCCATCAGCGCGGCATGTTCGCGCTCCTGGGCCTCTCCAACGACCAGGTACGGCGGCTCCGCGACGAGTTCGCGGTCTACGTCGTCGGCAAGGGCCGCATCAACGTTGCCGGGCTGACTCGCGCCAACCTCGACCATGTCGTCGCCTCGGTGAAGACGGTCATCGACGGCTGACCGTCGGGATCGGAGATCGGCGGGCAATCGCGGGGATCCTTAGGGGCGGGCCCGGCCAGGGAACCTGAGCCGCGGTCCGCGCGTCTGGACGTAGACTGACGCCCAACCGAAGGTGATGAAGATGCGCCCACCCGCGCTGCCAGCAATCTCAGCCGCCCTCGATGCTGCGATCCATCGGGCTCGCGGCCACGACCCTGCTCGTCGCGGGATGCGTCGGGGTCGGGGCCGGCTCGACATCCGGCGCACCCGATCCCTCCGCCGCCCCTGCGGGCCCGAGCAGCTCTCTCGATCCGGCCCAGTTCTCTCTGCGGGCCTGGCGCAGCCAGGCGCTGGCTCCCTGGCAGACGTTCGGCTGGCTGCCCTCGGTCACGATCGCCAACGGCCAGTTCATCGACGGCAATATCGCCATCCCGGCCATCTATCCGGGGCCCGTCTACCTGCAACCTTCCGCCCGGCCGATCAGCGCGGCCGGAGTCGAGGCGATCGTCGCCGAAGCGCGCAAGGACGGCCTGCTATCCGGGCCGAAGACCTTCGGCGAAGGACTGCCGGGCGGCGTCCTCGCCCACATCGAGATCGTCGTCAACGGCGTCACCAACGAGTTGACGGCTCCGATGCCATCGGGTCCCGCGCCGACCACGGCCGAGCCCGGGACGGCCGCCGGGTTTGACGACTTCTGGAACAAGATCGAGTCCCTCAGCCAGTGGCTCGAGGCCGATCTCGGGACGTCTACGGCCTACGTGCCCGGCCAGCTCGCGGTTCTGCTCGGCCCGGCGCCGGCGGAGCCGACCGATGGCACGCTGAAGCTGAACCCACAGCCGTGGCCTCTCGTTTCGACGTTCGCCTCGTTTGGAAGCTCCATGGGCACGCAGTACAGATGCGGAGTCGTTTCGGGGCCGGACCTCGCGGCGTTGCTGCCGGTGGTCAAGACCGCCAATCAATTGACGGTCCTGGTCGATTCGACCGGAGCGAAGGCATCTCTGCAGGCTCGGGCTTTGATGCCGGGGGAGCCGAGTCCCTGCTGAAAGGCCAGAGGGGAGCGCCGGCGGAGCGGCGCCGGGGGTGGCGCCGGGGTCGTAGGACTCCTGGAAGCGCCTCGGTCCCGGCCGGACGGGTCAAACGGCCGTTGTCGCCACGCCGGGGACACGCCGATGCTGCCGGCATGAGACAGCAGACCATGACCCGGCCGGCGAAGGGTCTCCGGCCAATGGGTATCCAGCGCATCCCGTTCCGCGGCGCGGAGCTCCTGATCAAGCCGCTTCTGAACAAGGACACCGCGTTCGACGAGGGCGAGCGGCACGTCTTTGGGCTGCGCGGCCTCCTCCCGGCTCGAGTCATCACGATTCGCGAGCAGGTCCGACTGGAGCTCGAGCACATCCGCCGCAAGACCGACCCGCTCGAGCGGTACATCGGCCTGTCATCGCTCCAGGATCGAAATGAGACGCTGTTCTACCGGGTCCTGGCCGAGAACCTCGAGGAGTTCCTGCCGATCGTCTACACGCCCACCGTGGGGCGGGCTTGCCAGGACTTCAGCCACATCATGCGACGGCCCCGCGGGCTGTGGATCACACCCGGGGACATCGAGCGGATTCCGGACCTGCTCCGCAATGCCTGCTCCGACGACGAGACCGGCACGGGGCTCGACGACATCCGGCTGATCGTGGCCACGGACAACGAGCGGATCCTGGGTCTCGGCGATCAGGGCGCCGGCGGGATGGGCATTCCGATCGGCAAGCTGGCCCTCTACACCGCCGGCGCGGGCATCTACCCCGCCCACACGCTGCCCGTCTCGCTCGACGTGGGCACCGACAACGAGGATCTGCTCGCCGATCCGCTCTACATCGGCTATCGCAGTCCGCGGCTTCGGGGCGCCGAATACGACGAATTCGTCGAGGCCTTCGTCGTCGCCGTGCTCGACGTTTTCCCCCGCGCCGTGCTGCAGTGGGAAGACTTCAAACAACACAACGCCATCCGCATCCTGGATCGATATCGAAATCGGATCACGAGCTTCAACGACGACATCCAGGGGACCGGCTCGGTTGTGTTGGCCGGCGTTCTGGCAGCCTGCCGGGCGATCGGCAAGCCGCTCGGCGAGCAGCGTTTCGTCTTCCTGGGCTCGGGCGCGGCCGGCATCGGCATCGCCCGAACGATTCGCGCGGCGATGAGGGCGGCGAAGGTCGACGACGCGACGATCCGCAAGGCCATCGTGACCGTGGACACGCGGGGCTTGATCTTCTCGACGCGCGATCAGCTCGATCCCGACAAGCTCGAATTCGCTCTCGGCACCGGAGCAGCTTGCGGCATATGGGCTCGGCGACCTGAAGCCCTCGGACCGGCTCGATTTCGACGCCATCGTCGCCGCCGTTCGCCCAACGATGCTCATCGGTACGAGCGGCAGTGCCCGGCGCGTTCACGGAGAGGGCCGTCCGCGAAATGGCCGCCCAGAACGATCGGCCGGTCTTCTTCCCGCTCTCGAACCCCACCGCCAGCTCCGAGGCCACGCCGGCGGATCTGTTCGCCTGGACGGAGGGCCGGGCGCTCGTCGCCACGGGCAGCCCGTTCGAGCCGGTAACCGTGGACGGCCGGACCCACACAGTCGGCCAGGCGAACAACGTCTTCATCTTCCCGGGCATGGGTCTCGGCGCGATCGTCGCCGAAGCTCGCCAGATCACCGACGAGATGTTCCTGCTCGCGGCCCAGACCCTCGCCGACATGGTCCCCGAGGAGCGGCTCGCGATGGGCGCGCTCTATCCGGCGGTCGCCGATCTACGAGAGGTTTCCCGCCAGATCGCGGCCAAGGTCGTGTGCCAGAGCCGCGACTGCGGAGTCGGTCGTCTGTATCGCGACGACGAGGTCGACGACGCCATCGAGGCGGCCATGTGGTTCCCCGACTACATGCCCTACCGGCCCGCCGTCTAGGCCGTTTCGCCGGCCTCCGATCGCCCTCCGCCGGCCGCGCCGGCCTCCGCTTGCCGGGGCCGTCTCGCCCGGGGTCATAACCCTTTTGTCACCGTTGTCGGGGCAGTGGCCCGAGAGTAGCTTGCGGCCGTTGCCGGCCTGCACCACCGGTCGGGCCGAGCAAGGGCAAGAAGCGAGTCTCGAGGCTGGTTGGGCGTCAAGGGAAGACGGGGGCGAGCCGACATCCTTCATAGGATCCGTTGTTCCGGGTGACGCGGGGTGGCCCATCTCGCGTCGTCGATCCGACTGAATCAGCTAAGACGGGTTCCGCGGGGTAAGGAGAATTCGATGGCCGTTGGCACCTTCGGCTCGCTCCCCGGGTCGTTGGGGATCGTGGTCAGCAGAAAGAAGCCGGGACACTTCGTCGCGCTCACCGAAGACGGGCGCATCGATGCCGTCCTCACGCAGAACGTCAAGCTTGCCGACGTGCTCGAGAAGCGGGCAGCGGTCAGCGTCAACAACGCCCAGCAGGGACCCAATGACGGCTCATCGCTGGCGCCCGCGAACGGCGTCAAGAGCGTCGACCCGTACGACATCACCATCGCGATGCCCGCGGCCGACGGCGAGCCCGTCGTGTCCGACGCCGATCGCGACGCCTGGGGCCGGTTCCGGATGACCTACGAAGTCACCATCGAGGCCAGCCCGTTCAAGATCAGCGGCACGCTCCTGCTTCTCCCCTCGCAGGATCCGATGTCGCTCACAGAGCGGGGAACGGATCTGTTCCTCCCCGTGTTCAACCCCACCGTCCAGGTGAGCGGCGTGACCGTCAAGGACACGCCTCGCGACTCGATCCTCGTCAATCGATCGCACATCAGGAGAGTCAGCGCGACCATGCGCCGCTGAGAGGCGGCTGCTGCGGCGGCGCGCCCGACGGCGCTGACCCCGCGGCTCGGGATCTGGTCGAACCAGGTGCCGGAATCCTCGGAACCCACACGGCAGACGGCGCGACTCTGGGCCAGTCGCGCCGTCTGTATTTGTGGTGCGCGGGCGGCGGAGGTTGCGAAAAGGGGCTACTCACAACTCGTGGCAGAATGGCCCAAATGGCTATGCCCCGCGCTGTTCTCAGCGAAATCGTCCACAGCGCCACGCCCTGGCGCGCGCGAAACGGTGCGGGTCTGCGTAGCCTGATCGCCGGGAGGTCGAGATGCTGGTAGGTGTTCCGCGCGAGATCAAGGACAACGAGTATCGCGTGGGTTTGACGCCGAGTACGGTCCGGGAGCTCGTCGCCCGTGGCCACCACGTGATCGTCGAGGCCGGCGTGGGCGAGACGATCGATCTCGAGGACGACCGCTACGTGGCGGCCGGGGCCGAGATCGTCCCCGACGCGGCCAGCGTCTTCGGCCGGGCCGAGCTCGTGGTCAAGGTCAAGGAGCCCCAGCCCTCCGAGATCGCGATGCTGCGCGATGGCCAGGTCCTGTTCACGTACCTCCATCTTGCGCCCGACCTCGCCCAGACGAAGGGCCTGATGGACTCCGGCTGCGTCGCGATCGCCTACGAGACGGTCACCGACGAAAGCGGCGGACTGCCACTCCTGGCGCCGATGAGCGAGGTCGCCGGCCGGATGTCGATCCAGGCCGGAGCCCACGCCCTCGAGCGTGAGGCCGGCGGCCGCGGCGTGCTGCTCGGCGGCGTGCCCGGCGTCCCGCCTGCCAAGGTGGTCGTCCTGGGCGGCGGGGTCGTGGGCATGAATGCCCTCCGGATGGCCCTGGGCCTCGAAGCCGACGTGACCGTCCTGGACCGGTCGCTGCCGCGGCTCAAGGAGCTCGACCTGGCCTTCGCCCCCGCGCTCAAGACGCGCTACTCGACCACGGACGCCCTCGAGGAGAGCGTCCTGGCCGCCGATCTCGTGATCGGCGCCGTCCTGATCCCCGGGGCGGCGGCCCCCAAGCTCGTGACCCGCGAGATGATCCGAGGCATGCGCCGGGGCACCGTCGTCGTCGACGTCTCGATCGACCAGGGCGGCTGCTTCGAAACCTCGCGGCCCACCACCCACTCCGAATCCGACCTACGTCGTGGATGGCGTGGTCCACTACTGCGTCACCAACATGCCGGGCGCCGTGGCCCGGACATCCACGTTCGCCCTGAACAACGCCACGCTGCCGTTCACCCTGGCCCTCGCCGACAAGGGCTATCGAAAGGCCATGGCCGACGACAAGCACCTTCGCAACGGCCTCAACGTCTTCGCCGGCAAGATCACCCACAAAGCGGTCGCGGATGCGCATCATCTCGAGTTCGTGGCCCCGGAGAAGGCGCTTGGTTTGTAGGGCGGTGGTGGGCCGCACGCGGCGGGCGCGGGGCGCGGTGGCCCGGGTGGGCGGCCTCGGGTGGCCGTCCAGGCGGCAGCGGGCCGGCCGTGGCGGCGGCGGGCCCCGTGGCGGCGCGCGTGGCGGGCGCCGTTCTCAGTCTTGATGCCGTGATCGGCCGTTGGCCGCGAACCATCGGGGGAGCCGATGCACTTCGATCTGTATCTCGAATCGGGACCGCAGCGCCGAAAGACCTGGATCTACGTCCCGGGCCTGCCGGGCTGCAGCACCGTCTCCGCCACTTCCGACGCGGCCCCTGAAGCGGCCGCCGCCGCGATCCGAGGACGCGTGGAGTTCCTTCGGGTCCACGGCGAGAACGTCGACGAAATCGAGCCGTTGGAGCTATCGATCGCGGACCACGTCATAGAGCGCAAGTTCGCCGGCTTCGGACAGCAGTTCTTCGCCCCGGACATGGAGCCGCTCCGGGACGACGAAGTCCCGCGCCTGCTCCGCTGGGCCGGCTGGTCTCGAGAGGAGCTCGTGGCCGCGGCGCGAGCCCAGAAGATCCCTCTGCTCGAGAAACCCGCGACCGGCGGCCGATCCGCCGCGGCGATCCTTTCGCATGTCGCAGGTTCCGAGTGGGCCTACGTGAGCGCCACTCTGGGCACGCTTCGGGGAGGGGCCGCGGCGATCGGGGCCATCGAGGCGGCCGGCGAGCAACCGTGGGCTGCCCTGGCCGCCGAGCGGGAGGTTGTGGCCGGACGGCTGGCCGCTCTTTCGCCCGAGGATCTGTCGCGTGTCGTTCGAAAGGGCGAACGGCCTCACTGGACGGCCCGCCGGATGTTCCGGCGGCTCCTGGAACACGAATGGGAGCACGTAACGGAGTTGCGCGCCCGTCTCTAGCGGCTCCGGCCCGCCCGCCCGTGGCCGGCCCGCCCGTGGCCGAGTGGCCCGCCCGTGGCCGAGTGGCCGCCCGTGGCCGAGTGGCCGCCCGTGGCCGAGTGGCCGCCCGTGGCCGAGTGGCCGCCCGTGGCCGAGTGGCCGCCCGCGGCCGGTGCCCGCCCGTGGCCGAGTGGCCGCCCGCGGCCGAGTGGCCGCCGTGCCGACGGCTCCGGGCCCCGCCCGTGGCCGAGTGGCCGCCCGTGGCCGAGTGGCCGCCCGTGGCCGAGTGGCCGCCCGCGGCCGAGTGGCCGCCCGGATTTCTCCGAGTTTCACGCCAGGCGATTGTTACGCGCTAGGTCGCACCTGTGCAGCGGGTCATCTCGGGTGGTCCGGAGCCTCGTCCGGCGACGAACCGCGCCAAAACGTGGCCGGGAACGGGGATCGAGTTCCAAATCGCGGATGCGGCGGGTCCTTTGTTCGACAGAAGAGCGCGCAGAGCACCATGGACGTGCGTAACTACCGCTCCACGAGAAACTCGGACAACTTGCTCGGCTCTGGCCGCCGAGCTCTGGTGGCCCAGCTCGGGGGCCGGTGGGGTCGGCGGCGGAGGCGGTGGCCGTGTGGTCGGCACCGGCCCCAACTCGTTGCAGCCCTTCACGGCGCCGGAAAGGCCCAGATATCGCGACAGGCGATGCTCGCCGCAGTCCAAGCCTCCGCCGAGGGCTCGACGGTCGAAGTCCACTCACAACCGTGCGTGCGGAGCGGGCCAGACGGGCCTCCAGCGGAGGTGCGCAGCGCCAATCCGCGGATAGCATCGCCACTGGAGATATCCGGCGGAAAACCGAGCCCGCGCGAGGCCCAGAAATCGCCACTGGAGATATCCCAACAATGGTGACGGAGACCGGAGCCCCTTCGCACGGGAGCCACACCGCGCACGGCCCTCGGGCCGCGGCCCTCGCGGCCCCGCGCCCCGCCCCCTCACAGAATCTCGAAGCCGGCGCTGCAGCGCCGGCTTCTCACCCCGGAATTGGTTTCGTCAGGCGCCCAGGACGACCCGGGCGATCTCGGGATCGATCTCCTCGCTCAGCAGCGCGGCCATACGCTCGATGGCCCGCTGGGCGAGCGGGCGTGCCCATGGTGAACCTGGTGTTGGGCTGGCTCAGGTTGATCTCGTCGAAGCGCGACTGGCTGAACCGGGCGCGATGGCGCTGGCAGGCGTTTACGAGGAGGTTGTCCTCGGTCTCGATGCCGTGGGTGGTGACGTAGTACTTGCCAACCTTGCCGACCACTTCGACCGGGCCGGTTCCGTCGGCATAGAAGCCAAGAGGCTGGACGGCGTCGGCACCAAGCCAGGCGCGCAGAGACTCGATGAGTACGAGCGATGCCTTGGCCTCATGCCAGCCGTCGCCCCGTACGATCTGCGCGACCGTACGACCGATCCCAGCCGCCTCCTCGTTGACGAGGACGGAGCTGAATTCACGGCTGAGCGATACTACCGCCTGGCTCGGGGCCCGGACGGTCGCGACATTCTGACGAGCGGGCTGATCCACAGTTGGTCTCACGATTGATTGCGGTCGTGTGCGAGAGACAACACTAGACGAGCCCGACACTCCGTCAAGACCGGCCTTCCGGGTCACTCTGTCAGTACTTTTGGCTGGTCTATGGTGGTCCTGCGGTCCAGGGGGTTCGTTGCCCCGCGGCACTCCGCCCCGCACGAGCACGATTTCGGCCCCGGTGCGCCGGTCACCACTGATCGGTGCGACCCCGCACCAGGTCCCGGACGGAGCGCCCGCGGGCTCCGTCGAATCGCGCTGCCTCCCTCGTGGCGTCTCGTCAGCTCGCGAACGCGGCCGCCACGACCGCCTGCGCTTCCTCGATGAGCCGGGCCAGGTGGTCCTCGCCGAGGAAGCTCTCGGCGTAGATCTTGTAGACCTCTTCGGTGCCGGAGGGTCGGGCCGCGAACCAGCCGTGCTCGGTCGTGACCTTGACCCCGCCGATCGGGGCGTCGTTACCGGGCGCTCGCGTCAGGATGGCGGTTATCGGTTCACCTGCCAGCGAGGACGCGGCGATCTGGGAGGGTGACAGCTGGGCCAGGATCGACTTCTGGGCCAGAGTCGCGGGCGCGTCGATCCGCCGGTAGGCGGGCGCTCCGTATCGGCCCGTCAGCTCCGCATAGGCCTCGGCAGGATTCTTGCCACTCCGGGCCGTCAGCTCGGCCGCGAGCAGGCAGGCGATGAGGCCGTCCTTGTCCGTGGTCCAGACCGTTCCGTCGCGG
>CAWFJD010000019.1:0-207795 GCA_963816135.1 uncultured Chloroflexia bacterium
CGCAGGAACGAAGCCCCCGCGCTCTCTTCGCCACCGAATCCGAGCGTCCCATTCACCAGGCCGTCCACGAACCACTTGAAACCGACCGGGACTTCGAGCAGCTTGCGGTTGAGCTCCGCGGCGACTCGATCGAGCATCGAGCTCGATACGAGTGTCTTGCCCACGGCCACGTCCGGCCGCCAGTCGCGATTTCGGTAGAGATAGGCCACGGCCGCGGAGAGGAAGTGGTTCGGGTTCATGAGACCGGCC
The DNA here is from genome assembly GCA_963816135.1 of uncultured Chloroflexia bacterium. Classification (GTDB taxonomy): domain Bacteria; phylum Chloroflexota; class Limnocylindria; order Limnocylindrales; family CSP1-4; genus Fen-1039. The sequence goes on from CAWFJD010000019.1 coordinate 250, forward strand.
GATCCGGAGACGATCCCGTGGCGGTCGGCGTCCGTGTCGCAGGCGAAGGCGACGTCGAAGCGGTCCTTGAGGGCTACGAGCCTGGCCATCGCGTGCGGCGATGAAGGATCCATGCGGATGCGGCCGTCCCAATCGACGGTCATGAAGCCGAAAGTGGGGTCGACGATTTCGTTGGTGATCGTGAGATCGAGCCCGTATCGGTCGCGGATGGCACTCCAGTAGCCGACGCTCGCGCCGCCGAGCGGATCTACGCCGAGCTTCAGTCCGGAGCCGCGAATGGCGTCCATGTCCAGGACGTTGGCGAGGTCGGCGACGTATGCGCCCATGAAGTCATGACGATCGACCTCGGCCCAGGCCCGCTCGAAGTGGAGTCGCGGAATCTTCTCCAGGCCGGAATGCAGGAGCTCGTTTGCCTGCCGCTGGATCGTTCCGGTCACGTCCGTATCGGCCGGTCCGCCGTTGGGCGGGTTGTACTTGAACCCGCCGTCCTCGGGCGGGTTGTGCGACGGCGTCACGACGATGCCGTCCGCGAGGCCCGTCGTGCGGCCGCGGTTGTAGGTCAGGATCGCGTGGGAGACCACCGGGGTCGGCGTCAGCGTCTCGCGCCCAACGTCGATCAGGACCGTGACGCCATTGGCCACCAGAATCTCGAGCGCCGTCCGCATCGCGGGAAGTGAGAGTGCGTGGCTGTCTCTGCCGATGAAGAGGGGGCCGTCATAACCCTTGCTCTTTCGGTAGCGGCAGATCGATTCTGTCGTCGCGAGGATGTGGTCTTCGTTGAAGGTGCCGTTGAATGAAGACCCGCGATGCCCCGAGGTGCCGAACGAGACGGCCTGGGTCGGCTGGCTCGGGTCGGGACGGATGTCGTAGTAGGCCGCCACGAGGCGATCGACGTCCACGAGCATCGACGGCTCGGCCGGTTTGCCGGCTCGCTCACTCACCGCTGCCATGGCCGATAGGCCTCCGCTGATCAGGCTGACGGTTGATTCTGACGCTATCGGGCCTGAGTGGCGAATTGTGCCGTTTCCCAGACCCGCGATATGTCGGACGGGTGAGGTGTCGTCAGTAGGGGAGGTCAATCGTAGGGGCGTTTTGAGCTTCACCGAGCAGCGGCAGTCCCCAGGCGAGCTCGATGGTTCGGAGAATCGCGTAGTGGTTGGCCGTCTTGGTGAAACGCATACCCGGAGTCATGCCCGGGCTGACGATCAGGGTCGCGATGTGGCCGCCGCCGTTGGCGTTGCTGTCGCCTTCGTCGAAGGTGATGAACAGGACCGAGTCGGCGAAGGCCGCGCTGTCGACGATCGAGGGCACGAAGATCTTGAGGAACGCGTCCCCGGCGGCCACGGAACTGCTGTGCATGTCGTTGATCTGATTCGGAATGATGAGCTCGAGGTTTGCGGCAGCGGGATCGAAACCCTTGAGGCCCGTGATCGACGCGCATCGCGAGGCGTTGCCGCTTATCGAGGTGTAGCTGATAGCGGGGTTGTGCTTGCGCACGTACTCGCCAACCGCGCCCGGGCCGTCGGCCACGGGGTTGGCGATGTAGGTCTTGAAGCAGTTGCCCGGATACCCCTGAGCGAACACCCGCCAGGTTCGGCCGCTGGCCTCGACCTGGTCGAAGAGGTTCGGCGCGTTGAGGTTGTAGGTGCCGTCACTGTTCGTGCCCTGGAGCCCGCCCGAGGTGAGGGCGATGTAGTTGGGTTCGGAAGGATGCGTCTCGCCGTAGAAGCTGGTCGCGCAGGCCGTAGCGGGCGATGAGCGAGTTCATGTACGGCGCGGCGGCCGAGCCGACGATGCGGGTGTATTCCTTGTTCTCCAGAACGATGATGTAGACGTGGGCGAAGTCCGGCAGACCGGATCCGGGAGTGGCTGCGGGCGCGCGAGGGGGTTGCCTGGGCAGCCGGCCCCGCAGGCGTCGAGGCAGTCGTGAGGGCCGAGGCGGTCGCTGGCGGCGTAGCACTCGCCTCCGGCGTTCCGGTGGGAGATGGGCTCGCCGAACCCTGGCCGCATGCGGTCCCTATCACGGCGAGGCAGGCAACGATCAGCGCCAATCGCCTGCCGGTTCCGCGAGGGTTGTCTTCGCATGCGGTGATTGTCGTTCAAGGCCGTCGTGTGTCGCACAGAGGCCCATTCCGGGGGCCGCGAGCCTCGCCGGCGTCCTCGCGAGTACTGTTTCACCAAGATAGATTGCCCTGGCAACGAACCGGCGCGGCCGGAGAGCATCTGGCGGCGCCACGAGGTGACTTTCATGCGAGAGAACCTGACGCCGCCGACCGAACGCGTTCGGCCGCTCCTTCGCGTCCGCCAGATCCGCGACTTCACATCGGAGCCCGTGTCCCGGGCGGAGCTGGATGCCCTGACCGAGGTCGCGCGCTGGTCCGGGAGCAGCTCCAACGAGCAGCCCTGGCGCTTCATCGAAGTGACCCGGCCGGAGACCATCCACGGCCTGGCGGAGGCCTACATGCCTTCGAGTCGGGCCCTCCAGACAGCCGTCGCGGCCATCGCCATCGCCGTCCCCGACGACTCGGGAAAGGCGGCGATGCGGGCCTACGACGAAGGCCGGGCGGCCGAGCGGATCCTCATCGCGCGCCACGCAGCTGGAGCTCGGGGCGGCCATCAGCTGGGTCTGGGCCGACGCCCGGCCGATCGTCAAGGGGCTGCTCGGTATCCCCGAAGGCTGGCTCGTCCGGACGATCATGGCCATCGGCCATCCCACTGACGCTGCCCGCCAGCCGAAGTCCGCTCCGGGCACGGCCCGCAAGCCGCGCGAGGAGACGGTCTTCCAGGAACGCTGGCCGGCTCGCTGACCGGGGCCCCCTGGCACGAGAAAGGCCGCCGAGTTGCCCCGGCGGCCTTCCCCTGTCTATATGTCGTCGAGTGGCCGCCTGCGTTGCGAGTGGCAGCCTGGCTTCGGCGTGGCTGCGGCCGACGGAACCTGGCTACTTGGCGGCTTCGGCCGTTTCCCCGACCGGGCGGCGCGGAGTCAGACCCGCGCGATCCGCCTGGTCCGCGTGGAAGTGCGCCCGGAGCGGCTTCTCCTTGAGCGCCAGGACGGCGACGAAGGATAGGCCTGCCGCCAGGACTCCCAGCCACACCGAGTTGGCGATGGCCAGGGAGAAGGCCTGGTAGAAGCCGGTCTGCACGGGTTCCCGAAGGGACGGCGGCAGCTGTGCGAACGACTTCGCCACGGAACCGCCGACGGAAGTCAGCTGGCTCGGATCGAAAGGCGGAAGCTGCGCAACGGCCGCTGGAGGAGCGCCGGCTCCGAGAATGGCTGTCTTGATGCGAGTCCGCCGTCAGGTTCTCGCGGAAGAGCGTGAAGGCCATCGTCAGGCCTACGGACGTGCCGATCTGGCGCATCAGCGTCAGGTCGCTCGTGGCCGTGCCGAGGCGCTCGAAGGGCACGTCGTTCTGGACGATGAGGGTGAAGATCGCCATCGTCGGGCCGACGCCCAGTCCGGCGATCAGCATCCACAGGGAGATGACGGGGTAGGAAGTATCGCCGCGGAGGTTCTCGAAGAGGAATACGCCCACCGCCATGCATAGCAGGCCAATGGCAAGGAGGACCTTGTAGCGACCCGTCCGGCTGACGATCTGGCCCGCGGCGATGGAGCTGAAGATCAGCCCGACCAGGAACGGGAAGAGGAGATAGCCGGATTCGGTCGTGGTGGCGCCCTGGACGATCTGGAACCAGAGCGGCAGGAAGATGATCAGGATCGAGAAGCCGAAGACCGCGAAGAAGGTCGCGATCACGGAGATCGTGAAAGTCCGGTTTCGGAAGAGGTCGAGAGGGATCATCGGATCCTTGGCCTTCATTTCGACGATGAGGAAGGCCACGAGGAAGGCGAAGCCGATGCCGAACCAGGTGAGAACCGAGGTATCCACCCAGCTGCTCGTTTCGGCGAGGGTGAGGGCGATCAGGACAGGCACAACCGCGCCGACGAAGGTCGCGACGCCCAGGATGTCGAGCGAGAGGTGAGCGTCCTTGGGGCGGACCATCGGAAGCAGACGCGAAATCAGGTACAGGGAGATGAGCCCGACCGGCACGTTGACGAAGAAGATCCAGTGCCAGGAGATGTTGTCTGTCAGAACTCCGCCAAGGAAGGGGCCCACCAGAAAGGCGACCCCGAACACGCCACCGAAGAGGCCCTGGTACTTGCCTCGTTCCGCCGGCGTGAACAGATCGCCGATGACGGCCAGCGAGATGGGGAAGAGGGCGCCGGCGCCGAGGCCCTGGACTCCTCGGAAGAAGACCAGCTGCTCCATGGTCTGGCTGAGACCCGAGAGGACCGAGCCGATCAGGAACAGGGTGATGCCGATGAGCAGCATCGGCTTGCGGCCGAAGTAGTCCGAGAGCTTGCCGTAGACCGGAATAGCCGCCGTGCTCGTGACCAGATACGAGGTGACGACCCAGACGTACAGGCTCGAGCCGTTGAGCGCGGTCGAGATCCTCGGCAGGACCGGACCGACGATGGTTTGATCGAGCGCGCCGAGGAACAGGGCAAGCATGATCGCGCCCAGAATCTCGAACCGCGCCCGAGAGTTGACCTCGATTGCGGGATGGGCCGGTGCCCCCAGGGCGGTCTCAGCGGTCATTCATGTCCCTTCCTTGCGCAGTCAGGTTGCTTGGTCCAGGCGAGGCCGGTGGCCTTCATCGATCAGCCTGCGACCAGGTTGTGTATTACTGGTGAACGGCCTCGGGAGAAGCTGTGCTCGGGGCCCATCCTCAGGGCGCCCCCGCCGCGCCTACTCCGGTTTGCGGCCTTAGGCGGACGGGTATGTATACAGGAAATCGCCGCCCCTCGCCATTTTCGGGGCCGGACGTCGCGGTTCCCGTAACTCCCTCTATTGCGGGAACAGGTCCACTTTTCGCGCCACGAACTCGATCAGGTGGAAGTGATGCGGCTCGCCGAGCGCGGTCTTCGTGTCCTCTTCCGTGTCGCCCCAGTGCTCGATCTCGAAGCCCGAGAGCATCTCTCGGACACGCTCCGGCGGGAGGCAGGTCATGCCCGCGTCACCAGCGGAGTCGTCGTGATCCCCGAAGAGCATCGCCGAGAACCGGCTGCCCGGCGGCAGGGCGGCGACGATACGGCTCCACATGGCTTCGAACTGCGCCGGCTCCACGAACGGCAGGCAGAGACTTGCGTTCACGAGATCGCAGGGCGGGACCTGGAAGGTTGCGAAGTCACCCACGACGGTTTGGAGCCCCGGCCCGAGCTCGGGGCCGGCGGCCTCCTGGAGCACAGACAGCGCCACCGGTTCGCGGTCCATGGCCAATACCCGCCAGCCGGCTCGCAGTAGCGCCCGGGAGTCTCGACCGCCGCCACAGCCGAGGTCGACGGCGAAACGAGCGCCCGGCACGGACGGCAGGGTCGACTCCGCCGCGAAGAGATCGATGGCCTTGCGGACCGTTCCCCAGGCGGGCCGTTCGACCGTCACGGCGTAGTAGCGCGCCCAGTATTCGGAGTCGACTTCCGGGGTGCTCTCCGGAGTCGCGCTATCGTTCACGAACTCAGCGTACCAGCGCCGCGAGGGCCGTGGCGAGCGCGCCGGCAATGTGGCCCGATGGCCCGATGGCCCGATGGCCCTAGACGAACGCGACCGCCGCATAGCCGACCGTCCGGCCTGGATCGCCGCCCGCGTCGGCCGAGGTGGCGACACCGAGCAGGATGCCTCGAGCCGCCCCCATCTCGCGCAGCGCCGTCAGGCTGACTCGGACAGGGTCAATGCCGCACAGCCCGCAGACAAGGCCCGGCCGGTTCTCGGCCAGGACGCTTCCCTCGAGCTCATACAGAGCCTCCGCATCGAGCCTGAGAAGCGGATCCAGCAACTCCGAGTCGGTCGCCTCGCAGACACGCGAGCGCGGGTAATGCGCCATGTCCGAGCTGGCGACAAGGAGGATCCGCTCGCCCAGCGCCCGGCGCGCGGCAAGGAGGCGGCCGAGCATCGCGCCGGCGTGCTCGTGGGATCGCAGCCGCGGACTAACGGCGAGAGGCACGATCTTCGCGTTCGGGCAGAGGCACGAGAGGAGCGGCAGCTGGACTTCGATCGAATGCTCGCCCTCGTGAGCGTCGTCGTCTCTGACGAACGGTTCTCCAAGTCCGGCAATGGCCCGGGCGAGGTCGAGGTCGATGGCGACGTCTCCCAGAGGCGTGGACCAGGAACCGCCACACCAGACCCCAACGCCTGTGGCCCAGGCTTGATGGTCCGTGCCCGCGATCACGATCGTGTCCGGTTGGGCCCGGCCGGCAATGACCCAGCTCAAAGCGGCGATCGTCCCCGAGTAGACGAGGCCGGCGTGGGGAACCAGGAGACCGAGGACCGCAGAAGCATCCGGATGCTCCCGTCCCGAAAGCTGGGCATCGGCCGCGAGATCGGATACCAGGGCGCGCAGTCTGCCGGAGTCGGCGGGGTAGAACGTTCCCGCCACCGCGGGCCGCCTCAAAGAGCCGCTCATCTGCTGCCTCCCTCCGCGAACTCGGTCACGCCCACTCCGGCCAGCTCGTGCCCGCAATGGCGGCACCGGCCCCCTGCCAGAGCGGGCCCCGGTGCCGCCGAGAACCCTCGCCGCCGAATCAGCGTCGCGCCACATTCGGCGCAGGTGGTGTCGTCGTCGCGGCCTCCCACGTTCCCCGAGTAGACGTGGCGCAGCCCCTCGCCCCGGCCGATCTCCACCGCGCACTCGATCGTGGCCAGGGGCGTGGGCGGCAGGTCCTCGAGCTGGTAATTGGGAAAGAAGCGGCTTACGTGCCAGGGCGTCTCGGGGCCGAGCTCGGAGACGATCCAGCGGGCCAACGCGGCGATCCGGTCCGGGTCGTCGTTCAGGCCCGGGATGAGCAGCGTGGTGACCTCGAGCCAGATGCCCCGAGCTCGCATGCCGACGAGGGTCTCGAGGACCGGGGCCAGCCGCGCTCCGCAGACTCGGCGGTAGAAGGTGTCGTCGAACGACTTGAGATCCACGTTCGCGGCATCGATGACCGGTGCCAGAAGGTCGAGCGCTTCGGGCGATTGATAGCCGTTGGTAACGAGAACGTTCGCGATCCCGGCGGCGCGGGCCAGGCGGGCCGTGTCGAGGACCCACTCCAGGAAGACGGTCGGTTCCGTGTAGGTGTAGGCGACGGAGCGGGCGCCGTGTCTCCGAGCCGCCGCCACTACCTGGAACGGCGACAGCTCGAATGCCGGCAAGCGGACGCCTTCGCGGGGGGCCTGCGAGATGGCGAAGTTCTGGCAGTGGAGGCAGTGGAAGTTGCATCCCTGGGCGGCGACAGAGAAGGCCACGCTGCCGGGGTAGAAGTGGAAGAGCGGCTTCTTTTCGATAGGGTCCGCGTTGGCGGCCACGGCCTGGCCGTGGGTCAGGGTGACAAGCCGGCCGTTGCGGTTCTCCCGGACGTGGCAGATGCCCTCGCGGTCCGGGCGGATGAGGCAGCGATGCGCGCAGGCCACACATCGAGTCGCGCCTGCTTCCTCCGCGATTGCCAGAACAGCGGGTCGGGCGTGTAGGGCGGCTGTGTTGGTTCCGAAGACGGTCGAGGGCATGCGAATCGCTCCTCGCCCATGCTCCGCCGCTCAATCCGCCGGCAAAAGGGCCGAAAGGCCCGAGGGCCAAACGCTCACCAACTCCAGGTGCGAAGTGGCCCTACGGACGCTTAGGTCTCCGACCTAAAATGAGGTTGAGGGCTGGGAGGGTTGGCCACAGCTCGGCGATCGATGTCGATCCGGATCTGAACTGAGGGCGGTGACAACTGTGGCGTTCGGGCGCTTCCTGCGGCGATCTCTTCTGCTCGGCACCATCGCTCTGCTGGTCGCGACCACGCAGCCGGCCCATGCGCTCGCCAAATCTCCAGAGCCGTCTGCCGCCGCCACCACGACGCCAACCGTAACTACGCCCCCGGTCGTAACGCCGTCCCCCGTAGCCTCGGCCACCATGGCGCCGAGGGCGCGCGTGCCCGGAGCCAAGCCGCAGTCGACCCCCGACCCCATCAAGGCCAAAATCGCGGCAAAAGCCGGTTCCCGCCTGCCCATCCTCGATCACGAGACCACCGTTCCTGCGCGATTGCCTGCGCGCCTTCGACCGGCCGGGGCGGCCGTCCCATCGTCACCCAACGTTGCCCTGCCGGCCGTGACGACCGGCGGTTGGCCTCAGTTCCAGTTCGATGCCGCGCACACCGGCTACAACCCTTCGGAGACCGCGATCTCGGCGGCCAACGTTTCCCAGCTGACCGTTGCCTGGCAAGCATCTGCGGCCGGGATGGGGCCCGTGGTGGCGGACGGACTCGTCTTCACGAGCGCCGGGAGCACACTCAACGCCTACCCCCTCGGCTGCGCCGCCAGCGGTTGGCCGTATTGCACTCCACAGTGGACGGCCGACACCGGGAGCAACCCTTCGTCCACCCCGGTAGTCGCGGATGGCGTCGTCTACATCGGTTCTAACAGCGGCAAGTTGTCCGCGTACGCGGTCGCATGCGGGACCGGCGGCGGATCTTGCAGCCCGCTTTGGACCACTACTCTCGATCTCCCCATCGGTTCGCCGGTGGTGGCGAACGGCGTCGTGTATGTCACGACTTACGACGGCAGGGTGTACGCATTCCCTGTCGGATGCTCGGGTGCCGGCGGCTCATGCGCTCCCATTTGGACCGCAAACGTCGACGGATCGGCCTCGTTGCCGGCCGTGTCAAACGGCGTCGTGTACGTGGGGAGCCGGAACGGCACCCTCTCTTCATTCGCCGTTGGGTGTAGCAGCGGTGGAGGATCGTGCAGCCCTCTGTGGACCGCGAAGCCCAGTTCGTCGGGCGCCTCCAACCTGTCGGCGCCTGTGGTAGCCGACGGCGTCGTTTACGTGAGCGCCTACGACGGCCACCTCTATGCCTACGCCGTCGGCTGCAGCAGCGGGGGCCGTTCGTGCAGTCCGCTCTGGACGGCCACGACCGGAGGACACATCGACTCACCACCCGCGGTCGCGAACGGGGTCGTCTACATAGGCGCCGAGGACAACAAGCTGTACGCCTACGCCGCGGGCTGCAACAGTGGCGGCCGCTCGTGCAGTCCGATCTGGACGGCTACGACCGGCGGCTGGATATATGCATCGCCGAGCGTCGCCAACGGTGTCGTCTACGCCGGCTCGGACGACGACAAGATCTACGCGTTTGCCGTAGGTTGCGCAACCGGCGGCGGGAACTGTAATCCGCTATGGACGGTCGCTCTCGACAGCCGGATCGAAACGCCCGTAGCCATCGCCGACGGCACCCTCGTTGTCTGCGCCGGGAGACTGTACGTTCTGGCGCCGCCGCCCGACCACCTCGTGCTGAGCCCAGCGCGCGCCAACGTGGTCGCCGGCTTCAACCAGTACTACTCGGCCGAGGGCTTCGTCGAGGGCACGGATATCGGCATTGTGACGGCACACGCTACGTTCGCCATCGGCGGGGGCGGCTCCTGCACATCGACGTCCTGGGCCGTCTGCACATCATCCGTGTCCGGCGACCATGTTGTTACCGGCACGTATGGGAGCGCGACAGGGACGGCCATTCTCCACGTCAACGTCGTCCTCTCCGGCGTCGTTACCGATGGCTCCGCTTTCAAGCCGAACGTCGAAGTCGTTGCCTTCGACCCGGTGGCCGGCAACATCTACGCGGACGTCTTCACCGACGGAAACGGTCAGTGGTCGGTAGCCTTGCCTCCCGGTACCTATTCGCTCTACTTCTTCGTCGGCGACAGGAGCCGGGCCAGCGGCTACCTCGGCGCATCCGGCTTCACCTTTGACCCTGCCCGCGCGGAGGCGATCGTGGTCGCCAATGCCGATCTCTCCAATCTGAATGTCGTCCTGCCTCCGCCGCTGCATATTTCCGGCTCGGTGAAGGGACCGGGATCGAGCGTCTTGGGTGGTATCAAGGTATTTGCCTATGACGCAAACAGCTTCGAAGAGATGGGCGAAGCGACGACGGCCATGGACGGCACTTATTCGATGGCCATGGCCCCCGGCGACTACTACGTGCAGTTCGAGGATCCAGGCGACGCCTACGCCCCAGGCTATTGGAGCCAGGTCGGATTCACTCAGGACCTCATGCTCGCAGATCCCGTCACCGTCGGTTACATAGATCGAATTGGGGTCGACATCCACATGCCGGTTGGCCTGCGCATCGGCGGAGTCGTAACAGACACGGCGTCGAGGCCTTTGGGCGGCATCGAGGCCGACATCTTCAGCGATGCGGGCGGTCTGATCGCCATCGTGACTACGGATGGCACGGGCACCTATTCGGCGCTGGTTACCGCCGGCAACTACTACATCGGCTTCATCGACCTCAGCGAGACGTACGCGTCCGGCTACTGGGACGGCAATGGCTTCACGCCCGATTTCATGGCCATGGCCGCCGTGACGGTTGCCGGGGATACCGACGGACTGGACGTCCAGTTGCCCGAAGCACTTGGGAAGCCCACGAGTGTCCATGCCACTCGCGGCGATGCCTCCGCTACGGTGAGCTGGACCGCCCCCACGAGCACCGGCGGCGCGCCGATCACCGGATACACGGTGACGAGCTCGCCCGACGGCCGGAGTTGCTCCTGGGCCTCCGGGCCCCTGCAGTGCACGGTGTTATCACTGAGGAACGGGGTGGCCTACACCTTCGCCGTCGCGGCCACCAATGTCGGAGGCGACGGTCCGGATTCGGACGCCTCCAACGCCGTGGTACCGGCTGGTGTGCCGGGCAAGCCGACTGGGGTCTCCGCCTGGCCGGGCGTCGCATCGGCGACTGTCAGCTGGACGGCGCCTGCGAACAATGGCGCCGCGATCACCGCCTACACCGTCTCGAGCGTGCCCGCCAGTTCCGGCTGCTCGACGAGCTCCAGCAACTGCACCGTATCGGGCCTGACCAACGGGGTTTCCTATACGTTCCGGGTCAGCGCTACCAATTCGGTCGGCACAGGGCAGCTCAGCGATCCTTCGGTCGCGGTCACGCCGGCGCCCGGCGCCGCTTCGACCTTCCACCCGATCGCGCCCGTCCGGGTACTCGACACGAGAAGCAAGAATGGCTGGGCGAACAAGCTCGTCGCGAACAAGGCGATCACGTTCAGGGTCACGAATCGGAATGACACGAGTCCGCAGATCCCCGATGGAGCCAGCGCGGTCACAGGCAACGTCACAGTTGTCGGACCCACTAACGGCTGGGCCGTCTACCTCGGGCCTGCGCCGATTGACAAGCCGACTACCTCGACGATCAACTTCGTCGCCGGAGCCGTGGCGGGCAACGGCCTGACGGTGGCCCTGGGCTCGGCCGGGACTCTGAGCGCTACCTATATCTCGAGCGGTTCCAGCACGACCGACCTCGTCTTCGACGTGACCGGCTACTTCACCCCCGACACTACGGGGGCTACTTATCACCCGATCGATCCGGTCCGCGAACTCGATACCAGGGCCGGGAACGGCCTGTTGGGCAAGCTGCAAGCCAACCTTCCCTACCGGTTCCAGGTCGCGGGCCGCAATGGCGTCCCCGGGAACGCCGTCGCCATCACGGGCAACGTCACCGTCGTCAACCCGACCAGTGGCTGGGCCATCTTCCTCGGGCCCAACGATTTCGGTGTGGCGCCGAGAACCTCGACGATCAACTTCTCGGCGGGTGTCGTCGCGGGTAACAACGTGACGGTCGTCCTCGGTGCAACTGGCGCTCTGGGCGCCACGTACATCTCGTCCGGCGCCAATTCGACGGACCTTGTTTTCGACGTGACCGGTTACTACACGGCGGATCTGAGCGGGGCGATGTTCGTCCCGATCAGTCCGGTCCGGATGGCCGATACCAGGTCAAGGCTCGGCATCGCGACGGGCAAGCTGACCGCCGGCGGACCGGCGGCATTCCCGGTGGCCGGTCTCGCGGGAATACCCGCCCAAGCCGCCAGCGTCACGGGCAACGTCACCGTCGTGAACCAGACTGCCGGCTGGGCCCTGTTCGTCGGTCCGAATCCGGTATCCGCGCCGACCACGAGCACGATCAACTTCGCGCCAGGCGAAGTCAAAGGAAACGGCCTGACCGTAGCCCTGGGGTCAGACGGGAAGCTATACACCACCTACATCAGTTCAGGCGGCAACAAGGCCGACGTCGTCTTCGACGTCACGGGTTACTTCACGAAGTAGTCTCGCGATGGCCGGCGCGACTCGTCGCGGCCGATCGCGGTCGGCCGCAAAAGGCGCCATTCGACTCTGGCGCCCGGCGGGCCGCCGGCTAGCCTCGAGAGGACAAGCCGGGCAGCGAGGCGTCGAGTGAAGCGGGTCGAACCGTCGGATCAGAAGAGCCTGATCGCGATCGCGAAACGGTCGATCGAGGATGCAGTCTGCGGTGATGGACGCGGACGGCGACGGGCGGCCGCGAATGACGCGGTCTCCGACGAGGCCGCGCTCGTGCTCTCCGCGGCCCTGCTCGAGCCGGCGGGCGCGTTCGTGACCCTCCGCGAGGACGGCGAACTGCGCGGTTGCATCGGCCTCCTGCGGTTCGACGTGCCTCTCTGGGAGAACGTCCGAGATGCGGCCGCGGGCGCCGCGCTGAACGATCCCCGCTTCCGACCTGTCGACCGGGGAGAGCTTCGCCGTCTGGATCTGGAGATCTCCGTCCTGGAGCCGCCGGTGGAGATTCGGGATCCGGCGCTCTTCGAGGCCGGCAGACACGGGATCGTCGTAGAGCGAGGCCTGCGGCGTGGCCTGTTGCTGCCCCAGGTGGCGCCCGAGATGGGTTGGGGAAACCTCGAGATGCTCGACGGTGTCTGCCGCAAGGCGGGCCTGCCACCGGATTCCTGGCGGGATCGCGCGACGCGCCTCTACGTGTTCGAGGCGACTTGCTTCGGCGAAACGACCGACGAGCAAGCGGATGAGCAGTCTGGCGCGCACGCCCCGACGGCCGATTAGCCTCCGCCCCGTAGGTGGCCGCGGACGCCCTGACCGCGCCGCGGGCGTGGCAGCCGCGTCTCTCGGAGACGTTCAGATTCAATTCAGCGAGCGGACCAAACATACCTACCAGTTGATGCCGCCGGGTCCCAGAGGGCGGCTCAAGGAGGTATCGATGGTTTTCGAACAGCGACGGCTCTTCACTCGTCGCGCTGCAACCTCGGTGGCGTCGCTGGCTATCGTCGCCGTCCTTGCAGCCGCATGCTCCTCGGCAACCGGCGTGCTGTCGAGCAATTCGCCCGTGTCCAACGTCCAGGGCGCGACGCAGACTCCGGTCCCGAGCCAGACCACTTCCAACCAGCCGGTCTCGCTCGCCACGCCCGCCCCGACCCTCGGCGCCGCCGGCGGCCAGGCCATCGCTCTGCAGGAGCAGATGGTGGCGGTCATCAAGCAGGTCGGTCCCGCGGTGGTCGAGATCTCGACCGACTCGGGGCTCGGCTCCGGCGTCATCTATGACAGCAAGGGCGACATCGTCACGAACGCCCACGTCGTCGGCACTTCGAAGACGTTCACCGTGACGCTCTCCAACGGCAAGTCCTACCCGGGCACCCTGGTCGGCACATTCCAACAGGACGACATCGCGGTCATCAGGATCACCGCCCCCGGCCTTCAGCCCGCGACGTTCGGCAACTCCGCCAACCTGTCCGTGGGCGACTTCGTCCTCGCGATGGGCAACCCGCTGGGCCTCCAGTCGAGCGTGACCGAAGGCATCGTCAGCGCTCTCTCGCGCCAGGTCAGCGAGCCCAACGGCAACGCTCTTCCCGACGTCATCCAGACCAGCGCAGCCATCAATCCAGGCAATAGCGGCGGCGCCCTCGTCGATCTCAACGGCCAGGTCGTCGGCATCCCGACCCTCGCCGCGACCGACCCGCAGCTCGGCGGAAGCGCCCCGGGCATCGGCTTCGCCATCTCCAGCAACCGAGCCAAGACCATCGCCGATCAGCTCATCGCCACCGGCAAGGTGACCGACACCGGCCGCGCCTACATGGGCGTCAATCTTCAGGATGCCGCGACTTCGGGCGCCGTGGTCGTCCGAGTCACGAGCGGCAGCCCGGCCGCCAAGGCCGGCCTGGTCGCCGGCGACACGATCACCGCGATCGACGGGACCCAGGTCCCGGACAGCTCCACGCTCATCGAAGCGGTCGCGGGCCACAAGCCCGGCGACGTGATCAAGCTGACGGTTCAGCATCAGGCCGGCGCGAGCACGACCATCACCCTGACGCTGGGCACGCTGCCGGCCCAGTAAAGGGTTCCTTCTTCGCCAACTGAAGAACAATCGAAGAACAACCGAACAACAGTCGAATAGCCGGCGCCGCCCCTCGGGGCGGCGTTTCGGTTTGGGCCGGTCAGGGCGCGGCGCGCCGGCCGACGGACCTCCGCTACGACTGGCTCGACTGACCCGAGATCGGGAGCGTGATCAGGATTTCGGTGCCGCCTTCGTCCGGGAGGCGTGCCGCGATCGTGCCTCCGTGCCCCTCGACGAGGCGACGCGCGATCGCGAGGCCGAGGCCGGATCCGCGGGATTCGTCCGACTTCGCGAAGCGCTCGAAGAGATGGGGCAGCAGCTCCGGGTCGATGCCCCGGCCGCGATCCGTCACCCGAATCTCGACCAGCGCCGCCCGCCATCCGGGCCGAAATCGAGACTGCGCTGCCCGCCGGAGCGTAGCGGAGCGCGTTCGCCACGAGGTTGCCGATGACCTGCCGGATTCGGAGCGGGTCGAGGTCGATCAGCGGCAGGTCGCCGGCGATCGAGAGCTCGAGCCGAACCTGGCTCTGGGCCGCCAGGCTCTCGAATGAGGCCGCCACTTCGTGGCACAGGATCGAGAGGTCGGTTGGCTCGGGATGCATGGCCAGCGTGCCCGCTTCGGCGAGGGCCAGGGTCCGCAGATCCTCGACGAGCTTGGTGAGCATCTGGATCTGATCCACGGCCGCGGCAAGATGCGCCTCGTCGATCGGATGCACGCCGTCGATCATCGCCTCGAGCTCGCCACGCAAGACCGCCAGCGGCGTCCGAAGCTCGTGGCTCACGTCGGCCAGGAGCGTTCGCCGCTGCTCTTCGTCGGTCTGGAGGCGGGCGGCCATCGAGTTGAAGGATTCGGTCAGGGCGCGGAGCTCTCGCCAGCTGCGCCGCGGCACCGCGACCCGGGCCGTGTAGTCGCCGGCTTCCACCTTGCCCGCCGCCTCGATGAGGTCGCCGAACGGGACGGCGAAACGCCGGGCGCCCCGGCCGAACGTGCCCATGGCGATGAACAGGCCGATGAGGAGGAGCGCGGCCAGGATCCCCGAGGCCGGCTCCCGCAGACCGGTTACGGAGAGGACCTGGGCCAGGACCAGGATGGGCCCGAGGACGACCAGGGTGATGACGAGCGCCACGCCGATGGCGACGCGGACGAAGAACAGGCGGCGCATCCTGCGCCACGGGAACTGCCGCACCGGCGGCCAGGGCTCGTCGGCCGGCCACCAGTCGGGGCGCGGGTGGCTGCCGGGATAGTCCCAGCGGCCGCTCTGGACCGTAGCCTCGCCCGTGACGGTGGAAGGCTCGCCACGCATCTCGCCGTCCGCCGAGGTCTCGGGGCCGTCGTCGGGGCGGCGCCAGTCCCGGCGTCGCCAGTCCGGGCGCGGCCAGTCCGGCGGAGGCGAGTCCGGGCGCGCGGCCGCTCCTCGCTCACTCCTGGTCCTCGGCGAAGCGATAGCCCACGCCGTAGACGGTGAGGACGTAGCGCGGCCGAGCCGGATCCGGCTCGAGCTTGTGGCGAAGGTTCTTCACGTGGGCGTCGATGGCCCGCTCGTACGTCTCGAAGGCCAGGCCGTGGATGGCGTCGAGGAGCTGGGCACGGGTGAAGATTCGGCCGGGCTGGCGGGCCAGCGTCAGGAGCAGCTGGAATTCGGTCGGCGTCAGCTCGACCGTTCGCCCGTCCGCCTCGACGCGCATTCGGGCGACGTCGATCGCGACGCCGGCAGCCTCGATTTCGATCGCCCGGTTCGCCCTGGCGGTCGACGCGCCGCAGGATGGCGCGGATGCGGGCTACCAGCTCGCGCGGGCTGAACGGCTTGGTGACGTAGTCGTCCGCCCCGATCTCGAGGCCCAGGATCCTGTCGAGCTCGTCGTCGCGGGCGGTGAGCATGACGATCGGGACGGTCGAATCGCGGCGCAGTTCCCGGGCCACGTCGAGGCCGTCCATGCCCGGCAGACCGAGGTCCAGCACCAGGACGTCCGGCTTTCGGGTGCGGGCCGCGCGCAACGCCGAGGGGCCGTCGGTGGCGGTCAGGACCGCGAATCCGGCGTGCTCGAGATAGTCGCGCGCCAGATCGACGATGCGCGGTTCGTCGTCGACGACGAGAACGGTCTTCACGAGAGGTCATCCTAAGGTGCCGCGGCGGCCGAGGCGAGCGGAAAAGAGGAAGAGGAGGCGAGCTCGGTGCCCGCCTCCTCGGGTGAAGCCGTCAAGCCTGGGGGTGCCGGCCCGCTTTGAGGGTTCGGGCCCGTCGCGGGCGGGTTGCCCTCGTGGGCTCGTCGATGCCAGTCGTCGAACATTGCCTGGCGGGCCTCATGCCAGGGACCGCGCTGCCAGTCCGAAGGCTGGCCGCCATCCCAGCGGCCGCGATAGCCCCAGCCGCCGTGCCGGTGGCCGAACGCCCCGAAGGCGACGATCCGGACGATCAGCAGCAGAACGAGGATCGCGACGAAGAACCCGATCACGTGGCTGACCCCAAACGCGCCGCCGTAGACCCACGGCGAGACGTTGGTCGTCCCTGAAGCTGCGCCCGCCGAATAGCCGGCCGCGTAGGCACCCCCGGTGAGTGCGGCCACGAGCGCAATCAGCACCAGGGCGGCAACCACGCGGAAACCGCCGTATCTCATGTCATGGTCTCCTGTCACGCCCGTGGTTTTTCGATGAGCGTCGGCTGGGCGTGACCGCCGACCTGAGACACAGGCTGACGGCGAGCTATGAAGGACTCGTGAACGCGCTCCGGAGGAGTGGTGGAGTCGCGACGGCCGGCGGGCTGCCCGGCCGCGATCGAGCGGCGAGGCGCGATGGCGTCTCGGATGGGCCGCCGGTTTAGCCCACGTCGCGGCGGCGCACGCCGGCGGCGCCGAGTGCCAATCCGCCGAAAGCGATGACCAGGCAGGCCGCGACGCCCGCCCAATCCCAGATGCCGACCATCGGCAAGCCCAGGTGGGAGGTGAGAGCCAGCTGGTTGAACCAGTCCGGCAGCTTGAGCGCGGGACCGAGGAAGTCGATGAGGAACGTCGCGATCGCGAACAGGGCCGCGATCTCGGCCGCCAGCGACGTCCGCCACAGACCGCCGACCGCCAGCCCGACTCCGGCCACGGCACCGGCCCAGAGCGCCAGGGTGAGCGCTCCGACCGCGGGGGTCAGGACGTCCCCACCCGCCACGACGACGCCCACGGCGATGCCCGCGGCAGCCAGGGCGGTCATGACCAGGATCGAGCCGAAGATGCCGATGCCGCCCGTAACCGCCCACTTCACTCGAGTCATCGGCGTGGTGATGAGCATCTCGAGCTGCCGGTTGCGCTCCTCCGAGGCCCATCCGGCCACGAGAGTCGCAGCCCCGAGGCCGGCGATCACGTAGGCCAGGAAGGTGAACATAAGCTGGAGGAAGCCGCCCGGAGACGTAACGTCGAACCTGGGAAAGGCGGTCTTGAGGAGATTCTGGAAATCGCCCAAACCCTTGAGCTCACTCGAGAACGAGGCACTCGAAGCGGCAAGAATCCCGGCGAAGATCGCCAGGCCGATGCCCCATGCGAGCCCCAGCGGCAGGCGCTCGCCGAAAGCCCGGCGCGTCGGCCCGCTCGTCCCGAGCAGCGTCTCCGGCATGGCCGGTACGGGAATGGCGCTGGCCGTGCCCAGGTCGCGGCGCTGGAAGGCTTCGATGCCGATTGCGAACATGACGACGGCGAGGATGGCGACCGGGATGAGCGTCGGCCAATCCGAGTGGCCGGCGAGGGGGACCTCGTTGTAGGTCCAGTAGAACGGCGTCAGCAGCGCGATGGGCTGTAGCCCCGGCAGCACGGTCTGGTAGCCGCTGATGACATAGCCCGCGAGCAGGTAGCCGCCGGCGATGCCGGCTGCGCTCGAACGACCCACGAACGGCGCGAGCGCCCAGGCAACGGAACCGCAGGCGAGGCCGATCAGGCCGAGCCACAGCGCGAAGCCGATCGACTCCGAGACGGCCAGGTGGTCCTGCGGGGTGACCGAGAAGGCGGCCGAACTGAGAGAGGTGACTATCGCGAGGGCGATCATGATCGCGACCATGCCGGTGACATGGGCCGCGAGCTTCTCGATGGCGAGCCGCCGCTTGCCGAACGGCGATGCGGCCACGATGTCCAGGCTGCCCTTGCGGGCTTCGGCGGCGAGAGTCCCGGACAGCGCGAGGATCGACCACAGGCCCACGACCACGGCGAAGAAGGGCCCGTACTTCCAGGAGATGTAGCCGCCGATCCGGTCGATGTTGACCGGATTCCCGCCCATGCCCTTGAGGATCGGGGGCAGGTCCTCGATCAGCTTGGCGGCCTGGCCCCTGTCCGGAAGAGCCAGAGGGATGGCGTACCAGCCGTAGACCATCAGGCCCAGAAGCAGGCCTCCGACGATCAGAAAGGCCAGTCGGGAATCCCGGAGCGTCTTGGCGTAGACGCTGCCAAAGCCGTAGAAGCGGCTCCAGAGAGAGACGTGACCGGGAGCGGCCAGCGGCGCCGCCTGCGTTGCCATCACTTGACCTCCGCCGGGGTCGACGTCCCCGCGGCAACGGATTCGGCACGCCCGTACTGGGCCAGGAACGTCTCTTCGAGGCTGGGCTCGCGGCTCAGGAAATCGGTCACTCCGAGGCGTGCCGCGACCTGGACCACCGGGGTGATCGGGCCGAAGACTCGGAGGCGGATCGTATGGTCGGTGGCCTCAACGTCGCTGACGCCTTCGAGCTTCTGGAATTCTTCGATGGGGGCGTCTCCCGGGAACCGCATCTCGACCTGGTGATGGGCGAGATCCCGCAGCGCATCGACGCGATCCACCTGGACCAGCCGGCCGTCTCGGATGATGGCCACCCGATCGCAGCTGCGCTCGACTTCACTGAGGATGTGGCTGGAGAGGAAGACCGTGGCGCCGTCCTTGACGTGCTCGCGGACGATGTTGAAGAACGTCTGCTGGACCAGCGGGTCGAGCCCCGACGTCGGCTCGTCGAGCATCAGCAGTTCGGGTTTGTGCTGCAGCGCCGCGACCAGGCCGATCTTCTGCTTGTTGCCCTTGGAGTACTCGCGGAAACGCCGCTTCGGGTCGATCTCGAAGCGCTCGATCAACTGGGCCTGGTAGGCCCGATCCACGCCGCCCCGCAGGTTGCCGAAATACTGGAGCGTCTGGCCGCCGGTCAATCGGTCGTAGAGGGTGAACTCGCCCGGCAGATAGCCGACGCGCTTGTGGATGGCTGCCGGATCGGCCGACGATTCGATGTCGAACACGTAGGCCTTGCCGCTGGTCGGCCGGATGAGGTCAAGGAGCGTCCGAATCGTGGTCGTCTTGCCCGCGCCGTTCGGTCCGAGGAAGCCGAAAACCTCGCCCCGTTGGACCTCCAGGTCGACGTCGATGATCCCCCGGTGCGTGCCGTAGTTCTTTGTCAGCTTCTCGGTTCGAATGACCGACGTCATCGCCGCTCCTTGCCCGTGTCGTGATTGAGTTTGGTTGCCGCTGGTTCAGCCGAACCAGAATTGGATGGTTTCTTCGTCGATGTAGGACAGCGAGCCCCGCGGTGCCCCGAGTACGCGCTCGAGGGCCTGCTGGAAAGCATCTCCGAGCCGGCGCACCTCAGCGACGGTGCCGCTGCCGCTCTGGCAGTTCAGGAAGAGGCGGCTGGCCGACTCGTTGGCCCAGGCGATCAGCCCCACGACGATGTCGGCCGTGCTGGCCGGGTCGTCCACGTCGAACAGGCCCTGGGACTTGCCCTCGGCGACGATCTGGGTCAGCAGCGGGCGGAGTTGTGGCGCCATCGAGCCGCGGAACTTCTCCCGCACCACGATGTTGTCGTCCGACATCCAGACCTGCAGGATCGCGAGCATCAGCTCTTTGCGGGCGGTCTTCCAGCCTGAGATGCCGCTGAACATCCCAACCAGCTTCTCGACCGCCGTCTTGTCCGAGGCCAGCGTTATCGGCTCGACGGCCTCGAGCGCGGCGACCACGATGCGATCGATGATCGCTTCGAGGAGCGCCTCTTTCGAGTCGAAATAGTGGTAGAACGCCCCCTTCGACGCCCCCGTCTCGTCGAGCACGTCCTGGATGCTGAGGCTTTCGTAGCCCCTGCTCTGCATCAGCCGCGTCGCGGCATCCACGAACGTATCCCGCCGGACCGCGTGTGCCGTCGCATTGAGCGTTCGAGCCATCGACTCCGTCCTGATTACCATACCGACCGTCGGTCTAATAATAGGACGGGATGTCAAATTGCGCAGGTGGTGGGGTAGGGTCGCCGTCGCAGAGGCTCGCGACGTCGCGGACTCAACCGCCACGGCTCGACCGATCGCGGCTCACCGCTGCCGGGGCCGCGAACCATGAATCGTGGGACGGTCGTTGCGCGCGCCAATCCCTTTGGGCAGCCCTCTTCTGGGCAGGCTTCGCGTCCCGGAGAATGCGGGCGCGCCGGCCCATTGCGTCCCACCGGATCTACCGGTGATGGGCCGGCGTAATCGCGCCAACGATGCCGGCGATGCCAACGATGCCGGCGCGGAGTCTGCATCGTGCAACCCCGCAAGATCGCTGAGCCGGGCGGTCGGCCGGCGGCCCACAATCGTCGGGTCCAGATTGGCGCCGCCCGTTCGGGCAGGCTCATGGGGGAGTGTTCATGAACCCCGCGTCGACCGCCGGCAGGGATGCATCCGGAAAGGGAGGACACGCCGCCTCCCTCGAGTTCCGGGGCGTGTCGAAGCGCTATGGATCCGGTCCCGGGGCGCTCGCCGGCGCCGCACCCGATCCGCTCGGAGTCGACCCCGCGAATTCCACGGGTCTTCCGGTCCCGCCACCGATGGCACCAAGCGGCCGAGGAGGTCGATTCGACCGCGACGGTCGGCGGAAGGCCTACACCCCGGCCGCCGTCGAGGACCTCTCGTTCACCGTCCCGTCCGGCTCCATCTGCGTCCTGGTCGGACCGTCGGGCTGCGGCAAGACCACGAGCCTCAAGATGGTCAACCGGCTCATCGAGCCGAGCGGCGGCCAGATCCTTCTCGACGGCGTGGACGTCACGACCCAGGACGTCACCCAGTTGCGCCGTCGGATCGGCTACGTGATCCAGCAGGTCGGCCTGTTCCCGCATCTCACCGTCGGCGAGAACGTGGCGGTGGTGCCAAGCCTCGAGGGTTGGCCCAAGGACCGAAAGGCGGCTCGAACCGAGGAGCTGCTTTCGCTCGTCGGCCTCGACCCGGCCGTCTACCGGTCCCGCTACCCTTCCCAGCTCTCCGGCGGCGAGCGCCAGAGGATCGGAGTGGCGCGAGCCCTGGCCGCGGATCCGCCGCTGATGCTCATGGACGAGCCGTTCGCCGCAGTCGACCCGATCGCCCGGGAGCGCCTCCAGGACGAGTTCCTCCGACTCCAGCGCGAGCTCGCGAAGACGATCCTCTTCGTCACCCACGACATCGACGAAGCCGTGAAGATGGGCGATCTGATCGCCGTGATGAACCAGGGCCGCCTCGTCCAGTTCGGGCCGCCGGACCGGATCCTGGCCGAGCCCGCGTCGGATTTCGTGGCCGCACTCGTCGGCGCGGATCGCGGCCTCAAGCGGCTGTCTCTCCGAACCATCCGCGATCTCTCGCCCGAGCCCCTCGACGGCCGCACGGGCCTGCCCGAGTTCGGGCCCCGGACGAAGCTCCGCGATGCGCTTTCCGTTCTCCTGGCCGCGGACACTCGCGGAGGCGTGGCGCTCGACGACGACGGCAAGCCCCGAGGGCTGGTCACGGTCGAGGCCATCGCCGCGGCCCTCAACGACGAGCTGGTAGCGGCGGACGACACGGCGATAGCCGTGACGCCGAGCAGCCACTCGAGAGGCCGAGGATATGAACGGCGAGCCGCTGATCCGCTGGGACTGGATCGGGTCCACGTCGGCGCCATCGGCGACCGGGTCGGCCAGCACCTCTAGCTGGCCGCGATCGCGATCGTCGTCGGCTTCGCCATCTCGTTCGCGCTCGCCACGCTCGTCGATCCGGCAGCGCCGGCTCTACCCAGTCGATCGCCGTCAGCGCCACGGTCGCCTACACGATCCCGAGCTTCGCCATGTTCGCCGCGCTGGTCGCCATCACCGGCCTGACGACCTTGACCGCCGAGGTTCCGCTCGTCCTCTACACCTTCGTCTTGCTGGTGCCCAACATCGTCGCGGGCTTCGACTCCGTCCCGCCGGACGTGCTCGACGCCGCGGACGGCATGGGCTTCTCGCGCGGCCAGCGCTGGCGCAGGGTGGAGCTGCCCCTGGCGGTGCCGTTGATCGTGGCCGGCCTCCGTCTCGCGACCGTCTCGACCATCGGGCTCGTGACCGTCTCGGCGATCATCGGCAACAGCTTCGGTGGCCTGGGCTACTACATCCTCGACGGCTACAACCGCACGTTCTCGACCGAGATCCTCGTCGGCGGGCTGCTCTCGATCGCCCTGGCAGTGGCCGCGGACCTCGGCTTCGTGTTTGCTGCAGCGTCTGCTCACGCCCTGGGCCGCGGCCCGGGCCTCGGTGCGCTAGGAGTGATGGACATCGTCAATGCGGCAGCGATCCAGTGGCTCGCGGACCCGGCGAACTGGCAGGGGCCCAACGGCATTCCGGCCAGGCTCGAGGAGCACGTCGCCCTGAGCGCGGCTCGCTGCTGCTGGCCGCGCGTCGTCGCTCTGCCGCTCGGGCTCGTACATCGGCCACTACCGGCCGGTTCTCGTGGCTGATCGTCTCGTCCGCGAATGCCTGGCGGGCATTGCCGTCGTTCGCCGTCATCGGCGCTGCTCGTTCCGTTCACCACGGCGATCGACCCGGATCTCGGCTTCAAGCTCTACCCAACGTTGATCGCCATGGTCGTGCTGGCCGGCCCGCCGCTTCTGGTCAACTGCCTATCAGGGCGTGGCGTCGGTGGACCGCGACCTCATCGAGGCCGCTCGCGGGATGGGCATGAAGGAGCGTCAGATCCTGACGAATCTGGAGATCCCAATCGCGCTGCCCGTGATCGCCACGGGCATCCGCTCGGCCGCGGTCCAGGTCATCGCCACCGCGACGCTCGGCATCGATCTTCGGCTTCGGCGGCCTGGGCCGCTACATCATCCTGGGCGAGGCCAACCACGACAACGGCGAGCTGTTCGGCGGCGTCGTGCTCGTTGCGGCGCTGGCGCTGGTCACGTTCGCGGCTTTTCACGCTCGTCGAGCACCGGCTGGTGTCGCCGGGACTGACCGCCCGTACCGCTAACTGAGTCCAGGGCCGGCCCGACGCGTATTCCGCGGTGCGCCTGACGGGAATCCTGTCAGAGATTGACACTCCTCAACCTATGCTCGGCTCAGCGCCGTGCGCGGGCCAGCTTATGGATCGCGCGGTGGGAATAGGGAGGTGGACCCAATGCGGATAACCCGCATGCTGGCTCTCGGGGCGGCGGTCATGGTGCTCGTGGGCGCCTGTTCGTCGGGTGGGAGCGGAAGCTCGAGCAGCCAGACGGTGGCGGGCGCGACGGGCGCCGCCAACGTCACCATCAAACTCGGGTCCGACGGCTTCTACGAGTCGCAAATCATGGCCGAGATCTACGCCCAGGCGCTCGAGGCCAAGGGCTACAAGATCGACCGGACCGGGCTCGGCCTCGGCACCCGCAAAGTCACGGCGGCGGCCCTCGAGAGCGGCAAGATCGACCTCAAGCCCGAGTACATCGGCAGCGGCCTGGCCTTCTACCAGGGCAAGGCCACGGGCGATCCGGCGGCGAACGAAACCGCGCTCCAGACGATCCTGACCGGCAAGGGCGGTGGCATCACCGTTCTCAACTTCTCGCCGGCGGCGGACCAGAACGCCTTCGTGGTCACCAAGGCGACGTCGACCAAGGACAACCTGACGACACTCGACCAGGTCGCGGCCATCACCCCGGCGCTCAAGTTCGGCGTGGCGACCGACTGCTCCACCAACCCGGTGTGCGCGGCGGCGCTCAAGAGCGCTTACGGGATCGACGTCTCGAACGCTCTGCCGCTCTCGGCCTGCGACCAGCCGATGGTCGACGCCATCAAGGCCGGCACGATCGACGTCGGCGAGCTCTGCTCCACTCAGCCCGACATCGCCCAGAACGGTTGGGTGATCCTGGCTGACGACAAGCACACCCAGCCCGCCGACAACATCGCCCCGCTCGTCCGCAACGACCTGCTGGCCAAGGTGGACAAGGCGAGCTTCGAGGCGATCCTCAACAACATCTCGGCCAAGATGACCACCGACGAGCTGACCAAGCTCAACGCCGAGTACGTCTTCGACAAGAAGGACGTCCCGACGATCGCCAAGGAGTGGCTGACGCAGAACAGCCTGCCGTAGGCTCGAACGTGCGGGCCGACGCGGCCCGGGCCATTCTCCCCCGTTCACTTTGGAAGCGGCCGAGGCAACCAGCTTCGGCCGCTTCTTCGTGATGGGCCGGCGTGGAGTCAGGCCGTCTCGCGGCTGAGGTCGTGGCGAAGGTCGTCAGGCGGCCGCGTGGCCCTCGTCCCGCTCGCTTTCGGCGTCGGGCGACTGCTGCCCGGAGCCGCGACGGGTCAACTCGTCCTGGATGCCGATGCCGTTGACCACCGCGCCCACGGCCAGCAGCCCCGCGGAGATCGCCATGGCGAGGTGGAACGAATCGGTCGACGACTGGTACGCGGCCGCGACTACGTCCGGTGAGACCGATGCGTCCGGCCGGTTGAGAGGCGGAACCTGGAGCCGGACCTGCTGCGAGCTCGTATCGAGGCCGGGCACCCGGTTCGACAGGTCGGCGTAGAAAGCGCCCGTGACGGCGACGAAGACGAGCGCTCCGGCAAGCTGCGGGCCAACCCTGGAGATCGCGTTGTTGATCGCGGAGCCCAGGCCCGCCCGGGCCTCGGGAAGAGACGTCATGAGCGCGGTCGTCAAGCGGCGCGACCGTGATCGCGAGGCCGAGCCCGAACAGGATCGAGGACGGCAGGAAGTCGACCAGGTAGCCGCTCGACGGGATCCAGCTGGCCGGATTGCCCGGCTGCAGGTTCCAGGGCGCGCTGTCGGCGGGCAGTCGGGTCAGCCAGAGGATGCCGGCGGCCATCACGATTGGACCGATGGTCATGAAGCGCCGCGGCCCGAACCGCGCCCCGAGAGAGCCCATCCGCGACGAAAGGAAGATCAGGAACAAGGCGCCGGGGGTCGAGATGAAGCCCGCGGCGACGGGGCTGTAGCCGAGCGTCCCCTGGCTGAAGATGGCCTGCTGGTAGCCGATCACGTACAGCGCGCCGTAAATCAGCAGCGTGGACAGGTTCGTCACCGAGAAGTTCCGCGAGCGGAACAGCCCCAGGGGCACCAGCGGATGCGTGCCCCGGGCCATGAGGACGACGAATGCGACCGCCGCGGCCAGTCCGATGACGATCGCTACCGGCCCCACGGGGCCCTGCCAGTCATGTTGCTGGCCGTAAATGGCGCCGAAGGAAAGGCCGCCGACCGCCAGGGCCACGACCGCGGCACCAAGCCAGTCGAAGCGCCGGGCGGCGTCCGGGTTGCTGCTCTCCTGGACGTACCGCCGCAAGGCCCACAGGGCGACGAGGATGATCGGGATGTTGATGAAGAAGACCGCCCGCCAGGTCAGCGTCTGCACGAGGACGCCGCCGACGATCGGTCCGAGGATGGAGGTGGCGCTGGCCGCCGCCGCCCAGAGGCCGAAGGCCCGCCCGCGTGCCGGACCTTCGAATGTGCTGGTGAGAAGGGCCAGCGAACCGGGCACGAGCAGGGCCCCGGCGGCGCCCTGGGCGATGCGCAGGACGATGAGGCTCTCCATGTTCGGGGCCAGGCCGCACAGCATGGAGATGCCGCCGAAGCCGATCAGCCCGATCCTGAAGAAGCGGCGACGGCCGTAGGCGTCGGCCAGCGCTCCGGCGAGGATGAGGAGCGCGCTCAGGCTCAGCAGATAGGCGTTGTAGACGTAGGACTCGCCCTCGAGGACGCCGAAGAAGCTGCTCGGCAGGTCTTGCCCGATCCTCTGGAGGGCCACGTTGACCACGGTCGAGTCGAGGAACACGACTCCGGTTCCCAGGATCGCGGCGAACAACGTGCCGGTCTTGCGGTTCAAATGCGCGCCCGAATCTGCGACTTGCCCACGAATCGTCTCCCTCGACCCCGTTTGGGCTGCCGCGAGATGCTGGCGCGGCCCGACTCGGCCTGGCAACGTCCGTCGCATCAGGCGGCGAGAGCCGGGGGCAGCGGCCGGCTGGCCGCCTGGCCTTGCCGTCTCGGCTTGCCGGACGCGGCACGTCGCCGGGAGAATGCCCGCATGCGCTTTCGGGATCATCGTCAACGCGGGCGATCCGGCCGTCATGGCAGGCCTGGCACACGAGGCCGAGGAGGCAGGCTGGGACGGCGTCTTCTACTTCGACGGCGTAGCCGTCGGCGACGGTGAGATCTACGACCCGTGGGTGGTCATGGCGGCGATGGCCGTCAAGACGACCCGCGTCAGACTGGGCGCGATCGTGACTCCGCCGTCGCGCCGCCGGCCCTGGAAGCTGGCGCGCGAAACCATGACGCTCGATCGCCTGTCGAACGGCCGGCTCGTGGTACCCGTGGGTCTCGGCGCGCTCGACGACGCCGCTTTCGCCAACGTCGGCGAGCCGGTGGACATCGTGACCAGGGCGCAACTTCTCGACGAGTCGCTCGCGATCCTCGACGGCCTGTGGAGCGGGCGACCGTTCGGGTTCGAAGGCCGTCATTACCGATTCGGCCCGATGACCTTCAAGCCCACGCCCGTACAACAGCCGCGGATCCCGATCTGGGTCGTGGGAGCCTGGCCGCACGAGCGATCGATCCGGCGGGCACTACGTTGGGACGGCGTCGTGGCCCAGGTGGCCGACGCGGCCGAAACGCGTGCTCTCGTCGAGTTCTGCGAGCGCGAGCGGCCCGCCGAGCTGGCCGGCCGGCCGTTCGAGGTCGTCGTCAGCGGGCAGGCCGGCGCGCGTGGGCAGCGAACCCGTGGCGCGCTACGCGGAGGCCGGGGCCACGTGGTGGATCGAGGCGAACTGGCTGACTCCGTCCGTCGACTCGATTCGTCGCAGGATCGCCGGCGGTCCACCGCAACTCGGCTGAGGGCCAGGCTCGCGCGGCCCGGGCCCGCGGCCGGAGGCCGGCGGGCGGCCGGCGGGCCGCGCGGGAGGTCGGACGTCGTCTCCAGGCAAGAGGGCACTTTCGCGAAGTCGCGTCTTGTCTCGCTGTGAGAACGGGTCGATGCGGGCAGGGGAACTGTTCGCAATCGTATGCGAGCTTGCCCGATCATCAGGTTCAGCGGAACTCGCTCGCCCGGCTGGCCGAGCGTCGACACACCGCCAGCCCCACCCCTCCGGTCAACAAGCGCGAGGTTACGGATGAGTTTGTCCCGGCTCGACGGCATCGCCCCCGGTCGTTTCGGCGTCTTCGCCGGGCCGCTCAACGCTCAGCCCTCGTCGATCCAACGCGGTTTTGCCCGCCAGATGGAGCAGCTCGGCTACGGAACCCTGTGGGTCGGGGAGGGGCTCGCGCAGGAGGCGTTCGGCCGGGCGGCGATCCTGCTGTCCGCGACGGAGAGGCTCGTGGTCGCGACCGGGATCGCCAACATCTGGGCTCGCGACGCGGCCGCCATGGCCAACGGCGGCCGGACCCTCGCCGAAGCGTTCCCGCACCGCTTTCTGTTGGGCATCGGCGTCAGCCATGCGCCCATCGTCCGGGCCCGTGGCCACGACTACAGCCGCCCGTATTCGGCCATGCGCGACTACCTGACCGCCATGACCGAGGTGACCTGGCGCGGCCCCGAAGCGGAGATGCCGCCGATCGTGCTTGCCGCACTGGGACCGAAGATGTCGGCGCTCGCGGCGGAGCGGACCGCCGGCGCTTACCCGTACTTCACCACGTGTGAGCATGTCCGCGAAGTCAGGTCCATCCTGGGCCCCGAGCCCTTCCTGGCAGCCGATCTGCCGGTCGTGCTCGCGGACAACCTGCGGGCCGCCCGAACGATCGGCGATCGCCATCTGGCCAACTACCTTCGGGCCGAGAACTATCGCAACAACCTGGCGCGCCTGGGATGGTCGGATGCGGACCTGGACCTGCCGGGTTCGACCAGGCTCTTCGATGAGATCGTCGCCTGGGGCACTCCCGAGCAGATCTCCGAGAAGGTCGCCGAGAGGTTCGAGGCGGGAGCCGACCAGGTCGTCTTCAATCTGATCGCCTCGGACTCGTCCGTGCCGCCGCTCACCGAGCTCGAGCGTCTCGCCCCGATCGTCTGCTTCCAGGACTCCGGCCCCGTCTCGGTAGGTGACCTGGCGGGGCCGCCACGAAGTCCTTGCCCGAAGCGCGGCTAGCATGGTTGACCATGCAACAGTCCACTTCTTCAGCCTCGAATCAAATCGACGCCGCCACTCGCCAGGCCCTGAGCCACGGCGGACTCGTCGACATCACTACCACGGGTCGCGTGAGCGGCGAGGCGCGTCGCATCGAGATCGCGTTCCACGTCATCGACGGACGCATCTACATCAGCGGCCAGCCGAACCCGGCCCGGCGTCGCAGCTGGCTGGCCAACCTCGAGGCCAGGCCCGAATTTACCTTCCATGTGAAGAACGGCGCCCGGGCCGATCTTCCGGCGACGGCCCGCATCATCGACGACCCCGCCGAACGCCGAACGATCCTCGCCCACGTGGCGCGGGCCTGGCAGCGGACGGACCTCGAAGCGATGATCGAGCACAGCCCCCTGATCGAGGTCACGATCGCCGGACTCTAGGAAGTCGTCGGGGCGGGCAGCCGTCGCGACGAGGCGGCCCGCGGCCACGGCCCGGCGCGCGACCCGGCCGGCGGCCACGGCCCGGCCGGCGGCCACGGCCCGGCCGGCGGCCACGGCCCGGCCGCGCGGCGCTAGACCCAGGCCACCCGCCAGATCCGCCAGAGTGCCGTCGGGTCCGATAGCGGGTCCCCGTGGACCAGCGCGAAGTCGGCAGGTCCGCCCTCGCGGATCACGCCGGCGTCGGCCTCTCCGAGAAGCTCGCCGCCACGCCAGGTCGCCGCGGCGAGTGCCTCCCAGGGTTCCAGACCGGCGGCGACGAGCGATTCCACTTCCCACGCCAGCTGGTTGGCGCGGGTCGAGCCGCCGCCGAAATCCGTTCCGCAGGCAATGGCCACGCCCGCCGCGTGCGCCAGACGCACGCTCTCCTGGGCTCGCTCCTCCCGCGCCGCCACGCGCGCCCGTCCCTCGGGCGAGACGAAGCGTTCCACCCGCGTCGTGGCCCCGAACGTCTTCCATGATCGAAAGACCGAAAGCGTGCTGACGAGAACGGTCCCTCGCCGGGCCATCTCGGCGGCGACCTCCGCGTCCAGCTCCATCCCGTGCTCGATCGAATCCACGCCCGCGGCCACTCCGACGCGCGCCCCGGCGAGGAACCCGGAGTGGGCCGTCACCTTGACGCCGCGCGAATGGGCCTCCTCCACGACCGGCTCGAGTTCGGTGCGAGTCCAGGGAGCCACTCCCGGCTCGGGGCCGTCGAGATACAGCTTGAGCAGGTCCGCTCCATCGTCGAGCTGGCGCCGCGCCGCGGCGAGAAGCTCGTCCGCGTTCGACGCCTGGCTCGATGGCCGGCCGATCCGCGTCCCTTCCTTGTCGAGCCACGTCCCGGCGGCCCGAACGTACGGAAAGCCCGCCCGGCCGCGCCAGCGGTCGCGGACTCCCAGATTGAGTGCCCGCTCCCGCCCGTCGACCGGGTCGATCCCGATCGACGCGCCAACGTCGCGGGCCCACCGGACGCCGGCCGAGGTCATGAGCCGGCCGTTGTGTTCGGCGACAGCGACCAGGGTCGCGGGCGAGTCCGCCACGCGGTCGATCCAGTGCGCGCCGCCCGGAAGCGTCAGGTGCGAATGGCAATCCACCATGCCGGGCACGAACGTGCAGCCGCTGGCGTCGACGACTTCGATCGAACCTTCGGCCCGGCGCCCGCCTTCGGCCGCCTGCGCGCCCGGGCTTTCGGAGGCCGGCCGGCGTTCGGAATCGGCCTCGCCGTCGTCAGGCAGCGGTCCTTCGTCGTCGCTCGGCCGAATCCAGGCGATCCTGCCATCCACGACGAGGATGCTGACGCCGATACGAAGCCGGTCCGACCGTCCGTCCGCGAACGCCGCGTCCCGGTACAGGGTGGCCATCGTGGCTCCTCCAGCTGCTGAGCCACGCGGCCACCGAGCCGTGACCGCGCGCTACCTCACGAATTGGACGAAATAGCCGGTCATGTCCAGGACCAGATCGGTGGTGTTGCCCGAGCTCGAAATATAGGTCGCCGAAAGGCTGCCGTTCGATCCCAGTTCCACCGTCAGGCCGTTGCCTTTGACCTCGCCCGCACTGAAGTTGAGCGTCGAGGTGCCGGGACTCGCCGCCGGCGTGGGACCGATGAAGGCGGCCCACCCCGCGGACTGGTTGACGACCGTCAGGTTGCCGGTGACGGCCAACGCGTCGGTCGCGAAGCCGCCGAGGGACGCGGCCGCAAACGTTCGAGGCACGCCCGCCGAAAGCTTGCCCGTCAAACCGGTCCCGACGCGCGTGTCGAGGAGCCGTGTCGGCGGGACCGGCACGAATACCGCACCCGTCAGGTCAGCCGTGTAGTACCCGGTCACGTCGAGGACGAGATCGGTGGTGTTGCCCGGCGTGGACATGTACGTGGCCGACAGGCTGCCGTCAGTCGCGAGGCCCACGGTCAAGTTGTTGCCGCTCACCTGATTGGCCGTGAAGTTGACCGATGACGTGGCAGGGGTCGCCGACGCCGTGGGGCCAACGAAGACGCCCCAGCCATTGGACGGAGCCACGACTGTCAGGTTTCCGGTGATCGCGACGACGCCGGCCGGAATGCCGCCCTTGCCACTCACCTGGAAAGTCCGTGGCGTACCGGCGCTCAGTCTGGTCGAGAGACCGGTTGAGGTTCGGGTATCGAGTATTCGTGTCGGGGCGATCGGGTGATAGGTTGAGCCGGTGTTGTCGGGCGTGAAGTAGCCGGTGACGTCGAAGACGAGATCCGTCGTCTGGCCGGCCGTGGACATGAAGGTCGCGGACAGGGTTCCGCCGGTCCCAAGCACGACCGTCACTCCGTTGCCGGTCGTCTGTCCCGCCGCGAAGTTGATGGTCGAAGTGGTCGGATTTGCGACGGCCTGTGGACCCAGGAATACGGCCCACGAATGGCTCGGACTCACGACCGTGACGTTGCCCGTGACGGCGCTGGCGCCGGCCGGCACGCCGCCGCGGCCGGTCACCTGGAAGGTTCGCGGTGTGTTCGCGACGAGCTTGCCCGACAGGCCGTTGCCCGTTCTCGTGTCGAGGAGTCGCGCGGGAGGCAGGGGATGATAAGTCGAGGTGGCCATGCCGACGGAGGTGATGCCCGACATGGTCCCGACCAGGACCTGGTTCTGCCAGAGCGTGGGCGAGACGAAATGGGGCACCGGTCCGACGGCAATGGAGCCGAGCGTCGCGCCCGTGGACTGGTCGAGGGCGAACAGACGGCCGGTGCTCGTGTTGACACTCCAAACGGCGCCGCCACCGACGACCGGTGACGATCCCGCGGCGGTGCTGGTCCAGCCCGTCGTCAGGGCGCCGGTTCCGGCGTCGACGGTTACTTCACGGATCGAGCCGGTGCACGGCACGTAGATCGTGTTGCCGCTCTGGGCCATCCCGCCAAAGCCCGCGCAAACCGGCGCCGAGGCCACCTGGCCGCCGATCCCACCGAGTGCGCCGGCCTTGAGGACATAGCCCGTGCCGCTCTTGCCGGAGATGAATACCCAGCCGCCGGGCACCAGGGCAGGGCTGATCGACCCGAGGTCCAGGTCGCTCGCGTTGTCGGCTGCCCACGAGGACGGGGCGAATAGGCTCAGCTGCGCCAGGGTGGGCGACAGCTCGATCACCGAGTCGCTGCCGTCGTAGGTCGTGGTCGAGGCGCCGTTGCCGACGGAGACGTACAGATTGCCGGAGCCGTCGATGACGGGGCCGCCCGTGGCCCAGATGGCGCCCTCGCGAGTGGTCGGGACGCGATACGAGATCGTCGCGCCCGTGCCTGTGGCGGGAACGCCGATCACTTCGCCGACGTACTGGCCGCAGTCGCCGGCCAGACCGCCGAGGCCGACGTAGACGAAACCGTTCGCCACGGCGAGGGCCGGCCGCTGCTGATGCGTCTTAGGGTCGTCGCCCGCGAGGTCGATGTTGCGCGACCAGCGGATCGCCCCCGTCGCCGGATCGAGGGCGAAGAGGATGTGCTGAGGCCCGGTGACCTCCGCGACCGCGAAGATCGAGTCCGTCACGGGGTCGAAGGCCGGCGTGCCCGTGATGCCCAGCGGATCGATGCCCCCGCATGGCAATGTGGAGAGGGGGACCGGGGTGCCCAGGTTCTTCCGCCATTGGACCGCGCCGTTTGCGGGGTTTATGGCGTAGACGCTATCGCCCTCCGTGGCCGCGATCACCGAACCGTTGACGACCAGAGGTTCGGCGTAGACGGCTCCGTCGAGGACCGCCGACCAGCCGGTCGAGAGCGTGCCGTTGACAGTCGGGAAAGCCGCGTCCAGGCCGGTCCTGCCCGGGTTCTGGTGATACACGGGCCACTCCGCGATTGCCGCTCCGGCGTTCGCACGCGGCGTGGAGACGACCACGGAGCCTAGGGCAAGGAACCCGGCGATGACGAAAGCCATCGGCCTGGCGAGGGGTGGCCGGTTGCGTGCGGACCTCCCTGATGCAGATAGATAGGGCCACGTCACACCGTCCTTCCCGTCTTCCCGCGAGGGTCGACCTGCGTCCGGGGGCATGCTACGGGCGCGCTGGAAGACCGCTGCGTTCCGCTGCCCGGGTCCCGGATGGTGGACCAGGCGGTCGAAGGCAGGATCTAGCGGATCGCCTGGAGCCTGGCGAGGAGCGCCGCGCCCGATGTCGTGTCGTCGGTTCTGACTCGAGGCGTTTCCAGGCGCGTGCGCCAGCTCTCGGTTGGGCCGGCGAACGTGGTGACGGCGATCTGGATGCCCGCACACTGGCCCGCCGCGGCGACTACCCACGGCTCGACGCCCGACTTGGGGTACGAGAGCGAGACCGGCCGGTGGCCGATGATTCGGGCGAGCGCCGTGGAGGCTCCGTCTATCTCGGCTGCGGCATGGTCGAAGTCGAGGGTCGTCAACTTGACATGGGTCATCGTGTGGTTGCCGATCTCGTTGCCCGCGGCCTGGAGGGCGAGCAGCTGGCGTTTGGAGAGGAAGTCGCCCACGCCGATCCGGCTCGTGATCACGAAGAAGGTGGCGTTGTAGCCGTAGTCGCGCATCATCGGGAAGGCATGCGTGTAACCGTCGTTCCAGCCATCGTCGATCGTGATGGCGAAGGTCCGCGGCGGCACCGGCGCGCCTGATCGCATCGCCCTCGCGAGCTGCTCGAGGGTGATCGTCCGCCAGCCGGCTCCATGGAGCTCGCGAAGTTGTGCCCGGAAGAGATCCGGGGCCGTGACCATCGACGGCAGGGAATCGCCAGCCTCAGCTGGAGGGACGATGCGGTGATACATCAGGATCGGGACGTGGTAGGCGACGTCCGGAACGGCCGAAGGAACGGGCGCAGCCGGGGCGACAACCACCGCGGGCGCGAGGATTGCCGGCGTCGCGGCGGCCGCGGCCAACCGGGCGGTCGGATGCGGCCGGGCCGTCCCGGGAAGCGTCGCCTCTGAATGCGCCACTCCCAGATTCGTGGCCAACCCTGAATGCTGGGTAGTCGTCGCGCCGAGTGTCGCGGCTGCCAGCGCCAGCGCGCACACGCAGACACCCAGCAACGCGACAGGGCTCCCTCTCATTACCCTCGTGCTCCATCTCTGCGGTCGGAAGGCGGTGACGGCCGCCTTCGCGACGTGTCTAGTTCGACTTGTCGAGCTTTACCACGGAACCTGTTGCCGATGAACGCCGGGCCGCCTCGAGGACGTCGAGGGCGAGCACCGAATCATTAGGGTCTACGGGCATCGGAGCGCCATCCCTCAGAGCGGCCCCCAGACCGGAGTAGAAGTCCTGGTATCGACCTCGCTCCGTGCGTACCGGATGCGTGTCGCCTTCCGGGCCGAGCAATCCCCAGTGGTCCGGATCGTCCTCGCCCCAGCCTTCCGCGTCGGGGCGGCCACCGGCCGCCAGGGCATCCTCCTGGATGTCCAGCCCGTACTTCGTGTAGCCGGCTTTGTCGCCCAGGACCCGCATTCGGGGGCCGAGCTGGGCCGCGGTCGCGCTCATGAAAAGATGCGAGCGCGTGCCGGAGGCGTGGGTCAGGGCCACGAACGAGTCGTCGTCCACCTGCGCTTCCGCCCGGCGAGTGTCGATTTCGCCGTACACGTGCGTCGCCGGCCCGAACAGCTGCAGCGCCTGGTCCACGAGATGAGCGCCGAGGTCGAAGAGTTGGCCGCCGGCGTCTTCGGGCGACGGGTGCTCCCGCCACCCCGGATTGATCTCCGGCCGCCAGCGCTCGAAACGGGACTCGAAGCGCAGCACGCGGCCCAGCGCGCCTTCTGCCATGAGCTTCTTGACGGTCAGGTAGTCGCCGTCCCAGCGGCGATTCTGGAAGACGGTCAAAGCCACGCCCTGGCGGGCGGCCTCCTCGATGAGGTTCCGTCCTTCCGCTGCCGTCGGCGCGAGCGGCTTGTCCACGACCGATGGCCAGGTGGTGCTGGATCGCGGCCAGGGCCATGGGCAGGTGGAAGCGATTTGGCGTGGCCACCACGACGACGTCCAGGTTCGCCGCGTCTTCGAAGAACCGCTCGGGGCTGTCGAACAGACGCGCCCCCGGATGTTCCCGACGTGCGATCGCCTGCCGCTCGGGATTGGCCGTCAGGATGGCCGCCAGTTCGAGTCCGGGAACCGCCTTCGATCAACGGTCCGTGGAAGACGTGTCCGGCCAAACCGTAGCCGAGCAGGCCCACTCGTACCGGCGACGTCGAGCTCACTGTCACTCCAAAATCGCGGCTGGATTGCGTCGTGGGGAGCATAGCCCGCCGACCGCGGCTTCTTCTCGAATACACTCACGCCGATGCGCATGGCGCACGGACAAACGAGTCGCGCGGACCTTCGCCGGCCAGGAGGGTAGATGTTCCGCTTCAGCAACCATCCCGCCGCCATAACCGTGACCGAAGGCGTCCGAGATGCCTGGGCGTACATGCACGCCACCTGGCGGCGCTGGCTGCCAGTACTCCTCGTCGTCGTCGTGATAGACGCAGCCGCCGCGACCTATCTCGCCACGAACCTTGACGAGATCGTTCACGTGAACCAGTACAACGGCCGTGTCATCTGGGGGTCCAATGCCGGCAGCGCCGCGGTGGCACTCATCGTCCTGTCGATACTCGAGATCGTCGTCACCTTCGTGGCCAGTTGCTACTTCTGGGGCCTCGCGATCGTGGGCCTCCGGCGGACGCCCCTCACGCTGGATTGGCTCGTTGCCCGCGGCGTTCTGGTTCTGGCATCGGCGCTTGCTTTTGGGGTTTGTCGTCGCTCGCGGCCTTCCTGGCTTTCGTCGTCCTGGTGGTGGCCTCGCCTCCGATCGGCATCATCCTGTTCATTGCGGCCGTGATCGTCGCCGTGTACGCGGCCATGCGCCTCAGCTTCGGCAGCCTGGCGATCTTCGACGGCGCGGGGCCGATCGAGGGCCTCCGACGGAGCTGGTCGATCAGCCAGGGGGCGGTCCTGCGGATCTTCGGCTGGTACCTGATGGCATCTCTGATCAGCCTGGGGATTGCGCTCGTGAGCAGCATCGTTTCCCTGCCGTTCGCCGCCGGCCGATTCACGTTTGGGGCGCAGCTGATCTCCTCGCTCGGATCCGGGCTGGCGACGGTGCTGCTGGCCTTCATGGTCGCGGTGCTCTACGAGAGCCAGCGCGCGCGGAAGATACCCGGCCTCTATCCGGTCGATCCCAGGTGGCTCGCCGCGCAGGGCTATGGGCCCGGCCCTGGAGCGATGGGGTCCTCCTCCTGGCTGGGCGAGCACCCGGTGCGTATCCTCCCCCGGCGTGGGGGCCGCCTCCTGCTTGGGGACCGCCTCCGTTGGGGACCGCCGCCCGGCGCGTATCCACCCGGTGCGTACCCGCCTGGTTCGTACCCGCCCGGCCCCCCGGCTGGGCCGGCCGGCTACCCACCGACGGCCTTCCCTCCCGGCCCATATCCACCGGGACCTGGTGCGTTTCCGCCCGGAGCGCCCGCTCCCTACCCGCCGGCCTATCCGCCTTCGGCCTATCCGCCTTCGGCATTTCCGCCCGCCTCGTACCCGCCTGGCCCGGCACAGGAGAACCCACCGGCCGGGCCGGAAGTGGGTTTCCCGCCGACCGACGCCTCCGGTTCGAGCGGATCCGGGGACGCTCCGCAAGACCCTGACACGACGCCGGAACGCTAGGGAGGCTCGGGCTCGGGAACGGGTCGCGGTCATCCGAGCCTCGATGCGCGCCGGGCTCGACAATTCGGCTGCCCAGTACCGCGACGAGGGTCAGCGCCGATGTGCCGATCGATCCACACACTCCACAACTTCGCGCCGCCCACCACCGCGGACGAGATCGAAGCGGCCTCGCTCCAGTACGTCCGCAAGATCAGCGGCATGACTCGGCCCTCCACGGCAAACCAGGCCGCGTTCGACCGGGCCGTGGAATCGGTGTCGGCGGCGACGCGCCAGTTGCTGGCCGGCCTGGTTTCGACGTCCCCGCCGCACGATAGGGAAGTGGAACGGGTTCGCGCCCGAGCTCGGTTGGAGCGTCGCCAGGCGACTGCCGTCCGCTGACCCTTCGTTCCCTCGACCGGATCAGGCCGACGCCTGATGCAACAAGTTGCAATTAGGCGGGGCGAATCGGGATTTTGGGGCATCATTGCGACTCGTCCCAGAGCCCTCGGCGCATCGAGCGCCTGATCCGTTTCGGTACGAGGTAGCAATGCTTTCAACCGCCCGGAGACTCTTCGGCACCTCGCCCGAGCTCCGACGCAGAATCGTCCGTCTCTACGCGTTCCTGGTCGCGTTCAACGTGGTCGCCTGGGGCCTCGTACTCGTGGCGTCGATTTCGTACCCGATTCTGCTTCCGACGGCCCTGCTGGCCTACAGCTTCGGCCTGCGCCACGCGGTCGACGCCGACCACATCGCCGCCATCGACAACTCGACGCGCAAGCTGATGCAGGACGGCAAGCGGCCGGTGGCCGTGGGGCTGTTCTTCTCGCTCGGGCATTCGACCATCGTCGTCGCGCTCTCGGTCCTGATCGCCGCTTCGGCCGCCTTCATCAGCGACGTCCAGAACGGCACCTTGAGGTCGATCGGCGGAATCGTCGGGACGATCGGTTTCGGCGTCGTTCCTGCTCCTGATCGGCTTGATCAATCTGGTCGTGCTGTTCGACATCTACCGGATGTTCCGAAAGGTCTCCGCGGGCGGCACGTACGACGAGGAGTCGCTCGAGGACTACCTGTCGAGCCGCGGCCTGCTGGCCCGACTTTCCGCCCGGCGCTCAAGTCGATCCGCGAGAGCTGGCACATGTACCCGCTCGGCGTCCTGTTCGGGCTCGGTTTCGACACGGCCTCGGAGGTCGCGCTGCTCGGCCTGGCCGCTACGTCCGGCGCGTCGCATCTGCCGATCTGGCTGATCGTCCTGCTGCCGGCCGTCTTCGCCGCGGGCATGTCTCTCGTCGACGCCACCGACGGGGTTCTGATGCTCGGGGCATACGGCTGGGCCTACATCAAGCCGATCCGGAAGCTCTACTACAACCTGAACATCACGCTCGTGTCGGTGCTGATCGCGTTCCTCGTCGGCGGGCTCGAGGCGCTCAGCGTCATCGGCTCCGAGCTGGGACTGAGCGGCGGCATCTGGGCGCTGGCCGGCGGCTTGGACATGGGCATGATCGGCGTCGCGATCGTCGCTCTTCTCGTCGGCAGCTGGCTCATCTCCACGCTGATCTACCGCTGGAAGCGCTACGACGAGCGCGGCCCCTCCACCCCGAACAAGGTGCCGACGGCGTAACACCCGAGGGCGGCCGCGGCCCGACCGCCGGCAGTCGTCGCCGTCCTTCCGCGCCGATCCTTCCGCACCTATCCTGCCAGACGGCAACCACCGCGACGCTATCCGGGCCGGCGGCCTGGCATCCTGACAAGGGTCAGTGAGGACGACACTCGGCTCGATCTGGCGCTACTTCAGTGGCCCAAAGGTTTAGGCCGCGCTCCGTCACCCGGTCTTGCCTCCGATCTCGACCCTGTGACGGCCCCGCCGGGCCCTTGCGGGCGTTTGGGCGATCGGACCCGTGTCATGTTGCGACTGGCTTCTCGCTTAGTGTCGCTGTGATTGGCATCTGACCAGAAAGCCATGCCAGAGGTGGCGACTCGAGGGTTCCGGAGGAACGAGTCCAGCGATCGGCCGTCGAGCGCGAAGCGCGCTCGGAGCAGTGCTGCGTGTTCTGCCGCGTGGCGACGATTCGTCCGGGTGTCCGTGACTACCAGCCAAACGCTCAACAGTTCGGGCGCCCAGCCGCGCTCGACCGCGATCTTTCGGGCAAGTCGTGTCTTTCGGTCCAGCGTTCCGAGCATTTCATTGAAATCGGCGAACTCGGTCTTGAGTTCCACGAGGAGCAAGTGACGCGTGGCGGCGTGCCAGCCCAGCTGATCGATGAAGCCGCGCTCGCCAAAGATTGAGAACGAGACCTCGGGCTCGACCACCCAGCCGCCGCGACCGGACACGAAAGCGGCGAAGCTGTCGGCCAGGAGCGAGTGTCGACGATTCAGCAGGCGCTCCCCATCGCCGCCCCGCCATCTCCCGAGCAGGCCCACCTGGATGTCAGCCGCGGCGCCGATCGCCCGGATCGTCTCCATCGAGAGGTGGGCGAAGTGTCCGTTCTCCACCAGCGAAACGGTGGATCGGGCGACGCCGGACGCTACGGCAAGATCTTCCTGGCGAAGTCCGCGGCGCAGCCTGACGGCGCGGATCAGCGCACCGAACTCCGATCGTCCATCACCTGAGTCTGGCCCGGGGCACTCACCCGCGACTTATCGTGGCCCGCCGTCGCCGCCCCGCAGGCCAACGAGGTTGCGCGTAATCGAGCCGAAAGGAAGCAACGCTCAGGCTCGGCGAGTTCTCAGGTCGGTGGAACCGGCGGTCTCCTCCTGGTGCGTGGCCTCGTCTGGCAGGACGGGGCCACGCGATTTCCGCGGCCACGGCGCCGCCTGGGGGGACGCCCCTACGCTGGGCCCGATGCGACGCCACGACATCGACGCCATGCGAGTGGTTGGCTCGGTCATGGTGGTGACGATCCATGCGACCGCGCCGTTCGTCGTCGCCGGTTCCGCGATCGGTGCGAGCTACTGGGTCGCGCTCGTGGGCAACGAGCTTTCGCGCGGCGCAGTGCCGATCTTCCTCGCCATCTCCGGCTGGACCCTGCTGACGAGGACGATCGACCTCCGCGCTCGGCTCACTCGCCTGGTGGTGCCACTTGCGGCTTGGACCGTCATCTACGTGGTGGAGGCCACGGTGCGCGGATCGGAGGACCGCAACTGGGTCGCGATGGCCCTCTTCGGCCCCGGCGTTCGCGAGCACCTGTGGTTCTTCTACTTCCTCATCCCGATCGTCGTCGTGGTCTGGCTCGTGCGTCAGCCCCAGGCGTCATGGGTCTACGGGGCGGTGGGCGGCCTGGTCGTGGTAGTTCGGGCGATCGCGGGCGTCGCCAAGGCCCAGGCGTTCTGGCTCGGCTACGCGTGGGGCGTCGGGTACGTGGGCATCGGCTACGCCGCGCTGGAAGGCCGGGCTCCGGATCGACGCCTGGCCTTGCTGCTCTACGCCGGCGCCACGCTCGCCCTGATCGTGGGAGTCCGCCTTTACGGCCCGGACACCTGGCCCGTGAGCTACGCCAGTCCGCTCGTCGTCGCGGCCGCGATCGCGGCCATGTGGGCGCTTCGGGCCGTGGCTCGCGAGATGCCACTTGCGTCCCTGACGCTGGGCGTCTACCTCGTCCACCCGCTCGTCCTGGACGTCGTGCAGCAACTCACCTCGGTGCTCGGTCCGGAGGCGCGTCTGCTGCTGACCTGGGGTCTGGCCATCCCCTCTTCCTTCGGCCTGGTCTGGGCGTGGCATCGCTCGACCCGCCTCGCGGCCATCCTGGGCTAGATTGCACGCCGGCTTCGGGCCTGGTCTACGGCCCCGGCCGCCAGGCGCGGCTGAGGAGGAGGGACCCGGCGGCGAGGAGCCCGCCGATGGCCACGAACACGACGCTGACTTCCTCGACCTGATGCTTGACGATCAGGTTGAGCGGCAGGCTGGCGAAGACGCTGCTGAGATCGCCCGCGCTTTCGGCCGGGTAATACTTGCCGCCCGTCATGTCCGCGATCTGCTGGAGAGTGGCTTCGTCGATGCCGCGCCGGAAATTGCCCACGCCGGCGTCCGCCACCACCGAACCGCCGCCGCCGCCGAACCCACCACCGAATCCGCCGCCGATCCCGGGCTCGCGGCCGAGGAACTGGGAGGCGCAGGTCGGGTCGAGTGAGCCGCCTTCGGCGGTCCCGAAGCCGATCGTGTAGACCCGGATGCCGCGATCGACCGCCTGCTGCGCGGCCGTGACCGGATCGATCCCGGCGTTGCTCGCGCCGTCGGTGAGGAGGACGACGATGTCGGGCGCGTAGTCGCCTTTCGGAACCGGGGCCGCCGCCGGCCCGGCTGCCGTGGTGTCCGTCGTGGTCTTGGCCACGCTCGGATCCACTTGCGAGATCGCGTCGATCGAGGCCAGCAGTCCCTCGCCGATTGCGGTCCGGCGGCCGACGGCCAGGCTGCCGACGGCCGAGAGGAGCTGATTGGTGTCGGTGGTCGGTGGCTGCACGACGGCGGCGAAGCTGCTGAACGCGACCAGGCCGATCTGGGCCGAAGCCGCTTTGCCATTGACGAAGTTCGACGGCGGCGGATTCGGCCGCGCCGAGCCGTGTGGGCGCGATATCCGTCGAGCACATGCTGCCGGAGACGTCGATCGTGAGGATGATCGTGGTCTGGTCGGTCGGCACCGGCACGATGGCGACCGGCCGGGCCGCGGCCATGATGAGCGCCCCGAGCGCGGTCAGGAACAGCACGAATGGCAGATGCCGGCGCAGCCGCGACGAGCCCGGCGCCGCGACCCGGATCAGCTCCAGGCTCGAGTAGCGGACGGCCGTCGGGCGGCGCCGGCGCAGGCTCCAGGCATAGACGAGCACGGCGATCGGCAGCAGTACCAGGAGCACGAGGAAGCTCGACCACAGGAAGTTCATCGGGCGCTCACCTTCGGGAGGCGGCTCGGGGCGACACGGCGAGCGTCCACGTAGCTCGTTCATGGCATTCGCCCCAGCCAGAGCATCGAACCCATGCCCCCGGCGAGGAGCAGCAGGACGCTCAGACCCGCGAAGACGGCCGTGAGCTCGGTCAGCTCCGGCGTGGACGACGAGCTGGGTGTTGAGGTTGTCGTACACCGACCGGAGCTGCTGGGCATCGGTTGCCGAGTAGTACGTCCCGCCGGTCAGCTGCGAGATCTGCTGGAGCTGGCCGGCGTCGAGCGTGGTGTGGACGTGGACGCCGTTGACGTCGAGGTCGGTGCCGTTGGCGCTGCCGATCCCGACGGTGAAGATGCGGACGCCTTGTTTCGCGGCCGCCTGCGCGGCGACCATCGGATCCGGGTTCTCGTTGTTCTCGCCGTCGCTCAGAAGGACGATGACCGCCGGAGCGTGATAGCCCTGCGGGACGGGCGTCGGCGCCGGCGTCGGGGCCGCCGACGAGAGGGAGTAGTAGTTGTTCGCGTAGGGGCCGCGATTGGCGGCCGCGATCGCGTCGAGCGAGGCGGTGATTCCCGAGGCGAGGGAAGTGCCCTTCTGGGGAGCCAGCCGGTCGATGGCGTTGGCGATGGTCGCGGGATCCGTCGAGGGAGCCTGGACCGACGATGCCGGAATCGGAGAACGCCACGACGCCGATCGAGATCCCCGAAGGCTGATTGGCCACGAAGTCCTTGGCCGCGGTCCGGGCGGCCGCGATTCGGGTCGGCGAGATATCCGTGGCGGCCATGCTGCCCGAGACGTCGAAGGCGAGGATGACGGTGCCCTGCTCGCGCGGCAGCGCGACGACGGCCTGGGGCCGGGCCAGCGCCACGGCCATCATGATCATGCCGCCGACGACGAGGGCGCCGGCGATCGCTCTGGCAGGGGTCGTTCGGCCGGCGCCGCTGCCGGTCTGGGCGCCGCTTGCGCCGCCGGTCGCGGCGCCGCTGCGGGCCAGAGCCGCGGAACCGTAAGCCCGGGCCAAGGGCGCGCCGCCGCCGGCGGTCCATGACCCGGAACAGCCACATGCCGATCGGCACGAGGAGGAGTCGAGAGCAGCATGGGAGGCCAGATGAACGACACCGCTACCTCCTGCCGCGCCGGCTGCGAAGGCTGGCCATCCGGACGATGGACCGGACGAGGTCGTCGTCGGTGGACATCGAGACGGCTTCTACGCCGGCCCGCCTGAACGACGTGGCCACGGCAGCTTCGCGCGCCGCCGCGGCTTCGGCGAACCGCCTGCGGAAGCCACGGTCGTGCGTGTCCACGTAGATCTGCTCGCCCGTTTCTGCATCTTCGAGGATCAGCGGGCCCGCGTC
This sequence comes from uncultured Chloroflexia bacterium, assembly GCA_963816135.1. Taxonomy (GTDB): domain Bacteria; phylum Chloroflexota; class Limnocylindria; order Limnocylindrales; family CSP1-4; genus Fen-1039. Next base: position 42,932 of record CAWFJD010000019.1, read on the forward strand.
CGGCAGCTCGATCTCGCGCGGATCGAGAAGTCGAACCGCCACTACCTCGTGGCGGCGGTTGAGCATGCTCAGCGGCCTGTCCCAACCCGGCACGGAGATGAAGTCCGAGATGACGAACACGAGAGAGCGCCGCTTGATCGTGCTCTCACCGGCGGCGAGCAGCGGCGCGAGGTCGGTCAGACCGCCCCGGTTCACCCGTGGCTGGCGGAGCAGCGAATCGATCAGATGGAGCACCTGGTCGCGGCCGCCTCGCGCCGGCACCGGCGCGATCCCCTCGCCAAAGAAGATCGCGCCTACGCGATTCCCGCGCCGGGTCAGCAGCCGCGCGAGCGTGGCCACGAAGTCGATGAGGACGGTTCGCTTGACCCGCTCCGTCTCGAGCGTCCCGAAGTCCACCGAAGGGCTGAGGTCGAGCAGGAACCAGGCCGTGATCTCGCGGTCTTCGTTGTATTCGCGGACGTAGGCGTCGTCCATCCGGGCGGTGACGTTCCAGTCGATGTACCGCACGTCGTCGCCGGGCTGGTACTCGCGCAAGCCCGGCCAGGTCCACACCGTTGCCCCGGAAGAGGCTCCGGTAGTCGCCCTGGAGCATGCCGTCGAGGCGGCGGATGACCGCCCAGTCGAGCCGCTGGAGGATTCGTTCGGGCGTCGTGATCGTCCCGCCGGACGACGCGCTCGATCTGTCGGCCTCTGCCTGCTTCTGCCCGGGCGACCTCGGCGGAGCCGCGGGAATCCGAACCGTGGGCGTCGGGCGCGGCGAGGAGGCCGGCCGCGCGGCCCCGGGTCGGCCTCGGAACCTCGAGCGTTCGGCGGCGGTAAGTGGACGACCCCGCTCGCTCAGGCGCCGGCGCGGACGTGGCTCGCCTCCCGCATTGGCACCGCCGGCGCGGGGATTCGCTTCATGATCGTGGTCAGGATGTCGTCCGGGGAGACGTTGTCGCTCAGGGCCTCGAACGAGAGCACGAGCCTGTGGCGCATCACGTCGCGGGCCATGTCCACCACGTCCTGGGGAAGGGTGTAGTCGCGGCCGCGGATGAAGGCCAGGGCTCGGGCCGTGAGGATCAGGTTGATCGAGGCTCGCGGGCTCGCGCCGTAGGTGATGTAGTGCTCGAGCTCGGGCATGCCGTGGCGTCCGGGCACGCGCGTGGCCGTGGTCAATCGGACGGCGTATTCCATCAGCGCCGGATCGACGTAGACCTTGTCCGCTTCGGCCTGCAGCTCGAGGAGCCGGTCGGTCGTGAGGACCTGCGCGACCGCGTCGAGATGGCCGGTCATGCGCTCGACGATGACGAACTCCTCGGTCGGGCTTGGATAGCCGACGAGGACCTTGAGCATGAAGCGGTCGACCTGCGCCTCCGGCAGCGCGTACGTGCCTTCGGTCTCGATCGGGTTCTGCGTGGCCATGACCAGGAACGGGTTTGGCACCTTGAACGTTTCGCGGCCGATGGTGACCTGCCGCTCCTGCATGACCTCGAGCAGCGCGCTCTGGACCTTGGCCGGGGCGCGGTTGATCTCGTCGGCGAGGAGCAGGTTCGTGAAGACGGGCCCCAGCGAGGTGTTGAACTCGGCTGTCTTCTGGTTGTAGATGCGCGTGCCGATCAGGTCCGCCGGAACCAGGTCCGGAGTGAACTGGATGCGCTTGAACTCGCCGCCGGTGGCTTCGGCGAGGGTCTTGATGGCCATGGTCTTGGCCAGGCCCGGCACGCCCTCGACGAGGAGGTGGCCACGGGCCAGGAGCGCCACCGCCATTCGCTCGAGGAGGTGGTCCTGGCCCACGATGACCTTCTTGACCTCGTAGAGCACCCGCTCCATCGGCATCATCCGATTGAGGTCGAGCCGGCTCAGGTCCGTCGTATCGGTCATTCGATCACCTCCGGTTCGGTCGGGCAGCGGTCAGGCATTCGCATCCGCCGCGCGATCGCGTCAGTACTGGGGCAGCTGGCCGGGTCCGCCGCTCGTGGCGACGTCGATCGGCACGGCCAGCCCGATGCCGATGAACACGTTCTGTTCCGTGGGGTTGATGAGCGCGGTCACGATGCCCACGACCTCGCCGTTGCGATTGACGAGCGGGCCGCCCGAGTTGCCCGGGTTCACGGCCGCATCCACCTGGATCAAGCCGGTCAGGTTCGGACCGCCGTTCGGCATCTGGAAGGACCGGCCGAGGCCCGATACCACGCCGGCGCTGAGCGAACCGTCGAGCCCGAAGGGGTTGCCGAGGACGAACGCCTCGCTGCCGACCTGCATGCTCCGCGGACTGCCGAGCACGGCCGGGACGATGGTCGAGGGCGGCTGTGTCGCCTGCAGAACGGCGATGTCGTTCGCGACTTCCTGGCTCGCGATCTGGGCCGGCGACGTGGTTCCGTCGGCGAACGTGACCTGGATCGCGGTTGCGTTGGCGACGACGTGGAGGGCGGTCAGGATGTCGCCGGCGTCGTCGACGATCACGCCGCTGCCGACGCTCGAGCCGGTCAGGCCGAACGCGGTGGGCTTGCCGGACGAGGGGGCCGGAGTCGGAAGCGGTTCGGTGCCCGGCGCGGGCGATGTCCCCGGTGCATTCGAACCTCCGGGCGCGGCCGAGGCGCCCGGTGAGGCTGGGGCGCCCGTCTGAGCCTCCTGGACCTGGATGAAGACGAGCGAAGGCGCGACCGCCTCGTAGACCTGCTGCGAGTAGGCTGGTGGAGGCGTAACCGACGCGAGAGCGCTCGCGATGCTTCGGTTCACGTCCGTCTGGTCGAGGGCGTGCGGCTTGGGCTGCACCGCGACATAGGTGCCGACGATCGCGAGGGTCGCCAGGACGGTGACGCCAAAGGGAGCCGACCGGCGAATCGCCCGACCCGTGCGAGCCGCGCCGCGCCGGGTGCTCCGACCCGCGCGTCGGAGTCGAGCCCGCGATCGCCACAGGACAACGTTCATGACCCGGCGGGGCCGCGACCTCGTGGCGGAATTGAACTGGTCGTCGGGCGCGTCTGACATGAAGCAGCCGGCTGCGGGTCTTGCCGATCGCACGCAAAGTGCGACAGGGCCGCAACGATGGCCGCGGCTCCTGAACGTTGCATGAAAGCCGCCGGCGAGGAGTTCGCGGGCCCAGACCCGGACCGCTGCGCGGATCGGGGGCGAAGGCTCAGGCCGGCAGCCTCACCGTCAGCACCGGGCACGGAGCGTGATCGGAGACGTGACGGGCCACATGGCCGACGCTCCGGCGATCCCGAGCGCGGTACCGAGGCCAGCGCCCAACGTTCGGTCGATCCGAGAGGCTCACCGTTACGTCCACGCCAGGGCGGCGCGCGTGGACCAGTAGTCGTCCGGGCGTTCGGTCATCGTCGCCAGCTCCGCGCGTTCATCGGGCGAGAGAAGCAAGCCTGCCGCCTCGACATTGCTCTCGATCTGTGCCGTCGTGACCGCGCCAGAGAGCGCGACGTCCACCCAGTCGTTGGCGAGGACCGCGGCGAGGGCGACGACGTCGGGGGTCGCGGCGTGGACGTTGGCGATCCGGGCCAGCCGCTCGGCCGCCTGCCCGGATCCGCCGGCCAGGCGGCCGTTCGCCAGGGCTTCTTTGACGATTACGCCCAGACCGGCCTCCTTCGCTTCGGCCAGCGCCGCGCCGGCGGAGGACTCGAGGAGATTCCACGTGGCCTGGACCGTGGCGAAGAGCGGTTGCCCGTCAACCCGGACCGCGATGGCCTGCCGGATCGTGTCCGCCTGACGCGGTCCGCTGACCGTCAACCCGATCGCCAGACCCGCGTCGGCCCGGCGTCGCAGTTCCTCCAGCACGGCGTGGTTCTCCAGCACGCCGCTCTCCTTCGTAGCCGAGTGAATCTGATAGAGCCGCAGCCGCTCGCCGAGGAGTGCCCGGCTCTCGGCCAGCTGACGCCGGAGGTTCTCCACGGAGTGGTCCTTGATCTCGTTGACCTCCGCGCCCACCTGCCAGTCCGCGGTGTAGCGGTAACCCCATTTCGAGCCGACCGTCACCTCGGCCGGACCGAAGCCCCGCTCATCGAGCCACGAGCCCAGGAACTCCTCGGCGCGGCCATAGGAACGGGCCGCGTCCACGTACCGAATGCCCGCTTCGTACGCCGCGTCGAGCAGATCGTGAGCGCGCCGGCGCATCGTCTCGACGTCACGGTCTCTTCCCAGGTCGCGGTCGCGGCCAAGCGTGATGTAGCCCGGCCGGCCGATGGCCGCGAGTCCAAGACCGATCCCGCTGACCGGCAATCCCGTGCGGCCCAGGACTCTAGCGAGCACCGCCATAGGATCGCGGTTGGGCGGCCAGAAGTCGACCGCGATGCGTCCTAAGCCGATAGGCGAGCATCAGATTGGACAGCCCGAACGCGATCGCCCAGACGCCCACGAGCCAGACGAGCGAGAGGAGGCCGGCACCCGGAAAGGCGATCAGGAACAGTCCAAAGAGGACGCTGATCGCACCGCCAAGGCCGAGCCAGAGCTCGCCCTGGATCTCCCGTCGCAGCCGGATCGCCGCGAGCAACGCCATCGTTCCAGTCGTGATCGCCCAGAACGCCGCGACGTACAGGAGCGCCAGGGCCGTGATGCCGGGCAGCACCAGGGCGGCGACGCCCGCGGCGATACCCAGGGCACCGATGATGGCGACCTCCCAAACGTGATGCCGCGCCTCCGGCCGGCCGATCAGCAAGGCGCCCAGGAGGACGAAGCCGTCCACGATCGCGTACGCGCCGAACAGAAGGACGAGCGCGCCGAGCGCCAGGCCCGGCAGCGCCAGGGCGAGGATCCCGAAACCGATCGCCGCGAGTCCGCGCACGGCAAATGCCAGCCAGTTGCCTGAATAGACGACGAGCGTGTCGGTCTCCTTTCGACTTCCGATCGGACGCCCGGCCTCGGGGCCGGGCCCTGGGACAGGAACGTACCCGGGTCTCAAGGGGCGCGGATCCACGGTCCGAATCCGGCACGGCTGGCGGGACGTGATTGCCAGATTCGGGACGACGACCCGAGGACGAGAGGTGCGGTCAACTCTCCCGCTGACGGCCGGAATTGCGCATCCGAATCCAGGGAGGCGACTGATAGAATCCGGACGGACGCGGGTTCCGTCACGCCCGTCAGCGAGCAACCCGGTCCTGGAGCACGGCGCGGCCATTCCGAGCCGGGGGAGATCGTCCATGGCGGTCGGATTCGGGTTCTGCTCCACCTGTGGAGCGCCCCTGACCAAAGCCCAGCAGAAGTTCTGCGCTGTCTGTGGCGCCGTTCTTCAAGCGGCGCCGGCCCCCTCGGACGAGGCGCCGCAGGCCCAGTCCTTCACGCCACCGCCTCCGCCGCCGGCGCAATGGGCCCCGCAGCCGCCGGCCGCGGTTCCACCGCCCTGGGCCACGACCGCAGCCACCCCGCCGGCCGCGGTCCCCGCCGCGCCGCAGCCGCCGGCACCTGTCCCGGCCGAAGCCCCGGCGCCCTTGCCGGCCGAAGTCCCGGCCACCGTCCCGGCTCCGATTACGCCTCCTGCCGCGGTCCTCGCCGCTGCGCAGCCGCCGGCCGCGATTCCACCGCCCTGGGCCACGACCGCAGCCACCCCGCCGCCGGCGCCACCCGCCGGACCGCCACCATGGGCCTCTCCAAACACGCCGCCGCCGCCGTTCGCCCAGTCCGCCGGCGCGTTCCCGGGCGCGGCGTCCGCGGGGCAGCAGCCGCCCCAGATGCCCCAGCCTCCGGTTCCGTGGGGCGTGCCCGCCGCCGTGCCGCCTGCCAGAGCCAGGACTCCGATCAACCCGCTCATGGCCATCGTCGGAGTGGTGGTCATCGTGGCCGTCCTTGCCGGCGTCGCGTATGCCATGACAGGCAACAAGCCAGGGCCTCTCGGGCCTGCTCAGACACCCAACGCCACGAGCCCGGCAAACCACACGCCAAGCCCGGTTGCCACGGCCACGAAGGCGGCCGCGGTTGCCTCGATATTGGTGAGTCCGGCCACCTTCGGCTGCGCCGACAGCGGCGATGCCAGGCTCGCCATCCTCCTGCCCGCTTCGGTCGGCGAGGACATGGTCGTCACGCTCGAGATTGACGGGGAATCGATCGGAGACATGGCCCTGACGGACAAGTTCGTCCAGAAGGCAGACGGCTCCTGGTCTTACTCGGACACGCAATCGATGGCTTCCCTGTGCGAGCAGGTCGGATCGGGGCGGCACGTGCTCCACGTCCTCGATGACTCTAGTCAGACCCTTGCCCAGGGCATCTTCACCATCACGGGAACCGCGCCGACGCCCGCGCCGACGCCCAAGCCGACGCCCGCGCCGACGCCAACGCCCGCGGCGGCCGGAGGCGGAGCCATCCTGGTCACGCCCGCCCTGTTCGCATGTTCGTCCACCACGACGCCGGTCCAGATCACGATCGTCCTTGGGCCGTCAGTTCCGGCGACCGCAGCCGTGGCGATGACCATCGACACCCAAACCCTGGGCACGGACACCGTCGGAACCGGTTTCGAGAAGCAAAGCGACGGCACGTGGCTCGCCAGCGACGGCGTCGACGCGAGCAGCCTGTGCAAGTACGGCGACGGCCCGCACACGATCAAGGTCATCGATTCGACCAAGACCATCCTCGCTCAGGGCGTCTTCACTACCGAGCCTTAGCCGAAGCGCGCGACGGCGCGCGACCGAACGATGGCCGCCCGGTGTCCGCGCGATCGGAATCTCGCTCCTGAAAGGACTCGCCCTTGTCGGCGAGAGGCTCAGTGTTCCTGGCCGTGCTCCGAGCCGGCGTGAGTCGAAATGGGCAGGAAGACCCGGAACGTGCTGCCGCGGCCCCGCTCCGTCCTGACCTCCATGGCGCCGTCGTTGGCCCGCACGAGGCCCAGGGCCACGGGCAGGCCCAGGCCGCGGCCGAGGAACTTGGTCGTGAAGAACGGATCGAAGGCGTTGTGCAGCGTCTCCGGATCCATTCCTTCGCCGCGGTCGGTGACCTCCAGGCAGGCATAGGGGCCCGACGCGGGAGTCCAACCCGGCGACAGGAAGGCGGACGGCCGGACGGCCCCGGCCGGGAGTTCGAAAACCGACACGCCCAACTCGCCCTCGCAGTTGGTCATCGCTTCGGCGGCGTTGGCGACCAGATTCGTGAGGATCTGGTCTATGTCGATGGAATTGGCCCGGACCAGGAGAGGGTGATCCGGCCAATCCGACCCGGACCCGGACGTTCGCCGGCAGGTTGTGAGCCAGGCCGGAGAGCGCCTCTCGGCAGACCCGCACCAGGTCCAGCCGCCGCTTGGTCCGGAGGCTCTGGCCCAGGTAGGCGAGCATCAGCTGGCCGACGCTGGAAGCCTGCTCGGCCGCTTCCCTGGCGTGCTCGATGTCGCTCCGGGGATTGCCGCCGCCTTTGAGCTCTTCGAGGGCGATGTCGAGATAGCCGGTCACGGCCGTGAGCTTGTTGTTGAAGTGATGGGCGACGGCCGCGGCCATCCTGGCGAGGCTTTCCGACTTCTCGGCCTGCCGGAGCTTGGCCTCCAGCCGCAGGCGCTCTTCCTCAGCGTTGGCTCGCTCGAGTACGAGCCCGATCCGATGAGCCATGGCCATCAGCAGGTCGCCGTCGGACCGCGAAAAAGGGGTCATCTGGCAGCGGGCGAGAAGCAGGACGCCGAGGACCTTCTGCGGGCCGTTGATCGGCAGCCAGGCGGCACTACGGACGCCGAGTTCCTCGAGCTGAGGGTCGAATTCGGCAGCCGTCGGTGGAGCCCTCGCACAGGACGGCCGATTTGCTTCCGATGGCTTGGAAGGCGCAGCTGCCTTCTGTGCTCGAGAACGAACTGATCATCTGCTCGTCCGGGAGGCCGATCGCGCCCATCGGGCTCAGCGTCGAGGCAGTCTCGCTCTCCAGAAGGGCGACGACGTCCGCAGCGAAGAGGGCCGAGAGGGCCAGAAGCACCCGATCGACCACGACGGCGATCGGCGCCGGTTCGCTGAGGATGGCGAACAGCTGATTGAGCCGGGTCGTGTCCCTGATGGCGATCTGATACTCGGCGAGGGGCGCGTCGGATCGAAGCTCCGCGATACCTGCCGCGGCGCCTGCCGTCTCGTCATCTTCATCGCGAACCGGATTGACCACTCGCTACCCCGACCCCGAGCGGGTCGTGCGCCATCGAAGGACCACGGCCATTGCCGCGGCGTCACTCATCACAGCGCCACGGCCGTAAGGGTGGCGTTGTGGGTGCCCAGGACGCCCGCCGTGCGAGCGAATTCGGCACAGCAGTAGAAGCCGAAGGTGGGTAGATCGCCGGCGGCGGCCTGGAGGCGCTGAGCTTCCTCGGGCGCCCGATCCTTGAAGATCATCGCCCGGGCAGCGCAGCTGAAGGTCAGCAGGACGGCGGGCTCCGGGCCGGCGCCGATCGCCTCGGCCACCACGTTCTCGGTCACGTTGAGGAGATCGTCCACGGTTCCGCCCATGACCTGAACGGCGCTGCCAACCGGCGGAACGCAGCCCTGGATCGTGAGCGTGCCCTGCGGATTCATCGATCGCGCCACGCGAATGACGTGGGTGCCGTCGGGCTGCATCAGCCCGAAAGGATGGACGATCGAGGTTCCCCAGAACGTCTCGGGCGTGAGCTCCGCGGGCAGGCCGAGCTCTTCTTCATATGCCGCGGCCGCGGGCCGCCCCCCGAGCTCCGCGATGTGGGTCCCTTCGGCGCTCGTGACGAGGAGCGGCGCACCGATCGGTTCCCAGCCGTGGCGGGTGACGACGCGCAGCGGATGATCGCTCGCGATCCACAACACCAGGGCCGCTTTGTTGAGTACGTCGCCGTCGTGGAACACCGAGGACTTGACGAACCGCTGTTCGTCGCCCGCGGCCCCGCCCACGATGGCCACCTTGGGCCCGCACACTCGATACACGCCCTGGACGAACTGCTGGAGATCGCCGAGCAGGGAATCGGTGATCAGAAGCGCGGCCGCGTATGGAGATGCGCCCAGCTGCCCTCGAGCGTCGCGGGCGAGTGTCTGGCCGATGCCGTCGAGATCGCCTTCGATGTCCGATGCCGATGCGACCGCGAAGCGATACGTACCGGCCGTCATGGCCATGACGCCGACGCCTCCGCCGAAGCCCAGGTACTGGCCTCCGACGATCTCACCCGAACCGGTCGAGCCCACCAGGAGCGCCGAGCCCGTGATCGACCGGACGCCTTCGAGCAAGGCCGGCAGGTCATAGCGCGGCGTCGCGAAGACGAGCACCAGGGCTGGGCTCTCCTGCTCGAGTGGCGCCACGGCCGTTTCGGCTGCCTCCCGCCCGGCTTCGTACGCTTCCATCCGCGTGCAGACGCCTATGCCTACACGAACCCTCTGTTCTGCCATCCCTGGTCCACCCGCTCTTCGGCCAGAATCCGCCTGGCGGAAACGACCCCCGGGGCAGTATAGAAAGCGCGTCTCGAAATTCCGTCACACGGATTCGGGAGTGCGGGGACCCTAAGGTCACCGATTCGCATGCGCAAGAGGAACTACTCGCCCGGAAAGAAATGCCGGTCCAGCGCTCGGGAGCGGGCTCGCCGGAGCCGGCCCCGAGGGCCGAGGGGCGATGACCTAGATCGCTCGCATCCGGTTGTTCTTCGGGTTGTGTTCGACTTCGGCGAGGCCGAGGGCTTCCAGAAGCGGTGGGACGTACATGCCGAATCGGCCGCGCAGTCCTTTCTTGAGGCCGTACCAGCCACCGACCGGATTCTCGGATGAGCGGCCCCATGCCTCGACCGTCCCGGGCGCGGGTTCCTTCTGCTCGTCCGCGCTGCCCAGCTCCATCCAATCGCCGCGCCGCTTCAGCATCTCGTGCAGGTCGTCTATGCAGCGGAGCTGGTAGCGGAGAGTCGTGGTGCCGACCACGCAGACGAGCGCGGGCGGATCGGCTGCCTCGTCTCGATACATCTGATACTCGGCATTGCCGCTCGGGGTCTTGAGCTGCCAGGGCCTTTCCTTGGTGCCCAGACCGCTCGTATCCAGTGCCGCCATCTCGTTTCCTCCTGCAAACCCACATTGGGTTGCCCGGCAGCGTATGGCCAGGCGGTCGCGAAAAGCTCGGCGCCGCGCTTTCGTTGGCTCGAATGTCGGCTGGCGCGACGGGGCTTTGCCTAGGTCGGAGAAGGGGCAGCGACGGCCGGCGGCGGCGTGGGCGTGGGCGCCGGAGTCGGCGCCGGTGTAGGAGGCGCGGGAGTAGCGGCCGGAGTGGGTCTGACAACCGGCGCCGGAGTGGCGGTCCGGCCGGCCACGGCGGAGGTGGGTCGTGCCGATGCGGACGCGGCGGCGGAAGCGCCGGCCGAGGCGGCCGGGCCCGAAGGAGTGGGAGCTGCGCTCGGTCCGACTGGTATGCCCAGGAACGGACCCTGGACCGGGCCTGCGGGCACGGCCTTGAAGGGAAGGTCCGCGATGGGTGCGCGACCACTCTCGGCGACGACGCCGGCGGCGAAGGCGAGTGCCAGCAGTCCGGCGGCCACGATGCCAAGGCGGCCCGGGCCCGTGTTGATCACGCTTCCCACGCTCGGGCTCAGTTCCAGGCCCATCTTCTGTCGGAGGACGGCCTCGATGGGCGCACGGTTCGGATCGCCGAGCGCATAGACCGTGGCCGATCCGTAGATGAGCATCGCCCAGGCGAGCAGGCCCACGAGAACCAGGCCGAGCGGCGCGAGACCCAGCCGGGCGAGGACGAGCACGAGCAGCACCGCCGAGACGACGGCCACGAGCGTTTCGAGCCAGACCATTCGAATCTCGCGGACCGAGGCAGCGCCGGCGAACTTGGGGGTGCGCAGGAAGACGCCCTTCTTCTCGATCATGCCGCGCAAACAGGCCAGGGCTATGACCCAGCTCAACGAGAAGTTGACCCGAAGCGCGGCCATCGCCAGCGCCGGCCCGGAGCCCGTGGTCACGCGCAGAGCCCACAGATAGCGGACCAGGGCGAGCACGATGTAGACCGTCGGCAGGATGATGCCGATGCCCGTCAGCCGCTGGATCACGAACGGCCGGCCGAGGACCGCACCCACGGCGGTGGCCAGGACGAAGGCCGTGAAGCCAAGCGTCAGGAAGTCGTTGAACCACCAGAGGGAGCCCATGAGGTGGGCGTAGCGCTGGCCGATGCTCAGGCGTGTCCGAGGATCGATGAGCGTCCGCCAGTGGCGGCGCAGGATCTGCACTCCGCCGAACGCCCAGCGGAAGCGCTGCTTCCGGAGGCCTTCGTAGGTCAGCGGCATGATGCCCCGCCCGAAGGCCCGGGGAATGTAGACCGATCGATAGCCTCGAGCGAGGACCCGAAGGCTCACCTCGGCGTCCTCGGTGATGATGTCCTCGTCCCAGCCGCCCACCTCGTCGAGAGCCGATCGCCGGATCAGGCCCATCGTTCCGGCGAAGATGATCGCGTTCCAGTGAGCCCGGCTCACCATGCCCACCTTGAAGAAGTAGGCCAGGCCCACGTAGCAGGCGCGGTAGAAGGCCGAGTCTTCCCAGGCTCGATAGTCCTGCGGCGTCTGGACGAACGCGACTGCCGGATCGTTGAAGTAGGGGATCAGCGAAGTCAGCCAGTTCGGCTTGACGATGTAGTCGGCATCGATGATGCCCACGACCTCGACGTCGGGTGCCAGGTGGTCGCGGGCCCAGTTCAGGGCGCCGGCCTTGAAGCCCGGCCACTTGGGGAGATGGATGAACTCCACCTGGTGGCCCGCCGTGGCGAGCCTCGTGCACTCCTCCATCAGCGGTTGCCACAGCTCGGAATCCGGGGTGTTGTTGTCGATCACCTGGATCCGAAGCGAGGGGTAGTCGAGGGCGACGAGCGAGCGCACGGTCTCGATGACGAGCTCCGGCGGTTCGTTGTAGGTCGGAACCTGCAGGCAGACGACGGGCCATCGCGCCGGAGCGGGCGGCAACGGCGGCTCTCGCTCCGGCGAGCAGATCGCATCCACCATCTCGAAGGCCGTGCCGAGAATCAGGAGCAGGGCTCCCGCCTCGAGGACGATGAGCGTGGCGCCCAGCAGGACCGATGCGGGGTCATGGGCAAGCAGGATCGCGGCTCGCGCCAGGTACGAGATGTAGAGCACGGTCCCGACGAGGAGGCTGGCGAAGCAGATCGTCCCGATCGCGTACCAGCGCCGGGGGCAGATGAGCGAAACGAGCCCAATGAGAAGCCCCGCCTGGATGGGCTCCGTGGAATGGGTCACGAATGCCAGGAATCCGACCCCGAGCGCGATGGCCACGAGCGCCTGAAACCGCCAGCTCCAGCCGGGCAGCGGTTCCTCTCCGTCGGCCAGGAGGAACAACGTGGCCACGGCGAGGATGGCGAAGGCTGTGAGCAGAGTCAGATCTGGCATGGCATCGCGGGCCACCATGCCAGTTTGGGGGATGTGGACAGCGTTGCCGGCCGGTGCGACGCGGTAACAGTCTCATTGCATCCTGAGCGCCTACCGGGCCTGGGGCGCCCGACGCGTAGGTTCAGGTGCTGACGATCTCGACGCCGTAACGGGCGGTCTCGAGCGTGCCCGCCCCGGCGAAGACCTCCGTGCCCGCCTCGATGCCCACGAGGTAGGCCGCGTCGCTCAGGCCGTCGGACATCAGGTATTCGAAGAACTGTCCCAGATCCAGCGACACTGAGTCCGTGTTCGCGCTCCGGACGAACGAATGGACCGTCCAGCTGCCCTGAGGATGCGGCCCCTGCCACAGCTCCCAGGCCACGCCTCCGATCGTCACAGCCGCCTGCCTCGTCCCGATCGGGGTCGCGTCGCCGTCGCGGTGCAGCCAGATCATCAGTTCGTCTGTGAGGTCCTCCGGCTTCGGGTCCGGCGCCCGGGCGAGCCATATGTCGTACGAGATGTTCTGGGGACCCGGCGCTGACCTCTCGAGGTGGTAATCCCAGAGAGAATGGGCGCTCTCGATCTCGGACAGGCGGATCGGCAGGCCGGTGTCCGGAACCGGCCAGCCCCAATGCCAGCCGAGAACCGCCGCGACGTAGGACTTGACCGAGTTCGCGGGGCCGGTCCACTCCCACTTCGTGCCCCAGGCGAGCTGTTCGTCATCCGCGCCGGAGGTTCCGGGATCGGCCGCGGCGGCCTGGGTGGGCGCCCACAGGCACTGCGATCCCGACCCGGCCGCGGCTCCCCACAGGTTGTTGAAGAGCAAGTACCGGCCACGAACGAGAGACTCACCGTTGGCGCATATGCGGTCCACGCCCCACCTCCATGCGGATCTTACGAGCACGTTGAATTTCGGGCACTCGGCCCCGGCGATCGGCCCCGGCGCCTCCGGTTCTCGCTCAGGCCGCGGGGACTCTGGCCAGCACCGGCTCGACGATGTTCTCCGCGACCCAGTGGACCGGCGACTCCGAGGCTCCGACCACACCCAGGATGAAGTGGCTCGCTCCCGCGTCCACGAACTCGAGGACGTTGTCGAGGGCTCGGCCCGGGTCCGCCTGATCTTCGGGTCGCAGTATCAGCTGGACCGCTCGGGCGATCTCGGCCGGGTTCCGGCCGATCTCCGCACAGTGGCTATCGAGGACCGCGCTCTTCTGGCGCAACTCCGCGGCGTCGCGAGCGGGGCAGACCCACATGTCGGCGTTCTCCGCCACGATCCGTAGCGAGACGCGCTCGCCGGCCGCGGCGATCAGCATCGGCGGATGGGGCCGCTGGACGGGCTTGGGCACGCAGATCGCGCCCTTGAGGGTGTAGTAGGCGCCATTGAAGTCGAACGGCTCGTCCTCGGTCCACATCCGGCGGAAGATCGTGCAGGCTTCGCCAAGCGCTCCGACGGCCTCCGCGGGAGAGACGACGTCGATGCCGTAGGCGTCCAACTCCCGGTGGACGAGACTGAGGCCGGCCGGATCGGTGACCGCGAACCCGCCCGCGCCGATGCCGAAGATCAGCCGGCCCGCACTGATCTGATCGACGGTCGCGGCCATCTTGGCCAGGACGGCCGGCGGCCGGAGGCGGTTGCTGGTCACGACGACGCCGAGGCGGAGTCTCCTCGTCTGAGCGGCCAGCGCGGCCAGGAGCGTCCACGCTTCCAGGGCGGGGCCGGTCACGTCGCCACGAAGCGGCACGAGGTGATCCCAGAGCCAGGCGTGCTCGAATACCGGGTTCTCGTCGGCCTCTCGCCAGATGTCGAGGACTCGTTCGTATGTCGTGTTTGCCTGGCTGGTCTTGATCCCGAAGCTCAATCGATGTCCGTCATCCATGAGCACATCTTCGCCAGGCCTCTCGATCTGGGGGCCGCTTCGGTCCGGTGCGGCCCAGCCCATCCCACCAGACGACACAGCCGAGCCGACGGCGAGCCCGGACCAACCCGAGGCCTCGGCTCGCCGGCCGTTGCGTCTGACGCGTGGCCATCTCCGGAACGTCGCCGCTCTTGGACGCTTGTGTCGGAATCCGCAACGGCACGGCTCGGACGCGTTTCGAGCCCGTGACCGATGTCGAATTCGATGCATCTCGTTCGTCGTCGGGGTAGGTGGCGGGCGGCCGCCACGGCAACGGAGGCCAATCCCAATGCGCTACATGCTTCTCATCTACAGCGACGAAGAACAGCAGGCCGCCGCAGCCGGCAGCCGCCGGGTCCGCCGCCGCGGGGGGCGGGCGCGTGGCCGGGTCCGGTGGGACCGCGCCGGCTGAGGTTTCCCCCGCCTGGCTCGAGTACACGAACTGGCTCGATCGACGCGGGATCAACCTCGGTGGGGAGCGACTGGCGTCGTCGGCAACGGCGACGACGGTCCGGCTCCGGGACGGCAATCGCCTCATCACGGACGGGCCTTTTGCCGAAACCAAGGAAGTCCTGGGCGGCTACTACATCCTCGAGTGCCGCGATCTCGACGACGCCCTCGAGGCGGCCGCGCGCTGCCCGGCCGCGGCCTCCGGCTCCGTGGAGGTCAGGCCCCTCGTGCAGATGGCGGGCATGTCCGGTCCCGACACCGGCAAGTCGAGCGCCGTGGGTGCCGGCGGCGCCGCTTCGGGCCGCAAGTGACGGGGTGGTAGCCGATCGTCCGGTCAGCTGAGCCAGTGGGCCCGCAGGCATCGCCATCCGGCACGAGCACGGACGCGGCTATCGAGAACGCCTATCGCGAAGCCTACGGAAGCGTGCTCGCGACCCTCATCCGGTTCCTGGGCGGCGACTTCGATGCCGCGGAAGAGGCGCTCGCCGAGGCCTTCGCAACCGCGTTGGAGACGTGGCCACGCGACGGCGTCCCATCCAATCCCGCGGCCTGGCTGACTACCGCCGGCCGGAATCGGGCACTGGATCGGATCCGGCGCGAACGCCGGCAGGCGGAGAAGCTCGAGCAGCTGGGGCGTGACGCCGGCTCGGAGGTGGATAGCATGCAGTTCGGGGCTGAGGACGGCCTGGAGGACGATCGCCTCCGGCTCATCTTCACCTGCTGTCACCCAGCCTTGCCGCTCGACGCGCGCGTTGCCCTGACACTCCGGACCCTGGGCGGCTTGACGACACCGGAGATCGCCAGGGCATTTCTCGTGCCCGAAGTAACGCTCGCCCAGCGCCTGGTTCGGGCGAAACGGAAGATCCGCGAGGCCGGCATTCCCTATCGCGTTCCTTCCGGAGACGAGCTGCCGCGGCGACTCGATGGCGTGCTGGCGACCCTCTACCTGGTGTTCAACGAGGGCTACCTCGCGACATCTGGCGAGGAAGCGGTCCGGCGCGAGCTGTGCGCGGAGGCGATCAGGCTGGCCTCGATCCTCGCCGAGCTCATGCCGAAGCATTCCGAGACCCACGGCCTGCTGGCCCTCTTCCTTCTTCAGGACTCGCGACGCGAGGCTCGATTGGCGGCCGACGGTTCAATCGTGCTCCTCGAAGAGCAGGATCGACGCCGCTGGGACGTGGCCGAAATCGCGCGAGGCATGGAGGCGCTCGACCGTGGCTTCGCCGCAGCAGCAGGCTCTCCCGGCCGGCCGCTACCTGCTTCAAGCTTCGATCGCGGCCGAGCATGTCCGCACCATCGACGGACGGCCGACCGATTGGCGGACGATCGCGACGCTGTATTCGGCACTCGAGCGCATCGATCCCAGTCCCATCGTTTCGCTCAATCGAGCCGTGGCCATAGCTCAAGCCGACGGGCCGGGCGCGGGCCTCTCGCTCCTGGACGATTTGGTTGTTCGGGGCAGGCTCTCCGGCTACCACCTGCTGCCCGCGGCCCGGGCCGACATGCTCCGCCGCCTCGAGCGACGGACGGAAGCCGCGGCCGAATACGAGCGAGCGCTCGCCCTCGCCGACAACGACGCCGAACGCCGCTTCCTGCGCCGCCGCATCGCCGAAATGGAGGCTTGAGGACCGGCTCCGGCCGCCGCCGGCGCCACTTTCCGGCCGCCTGGGCGGCGCGAGTCTCCGGCCGCCCGGGCGGCGCGAGTTTCCGGCCCCGGCCGCCCGCCGGCGCACTTTCCGGCCCCGGCCGCCCGCCGGCGCACTTTCCGGCCGCCCGGCGGCGCACTTTCCGGCCGCTCGGCGGCTGCGTCCGGCGGCCCGGTTCATGGCGGAGCCCTGCTAGATCGTCAGTATTCCATCGGCGCGCGGGACCCAGCCCGCCGAAAGCGCCGCAACGAGCGCGGCCTGATCCAGCGGCATCTCGGGCCGCATGGCGTCGCCGTGGACCCGAAGCACGTCCCGATTGTGTCTGGTGTCACCCACGAGCAGGATTACCGCCCCGATCGAGGGATCGTCCCGCTTCTTCAGTGCCAGCCGACGCTGGAACGCTTGAATGTCACCGAGGCGGGTTTCGGCCTCGATCGCGACTCGACCTGCCGGCAGGTCGATCACGGCGTCCCAGGCACGCGCGTCGCCTACAAGCGGCAGCGGGACTTCGAATCGCCACGCAACCCCGCCAGGTAACGTCAGCCGGCCGCGCTCCAGCAGCGCGCGATGGGCGGCGTCGCGGATCGGATTTCCACCCGGGTAGGCGCGCACGGCAAGGTCCAATCCCGTGACCGCCGCCAACCGGGATGCCTGCAGGATCGACAGGCCGGGGGCATCTCCACGTTCGATGCGACTGACCTGGCTTGCCGACAGGCCTGCGGCTCGGCCGACCAGCGTCTGGCTCAGCCCGTGTTCGAGCCGAGCGCCCCGTAGCGCTTCTCCGAAGGCACGAGACGATGCGATTCCTCGTCTCGAACCTCGATCGACCGGCCTTTCGCTTGCTGCCATCGCGCGAGTCTCGCAGAGCCCGCTCACCTGGCGCTTATCAGCCTCCGGTCGTGGCTTGGTTTGGGCGCTCGTCCCTCACCCCTGCCCGTTCCTGCCTGGCGCCTGCTCGTTCCTGCCTGGCGCCTGCTCCCTCCTGCCTCAGGCCCCGCCGACTGCACTTGTTTGCGCCTGGCGGCAACGATTGGCAAGCACGCGCCCCTCCGACCAGCTCTTGCCGTCGGGCGGCAAATCCCAGCCAGAAACCGGCAGCTGCTTGCCAAGGCCTGGCAAAACGCAGTTGAAAGCGCCGAATAGGAGGGCAGTTGCCGAGCCAGGGCAAAGGATGGCCCTTGCCACGGTCGTTATGCCCGCCCCATGCAAATGGTGTGGGTGGCCTCGCGCCGGCCGAGCTCCCCACCGCTGGCCGAGCTCCCGCCCGTGGCCACGCGGCTTCGGCGAGCGGCCCCAACTCAGGCTCCAGGAATTGAAAAGGGCGGACCCGCGACTTCGTGCCGCGGATCCGCCCGAGTTCGGTGTCGAGGCGCCGCCGGAACCAGCCCCGCCGGAACTAGCCCCGCCGGGAACCAGCCCCGCCGGAACCAGCCCCGCCGCCAGCCCCGCCGGAACCAGCGCCGCCGGAACCAGCCCCGCCGGAACCACGCCGCCGGAACTAGCCCCGCCGGAACCAGCCCCGCCGGAACCAGCCCGCCGGAACCAGCCCCGCCGGAACCAGCCCCGCCGGAACCAGCCCCGCCGGAACCAGCCCCGCCGGAACCGGCGCCGCCGGAACCAGCCCCGCCGGAAGTGCCGCCGCCGGAATTACATGAGCCCGACGATGTGGCCTTCGGGATCGGCGAAGAGCGCGATCCTCGTTTCCGGTGCGACCTCGGTCAGCGGCATGATCACTTTGCCGCCGAGCTTCTCGATGTTGCGGAGCGTTCCCTCGGGGTCGTCGGCATGGACGTAGAAGGTCACCCGACCCTGGCCGCCGTCCGGGGCCTTGCCGATGCCGGCGGTCAGGCCGCCGTCTTCACGGTGCATCCCGTAGCCGTCGGGATTGTTGGTGTCCATGCCCCAGCCAAAGGCTTCCGAGTAGAACTTCTGGAGCTTCTGGCCATCCTTGCCAACGACCTCGACGTGGATCACATGAGTTGCCATTTGATCGATCTCCTCACTCGCGTTGTTGGGCGGCTTGCCGTCCGCGACGATCGATCCTTCGACCGTCCACTCAGCCGACGACGCAAGGAGGCTCGAATCGACACGGCGACGCCGCC
This sequence comes from uncultured Chloroflexia bacterium, assembly GCA_963816135.1. Classification (GTDB taxonomy): domain Bacteria; phylum Chloroflexota; class Limnocylindria; order Limnocylindrales; family CSP1-4; genus Fen-1039. Next base: position 61,278 of record CAWFJD010000019.1, read on the forward strand.
GGTGCGAGAAATCGACCTCAGGTTCGCGGAGGCTCAGTCCGTGAGACAGCCGGGCTCGCGCCTCCGGCCGCCCGCTCGACCGCTCGGCCGTAGGGGTGGAACCCCGGCTCCTCGAGGCCCCAGCTGACGATCCAGCGCGGTCGGATCCGGATGTACTGAGGCACGAAGTTGGGGAACCGCGGATTGATCTTGTCGCCGCCGGTCGAGTGCAGCTCGGCGTCGCCGCGGATCTCGATCGCCCGCGCGCCGTCCGGATTGGCGTCGTCGACGAGGACCGTGACCTTGCGGTTCTTCTGCATGTCGCGCCACTTCTTGCTCGCCGCGAAGTCCACGCCGCCGACGTCGATGGCGTCCTTGGCCGGGTTGTAGCGGAACGTGACAGGTACCACGTGAGGTTGCCCGTCGGCACCGACCGTGGCGAGGCGGCACATGGTCACGCGCTGGAGATACTCGAGTTCGGCGGCGGTGAAGGCGCTCACCTGCTGATGCCCATGCGGTTACGCCTTCGATCCGCGAGGCTGTTCGACGATGACCAGGCGATTGCCGTCCTGGTCCCGGAAGGCGAACATCGGGACTGGGAGCCGCAGGATCTCGGGATCGGTCTCCACGCCGCGAGCCCGCAGGTCGGCGTGGATCGCCGCCGCGTCGTCGGTCGTGAGTCTGATCCGCGTGTCGATGCCGGCTCCTCCCTCCGGGACGGCGACGAGCGCGATCGAGGTATTGGCGCCCGGAGCGGCGACCTCCACCCAGCGCTGCCCCTGGCCAAAAGTCGCGTCGAGACGCTTCTCGAAGCCGAGCTTGTCCAGATAGAACGTGAGCGCCCGATCCTGATCGGACACGGGGATGCCCACGGTCCTGACGTCGTTGATGCGGGTCTTGGTAGCTCGGGCCGGCCATCAGCTCCTCCGTCCACGGCCTGGCCGCACCCGATCCGCGCGGGCGATTCGGCGAGGCTTCGAGGAAGGCAGTCTCGACCAGAAACAAATCGTCGGGCGAGCATTCAAGCCTGGGTCTCGCACCTCGGGCTGTCCGGCGGCGCCCCGCGCTGCGCGTACCGGCTCTCAGGACGAGATGGTGCGGCTCGCGCCTGAGGTTGACGCGGTGCGACCGAGCGCCATGATCGGGACGTCGAAACGACTGGGAGACTCGACTTGGCCGAGCGCTTCGCACCTCAGCGCCTGGGGTTTCGGTGGCCCATAGCCGTCGTCTCGGCGGCCGCCTTGACGGTGGGCCTGGGGATGGGCGCGGGGGCGCAGTTCGGTGTCGTTTACGCTCTCGGCGCCCTCGTCATGGCGGTGCCTTGCGCCCTTCTCTTCCTGGCGATCTCCGAGGCCAGGCCCCAGGTGGCGGCGCTCGGCCTCGTCGGCCTGGCCGCCGGGTCCATCGCCCTTGTCGCGGCCGCGGCGCGCCTCACCCCGATCGATGCGGGCTCCGCCACGTTCGGGAGCGTGATCGGCATCGGCGTGGTCGCGGTGGCGAGCCATCGCGTCGCGCCGCTCGACGTCCTGGTCGGGGCCTACGCCGGCTGGCTGGGCCTGACGATCCTCTTCGAAGGGCCGCTCATCCTCCGCTGATCGCCCGCGGCGATCCCGCCGCGCGCCCGCGGCGATGCCGCGGCCATCCCGCGGCACCGCGGCCTCAGCGCGCCGCGGGACCGCGCCTAAGCCTGGATCACGGCCAGGATGTTGCCGACCGGATCCCTGAACCAGGCGATCGGCGGCCCAGATTCGGGACGGTCGGGCCGGACAATGCCGCGCTCGTCATGAGGTACGCCCGGATAGCGTTCGAGCTGGACCCCGGCGGCCGTCAGCTGGTCGACGGCCTTGTTGATGTCCTCCACCGGAAAGTTGAGGACCGTATACGGGGCCGGTATGTGGTCCGGCTTGGGATAGATGAGCACGCTGCCGCCGTCGCGGAGATGGAGCGTGAGCATCCCGTTCGCCTGCGTAACGTCGAGACCGAGCTTGCCCGCGTAGAAATCGAGGCAGGCCGGAATGTCACTCGAGGAGAACCCGGAGAAGGCATGGCTCTCTTTGAACATCGTCGACTCCTAAGACGACACCATCGATGCGGTTAGCCGCCTGTCTAGTGTGAAGTCCGGCGGCCACCGGCGTTCAGCGTCCCGCGACACACAGGCGCGAGTTCCGAACCGGACCGCATCGTGAACCCGGACTTCCAGCGAGCACCTCGATTGGGCATCATGCCCGTCCCAATGGCGAGGGTGTTCGCCCGGCTCATGCCAAGCCGGACCGTCTGTCCAGCCACCACCTGAACCTTCCCGGCCTCCGTCGATCGGACCCCTCTGTCGATCGCGCCCGCCGCCAACCCGCTTGCATCGAGGAGCTGGCATGACCAACGCTTCCACCGACTTCGCTGCCGCCGGTTCCGAAGCCAAAGAGACGACCTTCGATCTCAGCCCCAGGGCGCGACTGGAGATTCTGGGCGCCATTCTCCTCGCCCTGTTCCTGTTCGCGCTGGACCAGACCGTGGTCGGCACGTCCCTGCCCCGGATCGTCACCGATCTCCACGGCGACAACCTCTACACCTGGGTCGTGACGGTGTATCTGCTGACCGCGACGATCAGCGGGCCCGTGTACGGCAAGCTCTCGGATCTCTTCGGCCGGCGGCCCATCGTCATCTGGGCCGTCAGCCTGTTCCTCGTGAGTTCCGTGCTCTCCGGGCTCAGCCAGGAGATGTGGCAGCTGATCCTGTTCCGGGGACTCCAGGGGCTCGGCGGCGGCGCCATCTTCCCGGTCGCGCTCGCCGTCGTGGCGGACTTGTATACGCCGGCGGAACGCGGCAAGTATCTGGGCCTGTTCGGCGCGGTCTTCGGTTTGTCGTCGCTGCTCGGTCCCGGCATCGGCGGGTTCATCACCGACAACTTCAGCTGGCACTGGATCTTCTTCGTCAACGTGCCGCTCGGGCTCATTTCGCTCGTGATCATGTTCCGGCTGCTGCCGGCTATTCGGCGACCCGACGCGGCCCGCAACATCGACTACTTCGGCGCGGTCGCGTTCGCCGCGGCCATCGGGCCCTTCCTGGTCGGCCTGACCAACAAGCAGACCGGCAACTGGTCCGATCCCGCGGTCGGCGGCCTTATCCTGCTCGGCCTGGCCTTCGGGGTCGTCTTCGTCTGGATCGAGTCGCGCGCCGCCGAGCCGATCGTGCCGCTGGGCTTGTTCCGCATCCGTTCCTTCACGATCTCGGTCACGGGCATGTTCATGGCCGCCTTCGGATTCTTCGGCGCGGTGATCTTCCTGCCTCGCTGGTTCCAGTCCGTGGCGGGCGCCAGCGCGACCGAGTCCGGCTACAACCTGCTGCCGCTCCTGGCGGCCCTGATCTTCAGCGCGATCGCCTCCGGCCAGATCGTGGCTCGAACCGGCCGCTACAAGCTGCTCATGTTCGCCTCGATGCTGGTCCTCGCCGTGGGGCTGGTCCTCCTGACGAACCTCAGGGCCGATACGCCCCGGACGACGTTGTGGGCCTGGATGGTCGTGACCGGGCTGGGCATCGGTCCATCGTTCGCCGTATTCACGCTCATCGTCCAGAACGCGGTGGACACGGGCTGCGTCGGCGTGGCAACGGCCAGCCTCACGTTCTTCCAGCAGATCGGCGGCACAGTTGGCCTGACGATCGCCGGGACGTTGTTCGCGAGCCGCATGGCCACCGAAGTCCCGGCCCAGCTCTCCAACGCGGGCGTGCCGCCCCAGCTCGTCTCGCAGTTCGCGGCCGGCGGTTCGAGCGGAGCGGTCGACGTCACCGGAACCGGAAATCTGGGTCAGCTGGTCCTCGCCAGTGTCCCGGAGTCGGCCCGAGCGACGGTCGCCCCGTTGATCCCGAACATCGTCGACGGCATCCACCAGGCGTTCTCGATCGCCCTTGCGTCGACCTTCCTGGTCGGTATCATCGGCGCGCTGGTGGGCGCGGCGGCCATCGTCTTCCTCCAGGAAGTTCCGATGCGGGCGACATTCGCCATGGGCGAAGCGGTGCCTTCGAACGACGGAGAGGCCCGCGGCCCGGGTGAGGCCCGTGAGCCGGGCGAGGCTCAGGACCCGCGGTCGGACCGACGCGCGCTCCCGGAGCGCTGCTCCCGGGGCGACGGAGCCCGCTCTCGCAAGAGCCACAACCCGCAGGTTGCCCTGCGCCTGAGAGACACCCAGCTTCCTCGCAAACGCTCGAAAGGCGGCCCGACCAGGACGGGCCGCCTTTTCGATGGTCTCGTCCCGCCTGACGCACCGCGCGGCCAGGACGAATGAGGTTGCGTTTGCGTACGCAAGCGTTTTGGTCCGGTCCACGGGGCGTCCAATTCGTGGAAAACCCTTGCGTGACGCTCAACGTTGAGTACGCTACGTCGCAAGGCTTTTTCGGACCGGCCTGCTGCAGGGTCCAGGGCCTGAGTTCCTCGTTGCCTCCGCAACTGAGGGACCGGTATCTACCTACCGTGGCACAGCCCCGCGGCGTCGGGTGGAGTGGAGGATCGGGCCGATGAAGGCCAGACCATTTGCGATTCTCGCGATCGTGGCCCTCGTGGCCTCAGCGTGTACCTCGTCGTCGGGCACACCGGGGCCCAAGGCGGTAAAGCTTGGAGTCGAGCTTCCCCTCTCCGGCGGCGAGCTCCCGAACGGAGATCCGACCCTCAAGGGCGTGCAGCTCGCGATAAATCAGAACCCGGTTCCGGGATACACGATCACCATCAACAAACAAGATGACGCGGTCAACGGCGTCCACAACCCCAACCAGGGCGCGACCAACATCCAGGCCCTGATCAACGACTCGAGCGTCTTCGCCGTCGTCGGCCCGTTCAACTCGAACGTCGCCCAGGCCGAGATCCCGAAGAGCAACTCCGCCGGCCTCATCCAGTGCAGCCCGGCGAACACGAACCCGAGCCTGACCAAGGGCCAGACCGGCCTCGACCTGCGCAAGGCCAATCCCGACCAAGATCGCCTACGTCCGTGTCGCCACGACCGACGACATCCAGGGCCAGGCGGGCGCGGACATCGCCTACAACGTCGCGGGTGCCAAGAGCGCCTACGTCGTCGACGACACCGAGACCTACGGCAAGGGCCTGGCGGACGTCTTCGCCGCCTCCTTCACCAGGCCTCGGTGGCACTGTCGTCGGCCATGACGGCGCCGGCACGAACCAGCAGTCCGACTTCACGGCGCTGCTGACGTCCGCCAAGGCCAAGAACCCGGCGTTCGTCTACTTCGGCGGCGTGACCGCCACCGGCGGCGGCCTCCTGCGCAAGCAGATGGTCGACCTCGGCATGGGCGCCATTCCGTTCGGCGGCGGCGACGGCATCAGCGACGGCTCGGCGGCGACGAAGAGCTCGTTCCTGAACGTGGCCGGTCCCCAGGGCGACGTGAACAGCTACATGACCGTCGCGGCGATCCACGACATCCCGAACGCGGGCAAGTTCACCGCCGACTACAAGGCCGCCTACGGGCAGTCGAGCCGGGCGCGTACAGCGCCTCCGGCTACGCCTGCGCTCAGATCTTCCTGCAGGCGCTGGCCAAGGTCGGCAACGACCGCGAGGCCGTCCGCAACTACGTGACCACCACCTCCAACAAGTTCCCGACCGTGCTCGGCGACGTCTCGTTCGACGCGAACGGCGACACCACGCAGCACATCATCAGCTACTACAAGTTCGACGAGACCACGAAGGATTGGAAGTACTTCGAGCAGAAGGACTTCACGACCGGCGCGACGTCGACTGCCGCTCCGTAGGCGCGGGACCCAAACAGGTGTGATCAGGGGGCCGGGGAATCATCTCCGGCCCCCATTCATAATCCGAGCGCTCGGCCGCAATCGGCGCAGACCAGGAGATAAGTGGACGCCGGGATCCTGACTCAACAGGCTTTCAACGCCCTCACGATCGGGGCTATGTATGCCCTGATCGCCCTGGGCTACACGATGGTGTACGGCATCATCGAGCTGATCAACTTCGCCCACGGCGACGTTTTCATGGTCGGCTCGTTCGTGACGCTGTGGCTGCTCTCCACACTCGGCGTCCAGGGGACCATCAACAACCCCGCCGCGCTGGCGGTCATGTTGATCGTGATGTTCGCCTTCACGATGACCATCATGGGTCTCGTGGGGGTGGTCATCGAGCGGTTCGCGTACCGGCCGCTGCGCAACGCACCCCGTCTTGCGCCGCTGATCACCGCGATCGGCGTGAGCTTCATCCTCCAGAACATCATCCAGGTGACGTTCAGCAACTCGCCGGTGAACGTGCCGCGAGTCATCGAGCCCTCGGCGGGAGCCACGGTTCATCTGCCCGAATTCGCGGTTGGCACCTTCCAGGTGACCGCCACGCCGGTGACATTTACCTACGCCCACATATTCATCGTCGTCCTGGCGATTTCGCTGATGGTTGCCCTGCAGATCTTCGTCCGGCGGACCCGGCTCGGACGGGCGATGCGCTCCACCGCCATCGACCGTGAGGCCGCCCAGCTGATGGGCGTCAACATCAACACCACGATCGCCCTCACGTTCTTCATCGGGTCCGCACTTGCGGGCGCGGCCGGCGTGGCGTGGGCCCTCAACTACGGCACCACCAAGTTCGACATCGGCTTCCAGGCCGGCCTCAAGTCCTTCACGGCGGCCGTGCTCGGTGGCATCGGCAACACCACGGGCGCGGCCCTGGGCGGCTTCCTCATCGCCTTCATCGAGGTGTTCAGCTCCCAGCTCGGCTACAGCCGCTGGAGCGAGGCGATCGTCTTCTCGATCCTCATCCTGGTCCTGGTCTTCAGACCGACGGGCCTTCTGGGCCAGAGACTGGCGGAACGGGCATGAACGCATTGCTTGCCAGGATTGATCGCGCGCTGCCCGGCCTGAGGGTCCGAACCCGTGCGTTCGGAGGCTTCTCGAGCCGCCACCAATCGCTCTCCGTTGTGCTCGGCATGGCCGTCGCCACCACGATCCTGCCGTTCATCGTGCTCCTGCCGGTCCTGAACGGCTTCGCGGACCAGAACACATTCGTGGACGGCTTCGCCTCAGCGGGAGTGTTCGTCCTCCTGGCCGTCGGCCTCAACGTCGTCGTCGGCCTGGCCGGCCTGCTGGACCTGGGCTACGCGGCCTTCTTCGCGATCGGCGCCTACACCTACGCCTACGGCGCCTCGCCGTTCTCGGGAACGACGTCCCGTTCTGGCCGATGCTCGTGGTGGGAGCCGCCGTCGCGGCCATGGCCGGTCTGCTGCTCGGCGCGCCGACCCTCCGGCTCCGCGGCGACTACCTCGCCATCGTGACGCTCGGTTTCGGCGAGATCGTGCCCGTGGTGTTCCTCAACGCGGACACCTATACGAACGGCACGAACGGCATCAGCGCCCTGTACCAGCCATCGCTTGCCGGCAGTTGGCGACTTCGGGTTCATCAACCCGTGGCCCTACTACGTAACGGTCGCGGTGATCATCACCGTGGCGATGATCCTCTTGTACAGGCTGCAGGACTCGCGGCTGGGCCGGGCCTGGATGGCCGTCCGCGAGGACGAGCTGGCGGCCGCCAGCATGGGCATCAACACCGTCACCACCAAGCTGCTCGCTTTCGCGATCGGCGCGTCCACTTCCGGCCTGGCGGGCGTCTTCTACGCCTCCAAGCTCGGTCTGGTCAGCCCACGCAGTTCGGCTTTACGATCAGCTTCACCGTCCTGGCGATGGTCGTCCTGGGCGGCATGGGCAACATCTGGGGCGTCGCCGCGGGGGCGTTCGTCATCTACGAGATCCAGAGCCAGGGGCTCAAACAGCTCGAACAACTTCATGGCGAACGCGGGCATCCCGGCAATCCACATCGGCTTCATCAACATCGACCTCACGACCGTCAACTTCCTGGACTACCAGTACCTGCTCTACGGGCTCGCCCTGGTCGGGATGATGCTGTTACGTCCTGAGGGGTTGTTCCCAAGTCGCCGGCGACGAGCCGAGCTGCACGACACCGAGGACGCGGACGCTTCCAATCAAGAGCTGGTGGAGGCATGACCGAATTCGCTGGCGCCAACTCCGTCGGTTCTGCGAGCGGTTCGCCTGACCAAGACCTTCGGCGGCCTGGTGGCCGTCAAGGACGTCGATTTCGAAGTCAAGGCCGGTTCGATCACGAGCCTCATCGGGCCCAACGGCGCGGGCAAGACCACGTTCTTCAACGTCGTCGCGGGCTTGTCGGAGCCCACGGACGGTTACATCGAGTTCATGGGCAGGCGAGTCGTGGCGCGTCCTGAACGGAGCTGGCTCGAGCCAATCCTCTGGATCCTGCCCGCCGCCGTGGTCTGGGTCCTGGCCTACCTGCTCAACGTGGCCAAAGGCATCCACGCAGGTCATCCAGGTTTTCGTGCTCGTCGGTCTCGGATTGCTCATCGCCACGCTCATCACGGCCGTCATCCGGCCGAGCTGGTACAACCTCATGCTCAGCCGCCTCGGCATCTTCAAGAGCGCGAGGCCCAACGACATGGTCCAGGCCGGCATCGGCCGGACGTTCCAGAACATCCGCCTGTTCGCCAACATGACCGCCATCGAGAACGTCCTGGTGGGCATGCACGGGCAACTCCACGCGAGCCCTGTGGACGCCGTACTCCGAACGCCAAAGCAACGGCGCGAAGAGGTCGACTCCACCCAGGAGGCGCGGCGCCTCCTCCGATACGTCGGCCTGCCCCGGCGCGAGGACGAGCTTGCCCGGAACCTGCCCTACGGCGATCAGCGGCGTCTCGAGATCGCCCGAGCGCTCGCGACCAAACCGAAGCTCCTTCTGCTCGACGAGCCGACGGCGGGCATGAACCCGTCGGAGACGGCCGCGATGATGACGCTCTTCAGCAAGATCCGGACGGAGCTGGGCGTGCCCATCCTCCTGATCGAGCACGACATGCGGGTGGTCATGGGCATCAGCGACTCCGTCACGGTCCTGGACCACGGCGAGAAGATCTCCGAGGGAACGCCTGCCGAGGTCCGGGCGGATGCCCGGGTCATCGAGGCCTACCTCGGGAAGGGCGCCATATGAAACTCCCCATGAAGTTCGGCTCGCCCGCCGACGCGGCGGCTGTTCCGTCCGCCGCTCCGTCCGCCAATTCGTCCGCCGCTTCGTCCGACGGCAAGTCCACGCCCTTGCTGCGCCTTTTTGACGTGGTTGCTTCGTACGGCGCCATCCAGGCGCTCCGCGGCATCTCGCTCGAGGTCAACCAGGGCGAGATCGTGACCATGCTCGGCGGCAACGGCGCCGGCAAGTCGACGACGCTGCGGACGATCAGCGGTTTGATGCATCCCAAGTCCGGCCGGATCGAGCTCGACGGCCGCGACATCACTCAGGTCCCCGCGGACAGGCTCGTTCGATTGGGCATTGGCCACGCGCCCGAAGGCCGCCGGATCTTCAATCGGCTCACGGTGCTCGAGAACATGCAGATGGGCGCCTATTCGCGCAGCGACAAGGAGGGCATCGCGTCCGACTTCGAGCGCGTCTTCGGTCTGTTCCCAAGGCTGCAGGAGCGCCGCGACCAGTCGGCCGGCACACTCTCGGGCGGTGAGCAACAGATGCTCGCCATCGCCCGGGCACTCATGGCCCGACCCAAGCTGCTTCTCCTCGACGAGCCCTCGATGGGTCTCTCGCCGGTGCTCGTCGAGCAGATCTTCCGGATCGTCCTGGACATCAACGCCCAGGGAACGACGATCCTGCTGGTCGAGCAGAACGCGCAGATGGCGCTCCAGGTCGCGAGCCGGGGCTACATCCTCCAGACGGGCCAGATCGTTCTCGCCGATACGGCGGCGGCGTTGGCCCAGAACGACGACGTCAAGAAGGCCTATCTCGGCGGCTAGCCTCAGCGGCGCGCCCCCTGGGTCCGCTCGGTTGCCCCGGTGGTCCAGGCCGCGCATGCCCGTTTCCGACGTCCCAAGTCGCTTTCCGGCCGAGCGGTCCGGTACCGACGTTCGTCGCTTGGGCCGTCCGGCCCGCGGTTTCCGACGTCCCACGTCGCTTTCCAGCCGAGCCGTCCGATACCGACGCCAGAAGTCGCTTTGGGCCGTCCGGCCCGTCGGTTTCCGACGTCCCACGTCGCTTTCCGGCCGAGCCGCCCGATACCGACGCTAGAAGTCGCTATCGGCCGTCCGACCCGTCGGTTTCCGACGTCCAGCGTCGCTTTCCAGCCGAGCGGCCCGATACCGACGTTCAACGTCGCTTTCCGCCCGGCGGTTCTGCCCCGGCGGTCTAGTAGATGTGGTTGCCCAGCGGCACGTCCGATTCGGTCGTCAGGAAGACGACGTGGCCGGCCTCGTTGTCCACGCCCAGGACCAGCACCTCGGAGATTTCGGGGCCCATCTGCTTGGGCCCGAAATTGACCACGGCCACGATCTGGCGGCCGACCAGGGCCTCCGGGGCGTAGTTGCGGTAGGCCCCGCATGAGCGCTTGATCCCGACCTCCGGCCCGAAGTCGATCGTGAGTCGGTAGGTGGGCTTGCGAGTCTGCGAATCCTCGACCCGCAGAACCCGCCCGACTCTGATGTCGAGCTCCTCGAAGGAGGAGTAGGGCGCGATCGTCTTCAACCGGGTCTCCTTGCGCGGGCTGACGGAGACACGATACCCGGCCTCGGCGGGCACGTTCCGTGGCGGTATCGCGCCGCGAGCCGGGACCTCCGCGCCTCGGCAACGGTCGGGCCGGTGCCGTAGTTTCCGCAGCGGAGGAAGCTCCGGTGAGGAACCCGATTCGCACGTTTCCGGCCCTGTCTGCGATCGTCGCGACGGTCGCGGCTTGCTCGAATGTCTCGCCCTCGCCCGCCCGCTCGTCCGGGGCCTCCGGATCCAACGTGGTCCTGTCCGCCTCCGGGACGGCGGCGGGATCCGGATCGCCGGCCGGTCCGGGGGCTTCCGGCTGGCTGGACGCTCGCCCGGGTCGAGCAACCCGGCGCGATCGAGGCGCAGCAGACCGACGCTCCGGTCTTCTGCTCGCCTTGCCATCCGGTTATCGGGACCTATATCCAGGCTCTCGTGGCCGTTCCCGGCGGCTTCCTTGCCCTGGGCCAGGAGCTGCCGCCTTCCCGAGCCGCGGCCTGGTTGTCGTCCGGTGACGCCTCGAACTGGCGGCGCGTAGGGACTATTCCCGCTCCTCAAGCGTCGAACATCGCCGCGGCTGTGGCCACGAGCCAGGGCGTCATCGCCGTGGGCCAGAGCGGGGGCGATGCCGCGGTCTGGCAGACTCGCGATGGCAACACCTGGACGATGCAGACGCTGGCTGCTCCGCCGGCGGGTTCCACCGAGCAGCTTGCGGCCGTGACCGCCACTCAGGGTGGCTTACCTGGCCGCGGGGTTCACCCAGTCCGCGGCGGCGGTCAAAACCGCGAGCTTCTGGCGATCGAGTGACGGCGGGACGTGGACTCGATCGACACCGACAGCCGTGCCGTCACCAACCGAAGTGACAGGCCTGGCGTCCTCGGGCAACGTCGCGGTCGCCGTCGGGATCTCCGGGGACGAACGCCGCGGGACGGCGGCGGTGTGGCGCTCGACGGATGGGGGAGTGAGCTGGCAAGCGGTCTCGGATCCGGCCCTCGCATCCGGCCGGATGCTGGCGGTTGCGTTTGGCGCCGGCGTCTTCGCGGCCGTCGGGGAGAACGTGGATCAAACGGCGGCCGCGGCCTGGTCGTCCGCCGATGGATCGCGCTGGAATTCTGCGGTTGGGCAGGACTCGCTCGCCAACAACGGGTTACAGATGGTGATGATGGCCATCGCTGTGGACGGCCGCGGCGGGTTCGCGGCCGATGGCTGGAGGTCCGACGCGGGCAACGGTTCGGCTGTCGTCTGGCGTTCCGCGGACGGCAAGACCTGGACTCGCTATCCCGCAGGATGCCTCGTTCTCCGGAGCCGGGACGGCCGCGATCCTCGCACCGCCCGCGACGCCGCGGCTCCTTGCGGCGGGCACGATGGGCTGGCCGGACACCCATGCCTCGCAGGTCTGGATCGGCCCGAACGGCTGACCCTCGGCCCCCGACGGCGGCGAGCCAACGCTCCGACTGGGCCGCTCTCTGGCGCGGTCGGCCGGCTCTCTGCCGCGCTCGGGCCTCCGCCGTCTCGCCGAGGCTGGGAATCCCGCGCCCGGCTATAGTCGCGCGATGGACTCAACCGCCGGTACGCCGCCCGCAGCCACCCCACAAGAGGTGCGCGAACAAGCCGAGCGCGTGACCATCGACGCGATCCGTGCCGCCGCCGAAGTGATCCGTGGAGCCGTCGTCCGGACGCCCCTGCTGCCGTTCGGTCGACCCCAGGACGGCGATCCCTTCGGGCGAACCCGTGTCTGGCTCAAGCCCGAATCCCTCCAGCCGATCGGCGCCTTCAAGTTGCGCGGCGCCTACTACAGCATCGCAACTCTCTCGCCCGAGCGGCGCGCCGCGGGAGTCGTTGCCCACTCGAGCGGCAACCACGCCCAGGGCGTCGCCCGCGCCGCCCGGCTGCTCGGAGTGCGGGCCGTCATCGTCATGCCCTCCGACGCGCCCGCGATCAAGGTCGAGCGGGTCCGCGAGGACGGCGCGGAGATCGTCTTCGTCGGACCCTCGAGCCACGAGCGCGCGGAGCGCGCCGCCGAGCTCGCCCGCACCGAAGGGCTGTCGCCGGTGGCGCCGTACGACGACGCGGCCACGATCATCGGCCAGGGGACCGTCGGGCTCGAGATCGTCGAGCAGATCGCCGAGATCGAGGCCGCGGGCCTCCCGACGGAGGCGGTCAGGCCCATCGCGGGGCCCAAGGCCGGGGCCGAAAGCGGCGCCCTCCCTCGGAGTCAGCCGCTCCCTCCGCGCCCCCCGCTCACCGTCCTGGTGCCCGTCGGCGGCGGCGGGATCGCGGCCGGCGTATCCGTGGCGGTCAAGTCAATGCTTCCCGATGCCCGAGTGATCGGCGTGGAACCGGCCCTCGCCGCCGACGCTCGCGACTCCCTGGCCCGTGGCGAGATCGTGACCTGGCCCGCCGAGATGGTCGGTCGCACGATCGCGGACGGGCAGCGGACCGCCGACATCGGGCGGATCCCGTTCGCGCTGCTGAGCCGCTACCTGGACTGCGTGGTCACGGTGGGCGAGGATGAGATTGCCCGGGCCATGGTCCGAGGCGCCCGCGATGCGCGACTTGTGCTGGAGCCATCGGGAGCGACCGCCCTTGCCGCGTGGCTATTCCACTCCGAGGAGCTACCGGCGGAGGGCCGGGTGGTCTGCGTTCTGAGTGGCGGCAACGTGGATCCTGCCCGGTACGAGGAACTGCTCGCGCGGGGCCTGGCAGCGGGCGGCTGAAGTGCCTCGGCTGAAGTGCCTCGGCTGAAGGGCCGCAGCGTCAACGATGTGGAACGGGCCGTCGTCCGCCGCTTGCCTCGGAGGCGCCTGCCGGCCCGGCGGTTCGCCGGATTTCGTCGCTTCCATTTGATGCGGAAATGCCGGATCGCATGATTCAATGGCGCGGCGTCGGCTCTGCCGGATCGCGCGGTCGGTGTCCCGTCCTCCATGCCAGGATCGTCAATGAACCCCAAACATCGAGCCCTGTCGGAACGTCGATCGGCCGCGGCCGGCGCACTCGCCTACGGGCTCGCTAACGGGCTCGTCTTCAGGGATAGCGTCAGTGCGAGGTGATCGAACGGCCCGCTGGCTGCGGGTCCTGGAGGATTCACCCCTGGCTACGGTCCTGCTCGACCGCGAGCTGAACGTCGAGTTCTGGAACCGGGCCGCCGAGCGCCTGTTCGGCTGGCGATCGGATGAGGTGGTCGGCAAGTCGCAGCTGCCCATCATTCCGCCAGGTGGAGAGGCCGAGGCCGCTGAGCTCGAGAGGCGCGTCCAGGCCGGTGAGACCCTCGAGGATCTCGAGGTCCTCCGCATCCGCAAGGACGGATCGCTCATCGAGGTGGCCCTCTTCGCCGCCGCGTTCGGCGAGACTCTGGGCGGCGGCATCGCGGTCCGGTTCGTCAGCCTCACGGAACGGCGCCGGGCGGAGGCCATCGCCCGCGACGAGGCCAATCGCCAGAACATCCTCGCCGGGTTCCTGTCCGCGTCCACGGAGGCCCGAGACCAGGCCGAGCTTCTGACCCTCCTCTCGAAGCGCGCCGGCGCGGCGCTCGAAGGAACGTGCTCCGTCTACCGCCTCACTCCCGATGGACGCGAGCTCGAGGTCGTGGCCCTGTCGGGCTACGAGGACCCGGTCGTGGGGCGGCTGAGGAAGATGTTCGCCCAGCGCCGCTGGCGAGCCGACGAAGGAACGATGGGCCGGACGCTCCAGACCGGCGAGGCCGTGTTCCGGCCGTTCATGGAGGCGGCCGATCGTGAGGCCTACCTGGCCTCGCTGCCCGAAGACCGCCGCGACGAGATGGCACAGGTCGACCTGCGGGCGATCATCACCGTGCCCCTCTCGATCGAGGGGCGGCGGATCGGGGTTTTGGCGCTGGCGCGCTTCGGCGAGGCGGCCAAACCCTTCACCGACCGCGATCGCACGTTTGCCGAGGAGCTTGCGAGTCGAGCGGACATAGCCCTGGCCCGGCTCGCGCTCGCGGCCCAGCGTGAGAAGGAGGCGACCCAGAGTCGAATCCTGGCCGAGTTCCTCGAAGGCGTGACCGAGGCAAACGGCGACGAGACCGCCATCCTCCGCCGTCTGGCACATTCCGCCGCGGACCAGATGGGGGACTGGTGCATCATCAAGCTGCTCTCCAACGACCGCGAGCGCCTCGAGCTGAAGGCTTTCTCGTCGCGAGGTCCCGAACGAACCAGGGCTCATCGCGTCTCACCTTCGGCTCGCACCGTTCCCGTGAACGACGCGATGGACAGTGAGTCGATCCAGCACGGCCGCTCGTTCACCGGTCCGGTCGACCCGGCGGCCGTCGCCGTCTCGGCAAATCCTGGCCTGGGCCCTTCGCCTCGAGCCCAGTTCGCGTGGTTGCTGACCGTACCGCTGCGGCTCGGCGGCCGGGTGATGGGCAATATCCTGCTGCTCCGAGAGGCCTCGTCGCAAGCCTACGACGACTCCGATCTGTTGTTCGTCGAGGACCTCTCGCGCCGGGCCGCGCTGGCACTGGAGCGCCACCGCCTTGAGCGGCAGCTGCACCGGACGTCCGACCTGCTGTCCACGATCCTGGATTCGTCGCCCGTGGCGATCTGGGCGGTCGACGAAGAGCTCAAGGTCAACTACTGGAATAGGGCAACGGAGCGGCTCTATGGCTGGACCGCGGCGGAGATGCTGGGCCAGACCCCGC
Source organism: uncultured Chloroflexia bacterium (assembly GCA_963816135.1). Classification (GTDB taxonomy): domain Bacteria; phylum Chloroflexota; class Limnocylindria; order Limnocylindrales; family CSP1-4; genus Fen-1039. The sequence goes on from CAWFJD010000019.1 coordinate 76,454, forward strand.
CCTTTGCCACGTCCGACGATCCGGACGCCGTCGAAACCGCCTTCGCCCAGGTCAGGGAGGGGCGTACGGTCGAGGGCGAAGTCCGGCGCATGACCAAGTCGGGCGTGCCGATCGACGTTCGTATCCTGGACGCCCCGATCTACGACGAAGCGGGCCAACTCCGCGGCGTGCTCGGCATCCACGAGGACATCGCCGACCGGAAACGACTCGAAGCCGAGCTGATCCAGGCCCAGAAGATGGAGGTCGTTGGCCGGCTCGCCGGCGGTGTCGCCCACGATTTCAACAACATCCTGACCGCGATCATCGGCTACTCGGACATCGCCCACTCGATGACCGGCGAGCCCGAGATGAAGCGAGTCCTGGACACGGTCAAGGCCGCGGCCCAGCGCGCCGCGGGGCTGACTCAGCAGCTCCTGGCCTTTTCGAGGCGGCAGATGCTCCAGCCCAAGGTCATCGACACCAACGACGTGATCCTCGAGATGGAGCCGATCCTCCAGCGCCTGATCGGCGAGGACATCGATCTGCTTGCCTCGGTCACGCCGGCCGTCGGATCCGTGCTGGTCGATCGATCGCAGCTCGAGCAGGTCATCCTCAATCTGGCGGTCAACGCCCGCGACGCCATGCCCACCGGCGGAAGGCTCGTTCTTCGAACTGAGGCCGCGCATTTCGACTCGGACCACGCCCACCTGGAGATGGCCCCCGGCGACTACGTGGTGATCTCGGTCAGCGACACCGGCGTGGGCATGGACGAGGAGACGAAGTCCCACATCTTCGAGCCGTTCTTCACGACAAAGGAGGTCGGCAAGGGGACCGGCCTCGGACTCGCCACTACCTATGGCATCGTCCGACAGTCCGGCGGCTACATCTGGGTCTATTCGGAGCCGGGCCGAGGCACGACATTCCGGATCTACTTCCCGCGCATCGGCCAGCTCCACACGGTGGCCGCACCGGCCCCGAGCGACCCGGAACTGCGCCGAGCCGGCAAGCTCCTGCTCGTCGAAGACGAGCCGACGCTTCGAGACCTGGCGCTCGCGGTGCTGAGTCGGCGGGGTTTCGACGTCATCTCCGCGCGGGATCCTGCCGCCGCCCTGGAACTCGCGGCCGACGCCGGGCATCTGGATCTTCTGGTCACCGACGTCGTGATGCCCGGAACGACGGGCATCGAGCTGGCCCGCCGGCTCCGCGAAGTCCGCCCGGAGCTGCCGGTCCTCTTCATGTCCGGGTACTCGGAGGACGTAACCGACGTCGCGGGCTCGATGACCCGCCGGTTCCTCGCCAAGCCGTTCACCCCGGACGCACTCCTGCGGGCGGTCGACGACGCCATCGGGGCGGACGGGACCGAGACCGGCTCCTGACCCTCGGTCTCCCGGTCGCACGGGGGCGTTCTGCCACGCGGCACGCCGTCCGCGCCTGCTCAGGCCAACCGCCAGGCGGACCACGATGGGGCCCGGTAGTCGAAGTACCTGGACGGCGTGTGAGTCTCGGCCAAGGATCCTCGGAGCAGTTCAAGACCGGAGGGGTGAATTGGAGGGTCAGGCTGAGCCTGGCCGCGATCGTCCTCCTCGTGGCCGCGGCGATCCTCAAGCCATGGCCGGCGGGCAATCCCGGGACCAGCCGGAGCCGCCGCCACGTCCAACGCCGGGTCCGACTCCGGGCCGAGCACGAGCGCCATGATCGCCGGAGCGTCTCTCGCCCGACCGGCATCGCTCGCCTCCGGTGGATCTCATGCCGACGCGGCGGCCAGCCTATGTCAGAGCCCGGACGGCTGGCGGGTCGTCATCGACGACGTGGAGCTGGGCCGGATGGTTCGGACCTGGCTCGCCGCGGACGTGGTGTCGGCCGCGTCCGGTACGCAGCCGGCGCAGTCGACCATCCCCGTGGCGTCTCTCGTTTCGGCCGACGTGCGACAGCTGGGTTTCTGCCGGCCCGACGGCGCCCCGGGTGAGAGCGGGCAGGCGTGGGCAGGGAGGCTCTGGTGGCAGCCGGCCGGTGCCGCCGAGCGCTTCGAGAATGCTGGTCGGCCAGCTGTCCGGCGCGGGCCGCGCGGCCGGTGCCGTCGCCGATCGAATCGGGCTCGCGTCGAGTGAATGGCCTGCCGGCCTGTACCTGCTCCAGGTGGATTTCGCGGGCTCCTTGACCTCCGACTGGCTCGGCCTGCTCATCGAGGCGAGCCCCAACAGCTGAGCCGCGGGCCCCGCGCCGCCCGGCGCCGCACGGAGCCCGTTGCCGTCGATCCGCCGGCAAGTCGCGAGACCGCCGGGCCGGGCAGGCCTAGACTGTACAAATCCTGCCAGCGAGGCCGTTCTTGGACTTCCAACCCGACGTGGCCGATAGATTCTTCGGGCCCGACCCTGCCCGGCGCCGCGTCGCCCGCCAGCTGTACGACGGCGTCGCGGACCTCCCGATCGTCAGCCCTCACGGTCATGTCGATCCCCGATTGCTCGCCGACCCGGAAGCCACGCTGGGTTCGCCGGCGGACCTCTTCATCATTCCGGACCACTACATCCTTCGGATGCTCTACTCCCAGGGAATTCCGTTGGAGGCCCTCGGGATCGCCCGCCGCGGCACGCGGGGCGCGAAGCTCGAAATCGGTGAGAACGTCCGGACCGAGACCGACCACCGCCGGATCTGGCAGCTGCTCGCGGACAACCTGTTCCTGTTCAGGGCTACGCCGTCGGGACTCTGGCTCGCCGCGGCGCTGCGAGATACGTTCGGCATCCCGGAGCCCCTGACCGGCGCCAACGCGATGCAGATCTACGCGGAGCTTTCTACGAAGCTGGCCCTTCCAGAGTTCCGGCCGCGAGCCTTGTTCGAACGAGCCCGAATCGAGACGCTCTGCACCACCGACGACGCGCACGATCCCCTAGCGGCCCACCGAGCCATTCGCGAGTCGGGCTGGCCGGGCGATGTCCGTCCGACATTCCGTCCGGACCTGGTGGTCAACGTCCTGGCGCCCGAATGGCGCGACGGCCTCGCCGCCCTGTCGGCCAGTGTTGGTCGCGAGATACGGTCCATCGCCGGTCTCATTTCCGCCCTGGAGGAGCGGCGCAGCTACTTCCGCTCCATGGGCGCCGTGGCCACCGATCACGGAGTCGAGTCCGCCTATACGGAGCTGCTGACGGCCTCGGAGGCGGACGCCATCCTGGCTCGGGCGCTTCGCGGCAAAGCCAGCGCCGACGACGCCCGCCGTTTCACCGGCCACATGCTCATGGAGATGGCCCGGATGAGCGTCGAGGACGGGCTGGCGATGCAGCTCCACGTCGGCGCCCTGCGCGATCACAACAGCCAGTTCTTCGAACGGTTCGGGCCCAACATGGGCGCCGACATCCCCGTGACGGTCGAGTTCACGCGGAACCTGCGGCCGATGCTGGAGCGATTCGGCAACAGCCCGAGATTGACCGTGGTCATCTCCACCCTCGACGAGACGGGCTACGCGCGCGAGCTCGCGCCCCTGGCCGGTCACTACCCCGCCGTCCGGCTCGGGCCGCCGTGGTGGTTCCACGACAGCTTGAACGGCATGGCTCGCTACTTCGATCAGGTCGTCGAGACCGCGGGACTTCGCAACCTGGCCGGCTTCAACGACGACACTCGGGCGTTCTGCTCGATCCCGGTCCGCCACGATTTCTGGCGCCGGGCGAGCGCCAACTGGCTCGCCGGTCTGGTCGTCCAGGGCATCGTGGACGAAGACGGCGCGGCCACGATGGCCCGCGAGCTGGCTTACGATCTGGCCCGGCGAACGTATCGGCTGGACGGCACAGTTCTGCGTTGACCCGTTGGTCGTGCCATCGGGCAAAGTCGGCCGGTCTCCCGCCGACACCTCTATCGACGGCAGATGACGCGGCCGACGGGTGCGCCAATCGGTGGCCGCCGCTGCCGTCGTTGTAGTCTTTGTTGGTCAGCTTAACTTTCGGGAGATCGGCAATCGGATTCCTCAAGCGCCTCCTCGGAGGCGATCGCCCCGATCCCACAAGAAGTGACGATCCGCGACACCTGGTACTGACGACGCTGGACCCGTACGAGGTGGCGCGGGAACACGTGCCCTGGGCGCCGCCGGCGACAGCTCAGCCCGCGAGCCTGCCGGCTTCCACTCCCGAGTTGCCCGCAACCCCCGCCAGGTCGGCCGGTGCATCCAGATCGGGTGTCGCTGCACGCAAGGTGGAGCGAGCGGCGGGGGCCCGGGCGGCTGGCCGGCCCGGTGTCGCCGGATCCGGAGGGCCTTCGACGGCCGCTCGGCGGACGACCCGCGCGGCCGGCTCGCCCGCGGGCGCTGCGGTTCTGGCCGTGGACTCGCATGGGGCGATGTGCCCGTACTGCGCCCTGCTTCTGGATCCACCGCCGGAACGCGGCCGGCTGTGCCCGCGCTGCCGCCGCCCGATAGTCGTCCGGCGAGTCAACGGCCGCCGGGTCCTGCTCACCAAAGAGGCTCTCGACGTCTTCGAGTCCGAGCGCGACCGCGAGACCAGCGAGCGGCTCTGGACGGGCGAGCGGCGGCGCTGGTTGACCCTCGCCAAGTCCGTGGCCGCTCCTGAGAAGAAGGTGGCGCGCCTGGATGGAGCGGCGCCCACGGCGGCGGCCGTGGAATTGGCCAAGGAGTTGTACCTGGCCTCGCTCGACAAGGCCGTCCGCGCCGCCCGCCGGACAAAGCGTTGGAGCGAGCTGGCTCGGATCAGGCGCGACCAGGCGGCCGCTCTCTATCGAGCCGCGGGATCGCCGCTGCCGCCGCCAGACGAGATCGTGGCGCTCCACCGCGAATGGTCTACGGCGGCGTTGCGGGCCGCGGCGCTGGTAGGCATGGACGCGGAGCTCGTCTCCGGAGGCTGCTGCTCGGTCTGCGGCAAGGACGACGGCCGGGCTTTCCGGATAACGGTCGAGATCCGCAACCCGAGGCTGCCCCACGCGGGCTGCCCCAAGGGTTTGTGCGCCTGCGATTGGTTCCCCCTCCCGGACGCCAGGACGCCCGGGCGCCGCAAGAAGCGCGCCACAACTCGATCGCGGCGGCGGCTTCCCCGGCTTCGCCGACGCTCGGACGCCTCGGACGCGTTCGGACGCTTCGGTGCCCGGCCGAGCCGCGGACCCGTGCCCGGACCGGTCGGGACGACGGCTCGGAAGAGCTCGGCGCGGCATCGGGCCCAGAGTCGCAACCGCCGTCGCTGGTGATGCGGATCAGCAAGAAGTGATGGCGAAGGCCAGGCCGTACCTCCTCCTCGTGTGTCTGGGCCTGGTCTGGGGCGTCCATTGGCCGGTCGCGAAGACGGGCCTTCGGGACCTGCCGCCGTTCACCTACGGCTTCTTGCGCGTGGCCACGGCCCTGGCGGTGATCGTGGCGATCCAGGCCGCGCGAGGAAGGCTCCGGCCGTTCGACCGCCGCGACCTGCCGGTGGTCCTGTCCGTCGCCCTCGGCCAGATGGCGGGCGGCATCGTCCTGATGAACCTGGCCCTGCCGATGATCTCGGCCGGCCGGTCTTCGATCCTCGTGTACACGATGCCGCTCTGGGTCGCGGTCATCCAGATCGCCGCATATCGGACCGGCGCGGGCCGCCGCCAGCTCGCGGGCCTGGCCGTCGGGCTGGTCGGGCATCGGCGTGCTCCTCAATCCGCTGGCCATCGATTGGCACTCCTCGGGTCAGGTCCTGGGCAGCGCCGAACTGATCTTCAGCGCCGTTCTCTGGGCCGTAACCACGATCCACATCCAGCGCCACAAATGGCATTCCTCGCCGCTGTCGCTGGAGCCCTGGCAGCTCCTCGCCGCCCTCGTGCCGCTCGCCCTCGCGGCCGTCGCGTTCGACGCGGGCAAGTCCATCCGCTGGACCACGACCGACGTCGCGGTGATCCTCTACAGCGGTCCACTGGCCACGGCCCTGGCATTCTGGCTCAGCCAGTCGATCTCCCGATCGTTGAGCCCGCTCGCGGCCACGATGGGATTTCTGGCCGTGCCCGTGGTCGGCTTGATCTCGTCGTCGATACTCCTGGGCGAACCCCTGACCCTCCTGGACCTGATCGGCTTCGCGACGACGCTGGCGGGCATCGTGGTCGTTTCGCTGGCCCCCGAGCGAGACGCACGGCCGGCCGCGGCGGCAGTCCAGACGGGCATCGGCGAGGCAGCCGAGAGCTGACAGGGGCCGCGGCCCGTTGAGTCCGGTGCCGGTGCCGTCCAACTCCAGGCGACCGCTCCTGCGCTTTCTGTCGCGAACCCATTGACAGAGCCACGTCCGGGCGGCAAATTCCTTCTCAAGCGTCATGGGGATGGTCGATGGCTGACGATGGGGCTCGACCGGCAGAGGAACTCGTCATTCGCGTTGGCACGTTCCGCGTGCCCGAAGACAATCCCGGCGTCTCGGCCGAGCTTCGGGCCCTCGCGAAGCCGGACTGGGGACGCTGCCGCTGGGTTGGCCGGCGCCTGATCGACGATCCGCAGGGAGCCGAGATCGTCGTCGTCTCCCTCTGGCCCGACCGCGACGACATGGATCGGGAGGTCGCGTCCGGCCAGATTCGGCTGAGCGATTCGCTGCGCCGGGCGGCGGAGGGCGCCCGCACCGAGATCTACACCTGCCGGGTCTACGGCGCCTGGCAGCGGCAGGTGGAGCCGTGCCTGGTCCGCATCTTCCGGGGCAAGGTAGTCGAGGGCGATCCGGACGCGTTCGATTCCAGCGCTGCCGGTCGATACCTCGCCAACTTCGAGGGCAATCCAGCGCTGCGTCTCCATCGCGGCGGGAGTCGGGCCCGCCGGCGAGGTGATCCTGGCGACGCTCTGGACCAACTGGGACGCGATCGTCAGTGCCACGCGGCGGCGATCTCCGCCAGGTTCTCCCGATCCGGCTCCCAGGCTGGGCCGTCGCGGGCTCCGCGGTCCACTACGAAGTGATCGCCGCGGAGAATCGGTAGCGACATGCCAGCTCCTGCACGCACGGGCGCCCAGCGCAAGGCCGACACGCTCGACAAGCTCCAGGCTCGAGAGGCGGACATCTGGGTGGCGACGGCCTCGACCGCCGGGCTCGGCCATCTCGTTCCGCTCTCGTATGCCTGGGACGGCCGCTTCATCACCCTGGCCGTTCTCCCGAACTCGCCGACGCTTCGCAACCTCGAAGCCTCGCGAGATTGCCCGGCTCGGGTTCGGTCCGACCCGCGACGTCGTCCTGATAGACGTCGAGCTGGAACGGGTGGTGGGAGTGTCGGCAGCGGAGGATGTGGCCCGCGCCTATGCCGGCCAGGCGGACTGGGACCCGCGCGAAGAAAGCGACTCCTACGTCTTCGTCTTGCTGCGTCCGACTCGGGTCCAGGCCTGGCGAGAGGCCAACGAGCTCGCGGGCAAGCTGCTCATGCGCGACGGCGTCTGGCTGTTCTAGGCCTCGAGGCCGCGGGCGCATCTCGAGCGGTAGCGGCCTGCGGATCGCCGCCGCCCTCCGGAGGACGCGCTGACCCTGGCCGCGATCATTGCGCGGCAAAGGTGTCCGTCCGGATTGGGAAGGAGCGCGTCCGTGGCCAAGATCACGCCGAGTCTCTGGTTCGACGGCAATGCCGAGGAAGCTGCCAACTTCTACGTGTCACTCCTGCCGGATAGCCGGATCGAGAACGTCTATCGCTCGCCCGCCGACAACCCGAGCACTCCCGAAGGTGCCGTTCTCCTCGTCGACTTCACGCTCGCCGGCCAGCGCTTCACGGGGATCAACGGCGGCCCGCAGTTTCCGTTCACGGAAGCCGTGTCGTTCGTCGATCGACTGCGAAGATCAGGCCGAAGTGGACAGGCTCTGGGACACGCTCATCGCCGGCGGTGGATCTCCGAGCCAGTGCGGCTGGCTCAAGGATCGGTTCGGGCTCTCCTGGCAGGTGATCCCGCGGGAAATGGGCGAGCTGCTGTCCTCGCCGGATGCCGACGCCTCACGCAGGGCCATGGAGGCGATGCTCCAGATGTCGAAGATCGACCTCAACGAGCTTCGGCGGGCCTTCCACGGCGAACTCGTCCGCTAGATCGAGACGCCGCGGTCGAGGGGCTTTGACTGGGGGTCGCAGCCTAGTTCTGGCCCGGGGTTCTCGAGATGAGCAGTGGCGGCCGGCCGAAGATCGCCCTGACGTAGTTCAGGTTCAAGCCGATCAGAATGGCCACGATGCCGACGAGACCGACCATGCTCAGCGTGGTCGGGCGGCCACAGGAGCATGCCGAGGTAGTCCAGGGCCAGCCAGGCGAAGGCGACGGCATTGGCGATCAGCCAGCCGGAGCGCTCGTAGGCCCACAGCCTGGACGCGGCCAGGAACCCGAAAACCGACACCGCCAGGTACGCGAGGGCCCATGCCCCATCCACCACGCCCTGGCTGAAATAGTCGTTGCCGAAGTTCCAGATGGACCAGTAGCCGAAGTCCACCCACATGACCCACAAGTCGATCACGGACGTGAGTGCCATCGCGGATCACGAGGACCAGGATGCCGAAAGGCCTGGGTCCCGCGGCCGCCATGGGTGCGGAGGCGATCCCGCCGAGCATCGGCGCAGCGCCGGGAACGAGAGGCGGTCCGTAGAAGATGGGGGCGCCGGAGGGCGCGAATTGGGCGAATTGCGGGGCGGGCGCAAATTGCGGCGCGAACTGCGGAGCGGGCGCCACGAACTGCGGAGCGGGCGCCACGAACTGCGGCGTCGGCGGCATCGGCGGCTGGACGACCGGAGCCGGCGGTTGGGGAGCGGCGGCCAGATGCTGCCCGCACGAGCTGCAGAACTGAGCGTGTGGATCGGACGGGACGCCGCATCGCCAGCAGCGGTAGACGTCGGTCAAGGAGAGCCTCTCTTCCATCCGTGACTCGGGCCGCCCAGTCGGACCCGATACGCGGGTCGTGACAGGGCCGGGGGACGCCCGGGAATCGTAGCAGCCCCCAGGACGGCCACGGCGGTCCGCGCGTACCGTGGCCGGACCAACCGGAAGTCCGGTTCGGCCGGCTAGGCCGACACCTCGGGACTCTCGGCTTCCGGATCCTTCCCGCGGTCGAGGCGTCCGAGCTTGAGCATCCGCCACGAGATCCTGCTGCCGCTCGGACGCGTGGCGATCACGGAGCCGACGATCACGAGCCCGAAGCCGGCGAGCATTCCGAGCGTGAGCGTCTCGTGCAGGACGGCGACGCCCAGGACGGCCGCGACGGCGGGATTGAGGTACGTGATGACGGTCGCCCGGACCGGCCCGATCTCGTCGATCAGAGCCCAGAACAGAAGGAACGCGAGCGCGGTGCAGACCAATCCGAGGACGGCCATCGCGAGCAGGGCGTTCGCGCTCGGCATCGACGGTCGGCCTTTCGAGGAACGCGATCGGGGCGTACACGAGCGCGCACATCGAGAGACAGAACGCCATCACGGCCACCGTGGACAGGCCGCCGAGTCGCCGCGACATGATCGCTGGGCCAACGGCGTAGCCCAGCACTACCACCGCCATCGCCGCGAGGGCCGCCGTGCTCGACGTCCCGAGGTTCAGACCCACGATCGCCGCCACGCCGACGACCCCGACGAGAAGGCCGAGAATTCCGCTCCCGCCGATGCGGTCCCGACCTCGCGTAACCAGCGCGACAACCGTGGCCACAAGAGGAACGCCCGCCACGAGCAAACCCGCCAGCGAACTGGTGATGTGCTGCTCGGCCCAGCCCAGCAGGACCCACGGAATGCCGATCTCGGCGATCGCGAAGGCAGCCACCCAGCGCCAGCGGGCGAACACCGGCCGCAGGTCCGAACGCGTCAGGGCGATCGGCACGAGAACCGCGGCGCCCACGGCGGTTCGGGCAAAGACGAGCACGGCGGGCGACACCTCGTCCACCGCGACACGAATGAAGAGATAAGGAATCCCCCAGATGACGGCCATGACGCCGAAAAGAACAATCCCGCGGCGCGTCATGCCGTCGCCATGTCGTAGATCAAAGCTACCTCCCGCGTCCGCCTGGGCTCCCGGGAATATTGGCAGTCTCCGGGCGGATCGGCAGCGCGGGTCGGCGGGCGCTCCCCGCGGTCGCACGTCTCGGGACCTCATTCGTAGCCGAGGCGGCGTAGCCGCGGGCGATGGTGCCCGGTGCGAGAATCGAGGCTATGAAAGCTGAGCTCGTGGCGTTCGGCCAGCTCGAAATCGAAGGCGAGCGCTATCGGCGCGACGTAGTGATCGAGGGCGGCAAGATTCGGAAGCGCGACAAGGGGCCGACCAAGGCGCTGTACGCCGGTTCTCGCCACACGCCGCTCTCCGGCGCCGAGGAGATTCCGTGGGGTGGCAAGCGGCTCGTAGTCGGTACGGGAGCACGGGGCCAGCTTCGTCTCACCGACGACGTCCGCGAGGAAGCCGCCAGACGCGGGATCGAGATCGAAGCGCTGCCGACGGTCGAGGCCTGCCGCCTGCTCGCGGACACCGACCCCGACGACGTCTACGCGATCCTCCACGTCACCTGCTAGCGGTCGGAGTTGGACAACCGCGCTGCTCGGCACGGTAGAGTTGTGCCGCGAGCCCGACCGTCATAAGCCAACTGTCAGGAGGGACCAGAAATGAAGCAGAGCGGCAGCCGATCCTTCGTTGCCGGGCTGGCCGGCGGCGTCGTTGCCGTTGGGGTCGTCGCGGTCCTGGCCGCGTGGCTCATGCCCAAGATCATGCCGAGGGTCATGCCCAGGATGATGGCGCGCATGATGGAGGGCGGGGAAATGCCGGAGGCCATGCGCGCGTGCATGGAGCGATGCGGCTGCGGCGACTCCAAGAAGGACTGACACTCGGGGAGGAGCGGCGGCCCCGCGGCCGCGGCGCGGGCCAGCGTGCGGCGCGGCGCGGCGCGGCGCGGGACCCGGCCGCCCGCCCTCGCGCCGTTTCCGTCAGTCATCGCTACCGGCGATGCAACGCGCGATTCGGAGCTGGATCCCGCCCGACTATCTCCACCTCCGATATCCCGTGCGCGAAGTGGCGAGATCTGGGCTCTCGCTGCGTCCAACATCGCCACGGGCAATAGCCGACGAAAAACCGGGTCGGAGAGCGAGCTCCGCGGACCCGCCCTTGACCTTCAAGTGGCTTGAAGGTGTAGCGTTCTTTTCATGAAGGTTTCCGAGCTCGCCGCCCAGGCGGGAATCGCCCCGTCGGCGGTCCGCTTCTACGAGGAAGTCGGCGTCCTGCCGGCTGCCGTTCGTCGCGACAACGGCTACCGCGAATACGGCCCCGAGGCGCTCGCGCGCCTTCGGCTCGTCGTCTCGCTTCGGCGTCTCGGGCTCGCTCCGGTGGACGCGGGCCGGCTCGCGAAGCTGTGCCTCGAGCATGGCGAGATCGACGCGGACCTGGCGCCCCTGATCGAGAGTCAGCGGCTGGCCATCTCGCGCCAGCGGATCGATCTCGATCGGCTCGAATCGAGAGTTAACAGACCTGGAGTTGACTGTTGCCGCGGCGCGCCGCGCCCGGCGCTCAGAAGCGGGTGACAAGATGCCTGACGATCCGATTCGAGTCCTGTTCGTGTGCACCGGCAATTCGGCCAGGAGCCAGATCGCCGAAGCGCTGCTCCGCGACTTCGGCGGTGGCGATTTCGAGGTCTTCTCGGCCGGCGTCGAGCCGAAGGGCGTCAACCCGTACACGGTCCGAGCGCTCGGCGAAGTCGGCATCGATTGGTCGGCGGCGCGGTCGAAGTCGGTGACCGAATACCTCGGCCAGCCGTTCGACTACGTGATCACGGTCTGCGACCGAGCCCGCCAGACGTGCCCGGTATTTCCCGGCGAGCACAACTCGATGCACTGGGGCCTGGAGGATCCGGCTGAGGTCGAAGGCACGGACGAGCAGAAGCTCGAAGCCTTCCGGCGGACACGAACCGAGGTGGCCGTCCGGCTGCGCCCGTTCGTCGAGCTGGCCCGGAAGGCACGTCGCTCGGCCGAGCCGGCGGCCACCAACTAGGATCTCGCGGGGCCCTCGCAACCAGCGGGCGGCCGGACCGACCGCCGCTCCGCTCAAACGCGTGGCGACTCGCTCCGCGGCGGCCGCTCCGCCCGCCCGGATTCGCCTCGAGACTCAATGGCGGCAAACGCCGCTCGGAGCCACAGAAACTAGCCGCGCTCCGCCAGCCAGCCGGCGATGTCCTTGGCCGAGGGCACGCGTCCGGTAGAGACGACCTGGCCGTCGATCACCAGACCCGGAGTGCTCATGACGCCCCGGCCGACGATTTCTCGCGGGTCGGTCACGTGCGTGATCTCGGCTTCAATTCCCACGTTGGCGGCGGCCTCGCGGGCATTGGCTTCGAGCCGGCGGCAGTTCGGGCAGCCGGATCCGAGGACTTCTATGGATCGCATCGTTCTCTCCTGTATCGGGTTTCCGCTCAAGCCGGCCTGATGCGGTCCATCACGGCGGTGAGTCGAGTTCGGTAGGCATCGAGGAATGACGGCTCCGCTTCCCCAAGCGGATGAACCGCGACGAGATCCATGATCTCGGCGGCCGATTTCCCGGACTTCATGGTATCGAGCGCGCCTCGGGCCATCCGGTCCACGGCAGCCGCGGCCGCTTCGTCGCTGAGCCCGAACTCGGCCGCCAGGCGGCGCAATTCGTAGAGCTGGAACCACAGGTAGGTGGGGCCCATGGCCGCGGTAAGCGCATAGGTCTCGAGCGTCCGCTCTTCCACGACCGGCGACTCGCCGAGCGGCGCCAGCAGCTCGAGGACGGCCTGCCTGTCGGCGGGCGTGAGTGCCGGTCCGAAGGCGATCGGGTTGAAACCCGCGCCCACGATGGAGGGCGCGTTGGGGATCGAGCGTGCGATCCGGTCGAAACCGCCGAGCAGGCCCGTGAGGCGCTCGGTCGTGACCTTGGGAGCCAGAGAGACGACGATCGACTCGGGACGAAGGCTCGCCGTCAGGCCGCCCAGGGCGTCCGCGAAGGCGGCCGGATGGAGCCCCAGAAACACGACCGATTGCTCGGCCGGCTTGCAGTTGTCGCCGAGGCAGGTGGTGACGGAGGGGAAGCGAAGGGCGAGGCCGGCGAGCGTGGCCTCGCTCGGATCGCTCACCACGATCCGGCCGGGCAGAGCGCCCGCGCGCTCCCAGCCTTCAATCATGATTCTGGCAATCCTCCCGCCGCCGACGAAACCAACCGACTCGATGCTCATTGACGTTTCCTTTCGATGCCGCGCGTGACAGCGACGCGACTCAACTGACCAGGAAGTTGAACATGTAGCCCACGGCGACGATGCCCGTGGCCACGGTGCCGATGAAGGCCGCGAGTAGCGGCGGCTTGAGGACGCGGCGCAGGATCACGAACTCGGGCAGGCTCAGAGCCGTGACGGCCATCATGAAAGCGAGCGTGGTACCGAGCGGCATGCCCTTGTCCAGCAGCGCCTGGACGATCGGGATCGTGCCGGCCGCGTTGGAGTACATCGGCACGGCCAGGACCACGACCAGCACCACCGCCAGCGGGTTTCCACGGCCGCCGATCGAGGCGACGACGTCCGTGGGGGCGTAGCCGTGGATGAACGCCCCGATGGCGATGCCGGCCACGAGGTAGGGGAACAGCTTCTTGACCAGCGCCGTCGTGTACGACCAGGCGTCCGCGAGACGATCTTCCCAGCTGAGCGTGGGCATGACGACGGCGATTTCCCCGGCCGACGATTTGCGCTTGCCCAACTCCCAGACGTAGTCCTCGACGTAGCGTTCGAGTCCGAGTCGCCCGATGACGAGCCCGCCTATCACGGCGACCGACAGCCCGGCGGCCATGTACGCGAGAGCGATGCCCGGCCCGAACAGGCCCCAAAGCAGGACCAGGGCCACTTCGTTGACCATGGGCGAGCTGATCAGGAAGGCGAAGGTGACGCCGAGGGGCACGCCAGCTTCCAGAAAGCCGATGAATAGCGGTACGGCGGAGCAGGAGCAGAACGGGGTGACGGTCCCGAGCCCGGCGGCCGCCAGCGCACCCGGGACGAGGCCGCGGCCCGCCAGGACGGGGCGGATCCGCTCCGGTGGGAAGAAGCTCCGGATCAGCGTCACCACCGTGACCACGCCGGTCAGGAGCAGCAGGACCTTGGGCAGGTCTTCGAGAAAGAAGGCGAGAGCCGCGCCGGCCTGGGTGTCGGCCTTGAGCCCCAGCAGATCGAAGGTGATCCGGCCCGCCAGCGGAGCCTCCACGATCCAGGCAGCGAGCCACGCGACCGCGCCGATGGCGGCCAGGGTAGTCGTGCTCGGGTGTGGGCGTCGGAGCGCCAGGGTGGTCATCGGATCAGCTCCGTCAGGGCCGCCGAGGCCGCGGCGCAGCGTTCTTCGTCGCGCTCGTAGAACATCCAGCGGGCGTCGCCGGAATGCCGTACCGCCCGGACAAGGCCCGCGTCGCGGAGGCGGGCGAGGTGCATCGAGACGTTGTTCTGGCGTTCACCGAGCGATGCGGCCATCTCGCAGACGCACATCGGTCCGGCGCCGAGCATTCTCATGATTCCGGCTCGAGTCCGGTCGGCGAGGAGCGCCGCGGCGGCCACTCCCGCGTCGACGTCCGGGGCCGGCAGGTCCAGGCGCGGTTCGGGCGGCATGACATCCGATTTCTGCAGGATTTGCTCGCAGCAGGGGGCAGCCGTGCTTTCCGGCGCTGCGAGGGCGATGGGGGCGGGTCGGGTGGGGGCTTCTGGGTTTGACATCTCAGCCGAAACTGTCTCAGTCCGGACTGATATATCGGAGGGCCAGGTGGACGGAAGGGCAGGTGCCGTTTGGCCCGGCATAGCGCCGCGCGCCGTTCCGCGCGCCCGCCCCGCGCCGTTCCGCGTGCGCGGCCGCGGGCTGCGCCCCCGAAACCTCGTCCGGGCGGCCCCGCTAGACTGCGGAGCCATGCGTGACCTCTATCCGGAAATCGAACCTTTCAAGAGCGAGCGGTTCAGGGTGTCGGACGTGCACGAGCTGCACCTCGAGCAGAGCGGCAGGCCCGATGGCCAACCGGCCATCTTCGTCCACGGCGGGCCGGGCGCGGGCACGATGCCGAGCCAGCGCCGCTTCTTCGACCCCGAAACGTATCGGATCGTGCTGTTCGACCAGCGCGGCTGCGGCCAGAGCACACCCGCGGCGTCGCTCGAGCAGAACACGACCTGGGATCTGGTCGAGGACATGGAGCGCATTCGCGTCCATCTCGGCATCGAGCGGTGGGTCGTCTTCGGCGGCTCCTGGGGGAGCACTCTCGCCCTGTCGTACGCGGAGACGCATCCGGACCGCGTCACCGCCCTCGTGCTCCGCGGCATCTTCCTTCTCCGCCCCCACGAGATCCGCTGGTTCTACCAGGAGGGCGCGAGCTACGTGTTCCCCGACGTCTGGGAGACCTTCCTCGCGCCGATCCCAATGGGCGAGCGAGGCGATCTGCTGAAGGCCTACTACCGGCGCCTGACCGGCGACGATCCGGCCGAACGCGAAGCTGCCGCCCGCGCCTGGGCCACGTGGGAAGCGAGCACGGTTCATCTCATTCCCGATCCGGAAACGGTCGCCCACATGGCCGCCCCCGATGCCGCCGCGAATCTGGCTCGGATCGAATCTCACTTCTTCACGCACGGCGGCTTCTTCAGGGACCCGGATCAGCTGCTCGACGACGTGCCGGCAATCCGGCATATCCCGAGCGTCATCGTCCAGGGCCGCTACGACATGTGCTGCCCGATGACGAGCGCCTGGGATCTGCATCGCCGCTGGCCCGAGGCGGCGTTCGAAGTCGTGCCGGATGCGGGCCATGCCGCCTTCGAGCCGGGCATCGTCGATCGCCTGGTTCTCGCGACCGATCGGTTCAGAGGTCTGCGCTGAGGGCCTCGCGGACCGTTCGCGCCAGTTCCACGCGGCCGAAGGGTTTGGCCAGAAAAGCCATCCCGGAGTCGAGCTCGCCTCGCTCCATGAGCGTCCGCTCCGCGTAGCCGGAAACGAGCAGGACTCGCAGCTCCGTATGCGTTCTCTTCAGCTCGACCGCGAGAGCGGGGCCGCGCATGTCGGGAACGCCGACGTCCGCGATCAGCAGCTGAATCGGCTCGAGCGACTCCGAAACGATCCTCATCGCCTCCGCCGCGGTACCGGCCACGAGCAAGCGATAGCCAAGTGGTTCGAGCACCCGCCGCACGAACTCCCGCACGGCTTCGTCGTCCTCGACGACGAGCACGGTCTCCGATCCGCGCGGAAGACTGCCCTTGGGCTCCGTCGCGGCCTGATCGTTCGCGAAATCGAGCGCTCGAGGCAGGTAGATCGTGAAGTCGCTGCCCCGTCCGGGTTCGCTGCCGACGTACACGAATCCACCGGACTGCTTTACGAACCCGTAGACCGACGCGAGACCGAGCCCGGTCCCCGCGCCCGGCGGTTTGGTCGTGTAGAACGGCTCGAACGCGTGGGCGAGCGTCTCGGCGTCCATGCCGATGCCGGTGTCGGACACGGCAAGAGCCACGTACTGACCCGGTGGTATCTCCGGGTGGGCGAGCGTCACGTCCGCCCCGAGCTCGGTGTTGAAGAGCTCGATGGACAGGGTTCCTCCGGCGGGCATGGCGTCGCGTCCATTGATCGCCAGATTCACGACCGCTTGCTCGACCTGTCCGGGGTCGGCGACCACGTGCCAGGTTCCCGGCGACGTGGCGACGGTCAGCTCGATGTGTTCGCCCAGGAGCCGGCGGAGTAGCGGCGCGACTTCCTCGATGGTGGCGGTCGGGTCGATGACGCGCGGCTGCAGCGCTTGCTGGCGCCCGAAGGCCAGTAGCTTGCGAGTCATCTCGGTGGCTCGGTCCGCGGCGCGCAGCACCTGCTCCAGGTCCGCGCGGCGCGGATCGCCGGTCACGAGCGTGGCCGCGACGAGCTCCGTGTAGCCGCGCATGGCCGCGAGGAGGTTGTTGAAGTCGTGGGCCACGCCCCCGGCCAGACGGCCGAGCGCTTCCATGTCGCTCGCGTGGCGCAGCCGTTCATCGAGGTCCACCGCGTCGGCGACCGCCTGCCCCCCCGAAAGAGCGCGCTCGGGCGTTTCCGCTGCCCTGTACACGAAACCCGCCACCACGGGGCCACCTTGAGACGGAGCAAAGTCAATTGGTATTGTACCTGGCGTACGGCCGAAAAGGGAAAGACATCGTTGCCAGGACGCGCCGGGTAAAGGGCTCCGGCGGGGCAGAAACCCCCGAAATGACCCTCGAGCTCCTGGAACGGGCCGGGCCTCAGGCGATTGCCAGGGCCTCGCGCATTACCGCGAACGCCTGCTCATGCTGGCCCGCGGTGGCGAGAGCTTCGGCCCACTCGCTGAGCGCTCTGCGCACGAGCGAGCCGCTATCGAGGGTCTTGGCCAGGGCAACCGCCCGCTGACCCGCCGCCAGGGCGGCCTCGTTCTGCTTGAGGGCGGCCTGGATATGGGCGAGCGTCAGGAGGGCATCGACGAGCGCCTTGCTGTTGTCCGCCCGCTCGGCGAGCTCCACCGCTTCCTGCGCGTCGGCGAGGGCGCGATCAAGCTGGCCGCCCGCGAGACTGATCCGAGCCTGTGTGTCCACGACATGGGAAAGCAGCCAGTCGTCGCCGACAGTCGTGAGCCGCTCCCGTGAGGAGGCGGCCAGCTCCGAGGCCCGGACGGTGTTGCCCAGCGCCAGAAACGACAGGGCCATGTCGTTCTCGAGGTTGGCAAGCTCCCGGTCCGCTTTGCTCCTTCGGAATAGCTCCAGGCTGGCCATGCCGGCCCGGACGGCGGCTTCGAAATCGCCGACCTCGCGATAGCTGTAGGCGAGATCGAAGAGGTAGATGGCTCGCCGGCGGTCGTCGAGGGTGTCCGCGAGGCCTCGAACTTCTTCGAGGTACGAGAGGGCCGCGCCGTGATTGCCCGCCCGCGCCTCGTTGCTGGACAGCGCCATGACCAGCCGGAGCTCGAAGTCCGGCTCCACCTTCATCCCGACCCGGACCCGGGCGAGGATCGAGTGGAGGATGGCCTTGGCCTCGGCGTAGTTCTCCTGCTGGTACTGGGCCGCGGACAGCCAGTACTGGGCGAGTGCGGCTTCCTGCTCCCGGTTGATGGCCTGGAACGTCTGGGCCGCTTCGGCAGCAGGCGCGATGGCTTCCCGGCCGCTTCCCCTGCGCACGAGCGCTTCGGCCAGGCCGCTCAGCATCTCAGCTCGCAAGCTGGGCGATTCGGTCGACTCCAGGAGCTCGCTGTACGCCGCGACCGCGTCGTCCCATCGGCCGGACGCGAGCGAGACATCCGCCTCGAGCCGTGCCCAGCCGGCCGTTCCGTCACTCAGGAAATGGCTCGTCGGGAGCCCGAGGCGGGTGGCGAAGAAATCGAGGGCCACCATCGAGGGCCTGCTCAGCCCATTCTCCAGGGCACTCACGTACGCCTTGGTGTAACGGCCTTCGGCCAACTGCTGCTGGGTGAGGCCGGCCTTCAGCCGCGCCTGTCTGAGCCGCGTTCCGATGTCGCGGGCAAGTTTGGGGTCGTCGGCGACGCGCGTACGAGTTCGGCTGACTCTTGCCATCGGCTCAGTGTACTCGGCATTTCGCAAAAGTGAGACCGAGATTAGCCGGAGGCGGCGGCGCTAAGTTCATAAATAGTTGACCGCAGCCACCACCGAGCCATACGATCACCGCGCCGACGAGCCGTTGCCGGCCTGTGCCCGGGCGGACGCATCCCGAAAGGAGCCGTCCATGTCCGCTCGCCGGAACAGCCTTCGAAAGCTCATCGTCGCCAGTTCCCTGGCCCTGATTTTGGGTCTGGTCCCCCTGGCGTCCGCGCTCGCGGGTGGAGGAGGAACCGTCTACCCCCGCTGAACCGTCCACCTCCTCGAAAAACCGTTCTGATGGCCGGCTTCTTGCCGGCATGACTCTGTCGATCAGCAACCCGTTCGTCTGTGACACGTAGCCAGGACGGCCGTCGGCAAAACCGCGGCATAGGGTATGCACCACTTGACTGGCTGGCCGCACGCCCGATTGCCGGCGCCGGGTCCCGTCCGGTCGCTCGCGTGGAGATCAGGCCGGTACGTATCCCAGGTAGATCGCGCCGGAGGCGAACTCTCGCCTGTCCGTCCGGCGCAGCCGGATCGGCGTGTCGAGGGCCGGAAAGAAGGGCAGACCACCGCCAAGGACGGCGGGATGGACAACGATCCGATATTCGTCGACCAAACCGGCCCGAACGAACGCGGACGCAAGGGTGGGTCCGGCTACGCTCAGGTCGCCGTCGAATTCGGCTCGCAACCGCGCCAGTTCGCCAATCGGATCTCCTCTCACCAGCCGGCTGTTCCACTCGACCTTCGGCAGCGTGGAGGAGAAGACGATTTTGGGCTTCTCATTCCACACCCTGGCGAAATCGAGCATGTAGTCCGTCACCGACGGATCCGATTCCGCATGCGGCCAGTAGGCGGACATGACCTCGTACAGCCGCCGACCGTAGAGCAACGCCGCCGTGTCGCGCACCTGATCGGTGAACCAGCAATGGATTTCCTCGTCCACGTCGGTCCAGTCGAGCGAGTGATCGCTCGTCTCCACGTAGCCATCGAGCGACACGTTCATGGAATAGATCAGCTTTCCCATTCGCGACTCCTCCGGAAGGACTGCGCACGTCCGATGAGTGGGGCGGCTGGCCGGGTCTGTGGCTCCGGCGACGGGTCGGGCTTCGACGCCGGGTCGGTCTCCGGCTCGGGCTCGGGTCCGCGGGCCGGTGGCCGATCCGCCGTCCGATCGCGAGCCAGTGTCGATGGTGATGGGTCATCGCCGGCTTGCCCCGCAGCAGGGCCGTCGTTGCGTGCCGCTACCGGGACGGCCCGCGTGGCGGTGTCCGGACCCGGCGCCGGCCGCCGCTGCCCTCTCCAGTCCCGGCAGACGGCCGCAGACGTGGCAATCGAAGCGCACCGGGAGAAGGTGCCGTAGCGTCGGTCGCACCGAAATCCCCGGCCCAGGAGATTCGCACGTTCGACGACGAGCTCGATTCCACCCGCATCCGACTCGGCCGACCGTATCTTCGGATTGCCCTTGTCGTGGTCGTGGCGCTCGGAATCCTTGGACTCGGCTACCTCGGACCCCATCCCGCCGGACAGGGCTCCGCCGCAAGCCCATCGGCCGCGGAGCCGTCGCAGCTAGCTTCGGCTGTGGCGCGCCGGCAGGTGACGCCGACCCCCGCCGCCAGTCGCGCGCCGTCGCCCGGCAAGGGGCCTGGCCAGTTCGCGGCCACAACGGGACTATCTCAAGTGGCCGAAGTCCCTGGCGAACGGATCTCGTGGCTACCCCTCCAGATAACCAGCCGGAGGCCGGCTCTGATCGGTCAACGGCTGTTCTACGTGGTCGGGGGCGATCGACTCGAGTCCAGCGTTCTCGGCTCCTCCGCCGACCCGCAGGTGCTGGTGTCGACGCCGCGGTGCCAGGCGATCAACCAGCTCGTGGCAGCGGGCAACTATCTGCTTTATGTCGTCACGGAGGCATCCGGCCCGCTCGCTTCGATTGGCGGCTGCGACACGTTCGGCGGCGTTCTGAGCTGGACCATCAGACTCATCGATCTGCGCACGGGCGCCTCGCGCACGCTGGCCCAGGGCAATCGTCTGCGGACTTCGCTCGACATCGACGAGTTCCCCATCCACGTCGCCATGACGAGCACGGCATACGCCTTCGATAGGCCGAATGCCGCCTCGGATTCGGGTGGCGGCGAGACGGTGGAGGTCCACTCCTTCGACGGCCGGACGCTCTGGACCGCGACGACCCAGGACCACGTGTCGGACGTCATGCTCGGCGACGACGAGCTTGCGGTGGTGACACAGACTCCGTGGCCGGCGCTGGACAGGAACACCCTCTGGCTGGCCAACGCGGCCCGGCCCGACCTCGTAGCGATCGCCGATATCGGTACGTCGGCGTTTCTGACCGCGGACGGCCGCTTCTTGACCTGGGACACCCCTCCCCATGGAGGTCTCTCCCCCAACCGACCAGCGCCGACATCGCCGTCGAGGCGACGGATTCGGGCTTTATGACGTCTCTGCCCGTGACCACGACCGTGAGCCCGCTCACGGCGAGCCCGGTCGTCGCCTTGACATCCCAAGGGTTTCTGATCGGCTGGCTGGGGACGGCCGCGGATGGCACGGTCTATCCGGCGTTCAATTGGCTCGGCGGCAGCTCAGGCTTCCTCGAGAGCGTCCAGCAGCCGATGTGGATCACCGTCTCGGGCACGACCCTGGTTTGGGTCGCCGAAGGACTGGATGGCTGGTCCGCGGTCGCATTCGAGGCCGATCTCTCGGCGCTCCCACCGAGCCCCTAGAGGCGCGCCGGGGTCACGGAATGGTGGGGGTCGCCTGATGGCCGGGAGTGCCCGCGCGGAGTGCCGTGGCCGGGAGCTGCCCGCGCCGGCCGCGGGCCGCCGGCCGCCGGCCGCCGCCCCCGGCCGCCGGAGCGGGTCCGCCACGGTGGCATTTTCGTCAGTCATCTCCACAGGCGATGCAATCTGATTCGTGAGGGTCGATCGGGTTCAGATATCTCCACCAGCGAAACCCCGTGCGGGAGCCGGCGGAAGTCCGACTCCTCGCAGCGTCGAGCATCTCTGCTAGCGATATCTGACGGGAACGGCGCTTCGGATCCCGCCGGCAGACGTCGACGGTGCCCCCGGCTTCGGCCGACGGCCGCGACGGCGTGCGTCGCTGTCCGGCCTTCCTTCCGCCTCGCGGGGACGAGTCCCGGCGGCGCACGTCCGCCGGCCCGGGTCGACTGCGAGGGCCGCTTGGAGAGCTACTCGACGGGACTGCCGACTCCGCCCGTGCAGGGACCGCCCTGCTCGCCGCCCTGGCCGCCGCCGGCAAAGTGGTGGATGAAGTCCGCGAGCCTCGAGTCCGAAGCCTGCGGCACGCTCAGCTGAGCGCCCCACGCGCTGGCCACTACCGGCGAGGGCAGACCCAGGTACGGGCTCAGGATGATGTACTTCTCGGTGCCCACGTAGCTGGACACGACCAGCTGCTGGAGCCGGGCGACGTCGCTGGCCGGGAGGGTCGGCTGGTAGGTTATCCAGACGGCGCCGTGCTCGAGCGAGTGGACCGCGTTCTCCTTGGGGACCTGCTGGGTGTAGACGCCGCAGTTGAGCTGGACCGGATTGTGGGGTCCGCCTGCCGGCGGATTGTGGTCGTAGTTGACTGCCCCGTTGACGTGGGTGTGGTCGTTTTCGGCGAACACCTGGGTGCCGGCCGGGAGGCCTCCGGAGTTGCCGCCGTTGACGGCCGCGAACGTGATGGCGGCGACGGCCAACCCGGCGACGAGAAGAACGCCGACGCCCGCGATCACGGCCAGGAATCGCCGATCCCTGTGCGGAGCCGCCGGTTGTGGCGGCCGGACGTGGCCGCTCGTGTTTCGATGATTTCGGGCCTGTTTGCCCACGTCTCGGGTGCTCCGTAGCGGATCGTCCGAACCAGTCTGTCCGGACCGGCGCCGGAGGGGTGCGGCGGAGGCACGTTGCCGCGCCCGCCGGGACAAACGGGTAGGAATCGGGGCCCGATTGGGGCGTCGGGGCTCGGTCGTCTCACGCGCCGAAGTCGCCGGGCACGTGACGATGCTCGCCCTGGTCTGAAGCCCTCAGGCTGAGCGAATCACCGGGACCCCGCGGATGACCCGTTTCCGATTCGGTGGCCCGCGCCCGCCGCCAGCCGCTCGTCCCTGGCAAGGGGCGTATCGTCGACCACCAAGCCAAGGATTGGAGGCACAGGAATGGTCGTTTGCGTCCCCGTTACTTCGGATGGGCAGGTTGGCGGCGCTTGGGGCCGGGCGAATCGGGTCGCCCTCGCGGAGGTCACAGATGGCAAGGTCGTCGGCTGGCAGGAGATCGAAGTCGGCTGGGATCGCCTCCACGACGAAGGTACGGAAGGAATCCATCACGCCCGGATCGCGAAGTTCCTGACCGAACATGGCGTGACCCGTGTCGTGACCGGCCACATGGGCCCGCCGATGCAGCAAATGCTCGCCCAGATGGGAGTCGGGGTCCGGCTCGGGGCCAGCGGCGACGCCCGTGTCGCGGCGGTCTCGACGCTGAACTAGAGGCGGCGATCGGCCGTCGGCGGCTCGCCTGCCCAGCGCCACGAATTGCCGGGCTTGCCCTGGATTTACTCGGCCGCGGGCCGGATTTACTCGGCCACCTGCTGGATTTGCCACTGGAGCGCGGCGTCCGGCTGTACTAGGCTTTCTCCGCGCCCAACAAACGGTGAGCATCGGCCGAGTTCCTGGCAGAAGGGGGAACGGTGGCTACCCGCACCACCTCCGGTGGAGTGCCCATGATGTCTTCGGCGACCCAGGGCCTGGAGAAATGCCCGACGGGGATCACAGGCCTCGACGACATCCTCGATGGCGGTCTTCCGCGAGGCAGACCCGCGCTGGTCGTGGGCGCCGCGGGATGCGGCAAGACCGTACTGGCGATGGAGTTCCTGGCCCGCGGCATCCTCGAGTTCGACGAGTCCGGCGTCTTCCTGGCCTTCGAGGAACGACGTTCTGATCTCGTGGAGAACTTCTCCGGGCTCGGCTTCGATCTGCCGGCCCTCGAACGAGACAAGCGCCTTCGGATCGATCACATCGACCTGGAGCCTGCGCAGATCCACGAGACGGGCGAGTATGACCTCGAGGGGCTCTTCGTTCGCCTGAAGCTCGCCATCGACGCGGTGGGAGCCAAGAGGGTCGTTCTCGATACGCTCGAAGTCCTCTTCGCCGGCCTGAGCGACGAAGGGATTGTCCGTTCGGAGCTGCGCCGGCTCTTCGCCTGGCTCAAGGATCAAGGCATCACGGCCATCGTTACCGCCGAGCGCGGCGTGGGCACGATGACCCGCCACGGCCTGGAGGAGTACGTCGCGGATTGCGTGATCCTCCTGGAGAACTCGGTGGAAGAGGGAACGACCACGCGCCGCATGCGAGTGGTCAAGTACCGGGGTTCACCGCACGGCGCCAACCTGTATCCGTTCCTCATCGACGTGGACGGCATATCGGTGCTGCCCATCACGTCTTTGACGCTGGATTACTCCGTATCGAACGAGCGCATTTCGAGCGGGATCGAGCGGCTCGACACACTGCTGGGTGGCGGTCTTTACCGGGGCTCCAGCCTCCTGATCTCCGGCACGGCCGGCAGCGGCAAGACGAATCTCGCCGCGCTCTTCGCGGAGGCGGCCTGCAAGCGAGGAGACCGCGTCCTGTTCCTGGCTTTCGAAGAGTCCAGAGAGCAGATCGTCCGCAACGTGCGTTCGATCGGGGTGGACCTCAAGCCGTGGATCGAATCGGGCAAGCTCGAGATCGAGAGCACGCGACCGACCGCCTACGGCCTGGAGATGCATCTGGCCCGGGTCCACCGCACCATCCTGCGATTCGAACCCGACCTGGTCATCGTGGACCCGGTCTCCAACTTCATCACCGCCGGCAACGCCAGAGACGCGAGCTCGCTACTGGCGCGACTCATCGACATGATGAAGGCCCGCGGGATCACCGGCGTCTTCACGAGCTTGACTCGCGGCGGGGCATGCGCTCGAGGAGACGTCCACCGCCATCTCTTCGATGATGGACACCTGGGTCTTGCTGCGGGACGTCGAGAGCGGTGGCGAACGAAACCGCCTGCTCCACATCCTCAAGTCGAGGGGTACCGGGCACTCCAGCCAGGTTCGGGAATTCGTGCTCTCGGACCAGGGGGTTAGTCTTCTTGACGTGTACTCGGGCCGCGGCGGGATTCGCACTCGGATCGGCCAGGATGGTCCGGGAAGCGGATGAGCGAGAATCCAAAGTCGCGCATGGCCAGGAGCAGCGAGCGTCGCCTCCGCGACAGGGACCTGCGAAAGCAGGCGTTCGAAGCTCGGATCGCGGCGTTGCGGGCGGAGTGGCTCGCCGAGGACGGTGCGCTCGCGACGGAGCTTGCCGACGACGAGATGCGCGAGAAGTCGACGGGCGACACCCAGGCGGCTCTCGGCCTCCATCGCATGGCCGACCGGACGAGCCAGGACGCAGACTGATCCGCGAACACGAAAGGTCGCGATGCACCGATGACCGAACAGAGCCCCGATGACGAGCGCTGGATCCTGAAGCTCTATGTGGCCGGCACGACGCCCAAGTCCGTCCGCGCCTTCGCCAATCTCAAGCAGATCTGCGAGACCCACCTGGCCGGCCGCTACCGCATCCAGGTCATCGACCTGATCGAGAATCCGGCGCTTGCCGAGGGAGATCAGATCCTCGCCATCCCGACGCTGGTCCGGGAGCTGCCGGAGCCGGTGCGCAAGATCATCGGCGACCTCTCCCAGACCGAGAAAGTCCTCGTCGGTCTCAACATCCTGCCGGCGCCGGCCGGCGTGGAGGCATGATGGAACCAGGGTCGGTCGAGGAGAGGCTCGCGGCCGTTCTGGCCGAGCAGCCCCGGGAGCACTACGTCCTGCGCCTGTTCGTCGCCGGTACGGCGCCGAGTTCCGCGCAGGCCGTCGCGAGGATCCGGTCCATTTGCGATCGCCACCTTGGGGCGCGCTACGACCTCGAGATCGTCGACATCCACCAGCAGCCGGACCGCGCCCAGGCGGACGACATCTTCGCCATCCCGACGCTCCTCAAGGAGCTGCCGGCTCCTCTGAAGCGCATCATCGGCGACCTTTCGGACGAAGGCAGAGTCCTCGTCGGGCTCGGCATCGAAGCGGTGCCGCGGTAGATGGCCCGACCGACCGCAGGTCCGGAATCGGCGGGCGAGGACATCTCGGCCGCGCACCTGGCTGACCTGCGGGTTCGCCTGGCCGAGGCCGAAGACACCCTCGAGGCGATCCGTTCAGGTGCCGTGGACGCGCTCGTGATCAAGGGACCGGATGGGGACCGCGTCTACACCCTCGCGAGCGCGGATCGATCGTTTCGAGAGCTCGCGGAGCGCATGACGGACGGCGCCGCGACGGTTTCCGACGACGGCACGATTCTGTGGGCCAACGGCCGGCTGGCGGCGCTGGTGGGCTGGCCGACGGAACGGATGCTCGGCAGTCCCATGACGATGCTCCTGCCGGACCGAACCGACGGATCTCTCGCCGCGCTCCTCGAGTCGGGCCGGACCAGCGAGCGTTCCGCGGAAGGAGAGATCCTCCGCGCCGACGGTTCGCCGCTGCCGATCCGCCTGTCGGTCAGTCCCGTGTCCGTGGACGGAATTGCCTCCGCCGCACGCGCGATCGTCATCTCGGATCTCACGGAGCGGCGGCAGGCCGAGGCGGTCCTGCGCCGTTCCGCGATCGAGCTGGAACTGCTGGTCGCGGAGAGGACGGCTCAGCTCGAATCGTCGAGGCGCGAGCTCCGCGCGGCCGAGGACAACCTCCGGATGCTGCTCGAGGTTGTCACCGCTCAGCTGCCGGTCGGCCTCATCGTCGCCGAGCCCGCGGGCCGAATCGTCTATCGGAACAAGGAAGCCGAGCGCATCTTCCCGGGCTTCGATCTCGAGGACGGCGTTTCCACCTCCGACGCTCCCGCACGCGACGCCGACTCCGACGGCGCCCCGGCCCGGAATGCCGGGGCCGACGCTCTGAAGCAGGCCCTCGCCGGCCAGCACGTGGCCGAAACCGAGGTGGCGGTCGTCCGGGACGATGGCAAGCGGCTCTACGTGCTCGTTCGGGCGGAGCCGGTCCACGACGAGGCGGGCAATCTGGTGGCGGCCGTCTGCGTCAGCGTGGACATTACGGGCCGGCGCCAGTCGGAAGCGCTTCGAGACGCTTTCATCGACGTAACCGCTCACGAGCTCAAGACTCCTCTGACGACGATCTACGGCGCCGTGCAGACGCTCGCCAACCATCCGGATCGCCTTCCGGCACCAGCTCGACTCGAGCTTCTCGGGGATGCCGTCGCCGAGACGGAGCACCTCGTCCGCCTGGTGGACGACATGCTCGTCCTCTCTCGCGTCGAGCGCGGCGTCAGGTTCCTGGTCGACGAGCCGCTCGTTTTGAGCCACATCGCCGGGGACGTCATCGATGCCGAGTCGAGGCGTGCGGGGACGATCAAGGCGTCGTTGCGAGTCGAGCCCGGCTCGTCGCGCGTGGTGCTGGGGGAGCGCAACTACGTGGAGCAAGTGATCAGCAATCTGCTCCGCAACGCCGCCAAGTACGGCGCTCCACCGGTCGAGGTGGTGGTCGAGCCGAACGCAGACGGCGTCGCCGTTCGGGTCCTGGACCGGGGGCCCGGGTTCACCTCCCAGCCGGATGCGCTCTTCGATCTCTACTTTCGAGAGCAGCGGGCCGCGACGCGAGCGAGTGGCGGAGGCATCGGTCTGTTCGTGTGCCGCGAACTGGTGAAGATGATGGGCGGCCGGGTGTGGGCGGCCAATCGATCCGGCGGCGGCGCGGAATTCGGCTTCGTCCTGCCGCCCTACCCCGACTCCACGGAGTAGCCGCCTCGCACAGCCAGCGTCGCGCAGCCGGCGTGGCGCAGTGGGCGTGTGGCCCAGCCCGCGTCGCGCGGCCAGTGTGGCCAGCCGGCGTGGCGCGGCCCGTTCCGGCCCGAGTCTCCGCCGGCCCTACCCTTTGAGGTCGTTTCGTGAGGGGGGCCGACATGGGGAGGGCAGACGGGCGGGTCCTCGCTGGTCCGGATGGCTCTATTGCGCTGACGCACCGGACTCGTACCCTGACTGGCATAGCCGTGCTTAGCGCAGGCCCCGTCCCCGTCTAACCTGCATAGCACGGCCTCCGTTTGGGAGGCCCCGATGACCAGCGGCCAGATGACAGCGCTGCCCCACCCGGAGGACCAGGATCTGATCGACCGGATCATCGGCGATCAGGCAGGTCGCCCCGGAGCGCTGCTCGGCATCCTCGAGAAGCTGCAGGAGCACAACCGCCACAAGTACCTGCCGATGGAAACGCTCGAATACGTCGCCGCGAAGACGGGCGTTCCCCAGTCGCAGGTCTACGGCGTGGCGACGTTCTATGCCCTGTTCAACCTCGATCCGCAGGGCACCCACACCGTGGCGATCTGCCGCGGCACGGCCTGTCATACGCGAGGATCTCGAGCTCTCCTGGAACGGGTCAAGCTCCAGCTCGGACTCCACGAGGCGCCCGACGGGGCGGACAAGACCGCCCTGACCACGCCGGACAGGCAGTTCACGATTCGCACCGTGGCGTGCTTCGGCCAGTGCGCCCTCGCGCCGGTCGTCGAGATAGACCACGCAATCCGGGGCCACGTCAAGGAGCAGGGCGTCATCCGCGAGATCGAAATGCTGCGGAAGGGGAGCGCCCGATGATCATCCAGGACTTCGCCGCGTTCTCCGCCGTTCGTGAGGCGGGCCTTGGCAAGCTGCTTCCGAGCCGGCCGCGCATCGCCGTTGGCATGGGCACCTGCGGTTCCGGCAACGGTGCCGAGGCCGTCTTCCACGCCTTCTCGTCGGAGATAGAAGCTCGCGGCCTCAACATCGAGCTGGTGCCGATCGGCTGCTTCGGCTTCTGCGCCGAAGAGCCACTCGTCAACGTCTGGGTCCCGGGCCGGCCGCTCCTCATCCTCCACCGCGTGCGGCCAAACCACGTCGACGAAATCCTCAACGGGCTCGGTCAGGGACTCATGCCGCCCGCCGAGATCGTCCTCTGCAAGATCGAAGAGTGGGATCACCTCACCGGCCACGTGAAGTACGGGACCGGCTACCCGGACGTTCCGATGTGGGATCAGATCCCGTTCTTCGACGGCCAGGTCAAGCTGGTGCTCCGCAACTGCGGAATCATCAACCCGGACGACATCGAGGAATACATCGCCGTCGGCGGGTACCAGGCCCTGTACAAGGTCCTGATCGACCAGAATCCCACGGCCGTCATCGAGAGCGTCAAGGCCTCCAAGCTGCGCGGCCACGGCGGCGCGGGCTTCATGACCGGGACCAAGTGGGAGTTCCTGGCCAAAGCGCCGGGACCGGAGAAGTACCTCATCTGCAACGCGGACGAGGGTGACCCGGGCGCCTATATGAACCGCAACGAGATCGAAGGCGACCCGCATTCGCTCATCGAGGGCATGCTGATCGCCGGCTTCTCGACCGGGACGAACAAGGGAATCATCTACGTTCGCGCGGAGTACCCGCTCGCGGTCCTCCGCCTGGAGCGCGCCCTGGAGCAGGCTCGCAACTACGGCGTCCTCGGCACCAACATCCTTGGCCGCGGCTTCGACTTCGACATCGAAATGGTCGAGGGGGCGGGAGCGTTCGTCTGCGGCGAAGAGACCGCACTGATCGCCTCGCTCGAAGGCCGGGCCGGTCGACCCAGGCCGCGTCCGCCGTTCCCAGCCCAGAAGGGCCTGTGGAACAAGCCGACCAACATCAACAACGTCGAGACCTGGTACAACATCGCGCCGATCGTGCTCAAGGGCCCGGCCTGGTTCAGCGGCATCGGCAGCGCCAAGAGCGCCGGCACGAAGGTCTTCTCGCTCGTCGGCAAGATCAACAGCACCGGCCTCGTCGAGATGCCGTTCGGCACGCCGCTTGCCAAGTTCATCTACGACATCGGCGGAGGCGGCACCAACGGCCGCGAGATCAAGGCCGTCCAGACAGGCGGTCCCTCCGGCGGCTGCATCCCGGTCGAGATGTTCGACACGCCCGTCGACTACGAGACGCTCGCCCAGATCGGCTCGATCATGGGCTCGGGCGGCATGGTCGTCATGGACGAAGACAACTGCATGGTGGACGTCGCCCGCTACTTCATCGAGTTCACCCACTCGGAGAGCTGCGGCAAGTGCGTCCCCTGCCGCGTCGGCCTCGACAAGGCCCTCAAGATCCTCAACGGCTTCACGACCGGGACGGCCACCAAGGCCGACCTCGACCAGGTAGACGAGCTGTGCCGGATGATCCGGGACACCTCGCTCTGCGCCCTGGGACAGAGCGCCCCGAACCCGGTCCTCACGAGCCTGCGCCACTTCCGCCACGAGTTCGAGGATCACATCCTCGCCAAGCGCTGCCGGGCCGGCGTCTGCGAAGACCTGGCCCTCTCGCCGTGCGAGAACTCGTGCCCGCTCCACATGAACATCCCGCGCTTCCTCCAGCTCTACAAAGAGGAGCGCGTGGAGGACGCATTCCTGTCGGTCATCCTGGACAACCCGCTGCCTGCTTCCACCGGCCGGGTCTGCCAGCATCCGTGCGACGACCGCTGCCGCCGAGCCGGGATTGACGCCCCCGTCAACGCCCGCGACGTCCATCGGTTGATCGCGGACGAGATCCTGCTCACGGACAAGTTCGAACCGATGGTCGGCAAGGTGCTCGAGCGGCGGAAGCCTGCCACGGGGCATCAGGTCGCCATCGTCGGTGCCGGGCCCACCGGTCTTGCCTGCGCCTACTACCTCGCGCTCCTGGGCCACTCGGTGACGGTCTACGACTCCCGACCCAAGGCAGGCGGCATGCTCCGCTACGCCTTGCCCGAGTACCGCCTGCCGAAGAAGGTCCTCGACAAGGAAATCGAACTGATCGAGAGGCTCGGTGTCGACTTCAAGTTCAACGTCAACGTCGGCGTGGACCTGAGCCTCAACGACCTGGCCAGCCAGTACGAGGCCGTCTTCCTGGCCATCGGCACCTGGAAGGAAGGCTGGGTCTACCTGCCCGGCACCGAGTTGACGGGTGTCATGCCCGCCCTGCCGTTCCTCGAATCGATGTCCCGCGAGGAGCCGGTGGCCGTCGGCAAGAAGGTCGTGGTCATCGGCGGTGGCAACGCGGCCGTGGACTCGGCCAGATCCGCGCGGCGGCTCGGGGCGGACGTGACGATCGTCTACCGCCGTGAACGCAAGGACATGCCCGCGATCCTCGAGGAGATCGAAGCGGCCGAACATGAGGGCGTCAAAATCGCCTATCTGCTCGCCCCGCATCGGATCCTCGGCGACAAGAACGGCCGCGTGAAGGCGCTCGAAGCCGTCAAGACCAAGCTCGGCGAGTTCGATACCTCGGGCCGCCGGCGCCCCGTCTCCACCGACGAAGTGATCCGGATCGAGTGCGACACGGTCATCCTCGCGGTGGGCGAGAAGGTCGATCCGGACTTCTGCAAGGCCTCCGGACTCAAGGTCAAGGAAGCGGGCACGATCGAAGTCGAGCGCTACTCGCTCGAGACGAGCCGCGAGCGCTTCTACGCCGGCGGTGACCTCATCACCGGCGCGTCCAACGTTTCCAACGCCATGGGCATCGGCAAGAAGGCGGCCCGCAACATCGACAAGCGGCTCACGGGTCAGGAGCGGGCTCAGTCCCTGGTCCCCGAGTTCGCCTACTCGATGGTCGCGCCGGAGAACCCGAGCGAGCGCCGCCGGCACGTGCCGGCGGAGATGCCCGCCGCGAAACGGGTGCTTTCCTACGCCGAGGTATCGCTCGGGCTCACACCCGTGGCGGCCCTCGAGGAAACGGCCCGTTGCCTGCGCTGCGACGTTCGCAGCGCAGAGAGATTAGGAGGCATCGCCTTGGCCGAGAAGGTGAAGCTCCGCATCGACGGCGAGGTGATCGCGGCGACGCCGGGTCAAACGATCCTCGAGGTCGCGCGAGCGAACGACAAGTACATCCCCGCCCTCTGCTACATGGACGGTCTCAGCGCGGTCGGATCCTGCCGGCTGTGCATGGTCGAGATCGCGGGCGTCGGCAAACTCCTGCCGGCCTGCACGACGCCGGTCCAGGAAGGGTTGGCCGTCACGACCAACACGGAGCAGCTCCATTCGTATCGAAAGATGGTCCTGGAGCTGCTTTTCTGCGAGCGAAATCACACCTGCGCCGTGTGCGTCTCCTCGGGCCATTGCGAGTTGCAGTCGCTCGCCCAGGAGCTTGGCGTCACGCACGTCCGCTACCCGTACAACTTCCCGAAGCTCCCGGTGGACACCTCGCATCCGCGCTTCGTCCTGGATCACAACCGCTGCATCCTTTGCTCCCGCTGCGTCAGGACCTGTGCCGAGATAGAGGGCGCTCACGTTTGGGACATCGCCGAGCGCGGCATCCAGTCCCGACTCGTTTCCGAACTGCAGCGGCCCTGGGGCGAGGCCACCAGCTGCACCAGCTGCGGCAAGTGCGTCCAGGCTTGCCCGACCGGCGCGATGGCCGAGAAAGGCTGGGGCGTCGAGGAGATGACCAAGCACAAGACCGTAGTCACCCGCCTCAGCTCGATGCGGGAGGGGCAGTGATGGAAAAGGCCAAGATCGGCACCTGCTGGCTGGATGGCTGCTCCGGGTGCCACATGTCGATCCTCGACATGGACGAAGGTATCGTCGCGGTCCTCAAGAAGGCGGACATCGTCTTCGGCCCGCTCGTCGACGCTCAGGAATGGCCCGAGGGCACGGACGTCGCCATCATCGAAGGCGCGGTCAGCAGCCAGGACGACCTCAAGCTCGCCCGCGAAGCCCGCGTCTACAGCAAGATCGTTGTCGCGCTCGGCGACTGTGCCGTGACCGGCAACGTTCCGGCGATGCGCAACGGCATTCCCACTCGCAAGCTCCTCGAGCGGGTGTACGTCGAAGGCGCGACGGCCCAGCCGGGCGTGCCGACGGACGGCGTCCCGGCATTGCTCAAGCAGGCCGAGCCTCTCCAGTCTCATATCAAGGTCGACGTCTACGTTCCCGGCTGCCCGCCAAAGCCCGAGGCGATCCTCATGGTCCTCAGCGAGCTGCTCGAAGGCCGAATTCCCGACGTCGGCACCAAGCTCCGGTTCGGGTAGGCGCGCCATGACGACGAAGAAGACCGACGCGCGGATGACCGTTCAGGCGGCCGCGCACATTTCCACCGAGGCCTCCGCTCGAGACGTCGCTCTCGCGGAAGATGCCCACACCGAAGCGCTTGCCGCCCCCACCGTCGAGGCCAGGAGCCCAGGCATGAAGAAGCTCACGATCCACCACGTGTCGCGGATCGAGGGTCACGCCAAGATCACGATCAAGCTCGACGACGCGGGCAAGGTGACCGACACGCAGTTCCACGTCACCCAGATCCGGGGCTTCGAGAAGTTCACGGAGGGCC
The DNA here is from genome assembly GCA_963816135.1 of uncultured Chloroflexia bacterium. Lineage (GTDB taxonomy): Bacteria > Chloroflexota > Limnocylindria > Limnocylindrales > CSP1-4 > Fen-1039. The sequence continues at coordinate 109,232 of CAWFJD010000019.1, forward strand.
GGCCCTACTACGAGATGCCCGCGATCACGTCGCGCATCTGCGGCATCTGCCCGGTCAGCCACGAGCTTGCGTCGTCCAAGGCCTGCGACTCGATCATGGCCGTCCGCATCCCCGAGACGGCCGCCAGGCTTCGCGAGCTGCTCCACATGGCCCAGTTCGTGCAGTCGCACGCGCTGTCGTTCTTCCATCTATCGGCGCCGGACCTGCTGCTCGGCATGGATTCGGACCCGGTCAAGCGGAACGTCGCGGGCTCTGCTCGAAGCCAATCCGGACGCTCTACGAGACGGCATCGCCCTCCGCAAGTTCGGCCAGACTGTCATCGAGCGGTTGGCCAAAGAGCGCGTTCACCCGTCCTGGTCGGTGCCCGGAGGGGTCAACGCTCCGCTGGATCCCGCCGCTCGTGAGAAGTCCCTCGCCGAGTGGCCCGCGGCGATGGCCATCGTCAAGCGGACGCTCGCGCTCTGGAAGAACACGGTCGACAGCTTCCCGAACGAGATCGATTCGTTCTCGAACTTCCCGACGAGCTATTGCGGCCTGGTAGGCCCGGACGGCTCGCTGCGCCTGTACGACGGCAACCTGCGGTTCGTCGGCCCCGACGGGACGATGGTCGTGGACCAGGTAAAGCCCGACGACTACGCCACCTACATCGGCGAAGCCACACTGCCGGACTCATACCTGAAGGCCCCCTACTTCAAGCCCGTCGGCTTCCCCGACGGCATCTACCGGGTCGGCCCCCTGGCGCGGCTCAACGTCGCGGATCGCTGCGGGACTCCCGACGCGGACGCGGAACTCGCCGAGTACCGGGCCCGGTTCGGCACCGGCGTGGCGGGCCGCATCGTCCAGAGCGGCTTCCACTACCACTACGCACGCTTGATCGAAGCCATGTACGCGATGGAGCGGATGCGCGAGCTTCTCGACGACCCGACCATCCTCGGGACCAAGGTTCGCGCCCAGGCGGGCGTGAACAACCTCGAGGGCATCGGGATCATCGAGGCGCCCCGCGGCACGCTCATCCATCACTACAAGGTCAACGACAACGGCGCCATGACCTGGGCCAACCTGATCGTGGCCACGGGCCACAACAATCTGGCCATGGGTCGCGGCATCAAGCAGGTCGCCACTCGCTTCATCGACGGCAACCACATCCAGGAAGGCGCCCTCAACCGCGTCTCGGCCCTGGTCCGGGCCTACGACCCGTGCCTCAGCTGCTCCACTCACGCCCTGGGCACGGTACCGCTCCTGCTGGAGCTGCACGGTCCCGACGGCACCTTGCTGGACGAAATCCGGAGCGAGTAGGGTCGCCACTGGCGCCGCGGCGCCGGCATGGCTGGCGCCGGCGGGGCTGGCGCGGCTCGGTCCGACGCGGGCGGGGCGGGCTCGTCCGTGGCGCCGGTCGCGCACGTCGCGCCGGGGCGCCGGCGGCGCGGTCGCGGCCGGACGCCGGCCACGTTGCGGTCGCCTCGTGCACTGGCTACTCAGCCGCCGCGGGCCGCGTGCGCGTGGGCCGCGTGGCGTGGCGCGTCCGTCTGGCCTCCGGCGTCGGCCGGCACCGCCCCGGCGGCGGCGAGCCCGTTCAAAAGGCGGCGTGCGCCTGATGAACCTTTGGAGCCGGTTGGCGCAGGCCGCCGATACTCTGTGGCCATGGCATCCGAGCGGTTTCCGATTCGACTCGGGCGACGATCGCGGGCCTTCCTCCGCCTCTATGGCGTGAAGCCGGAGCTCGCCTTCGTCGAGATCGGGGCTGAGCCCGCGAGCACGCTGCATGTGCAATTCGGCCGGGTGAGCTTCGAAACGCCCGTCGGCAACGTATCGCGCTGGCAGATCGAAGGCCCGTTTCACTGGCTGACGGCCATCGGCATTCGCCGTTCCATCCGCCATGGCGACGTCTCGTTCGCGGGATCGGCGCACGGGGGCGTTCGGCTCGATTTCCACGAACCCGTCCGATGGTCGTTCTTCCGGGTGCCTGCGATCTACATCGGCGCGGACGACCTCGAGGCCCTTGCGGCTGCCCTGACCGACCGAGGCATCCCCGGCGGAGACGCCAGGCGAGATGCCAGGTGATCCGGGCGCGGTGGGGCGCGCGGTCGGCGCGAGGGGCATGACTGGAACCGGGGCGGTCCGCCGATGAGGGCCGGACTCCGGGATGTCCCAGGCCCCGGTCGTTGGCCCCGCCCTCGACCGGGATTTTGCGAGTTTCACCTGGAGCGGTCCTTACTCCGCGAGGAGGCACCAAATCGCCGGGTCGCGGGTCGTTCCGGGGGGGTCGTGCCGAGAGTCTGCGAGGCGAATCGGTGCCCCAGCGGCCCAATGCGGCGCGATCGCCTTGAGTAAGGAACGTGGGGCGTGAAATTCGCAGAAACCACCCCGGCCGCACCCTTTGGTGCGGCGCGCCCTGGCAGTTGTCCGAGTTTCTCGTGGAGCGGTAGTTAGGCACGCTCGTGGTGCCGCGCGGGCGACCTCCGGTCGAACATAGCCGCCCCGATCCGAGCACCTGACCTCGGCCCCGGGTCTTCGGCCGCGTTCTTGGCCCAGTCAGTCGCCTCGCAGGCCTCTGACAGCCCGAGATGATCCGCCGCGGGTGCGACCTGGCGCGTAACAACCACCTGGCGTGAAACTCGGAGAAATCCGGGCCTCCACTCGGCCGCGGACCGCCACGCGCCCGCGAGCCCGCCACGCGCCCGCGGCCACCCGCTCGCCCGCGGCCCGCCACTCGCCCGCGGCCCGCCACTCGCCCGCGGCCCGCCACTCGCCCGCGGCCCGCCACTCGCCCGCGACCCGCCACTCGCCCGCGGCCCGCCACTCGCCCGCGGCCCGCCACTCGCCCGCGGCCCGCCACTCGCCCGCGGCCCGCCACTCGCCCGCGGCCCGCCACTCGCCCGCGGCCCGCCACTCGCCCGCGGCCAGCCACTCGCCGCGGCCCGCCACTCGGCGCCGCAGGGGGCGTTCCGGGGGCCGATTAGTTTGCTACGTCGATTGACGCAGGTCAATTGGGACGATCGTCCTTGACTCGGCCGGCTCCAGGGTGAATCCTTCTCGCAACTTCGGTCTGCGCTCCGAAACTTTCGAAGTGGGCGCCCGAGGCCAGCCGTCATTGGGGAGAGTAGGGATGACCCGTCGCGTCTCTGTGTGGAGGAGTCTCGCTGCGATCGCGGCCTTGCTCGGCTTGATCGCACCCGTCGCAATCGTGGCGCCGCCGGTCGCGCGCGCCGCCGATTCGGTTGTTTCGAGCGTCAACTTCAACGACTCGACCACTGGCAGCTGGTCGAAGAGCGGCAGCCCAACCCTCGCCTACGTGGACGACGGGAACGGTGGCCAGGCGCTCAGCATCCTCCGCGCCGCCGACTACGAAGGCATTCAGTCGGCCACGGGACTGCTCGCCCACGGAACCCAGTACACGTTCTCGATGCGAGCCAGGTTGCCCGAAGGCACGACCGGCTCGACGTCGATTCGCTTCGTCGTGAAGCCCAACTACAACTGGGTCGGCAACACGACGATCGATGGCTCCGGCTGGGCGACCGTCACGGGCACGTACACACTTCCCGACGACGTCGACCCGACCACGGCCCAGATCTACATCGGCAGCACGGACGCCGCGGATAGCACCGCGTACACCTTCCTGGTGGACGACATCCTGATCACGGCGCCGCCCGCTCCCCCGAAGCTCGAGACCGTCAGCGCGGTCAATTTCGACGACGCCACCACCGGCACCTGGTCGCAGAGCGGCGGCCCAACGCTGAGCTACGTCGACGACGGCAAGGGCGGCAAGGCCCTCAGCATCCTCCGCGCCGCCGACTACGAAGGCATCCAGTCGCCCGCCGGAATTCTGCGAGCTGAACCGCGAGTACACCTTCTCGATGCGGGCCAGGCTTCCTGAGGGAACGGCCGGCACCGTCGACATGCGGTTCGTGGTCAAGCCTCAATACAACTGGGTCGGCAACACGACCATCAATGGAACGGGCTGGACGACGATCAGCGCTACGTACACGCTCCCGGCCGACGTCGCCCCGACCGACGCGCAGGTCTACATCGGCAGTAACAACGCCGCAGACAGCAGCCCCTACACGCTCCTCATCGACGACATCCTGATCACGGCTCCCGTGAAGGCGCAGACCGCGATCGACACGAACTTCGAGAACGGGCTCGACGGCTGGGTGCCCCGCGGCGACGCCGACGGCCCTCCGACCGTGGCCCTCACTACCGACGAATCCCACAGTCCGACCCACGCCGCCCTGGTTTCGAACCGCACCACGCAGGGCGATGGCATCGGCCATGACGTGACGGCGATCATGAAGGCCGGTACGACGTACGTGATCAGTGCCTGGGTCAAGTTCGCCGCCGGCTCCCCGACGGACAAGCTCTGGCTCAGCATGCGCCGCACCAACGCCGGCACGGACTCCTACGACACGATCGCCCAGATCGCCGACGTGCCGGGCAGTTCGTGGAAGCAGGTCAGCGCCACCTACACCATGGGCGCGGCCGACGCGGCCTTCATGTATTTCGAGACCACGTACCCGGACGGCACGGCCGCTTCGTTCCTCGTCGACGACATCCTCGTCCAGACGCAGGCGGGCCCGGTCATCCAACCGGACCTGACCCCGCTGAAGTCGACCGTCGACTTCCCGGTCGGGACGGCCATCGACCAGCGCGAGACCACCGGCGCCTACGCGCAGCTGGTCACGCGGCACTTCGACCAGATCACGCCCGAGAACTCCATGAAGCCCGAGGCCTGGTATGACGCCAGCAAGACCTTCGGGCTCAGCGCCGACGCGAAGGCGCTCATGGACTTCGCCGCGGCCAATGGCACGCGGGTCTGGGGCCATACCCTCGTCTGGCACAGCCAGACCCCGGCCTGGTTCTTCCAGCGCGACGACGGCACGGCGCTGACGTCGAGCGACGCGGACAAGGCCATTCTCCGGACTCGCCTCCACGACCACATCTTCAACATCGCGAAGTCGCTCAGCGACGCCTACGGCAAGTTCGGCAGCGGCACGAACCCGCTCGTCGGTTTCGACGTCGTCAACGAGGTCGTCTCCGACGGGACGGCCGAGTCCGACGGTCTTCGGCGCAGCCCCTGGTACAACGTCCTCGGCGAGGAGTACATCGACGACGCGTTCGCCTACGCGAACGAAGCCTTCAACCAGACGTACGTCGCCGCCGGGGCCACCCGCCCGATCAAGCTCGCCATCAACGACTACAACACCGAACAGTCCGGCAAGCGCCAGCGCCTCCACGACCTGGTCGCGCGCCTCATCGGCCGGGGCGTTCCGGTCGACATCGTCGGCAACCAGTTCCACCTGAGCCTGGCGACGCCGATCCAGTCGCTCGACGACACCCTCAAAGCGTTCGAAGACCTGCCCGTGATGCAGGACGTCAGCGAGCTGGACGTCACGACCGGGACGCCGGTTGACGCCGCCAAGCTCATCGAACAGGGCTACTACTACCGCGACGCGTTCCGGATCTTCCGGGCCCACGCCTCGCACCTCTTCTCGGTCACGCTTTGGGGCCTCTACGACGGTCGAAGCTGGCGGAACTCCTCGGGTGCGCCGCTGCTGTTCGACAACGCCCTGCAGGCCAAGCCGGCCTTCTACGGCGCCATCGACGGCAAGCTCGACGCCCGCATCCACACCGGCAACGTGTTCGAGGGCAGCGTGGCTCTCGACACCGCCGCGACCTCGTCGCTCGAGTGGCAGAAGCTGCCGCTCTTCAAGTTCGGCGACGCCGACAAGGTTGGCTTCCAGCTCCGCTGGGAGGCCGATCATCTGACCGCCTTCGTCACGGTCAAGGACGCCACGCCCCAATCCACTGACGCCGTCGCTTTCAAGCTCGCCGATACGAGCTACACCTTCAGCCGCGCCGGCACGGGCACGGTTTCCGGTGTGGTCTCGGAAGTGGCGGGCGGCTGGAAAGCCGTCGTCAGCCTGCCCCTCTCGGCCGCGAAGCTGAACGACCAGGTCAAGCTCGACGTCAGCGTCACCGACGGCGCCGACACAGTCGCCTGGAACGACGCGGGCGCAACCGGCACCCTGACCCTCATCGAACCCCTCTCCTTCGTGGATGTGGCCCCGACCCCCAGCGCTCCGACCATCGACGGCGAAGTCGACCCGGTCTGGGCCCTCGCCAACTCCGTTTCCACGGACAAGCAGGTCTCAGGCACGGCCGGCGCGACCGCGACGGTCAAGACGCTCTGGCAGGGGAACACCCTCTACGTCCTGGCCCACGTGACGGATGCGATCCTGGACGACACCGGGTCGGACCCGTGGATTCAGGACTCGGTCGAGTTCTACGTCGATGCCGGGAACGTCAAGAACGGCTCCTATCGCGCCGACGACACCCAGATCCGGATCAACTACAAGAACGTCACGTCCTTCGGAACCGGTGACGAGGCCGCTCAGAAGGCGCGCCTGGTCAGTGCCACGAAAGTCGTCGACGGTGGCTACGTCGTTGAGGCGTCGATCAGCCTCCTGGAGGCCGGCGGCCTGGGCACGTTCCAGGGCCTGGACTTCCAGGTGAACGACGCTTCGGCCGGAGCCCGGACCGGCATCAGGAACTGGGCCGATCCCACAGGCAACGGCTATCAGAGCAACGCCCGCTGGGGCGTCGGTCGGCTGTCTCCGGACCAGACAGTCCCGACGCTCCAGCTCTCGAGCCCGCTGTACCTCACCGCGACCGCATGGGACGGCTACCACGGCCTGACCCCGACGATCGCCGGAGTGACCGCGAGCGACGCCTTCGACGCCGCCGCGTCGCTGACGATCACGAGTGACGCACCCAAGGTTCTACCCGTCGGGGCGAAGGTCGTGACGTGGAAAGTGACCGACGCTGCCGGCAACACGTCCAGTGCCCAGCAAACCGTGATCGTCTCTCGACGCGTCGCGACGGCTCTGGTCTACATCGGCAGCTCCCGCGAGGAGGTCGGCAAGTCCAGCACCTTCGCGGCCGGCGCGATCCTCGTGGCGCCCACGACCGCCTGCAGGTCCGGGATGCCACTCGTCTTCTCTATCAACCGCAATCCGGTGACCGGCGAGACGACCAAGACCGTCCTCGGCACGGCCACTACGAACCGCTACGGCATGGCCGCGCTGCAGGTCTCCTCAAAGGACTGGAAAGCCGGCAAGTACACCGTCACGGTCTCCTTCGTGGGCAACAACCGCGGTTGCCTGGCCTCCTCCGACTCGCAAACCATCACCGTCGTCGTCCCGGGCCACCGGGCCTCGGTGAGCAGCCCAAGCGGAACTCTCGCGGCCGGTAGCCCTGAGCTGCCGGTCCTGGCGGAGCGGAGGTGGGCGCTCCTCTAGCTCGTATCAACAGGCCGGGGGCGGTCGGGAAGCGCCGCCCCTGACCATTTCCCGCCGGTCTTGCGGTTGGCCGGCGACAATCGACGGCGGTCCTGAGGGCCGCCGTCGATTTGTGTGCGCGACGCTCGGCCACCGGCCCGGGCCGGCGACGACCCACCGAGGTTTCAGGAGCCGGCGGGTGCCGCCGTGCTGGATCGGACGATCAGTTCCGTCGCGAGCTCGACGCGAGTCTCGCTCGGATGCTCGCCAGATGCGAGGCGGAGCACCAGCCGCGCCGCCCGGGTGGCCATCTGGACGAGCGGCTGCCGGACGGTCGTCAGCGGCGGGCTCGCCCACCGGGCCGTCGGTATGTCGTCGAATCCGACGACGCTGAGATCGTCGGGGATACGGAGCTTCAGACCGAGAGCCGCCTGGTAGACACCCAGAGCCTGCAAATCGTTGAGGGCGAAGATCGCGGTGGGACGGTTCGCCGGGTCGCGGTCGAGCAACTCGCGGCCGAGCGTGATGGCCTCGTTCACGTAGAAGTTGCCATGCCGGATCAGGCTCGGATCCACGGCTACGCCCGGCGGCATCCATGGCGGCTCGGTATCCGTCCAGCCGGGCCCGACTGCACAGAAGATCCTCCGGCCCGGCAATCACGCCGATGCGGCGATGGCCGAGCTCCAGGAGGTGACGCGTGGCCGCGAGGCCGCCGCTCCAGTTCGTGGCCCCAACCGAGGGCGTGTCGTGCAGCGGCTCGCCGGTTGGGTCCACCACCACGAGCGGGATGCCCCGGCTGCGCAGCTGGGCGCGCAGATCGTCGTTCAGGTTCGACAGGACGACGATAACCCCGGTGGGCCTGCGTGCCAGGACGCTCTCGATCCAGCCTCGACCGGACGCGCCCGTCCGCATTTCGGAGAGCACGAGTCCGAGATCTTGCTCCAACGCGACCTTCTGGACGCCCCTGATGAACTCGCCCGCCCATTCGCTCTCGAACTCATGGAAGGCGAGCTCGAGCAACGGAGCGGCGCTCGACTTGCGCCGAGCCGGCCGATAGCCGTGCTCGCGGATGACGTCTTCGACGCGGCGGCGCGTCTCGAGCGCAACGTCCGTTCGTCCGTTGATCACCTTGGACACGGTGGGCACCGACACGCCCGCCTGGCGCGCGATATGCGCGATGGTCAGCGGGGCGGAAGGATTTGCCTTCCCGTCTGGATCGATGGGATTTGTCGCCACCGCCGGAGTGTAGCGAAGAGTCGCGTGAAGAGAGAGGCGCTCCGCCAATCCGCCGCCGCCATCGCCGCGTAGTACCTAAGAGCTAGTTGCCACTGGCCAACCTGGAAGACTACAAGTGGTTCACGTCGGTTCCGGTCGGACGCAACGCGATCAATCGGGGGTCTGTCCAGCGTGAAGGTGCAGGGGCAAGGGGTGGACCCCGGCAATGCCCGCCTGCTCGGCTATCTGGCTATCGCGTGCACGCTGGCCACAGGGCTCCTGCTGTGCGTGGAAGTCGTGGCGACCCCGGCTGCTCCACTGCCGGGCGTCCTGTCGGTCACGGCCTCTTGTGGCGTCACGCTGGCTGCCGCCGCCCTTCTCCTTCGCGAGGGCAAGGGCCGATACGGTCTGACGATCGCCGGCGCACTTCTCATGCTGGTCGGAATGGCGGCCGCGGTCGTAGTGCCCGACGGCCTCGACGCGGCGGCCATCCTGCCGCTGGCCGGGGCGGTCCTGACCCTGCCCGAGCAGCGCGGACGGCGGCTGGCGGCCATTTTCGTGGTGGCGTTCCTGGCGGCCATCGCCGGGGAGTCGGCCGTCTATCTCAATGGCGACATGGCCAGGGCGGCCGGCATCGCCATGCCGCAGTCTTTGATCGAATTGGCCGTCATGCTGGCCTTCGCCTACGGCCTCGTTTGGTGGGTTGGCGATCGCTGGTGGTCCGCGACGGCACGTGCCCAGCACGCCCTCGCGACCCAGCGGGAGTTGCTCGAGGTCAGCGAGCGGCTTCTTTCCACGCTCGAGCCGCAGCGAGTCCTCAATCTCATCGCCGACTCGCTCAAGCCACTGCTGGCCTACGACAACCTCACGATCTACCGGGTCGACCGCGAGGCGGGGGTCATGCGGCCAATGGTCGCGCGCGACCGTTTCGAGCAGCTGATCATGGGCTCGGCGCCACTGATCGGCGTCGGAGTCACGGGCTGGGTGGTCGAGAACGGCCAGGCCCAACGCGTCAACGACATCCATCTGGACCCGCGAGCGGCCACGATCCCGGGCACGCCCGACGAGCCCGAGTCGCTGATCGTGGTGCCCCTCATGATCCGCGGCGAAGTCATCGGCACGCTCAACGTCGGCCGGATGGGCAGGACCGAAGCCCATTTCAGCGAAGCCGAATTCGAGCTCGCCCGCCTGTTCGCCGGCCAGGCGTCTATCGCCCTCCAGAACGCCGAGGCCCACCGGGCCGTCTGGAACCGCGCCGAAACCGACTCGATGACAGGGCTGAGGAATCGGGGCGCATTCGACGCCAGGCTCGCGGACCTGGTGGAGGATCCCCAGTCCTGCGCCCTGATCATGCTCGACCTGGACGGCTTCAAGCGGTACAACGACCGGCACGGCCACCCCGCCGGGGACACGGTCCTGCAGGCGGTCGGACGGGCCATCGACTCGGCGATCCGGCAGCGCGACCTGAGCTTCCGCTACGGCGGCGATGAGTTCGCCATCGTCTTGCCGCGGACTAACGTGAATCAGGCCGTCGAGGTCGCCAATCGCGTTCGAAATGCCATCAGATCGCACCCCATCGTCGCGGGCACGTCTGACCGCGAGCGCCGGCGTGGCCTGTCATCCGGCCGACGCGGCCGACAAGTCCAGCCTCATCTCCGCCGCCGACGTCGCCCTTTACCGGGCCAAGGAGGCGGGCGGGGATCGGACCGAGGTCTTCGGCCGCGGACCGGCGCGAAGTCGATCGGGTCGCCAGAAGCCGAACGCGCCCAAACCCTCGTCCGAACCTCGGGCCTCGACCGTGCCCGCGGCCTCGACCGTGCCCGCGCCGCCGGCCACGCCACCGGAGCGCCGGCGCCACCGTCGCCCTCGCCGTCACCTCGCGAAAAGATCGTGGCCTCGCCGAGGTAGAACCCGTCTCGTATGATCGGGACATGGACTCCACGGCGCCCGCGATCCTGGAGATCGGGCTGGTGCTCCTGGCCGCGGTCGGGGCGGGCTTCGTCGCCCGTCGCCTGGCCTTGCCGGCCGTAGTCGGCTACCTGGTCGTCGGTCTCGCCGTCTCGCCGTTCACACCCGGCTACATCGCCGATCGCGATCGTCTTCAGCTCCTGGCCGATCTCGGCGTCGTCCTGCTCCTGTTCGAAGTCGGGATCGAGGTCGATCCGACGCAGCTTCGGCGAGATCACCGGAACCTCATCTTCGCCGCGCCGGCCCAGGTGCTGATCACCACGGCCATCTCCGGGGTCGTGTTCGCGGCTCTGGGCATGGCCGCCGTTCCGGCCGCCGTTCTTGGGCTGTGCGTCGCCCTGTCGTCCAGCGTCGTCATTGCCAACATGACCCGGAGCGCTCGTCGGACCACCGACCCCACGACCGAATTGGCGATGCTGGGCTGGGGCATCCTCCAGGACCTGACCGGCGTCACGCTCGCCGCGATCCTGCTGTCCGCGGTGGGTACCAACGATCGCGGTCTTGCCCTCACGATCCTCGGCCTCGTCGCCTTCGGCGTGGTGGCGGTGGCCGTGGCCTGGGTCCTGCCGCGCATCCTGCGGGCCGTGGCAGGCCAGCCGGACTTCTTCCTCATCGTCTCGGTTGCCAGCGGTTTCGCCCTCGCCGGAGTTGGTTCGGTCGTGTTCGACGTCCCGCTGGCACTGGCCGCGTTCGTCGGCGGTCTCGCGATCGCCGAGAGCCCCGAATCCGCCGAGGCTCGCAAGCGGCTGCTCCCTTTCCGCGACCTGCTGGCGGTTCTCTTCTTCGTCGCGATCGGCACGCTCGTGGATCCGGCGGCTCTCGGACGCGGCCTGGGCTGGCTGGCCCTGTTCCTGGTTCTGATCGTGGCCGCGAAGGGTCTGCCGTCGTATGCCCTCGTGAGACTCACCGGCATCTGCTCCCGGCCACTCCAGACCGGCGTGGGGCTCGGCCAGGTCGGCGAGTTCAGTTTCGTCCTGGCCTCGGCCCTCGTTGCGGCGGGCTCGCTTCGCGAGGAGGTCTACGCGGCGCTCCTGGCCTCGATTGCCCTATCGATCGGCGGCAGCAGCGTCCTGGTTCGTCTCGCCGGCCGGCGTCCCCCGGAGGATCTCGCGGCTTCGCCCGCCGCCGTCGATGGCGCCGCCACGAAAGCCGCCACGAAAGGCGCCAGGAAAGCCGCAAAGAAGGCCGCCAAGAAAGCCGCCAAGAGGGCCGCCGCCACCGGCATGTCCGGCTCCGACGCGCCCCGCCGGATACAATTCTGACAACCTAGTCAGGAGTCCGAAATGACCGTCCTCGCATCCTCCGTCCCGATCCGCCAGACCGCCCTCGGGCTCCGCGACCTCCGCCTCTACGTCTTTGCCGCCGTCTTCACGCTGGGAAACCTGCTCACGCCGGCCGCGGTCCACTCCATTCCGCAAGGCGGCCTGATCTTTCTGCCGATCTTCTTCTTCACGCTCGTGGCGGCCTATCGTTTCGGCTTCGCCGCCGGCGCGCTCACCGGCCTGGCCTCGCCGTTGCTCAACTACGCCCTGACGGGCATGCCGCCGGCTTCGCTGCTGGGAACGGTCCTCGTCCAGTCGCTCCTGATCGCTGCCATCGCCGCGGTCCTGGCGTCGCGCACGGGCCGCCTCAACGTCTGGTCGCTGCTTCTCGCGGCCGTGGCGATGCAGCTCGTCGGCTTCGGCCTCCAACTTGCCGGGCGGCACCGGTGTCGCGGCGGGACTGGACACGCTTCGTCTCGGCATCCCGGGCGTCGCGATCATGGGCTTCGGGGGCTACGCGGTCCTGCGGCTCCTCGATCAGGCCGGCATCGGCGCTCATTCGAGCGAGTCGCAGCGCTGATGCTCTATCGGACTCTCGCGGGCGAGAAGGTCTCGCAGCTCGGTTTCGGCGCGATGCGGCTCCCAACGGTGGATGACGCCGTGGACGTGCCGGAGGCCATCCGGATGCTGCGCTACGCCATCGAGAGCGGCGTCAACTACCTCGATACGGCCTGGCCGTATCACCAGGGCGAGAGCGAAGGCATCGTCGGCCGGGCGCTCAGAGACGGCTACCGCGACCGAACGTTCCTCGCCACCAAGTCGCCCAGCTGGCTGATCAAGGAGCCGGCCGACTTCGACCGCTATCTCGATCTCCAGCTCGAGCGCCTCGGCACCGACCGGATCGACTTCTACCTGCTCCACGCGCTCGATACCGGCAACTGGGCCGACTGCCGGCGGAACGGCGCGCTCGAATTCCTCGAGCGGGCGAAGCGGTCGGGCAAGATCCGGCATGCCGGTTTCTCATTCCACGACGAGTTGCCCGTCTTCAAGCAGATCGTCGACGAGGGCGCCGGCATCTTCGAGTTCTGCCAGATCCAGTACAACTACCTCGACCGAGGCTTCCAGGCGGGCCAGGAGGGGCTTCACTACGCCAAGGACCGCGGCCTGGACGTCATCGTCATGGAGCCGCTCCGCGGCGGAGCGCTCGCCCGCGGCGTTCCGCCCAGCGTCCAGGCTGTCTGGGACGGCGCCCCGGTTCGGCGGACGCCCGCCGACTGGGCCCTGCGCTGGGTCTGGGATCAGCCGCAGGTGTCGCTGATCCTGTCCGGAATGGGGGCGATCGAGCAGGTCGAAGAGAACCTCGAGACTGCCTCGAGCGCGCCCGCGGGCGGCCTGACGGACGTCGGAGCGAGCGCTCGTAGAGGCGGCCGAAGCGGCGTACAAGGGCGAGACCCGGATCGATTGCACCGCTTGCCGCTACTGCATGCCCTGTCCGTCCGGGCGTGGACATTCCGCGCAACTTCGCCCACTACAACACCTACTTCATGTTCATGCAGGATCCCGGGCGTCAAGGCCGACTACAGCTGGATCCCGGCCGACGAGCGAGCCGGCGTCTGCACCGAATGCGGCACCTGCGAGGAGCTTTGCCCGCAGCAGCTGCCGATCAAGGAGCATCTCAAGGCGGTCACCGCCGCGTTTGCCGGGGTATGAGCTCCGTTTCGTGGCTCGCCGCGGCCGTTCCGGAGTTGCCGGGCGGCGCCAGCATGGCCATCTGGCCGCTCGCGTCGCTGGCTGACGGCCGCGAGCCCGGGCCCGCCTCTGTACGTGAACGCGGGCAAGTGGCTCCATCCACTCTTCGATCTCCTCGACCTGCTTTCGTCCGGGGACCCGGCCGTCGACTCGGCCGAGCCCGGTGACACCCCCGAGGAGCGGGCGGCCCTGACCTCCGCCGGCGACCTGTTCCTGCGCGATCGCGTCATCGGTCGAGCGGCCGCGTTCCTGATCCTCCGGGCCGGGCATCAGGCACGCCTGGGGTGACGTGGTCAGCGACGGGGCGGTCTCGCGTCTTCGAGGCTCACGGCGGGAAGCTGGGCGGCGGCGAGCGCGTCCCATCGATCGCCTGCCGGACGGAGCCGTTGCTCCACGACGTGGACGACGAGGACGTGGCGTGGCGCCTGCTTCTCGAGCGCCGCGCGGCGGGAAGGGCCGGCTAGGCTTCGAGCCGCAGCCCCGATCAGTCGCCGGCGGAACGCCAGCTGCACAGCCAGCCCGAATCGGTGACGGCGGCCACGAGCCCGCCGACCTTCGAGAACGACCCGATCCTGCCGGGACAGGCGATCAACAGCGAGGCGGGCACTCCGTCGGAGCCCACTGCCGCCAGGCCGTCCGGAGTGGAGATCAGCACCTGGTGCCCTTCCGTGGACCAGATCGCCTCCGCGGCGGTGGCGCCGGCCGTCCAGAGGATGGTTCGACCGTCCGTCTTGACGTCACTGAGGGACGCTCCGTATTCGACCGCCATCGAGACTCCGTCCGGCGAAAACGCGACGGCGTTCACGCCCGCCGCGAACGAGCTGAGGCTCCGTTCCGTTCCATCGGTCCCGACGATCTGCAGGCTGCCGTTCTCGTCGCCGATCGCGAGAGCCGTGCCATCCGCCGACCAGGCCATCGCCCACGCCGGAGTTCCGTCCGGTCGAGCGACACCTACGGGCGTGCCATCGGCGCGCCAGACCGTTGTAGTCGACGGCGCCCGCGGCCAGCATCGATCCGTCGGGCGACCAGGCGAGATTGACGAACTTGCCGCCGGTGAGTCGCGTCCCGAGCGTGCCGATCACGTGGCCGTCCCTGTTCCACAGCCGGATGACGCCCGGCAGCGTGACCAGGCCGGTTGCCGTGGCGGCCGGGAAGTGGATCGCCGCGGAAGCCAGCACGGTTCCGTCGGGTGACCAGGCCAGGCTGAAGATGGGGTCGGTGGCCTGGAGGATGCGGAGCGGCCGGCCGCGCGGATCCCAGAGGCGGATGTTGCCCGCTCGCGAGCCGCCGGCCAGGACCGATCCGTCGGGCGACCAGGCAAGGCATGAGATCGCGGCGGCTCCGTCATCGAGCGTCGCGAGCTTCTCTCCGTCCGCCGTCCAGAGCTGGGCGGCGTTGGCGCCATCGGCCGAGCCGGCGATCGCGATCAGCTGGCCGTCCGGAGAAGCGGCGACGCCGGCCAGCGGGGCCGTGGCGGCTCGCTTGGACCAGGCCGGGGACGACCGCTGGGCCGTGGCCCCGGTCGAGGGAGTGGACTGGATTGGCTCCGCGGGGACGGCGGTCGCCCCGCATCGAGTCTCAGGCGCGATCAAGTGGCCGGGAACGGGCGACAGACCCGTGGTTGCGGCGGTGGCACTCGGCGCCGGGGACGCGGAGGCCGCTGGTGACGACGCCGACCCGCAGCCGGCGACGAGCACCGACACGAGGACGGCGGCAGACAACGATCGAACGCTCCGGGCTCCCATGGTTGTGAGGGTAGTCCAGCGGAGCGGGCGATGTCCGACTATCAGCGCGTCGAGGCCGGCGTAGGGCAAAACCGCGGGCAATGTGCCGTTGAAGCTGGACCTGCCCACGGCCTGGTTCGCCGACAGGGGACTCCTCGAGGGCACGGCAGAGGCGCATAACTTCACGACGGACTGGCAGGGCGCGTTCTGGTACGCGATGGGGGCCTACATCGTCGAAGTCAGGATTCCTGAGGGCTCGGCCGAGATGGAATAGCCGCGTGGCAGGCCTAGTGGAACGGAGCGCCCGAGAGCATCCTCACCAGATCGACGCCGTTGACGAAGACGATGAATGCGACCAGGACGGCCAGGCCGACGGTCGCGATGCCACGGGCGACTTGCTCGGTGACCACTCGACCCATGACCCTTCGGAGAATCGCGAGGACGGTGTGCCCGCCGTCGAGTGGCGGGATCGGGATCAGGTTCACGATGAAGAGCGAGAGGTTGATAGCCGCGAAGAAGAGGAGCAATCCCTCGATGCCATGGGCGGCGAACAGACCCGAAGCTCCGACCATTCCCGGAAGGCCCATGAAGGGGCTGTCGAGTGGACGGCTGGCGGCATGGGGCAGGAACCCGGCGAATGCTTCCGCGGTTGACGACGCGAGGGTGCCGATTATTACGTTGGCGAACATCCAGGAAGCCTGGACGGTCTCGGCGAGGTTTCCCGAGAACCTGGACCAGTAGACCGGCGCGGCCATTGCGATGAGCGCCAGGTAGGCGAGGGCCAGGTTGACCAACGGGCCCACGAGGTAGACGAGGACCTTCTTCCAGGCGGGGGCGACGTAGAAGGAACCCGGGCCTTCGTCGCCGGTCTCACCGGCGAGGCTGACGTAGCCGCCCAGAGGCAGGGCGTTGAGCCGCCATTCGATGCCGAACTTGCGGCGCGATGCCACGCGCGGGCCCATGAAGAGTCCGTAGGACCGAACACGCAGCCGCAGAACGCGGGCCATCAGCAGGTGGCCGAACTCGTGTAGACCGACGGACGCGGTGATGATGACCGTGAATATCAGCAGGTTCCGTTCGAGGACCGGCGATCGCGTTGAGGGCCGGCAAAATGGCGGCCGCGAGAACCAGGGCGACGGCGACCAGGCCGAGCAGACGCCTGGTCGGGGAGGGCATCGAGGAGAAGCGCCGCGGAGACTGCGCGGTAGGTGCCGGTCGCTCGAGAGAGCATCGGATCCTCCGATCTCAATCGATCGAATATGACCCTCCGGCCTCATCGTGTGGGGAACCAACCGGGTTCAGCCCACTCTGAAGGACAGTCGATCCACCTGGCGGGCACAGGTCGCGACGGCGGCGACGCCTCGAACGCTAGGGCCGTCCCGTCGCCGCCGTGGCCAGGCGGACGACACTCCACGAGGCCGCCGGCAGGACCGACCTCCAGCGAGTCGCCGTCGAGCGCGACGTCGTCAAGCTTGCGCGGGATGACGCCTTCGGGGTGCTCGCGAGTGCTCGTCGCCCACGGATCGCCGCCGCCGATGACGAGCGCCTCCACGAGCCGCGCGTCCGGCCACGACCCCAGACGGACTCGCGTCCGCGCCTCGTCGGTGGCGTTGCGATTCACGAGGAACAGGACGAGTTCGCCACGTTCCTCGTCGAAGGTCGCGGCCACGTCGATCGCGGAGACGCGCCCGTACTTGCGTCGTCTCAATTTCCGGCGCCTCGACCGTCGCTCGGAGCGCCGTGCCCCGGGCATGGTGCGCGGCGAGCCGGAACGGATGGTAGGTGGACTGGCGCCACACTCCGTCGGCTTCGGCGCGGATCGGAGCGCCCGCGTTGACGAGCAGCGATTGGCAGGCGCAGGTGACTCGATCCGCATGGTTGAGCAGCGAGACGATGAGCGCTCCGGTCACAACCGCGTCGCCGGCCGTGTACACGGATTCGCCGATCCGCCTCTCGACCGGCCAATCCTCGGGCGTGGCTGGGTTCGGGTCGCGGTCGCGCCAGATGCCCCATTCATCTACCGACACGGCGATCTTGCGCCTGGCACCGCGCTTTGCCGCCGCCGCGTCGGCCGCGGCGATCGCCCGCTCGATCTCCCGGTCGAGTTCGACGCCGGAGGCCATGAACGTCTGGATGTCGCGCTCGACCTCCTCGACGTAGATGTGGACCGCGACGTAGTCCGCGAACTCGGCCGTCTCCTCGAACACGATTTGATCCCAGTCCACCGAGCTAGGCAGCCAGGGAGCGGTATGACCGGCGACCACGAGCTCGAGCTTCTCGTCGAACTGGCGGAATCCACGAGCCGTCTCGGCCGCGAGCCGGCCATATTCCACCGCCGTCTTGCGGCCGAGCTGCCAGGGTCCGTCGGGCTCGTTTCCCAGACACCACATCCGCACGTCGAACGGATCCGCGGCGCCGTTCGCCCGCCGCCGGTCCGAGAGCGTCGTTCCGCCGGGGTGATTCGAGTACTCGAGGAGGTCGAGCGCCTCCTCGATGCCGCGCGTGCCCAGGTTGACCGCCAGCATCGGCTCGACGCCCAGCTTTCGGCTCCAATCGATGAACTCATGGAGGCCAAAGCTGTTCGGGTCGGTCTGGTGCCAGGCGAGGTTCAACCGGCTCGGCCGGTCGTCTCGCGGTCCCACGCCGTCTTCCCAGCGGTAACCCGAGACGAAGTTGCCGCCTGGGTAGCGGACGGTGGTCACACCGAGCTCGCGGATGAGCGTCGCGACGTCCTCGCGGAACCCGTTGGAGTCCGAAAGCGGGCTGCCCGGGTCGTAGATGCCGCCGTAGACGCAGCGGCCGAGATGCTCGACGAACGAGCCGAAAAGCCGCCGATCGATCCTCCCGATCGCCTGGTCGCGATCGACGACCACCGTAGCCTTGATCAAAGCCCACCTCGAACGCGCGAGTCCGTCGCTGCGAAGGCTAGCATTCGAGGACGGTTCCAACCCTTCGACGGCCTTCGGCTGCCGCTACGCTTGCCGCATGCAAGCCAACGCAGCGATCCGTGTCGAAGCCCAGGGCCGGAGGCGAGGGCATCGCAACCTCCGCGCGGGGTTGGTGTGCGCGATCGCGCTCGGCGCGGTTCTCGGTTGCACGCCCCGCGCGGACCTGCAGTTCTCGCCCACGGCCTTGCCCGACGCCCAGTCCGGCTCGGTGTACGTGGCCACGATCACCGTCAGTCAGGCCGCGACGCCAGTCGGGGGCGTATCCGTACAGGATGGCGCGCTCCCCGCGGGTCTCGATCTCGCGCTCGCCTCCGAGCCCGAGAACACGATCCAGATCTCGGGAACGCCTAGCGTGTCCGGCACCTTCAAGTTCACCGTATCGGTCTGGTGTTATGGCACGAACGTGAGTGGGCAGACGGCTACGCAGGAGTACGTGCTCGTCGTGAAGTAGGGTCGGGCCGTGCCATCGGTGGCCGCCTCCGCCCGGTCGTTCGGGCGAGCCAAGCCTACGAGATGGTCCGAAGGCCCGGCCACAAAGCCGGCCACGGCGCCCGAAGTCCCGTGCAGACGGAGACGCCCGCTCCCTGCTCGCCGTTGGGAATGCCGAGTCCGTTGTCGATCTTGGCCACGACGTGACAGCCGACGAAGAACTGACTCCAGTCGGCCGGCCGCCAGTCTCCGACGTGGACGACGACCGTACGGTCGGCCGCCGGCGGTCCCCAGTACCAGTACGAGTTGTGGCCGGAGTAGACCGGAGGCAGATTCTTCCCGAGGAGTACGAGGGGACTCGCCTCGCTGTAGTCGTTGGTGAGGATGACCGCGTGGGCTCGCTGGTCGGGGGGCAGTGCCGCCACCACGTTTTCCACCGTCGTGACGAACTGGGGCCAGCCGACCTGGTTGGCCGTGTCCGGGACCGTCGCCGGGAGCGACGACCTCGCGTAGTCGGCCAGCGGCAGGATCGGCAGCGTCAGGTAAGCGATCAGAGCGCCCGAAAGCACGGCGGCCGTGGCGTAGCTCGAGGCCTTGAGGCGGAAGTGGTCGCGGGCGAGCCAGCGGTCCAGGCGGATCGCGCCGGCGGCCATGAACACGGGCGCGATGCCGATGGCGTAGTAGGCCTTGCCGCCGCTGATCACGACCAGGAGGAGTGCCACGACGGCCGCGATGCCGATCGCCCGCCACGGAGCCGCCTCCTTTGCCCGCAGGATCCACCACAGGCCGGCGGCACTCACCGGAAACAGAAATGGCCCGGCAAAGAGCCACAGCAATGGGACGATCTGGCCGCGATTGTCGCCGGCGTACTGCGAGATGGCGCGGGCCATCGCGAGCTGTGGCCAGCCGTTCGCCGCCTGCCAGGCGAGGTTGGGTGCCCAGAGCAGGATCGAGATCGCGACGGCTGCCCAGGCCCACGGTGAACGCACGACATCCCAGCGGCGGGTAAGGACCAAACCCGCTGCCAGACCCGCGCCCAGGAACAGGATCGTGTCCTTGTTCTCGAGCGCGATCCCGGCCACGATGCCAACGACGAGCCAGAGGTGACGATCGGCACCGCGGAGCAGCTTGACCACAAGCCACAGGACGATCGCCCAGGCGAGCAGATCCGGTTCTGTCGTCGTGTCGAGGTGACCGGCGCCAAGGTAGCCGGACAGGGCCGCGGTGATTGCGGCCAGGATCTGGGCTCGTCGCGATCCGCCCAGGTCGCGGGCGATGAGCGCGACGAAGATCACGACGAACCCCATCTCGAGCGCGGGCAGCAAGCGCACGGCCGTCGGGGACGCGCCGAAGATGGCCGCGGCCAGCGGCGGAGAGCAGGGGGGTCAGCGGCGGCTGGTCGACATAGCCAAAGGCCGGATGCTGGCCCGCGACGACGAAGTACATCTCGTCGCCGTGGAATCCGTACGAGCCGGAGACCGCGAGCAGGCTGGCGACCATGATCCCGACGATCAACCAGACCGGCCACGGAATTGCCGGCCGGCCGAGACGGTAAATGGTGGCCTCACCCGAAGCTGTCACGGGCTCACTCTAGCGGCAACTTCCAGCGTCCGAGGCCAGGTTCCCGTGGGCCCGCCCCTGGACAACTCGCAAGGGCGGCAATATAGTTAGGCACCTGATGATTAGGAGCCACACTATATGACCGTGCAGCGCGGCAACCGGACAAACGTGGGCAGTCCGTGCGTCCAGGACGGCGTCTCCATGCCGGAGGTCTTCGAATCGATTACCGGCCTCGCGAAGCGACTCGGCCAGTTCGAGAGCAGGACGCTGCGGGATTCCGGGCTGACGCCGCCGCAGTTCTTCGTCTTGACGCAACTGACCGGCGGTAGCCGGACGCTGGCGGCTCTTGCGGAAGCCGCGGGCTGTACCCGGGCAACGATGACGGGCGTCGTCGATACCCTCGAGCGCAAAGAGCTGGCCTGCCGGACTCCCAACCCGGAGGACCGTCGCAGCGTCCTCGTCCGCATCACCGACGGCGGCAGCGGCCGACTTGCCAACCCAGGCCTTACCGAGATATTCGGAAGTTGCTGCTGCGAGATGCTCACACCCGACGAAGCACGCGAGTTCGCTCGGCTGATCGGCAAGCTTTCCGCCGCGCTTCCCTTCTAGGAGACCGAGCATGAGGCAGATCGACAGGCCGCTCGTCGCCGCGGCGTTCGCCATATGGGTGGGCTGTGGAGCGGTGATGGGCATCGGGCAATCGACGACGACCATGGACAACGCTCTGATAATCCACGCGTTCGCCGCGCCGGTGATCGTGGCCTGCGTGAGCTGGGTCTACTTCGCCAGGACGCGCAGCAATCGGGTGTTCGTCACGGCCGCGTTCTTCACGGGTTTCGCGATGGCCCTGGACTTCTTCCTCGTCTCCCTGATGCTCCTGCGCAGCTTCGACATGTTCGCCAGCCTCATCGGCACGTGGATCCCGTTCGGGTTGATCTTCGCGTCCGCATACCTGACCGGCAGTCTTGCGTCAGCTCGACGCCGGCCGGACGGAGTTCTCCCTCGCA
The DNA here is from genome assembly GCA_963816135.1 of uncultured Chloroflexia bacterium. GTDB lineage: Bacteria > Chloroflexota > Limnocylindria > Limnocylindrales > CSP1-4 > Fen-1039. Next base: position 130,368 of record CAWFJD010000019.1, read on the forward strand.
TGGACCTACAGGCGCAGTCGGATCGCTGATTGGGTACCGGTGGCCGTTGCGGACCGGAGGGTCTTGCTACGTTTTACGTAGCATGCTACTGTATGCGTAGCTTGCTACGGTTGAGGTAGCGGCATCACGCAGGGAGAAGGACATGCCGGTCATCGAAATCACCATGGCGAAGGCCAGCGTCGAGACCAGGCGGGCGCTCATCGAGCGACTGACCGCCGACGCCATCGAGATCGCCGGATTCCGGCCGTGGAGTTCACCGTCCTCATCCACGAACTGGAGCGGGAGAGCATCGGGCGCAGCGGCAGAACGTGCGCCGACATCATGGCCGAGATGAAGTAACAGCCCGATGAGCATTCCGAAGCCCGGACAACCCGTACGGGGGTCCACCACCGGAGCGCCGATCATGGCGCTCATCGACCTCCTCGGACGCCGATGGGCGATGGGCATCATCTGGAATCTGGCTGCGGGGCCCGCCACGTTCAGGGCCCTGCAAACTCCCACCGGCCGCGTCCCCGGCAAGACCATCTCACCCTCGATCCTCAACGCCCGCCTCAAGGACCTCCAGGAGGCCAGGCTCGTCGAGCGGACCCTGGACGGCTATGCGCTGACCGCCCTCGGCAGAGAGCTCTTCACGCTCATCGAGCCGCTGGACCCGTGGTCCCTCAAATGGGGTAAGGCGCTCTAGTCGCTACCGCGCGGCGCCGGCCAGCTCGCGCGCCGGGGCTGCGAGGCTGGAGATGACGTCAGCCGCAGCCACGGCCCCGCCGGTCGCCGCGAATGCAGCCGCAATTCGCTCGGCGCCCGGCCGAAGCTCGATCGCCCGACGAACGGCGAGGCGAAGCCGAGCGGCGGTGAGCTGTCCTTTCGGCAGCCGGACGCCGGCTCCGGCAACTTCGACCCGGCGGGCCACCTCGGGCTGATCGCGGCCGAACGGAACCGCGACGACGGGCACTCCATGGGCGAGCGCCTTCTGCGTGATGCCCATGCCGGCGTGGCAGACGACGCACGTTGCCCGCTCGAGGACGGGCGTGTGAGGGACGAAGCGCTCGATCCGAACATTCGGCGGCGGCGTCAGCGTCGACGTGTCTACGTCGGCGGTCGTGATCACGACCTCGAAAGGCTCACCCGCGAATGCCTCGCATGCGACTTCGGCCAGGCGTCGGTCGTTCTGGAACAGCGTCGAGCAAGTCATGAGGACCAGAGGTCGGCTGATGGCGTCGAGCCACTCCGGACGAGCTGCCGGCGGCTCCCACAGCCCGGGTCCAACGAGATGCACCTTGGCCGGCCAGTCCGAGCGGGGGTATTCGAACGGCTCAGCCGTGAAGGCGAGGACCGCGTCCGCGGCCAGATAGACGTCGCCAACGGAGTGCACCGGCCCAAGCCCGAGCCGCGCTCGGAGCGGGTTCATGTGGCGGGCGATGAGACGCTCGAGAGCGAAGAGGCCGAATCTGGCAATCGTCGCGTCGCGCACCCGGCCGGCGAGATCGTGCCGTGGCGCGAAACCGAGCCCGAAAGGCGGCACGTCCTTGGAACGAAGTGGAACCGGCGAGACGATCGAGTAGGCCCACGGCAGGCCGGACGTCTCGGCCGCGGCGGCGGCGCCCCAGGCCCCTTCATCGATGAACAGCACGTCCGGGCGCTCTATCTCGATGGCACGCTGGAGATCGGGGATCTGGAAGGGGGCGCGCTCGCCGAACTGGCCGAGGCCATGAATCAGGGCGGTGATCGAGGTTCTCGCCCGCCAATCATCCGGATTGAAGCGTTCGATCGGCTGGGCGGAGATTCGGCCGGGAGACCCGCGGACCGCAACCGCGCGACGTCGTCCACGCCGCAGCGCACCGCGACGCGGTGGCCACGGCGCTGGAGCTCGAGCAGGCTAGCGACGAGTGGATAGAGGCGTCCCGGCACCGCGTCGACGTAGGCGAGGATGGTTGTCATCGTCCCACGCCCCATCTCTTCACCGGCCCAACGACCGCCACTCTAGTCGAGCGAGCGCTCGCTTTACATGTGCCGTGCGGCCCTGTTTGGGAGAGGCGAGACTGCCATACGCTACAGTGGGAGCGCTCTCTCTACTAACTGCTCGGAGGAAGCCGATGCCACGTATCACGCCGGAACGCGAACAGGCCGTCCGCGACCGCATCCTGAAGGCCGCGCGACAGGTGTTCGTGGAGAAGGGGTTCAGCCGCACGAGCGTCGACGACGTCGTGGCCGCCTGTGGAATGTCCGTCGGGGCGATCTACAACTACTTTCCGAACAAGGACGAGCTGATCCGCGCCTGCATCGACGCGGCCAACCGCGACGAAACGAACGCGATCCTCGCCGACGCGCAGGCGGCCGCGACGCTTGCCGAACGCGTGGACCGGGCCATCGGCGGGTGGTGGAAGTACACGATCGATGCCCCCGGTGGTGCCGCCTTCCTGGCCGAAGCCTGGGGCGAGGCTTCGCGCCGGCCGGTCATACGCGAACTGATGGCCGTTCGGTTCGAGCGTGCCGTGACGACCGCGTCGCTGCTGCTGCGCCAGGGCATGGCGTCGGGTGAATTGCCCGCGGACCTCGAAGTGGAGCCCCTGGCGCGGACGTTTGCCGCGATGCTCGACGGCCTCGTCGTCGAGTACGTGATCAGCGGCGGAAGGCTCCGGCAGGCCGACGCGCGCGAGCGCATCCGGTTCGTACTCCGGGCCGCGGCCTCGGAAGCCGCTTGGGCGGGCTCGGGTTGGGCCCTGAGCGCCGATGCCATGAGAGGGCCGCGTGCGCGGATGGCCTCGCGGTGTTCGGCCGAGCCGCAGTCACCGGGGCGCTCGCCACGGCGACCATGGATGCGGCGATGCTTGCCGCCGCGGCGATGGGCGGGGATGCCTTCCGCTCGGAGCGATTGAGCCCGCAGATCATCGGGCGATGGGCGGCGGGGCTGTTGCGGGGGCGATGGCGGCACGAGGAGATCAGCCGCGAGGAGCCGATCGCGGGCGAACTCCTGCTGGGGATGGCGACGCACTACGCCACGGGCATCGCCCTCGTCGAGGTCCTGGTGTTCATGGCCGGCCGTTTGCCGGATCGGATGTCATGCGCCGTCGGATATGGCGTCGCGACCTCGGTGTTTCCCCTGTTCCTCATGTTCCCGTCGATGGGCTTCGGGCCGGCCGGCATTCACTCAGGCGAAGCGGCGCGGATGATCCGGGTGATGCTCGTCGGGCATGTCGCGTACGGGGCGGGGATAGGCGTTGGGTCTGGCCTCTTGAGAACCGGGGCCACAGAGTAGTCCGCGAAACCCTATCGGGGCAGCACTCGCAGGGTCGATTTGACTGCCTCCGGCGACACCACCGTTCCGACGAGCGCCGGCCCGTAGCGGTCGTACTTGGCGTGGTATGCGGCGGTCACGGCGACCGCTACGTCTTCGCCTGGCTGCTCGAACGTAACGTCGCGCTCGAGGTCGCTCGCTCGGATGCGACCATCGCCCGACTTCAAGGCTCGCTGGAACCAGCCGTTGTTCCAGCCGTGCGCGGATCGGACGTAGACACAGTCGCCAGCGGTCACGACCCAGATCGTCGCCCACGGCCGGAGGTTGCCGTCTGGCCGGCGCGATGCGAGCTGCAGTTCCGTCGTGCGGGAGATCCGGGCCAGCTCGTCCGGAGTCCAGATGGTGGCGTTCATCGCGGCATCCTCAACTACAGCTTCAGCTCGACGCCGGCCGCGCCGACGTTGTCCTCGATCGGCGACAGACAGCACCGTGACGTACTTGCCGTTCATCGCCGCCCATTCTCGACCCTGCGTTACGTGGCCGGTTGAGGTTTCGCGGCAGGTCGATCCCCGGGAACCAGCGGCAAATCCCTGTTCTGCTGTCGGTCAGCCAAAGGCCCGGTCCTGCTACGCTCGGCCGACACACGAGCGAGAGGGCAAGGCCGGGTGATCCTCCCCAAGATTCGCGATCCGCGATTCATCACCGTGCGTCGCGGCGGCAGCCTCCAGGACGACGATCACCGACGTCTGGCGATCTGGGCGGCCGACTGCGCGCAGCATGTGCTGCATCACTTCGAGCGGGCGCGGCCCGGGGATCCGCGGCCTCGCGAGGCGATCGAGCGGATTCGGGCATGGACCCGCGGCGAGATCAGGATGTCCGAATCCCGGGCGGCGGGTGGCCACGCTATGGCCGCGGCCAGGGACTTGAGCGGAGCCGCTCGACACGCCGCTTACGCGGCCGGCCAGGCGGCAGTGGTGGCACATGTCGCCGCGCACGAGCTCGGCGCCGCGGCCTACGCGATCAAGGCCGCTCGGGCGGCGACTGCCGAAGACGACCGCGAGAATGCCGGCCGTCTGGAGTGCCAGTGGCAGCGCGACCAGCTGCCCGAGGAGATCCGGGACCTCGTGCTCGATGACGAGCGGCTGCGCAATGAGCTCTGCTGGTTCGTGTTCGACTGCTGAACTGACTCGCCCCCCGAGGCCGTCGTCAGGCGGCGCCTGCCGGTCTTCTAATGGAGCAGCCGTTCCCAGTCCCGCGGTACGCGTCCCTCAGGTCCAGGTACAGGCTGGTCGACCGGGTGGCTATTTGGCAGGGCGAGCTCGGGGCCGTCGTAGTACTCCTCGGCCTCGTAATCCCAGAACCAGTCCTCGTCCGGCTCGAAGCTCCGGATGATGCGGTGCCCGGTCTCGGAGGCGTGGAGCCGGGCATGCTGTGCCGGGGACGAATCGCAGCAGCCGACGTGTCCGCACGCGGCGCAGCGCCGAAGGTGGAACCACCAGCCACCGCCCGCGGTGCATTCGACGCAGCCGGGGCCGCTCGGCGGGACGCTGATGTCGATCGAGGATTCGGTGCTCACGCTTGTCTCCGGGTTGGCTGTGGGACGATCGCCACATGATCGCGCGCCCGCGCCAGACCGCAGGCAACGCCCCGGATCGTCGCGGTATTCATGCGTGGGTGGCAGGCGCAGCAAAGAGGGCCCTGGTCGGTCCTGCCGCCCAGAGCCCTCCGCCGACCTAGCGCTAGCGATAGTCGCTCTGCTTGAGAGCCACGTGGTATTTGACGCCGATTCCCACCGGCCAGACGGCCGACGCGAACGCGCTATTGCCCGCAACCACATAGGTCAGTTTGGCGTTGCTCGCGCCGACCAGGCTCGAGGACCAGGCCCCCAGACTCAGCCGGACGGCGGCGTTCACCGAAGGACCGGACGGAGACCAGCCCACAACGGCAATCGAACCGTCACGAGAAGCGGCCAGATTGAGGGCGCAGGTCGAGGCACACGGTCCCAGATTGGCAGGCGCGCCCCACGGGGAACCGGCCGGGCGGGTAGCCGCATGGACAGACACCACGCCGTTCGCGCCGTTGACGGCCCAGGCCGCGGTGACGTCCCCGGACGCGTCGGAAGCGACTGAGTCCAGACCGACGAAGTTGGCCGTCTCCATGAGCGTCGGGCTGCCCCACGCGCCGCCGACGGGCCGTGTCGCGGCATTCACCGTCGAGCCCTGTTCCCACACCACGGTCGCGTCGCCGGACGCGTCGAGGGCTACTCGTGGCGAAGACGCCTGAGGGATGACCGTCGAAGCCGCCGTCGCGGCGCTCCAGCTGCCGCCGGCAGGTCGGGTGGCTGACTCAACTTGGTACGAGTTGCCGCCGAACGTGGTGGCTTGGGGCCAGACGACGACTGCGGTTCCAGTCTCGTTCACGGCCAGGTCCGGCAGGAATTCCGACTGACCCAACGCCGAGAGCTGGACGACACTGCCAAAGGTGCCGGAAGCGGTCCAGGTGACCGCCTCAACGATAGATCCGGCTGCCGTGAATTCGGACCATGCGGCAACCCCATTGCCCTGCGCGTCGGACTTCGCAACGAGCGCGGCTGCGCCGCTTCCCGACGTCGCGATCGTCACCGGCTTCTGCCAGACCCCGGCGCTCGATCGGAGCGCGATCAGTACGGAGCTGCCCAGGAGCCAGGCCGCGGACGCCGTGTTGTTCGCGCCGATCGAAGCGGAGAGGTTTTGCGGAGTGGAGAAGAAACCGTTGGTGACAGACCAGACGGTTGTCTGGGGGCTCCACGTAGCCCCGAACGAACGCTGCGCCGCCTGCACCAGATAACCGCCCACGACGGGCGGCGCGGCCACCCACAGCTCGTTGCCGGCGGAGTTGACGGCAAAGGCACTGGGCGTGGCGATGGCTGGGACGCGGAAATCACGACCTCCGGAGACCAGCCGGATGCGGCGAATGCCGCCCAGGGGCTCCCGAGCATCAACAGGCTGAGACTGATGCCGCCAAGGGCGGCCATCCGAAACGGACGATGCGAGAACATGAAACGACTACCTCTGGAACAGCGCATAGCGACCCAACCGTCGATTGCTGCCGGGTCTGCCTATCGGGCAATAGGTGGGCGGCCGGGGCTGCTTCCGGTTCCACTGACACGTCGTACGTAGGTGAGTGCTCGCCGCCAACCTGCGCGGTTCATCTCTTTGGCGGCAGGGCGAGGATCGTCCCGGCGCTCGGTACGGGAACCGGCACGGCGCGGGAAGCGGACGAGTATCCGCGCCACTGCATAGAGGCCGATGCGTGGCGTCCCGTTCCGGCCTCCATCTCCGACCCTGGATCGAGGAGCGTCCGGCAGCGCCGGCGGGTACATTCCCCCCGTGCGGCGGTTCCTCGTCGGACCTGTCGGAGGCCTTCCCGAGGCGCAAGGAGCGAGCAGTGTCCTACGTCGTGGATTTCACCAACGTCTCGACGATCGGGCTGGAGTCGTCGCCCGTTGCGCCCGCGCTCGCCGGCCTGCGGGCGAATGAAGCCCGCTACTTCAAGAACAAGTACGGCCACGATTTCACGGTCCAACCGGCAAGCGAGGCCAAGGACACCATCGACTGGGTCCAGCGAGTCCTCCAGGAGGAGCGCTCCCTCGTCTTCGCAGCTCGCCCGCTCGAGGCGACGATCTTCCAGGTCGAGAACATCAAGTGGGCCTATGTGTTCTACGAGAGCGGACTGTCGGTCAATGTCCTGTACACCCTCGACGACCCCGGCAAGCGCGCGGTGGGGTTCAAGCTTTCGGATGGAATGGAAGTCCCGGCCGAGCTCGCCTCGCGGTTCAAGTTCGCCCGGCAGAAGTCCAAGCTCGCCGGAACCATCCGAGGTTCGTTCTTCGTGATCAAGGGCGAGTACTGATCTCAGCCCCGACGCTACCAATGAGAGGGATACAGATGGCCGGAACGGAGAAGACCGCGGGAGGCCGCGCGGGAAGTCCGCGCCGGGCGTTGGAAGGGACCAGGCAGCCCGCGGCGGCGGAAGTATCCGCGATCATCGACCGCTACATCGCCGGTCTTCCGCCTGACCAGCAGGTCGTTCTTACGGAACTGCGCCGGCGAGTAGCCACCGTCGCGCCCGACGCCGTGGAGACGCTCAGCTATGGCATGCCCGCGTTTCGATACCACGGTCGCATGCTGCTCTGGTACATGGGCGCGAAGGCGCACTGCTCGCTCTTCCCGACGGCTGCCGCTATCGACGCGCACCGGGCCGACCTCGCCGATTACAAGCTGTCCAAGGGAACGATCCAGTTCACACCGGAGCACCCGTTGTCCGCGGATCTCGTGGCCAGCATCGTCCGGGATCGGATGGTCCGCATCGACCGGGGCGAGAAACCCTAGGCGCAGTCGCCGCGTCGGGCCCCGCCGCGCCGCGCCGGCGAACTCACCGCGGCGGGACCGGGAACGAAAACAGAGGGAGGTTCGTCGTTTCGGGCATGGATGCTGACGCCGAGAGACTCGCCCTTGCCGATCGTGAAGCCGGACTGGCTGGCGGCGATCGCGACGAGGCCTTCCGCGAGCTCTCGGTTCGTCATGTCCAATCCGCCTATCGGCTGGCCTGGGCGATCCTCGCCGACGAGTGCGACGCCGAGGACGCCACGCAGGACGCGTTCATGTCGGCCTGGCGGCAGCGATCTGCATTGCGTGACGCCGATCGCTTCGATGCCTGGTTCGGTCGGATCCTCATCAACGGCTGTCGCGATCGACTTCGACGGCGGGCCGTGGCGCGCCGACTGGCCAGCCCCGCAGTCGAGCGCGTAACGCCCGACCACTCCGCCTCGATTCTCGAGCGCGACGAACTCTACTCGGCAGTGGCGGAGCTCGAGCCAGATCAGCGGATCGTCGTGATGCTGCGGTTCTGGCTCGATCTTTCCGTCGACGACATCGCCGATCGGCTTGGCGTCCCGCCCGGCACCGTGAAATCTCGACTTCACCGTTCGATGGCGCGGCTGCGGGTCGCCCTGGAGGCACTCCGATGAATGACGACGAGCTGGAGTTGTTCCTGCGTGACGAACTCCACCGGCGCGTGGTGGCCCCTGATGCCCCTGAACGGCTCTATCGCTCTGTTGGTCGCGTGGGCCGCGATGAGCGCCGGCTTGCCACCGGTCCCGGAGTCCGCGTGGGATCGCACGTGGTGAGCCGCCGTGCCGGGATCCTGGGCGGGTTGGCCGCGGCAGCGAGCATTGCCGCGCTGCTGGCGGTGAGTCTGGCGTGGAGGCCTTCGCACAATCCCGGTCCGGTAGCGGGGGAGAGTGCGACCGTCTCCGTTGCGCCGTCGACTGCCTCGCCGGTTGCTTCCGCCAGTCCGACGCCGACTCCGACGCCGAGCCCGACCGCGAGCCCGACCGCGATCCCGACGCCCGTTCCGACGTGGGCCGGACGGCCGATTGTCGTCGCCGCTGCCGGACGACTCGATGCCGACTTCGGCTGGGTCGTGGGCAACACGTCCACCGGCGATGCGCCCTTCAACCTGTACGTCACCAGGGACGGCGGGACGACCTGGCAAACGAGCACACCGCCGGACCTCGTCTCGCCGGGCCAGATGCAGTTCGCCGACCGGGATCACGGCTCCTATGCAGTCGGTCGGAAGGTGTACTTGACCGGCGACGGCGGATCGACCTGGACGTCTTCGACGGTGCCAGCCCCGTCCGGCTTCGAGGTCTGGTCGATCGACATGCTCGACGGCCAGCGGATCTGGGCCCTGCTGGGCGGAAACGGCAAGCAGGAGCTCTGGGCCACGACGGATGGGGGCGCTACCTGGTCGTTGAGGCTGAGCGGCAAGTCAAATCAGTGGCCGCAGTTCACCTTCGTCTCGCAAGACGAGGGCTGGGGTTGGCTCGGGACGATCGACTCCGGGCGCGTAAGCGACGCGAAGTCGGTCCACACGCTCGATGGTGGACGAACCTGGACCTCGGCCCCACTGCCGCTGCCGGCGGACTACCCAAGGTTCGTGGGCATGTATCAGCCGCCGGTCGTGTCCGGGGGCCGGACGGTACTGGCCCTAATCGCGGAGGCGACCTCGGCCAAGGCCCCTGCGTATAACGCCTTTGTACTCGTCTCGAGCGACGATGGCGGCGCCAGCTGGAACCTGAGCTCGACCATGCCCCTCCCGGAGGGGATGCCTCCCGCTCGCGTGGGCCAGTCGGGTTCGCTGTTCTGGCTGCAGGCGAGCGGTCAGTTCCCGGGTCCGGCCCTTACGTTCTTCGACCCGCTGGAACCTGCATCCAGCGCCACCATTGACCCTCCGACAACGGTTTGCCAGTGGCCCGCGGATGACGGCTCGCAAACCGTCGGCGGCGGGGGCGGCTACCTCGTGGTCTCGACGACGGAGGCCTGGCTCTCTTGCGGAACCTTTGTCGGCAACGAGCGGGCGCTGCAGCACCTGTACACCACGACCGACGGCGGCAAGACATGGCGAGGCCTTCTCGGGGCGCCGTAGCGGAGCCTTCAGGCCGGTCTCGTCGCGAAACGGAGCCCGTCGAGGGATCCGGACGTCACCGGAGGCCCGCGGGCGGACCCGTTGCGGCCACCGGCCTGATTCGGGCTCATGCCCATTCACCTGGCCACTGTCGATAGGATCCGTCGATCCACAGACAGTCAAACCGGGGGAACTTGTAAATCGCGGGACTCTTTCGATCCTCCTCGTCGTGAGCCTCTTCGCCGCCGCCTGTGGCAGCAGTTCCGCGTCGTCGGCGCCGACTGGCAGCTCGGCGTCGACCGGCACTCCGGCGCCGGCCACTTCGGCAGCACCCGCTTCGGCCCGGTCGAGCGCGTCCGTTGGGCAGCCTGCAGTCGGTGATGGGCCCGCTCTGTGCGCGTTCCTCACGAAGGAGATGCCGGCCCTCCAGAGCGCCGGGTCCACCGCGGGAGCGGTCTCGGTGCTGGCAATCGACTATGCGGACTGGATCGCGGCGGCTTCGTCTCGCGTGTTGCCGGACGCGGCCGCGATGGACACCCTGACCGAGGCTTCCTGCCCCGAAGTCCGGACCAACGTCCTCAAGCTCATCGGCAGCGACAGCTTCGCGAACGGGCTCTGAGGGCCACACCGGATCGGTTTGCCATGGGCGCGGCGAGGTTGCCGATCGCGACCCGATTGGGGCGGTGATCCCACCCTGCGGGTCGAATCTCGTTCCACCTTTCGTGGTGCATAAACTGCCCGCGCGGTCCGGGAACCGGGTGGCCTTCTGGAACCCACCCAAGCCTGGGACGTCGAATGTCGGGTGCACCGCCAAGCCCCGCAGATGTGGGCCCATCTGCGTGAGGCGGCACAGGTTTCGGTGCGTCGCTGCGGCGATCAACTACCAAGAGGCGAGAGATGCGCGTCCTTACGTCCCCGTCCACGTCCACGCCGCGCTCGCGGACACGCTGGTGGCCCGTCGTTGCCGCGCTGGCGCTGGCGTTCGCGCCATTCGCCTTCCCGCGTCCAGCGTTCGCGGCGTCCTTCACCGTGACGAAGACGGCCGACACGAACGACGGCGTCTGCGACTCCGACTGCTCCTTGCGCGAGGCCATCTCGGCGGCCAACGCCGCTCCCGGCGCCGACACCATCACAGTGCCCGCGGGAACCTACCTGTTGACGCTCGCCAATGCCGGCGGCCTGAACGAAGACAACAACGCCACAGGCGACCTCGACGTCCTCGACTCGGTCACGATCCAGGGTGCGGGTTCCGGCTCGACGATCATCGAAGCCGGTACCACGACATCAAACGGCATTGACAAGGTTCTGGCACTGAATCCGATCTGCACGAGCGTCGTGAACGTGAACATCAGCGGCGTCACGATCCGCTTCGGCCGAAATACGCAGCCTTCGGGTGCCCCGGATTTCAGCTTCACCGGTGGCGGCGTCGATTGGTGCGGCTTTGGCACCGGCACTTTCACGCTCAGCAATTCCGTCATTTCGTCCAACACGAACGTCAACGGCTACGGCGGCGGTCTGAACCTGGATGCCGCTTCCGCGTACACGGGCACGGTGAGTATTTCGGGGGTGACCTTCGATCATAACCAGACAAATGGCGCGACCGGCGGAGGGGCCACCGGTGGTGCGATCAACATCTTCGAAATCCCATACGGTCACGATCTCGAACAGCACCTTCACCAACAACCAGACGCTGCCCAATACGTCCGGGGGCGGCGCGATCTTCTATCGCCCGACGCAGGCGGGCTCGTTGACCATCAGCGGCTCCACGTTTGATTCCAATACGGCCGGCGGCATCGGCGGCGCGATCGCCACGGCCACGTTCGCGGCCGGTACGACCGTCTCCGTCACGAACTCGAGCTTTACCGGCAACACCGCCACCAACTCCTTCGGTGGCGCCCTGGATCTGAACAGCACCTCCCCAACGACCACGCCCTTCTCGCTCTCTCACCTGACGATCACCGGAAACCATGCCGGCATCTCCGGTGGCGGGGTCTACGTCGGCAACAGCAACATCGCGATGTCGAAGTCGCTCATCGTCGGGAACACCGCGCCCGATGGGAGCGGCATCCACAAGAGCGTGGATGCCTCGACGGCGACCGCCACCAACAATTGGTGGGGCTGCAGCACCGGGCCCGGGCGCTGCCCCGTGCGACACCGCGACCACGTCGGGTGGCGCGCTCGTCACGTCGCCCTGGTATCGCGACCTGCTGAGCGCGACGACGTCGCCGCTCGTGACGAACCAGTCCACGTCGCTCACCGCCAGCTTCCTCACCGACTCCGCCGGCGCCGCCGTGTCCGCGGCCGACCTCGCCGAGATCGTCGGCCGGTCGGTCACCTGGGCGGCGACGCACGGCACGCTCTCGAGCACGCAAGGCTCGGTGCAGGCTGCCGGAACGGCGACGGGCAGCTTCCAGGCGACGTCGCCGGAACCGCCGTCATCTCCGCGAAGGTGGACAACGACAACACCGCGCCGACCAGCTCCAACGTGCTCAGCCTCACCGTCAACCAGGCAAGCACGACCACTTCGATCACGAACGCGGCGACGCTGTCGAGCACCACATCGGTGACCGGCGAGCCGGTTGCCGGTGAACTTCGGGGTCGACGGGCGCCTTCGGCAACAGCCCGACCGCGCCCACCGGCAACGTCACCGTGAGTGACGGAACGAGCTCCTGCACGGCAACGGTTGCCGCCGGGACGTGCTCGATCGCGTTCAGCTCGGTTGGCGCGAAGACGCTCACCGCGACGTACGCGGGCGACGCCAACTTCCTCGGTAGCGCCTCGACGACCGCCAGCCACACGGTCAACAAGGCCGACACCACGACGGCCATCACGTCCGACGTGCCCGATCCATCGGTTTCGGGTCAGTCCGTGACGGTGCAATACGGCGTCTCGGTCACCGCGCCCGGAGGCGGCACGCCAACCGGCAACGTGACCGTCAGCGACGGCTCGGTCTCCTGCACGGGGACGGTGGCCGCGGGCCAGTGCACGATCACCTTCGCGAGCGCGGGCGCGAAGACCCTGACCGCGACCTACCCGGGCGACGCCAACTACAACGGCAGCTCGTCGACGACCGAGTCGCACCAGGCTAATCCTGCCGACACGACCACCACGATCACGTCCGACAATCCGGATCCGTCCGGCGCGGGCCAGGCCGTGACGGTGAACTTCACCGTGTGCCGCGGTCGCGCCGGGCGCCGGCACGCCGACGGGCAACGTGACCGTCAGCGACGGCGTCGACAGCTGTACCGGCACCGTCGCCGCTGGCACATGCACGATCACGCTGACGACTTCGGGGAGCAGGACGCTCACCGCGACCTATGCCGGCGACTCGAACTTCAACGGCAGCACGTCCGCGGGCGAACCGCACTCGGTCGCTTCTGGCCGCGACGACGACGGCGATTACCGGCCGATGCCCCCGATCCATCTGTCGTGGGCCAGTCGGTGACCGTGCAGTACTCGGTGTCCGCCGCGAGCGGTACGCCGACCGGCAACGTCACCGTCAGCGACGGAACGATCTCCTGCACGGGCACGGTGGCCGCGGGTCAGTGCTCGCTCACATTCACGACGCGCGGGCGCCAGGAGCCTGACCGCGACCTACGCGGGCGACTCCAACTTCAACGGCAGCACGTCCGCCGCCGAGGCGCATCAGGTCAACGCCGCCGATACGACCACGACGATCACCTCCGACAACCCCGACCCGTCGGCAGTCGGCCAGCTCGTCACCGTCCAGTACGGCGTCGTGGCCTCGGCGCCCGGGCGCGGGAACGCCCACCGGCAACGTGACCGTCAGCGACGGAACCATCTCCTGCACTGCCACCGTTGCCGACGGGCCAGTGCTCATTGACATTCACCACCGCCGGGCGCCAGAAGCCTGACCGCCACATACGCGGGCGACTCGAACTTCAACGGCAGCACGTCCGCGACCGAGGCGCATCAGGTCAACGCCGCCGACACGACCACGACGATCACCTCGGACAGCCCCGACCCGTCGACCGTCGGCCAGCTCGGTCACCGTCCAGTACACCGTCGCCCCGACTCCTCCGGGCGCCGGCACGCCGACCGGCAACGTGACCGTCAGCGACGGAACCGTCTCCTGCACGGGCACGGTGGCCGCAGGTCAGTGCTCGCTCACGTTCACGACCGCCGGAGCGAAGTCGCCTGACCGCCACATACGCGGGCGACTCCAACTTCAACGGCAGCACGTCCGCCGCTGAGCCGCACACGGTCAACGGCGCCGCAACGACCACGACGATCACGTCCGATGCGCCCGATCCGTCGGTCGTCGGCCAGTCGGTCGCCGTGCAATTCAGCGTCACCAGCGGTAGCGGGACGCCGACCGGGAATGTGACCGTCAGCGACGGAACCATCTCCTGCACGGGGACCGTGGCCGCGGGCCAGTGCACCCTGACATTCACCAGCGCCGGCGCCAGGTCGCTGACCGCAACCTATGCCGGCGACGGCACGTTCAGTGGCAGCTCGTCGGCCGCGGAGCCGCATCAGGTCAACGCGGCCGGCACCACCACGACGATCACTTCGGACAGCCCGGATCCATCGATTCAGGGCGGCGCGGTCACTGTGACGTTACTCGGTTGCGGTGAGTTCGCCCGGTGCCGGCGCGCCCACGGGCAACGTGACGGTGACCGACGGCGTGAATAGCTGCACCGGCACGGTCGCGGCCGGTCAGTGCGCGATCACCCTGACCACGATCGGAGCGAGGACGCTCACGGCGACCTACGCCGGCGACGGCAACTTCAACGCGAGTACATCCGCGGGCCAGCCGCACACGGTCAACTCGCCGGTCACGAACTCGGCGCCGACGGTCGTGGTCAAGGCCGGCGGCACGTGCGACCTCACGAAGATCAAGGCGACCGACCTGTTGACGGTCACCGACCCCGACGGCGATGCCGTGACCCTGCACGCGACCTCGTCGAACCAGAAGGTCCTGCCGAACCACGACATCGTTCTCCACGGCAGTGGCAGCAATCGAACGATCACGGTCGCGCCGGACCCGGCGAAGACACCCGGCACGGCGGTCGTGACGATCACCGCAAATGACGGTCACGGGCACGTCGTGACGCTCCTGATCACGGTCATCGTTGGGACAACTCGGTCCGAGACGCTGGTCGGGACGCCGGGCGCCGACATCATCTTCGGCGTCAGCGGAACGGATGCGATTCTCGCCGGCGACGGCAACGATCTCGTCTGCGGCGGCAACGGGGCGGACCTGATCTACGGCGGCAACGGCGACGACACGATCGATGGCCAGGCCGGGAACGACGTCCTCTTCGGCGGGGACGGCAACGACGTGCTGCGAGGCGGCTCGGGCAATGACACCCTGATCGGCGGAACCGGCGCAGACTCGTTCAGCGGCGGCTCCGGCTGGGACGTCGTGCTGGACTACCATTCCGCGGACGGTGACGTGAAGGACTCGACAATCCCGTAACCGCACTCAGCGGGACGCGGCATCTCGGCCGCCCGAGCCGCCTGGCTCGGGCGGCCATGCGGTAGGTTTCGGCGCGAGGGCCTCCGCAACGCGACGGACCCCTTCGTCGATATCGCCGACGCTCAGGCCTCCGTACCCAAAGAGCAGTCCCCCGCGGCGAGGGGCGCTGCCGAGGTTGTACGTGGCCAGCCCGGCCAGGCCGACTCCCAGTTCGGACGCTCGCGCGATGACTTCCTCTTCGTCCGATTCGGCGGGCAGCCAGGCGACCAGGTGGAGTCCGGCCGAGCTCCCGGCGGGACGCAGTGCGGGCGCATGACGCGCAAGGGACTCGAGAAGTGCCCCGCGTCGGTCCCGGTACACCGAGCGCATGCGGCGGAGGTGGCGATCGAATTCGCCGCGGACGAGGAAGTCCGCGAGCGCCAGCTGCTCGATGCTTGCCGAGCCGCGGTCGTTGGCCCATTTCACCGCCGCGAGCGGCGTCACCAGACGGCCGGGCACGATCAGCCAGCCGAGTCGAAGGCCGGGCGCGAGCGTCTTGCTTGCGGATCCGGCATAGATGACACGGTCCGGCGCGAGACCCTGCAACGCGCCGATTGGCTTCCGATCGTAGCGGTACTCGGCGTCGTAGTCGTCCTCGACGATCAAGCGCTGCCCTTCGGCCGCCCACGATAGCAAGGCCGCTCTCCGTTCGGCCGACAGCACCGCGCCGGTGGGGAAGTGATGGGCTGGGGTCACGACGACGGCGTCGGCGCCGGAACGCTCGAGCGCCTCGACCACGATGCCGTCTTCGTCGACTGGGATCGGGATCGTTTCGAGACGGAACCGCCTGGCGGCGGCCGGCGCGTCGAGCTGGCCGGGGTCCTCGGTGGCGATTCGGCTCGCGCCCCCCGCGGCGAGCAGCTGCGCGATCAGCCCGATGCCTTGCGCAAAGCCGTTGCAGATGACGACGCGCTCGCCGTCGGCGGCTGTGCCCCGGACTCGATTGAGGTACCCCGCGATCGCCGTTCGCAGCTCCGGCGTGCCGCGCGCGTCGAGATAGCCCAGCCGCGCACTGGGAGCGTCGTTGAGGACGCGGCGCAGCGAGCGCAACCATGCGGCGCGCGGGAACTCGGCAACGTCCGGGCTGCCGTAGGCGAAGCTGTACCGAGCTACGGCCGGCGCGCTCGGAGGGGACGCCGTCGGCGCCGGACGGGCGATCCGTGGATTGACCCTCGTAGCGCTGCCGCGGCGGCTGGTCAGGTAGCCCTCCGCGACGAGTTGCTCGTACGCCTCCACGACCACCCCTCGCGACAGGCCGAGTTGTTCCGCCAGGGCCCGGCTGGACGGCAGCGCCGCGCCCGGCCCAAGGCGTCCCGAAGCGATCGCGGCCCGAAGGTCCCGTTCGATCCGATGGTGAATGGCCCCGGAGCCACCACCCTCCACGTCTATCTGGAGGAGCAGCTCGGACCCGAAAGTGGTCCTCACAGTTGTCATGAGACTGGACCTTACCAGAACACCACTTCGTTGGAGACTAGTCCCATCAGACAGAAAGCGAAGACCGAACAAACCCAAACTGGAGAACCGCATGCACCCGGAAACAGCTTTGATCCTCGCCCGTGCGCGTCAACGGGCCCTCCTCGACGAAGCTCGAGGCGATCGGCTCGCCGCATCCGCCCATCGTTCGGCGCGAGCCGGTCATGGACCGCGCGGCGACCAGTCGAGCGCTGCGTGGCAGCATGTGGCCAGGTCGCTCATGGTCGGGCTCCGGCGCGTGGCCGGCCAGATCTAGCGGCCAGCCGATTGGCCGCTTCGTATGGGTCGACTCAGGCCAGACCGTCGCGGGGACGCTCAGCTAGCTATTCCAGGCCGACCATCACGTCAGTCTGCGCAAGGGTTCGGTCGCCCGAGAAGCTTCGTCGGCGCGGAGTGCACCGCGTCCTCGCATGGCCGAACGGTCGGCGCAGCGGCACGCGTTGGCCTCGTCCAGTCGAACGTCGACCGGAGACGTGACCAGCGTGAGGATGCGACCAGCTGGCGTGGGTCATCGAGAACCTCAGGGAACTGGATCGGCGGATCGACCAGGACGCGAAGGCTGCGCGGCAGCATCGTGGGGGGCAGAAACATCAGATGTCTCCTCTACTCGTTGGCAAGTTGGGATGGGCTAGTGCAACCGGTTGCACCAGATGGGATAAAAAAAGCGGTGGACGCTCAGGACTCAAGCTGACCTCCGGACCACCAATTCGGCAGGAATCGACACGTTAGTCACGATGCCTTTCTGCATGTACTGCACGAGGTTCTCGGCTAGCAGTCGCCCGGCAAGGGGCCCGTTCTGCCTGATCGTCGTGAGTGGGGGATTGCTGAAACGGGCCGTGGAGACGTCGTCGTAGCCCACGACCGCTACGTCATCGGGCACGACTCGGCCTTGTTCGCGGATCTCGTCCATCGCCGCGATCGCCATGAGATCGCTGTTCGCGAAGACGGCGTCCAGATCCTCGTTTCGCTCCAGCAACGACCGCATGACCGCGGCGCCGGACCGGGCGGTGTAGTCACCGTGGGCAACCAGAGCCGGATCGACCGCGATCCCTGCTTCCTGCAATGCCTCCTCGTAGCCGGCGAAACGGTCGCCGACCTCGAGCTCGCTTGCCGGGCCGCCCAGGAACGCGATCCGCTTCCGTCCGGAGCGAAGAAGGTGCTCGGTCGCAAGCTTCCCGCCGGCGTAACTGTCTCCGCTTACCGAGCAGTGTCGGCGCGATCCCGTCAGCCGGCCCCACATGATGAACGGCGCTTTGAGTTGAACCAGGTTCTCGACTTGCCCCGGAGTGCAGGACGCCGACAGGACGATGAACCCATCCACCCGTCCGCTGTCGAGGTAGTTGCCGGCCCAATCCGTATCGTCTTTGCCGACGTGGATGAGCAGCAGGTCATAGCCCTGATCGTGGAGGCCGCTGGAGATGCCGCTCATGACCTCGAGCATGAAGAGATCCGTCGTCGCGGACTCCGACGTCCACGGGTACGTCATCAGTCCGATGACGTGACTCTGCTTGAGGCTCAATCGCCGGGCCGAGGCGTTCATCGCGAACTTGTGCTCTCGGGCGAGGGCGCGCACGCGATCCTTCGTCTCGTCACCGATCAACGGGCTGTCGTTGAGGGCGCGCGACACCGTCGATTTGGACACGCCGGCGAGGCGTGCGATGTCGGAGATGGTGTGGACTGGGGCGTTCTTCATCGGGGATCTCTTCCGTGCAACCGGTTGCACTATAGGCCGAGCCGGCCAACCGCGTCAAGCGGCCGCCCCATTCCCCGCGACGCGGCGAAACACGAACACGGTTGGGCCGCAGGGACCCTTCGTTCGGGTAGTCTTCTCCCGATCGGGTGTGCGACTGCGCTCGACGTGGCGTGCAGAGGGAGTTGGAGCCGGCGGATGGGTGACTCGAATACATGGCGCGTCCGTGACGCCGTCCCCGGGACCGACGCCCAAGCGTGCCTCGATATCTACGCACCGTTCGTCCGCGACACGAGCACCACCTTCGAGGAGCGCGTCCCCAGCGTCGAGGAGTTCGCCAGCCGGATCCGCACCATCGGCGCGACGCACCCCTACCTCGTCATCGAGATCGACGGACAGGTCGCCGGATATGCCTACGCGTCGCAGTTCCGGGCTCGCGCGGCGTACCGCTGGGCTGCCGAGGTGACCGTCTACCTGGGCGCCGGTTACCGGGGCCTCGGCGCTGGGCGCCGCATCTATGAGGAGCTGTTCGAACGGCTGCGTCGCCAGGGCTTCCAGGTTCTCGTCGCCGGCGTCACTTTGCCCAACGAGGCCAGCGTTGGTCTGCACCGAGCGTTGGGCTTCGAGCCGGTCGGCGTCTATCGGCGCATCGGATGGAAGCTGGGCGCCTGGCACGACGTGGCCTGGTTCCAAATGGACCTCTTCCCGCCGAGCGAGAACGCTCCCGCGGAACCGCTGTTGCCAGGAGCGTAGCCGGTCCTCACCGCCGGTATCGAAGGAACTCCTGACGCGAGGTCCCTGGCTCAGGCACCGCCGGTCCGGCGCAGGCGCTCGAGTTCGCGCCGGAGACGCTTACCGGGCCGGCCCTCCCCGCGGATTCGCGTCATTCCGGGCTCGGTTGTCGCCACGACGGGCGGGCTGTGGTCCACGTAGCAGGTAGCGGCGGCTGGCGCCCCGACCCGCGACTCGATCGGCCGCACGACCTCGACGATGCGCTCGCGATCGGCGATGAAGGCTTCCACCCGATCGCCGGCGCGAACCTTGGTCGACGGCTTCGCCGGCGAACCGTTCACCAGAACGTGGCCGCCCTCGCACAGCCGCGTCGCGAGCGGGCGGGTCTTCACGAGGCGCACCGCGCACAACCAGCGGTCGATGCGCGTCTCGTCGGCGGCGGTGGGATCAGTCACGCGATCCATGATCCCACGGGTCGAGTATGCGTCGCGGTGCCCACTGCTATCGGTCACCGAGAAGCGCAGGGGCACCGACGTCCTCGCAGATATGGTGCCCGCGTGCTCGGGGACGAGCTCTTGATCCCCACCGCAGCAGCCCTATCGAATTACCCGATAGTCGACGATCAGGTAGCCGGTTTCTGAGATCTCGCTTCGGATCAATTCGAGCTTGATCGATGGCAGGTCGTCGAGGAGTCGCCGCCCGTGGCCGACGATCATCGGCCCTATCACGAGTTTGAGCTCGTCTACCACGCCGGCTGCGAGCAGGGCTTGCGCGACCGAGAGACTGGCGTGCACGCCGATGTCGCCACCAGGCTGCCGCTTGAGATCCCGCACGAACTCGATCAGAGCGCCGTCGATCGCCTTCGTGTTAGCCCACTCCAGGTCGAGCGGCGTCGATGTCGCGACGTACTTCGTGACGCCATTGATGAACGTCGCGAATGGCTCGATCTCGCTCTTCGGCCAGAACTGCCCCCACTCGGCTGTACGTGCGGCGGCCGAAAAGAACCGCGTCCTGTGTCTCGATCGTCGCGGCGAGCCTGCGGTCGACTGCGTCGTCCCACTCGAAGAAGGTATCCGGAGCCTCGGCGACCCCGTCGAGGGACAACAGTTCGTACACGACGATCTTTCGCACGTCTGCCTCGGATTGATCTCGCCGGACCTTCGTCGCCGACCCGAAGATGGTACGGCTAGATTGGCGGCTAACCCCACCGAAAGCCAGGGCGAGTCCTAGCGCGAGACGAGCACCGCCACCAATTCCTCGTCGATCGGAGTGTCCAGCTCGTTTTGGCCCTTCCAGATGTGAATGCCGAAGTCGCCCTTCCACTCCCAGGCAGCCCAAGCCATGCCGGCCTGCGGCCATGACGGCCGTAACGTCGCGGTAGTAGGCAAGCCGCTGGCCACGGTCGATCGTGGGAAGACAGCCGAACTCGCCGCAGTAGAGCTGGAGGCCAAGGTCGCGGGCCCTGTCGATCGCCGGAGCGAAGAGTCGGCGCAGGCGAACCCGCCCCCAATCCTCCATGGCGTCGGCGGTCTCATCCAGAAGCTTCGCGGACCCGTCTGCACGCAAGGCAGCCCATTCGGATGGATTCGCGACGGTCCGCCCGGGGTATTGCACGGCGCCCGTGAAGGTGGGGAATGACGTCCAATGGGCGCGGTAGTGGGTCAGCATGAGCGGCGCGTAGTTGTGGACGCTCAGAATGATGTTGGGATCATCCGCCGGGACCTGGAGGTTGGGCATGAAGTCCGGCTGCTGATTGTGGTTGGAGCCGATGACGAAGACTCGATTGGGCTCCAGCTCCCGAACCAGCTGGTAAGCCTTGCGCACGAGCCCGTTCCAGTCCTCGTCGTTCTCCGCGACCGGTTCGTTGAGGAATTCGTAGGCCACTTCGCTTGGCGGAAGGTGGCCGAGGCGGGCGGAGAGCTCGCGCCACAGATCCAGGAAGCGTTTCTGGGCGGCGGCGTCCGCCCAAAGCGTATTGCGCCCACCGTCATTTTCGGCGTTGAAGTGGTGGGTCCGGAGCGTGTGGAGGTCCACGATTACGCGAAGCCCGCTCTCGCGGCACCAACCAATTCCCTCGAGCAAGCGGTCGAATTCGGCCTCGTTCGGCTTGCCGTCCGGCAGCCACAGCTCCTTCTCGTCGATGGGCAGGCGCACATGGTCGAAGCCGAGACGAGCGAGCGTGCTCACGCCATCGCGCCGGAGGAACTCCCCCTTGGGCGCCCATCCGAAATCCTGCGATAGCCAGTGGCTGATGTTCATGCCCCGAGAGATAGTGAAGCCGGACGGGTTGGGCATACGGGCAATGATAAAGAGGCGAACTCGTCCAGTGTCACCCGAGCCGCCACTTACTCGGCAAACTCGACTGGCGGAGTCCGGCTATCCAGCCGATCCCTCTAGCGGGGCGGGAATGACATCCGAGGCGAGTGTTCTTGGGTTCCGATAGCGCCACGCGACAATCTGCCCTGGCCGGAGGCGGCCGGCGGACCATAGGGCTACTGATCGGCCAGGGAACTGGTTCGTACGACCACGGGTTGTTCGACGGTGTACGGGCAGCCGCCCAGGCTCGTGACCTGAACGTCGTCAACCTCCTCTGCGGCTCTCTCGATGGCACGCTCTGGAATCCGTTCGAAGGCCAGAACAACCTCCAATTCAACCTTCCGTCCAGAGTCGTCTTCGACGGGCTCCTGCTGATTCCGAGCATCCTGTACAACTACTCGACGCCGGAGCGGGCCGAGCAGATCCTGGCCTGCTACCGCGACATCCCCATGGTCACGATCAGCGAGGCGATACCGGGTCGGCCCGTCCTGTCCGTCGACAACAGCTCCGGAGTTCGCGAGCTGGTGGGCCACCTGCATGATCGGCACGGAAGGCGGCGATTTGCCTTCATCGCCGGTCCGTCTGCCAACAGTGACGCAGTCGATCGACTTCGTGGATTTCGCCAGGGGATCGAGGATTGCGGCCTCGCCTTCGAGCCGGCGATGGTCTTCCAGGGCAACTACTGGTGGACGGGCGGCAGGGACGGGACCAAGGCCCTCTTCGGCGAAGACGGAATCAAGCCCGACGCTCTCGTCTGCGCCAACGACTACATGGCCTATGGCGCATCTGATGTGCTCAAGGCCATGGGGTTGCGAATCCCGGAAGACGTCGTGCTCACCGGGTTCGACAACGACCATGACTCGAGAGTGGTCAATCCTCCCCTCACGACCATCGATCAGCCCCTCGACGCAATGGCCGACCGCGCGGTCGAAATCCTCTCCGCGATGATCCAGGGCCTCGAGGTCGAAGCGCGAACCGTGCTCCCGACTCGAACGGTCTATCGACGATCGTGCGGCTGCCACTCGGGTGTCGAGACGCGCGTCTCGACGGAACGGTGGGAGGAGGAAATCGAAGACGACGAGCTGCGTGGACCGGATGGCGGCCTGGGTCGAGACCGCAACCAGGTACCCGCCGCGCGATGTCGAGTCACGTTCGGCGCTGCTCAATTCCTTCTACGACATCCTTTCCCTGTCCAGTGAGCGAGGCAAGCTCGCCAGGGTTCGCGCGCTCGTGCCCGCGCTTCTCGATGCCAATCTCGATGATTCCGCCCTCGCCGATCGGGCTTTTCGAGACGGCGTGCAGGCGGTCGCGTTCGAGACGAGAGAGGTTGAGCTCGGTCTCCAGGCCACGAGCAGCAGCACATTCAGAGAGCGAGAGGTTCAGGCGATCCAGAACATCATCAGCGTCTATACGCTCGACGAGATGTTCGACAGGCTCGTCGACGAGCTTCCTGCTCTCGGCGTCACCTCCCTGTTCTTGAACCTCTATACCAGGCCTTTCGAGCATCGAGCCCGAGAACGATGGTCGATACCGGCCAGGGCAAGATGCGTCTTTGCGTACGTCGACGGCGAGAGACTGACCCTGCCCCGGTCGGCGGCGGTCTTCAAGACCGAAAACCTCGTTCCCGCGGCGCCAGGCCTCTCCGCCAGGCGGCGCAACCTGATTTCGATCTCCTGCTTCTTTCGGACTGAGGTCTACGGGTTCATGGTCGTAGAGTCGACCTCAGACGACATGGTCGTCCTTGGGAATCTCGCGACGCACATCTCGTCAGCCTACCGGAGCCTCCTCGGCTATCAGAAGCTGGAAAACAGCGCGAAGAGATTGAAGCTCGCGCTGCGCCAGCTCCAATCGTCGAATCGGGAACTCAACACCCTGTCCACTCGCGACGCGCTGACCGGTCTCTACAACCGACGCGGCTTCGAGTTCATTGGCGAGAAGCTTCACGAGCTCACCGAACGCAACCAGACCGACTACGTGCTCTTCTTCGGAGACATGGACGGCCTCAAGGCGATCAACGACACGTGGGGTCATAAGGCCGGCGACGACGCGATCGTGGACTGTGCCGATATCCTTCGGCGGACCTTCCGCTCGTCCGATCTCGTCGCGCGATTGGGCGGAGACGAGTTCACGATCCTTGCGGCTGAGTCCGTGCGCCAGAGCCCGGCCAGGCTCATGGCCCGCCTCGAGGCAGCGCTCCGGCGTCGCAACGAAACCTCCGGCCATCCCTACAGGCTGGACCTGAGCATCGGCTACGTGCTCTTCTCGGAATGCCGCGGGCTGTCCTTTGCCGAAGTGATGGCCAGGGCGGACGAAGAGCTCTATCGCCAGAAGACGATGAGGAAGCGGGCCGCTTCCTGAGGCAGAAGGTCGGCCGGATTTGGAATGGAGCGGCCGCGGCCGAATTCACTCGGCGCCGGGCATGTGGCATCGCTGAGTCGGCTGGTCGAAACGGAGGTTATGGCGTGTAGAGCTCCGCCGGCGGCAGCGGCGTTTCCTCGCCCGCGACGCCGGTGATGAGGACCTGGCCGTTTGCCAGGAGCGTGGCGGTCTGCCCCCGGTGCTCCTTCAACATCGACCCCGTTGACATGAACGAGCCGGTCTGCGGGTCATACAGCTCCGCCGGCGCCAGGTAGCTCTGGCCTTCGCCGCCGGCAATCAGTACCTTCCCGTTCGCCAGCAAGGTCGCCGTGTGACTCACTCGCGTGACGGACATGGATCCGGTTGCGCTGAAGGTGCCTGTGTGCGGGTCATAGAGCTCCGCAGTGGCCGTGTCCAGCGGCCAGCCTCCTCCGCCTCCGGCGACCAGCACCTTCCCGTTCGCCAGCAAGGTGGCGGTGTGTCCCGGCCTGAACTCTGTCCGTGGCGCCGGTCAGGCTGAACCTGCCGGTCTGCGGGTCATACAGCTCCGACGCCAGGTAGCCCGCAGGGTCCGTTGTGCCGCCGGTGATCAGGACCCTCCCGTTTGCCAGCAAGATGGCTGTGTGCCCTCGCCGAGCGATCGCCATGGACCCGGCCGAGCGGAACTTGCCGGTGGCAGGGTCGTATAGCTCCGCCGAACCCAGCTCGGCCATTCCCTCATACGCCTCGCCGCCGACGATCAGGACCTTGCCGTTCGGCAGCAACGTTGCGGTGTGTCGCGACCGAGTGGCGGACATGGACCCGGTTGGGCTGAACGAGCCAGTGAGCGGGTCGTACAGCTCCGCGGACGCCAGGGCGCGGCCCATGTCGTTGAGGTCGCCGCCGACGATCAGGACCTTGCCGTCCGGCAGCAACGTTGCGGTGTGTCGCGAGCGAGCGGCGGACATGGACCCGGTTGGACTGAACGAGCCTGTGTTCGGGTCGTAAAGCTCCGCCGTGGCCAGAGGGAGAGCGCCGTCGCCCACGCCTCCGGTAATCAGGACCTTGCCGTTTGCCAGCAAGGTCGCGGTATGCCCCCACAGCCTTCTGCTCGACATGGCCCCGGTCGGGCTGAAGAAGCCGTGGCGAGCGATGGTCTGCGTCGGGGTCGTGGCGGCGGTCTGCGTCGGGGTCGTGGCGGCGGTCTGCGTCGCGGCGTGCGTCGCGGTCGGCATCGCGGTCGTGGCGCCGCCAGACTGGCAGGCGCCGGCCACCAGCGCCGCGGCCAGAACGACCGCCGAGATCCTGAGGCTTGTGCTCACGGCCATGCCCCCTCTTCGCCGACACGGGCGGCCACCGAAGCGATGTGCCCGACGCAAGGCGCAGGGCCATCATCGCAGAATGCAAATGGAGCCGGTGCGAGCAATGGCGTCGATGCCGGCGCGGGTCGTGGCCCTGCCCATGCCAGAGTATTGTCGGCGGAGATCAGCGATCCGGGGCTATTTCATCCAGCGCGGCTTTGAGCTTCCAAACAGCAGGTGTCCATTGGGGCCGTCGAGTACGCGGGCATGACTCACGATCCGGTCGTGATCCTTGGGCATGGGGCGTCCGGCACTGCGGCGAGCATGCGCCCGTGGGTCGAGGCGCTCGAGTCCCATGGCCTGGCAGCGCGAGCTATCGACCTGCCCCGAGGGGCCGCGGAGAGGGCGCTACCTGTGTTCGATCAGGCCATCGCTGCGTGCGGCGGCGCGGCGGTCGCCGGCGGCCATTCATTCGGCGGCCGGGTGGCCAGCCTTGCGGTCGCGAAGCGCCTCGAATCCGGTGAAGCCGGCGTAAGGGGGCTGCTCCTGCTGAGCTATCCGCTCCACCGCCCGGGGAGACCCGAGCTATGGGTCGATCGAACCGCCCACTGGCGGCAGCTGCGGTTGCCGGTCCTGTTGCTCTCGGGCGAGGCGGATCCATTCGCGAAGCTCGACATGCTTCGCGCGGCTGTGGAACTGCTGCCGGACGGGCATCTCGTCACGTACCCGCGAGTGGGCCACGGCCTCGGGCCGGTGCTCGCGGACGCGGCCGATCGGGCCGCCCGGTTCATCCGTGCCCTGACGGCCGCCGATCGCCCGGCGAGCCATTGAGCAGCGCAGATACTCGATCGCCCGGCCCAGGGCAGGAAGATTGAACGCGGAGCCGTTTCGAGCCTCTTAGTAGCATGCAGAGCGCCGTCATCGAAACCGAGGAGGATCGAGTGCGCGAGGTGGGCATTCGCGCTTCCGCTGACCTGGTCGAGCAGGCGGTCCGGGGCGACCGCCTGGCCTTCGAGCGGCTCGTCGAGCCGTACCTCGCCGTCGCTTTCGGCGCGGCCCGGCTGATCACGGGTAACGAGTCCGACGCCGCGGACGCGGTCCAGGACGCGCTGCTGGCCAGCTGGCAGTCGCTCGACGGCCTGCGGAATCCGGAGCTTTTCGCCGCCTGGTTCCGCAAGATCGTCATCAGGTCGTCGACGCGGAGCGTTCAGCGGCGGCGGCATCTGATGGAAATCGACCTCGAATTTCAGGACTCGACCGATACGTTCGACTCGGTCGAGCGCGAGTTCGACCTGCGGCAGCTGGCCCGGGCCTTCGCCCGGCTCGATCCGAAGGACCGCGCGCTTCTGACCCTTCATCACTACTGGCAGCTGCCGGTTGCCGAGAGCGCGCAGCTTCTCGGACTTCCCCAGGGCACGGTTCGGTCGCGAGTGCACCACGCACTGAAGCGCCTGCGAGCCGGCTTCGACGCGGAGGCGCGACGATGAGCGACCATTTCGAAGACGCGGTCGAGCGGATGCTGGCAGACGTCGCGAGGGTCGATCGGTCGTTGCTTGCCGAGGCGCGGGGCGCTATCGCCGCACTTCCGGATCGCCGGGTCGGTGTCGCGTCTCGAGCGCGCCGGAGCGTGGCCCGTTGGTCACCCCGCGGGGGCCGGCTCGCCTTCGCGGGGGCAGCTGCGATCGTCGTGGCGCTCGCCGCCGTCTCCATTCTCGGTCCGCTCGAGAGCCGGCCGGTCAGCCCGAGTTCGGCCACGCCCTCCGTGGCGATGCCATCGGCCACTGCCAGTGCCAGCCCCAGCTCCTCGGCCACCGCCGTGCCGCTGCCCAGCGCGGTGCGCACCGGCCCGGCATACAGCGAGACACTCCCCGTGCTTCTCACGGGAAGTCATATGGGATTTGCCGGCTGGTCGCCCGATGGCTCCAGATACGCGATCGGCGACGATGGGACTAACTCAACCGTGGTGCACCTGTTCGATCGATCGGGCACCGAGGTCGGCTCCATCGCCGGCGCGGGGATCTATTCGTTCGCCTGGCTCGACGCGAACCGGTTCGTTTTCCTCTCTGGCCAGGGGAACGGGAGCGGCGGTGTAACCACGTTCCTTGGTCGCGTTGGTTCGGATGCGTTCACGGACATCGGCCAGTACGGCATGCTGGTGCCGGGTCCGGCGGGCTCGAGTGCCCTGACGCTGCAGGTAGACGGTGATCCGAGCGTCGCGATGAAGCGCCAGTACGTCGTGATATCGGCGGACGGCAGCGTGAGCAAGCCACGCGACGGAGATCCGACAGGCTGGTCGCGGGACGGAACCATGCTGGCGGTCTTCCATGCGACGGCGCCGGCTCCGGCACCGAGCGGCATTCAGCCGGAGTCCCTCGGGTGGCTGGAGGTCGTCCGGCCGACAGGCGAGCGAGTGGCCGCGACCCAGAAGCTCTCATTCGCCAACCCGGGCTCGTTCGCCTTCAGCCCGGATGGGGCTCGAGTCGCGTTCAACTACAACGCCGCACCCCTCACGGGCACGGGACAGATTGCGGTGCTGGACATCCGAACCGGGCACGTCACGATCGTTCCGGAGTCCGGCCCGCTGACATGGGCGAGCAACGACCAGCTGCTCGTCGTCTACACCTCGACCGACTACGGGCAGACGCCGTCCGCGATCATGTCCTGGTCGGCGGTGACCGGGCGGGTGACGACATATGGACCTGGGGATGTCGTCGCCGCATCAGGCCTGGGCACGGTGATCATCGGGTCCGACACGACCCGCGTCTTCACCTGGACGGCGACGACAGGCGGGTCCACGCGGACCGGCACCTTCTCGTTGGGCTACTCGATCGCACTCGGGACCTCGTGGTCGCCGGACGGCAGCTCGCTGATCCTCATCGTCGGCGATTACAACCTCGGTAATCCGATGGACGCGGTCCTGTTCCGGCCCTGATGGCCGGTGAAGTTCCGCGGGACCGCATGCTCTTCGGCGACCGACGCCGCAATTCCGATGGGGTCATACACTCCCGGACGTGTCCATCGCCCAGACCTTGCCCGCAGTCGAGCTCAAGAACGTGTCGCGGAGCTTTGGCGCCGTGCGCGCGGTCGACGGGATCGACTTGCGCCTCGAGCTCGGGGAGATCGCCGCGCTCCTGGGGCCGAACGGCGCCGGCAAGACGACGACGATCGACATGATCCTCGGGCTCGGACGGCCGGATCGAGGGACTGTCAACGTGCTCGGCATGTCGCCTGCCGCGGCGGTCTCCCGCGGGCTCATCGGCGCAGTCCTCCAGACGGGCGGTCTCCTCAAGGATCTGACGGTTCGCGAGACGGTTCGCCTGACGGCTTCGCTCTACGCCGAGTCGCGGCCGGTCGATGAGGTGCTCGAGCGGGCGGGCATCGCGCACCTGGGAGGGCGGCTCGTTGGAAGCTGCTCGGGCGGTGAGCAGCAGCGGCTTCGATTCGCCCTCGCGCTGCTGCCGGATCCGGCCTTGATGGCGCTCGACGAGCCGACGGCGGGCATGGACGTCGAGGGCCGCCGCGACTTCTGGTCCGCCATCCGGCGCGATGCCGAACAGGGCCGCGCCGTGCTCTTCGCGACCCACTACCTCGAGGAAGCCGACGCCTACGCGGACCGCATCATCCTGCTGCGTCGGGGTCGGATCGTGGCGGACGGCATGGCGGCTGAGGTCAGGAGTCTCTCGACCGGCCGGTCCGTCCGGGCGACGCTGCCCGGAGCGGATGAGGCGACGCTGGCCGGTCTGCCAGGTGTCCGCTCGGTCGAGGTTCGCGGTGACCGCGTGCTCATCCAGACGATGGACTCCGACGCCGTTGCCCGCCATCTCCTGACCGCGACCCCGGCGCGCGACGTGGAGATCGCGAGCCACAACCTCGAGGACGCATTCCTGGCGTTGACGGGCGACGATGGGGCGACCGTGGATCAGGGCTTGCCGGAGGCGCAGATCCGATGAATCCGAAGGCCTCGACGGGGGCACACTTCGAAAACCGTCCGGCGCCGCCCCTTGGCGGCTTCAATCTCACGCTTCTGGCGATCGAGGTCCGGCGTCTGCTGCGCAATAGACGCACCGTCCTCCTGACACTGGTCTTTCCAATCGTCCTGTTCCTGCTGCTTCACTCGAACAAGCGATTGGCGGCCGCGCAAGGAACGGAGCTGACCGCCGCCACAACG
This sequence comes from uncultured Chloroflexia bacterium, assembly GCA_963816135.1. Lineage (GTDB taxonomy): Bacteria > Chloroflexota > Limnocylindria > Limnocylindrales > CSP1-4 > Fen-1039. Next base: position 159,549 of record CAWFJD010000019.1, read on the forward strand.
ATGATCGGCGTCGCGGTGTACGGCGCGATGCTGGCGGCCACGTCCGGCGGCGCGATGGTTTCGATCGAGCGTGCGCTCGGCTGGAGCCGGCAGCTTCGGGTGACTCCATTGCGGCCGGCGGCCTACATCAGCGTCAAGATCGCGACCGCCATGCTGCTGGGCTTCTTTTCCGTGGCCGTGATCTACGCCGCGGGAGCGATCGACGGCGTGGCAATGAGTCCCTCGGACTGGGTCACGACCGGGATCCTCGCCTGGGGGGCCTCGGTCGTCTTCGCCGCTCTGGGGTTGCTCATGGGCTACCTGCTGCCGGCGGAGAACGTCATGCAGGTCATGGGCTTCGTCCTTGCCATGCTCGCCGTTCTTGGCGGGCTCTTCTGGCCGCTGAACTCGCTGCCGTCGACGATGCAGACGATCGCCCCGTACATGCCGACCTACGGGGTGGCCGCGATCGCCCGGTTCCCGCTGGTCGGCGGAGCCTTCGATCCGACCTGGCTCATCAACATGATCGGCTGGACAGTCGTGTTTGCGGGCGGAGCGATGCTCCTATTCCGGCGAGACACGCGGCGCGTCTGAGGCGCCGGCATCATCGGTCTCAGGTTTCGGCGGCCGCCGGCATCGCCCTTCCCCTCGCGGGGGCGTCGTCCGGAGCGACCTAGTCGGTCGGCGGAGGCGCGGGGGCCGTGGAGGCAGGGGCAGCGGACGCCGTGGCCGCGGAAGGCGGGTACGAGGAGCTGCAGCCTCCGAGCGCGACCACCGCTAACAGCGCGGCGACCGCCCTCGGAGCTGCCCGGATGCTGAGTCCCGTTCTGTGCGATCTCCTTGAAGGGCCTAGGGGTGCCGGGAGTGCTAGGGCTCGGGATTCGGTTGTGAGCCGTTGCCGTCGCCGTCGGCAGAGGCGCTCTCGGCATTGGGGCCGGGGGGCGGTGGCGTCGAGTCGGCGCCGAACACCGAGTGCCAGAGGATCGCGTCGAGCGTCACCTGGGAGACGGTGTCGGTATCGCCGAGACTGAGCGCGGCGGACTCCTGAGCCCAGGGAGCGCCCGGCGTATTCATCTCGAGGAGGTTGACCTTGGCCCCGATCCCGTCGATGGGCGCCGCATTGACCGGCGTAGAGCTGAAGGCGTCGTAGAGGGGGACGGCCAGCGCGTCGTTGAGCGAGAGCGGCTTCATCCCGATGATCAGCTCGACCGACCGCACGAAAGAGAGCAGGTCGTAGCGAGTGCTGATGACGGCACCGGCCTTCGCGTACGGGCTGATCACGAGGGTTGGAATACGGTGCGCGTCGACGTGGTCGGCGGCGTCCTGCGAGTCGTCCTCGACCACGAAGATCGCCGACGATTCCCAGATCGACGAGTGCGAGATCATGTCCACCAGCTCGCCCAGGGCCTGATCGCTGTCGGCCACCATCGCGGACGGGACCGGGTAGCCGGGCTGCGTGCCGCGCGTGTGATCGCTGGTGAGCGCGATGTAGCTGAGGGCCGGCACGGTGCCGTTCTTCAGCTGGTCATTGAGCCGGGCCTGGAAGCAGTCGATGTGCGAATAGCTGCCAGCGGGGGCGCCGGCAGGCAGGCTCGAATCGAAGACCTCATGCTTGTCCAGGGCGCTCCCGATGGAGCCGTCCGACGGGTAGCAGCCATTCGGCGTGAGCTGCACGCCCAGATCCGACTTAGCGCTCACCTTGGCGAGCTCGGCCAGAGCCTCGGCGGACCGGTTCTTGTCCGGTATCGTCGTGACGCCGCCATCGAAGGCTTCGCCATAGTTGAAGTAGCTGATGCCCTCGCGCTCGGCCTGGTTGAACAGGAACCCATTGCCGGGCCAGGTCACGGCGTACATGCCGAAGTCGTTCGGCCGGCCGCGCCCCGCGTACTCCTGCACCCAGTTGCGGTTCACGTAGTCCGGTACGATCCCCGCGGCGGTCCAGTAGTGACCCTCGATCGACGCCTCGGAGTTCGCGAGTACGTTGTCCAGGAGGGGGAACCTCGTGGCCAGTGCATGGATGTTGGGCGTGACGTTGGCGGGAAACACCGACAGTGCCGGGTCGCCGTTGCCGCGCCCGAGGTCGCCCAGCAACTGGTCGTAGGAGCGGTTCTCGCGGACCACGAAGAACACGTGCTTGATGGGGCCGTCCGCGCGCAGGACAGTGTCGGCGGGCGCGGTCGGCACGGTCTTCCGGTCCACATGCCCGTCTGCCAGCCCGCTGAGCGTCGTAAGGGTCTCGTTGGTCGGCAGCGCGAGGAAGCCCGCCTGCCCCATGATCATTCCGGGCAGGTACTGGGTCCCATCGGAGAACACGTCCGTCGTGGGGGCCACTGGGTTGAAGGCCCAGAAGATCGGGTCGTTCGGCTTGACGGGGACGGGGCCATTGGGGTTGGGGCCCACCGCGAGACCGCGCCCGGAAACCCAGGCGAGCTCGGCGGGACGGCCGTTGTGGCTTGCGACGATCGTCACGGCCTGCGGTGTCTCGGCGGTGGGAATGTGGCCGATGACCTGCCAATCGAGATCTGAGGCGACCGTCTTCCCGGGATCGGGGAGGCCAATGGCGGCGATCTCGTTGGCGCCGGACTCGACCACGAACAGCCGCGTGCCCGACGGGTCGAGCGCAAGAGCGACTGGCTGGGTGCCAAGACCGGCGCTGCGTCCGACGGAGATCGTGCGCTCGACCTTGTGGTCGGCGAGATCCACCACGACCACGAGGTCGCTCGCCGACAGCGCTACATAGGCGCGCTTGCCGCTTGCGTCTACGACCACGCCCTGCGGATGCGAGAGCGGCGGACCGACCGCGATGTCGGTGACGAGCGCCGCCGTGTCGAGATCGATGACGGAGAGCGTCCCCGTGGCTTCGTTGGTCACCAGGCCGGTCTTGCCGTCCGGCAGGATGGCGGCACCGAAGGAGTAGCTCGCGGGTGCCATTGGCACGTAGCGGACCCCATCACCGTGGGCCAGGTCGACCACGGCGACGCTGTCGGCAAGGTTGAGTGCGACCAGGAGCCTGGTGCCGTCCGGAGACACCGCGACCTGCTGCGGCCACGCGTTCGTGGCACCGGGTGGCTGGATGCTCCTCTGGGGAATGGGTGGGAATTGCTGCACGAGCGGCGCACTCGCAGGCGGCGGGACGGGAATGACGCGATTGAGAGTTGCCTGTCCGCAGGTGTCCGTGTAGCTGTACGCGAGGATCACGTTGCCCTGGGCGCCCGGAAGCGCGGCCTCCGTCGGACGCCAGCGCGACATGGTCAGGCCTGAGACGAAGGCGATGCGGTGGGCGGAGTCGAGCGCGATGCCGCCCGATGCGCCTGGCACGGGGATCGTCTGGCAGACCTGGCGCGTCGCGGTATCCACGATTCGCACGTCGTTGGCGCCGAAGCCCGCAGAGACGGTCCACAGGAAGCGCCCGTCGGCAGTGACGGCTCCGCCCGTCGGGAGGTTTCCAAGCGCGACGAGATCAGTCCTCGGGGCGGCCGGCGGCGCAGCAGAGCTCCCGCAGCCCGCGACCATGGATCCTGCCAGCACGACGGTGGCAACGACGCAAACAACGGAACGCGCGGACATACGAGTTCTCCAGGGCGGACGGATAGGCGGGACGCTCCCTCATGCCCATGCTGCTCGCCCAACGCGAAGCCTCCTAGGCCTCAATCGAGGTAAGGACGATGGACCATCCCTGCCCCGACATTCGTCGTCCACGCGCACGACCATCCGGGCCCCCGGAGCGTACGTCGGGGACCGGTCCGCCACGCCCCTCGCCTGGGGTCTTACGGGGAACTGCGGCCGGCTGTCATCGTGGAGTCGGTGATGGCGCAGCGACACTCCAAGAGTGCGCGAGCCAGCCACACCTCGCCCGATGCCGAGCCGCTTCACAGCTGAACAGGTGGATCATGACCTCGCCGAGGACCCTGGTGACGCGGGCGCTGTGCCTGGTGCTCTCCTTCTTGATAGTCGCGGGTTGCCAGCCAGCGTCCCTGTCCGTCACCGCTTCGCCTCCTCCGCTCAGCGCCGATGCCATCAACCTGGTCTTCGTGTCGACTCCAGACCTGGCATTCCAGGGACCCGGTGACGTCAATCCCGACACCGCGAACCTCAGCGACCAGGGGCTGCAGCGATCACTGCAGATGGCGACCTATCTGAAAGATCGGGTCCTTGGCGGGAAGAACGTGAACCGCATCTTCGCCCTGGCCCCCATGACGCATCTCCAGACGACCCACAAATACCCGGACATGGCCTCGATCGGATATATCCAGCAGTTCGCCATGCTGAATAGCGTCAGCCTGACCGGCCTTGGCGGCTACGGATCGACCCCGTATACCGCCAACAGCTACCCGATCAACGCCTCATACGGCGCCGGGACTCTGCCCAGCGGCGTGGTCACATCACCCAACCCCTGCGCAAGCTGTCAGGGGCTGGACTTCGCGGACTCGGCGGGTGGCAACGAGGCCATCGTCAAGTTCGTCCTCGAGGTGAACGTTCCCGGCTTCTACGTCTTCGCGGCACCCTGGGAGACGCTCGGCTCCCTCATGGCGTCGGTCAACAAGGTGCTCGGCAACGGCCTCGCGGTGCCGGCCACCTACCCCGGTCCGAACACCGTCCATGCCATCTCCATCACCGCCGACAAGCACGCCAGCCTGGGCGCCTACGACGCCGGGCTGTCGCCGGCATCGACCTATCCCGCCATGCCGGCACCGGTTGCGAGCGCCTCCTGCGCGGGAGCGGGGACGAACCCGCCGCGCTTCACCATCACTGCCGCCAACGGCATCGGCGGGGCCACAATTCCGGCGGGGATGAACGCGAACGAGACGCTCTACATGATCCGGCACGCGGAGGCCCATCCCGCGGTTGGCTGGGAGAATGGCAACTACGTCGCGGCGGGGCAGTGGCGCGCGCTGGCGATCGCAAATGCGCTTCGCGGCAGGATCAGCCCGACGCAAGTCTGGTCGATCGACCCCGCCCAGGTGGCCAACGGCGACCAGATCCCGGGCAATGCCGACTTCTCCTACGTCAGGCCGTCGCTGACGATCGAACCCTACGCGATCGCCAACAACCTGCCCTTCCTCCTGGTATCCGGGTTCTCCCTGGCCGCCAAGGACTCGCCGAAGCTCACCAGCGACATGTTCCTCCGGGGCGGAACGTTCTCCAACCAGACCGTGATCCTTGCCTGGGAGCACGACCACATCCCCCAGATCGTCAGTGCGCTCCTGGCGGACTATTTCCCCAACGGCTCGGCCCCCGCCGTGCCCGGCTGGCCGGGCAGCGATTACGACACCATCTGGACCGTGAAGCTCGACGGAGCGGGCAACCTCACCGTGGACAACGCGCTCTGCGAAGGTATCGACTCCTCAAAGCTGCCGGTCGCAGCCCCGAGCTTCTGACCCGCGAGCCGCGGAACTCGGTCGCTCGCGGATCAAACGCGCGGCCCGGCGAAGGCCCGCACCGAAGGCGTCATCACTCTCCGGCGCTCGCACCCAGGCCGAGGACCAGTTCGTCCAGCTGCGCCAGCGCCTCGGGCATCCCGGACGTCGATCCGGATGCGATCGCGTCGTCGAGGGCCTCCTTCGAGGGATAGAGATCGTGCACGGCCAGCTGCGTCTTGCCGTCCGTTTCCTCGAAGGTCACCGTAGTGATCGTCTCGCCATCTCCTTCGTCGTTGGTCCAGACCAGGCGCGAGTGCGGCGTCACTTCGAGGTACCGGCCGAAGAACTCCATGGTGGAGCCCTCGTAGTCGAACACGAGGCGGTACCTGCCGCCGACGCGAACGTCCATCTCGCAGGAACGGAGCGAGATGGGAAACGACTTCGGCGTCCACCAGCGTTCGAGCAGCTCGGGCCTGGTCCACGCCTCGAACACGACTCGCGCCGGCCCGTTGACGGTTCGCGAAACGACGAGCTCACGATCGGACTTCCGATCCACCGTCGTGATTGGCCTGCGCGGCCTCTCGCTCACGCACCGTTCTTGTGTCCATCGACGTTCTCCTTCCATTGCAGTTCTTCGACGAGCTCGTCCAACTCGTCGAATCGTGAATCCCAGAGCTGGCGGTATTGCTCGATCCATACCGTCTCGTCCTCGAGTCGGCGCGGGCCGAGTCGGCATGTCCGCACGCGCCCGACCTTCTCCGTGGTGACGAGCCCGGCCTGCTCCAGGACGCCGACGTGCTTCCTCATGCCCGTGAGGGTCATATGGAACGTTTGGGCCAGATCCGTGATCGAAGCGTCGGCACGTCCGAGCTGCTCCAGGACGCCCCGTCGGGTGGCATCCGAGAGTGCGGCGAACGAGACATCGAGTCGAGCGGTTGGATACTGAACCATGCGGTTCAGTATCCAGCAACGAACCCGCCAATGCAAGGAGCCCGGCCAGCCGTCAGGCTCTCGTGTCGAGTGGTGAAACTCAGGCTGTCCGGCAAGCCGACCACGCCGGCCACGCCTTCCGGGCGGATGCTGGGGACACAGAGGTTGCGCGTCAGGGCTGGTAAAGCTCGGCGGAGCCGAGTCCGACGGCCGTCGTCAAGGTCATGTCGATCCCGCTGGCGATGAGCACGCTGCCGTCGAGGAGCAGCGTGGCCGTGTGGCCCGCGCGGGCGACCGTCATCGAACCGGCATCGCTGAACTCGCCGGTCTTCGGGTCGAAGGTTTCTGCCGACGACACGCTGACGCTCGCCGGGCCCTTGGCCGTCGCAGGCTGGTCTGACGGCCACGTGAAGCCGCCCGCCACGAGGACCCGGCCGTCTCCAAGGCGGGTCGCGGTGGCGGTGTCGCGTGGCTGGGCCAACGCTCCCGTCCGGATGAAATGGCCGGTCCCGGGCTCATAGAGCAGCCCGACCGACACGTCCGTCCGCGAGGTGCGGCTCATGAGCTGCCCGCCACTGATCAGGACTCTCCCGTCCGCGAGCAAGGTCGCAGATGCCAGCAGACGGGTGTCGGGCATGGACCCCGTTGGAGTGAACGATCCGGTCGCCGGATCGTAGATTTCGGCCGAGGAGAGTGTGAGCCAGCCGTCCACAAGGCCGCCCACCACCAGCACTCGATCGTCGGAGAGCAGGGTCGCCGTGGCCCAGTTGCGCCCCTCCGCCATCGAACCTGTTGGGCTGAACGTGCCGGTCTTCGGGTCGTAGAGTTCCGCCGAGGCCAGGTTCCCGAGGCGCACGGGGTCGGCTGAGGGACTCGGCCGCGCGAGTCCCAGTTCCGAGGCCCAGACATCCGCCGGGACCACGGCACCCATGCCGGCGTGATATCCGCCGGCGATCAGCACGCGGCCATCGCCCAGGAGCGTCGCGGTGTGACCCTGACGGCCGATGGTCATTGAGCCCGTTGGGCTGAACCTTCCCGTCGCCGGGTCGTACAGCTCGGCCGAGGCGAACGGGTCAGCTCCGTCCGAGCCTCCCACAACGAGGACGCGACCATCGAGCAGGCGCGTGGCTGACTCGGCCCCGCGGCTGGTGGACATCGAGCCGGTTGGGGTGAACTTGCCCGTCCTGGGGTCGTAGAGCTCGGCCGCGGCGCCGCTTCCCAGGATGAGGACTCGTCCGTCGGTGAGCAGCGTGGCCGGGCCGCCGCCTTTCATGGCCATCTTGCCGGTAGGCGTGAAGTGGCCGATGGGCGAAACTGCCGCAGCCCGCGTCTCGCCCGCAACCGAGGTTGCGCTTGCGCCGGGGGTCCCGATCCCCGGATTCGACTGCAATAACGGAAGTCCGATGAGGGCTATCGCCAGTGCCACGACCGCCGCGAGCCCTACGAGCCTCGCGAGATCGCCGGAGACCCAGGCGGGCCGGCGGGTCACGCCGGCTCGGTCGGGGAGGTTCGCCATGACCCGGCCGTGGAATTGAAGGCTCGGCTCCGGCCGGAAGTCCGCCTTGACCGCGTCCCGAATTCGGTCCTCAACGTCCATCGCTGTTCTCCAGTTCCGCTCGAAGCCGAGCAAGCGTTCGATGCAAACGCGACTTGGCCGTCCCAACGGGGATGCCGAGGGCGTCCGCCACCGCGGCAAGTTCGAGGTCGTGGCCGAAACGGAGGACCAACAAGACCTGATCCTTCGCGTCGAGCCGGGAAATCAAGCCGCGCATCTCGTCGCGGGCCGCGAACGAGTGTTGTGGGTCGGGGAGCGGCGGTGGTTCCTGATCCTCGAACGGCACATGGTTGCCGTTGCGACGTTTGCGGTGGTAGTCGATCGCCGCCGTCACCGAGAGTCGTCGAAACCAGCCGCCCCATAGATTGGCGTCGCGAAGCGAGGGCAGCTGCCGCCAGGCTCGTACGAATGCTTCCTGCGCGGCGTCCTCGGCGTCCGGCTGGCAGCGAAGGATCGAGAGGCAAAGGCGAATGGCTTCCCCCGACTCGAGATCCACGAGTTCGCCAAACGCCCGCTTATCGCCGGCGCGAGCCGCCGTTACGAGGTCGCTGCGATTACTCATCACATCAAGACTGACGCAAGCCCGACGGCGAAACGTTCCATGTTCGCAAGCCGAGGAGGCGGATGGTCGCGGTCACTCGGAGAAACCGGCCATCCGTGGGGATGTGAACGGCGGGCGATTCCCCCGAGGGCGGGGTCGGACCTACGCCTCCAAGAGGGCGGCCAGCTCGAGAGGCTTCGTGAAACACTTACCCCGACGCAGACTTCGCCTGGGCCTCGGAGATCTCCAGGATGCGCCGGCCGCCGAGGCGAAGCCAGAGTTCGTCGTTACCTTATGGTCTGGCCCTTTGGCTGGAGGCGACCGATCCCGAAGACCGCCAGGCGCTCACCAGCGTGCTGTTCACGAGTGGCGAGCGTACCGGCCGAACGCGTCTTCGTCGTCCCGACGCATTCGGGGACCAGGAGAGGCCGTCGGGAGGCCTTCGAGCCCGATGAGGTGGTTATGGTCGGGGCGAGAGGAGTCAAACCGACACCGACGACCTGAATTTCCCATTGGGCTTTCGTGCGAGCTCATCGGCAGGGAGCGTTGGCTCGACGACGCCATCTGAGACCCCGGCAGTCTCGTCGGGCCGGTAGGTCGAATTGGACGCCGAATCCGTCACTCTCTTCCCAGCTTTGACGGTTTAACTGTCTGCATGTAGGCTAAGTCGTCAAAGACGCAGGAGACTGACGGGTTGGCCATGTACGTGGAACGACGTTGGGAGGGCGATCCGGGGGCTTATGGGCCGCGGCGCGCGCGTGCCTCCTTCACGTACCGGGCGTACGTACCAGATCCTATAGCCCACTTCGACCCCTCGGTTCCGTTCGACACCCACGAACTCATCGCCGCTGCCGAGGCGGCGGTAACCGCCCTTAACATTGATCCACGTGTCGCCGGGCTCGAGGCCATCGGCCCCCTCCTGCTCCGTTCCGAGGCGATCGCCTCCTCGCGGATCGAGGGTTACGAGCTCAGCCAGCGGAACCTTGCCCGGGCCCTGATCGACCCGCGCGCGGCGAAAGGGATCGCCCGAACCGTGGCGGCCAACGTCGTCGCGATGGAAGAAGCAATCGCCCTCGGCGAGGGCGAGCGCCCGCTTGCGATCGAAGACGTCTGCGCCATCCACCGGACACTCATGGCAGGCGAACCCAGGGCACACCCAGGTGAACTCCGCACCGAGCAGAACTGGATTGGCGGACGCCTCGACAGCCCGATTGACGCACGGTACGTCCCGCCGCCCGAGTCCGAGGTCCGCCGCCTCATCGAAGATCTTGTCGCGTACCTCAACCGCGACGACCTGCCGGCGGTGGCCCAGGCGGCGATCGTCCACGCGCAGTTCGAGACGATCCACCCCTTCCTCGACGGCAACGGCCGGGTCGGCCGCTGCCTGGTCCACGTCGTGCTCCGCCGTCGCCGCGTCGCCCCGACCTTCGTGCCGCCGGTGTCGATCGTCCTGGCGGCGCGTCCAGGAGCGTACGTCGAGGGCCTCGTTGGATTCCGCGAAGGCCGTGTGGCGGCCTGGTGCGGCTCCTTCGCAGCGGCTCTGGAGCGGTCGGCGCGCCTCTCGATCGAACTCGCCGCTGAGGTCGCCGAGATCGAGAAGACGTGGTTCGAACGCGCTGGACGGCCGCGTCGCGACTCTGCCGCCGCGCGCATCATCCCAATCCTGCCGGCGCAGCCGATCACGTCCGCCGCCATCGTTCGCGGCGCGATCGGGGTGCGGCATCAACGAGCGCTCGAGGGTCTGAAGGCACTCGAGGCAGCGGGCGTGGTGAGACGGATCTCGGAGACCGCCTGGGATCAGCAGTACGCCGCCGACGAGCTGTTCGAAATGCTTGAGCGCTACGAGGAGGCGATCGCCTCCGGCCGATAGGCGGCGGGCCCATCCCAATCGGTCAAAAGGCGTGACTCGTGGAGATAACCCAAGCCCAACGATGAAGACAAAGCGGGGTTTCGGGCACTCGTCCCGGCGGATCCGATACGCGGTGGCCAGGAGCTAGGCCGCCTCGTTTACTTCCCAGCAATCGGCCTTGCGCGACCATCTCCTTGGGTGACAATGGAACTTCACTAAGCTACGTGTTCATCCCGAGCGCGTACCCGCGAAGGCGGGTCGACCAACCCGACAGTGATAGCGACGATGGACGTGCGGACGCTCAACGGACTCCTGCTCGACGGGCTCCGGCCGGCCGACGGGATCGGCGATGGTCGCATCGGCATTCAGGCGGATTCGAATGCCCTGGATCTTTTCGTCGAGCTATTCGCGATTCGTCCATCCGGGTCGCTCTCGCCAGCACGCTAGGCCGAATGAGCTCGCCGTCTTTTCCAACACCGCACTGGTCGGCTCGGATGGCCGGGGTCCGGTCAGGAGCTGCGGCCGATGCCAGCCGCGCCGACGCGCGAGCTCTGGTTCTTGGTGGCGGCGGATCGACGGGCAACGCGTGGCTGATCGGCGTCATCGCCGGCCTGTTCGATGCGGGGCTGGACGTGACCACAGCCGACCTGACCATCGGAACCTCGGCGGGCGCGACTGCCGCGGCTCAGATCGCCGGCGCCACCCCGACGGAGTTGTTCGAGGCCATCCTGGCCGCTGCCCCCCAGCAGCGCCCCGTGCCGGTCGGACCCGACCGGGGACCTGATCCGAGCAGGGCGGCGACGGACCCTCTGGAGCGAATGCGGGGGATCATCGCCTCCGCCAAGGACGCGGCCGACATGCGTCGCAGGATCGGCGCGGCGGGGCTCGCCATGGAGGCGGCGTCGGACGGATCCTGGCAGGTGCACTGGCGCAACACCGTCGCCGCGCGGCTGCCCAGCTCGCGCTGGCCGGGGAGACCGTTGCTCATAACGGCGGTCGACGCCGAGACCGGTGAGCCGGTCCTGTTCGACCGCCACGTCGGCGTCGACCTGGTAGACGCCGTCGCCGCGAGTTGTGCCAGTGCTCTTCCTTACCGGATCGGGAACCGGCCATACATCGACGGCGGCTACCGATCCAACCCGGAGAACGCCGATCTGGCGGCCGGGTACGGGCGGGTGCTGGTGCTGTCGCCCTTCGGCGGCAGATCACTGCAGCCGCCGGCGTGGGGCAACCATCTCGCGACGCAGATCGACGAGCTACGCCTGGGCGGCAGCAGGGTCGCAACGATCTTTCCGGATGGCGACGACGACGAGATGGTCGGCCTGAACGTGATGGATCCGTCGCGGCGCCTGCCCGCGGCTCAGTCCGGCTACGACCAGGGCCGAGCCCTCGCCGCGAAGCTCACCGAATTCTGGCGTTGACCTGGCCCACTGGGTGCCCGGCGCAGCCCGATGGGTCGCGAGCTGGAAGCGATCGGCGGCTTCCGACCCAGCCTCGTTCGCTCAGCGCGAAAGCCCTTCCAAGTACTTGCGATGTTCGTCGTAGTGGCGTGAGGAATCCCACTGGATCTCCTCGGCGAGCGACTCGCCCTCCAGCCATGGCCACCGGTCGACCGAGAAGAGCTCATCCTCGGCGCACGGCCCGAGCGCCGTCATCAGTCGGTCGAATGACTCCCTAAAGGCCCGCCGCACGAGCGCCGGTGAATCGTCGAGGTGCTCGCGATGCGTCTGCTCATTGCGCGCGTCGGTCTCATACGCCGGCGCGTTCTTGTCGTACGGCTCGCGGCCGGCTCGAAGGCTCTCGATCACGAGAGCCGAGTGATCATGCCACCAGGCCATGTGCGCGACGAGGTCCTTGCCGGTCCAGTCGTCCATCGCCGGCTCGAGCAGCCGCTTGTCGGGGAGGCGCTCGATCGCACTCGCCATCTGCTGGTGGGCGTCCCGTATTGTGCGGATCAGCTCCGACTTGTCCATCGAATTGCGGTTGCTCCCTATGGCGGACAGCCATCTTGTCGAGGCACTGCTTCATGCCCAGCTCTGACATTTCCCGCATCTGGCCCAGCGGCCAGCCGTATTCGGTGACGATGACCTCCGAGCGCCCATCACCGAGATCGTTGAACTCAACGGCCTGACGCATGTCCTGTGGGAAGTCCGCGGGCATACCGATGACTCGAGGGTCGATCTTCTGGCCATCCTCATCGCAGAGGTTGTGGATGAATTCAAGCCGTCGGTGTGGCCTTACCTCGGTGTAGGCGAACGAACTGTACGAATCGCGGCCGCCGAGTTCCTCGGGAGCGCGCATCGCCACCACGGACGCGGCACCGACGCGCACGTCCATGTTGGCAACAGGACAGCTGAAGCCATCGGGTCCCCACCATTGCTTCACCAGGGCGGGGGATACCCAGGCGTCCCAGACTCGCTCCACCGGCGCATCAAAGGTGCGACGGATCACCAGATCTCCTGTTTCCGGCATGGCCTCTCCCGGTGCTACGTCACGGTTGGATTCCCGGGGCGGGACTGCACCAAACTCGTCCGGCTATGGGCGCAATCGGTCGACATAGGAGTCATCGGCCTGGTCGGCTTCGTGCTCACGTTCGCGGCCCCGAGCCTCGGAGTGGGAGCCTGGAACGAGTGGCCGACGATCTGTTGCGAAGCCTGGCTATTGCGAAGCCTGGCGCGGCGGCATCTGCTGGAGGACCCACCCATTGCCGTCCGGATCCTGGAACTTGACGAACGAGCCCCACGCCTGAACGTCCACGTCGCCGGCTTGGACGCCCCGCGAGATGAGAAGTTCTCGAACAGCCGCGACGTCGTCGACGACGCATTGGAGCCCTCGAAACGAGCCGGGTTCCTGGTCCGTGAGGCCCTGCCCGAAGGCGATGGAGCACGCGGACCCGGGAGGCGTCAGCTGGACAAATCGAAGCGTTTCACTCACCCGCTGGTCGAAGTCGGCGCGGAATCCGACCTGGTCCACATAGAAGGATTTCGCCCGGTCGATGTCGGTCACGGGGATGATGACCAACTCGAGACGAATCGCCAGCGTGGTTGCCGTGCTGGTGCTATCCACTGCTTCCCTCCATCGATTGGGGCGCACCTTTGCCAGTGAGTGACCCCGCAGGATCGACTCGAGACTGCGCTAGCCGCGCCGGGCTCGTCAAGGCCTTCCCGCCTCGTGCACCTCCCGGGGGACCTCAATGGCAAGGAGGAGGCCCGATCCCTCGTCTCTACCGGGGCCGCGTCCTCGGGACCACGGGCGGCTGCGGGCCACTGCTGCGCGCGGGCGCTCCGTATAGCGCTCCAGCTCTGCTCGCGGTGCAAGGGCCGACACGCCGTTGGCAACGAAGGGCCCGCATTACTGACCGGTGTGGTGCAATTGCCACGTCCGGAGCCCGCGCTCTCGCTTATGCGGGCCATGTCCGGAAAAGGCAGCTGGTTACGACGTCTCGGGTGAACGGCGCCAGGACGGCGCCGATCAGAGGAGACCGCGATGAAGTTCATGATCTCAACCTACGCCACCCAGGCGGACTATGACGCCATGGGGGGCAAGCCCGCGGCGAACGCCGAATGGTCGCCCGAGGACTTCATGGCGATGGGCGCCTTCATGGAGTCGTTCAACCGCGAGCTCGATGAGTCAGGTGAGCTCGTCGAGACCCGCGGCCTCGATGCGCCGGTCCATACCAGACGGATCCAACTCAAGGCGGGCCTTCCGGTCGTCACCGACGGGCCGTACGCGGAGACAGCGGAGGTCCTCGCCGGCTACTGGATCGTCGAGTGCGCGAGTTTCGATCGCGCAACGGAGATCGCGGCGAAGCTCTCGACCATCCCCGGTCCAGCAAGCATCCAGGCCCGCGCGTACGCCGACGTCCGTCCGATCGTCGAATCGCGAGCCGAGCTCGCCGAAGGCTGAGCGCTGCTCATGACCGACCCCCGGCTCGAGGATCTGCTGCGCCCCCTGGCGCCGCAGGTCCTCGGCGCCCTCGTCCGCCGTTACGGGCACTTCGACGCGGCCGAAGACGCCGCGCAGGAGGCGCTCATCGCGGCCGCGACACAGTGGCCCGCCGACGGTATCCCGGCCAACCCGAAGGCCTGGCTCGTGACCGTCGCCTCGCGCCGACTCACCGACCTGCTGCGATCCGAGCAGGCCCGCCGGCGGCGCGAGGACGCCGTTGCTGAGCAGGTACTGCCGGCCGAGCGTATGGCACACGCAGCCGATGCAGCCGCCGACGATGGAGACGACACCCTGATCCTGCTCTTCATGTGCGCCCATCCGTCACTCTCGCAGGCCTCGCAGATTGCGCTCACGCTACGCGCGCTCGGCGGACTCACGACGGCAGAGGTCGCCAGGGCACTCCTCGTTCCAGAGGACACCGTTACGCGGCGGATCAGCCGAGCGAAGCAGGCCATCAAGGAGAGCGGGATCGGGTTCCGCCTGCCATCAAAGGCCGAACGCGCTGACCGGCTCGCCGTCGTGCTCCACGTCCTCTATCTCATCTTCAACGAGGGCTACGTCAGCACCGCCGGGCCCAATCTTCAACGCCCCGATCTTGCCGCCGAGGCGATCCGGCTCGCGAAGACGGTTCACAGACTCCTGGCCGACGATCCCGAGGTCGCGGGATTGCTGGCGCTCATGCTCCTGACCGACGCGCGACGCGAAGCACGCACCGGTCCGGGCGGCGAGCTCGTTCCGATGGACGAACAGGACCGGAACCGCTGGGATCGGGATGAGATCGCGGAAGGGATCGAACTCGTCGAAGGTGCCCTCGACCGAGGCGTCGCCGGGCCCTACCTGCTCCAGGCGGACATCGCCGCGGTCCACGACCGGTCACCGAGCGCCGACATGACCGATTGGGCCAGGATCGAGCGACTCTACGATGAACTCGCCCAGATCTCGGACAACCCGATCGTCGCCCTCAACCGCGTCGTCGCGTTGGCGAAGGCGCATGGCGCCGCGGCTGGGCTCGAACTGCTCGCGACACTTGGGCCCGACACGCGGATCGCGGCCGATCACCGTTTCTACGCCGTTCGCGCGCATCTTCTCGAGATGCTCGGCCAGCATGATGCCGCGCGGGAGGCGTATGAAGCCGCTGCTACTCGCACCGACAACGTTGCCCAGCAGCGCTACCTGCGAGGGCGAGCCGCGCAGCTCTAGGACAGGGCTGGAGACCTGGGGCATGACGCTAGCCTGGACTGGCAAGACCCAAGCGAATGGTGAAGCACTACGGCCGGGGCAGCTTGCTCGGGGTGCTCAGCTTGCCGGTTGCCGCGATGATGGCCTCGCGAGGCGCGACCGGCTGGCAGGAGAAGGCCCAGCGCGAGATGGAGAAGGATGCGGCGGAGATGATCCGGCAGGGCTATCGGATCGTCTCGACCGTGGAGAAACAGGTTCCGGCCTTCGGGATGTACTGGCTCGACGTGACCTACGAGCTGATCGACTGACCCGGCGATGGCCGAGCGAGCGCCGTCCGCGGATGCGCTGGCACAAAGACCGCACAGCAGCGAGGCAAGTTGACAAACGCGGGCGACGCCTTCCGGGAGGACCCAGGGGGCACGGGAAGATTGCTCCCGTCGTGACGTGGGGTCCGCGTATTCTTGCCCGGGATGTCAGGAGAACTGAGGTTGTTCGCAAGCGCCTACACGGCCCGATGGATCGCCGCCGTTCGGGAGCGCGAGTCAGCGAGGCCTGACCACCTGCTCGAGGACCCATGGGCAGGGCTTCTCGCCGGGGATGCCGGGAGACTCTCCATGGCGGCATCCGAACGAGCGTCGGGTGGCCGGAACGATTTCATCCCGATCAGAACGCGCTTCTTCGAGGATCTGATCCGGGATCATGCCCCGTTGATGGACCAGGTTGTCCTGCTCGGCGCTGGACTCGACACCCGAGCGTTCCGACTGACCTTGCCTGAGTCGCTCGATTGGTTCGAGATCGACGAGGCCGAACTCCTCCAGGAGAAGGAGACGGTGCTTGCCGCGGCAGGAGCATCCCCCGGGTGTCGCCGGCATCTCGTGGCGGTTGATCTGGCGAGCGAGTGGGAGCCTGAATTGCTTGCCGTAGGGTTTCGGCCGGGACGCAGGACCCTCTGGATCGCTGAGGGGCTGTTCTTCTATCTGACAGAGTCGACGGTCGATCGGCTGGTTGGCGCTACTGCCCGCCTTTCCGGAGCCGGTAGTGCCATTGCCGCGGACGCAAGTGGAAGTGGCCTGCTTCGCGCTCCGGGGATGGCGCGCTACCTCGAGTCGCGGGCGGCTCGTGGCGACCCAGCCCCGTTCTTCACCGACGACCCGCGGTCGCTACTCCAATCGTCAGGCTGGCGCGACGTCGAACTGGTGGAACCAGGACATCTGGCTGTCCGATATGGCCGGCCGATATCTCCTGGCCCGGCGCAAGCCTCGGCAGACGCGCTTCCGGATCCGACGATGCGTTCCTACTTCTTCATCGGCCGCCTTTAGGGCACGTCTCTGCCGGTTGCCGACCCGCCCGGGTCGGGCCTACGGCCTACCTACTCGAATGGTCGGGGCGAGAGGTCTGGCGGCTGCACTTCCCGTCCCGCGGATTTTGTGCCGGCGGCAATCGCGTTCGCGCTCAGGAAGGCGAGCGGAGGATCTTGGATTCCCTGTAGGCGAAATCGAGAGTGATCCACCAAACAGCCTCGGATGAGGCCCTACCTTCCCAGGCTTCCTACTGATTCCGGGCCCACTCCGCGACGCGTTTGGCTCCCTCCTCCGGGGAGATGTCCTCGACGCGGGTCATGATGGTCCAGCGGACGCCGAACGGATCGAGGATGGACGAGAACCGGTCCCCGCTCACGAACGTGGCTGCCGGCGAGTTCAGCGTCGCCCCGGCGGCCACGGCCTTTTCCGTGACCTCGTCCACGTTCGGAACGTACAGCGCCAGGGAGTACGTCACCGGACCAGCGGTGGGTGCCGCCAAGCCGAGGTCGGGGAGCGGTTCGCCGAGCGTCAGCCACCCGCAACCGAAATCGAGCTCCCCGTGGGCTACTGTCCCGTTCATTTCGGTTACGTCGCCCACCTTTGCACCGAAGACCGATCGGTAGAATTCGATCGCTTGCCTCGCCGGCGAGACCACGATGTGCGGCGTCAGCGAGGTACGCCCGACTGGGGTGCCATTGTTCGCGTAGGTGCCCGTGGCCGGGCTCATCTCTTGCATGTGACCAGTCTTCGCGAGCTCGGAGTAGCCGTCTTGCACGAATTGGACAGGACACCACCTGGCGCAATCGACTCGCGCGGACACCTGAACCCGGGCGACGCAGAGGTCGTCTTCCGTCGCTTCTCGTTGGGGCTCGACGATCTCGTCAGGCACGTGTGGATGGCTTGGTGGAATGTTCCGGCCGGCGAAGTACGGCCGCAGCGAGTCCTCACGTACCCAGCCTGTAACGCTGTCTTCCTGCCTGAGTCCGCCATCCTGCATGGCCCGAAGCGAGGGCTCTACGTCCAGAGGCTGTGGGGCCGTGGCTGGGTCGTAGGCGTGATGTTCCAGGCCGCTGCCGGTCCTCTTCTCACCCGAACGCCGCCCGTCAAGCTGCCCGAAGCCGGCGAGCAACTGCCTGAGTCGCCACACGCCGCCATCATCGACGCTATGGAAGAAGGCGTGGTCAACGCCCCGACGATCGAGATTGTCACGGTCCTCCTGACATCCTGGCTCGAGCCTCTGGCGGC
Organism: uncultured Chloroflexia bacterium; assembly: GCA_963816135.1. Classification (GTDB taxonomy): domain Bacteria; phylum Chloroflexota; class Limnocylindria; order Limnocylindrales; family CSP1-4; genus Fen-1039. The sequence continues at coordinate 177,436 of CAWFJD010000019.1, forward strand.
CCGCGTCGACGCCGCCGGCCGGATGGCCAACTCAGCCTGCCGCCTCGTCGAGGAGAGTGGTGACATCCTCCGGGTTGCCGAGCTCGCGGCGAGGCTCGACGTCGCCCCGCGAACCCTCGGGCGCTGCCTGCGCCGGCAGCTGGGCGTGAGTCCGAAGTGGCTGATCGAACGCCGCAGGTTGCAGCTCGCGGCGACGACGCTATATCGCGAGCCGAAGACGGACCTTGCCGACCTTGCGGCCGAACTCGGCTTCACCGACCAGGCCCACTTCACCCGTCGTTATCGATCGGTCCTGTGCGAGACACCGGGCCAGACGCGCAAGGCTGCCCTGCGGCACCGTGCCGGAGGATAGTCGGCCGCCAGCTGCGGTTGTCGGGAAGGCGGCCATAGCCGCTGTGGGCAGCGAGCGACAGCGAGACGGTCGCGGCCATGGGAAGGTTCGGGTCGCAGCTCGAGTGGGAATCGCGGCCGCGAGCTGTTCACTCTCGATGAAGTCGTGATGGGCGAGAGCGGCTGAGGTCGCGGTCAGTCGACTTGCGGCCGCGCCCCCCAGACGACGAGCCAGATCACGATGCCCATGGAAGACCTCCTGGGCCGCGCTATTTGGCGCGGAAGCAAGGGGCTTACGGAACCATCCAAACGGCCTGATCCACTGCCGTGGTTTCGCCGATCTCGGCACCACCCACCTTGGCGCCGACGCTCTTGAGCGTCACGCTGGTGGGCACTAGAAACGCGGGGCACATCGTGTATGCCTTATCCGGGTCTATTGAGCCGGCGGGCGTGCACTCGGCGAACGCGCCTATCTCGTGGGAGAAGCCCGCGAACTTGGCGTCCGTGGTCAGGGGGTTGCCGTCTGACCCAATCCCGTCTACGAGGACCTGCTCCTGACCCGCAAAGGCCGAATGATCGTTGGCGGTTATCTCGAGCCCAACCCAACGGGCCCCGGCGGGGGAGTTGTCGACGTCGGGGTGGACGACCGTCGCGGGATCTACCACTTTGACGAGCGTGAGCTCCGCCTTGGCGCCGCCGAGCATAATGACGGTCAGCTTGTCTCCGACGTGGCCGGTGACTACGCCGGGTGATCCGGCCGGAGCCGGGGCCGAACCGGGCGCGCCGGCCGTAGCCCCGAGGGGCACAGAAGTGCCCACATCGCCGCCACCGTTTGGGGAATTGGTAGAGGCACCGGAACAAGCTCCGGCGACGATGGACAAGACGGCCAGCGCCAGGACGCCACGCACGGTACCGCTAAATCTGTTCAACATCGGTCTCTCCGTTGGTATCGGGAGCTCGTTTCGAGGTTTCCGCACGAGCCCGATCAGAGCTTCGGCTGGAGGGTCCGGATGAGTGTTTCTGCAGCCGCATCCGGCACCATGTCCGACACGGTTATGGAAACGTTGCCGAAAAGCGCGGCCACTCCCAGGATGGAGGAGTTCGCCTTGTCACCGAGGCCGCTAATCTGCTTGGCACCTGAGCCGGCGGCCTGAAGGCTGGAGTCGTAGCCGAGGGCGGCGTCCATTGCCTGCACCGTGATGCGGACTGCGGATGTGCCGTCGCCGCTGGTGTAATCACATACGTAGGTCTTTATAGCCGGCGTGTCGTCCTCCGTGGCTACGGTCAGAGGTTCGCCGGTAATGGACGCCACGGTGGCAAGGGGGAGCAAGTCGCAGATGTTCACCGGGTGCCCGAGTCCGTCGTTTACCGAACCGGCGCCACCACCCTGCGCCTGCCCGGGAGCCGTCGCGCCGGCGACGGTCGCTCCCGCGACGACCGCGCCCGTCGAGCTTTGGGCGCCTGCCGAAGCTTGGGCCCCGGCCGGCGCGCTGGCCGTCCCGCTGCCGCAAGCCGCGGCGAAGATGACTAGTAGGAATGTCGCGCCGCATCGAACGGCCAGACTCGAACGGGTTGGCATGGTCTTGGCATCTCCTTTGGTCGACCCTCGATCCGAGGGGGCACGCTCGACCGTAGAGATGGAATGGCGGCGCGTTATCCGTGGAATCCCGGAGGCGGTCAGTTCGTCTCGCGGAGCGCCATCACGCGACCCAGTTCGGCCCGCGAAGTGACACCGAGTTTGCCGTACAGGCTTGCGAGGTGCGTCTCCACGGTCCTCGGGCTGATGCCCATCTCCGCGGCCACGTCCCGTGTCGAGAGGCCGTCGCCTGCAAGCCGCGCCACGCGGGCCTCGGTCGGGGTCAGAGTCAGCGCCGACGAGCGCGTCAAGCCGAGCCGAGCTTGCTCGGCCGAGACGCGCTGGGCCCACACAGCCGCGCCGACATTCGCGAAGACCGTGTGGGCCCGACCCAGTGCTTCGTACGCGTCGCGCCGACTACGCGCGTGGCGCAGGGCTTCGCCGCGCAGCAGTAGCAATCGGCCAGTATCGAAACGGCTCCATTCGGGCGGCGAGCCGGCCGCCACAGGCGAAGTGGCCGCGATAGCGGCCTCCGTGTCACCCTCCGCCATGGCGATCCGGGCCCGACCTCGAGCCACGGCAGCTGCGGCCCATGGTTTGGCCACTCGACGGTTGCGGGCCTCGAGCCCGGCAAGCTCCACGCGAGCCTCGTCGAGTCTGCCCAGGGTTGCCAACGCTTCGATGCGTTCGGGAGATGGGTCCAGCCGCATCGGCTCCACATAGCCAACCCGAGCTAGGTGGCGCCAGGCCCGTCCGGTTGCCTCCTCCACCACAGCGGCGTCGCCCCTGCTCGCCCCGACGAGTGCAGTCACGTGGAGCCAGGCGGCGGCCAGCGCACCGCTGCCCTCCCGTTCGGTCCGCTCGGTCCCGGCGGTGGCGGCGCTCTCGGCACGCTCGAGGTACCCCTCGTAAGCGTCGACGAGTGCCACTGCCCGTAGCGCCATCTCGGACGGGCCCGCGCCGGTTTCCATGCCGGCTTCCACGGAGGCAACGGCATGACGTCGCGCCGCCGGCCAGTCGTCCGACCACAGTTCGACTTCGGCCAGCCGAGTCCGCAGATTCGCGACGTTCGAGTACTGGCCGTCCGCAAGATCGAAATCGAGCATGTGTTGGAACCGTGCTCGCGCCAGGTCCAGCCGGCCTATCCCCGCCCACCACATCCCAGGGCTCGTCAGTCGATCGGTCAACGGACCCTCAGATTCAACATCCAGCCCTTTGGAAAGGAGGGCCATGGGTGGTCGACGCCCAAGCAGGACGGTCCAGTGGAAGGTCTGGAGCAACGCCGCCGCCAAATGACCGCGGTCTGCGGTGTCTTCGAGCAACCTCGCGGCAAGCGCCGAGTGCTTCCGTGCCTCGGCGAGATCGAAGTCGCGAAAGACGGCCAGATAAAAGTGGAGCAACCCAAGAAGCGGGCGATCGTTGCGGGCGTAGGAGAGGGCGGGCAAGAGCTCGGCGACTGCTTCCTGCGCTGGGCGGGTATACCACGCACACAGGCCCATGAGCAGGAGAGCCCGGGCCCTCAGCGAGCCGCGCAGGTTCGGCATTAGCGCCGCTGCCCGCTCGCGAGCCGCTGGGAGATCGCCCGCGGCAAACCAGGCTTCGGCCGCTGCGAGAGCCCGCTCGGACCGCTCGCGGCCGGCGGATGGTGTGCGCTCCGCTGCCATGTCAGCCAGTTCGCCGGCCATCGCCGGAGCACCTCGTCCCCGAGCACGGGCCGCCGCCCGAGCGAGGGACCGCGCGACTCCCGCATCGGGGCCCTCAGAGGCTAGTGCTAGATGGCGGGCGCGGGCTTCCGGGTCCTCGGTGGCTGCATTCCCGAGTGCTGCATGCACCGCCCTGACTTCATCGGCGCGCGCTCGCGCTACCAGAGTGGAGGCGTATAACGGATGCTCGAAGGTTACCGTCGGCCCCTCGAGACAGATCAGACTGGCATCTATCGCGGGTTCGAGCAGAGTCCGGGTCCCAGGTCCACTCATCGCCTCCAATAGGCCCATCGTCGGCCTGGTGCTCAACGCCACGGTGAGCAGGAGTCGCCGTGTCCCTGCTGGGACGCGGTCCAGATGGGCCCCGACCAGAGCACGTAGCGATGATGGCATGGGCAGGTCCTGCCCCGGGCGGATGAACGTGCCGGCGGCTACGAATGCCCGCGCGAGTTCGAGGGCGTAGAACGGGTTGCCGCCCGAGAGTTCCTGGATGCGGAGCAGCGTCGGCCGCGTGAAGCTGGAGTCGGTGGCGGAGCGAAGCAGCTGATGGAGGGCCCCCATCGAGAGGGGCTCGAGCCACAATCGCTCAATGGGGATAGGGCGTGCTGCCTCCGCCAGGCCGAATGGCGGCGGTCCTCCCGGGACGTCGCCGCGCTGGGCGATCAGCAGTCGCACCGGCAGGCCGACTAGCCGTCGCATGGTGAAAGCGAGCGCATCGCGACTGGCCGGGTCGGCCCATGGAGCATCGTCGATGGCAATCAGCAACGGCCCATGCGCGGCCAGCGCGCGGAGGGCGGCGAGAACGGCCACAGCCACGCGTTGTGCGTCGGGCGCCTCATCCGCCGCTGCGTCGGCTGGCCCGGGGCCGTCGTCGTTGCCAAGGGCCCGCTGCAGCACGGCGCGATTGCCCTCCGACAGGCGAACGCCGATCGGTACGAGGTGGGGTCCCAACAGGTCGCCAAGCGTGGCGTACGCGTAGTTGGCCTCTGTCTCGACGGGCCGTACGTATAGCACGGTCGCGCCGGCGGCTTCCGCCTTGGCAACGCCGGCACGCAGCAGGCTCGTCTTGCCGATTCCGGCCGGCCCCTCGATCAGGACGGCCAGCGCATCAGCGTATGGTGGTTGGACGCCAGTCAGAACGCGCGCAACTGCCTCGTCACGTCCGACGAGGGACGACCCGAGGTCGGCGGGCGGCTGTCGCGCGGCGGTGTTCATCCAGCCGCAAGCATACGGGCGCTGTAGGTGGTTTCCCGGATACCGACCTATCGGTTCTGGTGCACGGTTGGGCCATGCAACGAATGGTCCGCGTCATCGAAGCCTACGTACCGGGCTTGAGTGTGAGACCCACGGTCTGGTATGAACGACTCCAGGCAACGGCCGCAGCAGCGCTACGCGCGGGGGGCCTCGAGATCGCCTTGCTGGCGATCCCAAACGACGAGACCCTGATCTGGCTGGTCTGGGGCGGACCCGATCAACTCGACCCAGGGCCGGTTGTGGCAGAGGTGATCCTGCGGGAGGTTACGGGCGCGAGCGGCGCAGCCGTGATCGAGCGAGCGATCGATGCTCGTTTCGTGTGGCTGGAATCCGGTGGAGAAGCCTGATCGGGCCGCCGTCTCGAGGAGAAGTCAAGCCGCGCCGACCGACCTGGTCGAGGGCATCCCGAAGAAGCCGGCGGCGGTCCCCTCGAATCGTCCCCAGCACCACGGCGAGTTGTCGACTCCGCGACCGCTGGCTAAACCCCGCCTGCGCCCGAGAGCGTAGGATCGCTTCGTGAATGACTCGACCCCGCATGCTCGCGAGCAGGCGCTAATCCGCCTGATCCGTCGATCCGTCATCGGCAACGACGAGGCCGTCGCCGGGCCGTACGGCGTTCGGCGCGTGACCTACGCCGACTACACGGCATCCGGCCGCTCGCTCTCGTTCATCGAGGACTACATCCGCGACGCCGTGCTCCCGCTGTACGGGAACACGCACACAGAGTCCTCCGGGACGGGTCTCCAGACGACGCGCTATCGAGAAGAGGCGCGAGGGATCATCGCCACGGCGGTCGGTGCGACCAAGGCGGACCATGCCGTCGTCTTCGCCGGCTCGGGAGCGACCGCCGCGATCAACCGACTCGTGGACGTACTGGGCCTGCGCCTCCCGGCGGAGCTGGACGAGCGCTACGCGCTGCGCGATCGGATTCCGGCGGCCGAGCGGCCGGTCGTCTTCATCGGCCCCTACGAGCATCACTCGAACGAGCTACCGTGGCGCGAATCGATTGCCGACCTCGTCGTCATCGGCGAGGACCACGACGGTCGGATTGACCTCGAACAGCTGGAGCGCGCGCTCGAGGCGCACCGAAGATCGGCCGCTCAAAATCGGCAGCTTCTCCGCGGCCTCGAACGTGACCGGGCATCCTGAGCGACCACCGTTCGATCTCGATCCTGCTGCACCGACACGGCGCGCTCTCATGCTGGGACTACGCGGCCGGCGCGCCGTATGTCCGGATAGACATGGGCGGCGACGACGGTCCCGACGGCGGTCTCGCGTACAAGGACGCGATCGCTTTGTCGCCTCACAAGTTCATCGGCGGACCCGGGACTCCCGGGGTCCTCGTGGCCCGGCGCGATTTATTCCACAACCGCGTGCCCTCGATGCCAGGTGGTGGCACGGTCCTCTACGTCAACCCCTTCGAACACGTCTATCTGACAGAAATCGAACACCGCGAAGAGGGCGGGACGCCCGCGATCGTCGAGTCGATTCGCGCCGGACTCGTATTCCAACTCAAGGAAGCCGTGGGAGTCGAGGCGATCCGGGTTCGGGAGGAACGCTTCATCCGGCGGGCGATCACGCGCTGGGCCGCGAACCCTCGCATCGAGATCCTTGGCTCGCACACGGCCGAACGCCTTTCGATCGTCTCGTTCGTGGTCCGTCACGACGGGCGGTACCTGCACCACAACTTCATCGTCGCGCTGCTCAACGACCTGTTCGGGATCCAGGCTCGCGGTGGGTGCTCATGTGCCGGGCCGTATGGGCATCGGCTGTTGGGTATCGACATCGAGCGCTCGCACGAGTTCGAACGCGAGATCGCCCGGGGCTGCGAAGGTATCAAGCCCGGCTGGGTTCGGGTGAACTTCAACTACTTCATCAGCGAGGCCGTCTTTCAGTTCATTCTCGACGCGGTGGATCTCGTCGCCACCGAAGGTTGGCGGCTGCTGGCCGACTACCGGTTCGAACCCGCGAGCGGGTTCTGGCGGCACCGACTCGGATCACCCGAGGCTCCGCACAGTCTTCACGACATCGGCTACGGCGACGGCCGGATGGAGTACCACGCGCACCGGCATCGCGAGCCCGAGACGCGCCTGGCCGGCTACCTGACAGAGGCACGCGAGCGGATAGCGGCCGCGGCGAGGAAAGAACCCTCGACGGATGCGGCCGAGCCACTTCTCGTCGGCCCCGACTTCGAGGGCCTCCGCTGGTTCTGGTTGCCGGGCGAACTCGGGCGATTCGCGAGCTGAGCCGATCTAGACGACCTGCAGGGATAGGTACGCGGCCAGGGTGAGCACGACCACCGCGAAGCCGCGGCCTAGCGTCGCGGCCGGCAGGCGGGTCGAAAGCCCGCCTCCCGCAAGTCCGGCGAGGACGGCTCCCGCGGTGAACAGGACGGTGATCGAAGGCTCGAAAGCGATGCCCGTGCCGAGATGGCCCGCGAGGGCGGTCGCGCTGTTCATCGCGATGATCGGCAGCGACGTGCCGATCGCCTTGCTCATCGGCAGCCGCGCGACGAGAACCAGCGCCGGCACGATGAGGAAGCCGCCGCCAACGCCGAAGAAGCCGGTCAGGAGCCCGACGCCTACTGCCGCGACCAGGAATGGGCCGTGGTCGAGGAGCGGGCATGACGCGGGTAGGAGGGCTCGGGCGCGTACGCCAAGGGATGGCGTGTCACTGTGGGGAGTTTCGGGAGCCGGAGCCAGGGCGATGGTGGCGCCCGCCTTTTCGAGCGTTGCGCGGCCTGCCCGCCGCCACGTGGCTATCGCCGCGACGACCATGAGGACGACGAAACCGGCGAGCAGCACCCGAGCCGGCACCGCCCGGTTGAGGTAGCCGCCAGCCAGCGTCCCGAAACTGCCGACAGCGCCGAACGCGATCGCGTGGCTCCAGAGCACATTGCCGCGCTGAGCGTGCGCGGCGCTAGCCCCGGCCGCCGTCACGCCGACGATGATGAGCGACATCGTCGTGGCCTCGTGGGCCGGGACTCCCAGAGGCCCGACGAGCAGAGGCACGGTGATGATCGAGCCGCCGCCGCCCACGAGCCCGAGGGCGAGTCCGACGATTGCGCCGAGGAGGAAGGCCATGGGGGCTATCGGGCCGAGGCTAGCGTAGCGTGCTCGTTCGGACAGCGCTTCGGCCGTTTCGAGCCACCGTTCGGCGTCGATCGCGGCACGCGCTCCCTCGCCCGCGGCCGTGATCGCCTGGCGGTAGCGGTGATCGTGGATGTCGCCGGCGATGAAGATGCCGTCGATCGCCGATTCCGTGGTCTCGCCCTCGACCGTCAGGTAGCCCTTCTCGTCAGAGGGCAGCCACTCCACGAACGCGCCGCCGTTGGGCCGATGGCCGATGGCGATGAAGAGTCCGCCAATCGGCAGCGTCTCCTCTCCGGGTTCGTCGGTGCGCGAGAGGCGAAGCGCCTCGACGCGATCCTGTCCCAGGACCTCGGCTACGGTGCGGTTGAGGTGGAGCTCGATCTTCGGATGCTTTGCCGCCCGATCGAACATGATCTTGCTGGCCCGGAACGAATCGCGCCGGTGGACGACGTGGACCCTGGTCGCGAACCGGGTGAGGTAGAGCGCTTCTTCGAGGGCGGTGTCGCCACCGCCGACGACGGCGACCTCCTTGTCCCGGAAGAAGAATCCGTCGCAGGTAGCGCACGCGCTCACGCCGCGCCCCCGCAGCCGCGTCTCTGATTCGATGCCCAGCCAGAGGGCGGACGCGCCGGTAGCGACGATGACCGCGTCGGCCCGGTATTCGACTCCCGCGGCCCACAGTCGGAACGGGCGCGAGCTGAAGTCCACCCGCTCGACGTCCACGTCGAGGACGCGGGCTCCGAATTGCTCGGCCTGCGAGCGGAAGAGGCCCATTAGCTCCGGGCCGCCGATGCCGTCGGGGAAGCCCGGGTAATTCTCGATGTCGCTCGTCGTCATGAGCTGGCCGCCGGCCTCGTATCCGCCCAGGACGACGGGGGACAGGTTGGCCCGTGCGGCGTAGATTGCCGCGGTCAGTCCCGCCGGGCCTGATCCGACGATGACGACGCGCGCATCTTGCGGCTCGCCGGAGACGTGGCGTTGGACTCGTCGTTGGTGTAGAGCTGCGCGACACCGATCTGGATCGGCGCGAGCTTGGCGGACATGGTCATCTCTACCTCTGCACTGCAGTAGCAGGTTCGCGCTCCGCCGCCGGCTCCCTGATGAGCCCCATCCGCCGGCCGACGATGCGGTGGATCACATCGCAGGCGGCGAGGATCTCGGGCTCGGCGAGGTGGTAGTAGATGGTGTTGCCATCGCGCCGCGTCCCGACCAACCCCGCCGACCGCAGCACCGTCAGGTGCTGGCTGGCGTTGGCGAGCATGCAGCCGAGCCGGTCCGCGAGTTCACCAACCGAGTATTCGCCCTCTCCGAGGACGTCGAGGAGCATCAGCCGTTTTGGATCGGTCAGGACCCTGCAGACCTCTGCATGGAGCCGGTAGCGCTCCTGATCCAGATCTCTCGTGTCGTTCATGTGCGCCTTCTTCGTGGCATCAACCGGTCTCAATGACCGAACAATAGCACTCAATTGCGAACTTGCGCAAGCAGACGAATAGGTCTACCATGCAGGACGTTGCGAGTTTGCGCAACCACGCTAAGAGTTGGCTCGGGATCCAGACCGGCCGTCACAGGAGTCGCCAAATGGCCATTCAGCATGCAACCGACGAGACCTTCGAGAAGCTCGTGCTCGAGAGCGAGCGCCCGGTCGTGGTCGACTTCTGGGCGACCTGGTGCGGGCCGTGCCGCATGGTCGCGCCCGAGCTCGAGAAGCTCGCCGAGAAGTACGAGGGCGTCGTCGACGTCGTGAAAGTCGACGTAGACGCGAACCCGATGATTTCGGGCAGCCTTCGGCATCCAGAGCATCCCGACGATCGCCTTCTTCAAGCCCGGCGAGCAGCCTCGCGGCGTGCTGGGCTTCCTGCCTCTGGCGCAGCTCGAAGAGGCTTTCGGTCTCGTCGGCCTCGTCGCAGCCGCGTAGGCGACGGGCGTTGCAGCCGCTGGCGCCGCCACCGGGTACAGCCCGCTCCAGGATCGATCCCTGATCGCCTGGTCGGCCGGCTGGACGGTGGCGATCCTGGCTGTCTACGGCGTCGTCTCGGCGATCATCCCCAACCCGGTCTTCGCTCGCGGTCTGGCGCCCGAGCCGTTCGCGGTCGCTGTCTGGCTCCTCTCCGCGCCGTTGATGGGCGTTGTCATGGCCACGTACCTCGCACCGCTGCCGGCCGGCGTCGCGGTCGCCATGGTCCCGCCCGCCCGCAGGGACGGGACGACGGCGGGCACGGTCGGCGGCTTCGTAGCGTTCCTCGCCATCGGCTGCCCGACCTGCAACAAGATCGCCCTGGTGCTCCTCGGTACGAGCGGCGCGACCAACGTTTTCGGCGCGCGTCCAGCCGCTTCTCGGAGCGGTGTCGCTCGCTCTCCTGGCCGGAACGCTCGTCTGGCGGCTGAGGCTGCGCGCTCGCGGCGGAGCCTGCGCGGTGCCGCGGCGAGGCTCCGCGAGCGCATAGGGCCGCTGCCGGCGACTTCGACCGGACGGCCGGGCGTCCATCGAACCTGGCGGTCCGATCCATCTACGGTCCATCTGCCCATCCGATCCTTCGGTCATCGGAAGCCGGCTACGACTCCAGCCGGGACACCGCAGGCCCTCAGGGGCTAGCACCGGAGGTAGTATCGATGAAGAAGATCATTGCCGCACTCGGCGGCGGACTGCTCGGCTCGCTGTTGCTCGTCGCGACCGTCGCCGCGGCCGACCCGACGTCGACGCCATCACCGTCGGCAACGCCGGCCGCTCGCGGCGTCGTCGTGGCCAGCGTTCTGGGTCTCACCCAGGCCCAGATCCAGGAGCTGCGCCACGACGGTCTGAGCCTCGCCCAGATCGCGACCCAGCAGAAGGTGGAAGTCCAGAAGGTCATCGATGCGCTCGTCGCCCGGTGGAGCGAACGCATCGCCGATCGTCTCGAGAACGGCGCCATCACCCCCGCGCAGGCGGCGACTCTGCAGTCGCAGCTCACCACGCAGGCCCAGACGATGGTCAACAAGACCACTCTCGGCGGCATGCAGGGTGCGGCAGTGGGCGCCGGTCGAGGCAACGGTGGCGGCAACGGAACAGGCACCGGCACCTGCGATGGCACCGGCCCCCACGGAGCCGGCCGGCCGTAGCCAGCGACAGCGCAATCGAACGGGACGGTCGGGCCTTGCGCGGTCCGGCCGTCCCTCTATGGTGGGTGGAATGACGGGTCGAATACTGGTCGTCGACGACGAAGCTCATATCGTCGAGTTCGTCCGTGGCTACCTCGAGCGAGACGGATACGAAGTCCTGACGGCGGCGGACGGTGACACGGCCGTTTCGATCGCCCAAGAGGCGCGGCCCGACATGCTCGTCCTCGACGTCATGCTGCCCGGCCGCTCCGGGTTCGACGTTCTCCGGACGCTCCGCGGCGCCGGATCGAGCGTGCCCGTCATCATGCTGACCGCCCGCGACGACGTCATCGATCGAGTCGCGGGGCTTGAGCTCGGCGCCGACGACTATGTCGTCAAGCCGTTCGAACCGCGGGAGCTGGTCGCTCGCGTCGGGGCAGTCCTGCGACGCCTCAGCCGGCCGGCCGAGGGCTCGTCGCTCCGGCATTTCGACCTGGCGATCGATCCGACGACCCGCGAGATCCGCCGCGGCCCGGATCTCGTCCCGCTGACCCGGACCGAGTTCGACTTACTGGCCACGCTGGCGTCCCAGCCCGGTCGAGTCTGGACGCGCGAGCAGATGGGCGAGAGCGTCTTCGGCGAATCGTTCGAATCGCTCGACCGGACGATCGACAGTCACATCAAGAACATGCGGATCAAGCTCGGGCCGCGGCCCGACGGCGGCTCCTACGTCGAGACTGTTCGAGGCGTCGGTTATCGCGCTCCGCGCGCGGGCGATCCGGCATGAGCCTGCGGCTCAAGATCGCCATCGGGTTTGCCGCCGTCGCGCTCACGACCGCCGCGGTGATCGCGATCACCGCTCCGCCGATCATCGGTCGAGGCTTCTCGCAGATCCAATCGGATGGGGCCGCTCAGGCGACGGGTCGGGGGCCGGGACAGGGCCCGGGGCAGGGCAACGGCCCCGCGAACGGAGGCGGCCCGCAGGCTCATGCAGCGCAAGTGCAGCAGGAGACGACCGAGACGATCATTCTGGTCGCTCTCGCCGCCGCCCTCGCCGCATCGGTGGCAGGCTTCGTGGTCGCGGGCCTCTTGGCAAGGCCCCTCACCCGGCTGGCGCGGGCGTCGCGGGGCGTAGCCGGGGGCGATCTGCGGCGTCGCTCCGGGCTCGCGGATCGGGGCGACGAGTTCGGCGAAGTTGGCCGCTCGTTCGACGAGATGGCCGCCTCGCTGCAACGGGCGGACGACCAGCGCCGCCGGTTCGTCGCGGACGTCGTCCACGAGCTGCGAACGCCGTTGACCGTGATCGAGGGCACCGCCGGGGCGGTCGAAGAGGGCATCTTCCCGCCCGACGCCAGGCACATGCGAACCATCCGCGAGCAGACGCAGCTCCTGAGCCGGATCGTCGACGACCTCCGGACCATCGGACTCGCGGAGGCCGGTGAGCTGTCCCTCGAGATGGAGAGCTTGGACCTGGCCGAGGTCGGCAGAAGCCACCGTGGATGCCTTCGCCGCAAGAGCCGGCGCCGCCGGCATCGAGCTTTCCGCAGACTTCGCGCCCGGTTGCGCCGTCGACGGCGATGCCGCTCGACTCCGCCAGGTACTTGCCGCCCTGACCGACAACGCCCTGCGCCACACCCCTCGCGACGGCCGGGTGCAGCTCGTCGGGCGAAGGACCGGGACGGGCGTCCGGGTAGCGGTCGGAGGACACCGGCCAAGGCATCGCCCCCGAGGATCTGCCGCGCGTGTTCGACCGCTTCTACCAGGCCGATCCATCGCGGGACAGGCGGACCGGCACGAGCGGTCTCGGGCTGTCGATCGTGCGGGCCCTCGTCGAGGCCCACGGTGGGCGGGTGGGCGCCGAGAACCGGCCAACCGGCGGAACGAGCGTCTGGATCGATCTTCCGGCCTCGCGGCTGCCCGATCAGACCACTCCTTGAGCTCGCGGGGCGGCGCCTAGTCCGGAAGGCGTGCTCGAACAGGACGCCCATCAACCCGGCCGGAATGGTCGCGAAGACGATGAGCCAGCCGAGCCTGGCGTCGGCGGTTTCGATCCTCCGGGTCGACAAGGAGACGAGCACGTCGTGAATGACCCGGACCCAATCACGCCTGGCCGACGGCATCTTGACTAGATCCTATTGAGCTAGTATAAATAGATCATGCTGTTCGAGATCGATACTCTCAGCTCAGCCCCCATCTACGGGCAGATAGCGGCATGCGTGCGTCGCGCCATCGCCGGCGGGGCTCTAAAGCCAGGGTCGAAGCTTCCGCCGTCACGGGATCTGGCGCGGGAGCTTGACGTGAACATGCACACGGTTCAGCGCGCGTATGGCCAGCTCCGGGATGAGGGCCTCCTCGAGCTGCGCCAGGGGCGAGGTGCGATCGTCGCCACTGACCGGGTAGCACCTTCCGCTCGACTCAACTCCCTGATCCGCGACCTTCTCAATGAGGCAGACGCGCAGGGCCTCACGACGGCACAGCTCGCCAGATTGATGGAGACGATGCGATGAGCACTGGTACATACGCTCGCTGGGTCCGTTCCGTGCTGGCTGTCAACCCGGTCCTCCTGGTTTTCATCGCGATCTATGTGTCGATCGTGGCTCTCTCCTTCGCCGCGGTCTGGACCACGGAGTCCCGACTTCCGGTCCAACGGGGCAATCTCACGTGGTACTGGCTGGAGTCCGAGGTCATCGGCATCGCGATGTACCTCGCCTGGGTCGCGCTGCCCCGGCCGCACCGCATGCGCTACGCGCTCGAGACGGTCCTGCCGATCGGGCTGTGCCTCTACGGAGTAGATGCCGGTGGGCTGACTGCGACGCTTTGGTTCAACCTCGATGCGAAGACGTTCCAGATACCCTTCGGCTCTCTTCCCGGGATCGGCCTTGTTCTCGGCGGCGGGTTCGCAGGTGGGCTTCTGGGCCGCTATCTCGGCGGTCTCGCCGCCACCAACCGGCTGCGCCGCGAGGCTGCCTCGAGCCTACGCTCGGCGTGGTTTGCCGAGACGTCCCCGGACGGATCCTGGCGCAGGGCCACAGGCATCACGACGGGACTCATATTCATCCTGCTGATACTCCTGGCGCAGGCGACGTCTCTAGCCTATGCCCCCGGCTCAGCCCTGCCGATCCAGCTGCTGCTCGCCGGGACCTGGGCATTCGCGGTCGTCGGCGGCGATCACGCCACGATCTCGATCACCGACGCCGCGGTCAGGGTGCGGACCCGCTTGCTGAGCAGCAACATGGGCTGGAGCGTCGCGCTTTCAGAGATCGAGAGTGCACAGGTCATCGCCGCGCGGCCTGAGCCTTTGGATTTCGACCGGAGCAGATGCGTCCTCCGCACTGGCCCGGCGCTCGAGATCTGGACGGTGACCGGCGGCCGCTACGCGGTGAGCCTGGACGAGGCGGCCGAAGCGGTCGCCGTCATCGAGGCGCTTCGTTTGTCCGCTGGAACGCCCGCTGGCGCGCGAGATCTGCAAACTCAGGTCGGGCCCGCGCCGGGCCTGGAGTTCGGCGGCTTCTGGCTCCGCGTGGCGGCCTACATCATCGATGTCAGCCTCCTTGGGATCATCGCGGTAATCCTATCGTCAGCCCTCGGAGCGGCCGGGCAGGCGATGGGCGCGCTCATCTTCATCGCCTATTTCGTCGGCCTGTGGGGCACGACGGGTCAGACAATCGGAATGAGGCTGCTCGATCTGCATGTTGTCCGTAATCTCGACGGCGGCAAGATCAGCTGGGGCAACGCCGTTCTGCGCTTCGTCGGCTCATTTGTGGCTTTCGCCTGCATCTACATCGGCGTCATCTGGGTCGCGTTCGACTCGCGCAAGCGCGGCTGGCACGACATGATCGGTGGCACGGTCGTCGTCCGGAAGGTCGGCTGAGGCAACTCAACCGCAACTCCCTGGCCTCGACCGAGCGGACGAAGCGACTCAGCTTCGTGTTGACACGCATCACGTGACGCGTTACATTCGCGACCGTGATCAGATCGTTCGCGGACAGACATACGGAACGGTTCTGGACCACGGGTAAATCCGGACGTCTGCCACCGGAAATCGAACGCCGGGCACTTCGAAAGCTCTCGGTGCTCGACGCGGCTGACCAGATCGAGAGCCTGCGGGTCCCTCCGGGAAATCGCCTCCATGGACTCGAGGGCGATCGTGCCGGTCAGTACTCCATTTCCATCAACGACCAGTGGCGGATTTGCTTTGTGTTCCGCGACGGGGACGCGTACGACGTCGAAGTCTGCGATTACCACTAGAGATCAGGTGGGCCAACCATGAGCATTGCCAACGACAATCAGCTCGAGCGGCGACCGGTTCATCCTGGCGAGATTCTCCGCGAGGACTTCATGCCCGACTACGGGCTCACTGTGAGCGGACTTGCAGATGCCCTCGGCGTTTCGCGCCAGTCCGTGAACGAACTCGTCCGCGAGCGCCGGGCAGTGAGTCCCGAAATGGCCCTGCGGCTGGGTCGCCTCTTCGGCAACTCGCCGGCGTTCTGGCTGAACCTGCAGCGTGCTGTCGATCTCTACGACACGGCGGCCGCGACCCAGGACGACGTCCAGCACATCACGCCCTTGCGCGTCGCCTGAGCGAGCCAGGCTATCGCGAGCAGGTAGGGTGCAGCGTTCCGGTCCCGCGGGCGCGAGCGCAGGTCGGCGACACGCATCCCGACTGTTCAGGCTACCCACGGCTTGTGGCGGAGCGCCCGATACACCTCGGCGAAGAGTGCCGGCAGGAGCGCCACGATGCCCACAAGGACCCAATCGAAGGCATCGAGCGGGGTTGCCTGGAATGCGTCGGCGAGCGGCGGCACGAATGGAATGACGACCTGGACCCCAATGCAGACGATGCCGCCGGCCAGCAGCAGCATGTTCGGACGGCGCAGAAGCACCGGGTAGGCGAGGCTGCGGTTGGCGTTGGCGCGCACCACCTGGCCGATAACAAGCGCGGTGTAAGCGAGCCAGCGGACGTGCTCGAAGCTGCCGCCCTGGGTCTCGATCAGCCACAGCGCGGCAACGGAGCTGAACCCGCCGGCCAGCACGATGCGGGCCAGGATGGACCAGTCGAGCAGCGGCTTCGTCCTGGGTCGCGGAGGCCGCTGCATGGCCCCGGGCTCTTCGGCCTCACCTTCGAACGAGACGGCCGTCAGCATGTCGATGAAGATCTCCAGCCAGAGAATCTGGATCGGCAGGAGCGGCTGGTCATAGCCCGCGATGGTGGCGATCAGAATGAACCCGAGCATCGCCACGTGGGTAGAAACGAGGAAGATCAGACCCTTCTGTACGTTGGCAACCAGGCGGCGGCCTTCGCGCAGGCCATGCATCAGCGTGACGAACGAATCGTCGTTGAGAACGAGATCCGAGGCTTCGCGTGCCACCGCCGTGCCACTACCCATCGCCACCGCGACGTCGGCGTGGTGGAGAGCCGGGGCATCGTTCACGCCGTCGCCGGTGACGGCCACGGTGCGGTTCATGCCCCGAGCGACGTCGACGATGCGGAGCTTCTGCTCGGGGATCGCCCGGGCCACGATGTTGAGGGTCGGGAGCTCGGCGGCCAGACGCTCGTCATCCCAGGTGGCCAACTCGGTCCCCGTCACAACGTGCTGGTTGGGCAGCCCGGCGTCGGCGGCGATGGCCGCGGCCGTCGAGGGGTGGTCGCCGGTAACGACCATGGGCTGAATACCCGCGGCCACGGCAAGCGCCATGGCCTCTCGGATCCCGGGGCGGATGCGATCCGCAAAGGCGAGAACGCCCAGCGGAACCCACTTGCCGCCCTCGGTGCGACGAGCCAGGAGGAGCAATCGCTCGCCCGCTCTCGCGCCTGTCTCCACCAGCTCGTGCCATCGGTCGTGCTCTGACCCGAGCAGTCCTTGACACATCTCGAGGACCGCCTCCGGAGCTCCCAGGGCGAGTTCCTCTTCGACGGGTATGCCGCCGGGGCCGGACTTGCGAGTTCGGGTCCGAGAGTAGGGCCGGTCGTCGCTCACGGGGTCGGCATCGAGCAGGTCGCCCGGATCGAGTTCCACGACGACCGCCTGTTCGGACAGGAAGCCGAACAGGGACCGGCTGAACGAGCCGGGTTTGGAGCCGGTAGCGACACTCCAGGCGTCCTCTTCGGCGCGAACGGCCAGGGTCGCGAGCTTGATGACCTCGGCCTTCTCCTCCACGGCGCCTTCCGGCGTTCGGATCGCAGTGAGGGCCAATCGATTCTCCGTCAGGGTGCCCGTCTTGTCGGTCACGATCAGGTCAACCGAACCGAGGGTCTCCTGGGCCGACAGACGTCTCACCAGCACCTTCATTCGAAGGAGCCGATAGGCGCCCAGCCCGAGCACCACGGCCACCAGCGCCGGTGGCTCTTCGGGAATCGCCGCGATCGCCGCGGACACGCCGGCCAGCACGTTCTTGCCCGCCTCGTTCCCGCGGAGGAAGCCGGCCGTCACGACGATCGTGATCAGGCCGATGGCAACGACGAGCAGGATCCGTACGAGGCGATCCATCTCGCGTTGCAGCGGAGAGCGGCGCCGTTCGCGGCCGGCCAGGGCCGACGAGATCCGCCCGAATTCCGTCTGCAGACCGGTCGAGATGGTCACGCCCTCGCCACGACCGCCGACGACGGCCGTGCCGCCGTACGCGATGCTGCGCCGCTCGGCCAGGGCCACGCCCTTCGGATCAGGTTCGGTCGAAGACGGCTCCGGCAGCGATTCGCCGGTCAGCGCGCTGCGGTCGAAGCTCATCGCCTCCGCGCGGAACAACCTCAGATCCGCCGGGACGACGTCTCCGGTCCGCAACAGGACGATGTCCCCAGGCACGAGTTCTCGAGTCGGCACATCCTCGATCGTGCCTTCTCGGCGGACTCTGGCGGTCGGCGCGGCGGCCTGCCGCAGCGCCTCGAGGGCCTTCTCGCCCCGGTATTCGGTGACGACGCCCGCCCCGACGATCGGAGCAAGGATCACGAGAACGAGCAGGCCGTCACGGACTTCGTTGAGGGCAATGGCGAGGCAGCCCGCGATGAAGAGAAGGACGACGAACGGCTCGCGCGCCCCGTCCCACAGGAGCCGCCAGATCGAAGTCTTTCGATCCGGTTCCAGCTCATTGGGCCCGGACGAGACCAACCTGGCCGCGGCTTCCTGGCGGGTGAGGCCGAGCGCCGCGTTCGTGCCGAGCCGCTCGAGCACGGCGTCTGCCGGCAGGTGGGAGGCAGTCTCTGAGAGGTCTGTTGAGGGTTCGGGGGGAGCAGTGGCGCTCTCTCGAGGTCTGGTCATGAAGGTACCTCACGGGGAACTGGGACGCGGCTCACGCTCCGGGGCCTTCTACTCGCCTTCGGCCGGCACGATCCTTGGCTCGCCGGATGAACTCGCGCGCGGCCCCCGGTCCAAATACCCTGGCAAGATCCGACTCGGAGGCCTGGCTGTCAGGGCTGAGCCTGATACCCGCCCGGCTGAGTGTCGCCCGCAGGACGGCTGGCGCGACGCCAAGCAGAGCCGCGAGCGCGTAGAGACTGACCATTCCCGCGGTCATCGCACACTCCTTGCAGCTCAGTCGCCGCCGAAGATGTCGAGGATGCCGCCGAAGCGGCTTTCGCGCCGGCGCTCGCCTCCGACCGGGCGACCCCGGCTGT
Organism: uncultured Chloroflexia bacterium; assembly: GCA_963816135.1. Taxonomy (GTDB): domain Bacteria; phylum Chloroflexota; class Limnocylindria; order Limnocylindrales; family CSP1-4; genus Fen-1039. Next base: position 196,075 of record CAWFJD010000019.1, read on the forward strand.
CGCGCCCGCGCCAGTTGTCGTCGCCAACGTCGGGAACGCGCTCGTGCTGATCGCGACTCCGGGCGAGATCCGAATCCCGGTCGCTGTCTCGGGCCTCGCTGAACTCGTCGCGCCGCCCGCCGGTCGCCATCCTCTCGGCATCCATGATCGGCTCGAGCTCGCCGTGATCGAGGAAGATTCCCCGGCAGTCCGTGCATTGATCGATGACTACGCCACTGCGTTCGTATGTTCGCATCGCGCCCTGGCATTTCGGGCAGATCAGAACGGTCGTCTCAGTCATCGGAGTCTCCCCTTGTTCCGGGACACCAATCGATCGAATCCGCGCTTGGGCGCGGACGGCGCCCACACGCCGATGCTCTGGAAGGCGGGGGAATGCCGGTGCCTACCGGCGCGGAGACCGACATGACCAACCGGCAAGCGGATGAGCGACAGGTGCCGAGTCGGGCTCGCAACGTAAGTGCGTGCGACATACGACGACGGCGTGCCGTACCAGCCAGGACGATGTCGAACTTGTGCCGCATCGGCGGAGACCTCCGACTCATCCCCTGGAGGTCCGACCGTCGGATGCCTCGACCTGGGGGCTGGTCGAAGGTCTCGTCCGCCTCTCTTGAGGTGAGGAGACCGGGCTCGTCGCCGGGTCTGTCGATCTCCTCGTGCCGCCAGGGTAAGCGGCAGGACTACTCCCCTTCGCGTCATAGGCTGAGCTCGACTGCGCTGTCTGCGAGGGTCCGAATGGGGCAAGTCGGGCGGGCCACATGTCATCGATCGCAACGGAGGGCGATCGCGGCTGAGGGATCGCGCCCTTCACGCGGACAGGTAGGCGGGCGTCGGCGGGCCCGTGTACTGGGGCTTTCCGGAGGTCTCGTCGCGCTTGCCTGCGCCGGCAAAGGATGATTTCCATCTGCGCAGCTGCGGGCACATCACCGGGTACGAGGTCCTCGCGACAGACGGAGCCCTCGGCCACGTGATCGACTTCCTCGTGGACGATGGGACCTGGACGATCAGCGGTCTTCTCGCCGACACGACGCACTGGCGAATGGGCAAACCCAAGCTGATTGCCACTGCCTGCGTCGATGCGGTGGGCCTGGACGTCCCGACGATCCTCACCCGTGCCTCACGGCGAGAGCTTGTTTCGGCGGTTGCGGGCTCGTTTCCCCTCGCCGACCGCGAGCTGGCGGCGGTCCAGCTGGGCGATTGCCCGGGCTGATGAGACACGCGGTGTCGCGGCCATCGTTACGCGGTTGACACCCCACGGCACGCGACTGCGGCGGGAAGGCAAGCCCCTTCGGTCGACGATCGCTCCATAGCGAGGAAGACACATGGCTGGACTATGTCCGGCCCCGTCGGCGCCGGAGCAACGAGCCCGGTCCCGGGGCAATCGCTGATGGCCACACGGACGGAGACGCAGCGACCGCAGTCGCAGGCGGAACAGACCGATCGCAAGCAGCAGGTTCTCACTCACGGCAGCGCATCCGCGGTGCATGGGATCGCCGACGCTCTCGTGATCAAAGATCGGGATCTGTTCTTCCTCTGCAAGCCGGACGGGGAAGTCCCTGTGGGCGCCGACCATGGGTTCGGGCTCTACTACAACGACTGCCGGTTGCTCCGGGGGTACGAGCTCCGGCTCGACGGCGACGCGACCGACAGACTGGCCTCATCGGCGCGTGGCGGAAAGGAGATGTCGGTCGAGCTGACGAACCGCGAAGTCCAGTCGGGCGACGCAGAGACGCTGCGCAAGGAAAGACTGGGCATCACCTGGCGCCGCCACCTCGACGGCGAGACACTGACCCTGTCGGACACGATCTCACTCGAGAACTACGGCGCCAAGCAAGCTCGCTTCTCGCTGGATTTGCGGTTCGACGCACGCTTCGAAGACACCTTCGAGGTGCGGGGGCTTCTCAACGAGCACCCTGGCACTCTGCACGAGCCGACTTGGAAAGGCGGGCACCTCCTTTTCGGCTACGACGGGGCGGACGGGATTGCTCGCTCGCTGACGATCGAATTTCATCCCGCGCCCTCGAGGCGGAACGGCACCGAAGTTGGTTGGGACATGCAACTCGACCGACATGCCCACTCCGAAGTACAGGTCCACATTCGGGCGGCGGTCAAGGGAAAGCCGAGCGATGCGAGCGATCCTCGCGCAGTCTCCGGTCGGAGTCATAAGGCCGGAGCGAGGCGTCGCCGCCACGGCGGAAAGTCGCCTTCGGGCGAGTCGTTCGCCTCCGTTCGATCGGACAGCCGGTTGCTCGAAGGCATCCTCGACCGATCGATCAAAGACCTTGGGATCCTGCGGAGCGACAACGCCGGGGCCGAGTACTACGCGGCGGGAGTTCCCTGGTTCGTAGCGCTCTTTGGCCGCGACAGCGTCATCACGTCCATCGAAACCCTCGCGTTCGACCCCACCATCGCGGAACAGACGATCCGCGTTCTGGCGTCCTGGCAAGGAACTGGGACGGACGACTATCGCGAGGAGCAGCCGGGCAAGATCCTCCACGAACTCCGGGTCGGCGAGCTGGCCAGGATCGGAGCGATCCCTCATCACCCCTTCTACGGCAGCGTCGATTCCACGCCTCTGTTTTGCCTGCTGGTCGCCCTTCATGCGCGCTGGACCGGCAGCCTGGACCTCTTCCACGAACTGCAGAACCACGTGGAGGCGGCGCTTCACTGGATCGACCGATTCGGCGACAGCGACGGCGACGGCTTCATCGACTACCGGAGCTCGACGGGCCACGGGTTGGTCAATCAGGGCTGGAAAGACTCCGGCAACGGCATCGTGAATGCCGACGGTTCGATCATCGAACCGCCCGTCAGCCTCGTCGAGGTCCAGGGCTACGTCTTCCGAGCCAAGACGGACCTGGCGGATCTCTATGAACGATCCGGCGACGAGCGCCGTGCCCGAAGCCTCCGTCGCGAGGCCGAGCGACTCCGCCGGCGTTTCGAGGAACGCTTCTGGCTCGATGGGAAGAAGACCTATGCGCTTGCGCTCGGCAAGGACGGGCACCCGGCGGCGGTCGTCTCCTCGAACCCGGGCCAGGCGTTGTGGTCGGGCATCGTGTCACCCGAGCGAGCGGCCATGGTCCGTGACTCGCTCATGACCGAGGAGATGTTTTCCGGCTGGGGCGTCCGGACTCTTTCGTCGAGCGAAGTGGCCTACAACCCAATCGGCTATCACCTCGGGACCGTCTGGCCGCACGACAACGCGCTCATCGCTGCAGGCTTCCGCCGTTACGGGTTCGATCGGGAGGCCCATCGCATCTTCGAAGGCATCGTCGACGCGGCAGCCCAATTCCCCGAGTATCGCCTGCCCGAGGTCTTCGCTGGATACGACAAGTCTCGCTTCTCTATTCCCGTTCACTATCCGGTCGCCTGTCACCCGCAGGCTTGGGCGGCCGGTAGCGTCCCTATTTGCTGTCCACGATGCTGGGCCTCGAAGCTAACGGCTTCGCCCACAGGCTCCGGATCCGCCGGCCCTCGCTGCTGCCATTCGTCGACTGGCTCGAAATCGACGGCTTGCAGGTTGGGTCGGCGAAATGCCATCTCCGATTTGAGCGGACGGGATCGGGCGTTGCCGTCGAGGTTGTGCGCATCGACGGGCAGCTGGAAGTCCTCGTCGAGCCAACGCCCATCGGCGACGCCGGGGCGAGGGACGGTGGTGGCGAGACGGAACGCACGGAAGCGGGTTCCGTGCTGCAGCGGCGATGAAGGAGCGAGCATGAACACTCGAACGGTTCCAACCTGGACCGCCCCGTTCACGCCCACGACCGCGAGCGAGGTTCCCGACAAGCTCCCAAGCGACGTGGAGCGGCTCGCGATCGACCTGCTCAACGCGATCGATGGCGAGGTGCGCTTCGATCCCGGCAGTCGCGCGCTCTACTCAACCGATGCTTCTAACTATCGGCAGGTGCCCATCGGCGTCGTGGTGCCGCGCGGCCCGAGCGACGTCATCGCGACGGTCGAGATCTGCCGGGCTCATGACGTGCCGATCGTCTCGCGTGGAGGGGGCACGAGCCTCGCGGGTCAGACCTGCAATGTCGCCGTGGTGATGGACCACAGCAAATACAACAATCGCCTTCTCGAACTCGACGCGGAACATCGCCGAGCCCGCGTTCAACCCGGACTCGTCCTCGATGAGCTGCGCGACGCCGCGGAACGGCATCACCTGACCTACGGCCCGGATCCCGCCACCCACGATCACTGCACGCTCGGCGGCATGATCGGCAACAACTCCTGTGGCGTCCACTCGGTCATGGCGGGCAAGACCGATGACAACGTCGAGGAGCTCGAGGTTCTGACCTACGACGGCACCCGGCTGCGTGTCGGCAAGACCGGCGACGATGATCTCGTCCGGCTGTGCGCCGAACCCGGCCGCACCGGCGAGATCTACCGGCGGCTGCGAGCCTTCCGGGACGAATACGCGTCGGAGATCCGGGCGCGCTTCCCCGAGATTCCCCGTCGCGTCTCCGGCTACAACCTGCCGATGCTTCTACCCGAGCACGGCTTCGACGTCGCCAAAGCCCTCGTCGGCTCCGAGTCGACGCTCGTGACGGTGCTCGAGGCGACGGTCCGGCTCGTCGAGAGCCCGCCCGGACGAACGCTCGTCGCGGTCGGCTATCCCGACGTGTACGCCGCCGCCGACGACGTCACCGAGGTCGTCGCGTCGGGCTGCATCGCCTGCGAGGGCATGGATGACAAGCTGGTCCGCGACATCAGGACACGTGGCCTGGGCCACCACGCCCTCCGGCTCCTGCCGCCCGGCCTGGGCTTCCTGCTCGTGGAATTCGGTGGCCGCGACCGACGCGAATCCGACGAGAAAGGTCGCGCCTTCATCGAGTCGCTTCGTCGTCGGAATCCTTCGGCGCAGGCCAGGATGTACGACGATCCCGCCGACGAGGAGCATCTCTGGAAGGTGCGGGAGTCTGGGCTCGGCGCCACCGCGATGGTGCCCGGCAAGGCCATCAGCGGTCCGGGTTGGGAGGATTCGGCCGTTCCGCCCGAGCGCCTCGGCGACTATCTCCGCGAGATCCGCAAGCTCTGGGATCGCTACGGCTATGACGCCGACATGTATGGGCACTTTGGCCAGGGCGTGCTGCACTGCCGGATCGACTTCGACCTGGTCAGCGCGCGTGGCCTCTCGGACTTCCGCCGGTATATAGACGACGCGTCGCGCCTGGTGGTCAGCATGGGCGGCTCTCTCTCGGGCGAGCACGGCGACGGCCAGGCACGAGGCGAAGTCCTGCCGATCATGTTCGGCGAGCGGCTGGTCCACGCCTTCGAGGAGTTCAAGGACATCTGGGATCCCCAGGGCATGATGAACCCGGGCAAGCTGGTACGGGCCAACCCGATCGTGGCGAACCTGCGCCTCGGAAGCGACTACGACCCGCCGCGGCCGAAGACCTTCTTTCGCTATCCGAGCGACGCGGGCTCGTTCGCTCACGCCGCCTTCCGATGCGTCGGAGTCGGGGAGTGCCGCAAGCACGAAGGCGGGGTGATGTGCCCGAGCTATCAGGTCACCCGCGAGGAGAAGCACTCCACTCGCGGCCGGGCCCGGCTGCTCTTCGAGATGATGAACGGCAAGGAGCTCAAGGGAGGCTGGCGGAACAAAGAGGTCGCCGAAGCGCTCGATCTGTGCCTGGCCTGCAAGGGCTGCAAAGGTGACTGCCCGGTCAACGTGGACATGGCGACCTACAAAGCCGAGTTCCGGGCGCACCATTACGCGCATCGTCTGCGCCCCATCACGGGCTACTCGATGGGCCTCATCCACTGGTGGGCCAAGCTCGCCGCACATGCCCCGGGGTTGGTCAACGCGGTAGCCCATGCTCCGATGCTCAGCCGCGCGGTCAAGCGCATGGGAGGCATCGCGCCCGAGCGAGACGTGCCGCGGTTCGCGCCGCAAACCTTCCGCGCCCGCTGGGCCAAGGAGCACGGGGAATGGACGGGCCAGGAGGGTCGTTTCCGGAACCGCGAGGACCAGCCGCTCACGCGTCAGGTGATCCTCTGGGCGGACACCTTCAACGACAACTTCCACCCCGATGTCCTGCAGGCCGCGGCGGAGGTTCTCGAAGACGCTGGCTGCGAGGTCATCGTGCCCAAAGAGACGCTCTGCTGCGGACGCCCGCTGTACGACTTCGGATTCCTGTCCCAGGCTCGGCATCTTCTGCGCAACGTTCTAGGGGAGCTGCGGCCGGAAATCCAGGCCGGTGTCCCGATCGTGGGACTCGAGCCGTCGTGCGTCTCGGTCTTTCGCGACGAGGCGCCGAACCTGCTGGCCGGCGACATGGACGCGCGGCGCATTTCCACCCAGACATACACGCTGACCGAATACCTCTCCAAGCTCAAGGGCTACCGGCCGCCGGAGCTGCATGGCAAGGCCATCGTCCAGGGGCACTGCCACCACAAGAGCGTGCTCGACTTTGACGCCGAGCTGGACCTGTTTCGCAAGATGGGTCTCGAGATCGACACGCCTGAGGCCAGCTGCTGCGGCATGGCGGGCGCGTTCGGCTTCGAGCGCGGCGAGCACTACCGGGTTGCGATGGCGGCCGGCGAGCGGGCCCTGTTGCCAGCCGTCCGCGCCGCCTCGCCCAACACCTACATCGTGGCCGGCGGCTTCAGCTGCCGCGAGCAAATCGAACAAGGAACAGACCGAAGCGTCCTCCACCCCGCGGAGTTGATGGCGATGGCCATTCATCGCGCGGGTCCGCGCCGGCAGCCGGCCGAACAAGCCGTCGGCCTGGCGCCCGGAGAAGAGGTCGCGTCCGCACCCCTCGACGTCGTCGGCTCGAAGTCGGGACGCATCAATTAGTCAGGAAGAAGGCGTGACTATGGCCACAACAGTCGCCGACTACATCCTCAAGCGACTCCATCAGTGGGGCGTCCGCCAGGTCTACGGCTTTCCGGGCGATGGCATCAACGGTCTTCTTGGCGCCTGGGGCAGGCAGAAGCGACGTCCGCTTCATCCAGACGCGCCACGAGGAATCCGCTGCGTTCATGGCCTGCGCCCATTCGAAATGGACCGGCGAGGTTGGCGTGTGCACGGCAACCTCCGGGCCCGGCGCGATCCATCTATTGAACGGCCTCTACGACGCCAAGATGGATAACCAATCCGTCGTCGCGATCGTCGGCCAATCGGCGCGTCAGGCCATGGGCGGCTTCTTCCAGCAGGAAGTCGATCTCATGTCGCTGTACAAGGATGTCGCCCATGAGTACGTCCACACGCTCGTCGACCCTCACGCGACCAGGCACGTCATCGATGAAGCGATGCGGATCGCAATGGCGAAACGCTGTGTCACCGCGGTCATCGTTCCGAACGACATCCAGCTCGAGGAGTTCGAGGAGCCGGGCCGCACCCACAACGCCATCCACTCCGGACTCGGATACAGCCGGCCCATCGTCACGCCCAGTCCGTTCGACCTCCAGCGCGCCGCCGACGTTCTCAATTCCGGCTCCAAAGTGGCCATGTTGATCGGCGCCGGCGCGCTAGATGCGCAGGACGAAGTCATCGAGGCCGCGGAGAAGCTCGGCGCCGGGGTCGCCAAGGCGTTACTCGGGCGAGCGGCGCTGCCCGGACGACCTTCCCTACGTGACCGGCTCAATCGGACTGCTCGGCACGCGCGCCTCCTGGGATCTCATGGAGGATTGCGACACGCTCTTCATGGTCGGCACCAACTTCCCCTACGGCGAGTTCCTGCCGGCCGGAGGGCAAGGCCCGCGCCGTGCAGATCGACATTGAGGCCCGACACCTCGGCCTGCGCTTCCCGACCGAAGTCAACCTCCAGGGAGATTCCGCTGCCACGCTGCGCGCCCTGCTGCCGATGCTCGAGCGCAAGACGGATCGCAAGTGGCGTCAGAAGGTCGAACGCTCGGTCCATGACTGGTGGGAGCTGGTCGAGAAGCGGAGTCAGTCGGCGGCCGATCCCATCAATCCCGAGAAGATCTTCTGGGACATCAATGCGTATCTGCCCGACCGTGCCATCATCGCCGCCAATTCGGGCACGTCCGCGGACTGGTTCGCACGCGACATCAAGATCCGCGAAGGGATGATGGCGAGCCTGTCAGGCAACCTCGCCACGATGTGTCCCTCGATGCCGTATGCGATCGCCGCGAAGTTCACCCATCCAGCGCGAGTTGCCGTGGCGTTGAGCGGCGACGGAGCGATGCAGATGAACGGCCTGCTGGAACTCCTGACCGTGGCCAAGTACTGGCGCGAGTGGGAGGACCCCCGGCTTGTCGTCCTCGTGCTCCACAACAACGATCTCAACCAGGTCACCTGGGAACAGCGGGTAATGAACGGAAACCCCAAGTTCGAGGCCAGCCAGGACATCCCCGACATCAATTACGCGGCCTATGCCGATTTGATCGGGCTGCGCGGCATCCGAGTCGAGAAGCCCGATCAGGTCGCCCACGCCTGGCAGCTGGCCTTCGAGTCGGATCGTCCTTGCGTCATTGATGCCCTATCCGATCCGAACGTCCCGCCGCTTCCGCCCCACATCAACTTCGACCAGGCTCGCAACTTCTCGATGTCGGTCATCCGAGGCGACACGGGCCGCGTCGGGATGGTCCGCGAGTCGCTGCGCGACATGATCGAAGCGCCGCTTCGGCGAGACTGAAATGGCCATCTCGGTGCGAGCGGCCGCGCCGATCGAGCGCGTCCGCGTCGATGCCTTCACGGTCCCGACGGACTTCCCCGAGGCCGACGGAACCATCAGCTGGGATCGAACCTCGCTCGTGCTCGTGCATCTGAGCGCAGGCGGAACGACCGGCCTGGGCTACTCGTACACGGACCCAAGCGCTGGCCGCATCGTCGAGACGGTACTCGCGGACGCGATCCGTGGCGAGGATGCGCTCTCGATCGGCGCGCGATGGCTTGCGATGTCGCGGGTCGTTCGCAACCTCGGCCGGCCGGGGCTCGTGGCGACCGCGATATCGGCCGTCGACAATGCCCTCTGGGATCTCAAGGCCCGCATCCTCGACGTGTCGCTCGCCGATCTCGTCGGGCGCGCGCGTGACGCCGTCCCAATTTACGGCTCGGGTGGCTTCACCTCGTATCCGATCGACCGGCTGCAGAAGCAGCTCGGCGACTGGGCGGCCGCCGGGATCGGCATGGTCAAGATGAAGGTCGGCACGGATCCGGGTGCGGATGTCGAGCGGGTGACCGCGGCACGGGAGGCCATCGGTCCCGACGCGCAGCTATTCGTCGACGCCAACGGCGCCTACTCGCGCAAGCAGGCTCTCGCCTTCGCGGACCGCTACGCCGAACTCGGGGTCGCCTGGTTCGAGGAGCCGGTCTCCTCGGACGATCTCGAAGGGTTGCGGCTCATCCGCGACCGCGCCCCAGCCGGGATGGACATCGCGGCGGGCGAGTACGGATACACACCCGATTACTTCGAGCGGATGCTGGCGGCGGGCGCAGTCGATTGTCTCCAGGCGGACGCGACCAGATGTCTGGGTATCACCGGCTGGCTGCAGGCCAATGCCCTATGCGAAGCCCGATCGATGCCGCTTTCCGCCCATTGCGCGCCTTCCATCCACGCCCATCCGGCCGCCTGCGCCACCCGACTCAGGCACATCGAGTACTTCCACGACCACGTACGGATCGAGCGCATGCTCTTCGATGGCGTACTCGAGCCGAACAGCGGCGCCCTCTGGCCGGACCGAACGAGGCCCGGAAATGGGCTGGTCTTGAAGGAGACCGACGCCGAGCGCTGGCGCATCGATCCGTCCCGACCGAGCTGGCTCAGCTGGGCGCAAGCGCCAGCAGGCTCGGAGGCAAGGCGAGGCTCGCGCCCGGCGAGCGTGCTGGCCAGGGCCGTCCTGTGCGCGGTGACGCCGAGTTCGATGCTTCGCTCGTGCGAGTTCGAGTCGAACATGCCGTGGGCGCCCGGGTCGCCGGGCATCGGATGCCAGACATCGTTGGGGCGATCGGGGTCCTCGCGCTTATCGGTCTGCTGACTCTGATAGCCGGTTTTGCCCAGATACCAGTCGAGCAGCGCCGGAACGAACTTGTTCACGTTGACTGCCAGCCATGTCGATCCGCCGACGAGCACCTCTCGGCGGTCGTGATGGGCTGCCCAGTAGACGGCCTCGGCGCCAACCTCGGGCTGGTAAATCGGCGGCACAGGTTGGGGCTTGTTCGGCAGCCGGCTCTTGACCCATTCGAACTGAGGTGTGTTGAGCGCGGGCATCTGGACCATCGTGGTGCGCACGTGGCTACCGTCGTGAATCAGCTCGGTACGCAATGATTCGTGGAAGCCCAGGATGGCGTGCTTTGTCGCGCAGTAGGCAGCCTGAAGGGGGATCGAGCGGTAAGCCAGGGCGGAGCCGACATGGATCACCACGCCCTTGTCGCGAGGCAGCATCCGCCGCAGTGCCGCCTGCGTGCCGTAGACATAGCCGAGATAGTTGACCTCGGTGACCCGCTTGAACTCGTCCGCGGTCATCTCTTTGATGGGCGAGAAGACCGAGACCATCGCGTCGTTCACCCACACGTCGATCGGACCGAGTTCGGCCTCGATCTTCGCGGCAGCCTGTTCCACCGCGTCGGCGTCGGAGACGTCGATGGCGCAGACCGTGGAGCGACGGCCACACGACTCGACTTCGCGGCGGGCATTGTCGAGCGGCTCTTCGCTGCGGGCGATCAGGCCGACGTCGTACCCATGCTTGGCGAACTCGCGAACGATGGCCCGCCCAAGACCCGCTGCGGCGCCGGTGACGACGACTACGCCCTGGCGGTCGCGTTGCGCGATCGATCGGTCCGGTCCGCGCCAGGCGTCCTCCCGCGGTCCTGCAGTCTGCGGATTGGACAGGCTGGAATGCGGTCATCGGTGTCTCCTTTGGTTGCTTCTGGGCCCGCCTCAGATGGGTTAGGGTCGCGCTGATCTCCTCCCACGCGAGGGCGCCGATCGTCAGCGAGATAGCGGCCGAGGCGAGGCAGAGGCTGCAGAAGGCCCGAACGACGAGCGCCTGGGTGAGCACCAGTCCGATAGCGGCCATCGCAAGCCCGGCCGAGACGAGCCCAAATGCCACGACGAGCCAGGGTCGGGCATGCCAGCGCCGTTCGTCGCCGGCGAGATCGAGCACTGCTTCTAGCGCATAGGCTCCTGCGCCGAGCAGGGCGTCGGGAATGGGAATCGACCGACTCAGCGACGAGCCGAGAACCGCCGGCGAGCCGTCGAACAGCGGGTCCCAGACTGTGGAAGTGATCCCCATCTGGTAGGCAGTCAGGTAGCACGCGATCGCCATTCCCGCGAGGGCAAGCAACGCCGTTGGGATGCGTCTGGTCCAGCGTGAGGGGGAGCTAGTGGCCGAGGTGGGAAGGTTCACTTCGCACCGGCGAGTTCAGCACGTAATGGCGAAGTCAATGGGCCGGGTTATGCGTATGCGCGCGTCGTCCGAGGTCGTGCCAGTCGGTCTCGGCTACATCCACGCCGTAGTGCTCGGCCGCCTTTCGGATATTCGCGAAGGCAAGGTCCCGATCTGCGTCGCTGACGCCTTCAACCTGGTCGAAGCGCGCCAGTGCGTTTTGAACGTGTTCCGCGTCGGTCAACGGTTCCTTGCGCTGTTTCGGGAAGGCGAAGACGGACTCGGGCAGATCGTTCCGCTCGCGGGTCGCGAGATCGCCGTGTTCAGTGTGAGGTTCCCACGTCGTTTTCATGCCCGATAGCCTGCGCGGCTACGGCTTGCAAGCCGGTGAGCCGATCGGCGCTGGAAAAACAACCGCGTTGCATT
>CAWFJD010000020.1:0-48678 GCA_963816135.1 uncultured Chloroflexia bacterium
CGAACGGCGGATGGGCCCCGCTTCCGTCTCGAGGCGCCTCTACCATGAGCTCATGTCCGCCGGCGCGCCACCAGCAGTCCTCGTCTTGTTCGTTGCCTTTCTCGTGGCGATGCCGCTCGTCGCGCTGGCATCGAACCGCCAGCTTCGGCCGGGGATCGCGTTCAGGATCAGTGCCAAGACGCGACTGCCTCGGATGGGCTCGCTAAGCACGTCCCCCTGGCTCACCTCGATGCCGACGGCACCTGGGTCCTTGGCGCCCTGACCACCCGGCGATACGCGACGGCTGGGATTTCGAACCAGACCGTCGTGCGGCCGTTGGCCGACGCGACCCCGACGGTGCCGCCGAAGGATGTGACGAGCTCACGGACGATCGCAAGCCCGATGCCCGCGCCTCCCCGGGCGGCGTCGCGCGACTTCTCGACGCGGTAGAAGCGCTCGAAGACGTGCGGGAGGTCCGCGGCCGGAATGCCGGGCCCGCTGTTCGAGACCTCGACCCGAACGACGCGATCGCGCAGCTCGCCTCGAATGTGCACCACTCCCGGTGGTGGCGTGTAGCGGAGTGCGTTCTGGAGAAGGTTGCCGACCACCTGCTTGAGCCCGTCCGGATCGGCGAGAACGGGCAACGACGGCGCGAGCTCCACCTGGAATTCGAGCCCTGCAGAGGCAAACGCAGGAGCTGCGAGATCCGAGGCCGCCCGAGCTACCACGGCCACGTCCACCTCGACCAGCTCAGGTTGCATGCCGACGGTCGCCGGATCGGGCAGGGTATCCAATGAGCGGGCTAGCCGCACAAGCCGCTCGGCTTCTTCCCAGAGGGATTGGAAGGTCTCGCGGTCGGCCGGAATGACTTCGTCGCGGAGGGCTTCGAGGTAGCCCTGAAGATTGGTGAGCGGCGTCTTGAGTTCATGCGCCGCGTTCGCAACGAACTCTCGGCGCAGGCGTTCCTGTTCTTCGAGCCCCGCGGCCATCTCATTGAACGTCTCCGCCAAATCAGCCACTTCCCTCGGCCCCTCGCGCGGGACTCGAGCGCGATAGTCGCCGTCGGCGATGCGCTTGGCCGCCAGTCCCACCCTGCTCAGCGGTCTGGCGATCCGATTGGCCAGCAGGATCGCGAGCCCGAACGCGGCCAGAACCGCGACACCAAGACCCATGACCACGACGCGCCCGACCGACTCATCGAACATCGCCTGCGATTCGCTCGCCGGGTGACCGTCCGCGGTCATCAAGTCGAGAAACGCCTGCGAGCCAAGAACCAGGGTCCCGATCGCCACGATGCCGACGGCCAGCAGGGCCACGAGGATCGCGGCGAGTGCGATCCGAAACCCGAGGCCGCCCGTCAACCGAGTCCTCATGCGACCTCCACCCGGGCCCCAACGATTCGGTATCCGACTCCGCGGATCGTCGCCACGTATCTGGGTTCGTCTGGGTCGTCGCCGAGTTTCTGGCGGAGTCGTTTGACGAGCGCGTCGACGCTCCGATCGAGCACGATTGCCTCGCCCTGGCCGTAGATGGCGTCGAGCAACTGCTCACGGGATAGCACGCGGCCGTCCGCTTCGGCGAGTGTCACGATGAGACGGAACTCCTGCGCGGTCAGATCCAGCGGGTCGCCCGATACCGAGGCCGAGTGACGGTCGCGGTCGAGCACGAGATCGCCGATCTGGAGGAGCGGAGCCGCGGCTGCCTGAGGCGCGACGCCCGCCGACCGGTCGAGGATCCTCTTGATCCGGATGACTAATTCCGCCGGGGAGAAGGGCTTGGGTAGATAGTCGTCCGCGCCGGCTTCGAGGCCCGCGATCCGGTCTTCGGTGGTCCCTCTTGCCGACAGCATGAGGATGGGCGTCCGGTCGGTGCGCCGGACTGCCCGCACGATCGAGAGCCCGTCGACCTCGGGCAGCATCAGATCGAGCACCACGAGAGCCGGCGCTTCGAGGGCGATAGCCGCCAGGGCCGACTTGCCGTCGGCTGCCTCCACCACGCGAAAGCCCTCGCGCTCCAGATAAGTACGGACGAGGCGCACAATCTTGGCGTCGTCGTCCACCACGAGGATCGGAGGCTTGGGCGCGGGCATGCGCTCATCGTAGATTCGCCCGTCCATTTCAGCCTCCGCTAGTTGGTGAAAAGGCAGTGGGCCGGGAGTTGTTGCACCTCCCGGCCCACTGAAGGAAACGCTCAGGAGATCGCGAGGCCGCTGGCGCTCGCGGGTAGTGCCGGACCGCCGGTGACCGCAGAAAGGGTTCCGCCGGGTCCTATCCAGTAGCCGGCGATCGTGTGGGCGCCCGCCAGGTACACGTACAAGAGCCGTCCGTTCGTGGTCACGCCGAGATCGAGCGGGGCGCTGCCCGTTCCGGTGTTGGCCGCGACCGAATGCACGAGCGCGATCGCACCATTCGAGGCGATGCTGAACGAGCTGATCGTGCCGCCGTGGGCGTTGGTATCGAATGCCCAGCGACCGTTGGGAGTCACGGCGACCCAGCAGGCGGCGAGGCCGCCGGTCGGAACGCTCGCTGAGATCACCGCTGCGCCCGAGCTGCTCAGCCGATACGACGACAGCGTGCTGTTGGCAGCCTCGGACACGATCGGGTGGTTCCGCAGATCGAAAGCGAAGCCGTAGGGGACTGGGCCGGACGAAGCGGACGTTACCGGCGCTCCGGCTCGACCATCGTTGACCGCGTAGACGTCGAGCATGTTCGTCGCTCGCTCGGTCACGACGAGGAACCTACCGTTCGTGCCGAACGCGATCTCGGCCGGGTTGGTGGCGCTGCCGCTGAGCGGCTGCGTCGAGCCGGAGATGGCTCGCAGCTTGCCGTCGTGGACGCGGAAGCCGGCGATATTGCCCGTGCCACCTGCGTCGAGGACGTACGCGAGACTGCCGTACGTCGTGACGCTGACCGGATCGGTGCCGCCGGCGGCCGCCTTGTCGGAGAAGGCGAGCGTGCCGTTGTCGCGGACGCGGAACAGGCTGACGTCGTTGCTGCCGGCATTCACGGCCAGCAGCCAGTCGCCGTCGGCGCTCAGGACGACTTCGCCCTGGGTGGCGAGCCCGGCGCCGGTGCCGGTTCCGTGCGTCGAGAACGAGCCAATCGAGTTGAGCTGGCCACTCGCCGTGCGGGCAAAGGCCATGATCGAGTTACCCGCCGCAGCGTTCGTCTCCGTGTAGACGAAACCGGCGGGACCGCTGTGGGCGCTGGCTACGCCGGGGATGGCGAGGGCCGCGGCGATTGCGGTCGCCGCTACCAGGACGGGCAGACGTCTGTGGGTCATCGGGTCTTTCCTCCGTGCCGCTCGGTGCTTTTCCGAGCCGAAGGCGAGGATCGATCGCCCCTGTGACATGACGATGACAGCCGCGCGACGACTCGGAGACACAGCGGCGGTCTTGGTTCCCCGCGGCCGAGCCCTCCAGTCGTCATGGATGCGTCACCGGCTTGTCATCGGCTTGTCACGGAACTTCTCCATCGTCCTGGGCATCCCCGCATCAATGGAGAACGAAGATGAATCGACCCAAGCGACTTGCCGCCGGTTTCGCCTCGCTGGCGCTCCTCGTGGTCCTCGCGGCCGCTGCTTGCACCCAGCCCGGCGCGTCGCCGAGCCCGTCAGCGATGATGGAAAGCCCCTCGGCCATGATGGAGAGCCCGTCCGCGATGATGGAAAGCCCCTCAGCCATGATGGAGAGCCCGTCCGCGATGATGGAAAGCCCCTCGGCCATGATGGAGAGCCCGTCCGCCATGATGGAGAGCGCTTCGCCGACCGGGCAGTAGCCGCCCGCCCCCTCCATTCCCCTGACCGGGCGCGCCCTGCGCCTGCCGAGGTAGCCCCATGCTCCTGCTCGTTCTCGTGGCGTTCGTCGCCGGGCTCGTAACCGCGGTGTCGCCGTGCGTTCTACCGATCTTGCCGGTCGTACTCGCAACCGGTGCGGACGGCGATCGGCGACGGCCATATCTGGTCATCGCCGGCCTGATCGCGAGCTTCTCGTTCTTCACGCTGGCGAGCGTGCAGGTCATCTCGGCACTCCATCTCCCAAGCTCGGCGCTTCGAGACGTCGCCATCGCGGTCATCGCGATCTTCGGCCTGACGCTGCTGGTCCCGGCTGTCAACCAAATCTGGGAGCGAGCCACTGTCAGGCTGCAGGGAGTGGGCGGGCGGTTGATGGGACGGTCGAACGGCGGCCCACTCACGCTCGGACAGCCAACCGAGCAAAAGCGCGCCAGCGTGGCCGGCGGTCTCGTGACCGGTCTCGGTCTGGGGCTCGTCTGGACGCCGTGCGCCGGGCCGATCCTCGGAGCGATCACGAGCCTCGCGGTCACGACCCCCGGCTCAGGGTCGACTCTGGTCCTCGTCGTCGCCTACGCGATCGGCGCAGGGCTTCCTCTGCTCGCGATCGCGCAAGGAGGCCGCGCGTTGATCGGACGCCTTCGCCTGCGTTCGACCGCCGGCTGGGCGACCCGCGCCTTCGGAGTGCTCGTCATCGCGACTGCCGGTCTCATGGCGGTAGGGGCGGACACGGCGATCTCCGCCGACCTGACCAGCGCACTCCCAGACTGGACGAACACCCTTCAAGCCCTGGAGCGTTCCAACCCCGTCCAATCGGCGCTGGGCCAGCTCCAGGGTCACGACCAGTCCAGCGCCGCCCCCGGCTCGAATTCGACCGCGGCCAACCTGCCGAACCTGGGCAAGGCTCCCGAGATCACCGGAATCGACCACTGGCTCAACTCGGAGCCACTGACCCTGGCCTCGCTGCACGGCAAGGTCGTGCTGGTCGACTTCTGGACGTACTCGTGCATCAACTGCATTCGCACGCTGCCGTATCTGGAGAGCTGGTACCAGAAGTACGCCGCCGAGGGCTTCGTCATCGTCGGCGTCCATGCCCCCGAATTCGCCTTCGAGCACGACACCGGCAACGTCCAGTCCGCCATCGCCCGCTTCGGGATCACATACCCGGTCGCGCAGGACAACGAGTTCAAGACCTGGGGTGCCTACAGCAACGAGTACTGGCCGGCCCACTACCTCATCGACGCGAACGGCAACATCCGCGCCGAGCATTTCGGTGAAGGCGCTTACGACGAGACCGAAGCGCAGATTCGTGGGCTCCTCGCGGAAGCCGGGCAGGCTGCGCTGCCGACCTCAACCACGGGCGACGGCCCCGTCCCGATCGCCAACGGCCAGACCCCAGAAACCTACCTCGGTTCTGGCCGAGCGTCGGATTTCGCCGGCTCCTATCCGGGCGACGGCGCGCACGATCTGACGTTCCCGGCGTCGCTCCAGACGAACGAATGGGCGCTCGACGGCAAGTGGGAAGTCTCATCGCAATTCGTCACGACCCAAGCGGCGAGGGACAAGCTGGAGCTCAAATTCCGGGCGCGCGACGTCTATCTGGTGATGTCGGCGCCAAACGCGGTTACGGCTCACGTGGTCGTGACCGGAGCGAGCACCGCCTCCGTCGAGACCGAGGACGTCTCATCGGCGGGCGAGTTGACCGTCTCGACGGCGAGGCTCTATCACCTCGTCCACCTGCCGGGTCAGGAGCAGGCCACGATCACGCTCACGTTCGATGGTCCGGGGGTCCAGGCCTTCGCGTTCACCTTCGGTAGCTGAGCCGATCGGAGTTCGTCCGCACCGGGTCACCCCCGAGATGTCACTCAGGCCGTACGGCTAGGTCGCCTGACGGCCCGAGTTCATCCCTGCTGCATCGCGACGATCGACTCGGTGTTCATGACACCTCCGCTCCGGTGGCGATGCGGCTGGCTAGCAATGACTGCAGTGCCTCGCGTGCGCCCGGTGCGGTGAAGACGGTTACGTGGTCGCCCGCTTCGAGGACCACGTTGCCTCGCGGCACGATGACCTTCTCGCCGCGCGCCACCGATACCAGCACGCTGTCTCGCGGCCAGGCGGTCTCCGAGACGGGCTTTCCGGCGAGAACCGAGCCCGGCCCGATCTCGGCTTCGAGCAGACTGCCGGTCGAGCCAACCGTGTTGACCTGGCGGACATTCGCGGCCAGGGCGCCCCGGTATGCCGCCACCACATCGCGAGTGGACAGGATGCCGGCGAGGCGATCGTTGGCCACGACCGGGACCCACGACTGATGGCCGTCGGCGAGGACTCCGAGGACGTCGTCGAGCGAGTCGTCCGCGGAGACGAACGTTCGGTCCAGGGCGAGGTCACCGACCTTCGCTGTTTGATCAGCGGCGACGAGAGCGGCGAGATCGATGCTGCCGCGAAGCGAGCCGCCCCGATCTACGACCGGTGCGCCGGGCACAGCCGCGGATTCCAGGAGAGTGCGGGCGGCCGCAACGAGCTGGCCGGCGTCGAGCACCACGCGAGGAGATCGAGCGGCGTCGCCCGCCGGAATGGCGTTCATGAGTGGGAGCGCAAACCGGAAACGATGCGCGGGCGACTCAGAACGGTTGCGCAGTTGGGACGCGTAGATCGAACGATCGCCGACGATGAGCGTAGCCAGACCGATCGCGAGCATCGCCGGGGCCAGCATGGCGAGACTGTCGGTCATCTCGGCGACCATGAGCATCACCGCGAGCGGGGCCCGGGCCGTGCTGCCGAAGAGCGCCATCATCGCCACGATCACGAAGGGCGAAGGATCCGCCGGAACCCCAGGCGCGATCGGTTCGAGGAGTCGCCAGATGCCGGCGCCGAGCAGCGCGCCGATGAACATGCCCGGGCCGAAGATGCCGCCGGAGCCACCGGAGCCGATCGACAGCGAAGTCGCGAGGATCTTGGCGAACGGCAGCGCCAGGATCACCCAAAGGGGAAGACTCAGGAGCGTGTTGCGATCGAAGCCTGCCTGGACCCAGCCATAGCCGGTGCCGAGAACGCCCGGCAACGCCAGGGCGAGGCAGCCCACCGCGACCCCGGCGACAGCCGGCCGAAGCTCCCGTGGTAGCGGCCAGGTCTTGAACCAGCGGGTGATGCCGTAGAAGGAGGCGATGTAGAGCCGGCCCACGATGCCGCAGGCCAGACCGATGAGGGTGTAGTAGATGAGCTGGCGAGGGTCGGTGAAGCCGGCGCCACCGGCCCTACCGAAGATCGGGCTGAAGCCGATGATCGCGCCGAAGATCGAGAACGCGACGATCGAGCCGACAAAGGCCGGCACCAGAGCGTCCGACTCCACGTCGTCGCGATAGGGGATCTCGACCGCGAGAACCGCGCCCCCGAGGGGCGCTCGGAATATCGCCCCGATCCCTGCGCCCATGCCGGTGCTCACCGCGATCCGGGCGTCGCGCGCGTCGAGGTCGAGCAGGCGCGCCAGGAACGAGCCGAACCCGGCACCGATCTGGGCCGTCGGGCCTTCGCGCCCGCCGGAGCCACCCGAGCCGATCGTGATCGCCGAGGCCACGAGCTTGATGATTGGAATGCGGGCGCGGATGCGCCGGGGGCCGTGGTGGAAGGCCGCGATCGCCGCGTCCGTGCCGTGCCCCTCCGCCTCGGGCGCGAGTCGGAAAACGATGATGCCCGCGATCAGGCCGCCAAGGCCGACGACGATCGGCAGCATCCACGGTCGGGCGGCGTCCGTGATCGGCTTGGCACCTTCGCCCATCGGTGAGGCCGGGACGTAGCCCGCGAGCCCGAGGAAGAGCTGGGCGGCCAGGTCCAATGCCACGAAGAACAGCGCAGCGCCGAGGCCGCTGATCACGCCGATCACCGCGCCAAGGACGATCCACTTTCGCAGGTAGGCGGCCGAGCGGATGCGCAGCCTGAGCATCCGGAGCAGAAGATCGCGACGCCGCCGAAGGCTCATGCGTACGGCTCGAACGATCGAGCAAGCTTGGCGATGGCTGCGGCTTCCGCGGGTGTCATGGACGCCTGGGCGATCAATCGGGCGATGTCCTGACCTCGCAACTCCAGAACGCGCGTCCGCAGGGCTTGTCCAGCTTCGGTCAGTCGCACGCAGACGACTCGTTTGTCCTGGTCACCCTTATCGGTAGACACCAAACCCCGGCGCTTCAGCCGCGAGACCACCCGGCTCGCCGGGGAGGCATGGGCGCCGATCCGAGTGGCGATCTCGCCAACCGCCAGCCCGTCCTCGCGCTCGCCCACGACAAGAAGGACCCGCCACTGCATGAAGGTGAGCTCGGCATCGGCCGCCGCGATCGCACGGGCCGTGATGGCGACCGAGCCCACAACCAGTCGTTCGAGCACTGCCACGAGTTCGTCGTTCATGGGGACAGTGTATCGCAGAGTATGTTCCGCATGGAATATACTCTCCCTGATGCCCCGGGCCGTCACCCTCTGTCCCGGGCCCTACGATGACGCCATGAGCACCGGTGCTCCTCCGACCGTTCTCGTCTTGTTCGTCGCCTTCCTCGTGGCTATGCCGCTCGTCGCGTTGGCATCGAACCGCCTGCGACTGCCATATACGGCCGCCCTCGTTCTCGTGGGACTTGGCATCTCGGCGCTTCCGATCCGCGAGAGCATCCAGCTATCGCCAGGGCTCGCGGTCACGGTGCTCCTGCCGGGCCTTGTCTTCGAGGCTGCCTACCGGCTCGACGGCGGGGAGCTGCGCCGGACGTTCGGTGGGGTCGCGCTCCTTGCGGTGCCCGGCGTGCTCGTTACCGCCGTCATCGTGGCGGTCGTTCTCAACGTCGCGACCGGATTGCCCATGAGCGAGGCTTTCGTCGTCGGAGCCATCGTCTCGGCGACCGACCCCGTCGCGGTCGTCAGCACGATGCGCCGGATGGCCGCCTCGCCACGTCTGGTAACGCTCGTCGACGCCGAGAGCCTCTTCAACGACGGCACGGCGGCTCTCGTGTTTGTGGTCGCCATCGCGCTATTGGGGGCGCAGCCACCCAACGCCGCGGCCGCCGCCGGCCAGTTCGTCGTCGGCCTGGTTGGAAGCGTTGCCATCGGCGCCATTTCGGGCCTGCTCATCTCGCGGATGCTGCGCTCGACGAGCGACCACCTCATCGAACTGACGCTCACGCTTCTTGCGGCGTACGGGACTTACCTGCTTGCGGATCTCGTTCACCAGTCCGGGATCATCGCGAGCGTCGTGGCCGGGATCGTCCTGGGCACCTATGCACGAAAGGAGAGCCTGAGCCCACGCGCCCAGGAGGCAATCGACGTCGTGTGGGAATTCCTCGCATATGTCCTGACCGGTGCGGCGTTCCTGCTCGTCGGAATCGCCATCCCGCTTGGTGCTCTTGCCGCGGCGGCCGTCTGGATTGCCTGGGGTGTTGCGGCGGTCGTCCTGGGCCGGGCGATCGTCGTATACGGAATGCTCGGCGGCGCAGCGACGCTCGCCAGCCGGATTGGGCGCGCTCCATCGATACCGTTGTCCTGGCTCCACGTCATGAACTGGACCGGACTGCGCGGCGCAGTGGCAACCGCGCTGGCGTTGTCGATTCCCGAGGGGACGCCCGATCGCGCGCTTCTTCAAGGGATCGCCTTCGGAATTGTGCTCTTTACACTGCTTGTCCAGGGGACGACGGCAGGCCGCGTAATCCAGTGGGCCGGAGTCCAACGTACGTGACCCCTAACCGAGACCTTGCTGCTGCATCTCCGGCGAGATGCACCGAACCGATAGGCCCGGGCGGAACCTGCGGTGAGCCTTCGGAGTGGGTGGTTCTCGATGGCCATGTCTATAAGCTCGTGGAGGCACCGAGATGCCTGGCCCACGCCATGGAGGCGCGTCGGAGGGGCCTGCCTGTTCTCCCGATGAACTCCCGTCCCCGCGCTTAGCGCCGTTCGCTTGGCAAGTGGGGGGACACCTCAGCCTGCGGGAATCCCACCGGCTCAGCCCTGCGGCACCCCCCGGCCGCGGAAGCCGACCGCGCCGGCGAGGCCGAGCGCCACAGCGATGGCGCCGAGGGCGATCAACTGCCCCGCCTCGACAGTGCCCAGCGGCGGGTTGCCGATGTGGGTCGTTGGTGCGAGGTCGAGGAGCCATGTGGGCAGCTTGAGCCCAGGACCGAGGAAGGCGATGAAGGTGACGACAGCGAGGATGGCCCAGGCCGCCGGGAACGCCCTGGGACGCAGGCCGAAGAGCGCGAGCGCGAGCCCGCCGACGAGGAGTTCGGCCGGCAGGTAGGCCGCGCCGGCCCAGAGGACACGACCGAGGTTCACCGTCGTGCCCATCGACCAGGCCATTCCGACGGCCAGCACG
Source organism: uncultured Chloroflexia bacterium (assembly GCA_963816135.1). GTDB lineage: Bacteria > Chloroflexota > Limnocylindria > Limnocylindrales > CSP1-4 > Fen-1039. The sequence goes on from CAWFJD010000020.1 coordinate 10,109, forward strand.
ATCGAGGAGACGAGGACAATGACCACGACGCCGGTGACAATCACGAGCCCGTGAGCGGCGAGCCAGCGCAGGCGCGACAGGTTGCCCGACAGCCCCAGCTCGAGACGGCCGGCCGTCTCCTCGCCGCGCAGGCTGCCGACGGCCCCGACGGCAAAGCCCGTGGCGATGATGGCGATGTAGAGCTGGGTGAGGGCAACCATCTCGTCGACGGGTTGGGCCCCCGACACACCGAAGGCCGCGGCCATGGCCGGGTTGCCGAGCACGGCGTCGATGAACTGCCGGGCGAGCGAGCCCATCGTGCCCGCGAGGATGACCGCACCGGCAAGCCATGCGAGGATCGCGGGGCGGTGGATTGCGGTCGCCAGGCCGAGCGGGCTGCGCAGCCACGAGGTCGCGCGCGCCGGGCCTGGACCACCGCCGACGAGCGCGCTGCCAAGATCGCGGCGCCCGGCGACTAGGATGGCCAGGGTCGAGAGCAACCCACCGACCGCGAGGGGGATCAGGAGTGTCCACCACCGCATGTCGCCGAAGGCCGCGGCCTTCTCGGCCCAGCCGAGCGGCGAGAGCCAGGTGATCCACGTCTTTGTCACGTCGCCGACACCCCGCAGCACATAGCCTCCGGCGAGGATAAGCAGGCCCCAGGTGTAAACGCCCCGGGAATGCAGAGTGACCTGGGCGAGGAGCGCCGCGAGCCCGGCGAAGACCAACGCCAGCGCGCCGAGGGAGGCCGCGTAGAGGATCGATCGCGTCGCGGGCACTCCAAAGGCGATGAGTCCGAGCGCGAACGCGATGGTGGTGACGGCGATGGCCGCGGACGCGATCGTGAGCCCGGCGAGCACCGGGACACGGCGCGCGACGCGGCCCGCGAGGACCGCCTCGAGCCGCCCCGCCTCCTCCTCACTCCGGGTCATGAGTGCGACGAGGCTGATCCCGAGCAAGGGGAGGAGGAAGGCGGCAAAGAAGCCGAACTCGTCGGCGATGATCCCGCCGAGACTGTCGATCCCCTCGACCCTGCCGTTGATCACCACGAGGGCGTCACCGGCGGTGACGGCCGCCGCGTAGGTGTGGATCTTCTCCGGGGTGTTGTAGAGGCCGGCGATCGACCCCGCGGTGCCGACCATCAAGGCGATGAGTGCGAGCACCCAGACGAGCGTGCCGCGACGGTGCGTCCGCCATTGGACGCGGAGCATGGCCCGCAGGCCGGTCGCGGTCATCGGACCGCCTCCATGGGCTCTCCGAGCTCGGACGTGTCGAGCGGCCCGGCGTCCCCGCCGTAGCTGCGAAGGAAGAGCGCGTCGAGGCTCGGCGGGGTCACGGTGAGCGTATGGATCCGCGCGGCGTGCAGCCTGCCGACGACGTCGTCGAGGTGCTCGGCGTCGATGGTGAACCGGCTGTCGGCGTGGCCGTCGAGTCGGGCGGAGACGTAGTCCGCGACGCCGGTGGCATCGGCGAGGCCCGCGGGCTCGTCGATGGTGACCGCGTGGACGTGTGTACGGGTATGCCGTCGCAGCTCGGCCAGGGTCCCGGTCGTCACGGTCCGGCCCCGGCGGATGATCGTCACCCGGTCGGCAAGGGCCTCGACCTCGCCGAGGATGTGACTCGAGAGGAGAACGGTGCAGCCATCCTTGCGCCGCTCGCGGACGACCTCCTGGAATTGTTGCTCCATGAGCGGGTCCAGTCCGGAGGTGGGCTCGTCGAGCACCAGCAGTTCGGCGTCGGCGGCAAGCGCGGCGATGAGGGCGACCTTTTGGCGGTTGCCCTTGGAGTAGTCGCGGATCCGCTTGGTTGGGTCGAGGTCGAACCGTTCGAGGAGGGCGGTCCGGCGAGCCTCGTCGAGCCCGCCCTGGGTCGCGCCGAGGACGTCGAGGCACTGCCCACCGGTGAGCCCCGACCAGAGCGCGACGTCGCCGGCGACATAGGCCAGCCGTTCGTGGAGCGTCGCGGCCTGGCGCCACGGGTCACCGCCGAAGAGCTCAACGTGCCCGCCGCTCGCGCGGATAAGGCCGAGGACGATACGGATCGTCGTCGACTTGCCCGCGCCATTGGGGCCGAGGAAGCCGTGGACCTCTCCCGGGGTCACCTCGAGGTCGAGTCCGTCGAGGGCGCGGACCGATCCGAAGGTCTTGGTCAAACCCTTGGCGCGGATAACGGGTTGGGACGCCGTCATTAGTTACTCCTTTTCCGGGGCACGGAACGCGCCCTCGGCGTAGACGATTCCGGCCTCCCGGGCCCAGCGGTCCATCCCCGCCGGGGTCAGCGGGTCGGCACCGATCGCCACCGCGATCTGGTTTCTCAGGACGATGAGCGCAAGGTCGTTGACCAGGAAGAAGGCTGCCCGGACGTCGGGGTCTTCGCTCGGCCGGGCGACGCCCATCTCGACCAGCATGTCGAGGAGGCGCCTGGTCGCCGCATACCACCGCCCGAACAGCGCGGCCCCAGCCGGGTCGTTGGTCAGGAGCAGCCGGCGCAGGTAGGCCGGCAGCGGCGAGCCGGGCGGGAAGCCCCGGGCAAATGCCTCGGCCAGCGAGCCTCTGGGCGACCCGCCGGTAAGCAGTTCAGCGAGCTCATCGGTGGGCATGCCCTCGAGGATCGCGTCGAACGCGTGCGCTGCGAACGCGTCGACCTCGGCACGCAGGCCGTCCTTGCTCCCGAAGTGGTGTAGGACGAGCGCCGGGGAGACGCCGGCCTGCGTGGCGATCTCGCGCACGGTCACCGCGTCCGGACCTCGCTCGGCGAAGAGCCGCAGCGCGGCATTCCGGATGGAAGCGCGGGCGGTAAGGTCGCTGGGATCGATCGCTGAACTCACGTTCAGTAGACTAAACAGCTGGTCAGCCAACCGTCAAGCGGGGAGCCGTATCGCGACACCGCTCTCTCCCCGATGCCCATGGGGCTGAGGTGACTCAAATGGCCCGACTAGGGACTGCTCGACAGCGTCAGCTTTGCGAATGCACAAACGCGCGTTGTAATAACGTCTGTTAGAATGACGCCATGAGCGCCATCGAACTACACCCGCTCGCACCATCTCTCGCCCCTGAGATCATGCTCGGTCTTCAGGCAATTGCCGAGCCGACTCGGGCGCGCATCGTCGCCCTTCTTGGCCATGGGGAGCACTGCGTCTGCGACGTCGGAGAAACGCTGGCCCTGAGCCCCGCCCTCGTCTCGCATCACTTGCGCGCGCTCCGAGATAGCGGCCTCCTGCGAGAGCGACGCAGCGGCCGTTGGGTCTACTACTCGCTCGACCTCGAGGCCCTCGCGGGACTTCGCGCGGCGCTCGACGGTCTCCTTACGCCCCCGGACACCGCCAGCGCGGCTTGCATCTGCAACGACTGCGGGACGCGTGGCACAGGCGATTCCCCGCTATCGGCTGCTCTGGCGAACCTGCCCTCATGAGTTGCCACGTGGTCGTGGCCGCCGCGCCGATGGCGGCGTGCGCACCCGAGAAGACCTGGCGCGCCGCCGCCGGCCTGCTCGAGCGTCAGCTCCACGAGCGATTCGGGCCGGCGGTGTCGCTCGAGTTCGTGGAGCTATTCACCCTCGAGGTTGATCGCCACCCGGAGATTGAGGCGCAGGTCGCCGCCGGCGCCGTGCCGCCGATCGTGCTGATCGATGGCGTACTCCACTCGTCGGGCGGCAAGCTCCGCCTCTCCGCCATCGGCCGTGCCGTCGCCGAGCGACTCGCCCTTTCCGTCGGCGAACCCGAAAAGGAACTCGTCTCATGACCGATCCCGTGACCCCCACCGTCACCGCCGACGTCGAGATCTTCGATCCGCCGCTCTGCTGCCCCACCGGACTCTGCGGGCCCGTCCTCGATACCACGCTCGTTGACCTGGGCGAGGCGCTCCTTGCGGTCGAGTCGGGCGGTCACTCCGTGGTCCGACGCCAGATGGCCTCCGAACCACGCGAGTTCATGCGCAATCCCGAGGTCTACGCCCTCATCAAGGCACGAAACCTGGAGGTCTTGCCGATCACCGTCGTCCGCGGGCGCATCGTCAAGACCGACGCCTATCCAACGCTCGACGAGCTCCGCGCCGCGCTCGCTTCCGCCTGACGCCGTCACTCGATCACATCTCGGAAGGATCTAGTTCGCATGACCGAATTCCGCTTCTTCTCGGGCAAGGGCGGCGTGGGCAAAACGACGATGGCCTGCACCACCGCAGTCGCCGAGGCCGACGCCGGGCGGACGGTGCTCATCGTCACGACCGATCCCGCGTCCAACCTCGCGGACTCCTTCGAGCAGCCGATCGGTCATGCGGTCACGCCGATCGCGGGGGTCCTGGGACTCTGGGCGATGGAGATCGACCCCGACAAAGCGACCGCCGAGTACACCGATCGCGCGCTCGCGCCGATCCGGGAGATCTTCCCGCCCGAGATCGTCAAGGTCATGGAGGAGCAACTCGCGGGACCGTGTACTGCCGAGGTTGCCGCGTTCGACCGGTTCGCCGACTTCCTCGACCCCGACGCCGCATCGGCACCCGGCGCTCCCGCCTCGTTCGATCTCGTCATCTTCGACACGGCGCCGACCGGGCATACGGTCCGCCTGCTCGAGCTGCCCGAGGCCTGGTCCAGGAGCATCTCCGAGGCCTCGGCGGGCTCGGGCCAGACGTGCATCGGCCCTGCCGCGGCAATCGCAGACGCGAAGGCCAAGTACGAGCGCGCCCTCGGCGCCCTGCGAGATCGCAGCAGGACGCATTTCGTCTTCGTGCTCCAGCCCGAGGGCACAGCTCTAGCCGAGACGCGGCGCGCGGGCGCCGAGCTCGCGAAGCTCGGCATTCCCACGAGTGAACTGATCGTCAACGGCGTCGTGCCCGCGGACGAGGCGAAGACGCCCTTCTACGCCGCTCGGATCGAGATGCAGCAGCGGTATCTGGGCGAGATCGCCCGCGCCCTGCCGCTGCCGACCCGTCACGTGCCGCTCCTCGACGGCGAGGTCCGCGGCATCGCGAGGCTGCGGGCCGTCGTGCCGCTCCTTCGCGATGGGGGAGCGCCGAGACCTGTGTTCGGGCTCAATGAGCCTGCATCGATTGCCACGGCTCGAACCGCCGATCCAGCCGCCGCGCTAGCCACGCTGGAGCCCGACGGTCGATCTCGAACGATCTTCTTCGCGGGTAAGGGCGGCGTGGGCAAGACGGTCGTCTCGTGCGCGACCGCGGTCTGGCTCGCGGAGCGTGGTCAGCGAACGCTCCTGGTCACCACCGATCCCGCGGCCCACATCGGGGACGTCCTGGGCACGAGCGTCGGTTCGGAGCCCGGACCCGTGGCGGGCGTGCCCAACCTCTGGGCGGCGCGGGTCGACGCCAAGGCGGCCGCCGTCGACTACACGGAGCGGATCGTCGCCGACGCAGTCGCGCGAGGCCGCAGCCCCGAGTCGATCGTGGCGATGCGCGAGGAACTCGATTCGCCGTGCACCGAGGAGATGGCCGCGTTCGACCAGTTCATCGATCTCGCCTCGGCGGACACCTACGACGTGACCGTTTTCGATACCGCACCGACAGGGCACACGCTGCGCCTGCTCGAGCTGCCGATCGACTGGAGCCGCCAGCTCGACGTTAAGATCTTCGCGACCGTCGAGACCGCGGCGGCCGACGACGTGGCAAAGGCTCGCTTCGGGCGGGTCATCGACATGATGCGAGATCCGGCGCAAAGCACCTTCGCCTTCGTGATGTACCCCGAGGCGACGCCGATCGTCGAGGCCGAGCGCGCGATCCGTGAGCTTGCCACGGTGGGCGTACCGCTCGGGCTTGTCGTCGTGAACATGGTCCTGCCGGTCGAGGTGCGCGCCACGCCATACGGCCGCGCCCGCTACGACATGCAGCAGCGGTATCTCGCCGAGATAGCCGGCCGGTTCGGCGTCCCTGTTCTCGAAGTGCCGCTTCTCGAAACCGAGATCGCCGGGCTCGACCGCGTCGGCGCGCTTATCGAGCGTCTCTTCGCCCCCTCGCCGATCGTGGCCTGAAGGAGGTTCATCACATGAGCGTGCAGTCAGTCGATCCGGCGGCGGAGGTCGCGGCGGCCGTCCGGGAAGCAGAGACCCAGGTCTATCTCGCGGCCGGCGCATTTGGGGCGGCGCTCCGAGCGAGCCCCGAGTTCGTGCGGCTGCGGACGGCGGGCGCCGCTCTGGGTAAGGACGAGGGAGCCCAGGCCGCGATCGAAGCCTTCAATACCGGTCGTGCCGAACTGCAGTTCGAGATCAGGCTCGGCACGCTCGACGCCGCGCAGCAGGCTCACATCGAGCGGCTTCAGGCCGAGATGATCGCGTTCCCGACCGTGGCCGAGTACCTCGCGGCGCAGACCGAGTTCGAGGCGATCTGCCGCGAGACGGCCGCGCTCATAAGCAGCGAAACAGACATCGACCTTGCCGCCAACTGCCGCTCGGGCGGCTGCTGCGGCGGCTGAGGGAGAACCACAATGCTCGACAACGAACTCCGCTCCGCGACCCTCGAATTCGCCCGGGCGCTGGGCCACGCCCCGGCGGTGGCCGCGTTTCGCGCCGCGACCGACGCGCTCGAAGCCGACCTGACCGCGCAGGCGATCCTGGCCACGATGCAGGAGCAGCAATCCAACCTGGTGCGACTGCAGGAGGCAGGCCTCTCGCCGACGCAGGCCCAGATCGACGCGTTCCGCGAGAGCCAGGCAGCGATCCGCGCCAGCGAGACGATCATGGCCAGCCTGCGGACGACCAACGAGATCAAGACCTTCCTGCCGGTTGTGGCGCGATACATCACGCGCTCACTCGGCTTCGACTATGCGCAGCTGGTTGCACCGCAGAGCTGCTGAGCGTGCGCGACCCCGACGTCCGCTTACTCCACGCGGCAGCCGACTCGACGCGGCTCGCGATCATTCGCGAGTTGAGTTCGGAGGGGCCGATCCGGGCGTGTGATCTCACGGCCTGCTGCACCGTTCATCAGCCGACCGTCTCGCACCACCTTCGGGTGTTGCGCGAGGCCGGCTGGGTGTGCGCCGATCGCCACGGCACGAACATCGCCTACAGGCTCTGCCCCGACGCCGCCTCTCGATTCAGGCAGATCGCGGGCGAGCTCAAGGCAGGGGTCGAGCTTCCGGCGATAGCGCTTTCAAGGTCGAGTGCGCGAGTGAGCCGCGGCCTGGGAACCTCCTGAGTCTGGGTCCCGCGTCGGTCTGTCTTCATAGACGGGCCGTGGAAGGGCTGTGACCTTCGGCCCGCCCAGGTCGGGCCATGCATCACTCGGTTATGTCAGTCGCGGCTGACACAGTTTGTGATGACATGTTGATCGTTCTCGCCCCGCTCCTGTTCGGCCTCTCATTCCTCTCGGGAATGATGGGCCTGGGCGTGGCGTTCGTGGCCGTCCCGGTTCTCGGGCTCTTCGGCTATGACCTCAAGGACGTCATCCAGCCCTGGACGCTGCTCCTCAACGGGTTGACGGCCATCTCCGGCGCCATCGCCTTCTGGCGCGCCGGCATGGTCGATCGCCGGGGGGCGCTCATCCTCGTGATCATCACCACGATCGGCGCGCCGCTCGGCGTCTGGCTGCTGCAGTTCGCCTCCACGGACTTCATCTGGTGGCTCTACGTCGCCGTCCTGGTGTTCCTCGCGGTCCGGATGGCGATGCCGAAGGGTGCCTCGACCGAGGATGTCACGGCGATCACGGACCGGTCGCGGGCCAAGGCGAGCGTCGCCGCGGCTCCAATCTCGGTCTTCGCGGGCTTCCTCGGAGTAGGCCCCGGCTTCCTGCTCATGCCGACACTCGTTCTGGTCGGCTATAGCGCCCGCCTGGCGGCCGCGACCAACTCGGTTGCCGTCACGCTGCCCTCGTTCTCGGCCTTCGCCAGTCACCTCGGCTCGGCCCAGTTCGACTGGCCTACCGTCATCGTCACGTCGGTCGCCTCGGTCATCGGCGCCTGGCTCGGAGCCCGTTTCATGGTGGGACGGGTGAAGAGCGCGACGCTGTCCCGAATCTTCGCCATCGCGCTCGTCGCCCTCGCCGCGCAGCGCGCCTGGATCCTCCTCTCATGACCACCCGAATCGCAGCCACCGACGGCATGCCCGTGGAGGTGCCAGATGCCCGCTGATACTTCGATCCTTCCCGAAATCCGCCTCAACCTGGTGGCACCGGACGTCGAGGCGCCCGTCGCGGTCGCCATCCTGCTCGCCGATCGCAACCGAGCCACCATCCTGGCCTTGCTCCGCAACGGCCCGCTCTGCGTCTGCGAGATGGCCGCCGCGCTCGACGAACGCTCGAACAACGTGAGCAACCATCTGGCCCGCCTTCGCGAGGCCGGCCTCGTTCGCGCCTCGCGCATGGCGGCCGATACACGCCGCAACTACTACGAGCGCGACGAAGCTGCCTGCACTGCGGCACTGGCGCAGCTCATGACCGTCCTGGAGCCCATTCGATGACCACCCTCAGCCTCGGCGCCGTCCGAGGACGCTTCCATCTCCCACTCAAGCTGACCGTCGGCATTTCGGTCGTGGCCTGGCTTGTCGCATGGTTCACCGAAGCGCCGCTCTCGGACTGGCTTACGTTCTCGGTCTTCGGGCTGGAGCGCGGGTCCCACTTCGGCGAGGCGATCGCCTTCTTCCTCCTCGACGTGCCCAAGGTGCTGCTGCTCCTTCTCGGCATCATCACCGTCGTCACGCTGATCCGCGGCTTCTTCCCGCCCGAGAAGGTTCGGTCGGCGCTGGCCGGCCGAGGCACGGTGGCGGGCTCCGCGGCGGCGGCCTCGTTCGGCATCGTCACCCCGTTCTGCTCCTGCTCCGCCGTGCCGCTCTTCATCGGCTTCGTCGAGGCCGGCATTCCGCTCGGAGTCACATTCGCCTTCCTAATCAGCTCGCCGATGGTCAACGAAGTCGCGCTGGTCCTGCTCTGGGGTCTGTTCGGACCCTGGGTCGCGCTCGTCTACATGGCCGCCGGACTGACCGTCGCGATGATCGGCGGCCTTGTGATCGGCAAGCTGCACATGGAGCGCTTTGTCGAGGACTACGTCTGGGACCTCCAGGGCAAGGGCGGGACCGCGATCGAGATCCACCTGACCTGGGAAGACCGGATCCACGATGCCTGGGCTTACACGAAGGACCTCGTGAAGCGGATCCTGCCTTACCTGATCGTCGGTATCGGTATCGGCGCGCTTATCCACGGCTATGCCCCGACGGACCTGGTCGCCGCCATCGGCGGCCGATCAAACCCGCTTGCGGTTCCGATCGTCGTCCTGATCGCCCTGCCGCTCTACTCCAACGCCGCCGGCACCATCCCGATCGTTCAGGCCCTCCTTGGCAAGGGCATGCCGATGGGCACAACTCTCGCTTTCATGATGGCCATCACCGCCATCAGCCTGCCCGAGTTCATCATCCTGCGCCGCGTCATCAAGTGGCCGCTGATCGCCGTCTTCGGCACTGTGGTGACGATCGGGGTCCTGTTCGTCGGCTACCTGTTCAACTTCCTGATCGCCTAAAGCGAGTCATCAAGAAAGGGATCAACGCCATGAAGAAGATCGAAGTTCTGGGTCCCGGTTGCGCCAACTGCGTCCGGCTCGAGAAGGTCGCCCGCGAGGCGGTCGAGATGGCCGGCGTGGAGGCCGAGGTGGTCAAGGTCACCGACTACGGCGCCATCATGGCCTACGGGATCATGAGCACGCCCGGGCTTGTCATCGACGGCAAGGTCGTTAGCTACGGCCGCATCCCCTCGGCGGGCGACATCGCCCTCTGGCTGAGCGAGTAGATCTCGTTCACGCGGCTGCGCTCCTCGATGACCATCAAAGGCGTGGTCCCGCGCCGTCGTCTGCGTGGACGAACTCTTCCGGGCCGGCGGGGCCTGTGACCGATCGGGGGCTGCGTCACCCGATCTATGACCCGTATTGGGACATTCAGGTAAGTCGGTTCAGCATCACCCTCAAATGGGCAGGCCAAACCCTGGGTGTGGCGTTGGTGGCGACGTCGTTGCCTGGGTATGATTTGCCACACGCAAGCATCTCAAAGGAGGGTTCCATGGTCGGCCGGGCAACTCGTTCCCACCTGGCTGTCGCGGCTGCGCTGGTTCTTTCTTTCTCGCTGGCCGGGTGCGGCAATTCATCTGCGGGTACATCTTCCCAGGCTCCTGGTGCGACGCAGACACCGGGATCGAGCGGGGTGCCGACCCTCGCTGAAATAGCATTGACTCAGACTCTGACGGCCAATGCCGGCGGCCGATCCGTCAAGTTCCCCGATCGCTGGACGGGCACCGATAACCTGGGGATCCTGTACGTCGTCTCGAGCCAGGCCGCCAACGACCGTCTCATCGGTCTCGGGAGGCTCAATTCGGGCGATGTCTTTATCCAGTTCTCCGAGAACACGATCCTCCCGGGAACGACGACCGATGCCGCGGTGCATCTTCCCGACAACCTGAAACTGCTGGCGTCCGGAATGGGGCTGACACTGCCAGTGCCGATTGCGTTCGCTTCGGCCGGACGGCAAGGTGCCCGCCTAGATGCCCAGAACGAGAAGCTCGCCATGATCGCGCTGTCGCTCAAAGTCCGCGAAGACCTGTTCGCGGACGTCATCGCCTACGTGCCGCCGGGCGAGCAGGCGGCTCGCGAGCAGTTGATCCTCTCGATCGTGGAATCGCTGGCCTACCCGAAGGAGTAAGCACCACCCGTTCCCGCCGTACTCCTGGCCACAGCTACCAGGCGGCCGAGTATGAGCACGTCGTGGGCGTCTGGTCTCAGCATTTGTTGGAGTTGACGCACGACTACAATGAGTCGCCAGGTCCGCGGTTGTCCAGGTTTTGATGTCCCTCGACAGTCACCCCGAAATGGCCGCGCTTTCGAAGCTGCGGCCGGGGGCGACGCCAAGGGTCCGTTGCGAACCGGAGGGCCGCTTCCTTCAGGGCCGGTCCGTTGTCGCGGCCTGGTCGGTCACGCCTTGAGGCGCCCGATCCCCCTGACGACACCATCGCGCACCATGTCCGCATATGGGCCCGGCGGCAGAATCCCCAGGCATGCCTCGGCTTTAGCGTATGCCGCAGCCGCGAGATCAAGCTCGCCCAGCGCCTCGCGCGAATGGCCGATGTTGAGATAGAGCGAGGGGTAGAAGCCGGCGACACGTTCGTCACCGACCGAGTCGGCGTATCGGAGGCACGCTTCGTTCCAGTGCAGCGTCGACTGCGGTGTGTCCTGGTGACGGGCTACGTAGTGCGCGGCAACGCAGCGCTCCCAGTCGTCCGACGCGGCGTTCCAAGCCTGATCGAACAGAGCCCGAGCCTTCGACGGGTCGCCAGCGGCCTCGGCCTCAATTCCTCGCGCACACAGTTTCACAATCCGGTTGTCGGCGTCCACGCTTCTTCCTTCCAGGTGGATTCCGTGATACTCGGTGCGGTCGCCTGACGCGTGGCTAGGCGGGTGTGGAGTTGCATTCTAGGGAGGGACGCAACACGGACCGGGATCTCATCGCCAGCGTCTCGACTGTGAGGTCGTCGGTTGCAGGCGGTGGCTAGACGGCTTGGGGTAGGCGAATTAGCTGGGTTCCCTGCCATCACGGCGGTCTTCGAGGGCGGGCACCCAGCCCGGGTCCAAGGCGTCGCCCTGCTTGTCCTGCTGTTCGCGCCGAGCCGTCAAGGGAGGTGATGAAGTCGACCAGGAGGAGTGACGACCACCATGCGAGGACTGATGTACCGATCGCGAATCCGGTCAATGCCCGTGCCCGTCTCCGAGATCGCTCCGGCTCATGGCCTTAGCCGATGCGCTGGGCCAAGGCCACGATGATTCCTTCTGGCCCGCGTACGTACGTCTGGCGCCACATGTCCTCGTACTGACCGATGCCACCGACAAGGCCGTAGCCGTCAGCGGCCAGCCGGCCGAGCACGGCCTCGAGGTCGCCCACTTCGAAGCAGATGTTGCGCAGCCCCAGTTCCGTGGACATGGCGTCGGGCGTGCCCGGTTGATGGCCCGGCCGGATGAAGCTCGACAGCTCCAGCTTCGTTCCTCCGTCGGGTAGCCGCAGCATCACGATCTCGGAACGGGAGTTCGGAATGCCGATGACGGTGTCGACGAACTCACCTTCCATGAGCATCCGGCCCTCAACCTCGAGACCCAGCCCGACGAAGAACGCCGTCACAGCGTCGAGGTCTGCGACCGTTATCCCGATGTGGTCGAAGCGAATGGGCGGCAAGGGAAACCTCCTGGTCGCGTCGCAAGTACGCGGCAGCGACTACTTCGCGGTGGGCGGCGTGATGCCGAGCTGACGCATCATTCCGAGCTGGTCGAACTGATGCCAGTGCTCGACGACTTTCCCGTCGAGCAGCCGGAACATGTGTTGTTCTCCGATGGTGTAGCTTCGCCCAGATCCGGACATGCCCATGAAATCGCCGACCTGGCGGGCGCTCGCGGTCAGGCGGACGGCCACGAGGTCGCCCTCGCCGATCATGTCGTCGATCTGGAACGAGGGCTCGGCCAGCGCCGTAGAGATCCGCTCCATCGCGAGCTTCAGGTCTTGCTTGCCGTTTCCGGTCACCGACGGCCAGGTGTGCGCCACGAAATCATCTGCAACGAGTTCGTCCACGGCTCCCTGGCGACCCTGGACGAAGATCTCGTCTACGAACCGACGCACGATTCGCTTGTTGTCCGCCGCGTCCATTTCAATACCTCCGCCATCGCGACTGACTCCGTCTCAACCGGGACGGATGTTGTGATTGAGGTGGAAGACGTTGTCGGGGGCGTATCGGCGTTTCAGCTCCATGAGGCGTGCGAGCTTCTTCCCGGGATAGGCCCGCTGGACGCCGGCCTGGCCCTCGTCGCCGATGACGTTCACATACACGCCGCTCGCATAGGGCTCGAGCGTGGCGCCGTAAGCGCGGGCAGCGCCAATCCGAGCTTCGTCTTCAGCGGCATCGAGCCAGTTGGTCCCGCCGCCGAACTCGATCAGCGTCCCGCGCTGGCTGAACGCCGATGCATCCTGGGCGGGTACCATCTCGCGTTCCTCGCAGGCGCCGCGTTCGCCGCGGCCGCCGCGGTGATCGGATCAGCCCTGCTTCGAGTGCCGGCTGCCGGGATGCAAGCGGGACGGGACGCCGACGACGTGGCGGAGGATGCGCCTGGCGATCTCTCGGAGGACGCCGCGGCATAGAGTGGAATCGACCATCAGGAGCGACGCGATGCCCTCGACCGTTCTTTACATGTCGATGTCCCTCGACGGCTTCATCACCGGACCCAACGCGAGCCTCGTGCGGTCAAGGGTCGGCTCGGTCGGCGCCCCGCCGACCCGGACGTACCGACCCTATTTGGTGGCATGGCCTGGGTCGATGAAGGAGAGTCTTCGAAAAGGACGTCCGGCTAAGGCATCGTTACGTCGACGCCGGAAGGCCCGTGGTCGTACGTCATCAACCAATACGGGAGCAGACTGGACAACGGGCGAGGGGCACTCGCATCGTCACTCATCGGCCCTTGCGCGAACCCTGCACCCATCGGTCCAGCGGGAAGATCAGAAAACAAGTAGACGATCACGCGATGGCCTGACATACGCTGCACAAAGGTTTCGCTGATTTGATGCAGCCGGGCGACCGACAACCCGGGCTCTACGAGGACATTCACCATGGTGATGCCCGTCCGATGATCAACGCTCAGTGCCACCTGGGCATAGTCCGTGCCGCAGAGCAAGTCTCCGCTCGGGCATTGCCCACCAGGTATGAACTCGTTGAGCCAGCCTACGCGTGCTGCTGCGAAACCGATCGACGCGGTCATGAAGCAGAGCAAAGCGGCAGCCACGGCGAGAAGTCGCATTGGACGCCGCCCTGGGCGCTTTGAATTGCGCACACGCCACACCTGGTCGATTGGAGGGGCAGTGAACCGCGCGCGGTTGAGCAGGGCAATCATCCCTTCGTCGTCGTGGTCTTGCATCTCATTCCTCTCGAAGCATTTCCTCGCGAAGCCGACCGAGCGCACGGTGAAGCGCTACCGCGACTGCGCCGGAACTTGTGCGTCGGTATTCCGCGATTTCGCCATTCGACAGACCAGCACCGAAACGTAGAGAGATGAGGTCGCCATCCACCTGCGAGAGCCTGGCCAGGCATTTTCGAAGGCGCACGGTATCGTCCATGCGTTGTTGAGCTTCATCCGGTTCGATCTCGGCCGGGAGCTCGAGGTCCGACAGGTATGCCTCAACGGGCCGTCGCCGATGTCGCCTTACTTCGTCGCGCATCCGGTTTATGGCCACCCGCATGAGCCAAGCCTCCACGGACTCGGGACTCGTGCTCGGAAGCTTTCGCCGATTTCGCCACACGTGCTCCAAGGCAACCGCGACGGCGTCTTCCGCGTCCGCTGGCGGCAGGCGGTAGCGGGCGAAGTTGTAGAGCCGGGGAACTAGCGAGGGCATCTCGCTGGCCACGATTGCATCCAGTAGCTCGCCGTTCGACCGAAGCCGCATCGCCGCTTGCATCTGCTGTGCCGATCCCTCTCGCCTTCGACCCTTCACTCTAGTAGACGCTCCGAAAAGCCAATCATTACAAGAGACACGAGGAAGGGTTCCTCAGCGAGTGTTGGTGGCCGCCTGGGCAACCCATGGCAACTGGTCTGCAAGGTGCGCCGCACGCGACGGACCTATCGTCGGCGTGAGACCGCAACTGTCCCATACGCGACCGTCCGCACCCATCGCAGCGGGCGGTTTCCGCGAGCAGCGACTGCCCCCACTTCTTCCACTGGCCAGGCCTCTCACCGGCTGGGGTCGTTCTGTTTGGGCCGTCGGAGTTCAAGACCGTAAGCCTCGGAGGAGGGGAATTGAGCAATGGGCTCAGCCGAGAGCAAGAGCCAGACACCACTACCGGCGCGGGGTGATCAATTTGCCGCGGCGACTGCGAAACCCGGCTCACTCCGGAAGGTGTTCACTGATTCAATTCCGAGAGCCGGCAATTCGGAGCAACCCATCGTCACTCGTACAACAAAGCGGCCGACGCCCAAGCGTTCGGACATCGGCCGCACGAATTCCCTCAGTCGTGATAGGCGCTAACAGTAGTAGACGTCGAAGCGCTGACCATCGCGGCGTTGCGCCCAGCCGTTGCCGATCCGCGTATCACTCCCAATGAACGGCTCCTGGTAGACGTTGAACTTGTAGACGGCGACGAGTTCATACGCCTTGATCTGGACGCATGTGTACGCCGGGACGTCGACGGTGTGCTGGAATAGAACCGACGCTGAGTTGGTCACATCGAAGCCAACTCCAGCCGTCACGGGCCCAGCACTTATCCCAACGCTGGCGCTCCAGCTATTGGAGACGGACAGCGTTACGCTCATCGTAAGCTGGCCGGTGGTGCCAACGTTCTTGTGGTTGGCTTGCGCCTGCGTCTCGTAAATCTGACCCTCGTACCAATAACTCACGTCGCGCACGTGAAGGCAGTCATACAGACACCCTGCCATCGGCTGAACCGTGGCCTTCGGAGCATTCACGACCTTCACCTTGCCCGCAGCCTCCAACTGCGCCTCAGACACGGTGACCGAGCCGATGTAGCCGCTCGTGACGGCTGGAGTCGCGACCGCTGCTGACGGAGACATCGTGGATGGTGACGCGGCGTAGGTAGGTGATGCCACAGCGAGCATCGTCATGACGGCGGTTCCAACCGCAGCAAAACGGAACAACCTGGACACCCTCGTTCCTCCTCTAACCGGCCCCCGGCCCATCTCAGGACAGGGGCCCCCTTCTTGGCCGATGCCGAGAAGCTCCTCGGCACAGAGAAGATAGAGGCATTGGACCTCGGCTGTAAAGAGCCACACAGCTCCCGCGTAGATGGCGGACAACAGGCCATTTACCGAGCCGAGGGATGTGAAGAGGATCATCCCCGATCGGGGAGGCCGCCAAGTATCGCTAGGTGCCCGGAGGAAAGTGGAAACGAGCGTGAGATGTCGGGAGAACTGAGGTTGTCCACAAGCGCCTACTCGGCCCGATGGATCGCCGCCGTCCGGGAGCGCGAGTCGGCGAGGCCTGACCACCTGTTCGAGGACCCATGGGCAGGCCTTCTCGCCGGCGATGCCGGTCGACTCTCGATGGCGGCATCAGAACGAGCGTCGGGTGGCCGGAACGATTTCATCCCGATCAGAACGCGCTTCTTCGAGGATCTGATCCGGGATCATGCCCCGTTGATGGACCAGGTTGTCCTGCTCGGCGCTGGACTCGACACCCGAGCGTTCCGACTGACCTTGCCTGAGTCGCTCGATTGGTTCGAGATCGACGAGGCCGAACTCCTCCACGACAAGGAGACGGTGCTCGCCGCGGCAGGAGCATCCCCCGGGTGTCGCCGGCATCCCGTGGCGGTTGATCTGGCGAGCGAGTGGGAGCCCGAATTGCTTGCCGTCGGGTTTCGGCCGGGACGCAGGACCCTCTGGATCGCTGAGGGGCTGTTCTTCTATCTGACAGAGTCGACGGTCGATCGGCTGGTTGGCGCTACTGCCCGCCTTTCCGGAGCCGGTAGTGCCATTGCCGCGGACGCAAGTGGAAGTGGCCTGCTTCGCGCTCCGGGGATGGCGCGCTACCTCGAGTCGCGGGCGGCTCGTGGCGACCCAGCCCCGTTCTTCACCGACGACCCGCGGTCGCTACTCCAATCGTCAGGCTGGCGCGACGTCGAACTGGTGGAACCAGGACGTCTGGCTGTCCGATATGGCCGGCCGATATCTCCTGGCCCGGCGCAAGCCTCGGCAGACGCGCTTCCGGATCCGACGATGCGTTCCTACTTCTTCATCGGCCGCCTTTAGGGCACGTCTCTGCCGGTTGCCGACCCGCCCGGGTCGGGCCTACGGCCTACCTACTCGAATGGTCGGGGCGAGAGGTCTGGCGGCTGCACTTCCCGTCCCGCGGATTATCGTGCCCGATTCGATCGTTTCTGCGCTCAAGAAGGCGGGCTAAGAACCTTGGATTCCTTGCCTCAAATCCAAGGTTATGGGCCTATCTTTGGATTCTTGGTAGCGGTTCTCCGGTCTGGCTTGCTTCCCGTCGCTAGGATGGCGCCATGCCTGCGACCAAGTCCTACCTGCCCGAGATCGACCTGGCCAAGATCCGCCGATACGCGGAGGGACGGGTTCCCGCCCACCTGCGTCATCAGGTTCGGCTCGAGGTTGAGGTCAATGGCAGCTCCGTCACCATCGTCGAATGCCGTGCGCCCTGGACGCCAGAAATCGGCCCCGATTGGACTCGCCTTCCGATCGCCCGGCTCAAGTTCTCTCCGACCGCGTCGGCTTGGACGCTCTTCTGGCGCGATCGCAACTCCGCCTGGCACCGCTACCAGCGAACGGAGCCCGCGCCCTTCGTTGATCCACTTCTGGCGGAGATCGCCGCGGATCCGACTGCCGTTTTCTGGGGCTAAGAGGCCAGCAGTCACCCCCGACCTACTGGTGGTGCGTCCACATCCGGAGCACCTTCACGGTGCGGGCATCGTCAAGCACTTGGTAGACCAGGCGGTGCTGAATGCTGATTCGCCGCGAGTACGCCCCGGACAGGTCGCCCACGAGCTTCTCGAATGGAGGCGGCGTCTGGTAGGGGTTCTGCTCGAGGATCGCCAGGAGCGCTTGCGCCTTAGGTTTCAGGTCGGCCGCGGCCAGCTTCTCGGCGTCCTTCTGGGCCTGCTTCGTATAGACGAGCTTCCAGTTCACCAGCGCAGCTCAGAGTCGAGTTCCTCCGGCGGCGTCGCCATGCCCTCGATGATGGACTCGCGCATCCCCGGAATGGACACGAGGTACAACGTCTCCTGGACGGCGCGCCAGTCATCCTCGCCAACCAGCACCGCATTGCCGCGCTTGCCGGTGATCTGGACCGGCTCATGAGAGTCCGACACGTCGTCCAGAAGCTTATAGAGGTGCTTGCGCGCTTCAGTTGCGGTAACGGTGGTCATGGCCTGGGGGTTTCCTCTTACGTACGTACTAGCGTACGCTCAGCGGAAGGCCGCGTCAAGACGCTGGCCGGGCCAGCGCTGGCTGGACGGATGAGGATCGGGTAGGCAAGGCCTACTCGGATGGTCGGGGCGAGAGGAGTGACACCGACCCTGGCGACCGGAATGTCCCATTTCGGCTCGAGTGCGAACTCGTGAGTCGCGAGCGGTGGTTGGTTCACCGGCGGCAGGATAGTGTTCAACCGACCGAGAAACGGATCGGACTCCGCGTGGACACTGTGTCGGCCGAGCACTGCCAGTAGAAGTCGCCGGCGATGAACCGCGACAGCACCACGAACTGCCAGCGAAGGAGACCAACCCATGAGCGGAATGAGCTCCAGCGATGTCGAGATCCGCGACGTAGCACGTGGTCTATGGCTCTGGCGACAGCCGCACTGGGAGTGGCGCGAAGGTGATGACTGGGAGCCCAAAGTGTCGTCCTTCGTCGTCGAAGTCGACGGTCGAAGCATCCTGCTAGACCCTCTTGCCCCGCCGCCGGGCACACACGGCGTATACGAGCGTCTCGCCGCGGCGCCTCCGTCGACGGTGATCGTGATCAAGCCTGACCATCTCCGCGACGTCGATCTGTTTGTTCACTGGTACGGCGCTGCCCCGTACGGGCCGTGGCGCTGGGAGCGTGGGCTCGCGCCGCAAAGCGATCTCACCCCGGTGCTTCCCGGTGACACGCTCCCCGGCGGCCTGCGAGCCCTGTTCGATGGCCGCGGCTTCGGGGAGACGCCGCTCTACCTGCCCGATCAGCGGGCGATCGTGTTCGCCGACGGCATGACGGCACCGGGTGGAGTGCTACGAGTCTGGTGGTCGCCGATCCTCGAACAGGTCACATTGCCGGCGCTACGAGCCATGCTCGTCCTACCATTCGAGCATGTCCTGGTCTCGCACGGCGACCCGGTCCACGGGCGAGCCGAGTTCGAGGCCGCACTGGACCGTGAGCCATGGTCGATCCCGAAAACCGCCCGAGCCGAGTAGAAGGGGGTTCGGCCGGCCTTCACCGAACCCGCGAGAGCTCCGTGAAACCCATCGGGCCTAGAATGGGCAGTGACGATGTACCTGGTCAGAGAACTCCATGCAGGACCCGCGTGGGATCACTCGCGGCCGATGGCCGAGCAGTCCCTGTGGGGCGAGCACGCGGGGTTCATGGACGAGCTGGTCGATTCCGGCTTCATCGTGCTCGGTGGCCCACTCGATGCCGACCGCGTCCTGCTCGTGGTCGAGGCCGACTCGGAAGCCGCCGTTAGAGCAACGCTCGCCGGCGATCCGTGGCTGGGGTCGCACCTGGTGATCGACAGCGTCGAGGAGTGGACGATCCGGCTCGACTCCCGGAGGCCGTAACGCGACGGGTCTGCTCGCGAATGAGCTGGGCCCCACTGGCCGGCCACGTCGCAACTCGACCGTGAAGCACCACCTGGTCGGCCAGGCCGAGATTCCTGCAACCTCCTCGATAGGCTCAGTCACGAACGGCCGCGTCAAGATCAAGTAGGGGACAGTCAGGTCGGTCGGTGCACGATCACCCTCAAATGGGCAGGATCAAGCTCGGGCGCGGAAGGCGCTCTACGGGTGATCGTCCAGGGTCCAGTTGCTCGCATCTGTGCGTTCGAGCAAGTCCAGTAACGCTGTTGTCGTGGCCCAGTTCCGGATGGTCATGGATTTGTAGAGCGGCGAAGCCATCACCTTACTGAGGCGGCTCTTCGTGCGCTCGGCGCTCAGGCGTTGCGAATAGATAACTCCGTCGCCCGGCCACACGCTGTCGACGCCCTCGCGCGGACTAAACGCCGTCATAGCCTGGGCCGCATCAACGCCCATCAGAAAGATGGCATCGCTGTGGTATTTCTCCGGCTGTTCACCGAATCCCTTGGGCTTGTTATCAACTACGGCTTGAAGCTGCCCTCGGCTCAACACTACGGTTCTGATTAGTTGGCTATCAAGCTTGAAGCTTCGAGTTAGGGCGGCTTCAATCTGGGCCCTGGTCACGTCGGCGGGTTGGTCCGAGGCCAAGATCGCATTTCCACTGGCAATGTACGTTGAAACGTTAGCGAACCCCAGGTCTTCCAGACACCTCTTGAGGTCCGCCATGGGCACGATGTTCTTGCCGCCGACATTGATGCCCCGCAGTAGCACTGCGTATCCATTCATCGTGCTCAATTTTCGCCCGACTGAGCTCGGTCTGACCTTCGGCTTGGTCGTCTACCTGTACGACGCAACAACTTGACACCAAATGCTCGACCTCCCACGAGGCGTGCAGACGGAATCGGACTCGCGGCGAGCGAGGAGTTGGCCCAGAACAGGGCTCCGCTGAGGTCCAATCGTGCGGTGCCTACTCGGCGGAGGGTCGCGACCCGTCTCGCTGGGCGCCGTCTTGTGGTTGGTTCCGTGTGCCCGTCCGCTTGCCCATGGGAGACTCGGGCCAACCCGGACAGGAGAGCCTGGTGCCCGAAGTACGGCCCCTGTATCGTGCCCTAATCGATCGGATTCTAGGCGACCGCGGCGCTGCGCCGAGTCGGTTGCGCCGCGCGGCATTCGACAACGACGGCTTGGACGAGCCGGTCCGGACGTTGGTTGCCAAGGTGGCCTTGAGCGCCTACAAGATCACCGATGACGACATCGCCGCAGCGCGTGCTTCCGGTCTGAGCGAGAACCAGATCTACGAGATCGTGATCTGCGCGGCCGTGGGCCAGGCGAGTCGGCAGTACGAAAGCGGATTGGCCGCGCTCGACGCCGCCACGAAGAAGGCATAAGCGATGCGCCTTGCCATCCTCGACCGTGGCCACTCGCTTCGTACGAAGGCCCTCCTTGCCCTGATACGCCTCGTCTCCCGCCGGCCGGTGCTCGACGCCGTGAAGCTCGCCCTTTACCGGCCGGACTTCTACGGAGCGGGTCCTCTCACCCACCAGGTCATGCGGGGTCCATCTGCCTGGTCGGTCGGCGACCGGGAACTGATGGCGGCCTACGTCTCGAAGGTAAACGAGTGTCAGTTCTGCATCGCGGCGCATACGGCCACATCGAGCATGTGGTACGGAGACAAAGCGCGAGTCGCGGCCACGCTCGCAGACCTCGACTCTGCCCCGATCGAGGAGCCACTGCGGGTCACACTCCGCATGCTCGGTCGACTCACCAGAGCTAACGCCGTCGATGAGGACGAGATGAGAGCCGTGTTGGCCGCCGGCGTCACCCGCGAGCAGGTGGCGGACGCACTTGCCGTCTGCTTCGCCTTCAACGTGACCGATCGGCTGGCGGACGCGTTCGACTTTGAAGTCGCTAGCGCGGACGCAATGGACGCCGGTGCGCGCCACCTGTTGTCCCGCGGCTACCGCTGATCTCCTCTTGAGCTGGGGTGGCATTCGGCCAAAAGGCGGCGCGCCAAGTTGGCAGCTGCCGGGCCGCCGCCGCGGAAGGGTAGGGCTACCTACCCTAATGGTCGGGCGAGAGGAGTCAAGCCGACACCGCCGACCTGAACGTCCCACTCGCGCTCGTTTGTGAGCTCGTCGGCTTGGCTCAAGGACGCTTCATGAAGCGAGATTTGGCTCCTGCCTTAACCGATCGGGCAGCGCTAAGCGGCAGCGAGCAGATCCCCGTGCGCGGCTCCGGATCTCAGGCCTTCGCCGAGGGGCTGGTTGCCTGAACGAACAGATCAGCGATCTGCCTTGCGTACGTGTCGATGTCGAAGCCCGGATCCGTCAGTTGGCGTGGCACCGTGTCGATGGTGGCACGGATTGCAATTGCCATGACCCGAGGATCGAAGTCGGCCTTGAGATGCCCGCCGGCCTGGAAGCTCGATAGCGAATCCGCGAGCTCGCGCGCGAAACTATCCATGTCGGCCTCGCCGTAGAACCGCTGCTGGCCGTCGGCGGTCATGCCGTTCCGTTTGATCTCCGCGATGGCCATCATGTAGTTCCGGTGCTCTCGCATGAAGCCGAGGTTCGACTCGATGTATGCGCGCAACATGTTCGGCCCGGGCTGCTCGGCGAGGATGCGAGGGACCATGTAGGCCTTGCCCTGCTCGAGGATTTCGGACACCACTTGCCGGATGAGATCGTCTTTGCCCGCGAAGTGGTAGCCAATCAGGCCCTTGCTGATTCCGATGCGCTCGCCGATGCGGGCCAGGGAGGCTCGGGCGAAGCCAACCTCCGCGATCGTGTCAATCGCGGCCTGGACGATCTGGGCACACCGAGCAGCCTCCGTGAAAGTCCGTTCGACTCGACGTGTGGCGCCTGCTGAACGCATGTCCAAAGATTAGCACCAACGTTCAGGAGTGGTGCTACCCTCATGCCGTTATGAGCAAGGCCCGCAGTCTCGAGATCGATGGCATCTCCAAGCGATACGGTCAGACAGTCGCTATACAAGACCTGAGCTTCGACGTCCACGCGGGCGAGGTGTTCGGGTTTGTCGGTCGGAACGGTGCGGGCAAGACCACCACGATGCGGATCGTGCTCGGAGTCCTCAGGCCGGACACAGGCGAAGTGCGATGGGATGGACGCCTGCTCGACCTCGAAGCGCGCCGGCGGATCGGCTACATGCCCGAAGAGCGGGGGCTCTATCCGAAGATGGGGTTGGCCGAACAGCTGGCGTACCTGGGCGAGCTGCACGGCATGAGCGGCTCCGACGCTCGGATCTCTGCTATGCGCTGGCTGGAACGCTTCGGTCTCTCGAACAGAGCCGGCGACGATGTCCAAGCGCTCAGCCTGGGCAACCAGCAACGCATCCAGCTCGCGGCCGCATTGGTCTTCGGGCCTGACGTTCTAGTCCTCGATGAGCCGTTCGCCGGGCTCGACCCGGTTGCTGTCGATGTGATGGCTGAGGTGCTCCGCGAAAGGGCGGACGCGGGAGTCCCGGTCATCTTCTCGAGCCATGAGCTCGAGCTAGTCGAGCGATTGTGCGACCGAGTGGGCATCGTGGACAGGGGGCGGATGGTCGCCTGCGGCACCGTGACCGAGCTCCGGGCCGGAGGTCAGGAACGCCGCTGGATCGATGTGCCCGGGGCTCCTGGCGATTGGGATGTCGCCGTGCCGGGCGTCCGGCTCGTGCGGACCGACGGCACGCGGCGGCTTTTCGAGATGGATCCGGGCGTCGACGATCAAGCGCTGCTCCAGGCGGGCCTGAGCACCGGACCGGTGCGAGGGTTCGAGCGCGTCGAACCGAGCCTAGGCGAGATCTTCCGGAATGTGATCGAGGAGGCAGCGGCATGAACCGCGATCTATGAGCCTGGAAACACGCCGCCTGCCTACCACCTTCCTCGTGACCCGCCGCGAGGTCCGCAAGCGTCTGAGCTCGCGCGTCTTCGTCGGCGGCACGATCGTGATGTCTATCGCCGTCGTGGTTGGCATCGTGGCGGCGTCACTGCTCGCCGGCAAGACCAACCCGGTCCGGGTGGGCTTCAGCGGTGGATCGCAGGCGCTCGAGCATTCGTTCACGGCGTCGGCGACTGCCCTGGGTGCGAAGGTAACGATCAGCGACATCGCCGATGTCGATGCCGGAAGAGCGCAGGTAGCGGGCGGCACCCTCGACGTGCTCGTCGCCGGCTCGGCGACGGCGCCGACAGCCGTGGCGAATGACGCGGTCCCATCGAACATCGAGTCGGCCCTGTCCCTGGCCGCGGAAGCGGCCCGCCTTTCCGATGCGGGCCTTTCGCCGGCGGCCATCAGATCGGCGATGACCCTGGTCCCGATCCAGCTTCTGCAACCCCCCAATCCCAAGGACACGCAGAACCTTCTCGCCAGCCTGGCCCTCGGTATTCTGCTCTGGATCGCGCTCGGCCAGTACGGAAACCAGGTGGCTCAGGGCGTCGTCGAGGAGAAGGCGACGCGGATCATGGAGATCCTGCTCGCGACGATCCAGCCAAGCCGCTTGCTGGCAGGCAAGGTCGTCGGGATCGGCCTGGTCGGCCTGCTGCAGCTCACGATCGTAGGCGCGGCCGCGCTCATCGCGGTCCGGGTTACCAATGTGGCCACGATCCCGGCCCTGGGCGTGGCCGCAATACTTGGCGATATCTTCTGGTTCCTGCTCGGCTTCCTCTTCTACGCCACGGCCTACTCCGCGGTCGCCTCCCTCGTCTCACGCCAGGAGGAGGTGCAGGGCGCCGTCGGCCCAATCTCGATCCTCCAGATCGCGGGGTACCTGCTCATGTACGCCTCGCTCCCCAATCCGCAGGGACCCCTGGCCACGGTCGCCTCCATGCTTCCGCCCTTTAGCCCCATCTTGATGCCGGTGCGGATGGCGGTTACCGATGTGCCGCTCTGGCAGATCGGGCTGGCGGCCGGGCTGGCCATCGCTTCCATCGGCGGCCTGACCTGGCTCGCGGGGCGCATCTACTCCAATGCGGCCATGCGTATCGGAACTCGGGTGCGCTTTATGGATGCGTTCCGTGGCTAAAACCTCAGGACGAACCCTGCAACGGACAGGCCCATTGGGCCGACAGATCGGAGTAACGCCGTGCCTTCGCGCGTGAAGAATCACCCATTTCTGACCCTGATGGCTGGGGTCTCAGCGGTCATGATCCTGCTCGGCCGGGTCAACAAGGACCTCTGGTGGGGCACGTGGGTCTTTGTCGCTGGCATCGTGGTCCTCTTGGTCGCAGGCGCCCTCTTCGTCCTGCTGGAAAGGCGCTGAGAGAGGGTCTGCCGCAGGCCGGTTCATCGTGCCGGCCACTTTCGCGAGTACTGGTTCGTCCGTGGCGGTGTCAACGCCCACAACGATCCTGCCGATATCGATGCTCCACGCCGGTGGCGAGGCTGTACCAAAACCAAGTCGCTAGAGAAGATCGACGTCGATTCACCCGTAAGTGGTCGGGGCGAGAGGAGTCAAGCCGACCCAGGCGACCTGAATGTCCCACTCCGGCTGTCCTGCGAAGTCCGGGGCCGGGACCGCTGGAAGCGCGTCGCCGCCGGCTAGGGTTCCATGTGGCCGTGTCGGGTGCCACGGCTGACAGGATTCGAATTCCCGGACACCTTACCGGTCGAGAAACAAATTCCGGTTCGTGGAGCAGACGCCTGGCGAGCCATCGCGGAGGCACCCACGGCCAAGGGCCCGGAGGTTGGGTGCAAGTGAGTCCAGCCGAAGCTGGCGACCTAACTCGAGTACCTGGACCGTGCGCCGATCATCGCGCCAACCTTCGTTGGTCGCCCTCCACCCCGAAACCAGGCCTTCGACCGGTCGCGGCTACCCGGCCGACGGCCCAGCCTGCGCCCGCCGACTGATGTGGATGAGGCCGTCGTTGACTTGGGCGGCGGTCGCGGGATTGGTCACGATCAGGTTTCCTTCCGGTCAGTCGGTTCAGTCGGTCAGCGTCGAATCAGCTTTCAGCGCGCTTGCTCCCGCGGCGTCCGCGGCACGGTCGCGGGCGAGGTGGGAAGGCCACCAGTTGTAGCGGCCGAGCAGCACGACGAGAGACGGTACGAGCAGCGAGCGCACCAGGAACGTGTCCATGAGCACGCCGAACGCGACGCCGTAGCCAATTTGCTGGATCTGGCCGCCACCGACGGAGCCGCCGGCGACGGCGAGGACGGCGAACGTTCCGCCGAGGATCAATCCGGCTGTGGTGATCGTGCTGCCGGTCCGGCCGATCGCCCGCGCCACTGCGTCGCGCAGCGGTAGCTCGTGGGCCTCCTCGCGGATGCGGCTCATCATCAGGATGTTGTAGTCGGAGCCGAGCGCCATCAGGAAGACGAACATCAGGAACGGCAACAGGAAGTTGATCCCGTCCTGACCTCCCAGATGGACGAACACGATGCCGACGAGCCCGAGCGAGCCCAGATACGAGAGAACGATGCTCAGAACGAGATAGAGGGGCGCTACCGCGCTCCGGAGCACGATCGCAAGCAGCAGGGCGATCAGGATCGCGACGATCGGGACGATGCGCTCGAGGTCGCTTCCCGATATGTGTGCGATGTCAGCCGCAAACGCGACCTGGCCATACACCCCGGCGGACTGAGCTCCTGCTGACTGCGCGACCCCGTCGACGTTAGAGCGCATGGCCGGAACTGCGTCGAGGACCGCCGGACTCGTGGTGTCACCGTTGGCGAACGCGACCGAGAACTGGATCGTCTGTCCGTCGGCGCTGATGAGCTGAGCCGTCGATCGATAGGCCTGGTACATCTGGGCTGGCACCGTGGTCGTCGTCGGCTCGGGCGGCAGCAGAGCCGCAGGCCCGAGGGTCGTGTGGAGCTGCGCAAGCTGGTCGGCGGTCAACGAGATGCCATTGGGGTTGAGCGGTCCGACGAGGCCACTGAATTCCGGCAGCGCCGTCAAGCCCGACTGAGCTTTCGAAAGAACCGAGGGGTTGTCCCAGACCGGAGTTGCGAAGTGGAAGAGGACCGCGCTTCGGCCGGCGTTCGACGAGGGAAAGTGGGTGTTCACGAGCGCCGCTCCGTCGCCGGAGTCGGTCCCGGCAGGCGCTCCGGTCGAGAAGCCGAAGCCGGCGATGCCGGTGGTAAGGAGGGTGGCCCCGAGGCCGGCGAACAGGATGAGTCCCGCGGCGAGCGTCGGACCGGGGCGACGGGTGGCGATTACGCCGATCCGGTCCCAGAGGCCCGCAGGATCGCCCCGATGCGGGGCCGCCCCGCTGGGCCAGAACACCGCCCGGCCGAAGATCGCCAATAGTGCCGGCAGAAGGGTCAGACCCGCCAGCAGCATGAGCGCGATGCCGATCGCGAGAGCCGGTCCGAGCGCCTGGTAGAAGGCGAACTCGGCGATGCCGAGACTCACCAGCGCTGCAATGACGGTCAGCGCCGAGAACGTGATCGACTCGCCCACCCGGCTGACCGATCGGATCACCGCGTCGTGCGGTGTCAGCCCGCGGCGAAGCTCCTCGCGGACCCTGAACACCAGGAACACGCCGTAGTCGGTCCCGGCGCCGAGTACGAGGATGATCAGCAGGAGTTCCGTGATGGTCGACGCCTGGACGCCGATCTTGGTCGCCTCGGCGATCACCGGCCCAGATAGCACCAACACAAATGCGGCGGGCAGGAGCGTCACGATCGGGGCGAGCAGGGCCCGGAAGGCCAGCAGGAGCAGGACGATGATGAACAGCACCGATAGCAGCTGGGTCTGGTTCTGCGAACTGGTGAACGAACCCGACGCGTCGACATTCGTCGCGAGCTGGCCCGTGAGATGGACCTGCAGACCAGCGGGCACGCCACCCGCCTGAATCGCGCTCCGAATCGCCTGGACGGCGCCGACTGCCTCCGGGCCCGGGCTGAAGGCCGGGACATTCGCCTGGATCAGCGCCTGGCGCGCCTGCCCGTCGGCCGATGCGCCCAGGTCAACGACGATCTTCACATTGGCGACGCCACGAATGGTCGTCTCAAGCCGGTCGATTGCGGCGTTGTCGGCGGCCGTAAGCCCCGTATCCCGGGCGGCGACCAGCGTCGCGGACGCGAGCGAGGCGTCCTGGAATGGGGCCTCGAGTGCGGCGGCCTTCATGCTCGGCGAGTTCGCTGGAAGAAAACCGCTCGTCGTGTCTTTCGCGACCGACGACAGGGAAGGCAGGGTCTGGACTGCCAGAATCGTCCCGACAACCCAGGCAACGACCACGAGGTATCGGAAACGGACGACGAAACCCCCGAGGCTCGTAAAGAATTGGCTCATCAGATCCCTTTCTACGGGAGGGTGGGTGACACGCCGCCGCCGTCTCCGCCTAAGGGTCAGACTCGGACGCGGTCCAATAGTTGTCTGTTAGCGATAGCAGGTTAGAGACAATGATTGGGTGTTGTCAACGACCGGGCCTGCTAAACTATCGTCATGTCCGCGGTCGATGATCGAGCCGAACTGGCCAGCCGGGCCTGGCGTCTGCTCATGGTTTCCGGGCAGCGTCGGTTGGAGGTCATCGGCCATGACCTCGACGCGCTGGGCCTGAGCAAGGCGATGGCCCAGTTCCTGACCTCGATCTGCCAGTCGCCGCCCGGACCCACGAACCAGCTGGCAAGCAAGTTCGGCATCGATCCAGGATGGGTCACCGAGATCGTCGATCGGCTCGAGGCCCGCGGCGACATCGTCCGGCGTCCGTCGCCCGTCGATCGCCGCGTGAAGCTTCTCGAGGTCACCGAAGCCGGCCGTCAGACATACGCCGCCCTCGAGGCGCTCATCTCCAGGCCACCCACCGAGCTTCTGGATGTGCCTCGCGAAGACCTGCTCGCATTCGTCCGGATTGCCGAGCGCCTCGCGATGCCGCCCGCCGAGGCACCAGAAGCGGAACGACGAACGGAGCCAGTCTCCCAACAGAGTGAGCCAATGGCACGGCGGTCTCGTCGGGTACTTAGGTAGCAGGCTGTACTCGGGTTCCAGCAACCGCGTGCTTAGCACACGCGGCGGTGACGGGGCCTGTCAAGCGACGACTCGAGACGGAGGCCGCGGGGCGGAGGTCACTGCTGCACCAAGCACCGTGGCGGCATCCTGCCGCGCAACTAGTCGGTCAAGCGAGGAGACGATAGCGGGCGCTTGGTTCCGGGGCCCTAAGCGTCCCCAGATCTATCAGGCTCCATCGTTCGCATTCCCGCCGAGAGTGTCGCGAATATTCGCAGCAGCGCCGACCGATCGTCGAGGGCCAGGGCATCGAACAGTTCGGTCAAGGTTCCCTCGAAGGCCGCGAACTGTCCCTGTACGGTCGCCGCGCCGCCGGTGAGCTCGATCATCGTGACGCGCCGGTCCTTCGGATGAGGAACGCGCGCGACGAGCGACTCGGACTCGAGGGCGTCGACGAGGACCGTGACGCTCCGTGGCGTGACGCCCAAAGTGTCCGCAAGGTCGGCCATCTTCCGTGGCCCGTTGCAGTGCAGCTCGTAGAGCAGCCGAAGCCGGGGGACGCTCTCGCCCGCGTTCACGAGCGACGCTCGGCGCATCCACGCGTCGAAGGTCTTCATGAACGCCATCGTCGCGTTGGCGACCGTTGCGGCGTCCGGGATGGTTTGCGTATCTGTACCCATATATGGTGTAAGTATATACGGTATCTGGGTAAACCAAATCCGACGGCCCGAAGGTACACGATCCCGGGCCGGCCGTCATCAACTGGAGCATCAGATGCGCGCGTTCATTGTCGAAGCGTTCGGGGAGCCCGGCGGAGTAGGCGAGCGGGCCAAGCCC
The DNA here is from genome assembly GCA_963816135.1 of uncultured Chloroflexia bacterium. Classification (GTDB taxonomy): domain Bacteria; phylum Chloroflexota; class Limnocylindria; order Limnocylindrales; family CSP1-4; genus Fen-1039. The sequence continues at coordinate 39,046 of CAWFJD010000020.1, forward strand.
GAGCCCGGAACTGGCGAGATCCTCGTCCGCGTCAAGGCGGCCGGCGTCAATGCGATGGACCCGGTGGTCCGGGCGGGCTACGCCAAGGACATGCTGGAGCACCGGTTCCCGCTCACCCCGGGCCTCGACTATGCGGGCACCGTCGAAGCCCTCGGTCCCGAAGTGACCGGCTTGTTCGTGGGCGATGAGGTTTTCGGCGCGGTGGGGAAGTCATACTTCGGCGAAGGTACGTTCGCCGAATATGTGACCGCGTCGGCCGCCCTCGCGGCGAAGCGGCCCGACCCGCTGCCAATCGAGGCGGCTGCGGCGCTCCCGACGGCGGCAGGCACGGCGCTCGCGGCGATCGACGCCCTCGACGCGAAGCCCGGCGACACGATCGCGATCGTGGGGGCGGCGGGTGGAGTGGGCGCGTTCGCGACCCAGCTCGCGGCTCAACGTGGGCTCCGCGTCATCGGACTGACCAGCTCGGCAAATGCTGACGCTGTCCGCCGTCTCGGCGCCGCGGAGGTTCTCGACTACGCAGCCACCGACCTGGTGGCTCGCCTCAAGGCGATTGCGCCCGGCGGTCTCGACGGCATCATTGATCTGTACCACGACGCAGAGAGCGCAGCCCCGCTCGCGGCCGCGATCAAGCCCGGAGGGAGGCTCGTCAGCCCGATCGCCTACGGGCTCGACCAGGCGCTCGCCAGCGGTCCAGTGAGCGGCCACATTGTCCGAGCCGCGACCGACCGCGTTGCGGAGATCGGCGGGCTCGCGGCCAGTGGCGCCCTTCTCGTCGAGCTCGAAGTCCTGCCCCTCGATCACGCCGCCGAGGCGCTCGACCGGCAGGCGTCGCGGCAGGTTCACGGCAAACTAGTTCTGGCCATCGACTGACGGAGTGTTGAGGTTCCCGTTCTTCTCGGGATCGTCCAGGTCCTCCTGGCAGTCGCATTCGTCGGCGCAGGGTTGCTCCACGCGACGCAGGGCAAGAATCCGCCACGCGGAATGGAGTGGATGTCGGCCGTCCCGGTCTCAAATGGGACAGCCGCGGTCACAAACGACTCCAGAGACCGAATTTGGGACATTCAGGTCGGTCGGTTCAGGATCACCCTCGAACGGGCAGGGTAGGGCCAGCCCGGAGGAACGCCCGGCGAAGGCCGAAATCGAGCTTGGGGGAGGGCGCCTCGAAGGCTACCTACTCGAATGGTCGGGGCGAGAGGACTCAAACCGACCCTGGCGACCTGAATGTCCCACTCCGGATCGAGTGTGGTCTCGTGGGCCAGGAACGGTGGTCCAGGCAGGTGAGCTGACCTGGAGGCGCGGACCGCTTGACCGATCGGTGCGCGGGTGGGTATAGTTAGGCCACTACCAATGAGGTAGCTAATCGATATCGGACGTGGTGATGGTCGCAGACGCACCCAACCAGCCAGCAAGTTCAGAGCCGTGCGCGGACGGCAGCCCGTCGGCACCGGAGATCTTCGATGCGATCAACGGGCTGGCGAGGCGGCTGAACCAGTTCGAGAGCCGGACGCTTCGCGAGTCGGGTCTTACCCCGAGTCAGTTCTTCGTCTTGAGCCTTCTGGCGAGCGACGATGGCCGGCCGTTGGGCGAGCTGGCGGAACTGTGTTCCTGTGCCCGCCCCACCATGACCGGGATCGCGGACACGCTGGAGCGCAAGGATCTGGTCCGGCGGATGCCGAATCCGAGCGATCGCAGGGGAGCCCTGATCTGTCTGACCGATCAAGGACGAACCCTCTTCGGAGCGACGACTTCGCTCAACGAGATGTTCGGAAGCTGCTGCTGCGAGCTACTGCCCGCAGAAGAAATGAGAGAGCTCGGCCGCTTGCTGGTCAGGCTCGGCAAAGCCCTGCCTTTCTAGGGTCGAGCAGGAGGATCTGGTGAACGCGCGCAAGAGGTTGGTCGTTGTCGGAGCCGGCTTCATCGGCTGGATGCTTTGCTTCGGGGTGATGGGGATCGGCATGGCGACCCTGTCCCTGGACAACGCCCTCATCGTTCACGCGGCCGCGGCACCGATCATCTTCGGCGTGGTCAGCCTGATCTACTTCAATCGCTTCGGCTACACGTCGCCGCTGGCAACGGCCGCGACCTTCGTCGGCTTCGTGATCGCGATGGACTTCCTTCTGGTTGCTCTGGCGATCAACCGAAGCCTGGCGATGTTCACGAGCCCCATCGGGACTTGGATTCCTTTCTCTCTGGTCTTCGCGTCGACGTACCTGATGGGTCTCTACTCGGCCAGACGCGCAGGTCCAGTGCGAACCCCTGCCGCCGCGACAGCGTCCTCGACCAACTGAGTCGGGCTTGCGCCAACACTCGGATGTCAGGAATGCGGCAGGTCGATGAGGCGGCGCTCCAGGGCAGTCGTAACAGCTGAGGTTCGGTCGGTTACGTCCAGCTTTTCGAAGATGCGCGTCAGGTAGGTCTTCACCGTCGCTTCGCTAATTCGGAGATCCCGAGCGATCTCGCGGTTTGATGCGCCGCGGGCCACGAGGTTGATCACGTCCAACTCGCGGCCGGTCAGCGGGTCGGGAGCTCCGTGGCGCCTGCTGCCGACCCGGTCCAGCAGCCTGGCGGCCACCGCAGGAGCCAGTGGCGAGCCGCCCTGAACTGCGCTCCGCACGGCGGCGAAGAGCGCTTCTCGCGGGGCGTCCTTGAGCATGTATCCAGCCGCCCCAGCTTCGATGGCCGCAAGTATCTGAGTGTCCGAGTCGTAGGTCGTGAGAACGAGGACGGGCGGCGGACCGGACATCGAGCGGATGCGTCGGATCGCCTCCACCCCGTCCATAACCGGCATCTGGAGATCCATGAGAACGACGTCCGGGCGCTCCGCCGCAACCGAGGCTACGGCCGCCGCCCCGTCGGCGGCCTCGGCTACAACCACGAAACCCGGATCTGTCTCGAACATGCCGCGCAACCCTGTCCGAACCACGGGGTGGTCGTCGGTGATCAGCAATCGGATCTGCTTCATCCCGGCTCCCTGGGCGCCGCCGACCCGGCAGCCTCGCGCGCCCCGGCCGGAATGGCATGCCCTTCGGCGGCTCCCTCCACGTCGATCTCGTCGAGCGCTCTCGGTGCCTCTATCGCCGGCAAGGACAAGGCCACCGCCGTGCCCTCTCCAGGAGTGCTCTCGATGATCAGCGTGCCGCCCAGGCCCTCGGCTCGTTCGCGCATTCCACGCAGGCCAAGACCGCCGCCCTTGCTGGCCTGCGCCGGATTGAAGCCGCAGCCGTCGTCGGCCACGTCCAGAGTTACGACGTCGTCGAAGTACGTGAGGGTCACGTCGACGTGGGTCGCGGCCGCATGGCGTCGCGCGTTGGCGAGGCTTTCCTGGGCGGCCCGAAGCAGCGTGACCTCCACTTCGGTGTGGAGCTGGCGGGCGGGTCCGGACACTGTCGCTTCCACGGCGGGACCGCTGGGCCCGGACGTCGCTAAGGCCACTCTCCGGAGGGCGGCGGGCAATCCGCCTTCGGCGATGGCGTCGGGCCGCAGGGCCCACACCAGAGTCCGCGCTTCTGCCAGGCTCGCTCGAGCGGTCTCTTCGGCCGCGGCAACGTGAGCCCGCGCCCGGATGGGATCGGAGGTCAGGACCGCGTCCACGGTCTCCAGGTGAGTGACCACCGACGCAAACCCCTGCATCAGCGTGTCGTGGATCTCCCTGGCGAGACGGGCTCGTTCCTGGGCAACACCAGCAGCACGTTCCGCGGCGGCGGCCTCACGCCGGACTGACGTTAGCTCGTCGATGAGCGCCCGCCGCTCGAAACTCTGATCGATGGCATCTCGATTGACCACGGCCATGACCACGAACATGAACGCAACCATGACCGCGTAAGAGGCGGATGGCAAAGCGGCGCGAATGTCACCGTTGCTGATAGCCAGAGTGTCGGCGGCGGAAATGACTCCGATGGTCGTCGCCGCCGCAACCGACCGGGCCAAGCGCATCGAGAAGAGAACCTGCGGGTAGATGAGTACCTGCAGCACGGCGAAGCCAGGGGACAGGGCCAGGAGCACGCCATAGAGCGCGACCTGGAGGAAGCTGTAGGCGGTCAGGGTCCGCTCGCCGTGCTTCCAGATCGGGCGGTGGATCCAGATCTCGGCAAACGCTGCGATCAGGACGGCCGTCAGGGCGATGGCGAGAGGGCCGTGCCAGCCACCCGGATCGTCGCGAGGGTATGCGATCACCAACGTCAAGACGAGCAGTGATGGGCCTAATACGCGCATCATCGGCAGCCAGCGAGTCCATGACTCGCCGGGTTGCTGGTCGAAGTCGTAGACCCTTTCCTGCGGTCGTGGTGATGCCACCATTTCTCCTCCCTCGCCGGCCGACGCGCTCAAGCTTACGCTTCGCCGAGTCGGCCGGCCGTGCCATGACTACTCCCAACGGAAGGCGCGGTAGGCAAGAACGGCTGCCACTACCGTGATGGCGCTGACGATGCTCAATTCCGTCAGGTTCCAGCCGCGGCCCACCCAGGGGTCCTGGAGCGAGATCGCCGCGTGGGTCGAGCGGAGACGCGAGGGCGATCTTCTGCATGGTGTCGGGCAGCACCTCGCGGGGCGGTCCGACACCTGAGGTCATCTCCGAGACGAAGAAGAGCGCAAGACCCACGGCCTGAGCCGACTGGACGTTGGGCATCAGCGCGCCGAGAAGGATGCCGATAGCGATGAAGCATGCGAGCGACACCACGAACGCGACCAGGACGCCCATTGCGGACACGGGTCCGTGAGCCCCACTCGATCCCATCCCAAGCCCGACAATCGCTACGCCGCCCACGATGGCGATCAGTGCGCTGACGCCAACTTGTGAGACGAGCAGCGACAGGGGCGGCACCGAAGATGAGCGAAACCGGCGTAGTACGCCCCGTTCGCGATAACCGGCAAGGTGGATCGGCAGGCTGATGAAGCCAATCGAGGCCATCACCAGGCCCAGAAACCCTGGCACCAGATAGTCCATCGGGCCCACGCCATCCCAGACATCGCCCGCAGGATCGGGCGTGTTGCCGAAGACGCCGGCCAGCACGACGAGGACGAAGAGCGGAAAGGCGAGCGAGAAGAGCGCGGTCAGCGGCTCTCGGGCAAAGAGTTTGATCTCGACGAAGGTGAGTTTCGCAACGCGGAGCATCTGTCAGTCCCTCATCGAATGGCCGGTCAGCCGCAGGAAGACGTCCTCGAGCGACGGCCGCTCGACCCGCAGATCTGGCGGGACGAAGCCGTGTTCCACGAGCTTCGCGGCCGACCAGGGCCAGCACGGGGCCGCTGCCGTCAACTTCCACCGAGTCACCGTCCCGGCGGACAGCGGTGACGTTGCGGATCGCTGAGAGGAATCCGAGATCGGCTGTGGGCGGAGCGTCGAACATGACGCGCACGCCGGCCGGCTCTGCGGCAATCAAGCCCTGGGGAGTCCCCGTGGCCACGATCCGACCGGCATCGACGATGGCAACCCGATCGCACAACTTCTCCGCCTCTTCCATGAAGTGCGTCACGAGTACGATCGTGCAGCCGTGGTCGCGGACTTCACGTATGAGGTCCCAGGTGGCAAGTCGGGCGGCGGGGTCGAGGCCCGTGGTCATCTCGTCGAGGAACACGACACGTGGTTCGTTGATCAGCGCCAGCGCGATCAGGAGTCTCTGGCGCTGCCCGCCAGATAGCTTGCCGAAGGTGCGTCCGGAGATCGGCTCGAGGCCCCAGGCGGTCATGAGTCCGCGCCAGTCCGCAGCGCTCGGTGAGAACGCCGCGAACAGGTCCAGCGCCTCCCAAACGCGGAGTCGGTCGGGCAGGGCCGACTGCTGCAGCTGTGATCCGATCACGCGGCGCAGTTCCGTCGCCTGCGTCTCGGGATCCAGGCCGAGGACGCGCACCTGGCCGGCATCGGGGCTCCGCAGGCCCTGAATGCACTCGACCGCCGTGGTCTTGCCGGCCCCGTTTGGTCCGAGCAGGCCGAAGATTTCGCCTTCGGCCACCTCGAACGAGATGTCCTCTACGGCCACGACCCGACCGTATGTCTTGCGCAGGCCGGCCGCCTGAATGGCCGGTTGGGTTGGGGGCATCGATATCTCCGCATCGACGGTTGTGGTCCGGTATGCGGAAGAATCTAGGTGTCGCCCGCCGGCGCCGGCAGCGGTGAGTTGGATAGACAGGAGCCCATCTTCAGATGACTGCGAGTCAACCGATCGGTTGACTCAGTGCGCCGGGTTGGGTCCCGTCGGGCCTGCGGGCGAGTTCGACGAACGGGCGCAGCCGTGTGCAGTTCGGCCGAGGACAAAGTCGCGGCATTCCGATGCCGACACGCCGAATCGGGACATTCAGGTCGGTCGGTTCAGGATCACCCTCGATCGGGCAGGGCCGTGAGGGTCTCGGCGGATGCCGAGAGTAGGATCGACTCGAGCGTGAGATGAGGCGCTCGGAAGGCTACCTACTCGAATGGTCGGGGCGAGAGGTCTCAAACCGACCCTGGCGACCTGAATGTCCCACTGGGGCTTTGGTATGAGCTTCTGGGTCGAGACCCCTGGCTGAGGAAGGCAGCGGGGTGAACTCCATCGCTCCCCTCTGGATCATGCCCCCGCGATATACACGCGAAAACGAAGGAGGCCGTCTCGCGACGACCTCCTGGTTCCTGCTGGATTGGGTCAAAGACCCGCTGTCACCGCGCTTTCCTGGGGATCGACGACGCCGAGGTTCTTGATGACCTTGAACTTGCCGTTCTGTGCCTGGGCGATGTACATGTTCATGCGAACGTGATGCTCACCGGGAACCATCTCGGCCGGTCCGCCGGGGCCGGTTGCCAGCTTGGCGTGATCGAGTGCCTTGATGACGCTCCCTTGCTCGAGCGAGCCCGCCTCTGTGACGGCAGCCTCCCAGAGCTTCATGGCGCGCCAGTGGCCCGAGCACCCACTTCCTGCGGTGAACATGGCGCTCCCCGGGAAGCGCGCGTTGTACCTGGCCAGCAGCTCCCGACTGAATGGGTCGCTCAGGTCCTGGTAGTAGTCGAGGCAGCTGTACAGCCCTTCCACCTGCTCCGACGGCACCAGATTCAGGAAGTTCTCGTCGAAGTAGGTGCAGATGATCTGCCCACCGCGCTTGGAGAAGCCTGCGTCGTAGAGCTGCTGGAGGAATGGCGTAAGCCCCGGCGGAACGATCGTGTTGAACACCACATCCGTGCCGCTCGACATGATCGCCTCGACCGTTCCGGCGTAGTCGGCGTGGTCGAGGGGGAAGTACTCCTCGCCGACGACGGTTCCACCGTTCGCCGTGACGACCTCGCGGGCTCGTTCATTCAGGACGTGCGGCCAGATGTAGTCGGCGGACGGCAGGTAGAACTTCTTCGCGCCGGTCTTCTGCATCAACCACGGGATCAGCGGCTCGACCTGTTGGGTCGGCACGGGCCCGGTGCAGAAGATGAGTGGGTCGCGCTCCCGGCCCTCGTATTGTTCGGGATACAGATAGAGCTTCTTGCCTTTCGTTACGGCCGAACGCGTGATTGCCTGTCGGGTGGAGCTGTAGATGCCCCCGAAGATCACATCGACCTTGTCCTGTTCGATTAGCTTGGCGGCCTTGGCCTCGGCGACGGCGTCGGTCGTTTCGCCGTCCTCGACGTAGAGATCGATCTGTCGACCGAGCAGTCCGCCATTGGCATTGATTTCATCGATGACCATCCTCGCCACGTTCGCATCGGCGATTCCCATGAACGAGAGTGGACCGGTGAGCTCGGCGACGACGCCGACCTTGATGGGCGAATTCGACATCGTGTTTGCCTCCTGCTTCTTGTGCGCGTGGGGAAGGGACCGGCGGAGCACTGGGAAGGCTCCGCCGGCGTTGGCGGATGGCTTAGCGGGAACCGCGACACGCGGCCGGATGGGGGTGAGGGTGGGCGCCCGCTGCTCGATCCTTTCGGCCGCGTCGAGCAGGAGGTCCTCCCGGAAGCGCGGGCCGATCAGCTGCACGCCCTGCGGCAAGCCGTCGTCGGCGCCGACTGGGACCGCCAGCCCCGGCAGGCCGAGGATGTTGACCGGCAGGACCATCCGCATGGAGTTCGCGATCTGCTCGACGCGGGAAATGTCGTCGCCCACGAGCCACGGGCGCTCGCACGAGACCGGCGCGAGCACGATCGGGTGCGCTTCGAGGAACTGATCCCACGCTGCGCTGAGCTCGTACACGGCGATCCAGGCCGCGAGTTGTGTCGCCTGGTCGACGGGCTTGAAGACACCCGTCGCCTGGCAAGCGGCGATGAATGCCTTGACGCCGTCCCCGGCGACCGGCTCCATGTGCGGCCAGATAGTGTTGACATCGGCATAGATGGTGTGGACCCAGGCCGCGGTCGCCTCGCCGATCTTCGGCGGCTCGACGTTGACGACCTCGTACCCGGAGTCCGAAAGCCACCCCGCAGCACGATCGATCCCGGCCTGCACGTGGGCGTCTGTCCCGGCGCCCAGCGGATCTCGGACGACGGCCACACGGATGCGACCGTCGATCGCGGGACCGTCGAGTGGCGCCGGCACCCAACGCGGGTCGCGGGCGTCGGGTGCGCTCAGGATCCGTAGGGCCAACCGCAGGTCCGCGACGCGACGGGCCATCGGACCTGCGGCCATCGTCATCTGGATTGAGAGCGGCTGGACGGCCGGCTCGGTGACCGCGCCCTCGGCGACACGGCCCCGTGTCGGTTTGATCGCCGTGATTCCGCAGAACTGAGCCGGAATGCGCAACGAGCCACCGAGGTCGTTGCCCAGCCCGAGCGGCGTCATCCCCGTCGCGAGGGCGACGGCTTCGCCACCGGATGAGCCGCCCGGCGTGCGAGCCGGATCCCATGGGTTGATGGTGTGGCCGGCCCGGCTGCTTTCTGTGTGCCAGCGGAAGGCGAAGTCCGGCAGGTTGGTGCGTGCCAGGGGAATCGCGCCGGCTTCGCGCAGCCGGGCGACTACCGGCGCGTCGGCCGAGGCGATCTGCCCGGCGAGCGCGGCAACGCCCCAGGTCGTGGCCGAACCGGCCACATCGATATTCTCCTTCACGCTGAACGGGACGCCGGCAAGCGGTCCGAGCGGCCGGCCGGAGGCGACGGCGCGATCGACGTTGGCGGCGGCCGCCCGGGCCTCGTCGGCGAGAGTCACCGTGATCGCATTGACCGAGGGGTTGACCTCCGAAATTCGTGCCAGGTGGGCTTCGACCACTTCGGTCGACGTCACCTCGCCCGAGGCGATCATTCCGGCCAGCTCGCCGGCGCCCTTGCTCAACAACTCGTTCATTGGGACGCTCCTTGTGATGGTGGTTCGCGTCTGTATCGTTGCGGGGCGGGTACCGCATGACATCGGGAGGACTCCCCATTTCGGCTCCATCGCTCCGGCTCGGAGAGCTCGTCGCCACGCTTGCCCTGGCGCAGGACAACGCCTTCGGCCAGCCGTTCGACTCGCAGCTGCGGTCGTGCCTCCTCGCGATGGCGTTGTGCGACGAGGCGGGCTTCGACGAGGAGGCGCGCCGGACCACGTACTGGGTCGCGCTGCTGCGTTACGTGGGTTGCACCGGTCACGCCCACGAGGTCTCATCTGTGTTCGGGGACGACATCGCGATCCTCTCCCGAACCCTCGTGATGGATGCCGCCGATCCCGCCGATGTCGGGCGGACCATGGTGGAATCCGCGACCGCCGGCCATCC
>CAWFJD010000021.1:0-51327 GCA_963816135.1 uncultured Chloroflexia bacterium
CTCGCCCGCGAGCTTCTCGCTCGTCTGCCCGATCGCATTGCGCACACCGAGGGTGTCGCGCGGAAAGCGGAAGGGGTCGCCGCGGTCTTCGAGTCCGACGAAGCCGCCGATCTGGTTGCGGCCGCCTGGCTCCATGACATCGGGTACGCGCAGTGGCTCGTCGGCGAGGGAATGCATGCGCTCGATGGCGGCTGGTTCCTGCAGGAACAGAAGTTTCCGGAGCGGGTCTGTCAGCTCGTGGCGCATCACTCGGGCGCCCGGTTCGAAGCTCGGGAACGCGGCTTGCTGGACCGGCTGGAGTATTCGTTTCCGGCGCCCGATCCGGCCCTCCTCGATGCCCTCACCTATGCAGACATGACCACCAGCCCCCGCGGGCTCCCCGTGAGTTTTGATGAGCGGATCGCGGAGATAATCAGGCGATACCCGCCCGATGACCCCGTGCATCGGGCCATACTCGCCGGTCGCAGCGATCTAGCGAAGTCCGTGGAAAACACCCTTGCCAGGCTCCGGCGACACGCAGCCGCCTCGGCGCAATCGGACGTGGCGTAGCCCCGCCTTCAGCCCAAGTACGGCGTCGCTCGTCGCTCCAGGAAGTGGCCGATCCGCTGACGCATCGACGGGTGCATCTGGTAGCTGTTGATCTCGCTGGCTGGAACCCACCGGACGTCGAGGGACTCGCTGCTCGGCCGTGGCTCGCCGCCGACCATTCGCGCTGTGAAGACGAGCGAGCATTCCTGGCGGACTTCGCCGTTACTCGTGTAGAGGATCACGTGGCCGGGGTTCGTGTAGACGCCGACGAGGCCCGTGATCTCGCAGCGGATGCCCGTCTCTTCCTCGGTCTCTCGCACGCCGCATTGGGAAAGCGACTCGCCGGGATCCATCGCGCCGCCGGGCAGCGCCCAGTTCTCGTTGTCCGACCGGCGGATGAGCAGGATCTCGCCGGCGTCGTTCGTCACGACGACGTTCGCCGACGGGACGATCGTGGTCGCGGCCGGCGCCGCAGGGATCGTCAAGGTAGTCGATGCGCGCCATTGGACTCCTCTCTGGACAGGGCGGAAGCAAGGGGAGCCGAGGCGGCCCACACACGCTCGAAGCTCTTCATGTAGTGGTCGAAAAGGCGGCCGCGCGGAACGCGTCGGAGGTGCAGGACGGGCGACTCGACCGCGGCCGCGCCGTAGGTGTGCGCGTTGACGAGCATGTCGTCGTCGAAGCGGTAGATGGAGTTGTAGAGGGTGGTCGAGTGGCCGCGCACCTGCACGCCGTCGACCTGGTCGACGCCGTCGAGGTAGTGAAGCGTCATGCGAACGCGCGAGGCCACGTCGTGGCCGATGCCTTCCTCGCGACCTCGGGCGATGACTGCGGTTGATCGCGGGTTGCCGACCAGGATCCGGACGCGAGTCCCGCGGGCGGCGGCACGGCGTATCGCGTTCGCCAGCTCGGCATGGCCATCGGAGAGGAATAGGGCCGAGTAGAACAGAAGGTCAACCGAGCGGTTCGCGGCTTCGAGAAGCTCGAACCACAGATGCGTCGGCACCGATCCGCGGCTTGGGTAGAGCCGCACGAGATCGGCGGCGACGGGCGTAGTCAGGTCCCGAGCGCTCGGCCAGAGTTCGCCGGCATCCGTGCCGACGAGGCGAGCGAAGGCGATCCGATGACGGGGATACGGAGTGCGCCCAGTCGCGATCCATCGCTCGACGGTCTTGGCGTCGACGTCGAGCTGCGTCGCGACTGCATCGGCTGTGAGCCCCGCCGCCTCCATGGCGGTTCGGAGCCGGTCGTTGACCATCACTCCTTTCTCCAACTCGGAGTATCGGACGTCCTGCGGACGTCCCGGGTCGTCCCCAAGCCGCGGTTTCGCCGTCCGGTCCACCTGCCGACGATCTGGCGGTGTCGTGCTTGCCGCTCGCTTGAGCGGGGCCGGCGCCGGCCGATCGGCCGAACGGACCGGAGGTCCCAATGGCTCTTGGAAAGCACATCCCACTCAATTCCGATCTGGTGTTTCCAGCGGGCGCATACGCCGTTGGCGGCGTCGAACAGGTCGTGGACTTCGAGGCCTCGACGCGCGACCAGCGAGTGCAGGCGCACGATCGAGACACTGGTCTCCCGACGTGGTCGATCTCGGTCTTCGACGCCGACCCGGAGGCGCGAACGAAGGTCGTTCGCATCAAGATCTCGGCCCGCAACCCGCCGACGCTGCCGCAGGCGCCTGCCGGTGCACCGTTTCCGTCGGTCGCCTTCGAGGGACTGACGGCGACGCCATACGTCGACGCTTCGGGTTCACGGCCGAGGCTCGCCTGGGCTTTTCGGGCAACGTCCGTTCGCGGCGTGCCCCCGAAGACCCAGGTTCCGCAGGCTCCTCATCGCATCGAGCAGGGCAGCTAGGAGCAGCCCCATGGTCGTCGATGCGTCTCGCACGACCTTCGAGCCGGCGTCGCTGGCGGTGCTCACCCGCCGCTACGGCGCCGGCGCGCCTCGCGTCGTCGAGCTGATCCGACGGACGAGAGGATGCACGTCGCCGATACGGCTGGTCGGCGAGTCGATCGCGGCGTCGGCGTCCAGCGGGGAAGTCCTCGCTCGTCGCTCGACCGATGCCGAGGCTCCCGGCTTCGTTCTCACGGCGTGCGGGAATCGAAGGGCATCGCGATGCCCGCCCTGCTCCGAGATCTACCGCCGTGACGCCTACTTCCTCGTCGCGGCCGGCCTGACGGGTAACGAGGAGAAAGGCGTTTCGACGTCGGTCGCCTCGCACCCGGTCGTCTTCGCCACATTGACGGCGCCGTCGTTTGGCGCGGTCCATCGGCGCGTGGTCCGTGGAGAGCGGGTGCTGCGGTGTCGACCCACGGGAACGGCTGAGCAGTGCCAGCACGGAGTCTCGACTCAGTGTCTTGAACGCCACGCCGAAGGGGACTTCCGGATCGGACAGGCACTCTGCCCCGACTGCTACGACTACGAGGCGGCGGCTGTCTGGAACGCTGCATTCGGCTCCCTGTGGCGCCGGACCGTCACGTACCTGCCTCGGGAACTCGCAGCACTGGCGCGACTGAGCGTTCGAGCGCTGCGGTCACAGGTCCGCGTCACGTATGCCAAGGTCGCGGAATTCCAGGCCCGCGGCGTCGTGCATGTCCACACGGTCGTCCGGCTCGACGGACCCGACGGTCCGGAAACCGCGCCGACGGCATGGGCGACGGCGCAGCGTCTAGCGGAGGCCGTCGGCCGCGCTGCGGCGCGAGTATCGGTCACGGTTGAGGGATCTAGTGGACGCGAGCTGGTCGTCCGGTGGGGCGAGCAGATCGATGTGCGGCCGATCACTCCCGACCTGGCGGACGGAAGCGTGAGCCAGACCGCAGTCGCCGGCTACATCGCGAAGTACGCAACCAAGGATGCCCAGGTCGCCGGCGGGCTGGATCGAGAGAATCCGTTACGCGCGGCAGATCGAGCTCGCCGATGTGACCGAACACGCTCGACGACTGATGTCGTCGGCCTGGAGACTCAGTCCGCGCTGGGCACATAGCTTCGGCTTCCGCGGCCATTTCCTCACGAAGGGTCGCCGCTACTCGGTGACGTTCCGGGCGCTCCGAGGTGCGCGGGCGGCGTTCCGCGAGCAGGCGGACCCGTGGCTCGCCGAGGTTCGGACCAGGGCGAGAGGGGCCGAGGTCGTCATTGTGCGTGCCCTTCGGTACGCCGGATCGGGACTGAGCCCAGCCGAGCGGGCCATCGCCGCGAGCATTCGACTGGGCGAGACCGCCGCTGGGTCTCCCTGGGCGCTCAGAGCACCGCGACAAGGGTCGGCGCCATGAGCGAACGCCCGGTAGCCGATCCGATCATCACCGCCTTGCGCTTGGCGCTCGCGGAGATCGCCGCGCGCCGGGCTGCTGAATCCGCCGCAAGCCGTGGCAAGATGGCACAGGCAGCGAAGCGAAAGGACACGGCTGCATGAGCGAGTCGAAGGCGCGAACCGATGAAGCGACTACCAGCCACCGTCGATGACCTGCGCGGCCTTCGCGCCGCGCGGTGGATCCGCGAGTCGACCACGGGCCAGTTCGACCGCTACGGCCCGGAGGCGCAGGCGGAGCTGCAGGATGGCGCCGTCGCACGTCTCGGCCTTGTCGACACAGGTGCCCAGTGGCGCATCGCTCACAGTGGACGCACCGTCTATCGCAGCCCGGCCATGGCGGCGATGCTGGAGGCCGCGGCTGCCGGTGCCTTCGACGTCCTGCTCGTCGGCTACGTCAGCCGTTGGCAGCGAAACCTGCGCCAGACACTCAACCTGCTCGAAGACGTCCTGCACCCTGCCGGCGTTGCCGTCTGGTTCTGCGACGAACAGATCCTGTCCAGTTCTGAGCGCGACTGGGACCAGCTCGTGGCCGAAGCAACCGACGCCGAGCGCTACTCGCGCCGGCTGGCCCGACGCATCCGCGAGGGCTACGCAAGCAAGCTCGCCAAGCAGCGCGACCCAGGAGGCCGGCCCCCGTTCGGCTTCCGGCGGGACGAGCGCAAGCTCCTCGAACCGGTCCCCGAGCAGCTCGACACGGTACGTAAGGTGTTCGAGCTCGCTGCAACCCGGCTCACCGATCGCGAAGTCGCGGACCAGACCGGGCTCGGCTTGTACACAGTCCGCGGAATGCTCAACAACCCGCTGTACGCCGGTCGCCTGCCTGACGGCAGCGACGCCCACTGGCCGCCGATCATTCCGCGCGGAATGTGGGATGACGTACAGGGAGTCCGCGAGACTCGACGCACGCGCGACGGTCACCCGGCCACCCATCGGACCTACGCGCTATCGATGCTCCGATGCTCGGCATGTGGTCGCCGACTGATCGGGGACACGGGCCGCTACCGCCACACGGAGCCGTGCGAGGCCTTCATCGCCGCTTACCACGCTCCGGCCAAGGCGATACGCGGGCAGCATCGCCGCACGCCTGGTCACAGCTACCAGGCCGCCGAGTATGAGCACGTCGTGGGCAAGATCCTCGAGCGCGTGTCGCTCGGGGCCGAGACGATCGCCGAGGTCATGACAGGGGAGGCGACCGTCGGAATCGACCGCTTCGCTCTGGCCCGGATCGAGCGCGAGCGCGCCGACGTTCTGGCCGCCTATCGCCGGCATCGCGACCCGGTCCGTCTCGAAGCTGAAATGGCGCGACTCGACGAGGCCGAGCAGAGCGCGAGGAGTGGGGCAGAAGAGGAAGGGCTCGACCCAACCGAGGCGATCGACTTCCTGCGCAACCTTCCGGCAGTCTGGGAACAGGCGCCGAACTCTCGCCGCGCGCTGGCGGAGTCTCTGTTTGAGTCGGTGGACGTCCTGGGGCTCGACACGATGCACGTGGAGCCAACGCCAGCAGCCGTCCGCAGGGGCCTCGCGGAGGCATTTCGTGCTGATGAGCTTGTTATGGTCGGGGCGAGAGGATTTGAACCTCCGACCTCATCGTCCCGAACGATGCGCGCTACCAAGCTGCGCCACGCCCCGACCGAATGCCCGCTTGAGGGCCACGGAATGATAGCAAACGAGCCCTCGCGGCGATAGCGGCCCCCGGCGGACCGGGATCGGCCTCGTCGGGGCCGCCGATCGGAGCGGCTTCGAACTTGGCCAAACGCAAATCCGCGTAGCAGGTGGCCCGGAGTTCGGCTTGATGAAGGGTCCGGCCGGGCGCCTGGAGCATGGAAAGGCCCGGAATCCAGCCGAAACGGGCGCAAACAAGGCCAAAACGAGGGTTCGCGAGTGGCGCGAGGCCGCCATCGTCCGCGGCCAAACCGGCGAAACCTGGTCGGCTGCTACCCCCATTTGCGGATGGCCAAGTTCGGCCGATTCCACGCGATCCGTGAAACGGCAAACGCGCGATGATTGCGCGCATGAATGAGCCGCTGACGTTCGACCGCTTCTTCAACGCCCCTCGGCTGTCGGGCTTGCGCCTCTCGCCCGACGGACGCCGCCTTGTGGTGACGGTGAGCCGCCAGGCCCCGGACGGCAAGTCGATGCGGAGGTCGATCTGGCAGGTCGACCCGGCCGGCAGGGCCAACCCGCGCCGGCTGACCGCGAGCTCGGCCGGGGAGTCGTACGCCGCGTTCGCCCGCGACGGCTCGCTCCTGTTCACCTCGAGCCGACCCGACCCGGACGCCAAGCCGGACCCGGATCATGAGATCGATGCGCTCTGGATGCTGCCGCCGGACGGCGGCGAGGCGCGGCTGCTGCTCGCGCCCGAGGGCGGGGTTGGCGCCGTGGCCGCCGCGAGGGACGCGGACGCGATCGCATTCGGCGTGCTCGTCCACCCGCTCGCGACCGGCCTCGAGGACGACGCTGCGAGGGCGAAGGCTCGGAAGGATGCCGGCGTCGGCGCCCTGCTGTTCGAAGAGCACCCGGTTCGATACTGGGATCACTGGCTCGCGCCGCAGCGCCAGCGCCTCTTCGCGGCGCCGCTGCCGATCGATGCCGACGCGGCCGCCGACGCCACCGCCCGCCTCGAGCCGGTCGACGTCACGGGCGATCCCGGGCCCGTCTTCATGGAGACCGAATTCGACCTTTCGCCGGACGGCCGAACGATCGTGACCAGCTGGTCCGATTGGTCGAAACCGCCCGCGACGCCGACCGATCTCGTCGCGCTCGACGTCGAGACCGGGGCGCGCCGGACGCTCGAGCATTTCGACGGCGAATTCAACCAACCGCGCATCTCGCCGGACGGACGGTGGGTCGTATCCGTCCGAACGTCCGACGGCAACCCCGACCTGGCGGCCGAATCGATGCTCTGGCTGACCGACCTGACGGGCGTGACGCCCGGTCGAGCGTTGACGCCCAGGCTCGATCTCTGGCCGTCCGATCCGGTCTGGGCCCCGGATTCGAGCGTCGTCTTCTTCACCGCCGACTACCGCGGCGGAGTGGCCGCTTTCCGGGTTCACGTGGCCTCCGGAGCCGTGGAGCGGCTCGTCTCCGAGGGACAGATCTCGGACCTGTGCCCCTCGCCCGACGGACTGACGATCTATGCGCTCTGGGGCACGATGTCGCTGCCGGCGCGTGTCGTCCGGTTCGAGAGTCGCGGCAGTCGACCAGGCTGTCGTGGAGCTGCCCCGTTCCATCGACGACGGGGGAGTGGCGGGTCGCGGCCGCGTGGAGCGGCTCGTGGCCACGGCCTCGGACGGGCATCCCGTGGAGTCGTGGCTCGTGCTGCCGCCCGAGGACGCCGCCGGACGGCAGAGAGTGGCCGCCGCCGATGCCGCGGGGCCGCCGGAGTCGCCGGGCCCGCCGCGGCCGCGGCCGCGCGTGCCGCTCGTCGTCATGGCCCACGGCGGCCCGATCGGGTCGTGGACCGGCTGGCACTGGCGCTGGAACCCGCACCTCATCGCCGAGCGCGGCTACGCGGTCCTTCTGCCGGACCCGGCCATCTCCATCGGCTACGGCCAGAAGATGGTCCAGCGTGGCTGGGGCCATTGGGGCGAGGCCCCATACACCGACATCATGACCGCCGTGGACTCGGCCCTGGAACGGCCCGACCTCGATGCCTCGCGCGTGGGGCTGATGGGCGGCAGCTACGGCGGCTACATGGCCAACTGGATGGCCGGCCACACGGATCGGTTCCGGGCGATCGTCACCCACGCGTCGCTGTGGGACATCCGGCCGTTCCACGGAACCACGGACGACGGGCCGCGCTGGGAGCACGAGATGGGCGACCCGTACGCGGACCCGGGCCGCTACGACCGCCAGTCGCCGGCCTCGTTCCTGGATGCGATGGCTCGGTTCAAGACGCCGATGCTCGTCATCCACGGCGAGCGCGACTTCCGCGTTCCTGTGTCGGAGGCGCTCCGTCTCTGGACGGACATGCATCGCCACGGCGTCCCGGGCCGGTTCCTCTACTTCCCGGACGAGAACCACTGGGTCCTCAAGCCACAGAACGCCCGCATCTGGTACGAAACGGTGTTGGCCTTCCTCGACGAGCACGTCCTCGGTATGGAGTGGGTCCGCCCGGCGCTGCTGTAGGCCGGTCGCCGCGCCGGGCGGCAGGCGTGCGGCTCGCGGGCAGCGGTCGCCGCACGCCCGTAGATCCGAGCCACCGCCGCTCGCCGGCGGGTCTAATGTTCAAGCGGCGCGTTGCCGGCAGGATGATGGGGAGGAGTGACGTGTATCCGTTCCGCGATCCACTCAACAGGGACGACGGTGGACACCGCCACCGCGATCGTGAGGAGGAACGAACCACGGTCGGCGAGGCCTATCGATCGGTGAACCTGTTCCTGGGGCTGGCCCTGTTCACGATCGGCAAAGGCTGGGTCTGGCTGATGGAAGCGGCCATCATCGCGGCCATGCTGGCCAGTCTTCTCGTCGTCAGTTCGGCACCCGCGGTCACCGTGGTCGTGGTGGTGATTGGCGTGGTCGCCCTCGTAGCGATCGGCCTGATTGTCCAGTTCAGCCTCGAGGACTGGGTGAACGACTACAACGACCGCCTGGACCAGGAACGCCGTCGATCCGGTCCCCATGGGCCCGACCCGGAGGACAGCTCGCGCTGAGGCTGAGGTCCGTACGGCTACCGGCCTGGCACCGGAAACGGCTCTCGATTCGAACCCTTCCCGGTCTCAATCCACAGCGGCCGTCGCAACTTTCGGAACTGCAAAGGTTGCGACTCCGATTCGCTACCTTGGAGCGACCGCAACGTTCCGACCGTGGCCGAGCCCGTATGAGAACATCGGATCCTCATCTGGAGTGACTCTCGGATGGGTTTGGGACGCTCGCAATTCGGTCCATCGGCCTACCTCCGTCGCAGGGCGATGAGGGATGGCTGGTCGCCTGTGGGGATTCCGGCGGTCGCCGGATCGACCCTGGGCCGGCCGGCCCCAGCCAGATCGGGCGCCAGAACCATCGGAGGAGCAGCAGGCAACCACCAGTCGACAGGAGTCGAAATGACCGCTCGCCAACAGGCCATTGAGGCAATCGCCAGTCGAAGGGTTGCCTCGACCCAGAATTACCTCGAGCACGCCGGCGAAGACATCTACGGACAGTACGTGTTCGGCGAAGAGGCCCAGCGCGAGTATCTGGCCAAGACCGTCTTCAAGAGGCTGCGCCGGACCATCGACGGCCTCGAGCCCTTCGATCCGGCCATCGCCGACGCGGTCGCCAACGGCGTCAAGCAGTGGGCCGCGGCCCATGGCGCCACTCACTACACCCACTGGTTCGTGCCGCTCTCCGGTTCCTCGGCCGAGAAGCACGACTCCTTCCTCAACCCCACCGGCGACTCCTCCATCCTCTCCGAGTTCTCCGGCAAGGGTCTGATCCAGGGCGAGCCCGACGCATCGAGCTTCCCGTCCGGCGGCATCCGCTCTACCTTCGAGGCCCGCGGCTACACCGCCTGGGACGTCACGAGCCCGATCTTCCTGCAGGTCGAGCCGAACGGCGTGACCCTCACGATCCCGACCGCGTTCGTCTCGTACACGGGCGAAGCGCTGGACCACAAGATCCCGCTGCTGCGATCGCAGCAGGCCCTCGGCGAGCAGGCCCTCCGGATCCTGCGCTGGTTCGGCAACAACAGCGTCCAGCGCGTCTTCACGACCATCGGTCCCGAGCAGGAGTACTTCCTGGTCGATCGGCAGCTCGCCGAGCTTCGGCCGGACCTCATCCTCACCGGCCGGACGCTCTTCGGCTGCCCGTCGCCCAAGGGCCAGGAGCTCGAAGACCAGTACTTCGGCCCCATCCGCGAGCGGATCCTGGCCTTCATGATGGATCTCGACCGCGAGCTCTGGCGCGTCGGCATCCCGGCCAAGACCCGCCACAACGAAGTCGCGCCCGCCCAGTTCGAGCTCGCGCCGGTCTTCGAAGGCACCACCACCGGCTCCGACCACAACATGGTCGTGATGAACATGATGCGCCGCATCGCGGCGCGCCACGGCCTCGCCGCGCTGCTCCACGAGAAGCCGTTCCGCGGGGTCAACGGTTCGGGCAAGCACAACAACTGGTCGATGGCGACGGACGAAGGCGAGAACCTTCTCGATCCGGGCCACGACCCGCACGCCAACGCCCAGTTCCTCGCGTTCCTGGTCGCGGTCATCCGGGCCGTGAACACCCACGCGGACATCATCCGGGCGAGCATCGCCGACGCGAACAACGACCATCGTCTCGGCGCCAACGAAGCACCGCCCGCGATCGTGTCGGTCTTCCTGGGCGAGCAGCTCGAAGACGTGATCGGCCAGCTCGAAGCGGGCGCGGCCGACTCGTCGAAGAAGGGCGGCACCATGCAGCTTGGCGCGTCCTCGCTGCCGGTCCTGCCTCGCGACGCGACCGACCGAAACCGGACCTCGCCGTTCGCCTTCACCGGCAACAAGTTCGAGTTCCGAGCGGTCGGCTCGTCGGCCCCGATCTACTGGCCTCAGACGGTCCTCAACACCGCGGTTGCCGAGTCGCTCTCGCAGCTCGCGGACGACCTCGAAAAGCTCGAATGCAACGACATGGCCGGCCTCACCAAGATCCTTTCCGGCATCGTCAAGGGCCACAAGCAGGTCCTCTTCGAGGGCAACAACTACGCCGAGGAATGGCATGCCGAAGCCGCCAAGCGCGGTCTGCCGAACCGGCGGAGCACGGTCGAGTCGCTGCCGGACCTCGAGACGGCCAAGGCCAAGAAGCTCTTCTCCAAGTTCCGAGTGCTCTCCGAGCGCGAGCTCGAGGCCCGCGTCGAAGTCAACTGGGAGAAGTACGTCAAGGTCCAGAACATCGAGGCCAACGCCACCCTGGACATCGCCAAGACGCTGATCCTGCCGGCCGTGGTCAAGTACCTCGGCGAGCTCGGCGTGGCGGGTTCGTCCAAGGGCGTGGCGGCGGTGTCGGCCGCCGTCGTCGCCGGATGCGACAAGCTCGTGGACGCGATCCACGCTCTGGAGCACGCTCAGCACGCGGCCCACGACGGCGGCGACGTGCGGGCCGAGGCCAGGGCGTTCCACGATCAGGTCATCCCCGCCCAGGACGCGGTTCGGGCCGCGGCCGACGACCTGGAGACGCTGGTCTCGGACGAGCTCTGGCCGCTCCCGAAGTATCGCGAGCTGCTGTTCCAGTACTAACCCGTGGGAGTGGAGGCCCCGCCGGCCAGGCCGGCGGGGCCTCTTCGTTTCTGCGAGGGTCCGAGGGCGGGGGCCGCGGGCCGCAGGGGCGGGAGCCCTGGCGCGGGCCGGGCCGAGGGCCCGGGGGCCGCTGCCCCGCACCGATTCGCCGAGATTCACATGCGGTGGGAGTTATCTCGGAGCGGCAACGAAATGGGGTGCCGGGGCCGGCTCAGCCGCGTCCCTGCTCATCGGGAAGAGCCGTATCCAGTCACCGGGCGAGTAACTCGGACAAACCCAAGCCCACGAGAGGCCCATCGGCGGACGGCAGGGGGCCTGTCGTGTGTAACTTCCGCCTGGCGTGAAACTCGGAGGAACGTGGCGGACGACTTCGCCGGGTTGGCCAGCCGCCAGGGGCGTGACCACGGGTCGGCATCGTTCTGCGAGTTTCACGCCGCACGTTCCCGGTTACTTCGCCGAGGCCCCTGCGCCGGAGACCGCGACCGCCGCCGCGAGGCCCCGTTCGAAATCCTCGCGGAGATCTTCCACGTCCTCGAGCCCGACCGAGCAGCGGAGCATGCCCGGGGCGATGCCCGTGGCCGCGAGCGCGGCCTCATCGAGCTGGCGATGCGTCGTGGACGGAGGGTGCGAAGTGATGGTCCGGACCGCGCCGAGCGAGGCCGTCCGCTCGGAGATGATCATCGCGTCGAGGAACGCCCGCCCGGCCTCGCGTCCGCCGGAAAGCTCGAAGGCGAACATACCGCCGAAGACGTCGAGCTGCCGAACCGCAACCTCGTGGCTGAGATCGCCCGGCAATCCCGGATACATGACTCGCTCGACACCCTGCTGACCCTGCAGCCAGGCCGCGAGCTCCAGTGCCGTGGCGCTGTGGCGCTGCATTCGGATCGAGAGCGTCGGCAGGCCTCGCAGGACGAGGAATGCGGCGAACGGCGAGAGCGCTCCGCCAACGTCCACGAGGATCGGCCGGATCCTGTCGATCAGCTCGCGGCGGGCAACGGCGACACCCGCGAGCGCGTCGGCGTGGCCGGAGAGGTACTTCGTGGCGGAGTGGAGGACGATGTCCGCCCCGAGCTCGATCGGCCGGCACGAGTACGGCGAGGCGAACGTGTTGTCGACCAGCAGGAGCGCTCCGTGCCGGTGGGCGATCGCCGCGAGCGCCGCGAGGTCCGAAACCACGATCGTCGGGTTTGCGACGGTCTCGACGTAGAGACCCGGGGCCTTCGTCCGGCCGAGGGCCGCGTCGACGCCAGCGAAATCGGTCGGATCCACGAACTCCGTCTTGACGCCGAGGCCGCTCAGGATCCGAACGAGCAGGTCGCGCGTCGTCCCGTACACGGCATTGGTCACGACGAGCGTATCGCCGGCATGGACGACGGAGATGATCGCGGCGTGGATGGCCGCCATCCCGGTGGTGAAGGCCAGGCCGCTTTCGGCGCCTTCGAGCTCGGCCACCGCCGCTGCCAGCGCAGCCGTCGTTGGGTTGTCGATGCGGCTGTAGGCGTACCCGGAGATCGCGCCCGTCAGGACGTCTCCAAGCTCGGCCGCGTCCGCGGTCGAGAAGGCCGCCGCCTGGTAGATCGGGACGGTCGAGGGCACCTGATTGACCTCGGGCGCTCGAGTGGCGGCGAGGATGGCGCGGGTCGTGAAGCGGGTCATGGGCCAATGCTAACGGAACCGAAGCCGGGACCGCGCCGAACGTCGCAGCCCTCGGGTTGCGCTTTGGAAAGGCATCCGATTTCGGGGCGTCGCCGGCGAGCAGTTGCCGCGTTGCCGGGGTCGGTCGCCGGGGCGTTCGCCGGCGGGCGGCGGTCGCGGCGAGTTCGGGGCCTCGGTCCCCGGCGAGTTCGGCGCCTCGGTCGGCGGCGAGTTCGGCGCTGGTCGTCGCCGGGGGCGGTCGCGCGGCGGTTAGCGCTCCTCGCCGCCGCCCTCGCCGGGCCAATCGGCCGGGTCCCGAGGCAGCGGCCGGAAGCCGGGAGTCGCGACATGTGGCCACCGGCCCACGTCCGCCTGGGCGAGTGGCTCGCTCGGCTCCGCGTACCCGACCACCTTGTTCTTGCCGAGCCGCTTGGACGAGTACATCGCCTCGTCCGCCGCGATCATCAGCTCGTCGGCCGTCTGCCCGTCTTCCGGGTACGAGACCACGCCGATCGAGAGCGAGCTCCGGATCTGCTGGCCGCCCGACTCGACGACCATCTCCGCGACACTTCGCCGGATCTTCTCCGCAACGACGTAGGCCCCGCTCGGGTCCGTTTCGGGCAGGACCGCGACGAACTCGTCGCCGCCGTATCTCGACGCTACGTCGATGCCACGCAGGCCCTCTGTTATGAGTTGCGAGACTCCACGCAGGACGGCGTCGCCCTGGAAGTGCCCGAATCGATCGTTGATCGCCTTCAGGCCGTCGAGATCCATCATCAACAGGCAGAAACCGCGCTTGTATCTGCGGCCTCGCTGGATCTCGCGATCGACCGCGTTGAACAGGAATGCTCGGTTGTACAGGTCCGTGAGCGGGTCCAGGGTCGAGAGGCGCACCGCCGCGTCGCGAGTCTGGCGCTGAACCCGGGCGATCACCATTGCCGCGTAGGTGAGCAGGGCCAGGGCCGCGAGGTTGATGCCGATCCGAACCAGGGCGTCGTGGCCGGCCTGGCCGTCGAGCGGACCCAATGCTCCGGCGAACAGGAACGCTCCAACAGCCTCGAGGGTAAGCGCCACGGCGATCAGTGGCGGAGTGATCAGCGAGACGCCGCCGACCAGAAGCGGGTAGAGGAAGAAGAAGGGACTCGACGCGTTGCCCGTCAGTGCGACGAGAAGGGTGATGAACAGGATCGCAGCCGTGGCCTCGATGAGGATGCGGCTCGTCGTTGGACGCGGGGCGGGCGTGATCTCATGCGAGACGAGCACGAAGACGCCGGCGATGATCAGGGTGGCGTAGATGGCGGGCTGGCGGTCCACCCACATGCCGCTGCCGGAGACGATCAGCAGGATCACCAGGATGAACGACCAGGCAAGGATCCTGACCGCGCGGTTCACCGCGGCGGCGGCGTAGGAGCCGCGCAGGACGGCGTTGAGCTCATCGTCCCAGAGATTGGCCGACCGAGCGCCGCTGGCTTCATTTCGAGTGGCGGCGCGGGGCCCGCGCCTGGCTACCCGGACCGGATTTCGGGGGCGGGC
Source organism: uncultured Chloroflexia bacterium (assembly GCA_963816135.1). Lineage (GTDB taxonomy): Bacteria > Chloroflexota > Limnocylindria > Limnocylindrales > CSP1-4 > Fen-1039. The sequence continues at coordinate 14,191 of CAWFJD010000021.1, forward strand.
CTCGGGTCGATCCTCGATGCCGAAGCGGTCCGGGGCGATGAGCGGTTCCTGGTCCCGGTCCTGGGCGTCCCGGCGAGGCTGCCGATCCACCTCGACGAATCGTCCATGGAGCGGGCCGCGCCCGTTCATGGCTGCGACGAGCGCCGCAGCCATGCTCACCAGCAGTGCGATCGTCACTGCCAGGAATAGAAGCAATGCCTCCGAAGAGACCATGGACCCCCGATTTGCGCGGCCCTCCCGCCGCCGCCACGCGGCCCTCCGCTGCCGCTCGCTCATGTTAGTGCCACTTCTAACATGGGCACGGGAATTGCGGCTTTCGTCGTTGCGGCCGAGCACCGCGGAGGGTGCGATTTGGTCGCGAACGGTGATGAATGGTGGGGTTAGGAGCGATAGCCCGTTTGGGTCGCTCCGACCCGGGACGTTAGGCGAGCTGTCTATGACGGCATCGAGCCTGGGTGGGCGGCCCTCCGGGGAGTTAGCATCTCGAACATGCCGGCCCGTCAACCCGATCCCTCGCGTGTCGAGCTTCTTGCGTCGGCGCTCGCTCGCTCATTTCCCGAGCCCGCACCGAGAGTCGAGGCCGGAGGACGCCCCAGAGGCGCGGCCTGGCTGGAGGCACGTCGCCCGGCAGATGGACCAGGACGGTCGCGGATCGAGTTCGTGCGGGCACCCGGCCAGGTCAACCTCATCGGCGACCACACGGACTACAACGACGGCTTCGTCATGCCGGTCGCGATCGATCTCGATTGCTGGCTCGCTTTCCGGCGCCGCCCGGACGGCCTGGTGCGGATCGCGATGGACTCGCTCGACGGAATCGCCGAGTTCTGGATAGACGACGTCGAGCCCGCCGAACGATCGCGCGGGTCGGCGGGGCTGCCCAGCGGCCGGGAAGGCCGCTCATTGGCTGGAGCACGTTCCGGCGATCGCGTGGTCGTTGAGAGAGTCCGGATTGCCGGTCCACGGCATGGACGCAGTCGTTGGCTCGAACGTCCCGATCGGCATCGGCCTCGGGTCATCGACGGCCCTCGACGTCGCCTGCGCCATCGCCCTCGCGGGGACGGAACGACTCGTGGCCGCGCCGGTTCTGGCCGCCCTCGCTCAGCGGGCCGAACGCGAGTACGTGGGCGTGGACGCCGGCATCAAGGACGAGTTCGCCTGCGCGGCCTCGCGCGAGGGCAAGGCCCTGCTCCTGGACTGTCGCTCGCTCGAGACCAAGTTGATCGCCTTGCCTCACGGGCTCCGGATCGTCGTCTGCGACACGGGCTCGCGAGCGCCTCGAGACCACGCCACCTTCACCAGGCGCCGAGCCGAGTGCGCCCGGGCGGTGGCCCTGCTCTCGGAGCGGATCGTGGGGCTGTGCTCGCTGCGCGACCTCGACGCCGCATCGTTGAAGCGGCACCGCTCGCGCATTCCCGAGCCCCTCGCGCGCCGCGCCGAGCACGTCATCGCAGAGAACGCCCGCGTGCTCGACGCGGCGGTGGCACTCGCCTCGAGCGACCTCGACGAGGTGGCTCGGCTGTTCGCCGAATCGCACGCGTCGCTGCGCGACCTCTACGAAGTGGGCTCCGCGACCGTGGAGGCGATGGTCGGCATCGCCTCATCGATCCCCGGCGTCGTGGCATCGCGGATGACGGGCCCGGGTCTGGGCGGCTGCACGGTCCATCTCGTTCTGGAGGACGCGGTGCCGGCATTCGCGGCCGCGGTGAACACGCGCTACGGGGCGCTCACGGGACTCGAACCCCACGTCTACCCGTTGACGGCCGTCGAAGGTGCGGGCCGGTTGCTCGCCTTCGCCTAGACCGGTTCCTGGCTGGTTCGGTTCGCTCCCGCGAAGCCCGGCAGGATCGAGGCCAGCCGCTCGTACTGGCCGGCGTAGTTGTAGACCTGGGCGGAGATCCGGGCCAGGATCTCGAACTGGGTGTCGTCCGGCAGGTAGCCCCAATCCACGAGCCATGGCGACGGCCACGGCATGAGCGGCACCTCGAAATGCCGGCCCCTCATCGCGGCCTCGATCATGCCGATGCGGCGGAGAACTTCGTCGTGAGGCCATGGGCCGCCCGGCAGCCTGAGCGTCGCCATGGATCCGATCATCTCGTCGGGCGCGGGAGCCATCGTGTGCAGCGCGTCCGCGAGGATCGCCCGTGTCTTGAGGATCAGCCGGCGATTGTGGTCGATCAGGGCCGGCCAGCCGCCTGGCAGCATCTCGCCCAGGCCGTCGATCGCCGCCGGAGCTGTCAGCCATGGGCTCGGGTCGAACGTCCCCGTCCAATCGAAGTCGAGCCGGAAGCGTGAACGATCCGCGCGACGGTCGATCCCGCCGCTCGAGATCGCCAGGGGCTTGATGCCCGCCTGGCGGTCGCGCCTGACATACAGGAACGCGCTTCCCTTGGGAGCGCAGACCCACTTGTGCAGCGTGCCGACGTAGTAGGCGGGAGCGACCTCGCCGAGCTTGATCGATCGCATGCCTGGGCCGTGCGCGCCGTCGACCAGGACGTCGATGCCGCGCTCGGCAAGCGCCTTGACGAGCTCTTCGATCGGCAGCACCAGCGCGGTCGGACTCGTTACGTGCTCGATCATCGCAAGTTTGGTCCTGGGAGTGACCGCCTTCATGATCGCGTCGAAGGCCTGGTTGGACGACTGGATCGGGAAGGGGATCCTGGCCAGGACGATCCCGGCGCCGGTCGTGGCGGCGGCGAACCGGGCGGCGTTCGCGGCGGAGCCATAGACGTGGTCCGTGATGAGGATCTCGTCGCCACGCTCGAAGGTCAGAGACCGGAGAACGGTACTGAGACCGGCGGTCGCGTTGACCATCAGGGCCAGGTCGTCCGAGTCCGCGCCCATGAACGCCGCGATCTCGGATCGAGACCAGTCGAGGAGGTCTTCGAGGTCCCGCGCCAGGAACTTCACCGGCTGGAACTCGAGCTTGTCGCGCCAGCCGCGCTGGACTTCGAGCGTCGCCCGCATGCACGCGCCGAACGACCCGTGGTTGAGGAAGGTCACCGATGGGTCGAGCGCCCAGTCGCCGATGGGCGAGGCGGATCGAGCGTTTTGCGGGCTATCCATCGCGAACCTGCGGTTCGAAATCGAGACGGTGAGAGAGTCCGCGCAGCACAGGAACAACTGCGCCGGCCGCCTCGCCGGAGAAGTATTGCGCGCTTGTGACGGGGACGATCGCAAGCAGGGTATCGGCCGTCTCCACCCATCCGTGGAGGACTTTCCGCCTGGCGGGTTTCCTATCGAGGATCACTCGTTTGAGTATTGCGTTCGGGCCAACCCGGGCGTAGGTTGATGCGGTCTCATCCGCACCAGGGACCTCTGGAGGTCTGATGAAGGCAGCGGCGACGGCATCAGGTTCGCGACTAATTCGCGGTGAGGGCGGGTTACACCCGTTCACGGCCGATGCGACCCGCAGCGCGTTCAACCTCGAGTGGCAACCTCGCGCGGGAAACATAAGCGAGGACACTCGGGCTGGCAAAACCGCGCGGTAGGGGCCAAGAGCCGCTGCCGCGATTGATACAGATGCTCAGGACCGGCGCATACGCAGCGCCGGTCTTGTGCTATCTGGGCCGGAATCGGCGGGCGGGCGTGGGGCAGCCCAGTGGGGCAGCCCGGGGCCTGCGGCCGCGGGGCCGGCGGCCGCGGGGCCGCAACCGGCGGGAGACCGGGTAGAAATTGACTGCCAGTCAACGGGCGCCGGGCCTCCTGAACAGCGGCACAGGCTAAAAGGCACCGTAGCGGGCGGAGCAAGGCTTCAGATCGGCCCCGGATGGACCGAATGAAGTCCCACCGGGGCAGGGCGGGCGTCGCTCATCTGGCCGGAGGCGCAAAATCGGGCTGGAGAGGTCAGAAACGGCCGGCAGGCCCTATATCGGCGGACTGCCAGTCAACAACTGCGTGAACAGCTGCCCGTCAGTCGCCCTGCGCGCCGAGTACGAGCGTGTTCGTGCGAGCGATCTCGCCGAGGTATCGGGCCGACGGGCGGATCGTCCGTTCCTGCGTCTTGCGGTCTACGCCGATCAGTCCGAAGAGCATGTCGTAGCCGTAGGCCCACTCGAAGTTGTCGAAGGCGCTCCAGTGGATGTAGCCGCGGAGCGGAATGCCCTCTTCGATGAGCGGGTGCAGGGCCGCGAGGCCGTCGCGGATGAACTCGATGCGTTCCTCGTCGTTGGCCGTCGCGACTCCGTGTTCCGTCACCACGATCGGCTTGCCCGGATGCATCTGGGCCACCCGGCGAACGGTCGTGGCGACCGCCTGAGGCCGCCACTCCCAGCCCATCTGCGTTCGTCGCACGCCATCGTCAGCCGGCCCGGCGGCCAGTGCGTCGATTTCTCGGACGATCTGGACGGTGGCCCGCTCCACAACCCGGCGTTCGAGTGCCGGGACCGCGAGCACGAGCCGGGTCAGGAAATTCACCGGCAAGGGCAGATCGAGCACGGTCCGCGTGTACGTGTTCACGCCGATGTAGTCGTCCTCCTTGCAGCCCTCGAGGAAAACGTCCTCGCTCATCCGGCGCGAGTATTCGAGGACATGCCGTCCACCGGCGTTCGATTCCCAGGCCTGCATCGAATGGACGAGCCCGGCCCGAGCCATCGGCCGGATGTCCTTGATAGCCGCGAGCGACCGGCGATGGGCTTCGTTGAGGAGCCGCGCCGAGCGCTTCCAGTTGTCGAGCCCGTGCGTCCCGGGCGGGAAGGGGAGGGCGCCCATGTATCCGCCGAAAGCGACCACTCCAGGCTCGTTGAGGGTGCAGTACCAATCCACTCGATCGCCGAGCGCGGCCACGACTCGCCGGACATAACGCTCGAACAGCGCCGGCGTCCTGTCCGATAGCCAGCCGCCTTGCGCCGCGACCCACTTGGGAAGCGAGAAGTGGTAGAGCGTGACCATCGGTGCCATGCCCGCTCTTCGGACGGCCCCGACGACCTTGCGGTAGTGGTCCAGGACCGCGTCGTCGAATCGACCTTCCTCGGGCTCGATCCGCGCCCACTCGACGCCGCATCTATAGATGTTGAAGCCGAGCTCGCCGAGCATGGCCGTGTCTCGGGCGTATCTCGTGTAGTGCTCGATCGCCTTGCCGCTGGGTTCGCGCACCGGAGTGCCCGGCTTGGTCTCCCAATCCCACCAGTCGCTGTTGGTGTTGCCACCCTCGGTCTGATGCGCGGAGGTGGCGGTGCCCCACAGGAATTCCGCTGGAAACACGAGCTCGCTCATAGATCGCAGCATAACGAAGCGCGTCGGCCCGCTTCGATTGGCCGCGCGACTTCCGAGCCGATTTCGGGGCCACTTCCGGGCGACTGGGGCGCCGCTACGACAGGCCGAACGGGCCGACGATCCACCGGCGGACCTGCTCCATGGCATCGAGGAATGTGATGTTGTCGAACATCCGAGCCCAGTGGAGCATCCACTCCTGCACTTCCTTCGCCCCGATCAGCGGGACGAGCACGGCGGCGAGCTCGAGCCTGGTCCAGACCATCGCCGGGCGGACGTGATGCCAGGTCGCGATGAACAGGAACCAGAATTCGAAAACGTTCGGAAATGCCAGCAAGATGGCCCGTTCGCCGGTCAGCTCGAAGAGTACGAATCCGGCGATTCGAAACGCGTAGAGGATCACCGAGATCGTCCGTTCCGGACCGCTCCAGCGCAGCGCGACCACGAGAAAGACGGCGAGATAGACCTGATCCGCAAGTTTGTCGAATAGCTGGTAGTCGGGGATGCCGCCCAGGTCGAGGACGTTCATCCAGAACAGGTCCGTCAGGTCCACGAAGATGGCGAACAGTCCGCCCGCGAGCGGCCATTTGAGCGCCGGCAGCGAGCCGACGACGCGATACAGCCCGATGAGGGCGACCTCGAGGGTCATCTAGGGAGCGGGCGCCACGGAGATAGGTTGGGCCGCCAGATCGATCACGGTACGGCTGCCGAGCGGTTTGGTGAGTGTGGCTGCAGCTGTTCGCGAGTGGCCCTCCAAGGTGCATGCGGCAGGGGTCGCGTTGCGATGCTCGTAGACGACCACGACGACCGCGTTGTCCGACTCGAACGCCTCGGCGGAGTAGTCGGTGCCGCAAGGCTTATCCGCGGAGCCGCCTGCCCCAACCACATTTGCCGTGAGGATCAGGCCGGTGCCGTCGACCGTCGCCGATTCGACCCGCGGTCCGATCCAGGCCGTGGGAGGCGGGGCGGTGGCGTCGGGATTGACGGTCGGGGCCTGAGGGGGCGTGAGGGACTCGCCCACCGCGATCTGATCGAGCTTGACGGGCGTATTCTCGAGGCTGAATTCCCAGGCCGGTGCCGATGCCGGGCCCCGGCTCGTGTCGAACTTCGCCGTCGTCAGCTTCGCGCCGGTCACGAGGAGTGGCGTGCATTCCGGGCAGGGTTGGGCCGCCTCGCCCTTCAACTTCGCGAAAGCCTTCTCCGCGGACATCACCGCAGCCGTCCGGGTCGTTCCGTCCGTCCAGCGAACCTGCGCGTCGGCCGGTATGTCGACTGGCAACGTGACCGTTGCTTCGAACAAGCCGGCGTACCAGGCCATTTTGGCGTTGCCGCCGTCGATGTTGGGTCCCCAGTCGTCACCGACCATGAGCGTCGCTTCGCCCACGAGGACGAAACCAGATCCGCCCGCGCCCGCCGCCACGGCCGCGTCCCAGCTAGCCAGCGCCTCTTCCGCCTGCTGACGCAGCCCGGCCTGTTCAGCGCTGGCGCCCGGCCCGACCGCCGTGCAGGCAGCCATGCCGACCGCAAGCCCAATCGCGGCAATAAGCCGAATCGCGCTCGAACCGCTCATCCCCATCCTCCCTCAGGGGCGTCGTCGCCCTCGTCAGAGTCTACGGCGGCGGCGGGGTCCTGGATCAATCCGGAGCGCGGCGCGCGGCGCGCGGCGCGTGGCCGCCTCGCGCCCCGGTGGAACCGCCGCCCGCCGATCACTGTCCTGCCTGCCAACCTGGGGAGGTCATGAGGTGGGACGATCCGCGTTTCGGCCTACCCGGGCCTACTCTCCCGCGGAGGCCAGGGAGACATCGTTGGCCGGTTGATGGCCGCCATCCTTCGTCGGCCCCCGCAGACGGCGGTAAACCGGACTCGATCAGACGGCCTCGGGAGCGTCCCGGTGCGAAGAAGCCTCATCCTCCTGACTCTTGTTGCCGGAATTGTCGCGGCATGCAGCGGATCCGCCGCAACAGTCGCGCCTCCCGCGGCCACGCCAGCCCCGCCAACGCCGGCCGCTCAAACGCCGGCCGCCCAGACCTCCGCCATCGCAACGCCGGCAGCCCAGACTCCTGCCCCCGCGGACCCGACCGCCACTCCGGGCACGGGGAGCGGCACCGGCGGCGCACCGGCCACGCCCGCCGCCTGCTCGCTTCTTACCGCCGATCAGGCCGCCGCGGCCCTTGGAGTGGCCGTCAACCCGGGCGCGCCCGCGGTCGATCCCAAGGAGAACGTCTGCAGCTTCGGCGGCCACGCCCTCGCCGACATGCTCAAGTTCGTGGAGATCGAGGTGGTCAACCCGGTCGAGTTCACCCCGACTCGAGCCTCGGTTTCGGGCGTCTTCGAAATCACGGCCGCCCCGGGCATTGGCGACTCGGCCTACTTCCAGAAGGACATCCTGCCGAACAACAGCGGCACGCGAATGTCGCTGTCCGTCAGCAAGGGCCAGACGGTCATCAGGCTCGACATGGTCCTGCCGGGCGCATCGGACGCGCAGGTGATGGCGGCGGAGAAGACGCTGGCAGCGGCCGCTCTGAGCCACCTCTAGCGCCCACCTCCGAGAGGCCCCGGTCGCTCGTCAGTTCGGCTTCGATTGCACGGATTCGAACGCCGCCTTCGACATCGGGACCATCTTTGCCATGCCGAAGACGATCTCGAGAGCGAGCGTGACCGCTATCTCCATGTCGATCGCGCCGGCGACCTGACGGAGTCCGATGGCGAGCGCGAGGGCACACGGAACGTGGCGCAGGTTGCGCGGCAATCCCGCGTCGGTTTGCGCGGCGTCGACGGCGTCTCGCAGCTCGAAGGCGACCTGGATTGGCAGGATGCCCGGCTCGTGGGCGTCTCCGACAGTCGTCGCGACGTCGCCCCAATCGCTGCTCTCGACCGTGGCCGCCACGTGCCGGTATAGCTCCTCCAATCGGTCGAACGAAGCGACGGGCACGACGGCGGGGGCGAGTTCGCGAATCAGGACGCCCATGACCGTGTTCGGAGCGAGCTCGCGCACGTCCGCGGTGTCGCCGGTCAGGACGTCGTTGATCGCGTGGCCGAAAACGGCCGAGCCGGGCCTGAGCTCGGTCGTTTCGATGTCGAAGACACCCGACGCGACGAGGGCGGCCTCGCCGGTGAGTGACGCCAGGACCGCGATGTAGTCCTCGACCCGCACCCGCCCCGAGGGCTTCTCCTGGACCCTGGCGAGCGCGATGCCCGCCAGCAGCTCGGCCGCGTTTCGCACGAGCGGCATCGACGCGATCGAGGTGCCGGTTCCGGCCGGTTGAGATTCCATCGCCCTCTCCGTGGATGTACCAGTCCGCGACGTCCGGCCGAGTCTACGGGAGTGGGCGGTACTCGTACACGACCACGAGCTCGCCCGGAAGGAGAGGGGCCAACAGTCCGTATCTCACGGCCCACGAGTTGGGCACGTAGTCCTCCGAGACCGGGTGCCAGCCGTGACGGGCGAGTCGCTCGGTATCCTTCCGAACCTGTTCGGCAGTTCGGTCGCGCGCGCCGCGATATCGAAGCTCGTGCCTCTCGCCGGCGGACGTCGGCCTGCCGTACCAGGCCAGCTCGTGGTCGCCCGGATGCGAGGGCGGCAGCGTGCAGCGATAGCCCTGGGCGTCGGTCGCTTCGCACCGACCCCACCTGTGCGGCCCCTGGTGCGTGGGCCCCAGAAAGCAGCGATACCCCTCCGCGTCGGTTGCCGGGCATCGGACCATGTCGACGATCATTACTCGATCCCTCTTCTGAGGTTGGGATTCCATATTGGAGCACCATAGGCACGCCGATTATCCTGCGATTCAAGGTCGGGCCGACTCAGCGCCGGACGAGGGCAGCGGCCAGCGGACCATGCTAAGGGCGCCTTTCGTAAGGATCCTGGCGGCTGCCCGTTGCCAAAGGAATGGCTCTTCTGTTTGAATAAGGCCTATGGAAGGACCTCTTGCCACGACCTCAACGCGAGCCGGCAGGTACATCCGACAACTGACCGGCTACAGCGCTTTCGTCCCGGCTCCGCTCCCGCCCGACCCGCCGCTCCAGCTGGAACCACTCATCTCTCTGCTTTCCAGCGCCGATCAAGCGATCGGTCGTCTTGATGGCGTTGGCCGCACGCTCCCCAACCCCGACCTCTTCGTGGCGATGTACGTTCGCCGCGAGGCGGTCTTGAGCTCACAGATCGAGGGCACGCAAAGCAGCCTCGATGACCTCCTTGCCTTCGAATTGGAAGGCAGCGGATCGAGATTCCCCGACGATGTGGCTGAGGTCGTCAACCACGTTGCCGCGATGAACTACGGGCTCGAGCGCCTCCAGACGCTACCCCTTTCGCTTCGCTTGATCCGCGAGATCCACGAGCATCTGCTCGCGGGCGTCCGAGGCAGCTCAAAGGAGCCCGGCGAGTTCCGCAGAACGCAGAATTGGATTGGCCCCAGGGGCGCGCTCCTCGCCGACGCGGCGTTCGTTCCGCCCCCGCCGGCCGAACTCATGCCCGTCCTCGGCAATTTCGAGATGTTCCTCAACGAGTCGCCAGGCATGCCGGCTCTCCTACATGCGGCGCTTGCTCACGCCCAATTCGAGACGATCCACCCGTTCCTCGATGGCAACGGTCGCGTCGGCCGCCTGCTGATCACGTTCCTGCTGGTCTGTCGCGGAGTGCTGCACCGTCCCCTGCTGTACCTGAGCCACTACCTCAAACGCCACAGGGCGGAGTACTACGACCGGCTGATGGCCGTACGGGTGGACGGCGACTGGGAGGGCTGGCTCCGCTTCTTCTTGCGCGGTGTCGCGGAGACCGCGCAAGAGGCCACCGAGACCGCCGACAGGATCGTGTCGTTGCGCGAAGCACATCTGACTGCGGTTAGCGACCTCGGCGCCAACGGGATCCAGCTGCTCGACAGCCTGTATCGGAGGCCGATGTTGGACGTCTCGGCCGCGGTGACGACTCTCGGCGTGTCCTGGCCTACCGCCAACAAGATGGTCGGCACCTTCGTCGACCGAGGGCTGCTGACGGAGGTTACTGGTCACCGGCGCAACCGAGTGTTCCGCTACGCCCCGTATCTCACCCTGTTTGCCGAGCCCGCCGCAGGCTGAAGCCGTCGACTAGGCCGCCGAGCCCGGAGTCGACGGAACCATCGGCGGGTCACTCTCGACTGGGACTTGCCGATGGGGCGTGCGACTCGTCGGTTCGGGCAACGTATGATTGTCTGCGCCAACGGGATGACATCGACTCGAGCGCTGTGGCATGCAGGCCCGTTGCGATAACTCGGGAGCATGTACGGTTCCTGAGCACAAACCGTCGGGGTGTGGCGCAGTCTGGCAGCGCGCATGCTTTGGGAGCATGAGGTCGCGGGTTCGAATCCCGCCGCCCCGACCATTCCCTGTTGTATTTGCGTGGGAAGAAGCTGGCCAAGAGGGGCTGCGGTGTCACCGGAACATGGCCGGAAATCCGCGTCGGAACTCGCCGACCCCGGCATGACCACGATCGCTATTCTTGCCTCATGAGATCCGACGAACAGCCGATCCGAGACGACTCACGCGCCCGGAAAATCCTGCTCGACACTTACTGGACGACGGCGGGCTGGCTGCCAGTGCCCATCGCCGCTGATGCGGATCGGGAATACGCGATCGCCGCTGGATACATGTTTCCGCATCGAGTTGGAAGCCACGATGAATGGGTTGCGGCGGCGCGGCGAGTCCGGGACAACACTGCACTTGATGACGTTGCCACGGCGTTCGTTGGAAGTCTGAGCCGCCGGAGGCTCGCCCAACGCTCAGCCCTTGGCAGCTACTCCGCTGTTCGCCACCTCGATGGCCACCGGTGGCGGGAGTGGTCAGCCCATTGTGCTGAGTGCGGCATTCCAAGCCGGTCCGACGAGGATCTCAGTGTCTTGAGCTTCGAGCGGCACATGTGGGGTGGCGTCCGGCACGGTGACCCGATCTACGCAAGCTTCGATCTCGCGGTGTTCGCACGAAGCGAGCGCCCAACCGAAACAGCCGAGGACGTGGCGATCCTCAACGACCTACTGAACGCGGCTCGTCGGTCGCGACCGGATGATCGGCCGCGCGACCTCGAGCGCGCGATTGCCCCGCTTGTGCCGTCCAACAAGGCGGAGCGAGAGATCCTGCTCGGGATCCTGGCGCTCTGCGGTGTCCTCGCGCCACAGGATCATCCAGGCCTCTGCGATCGGTGGGTGCCCGACGTGGACCGACAGCCGCCGCCGCGACCGTCGAAGAACGATTGGCTGTATCCGATGTTCTGGTGGCGCGGCTCGGTCGGCGTCAATGAGGACGCGGCTCGCACCGTCTTCGGAGAACGACTCACGTAATCGCAGTCGAGCAGCTTCGCGTCGCGAAGAGAGCTGTCAGGCGCAAGTCTTCCCACGCAAATACAACAGGGAACCCGACCATTCCCTGTTGTTGCGTCGTTCGTGGAGCGGGACCTGCCGTGGCGGCATCGACCTTGGGGCCGAGCCAGTCGCGGCGACCATCGGCGGCGAGATTTCTGCTCAATGACGGCCTGGCAAGCAGAAACCAAATGATCCGGAACTGGCGAAGCCCTGATTGAGGCGTCGAGCGTCGCCTCCAGCGGGCAAAGCCATGTTGCCACGCACGGTTTCTCGGTCCGGAGAGCGGCTTTGGCGCGGCACCGGCCCTGACCGACCGTTCGAATTTGGATAATGCTGTCCAGGACGGCGTTGAGCAGAAAGAGGCCGGGGGCGCGCCGCCACTCAAGGGGGTACGGCATGCGTCGGACCATTACGACCGCAATCGGCATCGCCCTCGTGCTCTTCGGGGGACTCTTCGCCGTCGCGGTGGTCAGTCAGTCAGCCTGGTTCCACGGAAAACTGCCGCCCGACACTCTGGCGACGAATGCGTCTCAAGCTGAAGACGTCGCGTTCTCGATCGCTTCGAACGCGGGCTGTGGCAGCTTCGAGGGTGGATTCCCGCCGCGCTCTCCGGCGGCGTGGGAGTTCGACTGCAACATCGGGGACGTCCCGTACGGCATCTACGTCTACGGTGGTGACGAAGCCCGGCTGGCGGGCATTGCCGAGCTTCGCGCCGATGGCCGTCCCTTCGTGGCGAAGGCCTATTACGCCGTGACGGTTCTTCGATCGGGGATTTCGAAGGACGAAGCCCTGACCGCAACGGCCCCGCCTGACTCGATCATGGATCCATTCAAATAGACCTGGGCCAACGGCCTGGTCGATCGTTGAGGTGCGAATGCAAAGCACCCGGGTCCTCGGCGATCTCCTGGCACGGCCTTGCCGACGTTTCTGTCGGTTATCGCCGGTAGCGATGTTTGGCGCAGATGTGGGTGACTTTCCGCCACCCTATGCACGAGATATCGCCCGCGGCGATATCTGAACCTCACTGCGCCGCGAGATGAGGATTGGATCGCCAGTGGCGATTCCTGGCGGAAAGCGTGCTTGATCGCGTAGACGTGCGGTCGAGCTGCGGGCGCTCCGATGGCCGATGGCGCTGGAACCTGGCGGGGCCCACTTCGGCAGCGAGCACGGCGCATTCAGGTTCACGAGTCGCGCCCGCTCCGTGGGACGGCCCTCGCACTCCGGCAGCGCTCCGAGCGACTTGTCCATACTCCCCGCTCAGGTCGCCCGGAAGCCTGTCGCCGCCCGTCGTCGGCGCCAGGTCCACGTCAAACGGCGCGCGCCTCATCGATTTCGAGCTCTTGCTCGAGCCTGAGGGAGGGCTCAATGACCATCCGACGAAAAGGTTTCCGCCTCGGAACGCCGCTGCGAACCGCATCGCTTGGCTTCGTGGCCCTGGTGGTGTGGGCTTGCGGCAGCGCGCCCGTCGCGTCCCCGACTCCGGCGTCGCCCTCGCCGATCGTGTCGCCGGCACCTTCGGCACCTTCGGCACCTTCCGCGTCGCCGGCCGCGTCTCCAACGGCGTCGATCGCCGCGTCGACTGCCGCAAGCCCATCGGCGCCGGCTTCAGCCGCGCCGGCCGCGAACCCGCGGGCGACCGCGGCTCCGGTTGACCGGCCGCCCGCGAGAGCGCCGGTTCCGGTCCCGCCGCCGGATCTGCCTCGACAGACGGTCTCGATCGTTGCCGCCGGAGACATAGCCTGCGACCCTGCGCACAACGTCGGGCAACCGACCGACTGCGACCAGGCCGCCACCGCGAACCTGATCGGGGCCCTTCATCCGACCGCGGTGCTGACCCTGGGCGACAACCAGTACGAGAACAACACCCTGGCCGCGTACCAGGCGGTCTACGGGCCGACCTGGGGCAAGTACAAGTCGATCACCTTCCCGACGATCGGCAACCACGAGTACCTGACCAAGGGAGCCGCTGGCTACTTCGCCTACTTCGGATATCCGGCCTACTACAGCTACAACCTTGGCGACTGGCACATCATCAGCCTCGACTCGGAGTGCCACTTCGTCGGTGGGTGCCAGGCGGGCTCGGCCCAGGAGACATGGCTCAAGGCCAACCTTGCCGCCTTCCCGAGGCTCTGCACGCTGGTGACGTGGCATGAGCCACGCTGGTCGTCGGGCGAGCACCAGGATGCGACGCAGATGTCGGCGATTTGGGCGGACCTCGTGGCCGCCAACGTGGACGTGGTGCTCAGCGGCCACAACCACGACTACGAGCGGTTCGTGCCTCTCAACGCCACCGGTCAGCCAGATCCGAGCGGAACCACCGAGTTCGTCGTGGGCACCGGCGGGAAGAACCACTACGGTTTCGTGGCCGCGCCCCTGCCCGGCGAAGTCGTGCGCGACGACTCCTCGTTCGGCGTCATCGACATGACTCTGGGCCCGACGAGCTATAGCTGGCGCTATGTGCCCGCGCCCGGCTACGCGTTCACGGACTCGGGCTCGGCCAGCTGCCACTAAGGCGCCGCGTGGCGGACTGGCCGAGGCTGGCCGCCGCCCGGCCGAGGTCGACCGCAGCCGGCCGATCAGCAGCCCGGCCGAAGCCGATCGCCGGCCCGGCGACAAGCTCCCGAACCGATCAGTCGGGCTGGCCGTCCACGTCATCTGCCGGGCGAGTCCAGGCCTGGACCAGGCCCCGCGACGCGGCTCCGAACGCCCGCCGCAAACGCCCGCCTCGCGGGCTGAGCGTCGGAGGCGGGTCCGAGATCCGCGGAGGCGGACCGATCGGCGCTCGACCGCGGGAGAGAACCGGTACCGCCGCGGGCAGAAACGGCGTGCGGACCGCGGCGCTGATCAGGTCTTCGATCTCGTCCCAGGAGCGAGGCTTGCTCTTGGCGCTGCGCCACTCCTGCTCCACCTGGGCTGACGGCGCCAGCCGGCCGTCGTAGAGCGCCTCGAACTGCGTACCGTCGATCCGCTCGTGCTCGTAGAGGTACGCGGCGACTCGGACCAGGCGCTTCATCTCCGTCAGAAGGGCTTCGCGAGCCTGGGAATACGTCTGGTCCAGGATGCCGTTGATCGCCCGGTCCATGGCCGCGCGGATCCCCGGCGAGACCGGCGTCTCCTCGCTGACGACCCGCAGGCTCAATGTCCCGCGTCCCGAGGCGCCCGGATCGGCGGACTCCGGATCGCGGCCCATACCCCAGCGAGTGACCATCTTCGTGGCGATTTCCGCGGCCTTCTCCAGGTCGTTCGACGCGCCGCCGGTCACGTCTTCGAAGAGGATCGCCTCGGCGGCGCGGCCACCCATCAGGGCCATGAGCCGAGCCCGCAGGTCCGATTCGGAGGGGAGGTAGTCGTCTTCCTGGGACTGGACCGTGACCCCGAGCGCGTCCCCGTGGGCGAAGAGGCTTATCTCTTCCACGCGTCGCCGGTCGCCGAAGAGACGGCCGCAAACCGCGTGGCCGGCCTCGTGGGCGGCGATGATGCTCCGCTCCCGCTCGTCCATCGAGCGCTTCCGCGAGGTGCCCAGGATCGACTTGAGCCAGCCGTCATGGATGTCGGTGGGGCCGATGGTCTCGTGATCGCGGCGAGCCGCGTAAATGGCGGATTCGTTGAGCAGGTCGGCGAGCTGGGCCCCGCTCATGCCGGCGGTGCGCCGGGCGATGGCTTCCATGTCGACGGTCGGGTCGACGGGCTTGCCTACTGAGTGGATCGCCAGGATGGCCCGCCGGCCGTCGATGTCGGGCAGCGGGACATGCACCTTGCGGGTGAATCGCCCCGGTCGCAGCACGGCCGAATTGAGCGTGTCCACCCGGTTGGTCGCGGCGATCACGACGATCGAATTGGACGTCGAGAAGCCGTCCATCTCGGAGAGCAGCTGGTTCAGCGTCTGCTCGCGCTCGTCGTTGGAGTTGTGGCCGCCCCGGGTCTTGGCCAGGGCGTCGATCTCGTCGACGAAGATGATCGCCTTGCCGAACTTGCGGGCGACCGAGAAGAGATTGCGAACGCGTTTGGCCCCGACGCCTACGTACATCTCGACGAATCCCGAGCCGGACATCGACACGAAGGCGACGTGAGCTTCCGTGGCGGCCGCCCGCGCGAGCATCGTCTTGCCCGTTCCAGGAGGGCCGTGGAGGAGCACGCCGCGCGGGATGTTGGCGCCGAGCGAGTTGAAACGCTCCGGCGACTTCAGGAACTCGACCACTTCGGTCAGCTCGAGTTTGGCTTCGTCGCAGCCGGCGACATCGGCGAACCGGACCGGCCGGGCAACGCCCCGATCGCCGCCGTCAGCCCTGTCCGGGTCCGGAGGCGGGATGACGTGGTAGTCGCCCTTGCCGTTGCCGCTGCCGGCACCCATTCCGGGCGCCCGCCGGATGACCACCAGAATCACGATGAGGACCGCGCCGATGAGGGCGATGTTGACGAACCCGCCAAGAGGATCCGATGAACCCGACCCGGAGCCCGTCACGCCGTTGGCAGGTGGCAGATCGGTCACGCTGTCGGCCGCGATGAGGCGTCCGAAGCCCAGGCTTCGGAGGGCGACGAGCGCGTCGGTGGGAGTCACGTTGAGGCTGACGCGGACCCATTGGCCGCCCGTGGTTTTCGCGGCGAGGATGTTGGGCAGCGTGGTGGAGCTTGCGGACCCCTTCACGTAAGGACCGCCTGGCGCGGACACGAGGGCGATCGTGGCGACCTCGCCGGCGTCTACGTGCCGCTCCAGGTCGATCAATGTCCAGTCGGCCGTGAAGGTGTACGTGCTGCTGGCGGCGACGAGCGGCCGGCTGCTGAACGCTCCCGTGGCGGCGGCGAGCGAAATGCCTCCGACCACCACCACCGCGCTGACGGCCAGGGCCGCGCTCACCGCCAGATGGCGCCGGACCAGGCCCTTTATACGTCGACCAAAGGCTCGCATCGCTCTCCTGTCGCTCCTCCACGAACTCCTCGAGCGGCCGGACGAGGCCCGGCAGCAGGCCGGAATCGAGCGACTGGTCGCCCCGGCAAGGTCAGGGCATGACCGCCGGGCCGGCTGGAGGGGCAAGGTTCAAGGTAGTCCTCCTTGCTCGTTTCGTCTTCACGAGGACTCGCGAGCCGGCCAGGGTACGTGTGGGCAGACGGAGCAGCCGCTCGTCCCTACTCATTCAGAGGGCTAACAGGCGGGCTACCGGTGTGGAGGGAGCGGAGCGAGCGTCGCTACCCCTCATCAGCCGCTTGACTGCCCGGCGTTCCGACCGACTCCTACATCGGGTCTCATTGCCCACCGGCCTCGCACGGCCGCGGCGATCGGCCTTGATTCGTGACCAGCGGGACCGCACCTGGATCGGACCTCGAGATGATCCTGATCGTCGACGACGAACCCTCCGCGCTCGTGCTTCTGGAGATGATCCTGAAGCGGGACGGCTATATCGTCCGCAAGGCCGCGACCGGAAGGGAAGCCCTGCGCCTGCTCGACCGCGAGGACGAGCAGGTCTGCGAGGTGCTGATCACGGACATCCGGATGCCCGAGATGGACGGCCGCCAGCTCGTGACGGAGCTTCGCGCCCACGCTCGAACCGCCTCGATCCCGGTGATCATGTGCACGAGCCTCGCCGATCGCGGAACGGTCATCGAGCTGATCGGCCAGGGCGTTCGCGATTACATCGTCAAGCCCGTCCACGCCTCGACATTGCTGGCCAAGGTCCGCAACGTTCTCTACGGCCAGGAGCCGGTGATCGAGCCGCAGGCGCGGACCATCGAGCGCCAGCTGATCGAATCGGCCCAATACGGAGCGTTTGCGAGCGCCACAATTCCGCGCTTGGAACAGGTCGAGAGCGAGCTTGCCGCGGCGCTGCGCGGCCGAAACGGGCGAACGGTCCGAGCCGCGGCCGAGCGAGTCCGCGAGCCCGCCTCGTTCTTCGGCGCGAAGCGCGCCATCTCCGCCGCCCGCACCGTGGTCAACACGACCACCGATCGCGACGCAGTCGAATGCGGTGAGGGCCTGATCGCCGAGCTGGTCGAGCTGCGATCCGCGCTGCAGCGGATTGCCGGCGCATCGGTCGCGTAGGAAGGGCGATGGCCCGCTTCGTCTCTGCTCGCCCGGGACCCCTTCTCGCCGCCGGCGCCCTCCTGACAGGGCTGCTCGCGGCCCTCGAGGCGGCGAATCTCGGCGGGCTCGGGGAGTTCTTCCAGGACCTGTATGTCGTCGTTTCGGCCGGATTCGTGGTCGTCGCCCTGGCGGTCATGGCCCGCCGGCCGGGGCTCGCGATCCTCAGTTACTGGCGCCTGACGATTTCCGTGGTCTCGATCGGCGCCGGGATGCTGGCCCTCGACCTCCACCCGATCTACGGCCAATCGGCCGCGGCGGTCGCCTCCAATTGCCTCTTCGCTCTTGGCGCGACCCTCTCTTCGAGCGTCATCATTCCGGCGCTCTACCGGCAGATGGACCGCCGGGCAAAGACGATGGCGCTCTTCGACGGCGGAATCATGATGTCCGCCGGAACGACCATCGCCCTCACGGTCTGGCGGACCGGCCAGGGCAGCGGACCCGCGCAGCTGTTCATGCCGCTCGTCGCCGCCGGACTGCTGGCGAGCGCCGGCGTCGCCGTGACCGCGGCCCTGAACTCGAGGAGGGCGCCGGCGATCGGCGGCGTCTGGACCGGCATCGTCGCGGTCTGCGTCCTCGGATTCTCATGGGCGCTGCTCGTCGATTCGGCGATGCGGGGCCAGGGCCGGGACGGCACCACGAGCCTCGTCTACTCGGTCGGCATCCTGCTGCTCGGTTTCGGCTGGGTTACGTGGAGCGACCAGATCGCCATCGGAGACACCTACTCCCGGATCGCCCGCTCGCTCGGCGACTGGCTTCCCGTCGGCGCCATCGCCGTTTGCGTGGCCGCGGATTCGCTGCCTCACGGCCGCATCGAGGGCATCGACGCGATCAATCTGGGCACGGCCGGGGTCGTCCTGTTCTCCGTGGCCCGCCAGCGGCTGCTCCTGAGTCGCGAGCGCGAAACCTCGCACCACCTCGTCGGCGAAGAGCGTTTGCGGGCCGAGAAAGAGGCGGCCGAATTGGCCAATCGGGCCAAGAGCGCGTTCCTGGCGATGATGAGCCACGAGATTCGAACGCCGATGAACGCAATTCTCGGCAACGCGACGCTGCTCTCCGAGGCGGAGCTCGGGCCCGGCGAACGTGAGAGCGTCGAGGCGATCGAGTCGGCCGGGGAGGCGCTTCTCGCGGTCATCAACGACGTCCTGGACTTCTCGAAGATAGAGGCCGAGCGCATGGAGCTCGAGCGCGTCGGGTTCGCGCCGGCGACGCTCATCGGCTCGGTCGTGTCGCTCTTCGGAGCGGAAGCCAGAACCGCGGGCCTGAAGCTGACCGCCGACATCGACCCCTCGATCCCGGTCATCCTCGCGGGCGATCCGCACCGGCTCCACCAGATCCTCACCAACCTCGTCGGCAACGCGATCAAGTTCACGGCCGAGGGTGGAGTCTGCGTCCGGGCGCGGGTCATGGACCGGAGCCCGGAGGCGACGCTGCTCCGCTTCGAAGTCGCCGACACGGGCATCGGGATCAGCGATGAGGCTCGGGCTCGGCTGTTCGCGCCCTTCGTCCAGGTCGACGCGTCCACCACTCGCCGATTCGGCGGCTCAGGCCTGGGCCTGGCGATCTGCAAGAGCCTGGTGGGGCTCATGGGCGGCGAGATCAACGTCGACTCGCTCCCGGGAGAGGGTTCGACCTTCTGGTTCACGATCCGCCTGCCCGCGCCAACCGATACGGAGGCCGGCGCCGTTCTCGAGGCCAACGAGTTCACCGACCGGACCGTGGACACGATCGGCGCCCGGGTCCTGATCGCCGAAGACAACCAGGCCAACGTCCGGCTCATTGAGCGGTTGCTCGGCCGGCTGGGCATCGAGACGGAGATCGCGGGCAATGGGATCGAAGCGCTCGACGCCGTTCGCGAGGGAACCTTCGACCTGGTCCTGATGGACTGCCACATGCCAAAGATGGACGGACTGGATGCCACTCGGGCCATTCGAGCCGCCGGCTACGACATCCCGATCGTCGCCCTGACGGCCAACGCGACCGGCAACGATCGAACCGCCTGCTTCACTGCCGGCATGAACGACTACCTGTCCAAGCCGGTTCGGCCGGCGGATCTGGCGGCGGCGCTCCGCAGGTGGCTCCCGAACGACGAGGAGCTGACCCTGCCCGGGCCGCTGGCGGCGAGCCTGGCGGCCGGCACGATCCCCGCGGAGTTGGTCGAGGTCATCGATCAGGGCCAGATGGCCGAGCTCTTCGCCCTGGACCCGGACGGTTCCGCGGGCTTCTTCGCCGCCATGGTGGACAGCTACCGAGCGACGACCGAAGAGACGCTGCCGTCGATTCGGGCGGCCGTGGCGGCCTCCGATTGGGAGCTGCTCGAAGAGGCCGCCCACAAACTCAAGGGGGTGGCCGCGAACCTGGGCGTCCGACGCGTCTACGAGGCCGCCGCCCGGCTCGTTGCGTTGGCCCGGGTCGGCGAGGGGGCAGGCGAGGGTTCGGGCGGGGCAGGTTCAGCGGGCGTGAGTTCGGACGGGGCGCCAATCCTGGCTGATCTCGAAGCGGCGCTGGCCCCCGCGGACGAGGCCCTGACGCTCCTGCTGGTTCACGTATCGGCGGGTGTTGAGATGGACGAGGCCTCGGCCGCTCGCGACGCCGCCTGATCGGGCTGGGCCGGGCCGGGGCGTGGCGCCGGCTCAGTCGCGCGACTGCCAGATCGTGGAGAGCCGTTCGCGGCGGACACAGGTGTCGACGACCTGTTCTATCCGCCTCGCGCGAATGGCCGGGCTCTTGACCTGGGTGACCCAGGCCATCGCCATGCGCCGGGAGCTGACGGAGTTGGCCTCGAAATGCGCCCGCGCGCCTTCGTGAGCCGCGAGGGCCGCGTCCAGGTCCGGCGGCATGATGAGGTCGTCGATGTCGTTGAGGCTGTCCCAGGACCCGTTGGCCCTGGCGATCGCGATGACGGCGCGGCCGGCGTCGGTCATCAAGCCGGCGGCTTCCAGCCGGGCCACCCGCTCTTTGTTCGTTCGAGCCCACGTGCTCTTGGGGCGGCGCGGGGCGAACCATTGCATCGTCCGGTCCTCGTCGAGCCGGTTCATCCGCCCGTCCACCCAGCCGAAACAGAGGGCCTCCTCGACGGAATCCTCGTAGGAAACGCTCGGCTTGCCGGTGTGCCGTTTCCAGCTCAGCAGCCACGCGCCCCTGGCGGTGGCGTGGTTCTCGGCCAGCCAGGCACGCCATTCCGCTCGCATATCTACCTCGATGCGAGGCGCTTCGTCCATGACTCCGGCCATCGGTTCCTCCGTGAGCGCAGCACCATAAGAATGCCGAACCGGCGCAAGAGGGGACCGTATGGCGTATTCCGAGTTTCTCGCCAGGTGATAGTTGCGCGCTCGGTCACAATCCCGGCGGGCCATCTCTGACCACAACATCCCGCCCAGGGCATGAACTCAGCGAGGGGCGTGGTCGAAGACGGCGTCCGGGGCTCGAACCGAGGCCTCCGGGCAGGTCATTGCTCCGCCGAAGGGCCCGCCCGAGTCCGGGCGCGCGTAACTACCGCTCCACGAGAGACTCGGACAAATGCCACGGACGTGGCCGGGGCGGAGGGCCGCCCGCGAGATTTCCGCGAGCCGCCTAACCTGCCTACGACTTTGTTACGAGTCCTGGCTTACAATCAGCTGCGTACTTGATACGGATCTCGATACGGTTTCGGGATCGCCCACCGTGGTGTGGTGCGGCGTAGCGGAGGGCTGCGCAAACGACAGCGCGGTACGGGCCTTGCCCAACTCGCTACCTGGACGGTCTCGTTTGAACGGAACTGAACAACTTGTGGCGCCCAGCCCAGAGCGCGCCCTTCTCTTCCAGCCTCGCGTCGCGCTGCGATTCGCCGGGGCAATGGCCTTCTTCGCGGCTACGGTCTGGATCGCGGCACTCAACCAGCACGCCCCGCTGGACATCAAAGCCGGCATCCCGGCCCGCGCCCTGGCCGCGCTCGTGCCAGTCCTCGCCGGCGCGAGTGGCCGCGCTCGCGGTCTGGAAGCCGTGGCGCGGTTTCGTCGCGGTCATTCTGCTGACGCCCGATCGTCAACGTCGCGCAGGTTTCGTGGCTCGTCGGCTGGGTTCAGGTCATCTTCCAGACCGTCTTCCTGGCCGCGCTCGGGCTTGGGTTGATCCTCGCGGACCGGGGCGCGGATCCGCGAAGGCTCTTCGGGCGCCGGGAATTCGCCTTCCGAGCTCCAGCGGCCTCCGGGTCCGCAGTCGAGCCGCCATTCCGGCGATCGCGGCGGCGTTCGTTCGTCGTCCTGGCGGTGCTCTCGACGCTGCGTTCGCCCGACGTCCGCACCAGCCTGGACGTCCTGCTGCACGGCATCCTCGAACCGATGGCCATGGGCGCCATCCTGCTGATCCTTCGGCCCGGCCGATCGAAGCTCGCCCTTCTGGCCGTGGCCCTCGGGGCGTCGGTCGCGATCGGCGGCGCGCTGAATATCGTCCAGTCGGTGCCCGGCTCGACGCTCGCCGCCCTCCAGGCCAATCGGCTTCTCTTCTCGCGGATCACCTACTTCAACGTGGGCCTGTTCGGCGAGATGGTGGCCATGGCCGCGCCGCTGCTCGCCGCGGTGCTCATGGCCCGGGGCCACCTGCGCCTGAGTCGCTGGGCCGTCGTCGGCGTGGCAATCGCCCTGGCCGCGAGCCTGATCAGCCTCTTCTTCACCTTCTCCAAGAGCGCCTACCTGGCCGCGGCGGCGGGCCTGCTGGCCGTGCTGCTGCTCGGGGTCCGGACCTGGCGGCAGCGTGGCGCGGTCCTGCTTGCGGCGTCCCTGATGTCGAGCTTGCTCGTGCCCTGGCCGGAGCTGGTGCTCAGCCCGGTCCCAGGCCTCGCCGAGGCGTACCGCTCGGTCGTGGTTCGCAGTCGTCGGCCAGAGCCGCTTCGATTCGTGGAACCCATCCACGCTCTCGGGCCGGGGCTCGCTCGTGGAGCGCTTCTACGCGACACAGGCGGCCCTCGAGATGGCCATCAACAATCCGCAGCTCGGCATCGGCCTGGACCAGTTCAAGACCGAGTACGTCGGCCAGTACAAGCCGCCCGAGGCCCAGCTGGAGCTGGACTCGGCCCACTCGATGTGGGCCGAGGTGGCAGCCGAGCTCGGCTTCCCGGCGCTGTTCCTCCTGCTCTGTCATCTACGGGGCGGCCTGGGTCGCGGCCTGGCTCGTCTACCGCAGCCCGCCGGACGCGGCCACACGGCTGATCGCCGCGGGCTGGCTGGCGGCGATGCTGTCCTGGTTCGTCGTGGCCACGGCCTTCGCCGGGGACATGTACCGGCCGTGGCGGAACATGGCGTCCGACTTCGTGATGATGTGGATCGTGGTGGGCGGCGCCTTCGCGCTGTATCGATCCGTGCGGGCCAGGCGCTCGCACGGGCCGCTCTCGCCGTCCCCGCCCGAGCTGAAAGCCCTCACGCGAGGCTAGTCCGCCACCAGCACGCGGCCCCAACTCGGCGGGAATCTCCACGGTCACCGCGTCTGACGTGGCGTTCCACTCGCCGCCGTTGAGCGCGTCTCGCCAGCGGCCGGCCTCGAGCGCGCACGGCGATCTCCACCGGCCGATCCGCGGCGTTGAGCAGGACCGCGACGCGCTGCGCCGTCGAGCTCCCGCACGAACCCGAACTGCTCCGCGGCCACGAATAGCTGGCGGTAGTCGCCCGCGACGAAGCGCCGGCAGCTCGGCGCGCAGGCGAGCCAGTCGAGCGATCGCGTCCGCCAGGGCCGGCTCGCCGCCGGATTGCGGCGGCTCCGGCCGATCCATCGCGGGACGAACCGGGCTGTCGTCGCCCGGCAGCCGCTTGCCCGTCGAGCCCCCATTCGGAGCCGTAGTAGATCGACGGCACGCCGGGCATCGTGAAGAGCAGCAGGTAGAGAGGGTAGAGGAGTCGCGGCTCGGGCAGGTGCGAGGCGACTCGATCCTGGTCGTGGTTGTCGACGAAGTTGTAGAGCGGCAGATCCCGATACATGCCGCCCGGCGCCGAACTGGCGGTTGAGCCCGTACGCGATCTCGAAGTAGTTGCGATCGGCCAGGCTCGAGTACAGGCCCTTGTAGCACTCGTAGTTGGTGACCGAGTCGAGCGTCTCGGGGTTGGCCCAGCGGCGGTAGTCGCCGTGGACGACCTCGCCGAACAGCCAGAACTCGGGGTCGATCGAGCGGCACCAGGCCGCGAGCTCGCGCTGGAAGTCGAGGTCCACGACGTCGGCGGCGTCGAGACGCAGGCCGTCGATGCCGAAGTCGACGATCCAGCGATCGACCGCGCCGAAGAGGTGCTTTCGAACGTCCGGGTTCGACGAGGTTCAGCTTCACCAGGTCGAAGTGGCCGTGCCAGCCCTCGTAGGCGAACGGGTCGCCGTACGGCGACTGCGGCGCGTCGAACCGAAGTCCGGCGAACCAGTCGCGAACGGCGAGTCGGCGCCGTTCGCCTGGACGTCGCGGAAGGCCCAGAAGTCGCGGCCGACGTGGTTGAACACGCCGTCGAGGACGACGCGGATGCCGGCGTCGTGGGCCGCCTCGACGAACCGGATCAGCGTCTCGTCCGTGCCGAGCCGCCGGTCGACGTGCCAGTAGTCGGCCGTGTCGTAGCCGTGAGCCGTGGACTCGAAGACCGGGCCAAGGTAGATGCGCGTTGGCGCCGAGCTCGCGGATGTGGTCGAGCCAGCCGGTCAGGCGGTCCAGGCGCTCCACGGGCGCCGCGCCGAAGTCGTTTCGAGCCGGCGCGCCGCACAGCCCGAGCGGGTAGATGTGGTAGAAGACCGAGTCGGTCGCCCAGTGAGTCAAGGTTGGTTCCTCCGAGTGTTCGCCGCCTATACCGATCGGTATAGTCGCCGGGCATGAAAGACGGCCCGACAGCCTCTCCGGTCAGGAGAAGATGCCGTGCATGAACTGGTGGGTGGCGCGGTAGACGAGCTGGTCGTCGAGCGTGGCGTAGCCGTTGAGGGCCAGCCCGACGTAGGTGTTGATCATTCCCAGGAACGTGGCCGCGTACGCCTTCTGGCGGCCGCGCATGTTGCCGTGCTGCCTGGCCGCCGCCTCGAAGAGACGCTCCACGAGCCTCGTGCTGGGCCGGCGTTGCGGGCGAGATTGCCTGGAACTCGTCGCTCTCCGGCGGCGCGAACCAGAAGGCGAGGAGCAGCCGGTAGAAGTCGCCGTTCTCGCGGGCAAAGGCGAAGTAGCCGCGAACGATGGCCTCGAGCGTGGCCACGAGGTCGCCGTCGTAGGCGGCCGCGGGTACGAGCGCGTCCCGCAGGCCCGCCGAGCGGTCGTCGATGAGCGCGTCGAGCAGGCCGCGCTTGCTGCCGAAGTAGTGGTACATCGTCGGCTTGGTGATCCCGGCCGACTCCACGATCTCCTGCACGCCGACGGCGTCGTAGCCGCGCTGACACCACAGCTCCAGGGCGCGGCGCAGGATGATCTCGCGGTTGTCCATGGGCCCGAGTATACCGAACGGTATAGACGGCCGCAAGAGGGCCTCGCAGCGGCCGACGTCCTCGCCGCCGTCGCGTCGGGCGGCCCACGGTTCACCCGGACGTAAGTCACTCCCCGGTCAGCCGAACTACCGCGGCCGCACCTACCACTACTGGACGGTTCGACTGGACAGGCGCCGGAAACAGTTGCTGGCCCTAACCTCCGGGTGGGCCTCCCGTGGCCCCCGCAGTCTCGCCGTCCCGCCACAGAGGTCCTCAATGTCGGCGCGTTTGACCCGTCGCCGCTCGCTCGCCGGCGCGCTCGTTATCCTCGTTTCTCCGGTCGTCGCCGCGTTTCTGGCACTGTCCACCGCCAGCGCCGCTCCCAACCCGCCCAATCCCGCGGTCTCGTTCGGCACGATCTCGGCGCCGCTGATCGGCCAGAGCGTTGGCTTCGACGTTTCGTTCGTGAACTCCGATCCCAACGCGGCCGGGTACGGGCCTTACATCGACCTGCGGCTGCCGCTCGGCGCGGACGGGGACGACGGACTCACATTCACCAGCGCCACCTACCTGGGCGCGAGCGTGACCAGCGTGTCTCGGACCGCCGACGCCGGCGGCTGCGTGACTCATCCCTATGCCGTCCTGGTGTCCGGCGCGCCGCTGCAGGTCTGCGGGCTCGTGGCCGGCCAGTCGTACGTGGTCCTGCGCCTGCCGTTCGGCTCGTTCACGCCCGGCCAGCCTGCCGCGACCGTCCATGTCACCGCTGCGCTGAGCAACCTCGCCGACACGGGGACCGGCCTCGACATCGGCGTCCAGGGCGGCTTCCAGTTCGGCGCGGATCCGCTCAACGATCCCGCGACCGACCCGAGCCTCACCGGCACGCTCGCGACCAAAACCATCACGCCGACCGTGATGCGCGTCACCAAGACTTACGGCGGCCCCGAGGACGAGACCGCGACCGGCCCGAACTACCCGCGGACGTACACGATCCGCGTCTCGATCGCGCCCGGGCAGACGGTCCAGGGCCTCGTCGTCTCCGACAGCCTCCCCGGACAGCCTGCAGTACGTTTCCACCTCGACGCCCACGACGCCGGCCTCGACGGCAGTCTCCACGCCCTCGACCACAACGCCCGGCGGCATTCTCTCGCGCGACTTCGGAGACGTCACCGGCACCGGCGGCACCGACGCCACGATGACGTTCACGTTCTACGTCCCCAGGCTCGACGCCGCCGCCGCGCCGGTCCTGGACCCGTCCACCGGCGCCTTCGCCACCTCCGTCGACGACGCCGGCGCGAGCGGCACCTGGCCGCCCGTCGACGTCCGCGACACCCCCGGACCCGTGTCCGCCGATATCGCGACCCACACGCTCGATGACAAGTCGATCGCCGTCCAGAAGTCCGTCTCGATCGCGACCGATACCGGACCCGCGGGCGTCAGCCCCGGCGACACGCTCCAGTGGACGATCTCCGTTCAGGTTTCGGACTACTTCGCCCTGAACAACCTCGTCGTCGACGACCTGCTCGGCGACGGAACGCGAGTAGACGGATCGGCGCCCACGCTGGCGGTTTCGGGCAACGGGTTCACGAGCGGCGAGGCGGCCATGGACCCGGCCAACTATGCGATCTCCGCGGTCGACGGCTCCGGCAAGACGCCGATCTCGTTCCGCGTCTCCGACGAACTGGCCACGCGCGGCGAGAACGGGCGGATGGTCGGCGGCTGCGTCAACCCCGGAGGGCAGCGCCACGCCGGATTGCTCGACTTACGACGACGGCCCGACGACGGCCACGATCACCCTGCGGTCCGTCGTCCAGCAGACGTACGTGGACGGCACGACCGAGGTCGTCGAGGGCGACACGCTGGTCAACCATGCCGCCGCCATCGCGACCGTCCTCGACACCGGTACGCTTGCCTCGACCGGGAACACCATCGGCGACGGCAGCGCGGGAGTGGCCACCGCCGGCGCGAGCGCGTCGATCTCGATCGATCGCGGCTCGCTATCCAAGACCATCTACGCGATCAACGGCGAGACGGACTTCGCCACGCCCGCTCACGTTTCCCCGGGCGACGTGGTCACGTACCGCCTCCGGCAGGTCTTCCCGACGAGCCGCACCGACGGCTTCCGGATGATCGACTACCTGCCGCTGCCGGTCTTCTACGCCGCGGGCCTGACCAGCTTCGATCCGGTCTCGAACGCCACCGCCCCCGCCGCAGGCCATGCCC
The DNA here is from genome assembly GCA_963816135.1 of uncultured Chloroflexia bacterium. Classification (GTDB taxonomy): domain Bacteria; phylum Chloroflexota; class Limnocylindria; order Limnocylindrales; family CSP1-4; genus Fen-1039. The sequence goes on from CAWFJD010000021.1 coordinate 41,407, forward strand.
AGTGGGGCCCGGCAGACACGTTCCACGACAACGCGCGGCGCACCGTCGCCCACGGTCATGATCGATCCCACGGCCAACAGCCTCGAGTTCCAGGTACGGCGACTACGCCCTCTACCCGCCGGCCGCGAGCACGGCCGACATCCTCTTCTCGGTCACCGTTTCGACTGATCCGTTCGCCGACGGCTTGCTGCTGACGAACCAGGCCCGGAGCATCACCAAGAACTCGGCAGGCACGCCCCAGACGGCCGACGCGATCATCCAGCTGACCCTCGACCAGCCCGTCCTCGAGATCGCCAAGGGAGTGGTGGGCGCGGACAATCCCGCGGCCACGTTCCTGCCCTCCGTTGTCGCGCCGGTCACTTTCGCCCCGCCATCCGCGCCGCCGGCAATCGGCTGCCCGGGTTGGAGCGGCGGCGACATCACCTCGGCCGCGCTCGCGGCACAGCCGATAGACAGCAACGTCTCCGGCATCGATGGCGGCGACTACGTCCGGTTCGCCACGATCGTCGAGAACACGGGCCACTCGGCCTCGTACGAAGTCAAGATCAAGGACGAAGTCCCGGCGGGCTTCCAGATTCCCGCGGGCGGCGCCGGACCTGTGCGTGACCGACGGCCATGGAACGGCTATCGCCACGACGGATCTCGGCGGCGGTTCGGGGCTCTTCGACCAGGGCATCAAGCTCAGCGACGCCAGTGGGCCGCTCGCCGCCGGAATCTCGAGCGGCGGGGCCGCCAACCCGACCGGCACGAACGTCGCCGTCGTCACGTACACGCTTCAGGTGGCGACTTCGGCAACGCCCAACGAAACGATGACGGGCACCGCAAGCTTGCTCGGCTTCACGAACGCGCCCGGCTCCGACGGCCACCTCGCGACTGCCGCTGACCGACGCCGCGAGCGCAACGACCACTCAGCCGTCCGCGGCCAAGGCGATGACCGGAACGAGCCTCGCCAACACGCGCGGGACTCGCCGTCGCCGTCGGCGAGACCGTCCATTACAAGGTGACGTTGACTGTCCCCGAGGGAACCGTGCCCGGCGGCAAAGGTCGTGGACACGCTGCCAGCGGGCCTCGGGTTCCAGAGCTGCACGGGGATCGTCCCGTCGGCGGGTGTGTCCACGAGTCTTGCCGGCGGCTTCGCGCGCCGCTTGCGCCGCGGGCACCGGGCAACCCGACCGTGGGCGCGGGCGGCCAGGTCGCGACCTTCACGCTCGGCGACGTCATCGACTCCGACACGAACAACTCCACGCCGGAGACGTCCAGATCAGCTACGACGCGGTCGTCCTGAACGTCTCGGGCAACGTTCGCGGCCAAGCTTCTCCACAACAGCGCCGTCGTTCTCATGGACGGGCGGCAGCGTGGCGGCCGCTCACGACGCCGGACGTCAAAGTCGTGGAGCCCGGATTCACCGTCGCGAAGACGGCGAGCGAAGCCACCGGGGACGCCGGCGATCCGATCACGTACACGATCACGGTCACGAACGTTTCGAACACCAACGGCGCGGACGCATTCGACGTGCACCTCAGCGACATCGTCCCCACGGGCATGGCCTACGTGGCCGATCTCTCTGGTCCAGAACTCGGGTCCCGCCGCGGCCCTCTCCGCCGCCGGCGACCCAACGCTTGACCGCGGTCTGGGCCACGTTCCCCCAGGCGTCTGTGGCCGTCCTCCAGTTCTCTGCGACGATCGGCGATTCGGTCACTCCCGGCACGGTCTTCGCCAACACCGCGAACTTGACATTCACGAGCCTGCCCGGCGACATAACGACGTCCCAGAACGCCTTCAGCACCGTGGCCACCGAACGGACCGGCAATATCGCCAACCCCGGCGCGGCCCTCAACAACTACCGCGCATCCTCGAGCGCGGTGACGTGACGGTGCCGAAGGCCGCGGTCGCCAAGACGATGACCGGCGGCAACATCGCGGACACCGTGGACCCGGCCGTCGCCGTCGGCGAGGTCGTCGGCTACCAGCTCGTCCTGACGATCCCGGAGGGCCGGTGCCCGCCGCCAAGCTCGATGGACACACTGCCCGCCGGCCTCGGCATTCAAGGACTGCGCGAGCGTCGTCGCCTCCTCGGCCGACGTGACCACGAGCCTGGCCGGCGGATTCGCGCGACGCGTGCTTCCGGCCGCCTCGCCCGGCGGGCAATCCGAGCATCGGCCCGGGCGGCCAGGTCGTCACCTTCGACCTCGGCGACATCACCAACGCGAACCGCGACAACGGCACGGCCGAGAAGATCACGATCCACTACAACGCAGTGGTGCTCAACGTCGCCACCAACATCCGCGGCGCAGACGCTGACCAACGGCGCCGTGATGTCCTGGACCGGCGGCAGCGCTCACTCGTGGCGCTCCGCCCCGATCATCCACGTCGTCGAGCCGATGCTGACGATCGGCAAGACCCGCGACCAACCGGCGGCGACGCCGGCGACACGATCACCTACACCATCAACATCGCCAATCCAGTGGACACGAACGGCGCGAAGGCATACGAAATCGCGTGGTCGGATGCGATCCCGGCCGGGATGACCTACGTTGGCGGCTCGCTCCAGACGACGGCCGGCACGGCGCCCAGACAGCACGCAACGCCGCGGGCCAGAACCTGAGCGCCAGCTGGGCGACCTACGTCTCCGGCGCGACGACGACGCTCACCTACAAGGTCACGCTCGACGCCACGGTCCAGCCGGGCCAGACGCTGACGAACGCCGCTCAGGTCACCTGGACGAGCCTGCCCGGATCGGTCACCACGACGCAGAGCTCGTTCAGTGCCGTCGCCACTGAACGAACGGGCAGCAACGGCAGATCCCGGGCGGGGCCGCCAACAACTACAAGGCCACCGAGCGCGGTCATCGTGACCGTCACCCAGCCCGCGCCCGTCAAGACCGTCGTCACGCAGCTCCGAGGCGGGCACGAGCGGCCAGTACGCGGCGATCGGCGAGGTCGTCCGCTTCCGGGTGGCCGTCCAGATCCCCGAGGGCGCGTTCCCGAGCGCGAGCATCCTGGACAGCTTGCCGGCCGGGCTGCGCTACCTCAACGACGGCACGACCAAGGTCGGCGTTCGTCTCCAACGGCGCGGGCATCACGTCCGACGCCTTCGGGCCCGACCCGTCGCTGAGCGTGACCGGCGACACGACCTGGGCCGGCGACCCGACGTTCGTCCTGCCGGGCGCCCAGATCGGCGGCGGTCCCTTCAACGACGGGACCGATCCCGTCTTCAGCCTTGGCACGCTGGTCAACGACGACCGCGACGCCGACGGCGAAATGGTCGTGATCGAGTTCAACGCTCTCGTGGACAACGTCGCCGGCAACGTCCGCGGCGGGACCCTGAGCAACACCGCGGCGATCCGCAAGAGCGGAGCCACGCTCGCCACCTCGGCCCCATGCGTCGTCACGGTGGCGGAGCCGAACGTGACCGTCGCCAAGACGGTCGCGGCAACCCGGCGGGACGCGGGCGACTCGGTCGTCTACACGCATCACCGTCACCAACGCCGCAGGCGTCGACGTCTCGCCCGCGTACGAGCTGGCGGTGGCCGACTCGATCGACTCCCACGTCAACGTCTCGAGTATTGTCGTGGCCGGCCCCGGGACCTGGACGAACACCTCCAACGCCGGCACTGGCACGGTCAACGTCGTCTTCGACGCGGTTGCGCCCGGAGCCCCGGCCAACACGATCACCATCACCGGCACGGTGGCGGACGACGCCTCTGCCGGGCTCCAGATCCCCAACACGGCCAACGCAACCTGGACGAGCCTTCCCGGCGGGTACGGGACCACCGGCAACCTCACGGGCTCAGCCACGACCGGTGACCCGGGTACCGCCACCGGCGAGCGGACCGGCAGCGGCGTCGCTCCCAACGGATACAAGGCCGCCACCTCGGCGCCACTCACCCTGGCCGTGCCGTCGATCTCCAAGCTGGGCCCGCTGCCCGTGTCCGCGACCATCGGCGCTGCCACCACATTCGATCTCGTCGTGACGCTTCCTGAAGGCACTACCCCCGACTTCTTCGTGGTGGACCACCTGCCCGCGGGTCTCGCGCCCATCGGCTACAACCTCGTGAAGTCGGCTGCGGCGAGCGGCGGCCGCTTGACTCGCGACTACCCGGGCTCCCTCACGGTCACGAGCAACGGCCTCCCGGCGGTTCCGGCGGCGGGCGACTGGACCGTCGGCTTCGGGACGGTGACCCTCGCGCCCGACGGCGACACCACCGACGACAGCTTCCTCCTCCAGATCAGCGGCCGGATCGTCAACGTCGTCGGCAACCAGTCGGGCGGCCACCTGATCAACACAGCCAGCGTCGGCTACACGGACCCACAGTCGGGCGCTACAACGATCAACGCTGCCGAAAGCCCGTTCGTCACGGTCCTCGAGCCGGCTCTCCAGGTCACCCAGACCGTCGACAACGCGAACCCGCGCTTCGGCGACACCGTCAAGTACACGCTCACCATCAGCCATGCCGCCGGCACCAACTCCGACGCGTTCGAGGTGGCCCTGACGGACACCCTCCCGCCGGCCTGACCTACGTCCCGAGCTCGCTGACCAAGACCGCCGGGCTGGCTCCGGACAGCAGCTCGGTCGCCGGCGCGACGTCATCGATCGCGTTCGACTCGTTCCCGCAGGGCAGCACGTCCACGTTCACCTACCAGGCGACGGTCGGCGACTTCGCCGCAGGTTTCGCTCAAGCAGGCGCTGAGCAACACGCGCCTCCGCGACCTGGACATCGATCTCCGGCGCCGGACGCCAACGAGCGGACCGGCGTCGACGGCGTCGGGCGGCCTCAACGACTACCTGGCGACGGCCACGGCCGCCGTTGACCGTGAGCGGCATCGACCTGGACGTTTCCAAGACCGACGGCCAGGCAAGCGCCACGGCCGCGAGCAATCCTCACCTACACGCTGACCTACCACAACACCGGCAACCAGACCGCGACCGGCGTCGTTCTCACCGAAACCGTGCCCGCCGGCGCCGCTTACACGGGCTCGGGCTGGGTCTGTCCGGGCGGCAGCGGCGCGGGCAACGCCTGCACCATGAGCATCGGGTCCGTGGCCGCGGGCGGCACCGGCGCGCCGACGTTCCAGGTCAAGGTCGTAGACCCGATTCCGTCCGGCCTGACGAGCATCGTCAACACGGCCAGCATCGCCGACGACGGGTCGCAGAACGCCGATCCGAGCCCCGAACAACACCACAACCGACACGGACGCGATCCCCGTCGCGGACCTGTCGCTCACCAAGACCGTGGACGACTCCACGCCGGACGCGAACCAGACGGTCGTCTTCACGCTGACTCTTCACAACTCCGGGCCGGCCCAGGCCACCAACGTCAAGGTCGCGCGACTCGCTTCCGGCCCAGCTGACCTACGTCAGCTCGTCGCCGAGCCAGGGGACCTACGACGTCCGGCACGGGCATCTGGACGGTCGGGCACGGTCAACAACGGCGCCTCGCCGACACTGACCATCTCCGCCCGGGTCGTCTCGTCCACGCCCGTCACGAACACCGCCCAGGTCACCCACTCCGACCAGGAAGACCCGGACTCGACTCCGGCCAACGGCGTCACGAGCGAGGACGACTACGCGAGCGCGGCGCATCACGCCGAACGTCGCCGACCTGTCCGTCACCAAGACCGCCGACAAAGCCCATCCCGAACGTCGGCGAAGACGTCACCTTCACGATCGTCGCCTCCAACGGCGGCCCCGAGCGACCGCGACCGGCGTCAAAGTCACCGACAACCTTCCCGCGGGCCTGACCTACAAGTCGCTTCGGCGACCGCGGGCAGCTACGCGAGCGGGACCGGCATCTGGACCGTCGGCGATCGCTGACGAACGGCTCCTCCGCGAGCCTGACGCTCGTCGCGACCGTCACCCAGCTCGGCAGCATCGCCAACACGGCCAGCGTCACCGGCGCGCCCGTTCGACCCGGACGCCCCCAACAACTCCGACTGCGCACGTCCTTCGACCAGCTCGTGGATCTGGCCGTGGCCAAGTCCGTCGACAATGCCGGCCCCCAACGTCGGGCAGACCGCCACGTTTACGGTCACCGTCTCCAACGCCGGCCCGAACGTCGCCACGGGCGTCGTAATCCACGATGCGCTGCCGGCCGGCCTGACCTGGTCGTCGGACACGCCATCCCAGGGCACCTACAACCACACCACGGGTGACTGGACGGTAGGTTCCGTGGCGTCGTGCGGAACCGCCACGCTGACGCTCCACGCGACCGTCGCGGCAACGCGGCGATGACCAACACCGCCTCGGTCAAAGCCGTCGACGAGCCGCAGGTCAGCACCGCCAACGACACGGCCTCCGCGACGGTCACTCCACCGCACGCGGACCTGGCGGTGACCAAGACCGTCGCCACGGCCCGGCCCAACGTGGGCGACGGGGACACGTTCACGGTGACGGTCACGAACAACGGCCCGGACACGGCGACGAACGTGGCCCTTCCGACGTCCTGCCGGCCGGAATTACCTTCGTGAGCGCCTCGGCCAGTCAGGGCGCGTATGCCTCGGGCGACCGGCGACTGGACCGTGGGCTCGCTCGGCGGTCGACGACACCGAGCCACCCTGACCGTCGACGTCAGCGTCGACGCCGCCGGCGACTACACGAACACCGCCTCGATCTCCCATTCGGACCAGTTCGACCCGGTCGGCGCCAACAACACGGCCTCGGCGCAGGTCTGGACCGCGGTCGCCGACATCGCGATCGCGAAGAGCGTGGACAAGCCCGCGCCGCCCGTCGGCTCGGCCGTCAAGTTCACGATCACGGCCACCAACGCGGGACCGGACCCGGCCTCGCAACTCGTCGTTGAGGACGCCCTGACCGCGGACTTCGTCTTCGTCTCGGCGACGCCCAGCCAGGGCTCGTACGATTCCGCCGGCGGGACTGGACTGTCGGGCGGTCTGGCGGTCGACGGCCGACGCGACCCTCCAGATCAAGGCCCGAGTCGTCGCCTCCGGGCACCTCGCGAACACCGCCTCGCTCGACAGCCTGCTCCAGCGCGACCCGAACGGCTCGAACGACTCCGCCACGGCAACGCATGGACGCCCCGAACGCGGCAGACCTCAGCCTGACCAAGACGGTCGACGACTCGACGCCGGACCTCAACTCGAACGTCACCTACACGATCACGGTGACGAACCACGGCCCGAACGCCACGACCGGCGTAGCGGTCCACGACGCTCTGCCGGCCGGCCTGACCTACGTCTCGAGCACCGCTACGTCCGGCGCCGTACGATCCGGCAACGGGCATTGGACGCGTCGGCGCGGTCTCGAACGGCGGCACGGAGACCCTCACGATCGTCGCGAAGCTGACCCTCGAGGCGCCGAACGACCAACACGGCCGAGGTCTCGGCCTCCGACCTTCCCGACCCAGACTCCACGCCCTCAACGGGGCCGGGGGCGAGGACGACATCGCGTCGGCGACGGTCACCCCCACCGCGACGGATCTGGCGATCGCCAAGAGCGTCGACGAGCCGAACCCCGACGTGGGAGTGGACGTTACGTTCACCATCACGGCCACGAACGCGGGTCCGGACGACGCCACGGGCGTCACGGTCACCGATCAATCTGCCTGCCGGCCTGAACTACAAGTCCTCGTCCGCGAGTGTCGGCGAGCTATGACGACGCGACCGGCATCTGGACCATCGGCGGTCTATCGAATGGCGGCTCGGCGACCCTGACCATCGTGGCCACTGTCACCGCACCCGGCACTATCACCAACACGGCCATCGTCACCGGCAACCAGTACGACCCGAACGTCGGCCAACAACACCGCGAGCACCGGCACCGACCAGCTCGTCGACCTGGTGGTCACGAAGACCGTCGAAGTCGCGGCCGATCAACGTCGGCTCGGATGCCACGTTCACCGTCACCGTCGCGAACTCCGGGCCGGGCACGGCCCACAACGTCGTGGTCTCCGATCCGCTGCCGGCGAGCCTGACCTTCGTCTCGGACACGCCGAGCGCAGGGAACCTACGATCCGGCCACGGGCGACTGGACCGTCGGCACGGTCGGCAACGGCGGCTCGGCGACCTGACGCTCCGCGCGACCGTCGCCTCGGGCATCCCCGGTCACCAACCCCGCTTCGGTGAAGTCGCTCGACGAGCCCCAGTCGTCCACCGCCAACGATTCGGCCGGCGCCACCGTCACGCCGCCCCTGGCCGATCTCCAGGTCGACGAAGACCGTGGCCATGCCTCGCCCAACCTGGGGACCGGATCGTTCACGGTGACCGTGACCAACTCCGGACCGGACGACGCCACGGCCGTGACCGCCCTGGACCTGCTGCCCGCCGGTCTGACCTATGTAAGCAACACTGCCAGCCAGGGCAGCTTCGATAGCACCACGGGCATCTGGACGTTGGGTGCTCTCGCGAACGGCGCAAGCGCCACGCTGACGATGCACGTCTCGGTGGTCACCGCCGGCGACTACACGAATACGGCTAGCGTCACGCACGCCGACCAGTACGACCCCAACTCCGCGAACAACCAGGCGTCGGCGTCGCTTTCCACCCGAGTGGCCGACATTGCGGTCGCGAAGACGGCGGACCATGCCACGCCCGCCGTGGGCACGGACGTCACGTTCACCGTCACGGCCTCCAACGGCGGCCCGGACGACGCCACACAACTCGTAATTCACGATCCGCTGCCCGCTGGGTTGGACTTCGTCTCGGCCGCGCCGAGCGTGGGAACGTACTCGCCGACGACGGGCGACTGGACCATCGGCCCGCTCGCGAACGGCGCAAACGCGACGCTCGAACTCAAAGCCCAGGTCGCGGGCTCGGGGTCGATCGTGAACACCGCGGCCGTCTCGGGGCTCCTCCAGCGCGACCCAGACGCTGACAACGACTCGGCAACCGCCAGCCTCGAGGTTCCGCCGGCCGCCGAATTCAGCCTGTCCAAGGACCGTCGACGCCGGCGTTCCCAACCTCAACGAGAACGTGACTTTCACGATCAAGGCCACCAACCACGGTCCCAACGACACTTCGGGTGTCCGAGTGACCCACGCGTTCTCGGCCGGCCTCGTCCTACGTCTCGAGTTCGCCCAGCACGGGGACGTTCGATTCGACTTCGGGGGAGTGGGTCGTCGGTGAGTCCCAGACGGCGCGACCGCGACTCTGACGTTAGTCGCCCAGGTCACGGTTGAGGGTCCGATCTCCAACACCGCCGAGGTCATGGCCTCGAGCCTGCCCGATCCCGACTCAACTCCGGGCAACGGTAAGGCCGGCGAGGACGACCAGGCGAGCGTAGCGCTCAACAGCAAGGGCGTCGCGGATCTCAGCCTGTCCAACAAGCTGGTGTCGAGTGGCAGCCGAGTCGGCACGCAGGCGGTCTACAGACTGACCGTTCACAACGCCGGACCCGACACCGCGAGCGGAGTCATCGTCCGCGACCAGCTGCCGGATGGCCTGAGCCTCGTGGCCGCCGAGGGCGGCACGTACGATCCTCACACCGGGGTGTGGAGCGTCGGCGAACTAGCCGTGGGGGCCTCCGTGTCCTCTGACGCAGACCACGCAAATCGGCGTGGCCGGTTCCATCACCAACGTTGCCGAAGTCGCGGCCAGCGATCAGCGCGACCCGAGTCTCAACGCCCGGCAACGCCGAACCCAGGGAGAACGACCAGTCCTTGAGCCGGCCTGGCCGCAGGCCTTGCCACTCTCCCGCCGACGGCCACGATCCCGCTGCTGCCCGCCTCGCCGGGCGGCCTGGCGCTGTGGTTGTTGGGCTCCGTGTTCGCCGCGGCCGCCCTGCTGGGCACGTTGACGGCCCGTTCCCGCCGCCCGACGCCGAGGTAGCGGGGCCCGGTTTCGGCCGAATTCCCTGCGATCCTCGGCACGGCGCAAACCCGATTGTGCATCGGCAGCTACTCGCCCTTCTGCATCCGCCCCTGTGCCGACGGCCGGCGAGCGGCTAGAACCCCTAGCCCCAGCAGAAC
>CAWFJD010000022.1:0-23861 GCA_963816135.1 uncultured Chloroflexia bacterium
AGCCGGAGATCATGGTGGCGATGCCATCGCCGACGAAGGCTCGACCGAGATACGCGTCGAGGTTGCGCCCGGTCATGGCCGCGACGGCCTTGACGTGGCCCAGGTTCTCCGCGACCAGGACGATCGCGATTGGCGCGATCAAGCCGATGGCCCGGCCATCGAACTTGGGGGCGGTCAGGGCCGGCCAGCCGAGCCAGGCGGCGCTCTCGACATCCTTGAAGCTGATGCCGGCGCCCGCGGGTCCGAGGCTCAGGACGTTGGTGGCAAGGTAATACAGGAGGTAGCCGACGACGCCGCCGATGAGGATGGGAAGGCGGCGAAGCATTCCGGGAGCGTAGACCGCCACCAGCAGCACGGATGCCGTAGTGATCAGGCCCATCGTGACGAAGAACGCGTCGTTCTTGCCGGCGAACCAGCTCGGGACGCCGCTCATGTCCGAAACCGCGATGTGAGCCAGGTTGAGACCGATGACCATGACTACGGCGCCCGTGACGACCGGGGGCATGAGCCACTCGACCCAGCGATAGCCGACGGCCATGACGATCACGCCAATGATCGCGTAGAGGGCGCCGCAGACGATGATGCCGCCAAGGGCCGTGGCGAGGTTCGGGTTCGCGCCTGTGCCCGCGTAGGCCGTGGCAGCGGCAACGACCGCGATGAACGAGAAGCTCGAGCCGAGGTAGCTCGGGACCTGGCCACGTACGCAGACGAAGAAGACCAGGGTGCCGATGCCTGAAAAGAAGATCGCCGTGTTCGGGTCGAAGCCCATGAGCAGCGGGCCCAGGAACGTCGCTCCGAACATTGCGAAGATGTGCTGGACACCCAGCGCGACTGACTGAGCTGCCGGCGGCCGCTCGTCGGGCGCGATGATGCCTTCGCGTTTCTCGGTCCACTGGAACATGCCACGGATATATCCGATGGCGGCTGCCATGTAGCGACCTCCTCCGACCTGCGATCCCGGGCGTGACGGATCGCCCAACGGGGGGCGGCCCGGGCCTGGTCAAGGGTAGGGAAAAACCCCATGGCTTCGCTGGCTGTTTCCGCAGCCGACTGTTCGTTGTAGGTGGACAACTCGGTCGCCGGGCCGGGTGGTCCGGCCCGACCTCTCGGCGGCGATCGAACGTCGACCGAGGCGAACCCGGCCTGCCTCAGTTGGCCCGCCGGGCCTCCAGGTTGACCTTCGCTTCGGGAGCTATGGCGTGGAACGCGGCGAGCTTGTCGCAGCCGTATTCGGCGCACTCCGCGCAGGTTTCCACGGCTTTGGCGACGGCACAGCCACGGACGTCGCACATCGTGTCGCAGTACGGCGCGTGCTTCCCGTCGTGGGTGCAGCCAACGCAGTCGATGTCGGCGACCGTGTGAGTCCCCCCGAAGTCCACGTTCCACTTGTCCGCGACGGCCTGCCGCTCCTCCACCGTGAGTCGCTCGGCTGCATGGAAGGCGGGACACGCGCCGCAATCCAGCCCGCAATACGCGATGTCGGTGATCATTCGTGCTCCTCCAGGGTGACGGCCCAACGACTGCCACGATACGGCGGCAACATGACAAGGAGTGGCAGGTTACTAGCGCTCAGCCGGCTGCACGAGCCTCCGAACAGGCCATTTGGCCTGTCGGCCGATTGGGACATATGGCCCTGGGGCCACGACCAAATACGGCCCGAAACTCGGCCCGGAGAAAGCGCGGAGTGCGCAGCGCCTCGGGGAGCGCACACCTTACCGGTCGATAAGGAGTGCGTGCCGTGCATGGCCTTGCTCTACCCGAAAATGCCGTACGGGCTGGAAGCGTCGCCGGCGTCCAGCCGCTTGCACTCATCGACCTCGTCGACGTCGGGCGCCGCTATCGGCTCGACGGCCTCGAGGTCACGGCGCTCTCGAACGTCTCGCTCGCGGTTCGAGCCGGCGAGTTCGTCGTCGTCCTGGGCCCGTCCGGGAGCGGCAAGACCACGCTCTTGAATCTGATCGGCGGCCTCGACGCCGCGACCAGTGGCAGCATCACCGTCGCCGGCCAGGCGATCACCGGAGCGTCCCGCGGCTCCCTGGCGGCCTATCGACGCCGGACCACGAGCTTCGTCTTCCAGACGTTCAACCTCTTCCCGGGCCTCACCGCCCTGGAGAATGTCGAGTTCGGCGCCGAGGCCGCGGGTCGCAAAGGCGCAGCCGAAGTCGCGCGGCGGCGCATGGCCGAAGTCGGCCTGACCGATCGCATGACTCATTTCCCTCATCAGCTTTCCGGAGGCGAGCAGCAGCGCGTGGCCATCGCCCGGGCTCTCGCCACGGAGAATCCCGTTCTCCTCGCCGACGAGCCGACCGGCGAACTCGACTTCGCCACCGGCGTCACGATCCTGCAGCTTCTCCGCGCCCAGGCCGGCGAGGGCCGAGCCGTCATCGTCGTCACGCATAACCGCGAGATCGCCCGCGCCGCCGACCGCGTCGTCGAGCTCAGCAGCGGCCGAATCGTCGGCGACGGAGCTCCGGCAGGCGGCCGGGCCGACGTCGCCCGGCTCCGCTGGTAGTGCCATGAAACGCATCGTCTTCTGGCTGCGTTGGTCCGCTCGGGACCTGCGCGACCGATGGCTTCTGGTCTTCGCCATCGCCGCTACCATCGCCCTCGGCACAGGGGCCTTCGCCTCCCTGGAGAGCATGTCCGCCTGGCGCCAGGACGCCAACGCCCGAAGCCTGGCCCTTCTCAACGCCCACGACGTGCGGCTCTACCTGGCCTCGGGTAGCTACGCCGAACCCGATCAGCTCCGTGGCTTGTTGAGCTCCATTCCACATTCCGCCCAGGTCGTGGCCGCGGAAACGCGCCTTGTGGTTCCGACTCGCGTGAACGCCTCTACCGCGGCACAGACGATCGTCGTTCCGGGCCGCATCGTCGGGATGTCGCCGAACGCTTCGGTCGACTCGCTCGACGTCACCAGCGGCAGGCCCTTCGCCGCGACAGACGACGGCAAGCCCGTGGCCGCGCTGGAGTACCACTTCGCCAGGCACTACGACCTGCCGGCCTCGGGCAGCGTCGAGGTCGCGGGCGGATCCACGCTCCAGGTTCTGGGGCGCGCTTACTCGCCGGACTACTTCATGGTCATTTCGCCGACGGGCGACATCATGGCCGAGGCCAATTTCGCCGTCGTCTTCGTCCCGGTGGGGACCGCGGGCGAGATGTCCGGGCATCCGGGCATGGTCAACGAGCTGGTCGTCAGGTTGTCGGATCCGTCTCTGGCCAATGACGTGCGTGACGAACTCGAGGCCGCGGCTTCCAAGGCAATCCCGGATCTCGGCGCGGCGGCCATCTCCGGCCCGGACGAAACGGCTCGGCGGATGGTGGTCCGGGACGCCAAGAACGACGAGAGCTTCTTCGCCATGTTCGCCTTCCTCATGCTGGCCGGGGCGACGTTCGCCGCTTTCAATCTGACCACTAGGATCGTCGAGTCTCAGCGGCGCCAGATCGGCATCGGTCTCGCCCTCGGACTGCCTGCCCGAGTGCTTGCCATCCGGCCGCTCGCGGTTGCGGCCGAGATCGCGCTTCTGGGCGTGATCCTGGGTATCGGTGTCGGCGCGCTCTTCGGAGGCGCCCTTCGGGAGATCCTCGTGTCGATGATGCCGATGCCCATCTTCGAAGCGCCGCTCCGGCCCGAGGTCTTCGGCCAGGCCGCCGCGATCGGCTTCGCTCTGCCGTTCGCCGCGTCCATCTACCCGGTCTGGCGCGCGGTGAGGGCACGACCGGTAGATGCCATCAGGACGGGTTATCTCGCCGCTCGAAGGCCCGGTCTCGCCGGCCTCGCGCGACGCCTCCCACTGCCGGCCACCGTCCGCCACCCTCTGAGCAACGTTCTCCGCACTCCCCGTCGGACCCTCCTCACGAGCCTGGGCATCGGCGCGGCGATCACGGTCATGATCGGCACCCTCGGAATGCTCGACACGTTCGGCGTCGGAATGGATCGCGGCCAGGCGGAGATCGTCGGTGGCAGCCCGAACAGGATCGCGGTCGACTTCGCCACCGCCATTCCGGCCGACGCGGCCAGAGCCGAGCTGTCATCCGTGCCCGGAGTGGGGCGGATCGATACCCGTCTGCGGCTGCCCGCTTCTGCTTCGGGTGTCGCAGCGAGCGATTCGATCGACCTCCAGCTCGACGTCCTGGACCTGCTCGACAACGCCTGGACGGCGAGTGTCAGCGCAGGCCGCCTGCCCTCGAGGCCGGACGAGATCATGCTTTCCGAACAGGCCATCGAAGACCTTGGCGTCTCGGTCGGTGACAGGATCAGTCTGAAGCACCCCGTCCGCGTCTCGAGCTCGCAGGTCTCGATGGTCGACGAGCCGGTCGTCGTCGTTGGCTCGCACCCGAGTCCGATGCGCCCGACGGCCTATATGCACGTAGATTCGGCGGCCATGTTCGGCATGGCCGGGCTGGCCAACGTGGCGACGGTGGTGCCGGCGCCGGGCGTGGACCAGGACGTGCTCAGGACACGGCTATTCGGCCTCGACGGCGTCGTCTCGGTGCAACCGATCAATGCCATGGTCGACAGCATGCGAGACCTGATTTCCCAGTTCACCGACATCCTGGCCGTGGTTGCCCTCTTCGCCCTCGCCCTCGCGGTCCTGGTGGCCTACAACTCAGCCACGATCAGTCAGGACGAGAGAACTCGGGAGGTGGCGACGATGCTCGCCTTCGGCCTTCCGGCTCGGCGGGTCATGGCCTCGGCCATGATCGAGAGCGGCATCGTCGGCGTTCTGGGTACGTTGATCGGAATCGCGGGCGGGCTGGCCGCACTATCGTGGCTTGTCTACGTCCTGTTCCCGGACACGATGCCCGACTTCGGTCTGGACCCGTCAATCTCGGTCGGAACCGTCGCCGCGGCAGTCGGTCTTGGCATCTTCGCCGTCGCGATGGCGCCGTTGTTGACCTGGCGTCGCCTGGCTCGGATGAACCTGCCGGGCACGCTCCGGGTGGTGGAGTAGGAGCCTCGCCGAGAGCGCTTCCGGCGATTGCCCCGGCTTTTTCGGCCGGCTGTTGCGTCTCACGAGCCGAGCCCCCGCGCGCGAGACCCATATGACTGCGATGTCAGAAACCTGTAGACTCGTATCCTCACCGGGCCGAGATCGACGAGTGCTGGGTCGAGTCGTCCGGCGAGCAGATTGACCGAAAAATCGTCACGGGCAAGATCGGCGAGGAGTGTTGGGTTATGGATCGCGAATTCTTCTCCCAGGTCACGGGCACCATTCCGTTCGGAGGGCTGGGCGCCGCCGATCCGCTCGCGTACCGGGTCTACGATCCCAATCGGCTGGTCCTGGGTAAGCGGATGGAGGATCACCTCCGGATCGCGGTCTGCATGTGGCACTCGTTCAACGCCCCGGGAGCGGACATGTTCGGTTCGGGCGCCTGGGAACGCCCGTGGCTCGACGGCGGCGCGGATCCGATGGCCGCGGCCCGGTCCAAGATGGCGGCCGCGTTCGAGTTCGTGTCCAAACTCGGCGCCCCGTTCTACGCGTTCCACGATCGCGATATCGCCCCCGAAGGGCGCACGTTCAAGGAGACGCAGGCGAACCTCGACACGATGGTCGGCGAGGCGGAAGCCCACATGGCCCGAACGGGCGTGAAGCTCCTCTGGGGGACCGCCAACCTGTTCTCCCATCCGCGATACGCCGCCGGCGGAGCCACCAACCCGGATCCCGCGGTCTTCGCCTACGCGGCGGCCCAGGTCAAGTCCGCGATGGACGCCACCAACAAGCTCAACGGCGCCAACTACGTGCTGTGGGGCGGCCGCGAAGGCTACGACACCTTGCTCAACACCGACCTGACGCGGGAGGAGGCGCAGCTCGCCCGCTTCATGTCGATGGTGGCCGAGTACAAGCACAAGATCGGCTACAAGGGCGCGCTCCTGATCGAGCCCAAGCCGCAGGAGCCCACCAAGCACCAGTACGACTACGACGCCGCCACCGTCCACGGCTTCCTCGTCCGCCACAACCTCGACAAAGAGTTCAAGCTCAACCTCGAGGTCAACCACGCCACGCTCGCCGGGCATAGCTTCCATCACGAAGTGGCCTACGCCACCTCCCACGGAATCCTCGGCAGCATCGATGCCAACCGGGGCGATCCCCAGAACGGCTGGGACACGGACCAGTTTCCCAATTCCGTCGACGAGCTGTCGCTGGCGATGTACGAGATCCTGCGGGCGGGCGGCCTGACCGACGGTGGCTTCAACTTCGACACGAAGTTGCGCCGCCAGAGCCTGGATCGGGTGGACCTGTTCCACGCGCACATCGGCGGTATAGATACGCTGGCCCGCTCACTCCTGGTCGCCGCCTCGATGGTCGAGCGCGGAGACCTCGAGCGTCTCCGCGAGGAGCGCTACCAGGGCTGGTCCGGCGAACTGGGCAAGTCGATCCTGGCGCCGGCAGCCTCTCTCGAGACGATCTCCCAGCGGGTAATGGCCGGCGGCATCGATCCACGTCCCGCCTCCGGACGGCAGGAATTGCTGGAGAACCTGGTCAATCGCGAGATCTGGTCCACCGTGTCCGGAGACGCCGGCCGCGGCGTCTGACTTCGCGGACTCGGCCAGTCCGAGCGCGATTCGGGGCATTTGGGGCGACCTCCGCTCGGTGCGGCGTCGTCCCAGATGCAGTGCCGGATCGAGGCCGAACAACTTCTGAGATGTGCGGTGAGCGGGTGAATCCACGCCCGGCGCCACGTATCCTTTCGAGAGATCGAGCGAAACTGAAAGGACTGCGGGGATGACGCTCCGAGCTTGGGGCTGAGGTGGCCTAGTGGAAGGGGACAACGGCGTCGCGGGCATGAAGCCAGCCCTGGCGAACTCCGCCAGGCCGACCCTCAAGGACGTGGCCAGAGAGGCCAGAGTCTCGCAGAAGACGGCTTCACGGGTGCTCAACGAAGAGAAGTACGTTCGCCCGGAGGTGCGGGACCGCGTCAAGGAGGCCATCCTCCGGCTTGGCTACCGCAGCAATGACGTTGCCCGGACTCTCAAGCTCGGCACTACCCGCACCATCGGCCTCGTCATCGCCGACATTGCCAACCCGTTCTTCGCCGCGTGCGCTCAGGGTGTCGCCCGGGTGGCCCGGCAGCGGGGCTACTCGGTATTGCTGAGTGCGTCGGACGAGGGTCTCGAAGCCGAGCGGGAATACGTGGAGCTGCTGGTGCGCCAACGGATCGCCGGACTGCTGCTGGTTCCGACCGCCGGAGATCACAGCTACCTTTCGAGCGAGCGCGGCCGCGGTCTGCCCATCGTGGCCCTGGACCGCCCTCTCCTCGGCCTGGACAGCGACGCGGTGCTCGTGGAGAACGAGGTCGGGATGCGGGCTATGACCGCTCACCTGGTGGCGCACGGCTGCCGCCGGATCGCCATCCTGAGCGGGCCCACGGATATCTACACGTATGCGACGCGTTTGCAGGGCTATCGCGCCGCCCTGGATGCCGCCGGTATCCCGGAGCGAGTCCGGATCATCGAGCCCACCGTCGAGGGCGCAAGTGCTGCCACCGTCGAACTCATGTCGGAGCCGGATCGGCCGGATGCGATCTGCTGTGTCAGCAACCGGGTCACCATCGGCGTGCTGGCGGCGCTCGGCCGGCTCGGCGCGTCGGTCCCGGACGACCTGGCGGTCATCGGCTTCGACGATTTCGAGCTCAGCGACGTCGTACGTCCTCGCGTGACGATGGTCCATCAGCCCGCCAACGAGCTTGGGATGCGCGCCGCGGCGCTCCTGATCGACCGCATCGAGGGCCGTGAGGACGGCCCGGCTCGGGCCGTAACCCTGCCGGTGGAACTGATGATCCGAGACTCATGCGGCCACCACGGGTCCCTGGACGACCCGGACGGTCGCGCGGCCGCGGGCGAGGCGATCGATTGACGGGGCGGGCTGGGTTCAGGGGACTTGCCAGGGTTGACGGGTAGGACGCCTTACATACTCGTTCGGGCGGGTGGGACGACCGTTTCAGAAAGGTTGCGGACCTGCTAGATCCCTGGAATCGTCCGATCGCCTGAATATGCTGGTCCGGCCGCATGTGTCCCGGCCGTTGCGCAACTGGCAGCGGTGGGGCTGACCCGATGGCGCATCAGGAGGAGCAACATGGCCAAGACCAAGAAGACGAAGCCGGTGAAAGAGACCGCCTCGGCCGCGCCGGACGAGACCGCCGGGCCCGTCGCGGGCAAGGCGACCACTCGCACCAAGGCGACGGGGCTCGTTCCGCTCCAGAGGCGCCTTGGGAAACTGCGTAAGGCGGAAGCCAAGAGGCAGCGCCAGCTCCAGGCCATCCAGGACAAGGCGGCGCGCACGTCCGACGAGATGACCCAGCTGCTTAAATCGGTCACCAACTGGCTGGAGCATCCCGAGGCCACGGCCGAGCCCGAGCATTCCCAGAAGAACGGGATGCGCGAGTCTGTTGTGGCGGGGCATTGAACCAGGCGATCCTCGATCGCGCTCGCCCGGGAGTCCGCGGGCGGAACGACGCGGCCGCGATGCCACGAGTCGACCGATGCGCGTCGGGATACTGACCGCCGGCGGTGACAGCCCGGGGCTGAATGCCGCCATCAGGGCCATCGGCAAGGCCGCCACCGGCCGTTATGGCATGTCCGTGATCGGCTTCCGTGACGGGTTCCGCGGTCTCGCCGACGATCGGACCGAGAAGCTGGCCAATCGCAGCCTGTCGGGGATCCTGACTGTTGGCGGCACGATCCTGGGCACGAGCCGCGACAAGCCTCACCGGATGGCGGTCGACGGCAAGGTCGTCGATCGCACGGCGGACGTCGTACGGACGTACGAGAAGCATCGACTCGATGCGCTCGTGTGTCTCGGCGGCGGCGGAACGGCGAAGAACGCCCTGCGCCTCGTGCAGGCGGGCCTGCGCGTTGTCCAGGTCCCCAAGACGATCGACAACGACATCGCGATGACGGACGCGTCGATCGGTTTCGCGACGGCTCTGGATATCGCGACCACCGCCATAGACCGTCTTCACAGCACGGCCCACAGCCACCATCGGGTCATCGTGGTGGAGGTGATGGGGCATCGCTCGGGCTGGCTCGCGCTCGGCGCGGGCCTTGCCGGCGGCGCGGACGCAATTCTCATTCCCGAGATCCCATACAGCGAGGACGCGATCGCCGAGGCGATCGCGCGGCGGGTCGCGAGCGGCTCCAACTTCAGCATCGTCGCGGTGGCCGAGGGTGCTCGGAACGTTCGAGACTCACAGGCGCTGCGCGAGGCTGAAGCTCGCCGGAAGGCAGCCTCGGGCCCAGATGAGGAAGCGGAAGCGCTCGCCGGCCAGGCAGCCGTGGATCAAGCCCAGGCCGGCAACACGCTCCGGCTCGCGCGCGAGCTGGAGCGGCTGACCGGGCTCGAGTCGAGGGTCACGATCCTGGGCTACGTGCAGCGAGGAGGCACTCCCTCGGCTCCGGACCGCTTGCTCGCGACGCGTCTCGGCACGGTGGCGGCAGACCTGATCCAGTCGGGTGCGTCGGGGATCATGGTTGCGGCTCGGGGCGAAGGCACAGAACCTGTCGCCCTGGATCAGGTCGCGGGCAAGCGAAAGATGGTGCCCAGGGATCACGCCTGGGTCCAGTCGGCGCGCAATCTCGGGACGTGCCTGGGCGACTGAAGCATGGCCCTCGCGACCGGCCCCGGCTAAGCCCAGGCTTTGGGATCAGGCCCAGGTGCTGCCAGAGCGCGAAGCGTCGATCGCACGTCCGGTCTCCGATCGGGTCAATCCGGGACAGACGTCAACTGGTCCAGCGCGGGCGGAGTCGTCGGTGCCGCGGGCGTCGTGGGCTCGGCTATCGCGCCGATTCCAGGAGCGTCCGATGGCTGCCGCACCTGGCCGAGCAACACTCCGCCGAGGATGGCCAGGCAGGCGAGGCCCTGGAGCGGCGACAGCGAATCGCCCTCGATGGCCCAACCCGAGGCCAGCGCTACGACCGGCACGAGATTGATCGCCATCGCCGCCCGACCCGCGGGCATTCGGCTGACGGCCATGTTGTAGAGGCCGGACGGGACGAGCGTCACGAGCAGCCCGAGGTACAAAACGCCAGCCCACGCGTCGAACGGCACCGTCTGCCACTCGCGAAGTGGCATCAGGATGAGAGCCGGAAGGAAGACCACCGCGCCGGCAAGGCACTGGAGCCCTGTGAGCAGCCAGGAGTCGTATCGGCCGACCAGGCTCTTGAGCGTCAGCGTCGAGACCGCGTAGCACGCCATCGCCAGCACTTCCAGGCCGTTGCCGAGCGCCGGGTTGCTGGCGGCACTCTCCGACGGTCCTCCCACCGATAGGGCGAACACACCGGCCATCGAGATCGCCAGTCCCACGATTGCCAGGCGGGCCAGGCGTTCGGACAGGAAGACGCGCGCCCCCACCGCGACAAGCAACGGCACCAGGGCCGAGATCGTCCCCGCCTGCGATGCGGTGGTCAGCCGCAGGGCGTTGCCCTCGAGAACGAAGTAGACGCACGGCCACATGACCGCGAGAACGGCAAGCAGCCGCCAGTCTCCCGGCCGTCGGCGCGGTGCGGGCAAGCGGGGCCAGAGCGCCGTCATCATCGCCGAGGCGAGAATCATCCTGATGCCCACGACAACGAGCGGGCCAAAGCCGGTCAGGGCGGCCTTGGTGGCGACGAAGCTCGTGCCCCAGAGCAGCACGGCGCCGCCGAGGCCCAGGAGAGGCCATGCTTCGGATCGCAGGCTCGATCTGGTCAACTCTCTCCGCCTTGTCGTCCGCCGACGCCTCCGCGGCGCGGCCGGCGCTGACAGCGGCTCGCGCCGCCAATGGATGCGGGGACGCGAGAATCGTATCCCGGGCGCAGCCGGGCTGTCGACCGCGCCGGCCCGCGCGCTGGAGGGAGCCTAGCCTTCGACGACGAACTCCGTGACGTAGCTGTCCGGGGTGGCCGGGCCGCCGAGCGATGTCCCCGGCGTGTGGCTCAGCGAGATCTGGTAGGTGCCGTCGGCGAGGACGCCCAGATCGAAGAAGACCACCCCCGAGCCGTTCGGATCGAGAGGTCGGAGGTCGTGGCTGGCGAGCTGTCCGCCGCTCTTATCCAACGCCACGAGGCTGCCCAGGACGCTGCCTTCGCCAACGTTCGCGGCCAGGGCGAGGCGGCCTCGCGGAATGCGGGGCTGGTCGAGCTCCGCCAGATCGGCGTTGCCGTGGGTGAGGATCGAAGCCCCGGGAAGGGCCAGGTCGACGCTGGGGATGAGCATGTGGCAGGCGATCGTCGGGCCCAGGCCACAGATTGCCCAGGAACCTCCGGACGAAGCCTGGAAGGCACGCTCGAGCCGTGCGCTGACGGCGGCTGGCTGGAGGTCCACCGGGCTGGTTTCCGTCTTACGGACCGTTGGGGCCGCGATCGCCGATTGGACGAGCGTCGCCGCGGCGGTCGCGGTTGCGGTCGAGACCTGGCCCAGGCGGTAACCGAGCCCGAGTCCAACCAATCCGAAGAGCGCGCTCGCGATCAGTGCGATGGACACGATCGGCGGGATGAGCCAGCCCCGAGTGGTAAGCCGCCGCGTGGTGAGATCGCCGTCATCGGGCAGACCCGAGCGGTCCTCGGCTTGGTCGTCTTCGGCCAGGTCGTTGGGGCGCCTGAACATCCACGCAACCTCCGAGCCTCCATCCCTCCGATGAAGGTTTAGCACCGAGTCGCGGCGCGAGTCCGTGCGGTCACGGCGGTTCCGTTTCGCGCGCCCCTTTGGTGCCGCGGGCTATCGGAGCTCCGCGAGTGCCACGGAGATCTGGCCGGCGACGCGGGCGTTGTTTACGATCAGGGCGACGTTGGCCCGCACCGAGCCACCTTCCGTGATCTCGGCAATCCGGGCGAGAAGCCACGGCGTCAGAGCCGGGCCGTCGATCCCGGCCGCGACCGCCTCCGCGATTGCCCGCCCCACGGCCGCTCGCGCGTCAGCGAGAGGATAGGCCTCCGCCTCCGGGACGGGAACGCACAGCAGCAACCCCGAGCCGAGCCCGAGATCCAGGTGCGTGGCGACGAGCGTGGCGGCGGACGCCACATCCGGCACCCATGCGGGAGCCGTTATCCCGCTCTCCCGGGACCAGAAGCCCGGCATCTGGTCCGTGCCCATGGAGACCACCGGTACGCCGCGTGTCTCGAGATACTCGAGGGTCGCCGGCACATCGAGAATCGCTTTTGGACCGGCGCAGATCACGGCGACCGGAGTGCGGGCCAGTTCCTCGAGGTCCGAAGAGATGTCGAAAGTCGCCTCTGGACCCAGGGCGCCGCGATGCACGCCGCCAATCCCGCCCGTGGCGAAGACTCCGATACCCGCGGCAGCCGAGGCGATCATCGTTGCCGAGACGGTCGTGGCGGCCCAGCCACCGCCGGCCAGCGCCGCGGAGAGGCTTGGCCGGGAAGCCTTCATGACGCCGCTGGTTGTGGCCAGGGTCAGAAGCTGCTCTTCGCCGAGGCCAACGAGAATGCGGCCGTCGTTGATCGCCACCGTAGCCGGAACCGCGCCACTCTCGCGGATGGCGGCCTCCGCCGCGCGAGCCACCTCCACGTTCTGGGGGTAGGGGAGGCCGTGGCTGATGAGCGTCGATTCGAGCGCGACCACGGGTCGATGCGCCGCGATTGCCTCGGCGACCTCGGGTGCGACGGACAATCGATCGCGGACTCCACGGCCGGTCAACGAGCTTGGTGTCTGCATGTCGCGATGGTACAGGTGGCGGGCCAGAGGCTCTCCTGGGCGGAAGCGGCGAGACCCGCCCGGCGCCGTGCCCGGCAGGCGGTGCCTGCCGGGCGCCGGCCGTGACGCCCGACGCGGTCCTCCGGATTAGCCGAAATCGAGCTCCCGCTTTGGCTCGAGCAGATGCTTTGCCGCCAGCCGGTTGCCGGCCGTGGCAGCGAGCCGGAGGCCTTCCGCGAGCGGCTTGCCGGCATGACGAGCGCGCAGCCAGCCAAGGATGAAGCCCGCGTCGAAAGCGTCGCCCGCGCCGGTCGTCTCCGCCGCGGCGATCTCCGAAGCGGCCACGTCGAGCCGCCGCTCCGCCCCGTCCTCGAGGAACAGGACCGTGACGCCCGCGGCGCCGCGCTTGATCACGACGACCGGGGCGAGAGCGAGCAGACCCTCGGCGCGCTCGACGAGTGGCTCGGCCTCGTCACCTGCCGCGAACACCAGATCCGGCTGTGTGGCCGCCACGACGGCCAACGCGGTCTCGCGGCCAAGCGCAAGTAGCGGCCGGCTCGAGGCCAGGTCCACGGTCACGAGCGACCCGACCGCGTGGCCCAGCTCCGCGGCGCGGAGACCCGCGTCTCCCAGCGGGTGGCCAAGGAGCGAATAGGTTGGGATGTGGACCAGTTCCGCGCTCGCGAACCACGAGCCACGGAGGTGGCGCGGAGCGAGTTGCGTCGCCGCGGCCCTGTCCTGGACGAAGGAGCGCTCGCCGTCCGGGCCGACGAACACCCCGATCCGGCCCGTCCGGTGCCCGGCGATGCGAACGACGTGCGACGTCACACGGTCGGCCTCGATCGTCCGGACGAGCGCCCGGCCCGCGGCATCCCGCCCGACCGAACCCACCAGGCCGACTCGGGCGCCGTTTCGGCCGAGCCAGCGGGCCGTCGTCGTGCCGGACCCGCCCTGCCGGAGCATGACGCTGCCCGGGACGTCGGTGCCCGACTCGAGCTCGACCTCCGGAGCCAGCACGACGTCGACGACCACATCCCCGAGGACGATCACCTTTGGGCGATAGCCCCGGGCGGTTGTCGCCATCGGGCGGACTCGTTTCGGTTTGGCCGACGTCATGGATCGGGATGATAGCGGCGGCCGGGCGCCACGAATTCCCGAGGGGCGTCCGTCAGGGCCGCCGGCCAAAGAACCGCCGAATTCGTGACCAGGTGGTCGAGTCCTCGCTTCATCTGGGGCCGCCGACTTACTTTTCGCCGGTCGTGCGGGTGGGCCGCCGAGCCGATACCTATCGGGAGCCAAGGAACGGCTCGGGCGGCGCATTGGGCCGCCCAAGCAACGTCGCCGGAGGGGTGGCGTCCTCGGGAGTCCGATGACCGACCTACTGACTCGCGTCCGATCGCCTTTGGGGGGCGAGCGGGCAAGCCGCCTGCGAGCCCACGCCAGTCTGCTGATCGTCCTCGCGGGGATGGGCGGGATCGCCCTCCATTACCTGCCGTTCCTGGGTTCCGGCCAGGCGTTGAGCTACCTGGGTCTCGAAGTGGCAGCCGTCGCGGGCGTCTTCGGAGCGATCGTCTTCCTTCGGCCCAATATGTCCGCCGGATGGGCGCTCTTCGGCGCCGGGATGCTGGCCGTCACGATCGGCGACTTCATCTGGTACTGGCTCGTCCTCGTGGAGAACGTCAGTCCCGAGGTCTCGCTGGCGGACATCTTCTACCTCGTCGAATACCCGCTCTTCATCGTCGGCGTGCTGCTGCTCGTCCGCGCTCGACTGGATCGGGCCGTCGTGCTCGACACCATGATCGTGACCGTGTCCGCGTTCATGATCGTTCTCGAGTTTCTGGTCCTGCCTTCGCTCCAGGACTACGACGGCTCAACGATCGGGCTGATCGTGATGTTGAGCTACCCAATCGCGGACGTGGCCCTGGCCGCCGTCGCGATGCGGGCGCTCCTCGTCGGCGACCTGCGCTTGCCCTGGCTCGGCCTCGTGCTCGCCGGCGTCGTCGCGGTAGTCATGGCGGATCTCCTGAATCTCGGCGTGAGTCTCACCGATCTCACCCTGGATCCTTCTCCGCTCGATGGTCTGTGGCTCGTTTCGATGGTCCTCTGGGCAGCGGCCGCTGCCCACCCGTCGGCCGCGGTCCATTCGTCCAGCCGGGTCACGGACTGGAGGCGGACCGAGCTGGCGCGGCGGCTGATCATGACCGTGGCCCTGTTGCTGCCGCCGGTCAGCGTGACCGTCCTCGCCGTCGAAGGGATGACCTATGCCACTCCCATCTCGCTCGTCGCGTGGGGTTTGATCGCCATCCTGGTCATGGTGCGGACCGACGCGGCGATGTCCCTGGCCCGCCGCTCCCAGGTCGGGCTGCAGCGTGCGAGCGATCGCTTGACGCTCGCCGTCAAGGCCGGAAGCATCGGCATCTGGGAATACGATCCCCGTTCGATGTCCCTCCGCTGGGACGACGGCATGTGCAGCTTGTACCGGGTCGCTGCCGATGACTTCGACGGCACCTACGTCGCCTGGCTCGAACGTCTCCACCCTCACGACCGCAACATCGCCGACGAGGAGATGATGGCCGCGATCAAGGGCGACGAGGACTTCGACACCACCTTCCGGGTCATCTGGCCGGACGGAAGCGTCCGCTACCTGCGGGCCATGGCCATGGTCCAGCGAGACGCGCTGGGTCTTCCGATGCATGTGATCGGGACGAGTTGGGACGTGACGGGCCAGAAGGACGTCGAACGGGAGATGCGTGAGACCAACTTCCAGCTCGCGGGAGCCATGAGCCGGGCCATCGAGCTGGCAGCCGAGGCCGATCGCGCGAACAAGGCCAAGAGCGAGTTCCTGGCCAACATGAGCCACGAGATCCGGACGCCGATGAACGGCGTGATCGGTATGACGAGCCTCCTGCTCGACACACCGCTCGATCAGACGCAGCGCCGCTACGCCGAGACCGTCCAGACGTCCGCCGATTCCCTGCTCGCGATCCTCAACGACATCCTCGACTTCTCCAAGGTAGAAGCCGGAAAGCTGGAGCTCGAGACCATCGACTTCGACCTCCGACGGCTCCTCGACGACTTCGCGGCGGTTCTGGCGGTCAGGGCGCAGGGAGCGGGGCTCGAGCTCGTCTGCTCTGCCGATCCCGACGTCCCGAGCCGGCTGCGTGGCGACCCCGGGCGCCTGCGCCAGGTCCTTCTGAACCTCGCCGGCAACGCCGTCAAGTTCACCCAGGCAGGCGAGGTATCGGTCCGAACGTCGCTCGTGTCTCAGAGCGACGATGAGGTGTTGCTCCGCTTCTCGATCACCGACACCGGCATCGGCATCCCGAAAGACAAGCAGTCGCAGCTCTTCCAGAAATTCACTCAGGCCGACTCATCCACCACTCGCCAGTACGGCGGTACGGGACTCGGCCTCGCGATCTCGAAGCAGCTCTCGGAGCTGATGGCCGGCGAGATAGGGCTTGCCAGCGACGAAGGCCAGGGCTCCGAGTTCTGGTTCACCGCGCGCTTCGGCCGGCAGGCTGCGACCGAGACGCCGGTCGCGTTGCCCCTGGAGGCGCGTGGTGCGCGGATACTCATCGTCGACGACAACGCCACGACTCGAGGAGTCCTGGGCGTTCAGCTCCGAGCCTGGGGAGTACAGCCTGACGAAGCCGGCGATGGGCCGTCCGCGCTTCGGGCCCTTCGCACCGCCCGGGACGCCCGCGACCCATTTGCCGCCGCGATCGTGGACATGCACATGCCAGGAATGGCCGGAGACGATCTCGTTCGGATCGTCAACGCGGACAGGTCCCTCACAGGTCTGCGCCTCGTCCTGCTGACCTCGCTGCTCGACCAGGGAGAGATGCTCCAGATGGAGGAGCTGGGCGTCGCCGGCTACCTGGCCAAGCCGGTCAGACAATCGGACCTGTTCGATTGCCTCGCCTCGGTGATCGCCGGTGCGGATCTGGCGCCGAACCCCGCGGCCGCTGCCGCGCCGCCGAGCCTGTCGATCCCGCCGGCGCGGCTGGCGACGCTCCACATCCTGCTTGCCGAGGACAACGCCACGAATCAGCAGGTCGCTCGCGGCCTCCTGGCGAAGCTCGGCCTCACGGTGGACACCGTTGGGAACGGGGCAGAAGCCGTTGCCGCGCTCGAGTCGCGGCCCTACGACCTTGTCCTCATGGACGTGCAGATGCCGGTGATGGACGGCCTGGACGCGACAAGGCGGATCCGCGACCCAGGTTCGAGCGTCCGGAACCACGACGTGGCGATCGTCGCGATGACGGCCCACGTGCTGCTCCAGGGGGACCAGGCTCGGTGTCTCGCCGCCGGTATGAATGACTACGTGACGAAGCCCGTATCGGCCCGAGTTCTTGCGAAGGCTCTCGACAGATGGCTCCCGCTCCTACCGGAGATCGTGTCGACGGCCGCCGAGCATGCCGACGCCGGGCAGGCCGCCGCCGAGCGCCCGGCCGCCGAGCATCCGGCCCTCGGGCCGGTCGGCGCGGCCGCGCTGCCGCCGAGCGTGCAGGCGCCGGCGGTCGAGTCGGACGTCCTCGTCTTCGACCGGGAAGGCATGCTGGCTCGCCTGATGGACGACGAGGATCTGGTGAAGGCCGTGCTCGCGGGTTTCCTCGAGGCGATGCCGAACGAAATCGAGTCACTGCGCGCGTGTGTCGCCAAAGGTGACGCGACGGGCGCTCGCCGCCAGGCCCATTCGATCAAAGGCGCGTCCGCCAACGTCGGAGGCGAAGCCCTCCGCGCCGCCGCGCTCGAGGCCGAGAAGGCTGGACAGGACGGAGACCTGCAGGCGATCATGGCCACCATGCCCCACCTCGAAGCCCAGTTCGCCCTGCTCAAGGACGCGATGGCTCGGGCATCGGCCGGCGGGCAGAGGAGCGGGCAGGGGGTGGTGCGGTGAGGACGCTGATCGTCGAAGACGAAGTGACGAGCCGTGTGGTCCTGCGCGAGATTCTCAAGCGGTACGGGCCGCCGCAAATAGCCATGAACGGCACGCAGGCGGTGGAGGCGGTTCGCGTCGCGCTCGAGGCATCCGAGCCCTTCGACCTGATCTGCATGGACATCCTGATGCCCGAGATGGACGGGCAGGAGGCCCTCAAGAGGATCCGCTGTCTCGAGGAAGAAGGCGGCTTCACGGCAGACACGCGGGCCAAGGTGATCATGACCACCGCCCAGGCGGATCGGGACAACGTCCTCGAGGCGATCCGCGGGGAATGCGACTACTTCCTGGTCAAGCCGATCGAGGCCAGGGTGCTGCTCGACGAACTGCGGCGGTTCGGACTCATACCAGCGGGCAAGTAGACCCACGGTCCTCAGGCCGAACGCCGGCGATAGCGCCTCCTTCGGCGGGCCGGCTCCTTGGCGTCGGCGTCATCGCTGGCAACGATGCTGATCGAACCGTCGGCTTCGAGGGTGGCGAGCTTCATCTGCTTGACGCTGTCCAGCCCGTGCTCGCGGAGCGCCGCCTCTACGTCCACGAGGTCCAGCCCCTGACGGACCATCTCGCGCAGGCTCCACCTGCCATCGCGCCCGACGACCGTGGGCCCGAACTCCAGGAGGCGCCGGACGATCGGAAATCGCACCCGGAGGAACGAGATCGCGCGGTCGATCGCGAAGAGCGTCGCGATGAGGATGAGCCCGCCGATCAGCGACGAATCCGTCCCGGTCATCGCCGGCTGAAGGGCGTTGGCACCGAGGAGGACGAGCGCCAGGTCGAACAGCGTGAACTGACCTATTTCGCGCTTGCCGAACAGCCGCATGGCCGCGAAGAAGGCGACATAGATGACCGCCGCCCGGAACACGAGCTCCAGCGCCGGCGTACCGAGAGTCCACATCGAGGACTCCTTGGGCAGGGGATAAGGCTCCTGAAACGCCACGATGCAAGGCCCGGCGGCGGCCGTCAAGCCGAGGTCCACCTGTTAGGAGAGGTTGAGGCGAACACCCGGCATGGGGAGCCACAGCCACTTGACGGCGTGGGGCCTATCGGTCACGTTGCCGCCATGCCGCCAAAGCCGCTTCCAGAGCCGGGACCCATCACCAACATCGCCCAAATCGTCCAGCCCGTGGACTCGAACCCGCACGGCACACTGTTCGGTGGGGAAGCGATGCGGTTCATGGACGAGGCCGCCGCCATCGCCGCCATTCGATACACCCGGGGCTCGGTGGTAACCGCCCACGTCGATGCCGTGGATTTCAGGCATCCGGTGCCGATGGGCGCCCTGCTCGAGGCCAGCGCGCGGGTCACGGCCGTGGGACGCACCTCGCTCGTCGTAGAGGTGATCCTCGAGTCCGAGGACCGCTACACGGCCGAACGGACGATCACCACGACCGGTCGCTTCGTGCTCGTGGCCATCGATGACGAGGCTCATCCCCGCCAGATCGGCTGACTTCTGCGCAGGCGTAGCGCAGGCCGATTTAGGGGTGCGTGCTGAGTCGCATCTTGCTCGACACCACGTATCCTCGAGTTGTGTTGCGCATCGGATCCGTAGTCATCCGTGTCGACGATTTCGCCCGGCAGAAGGCGTTCTGGATGGCCGCCCTGGACTATGTCGCCGGCTACGAGTCGCCCGACGACTTCGTCCTCCTGAAGCCGCGCGACGGCGACGGCCCGAATGTGTCGCTCGATCACGTTCGCTCGGAGCAGAAGCTGCCGCCGCGGATCCACCTGGATCTCTATGCCACGGACCAGGCCGCGGAAGTCGAGCGGCTCGTGGGTCTTGGCGCCGCCCGCGTCGAGTGGTCTCGTCGCCCTGCCGACGCCGACTACGTGATCCTGGAGGACCCGGAAGGAAACCGGTTCTGCGTCGTGGACGCGGCCGAACCTCGAACCACGGATCACGGTTAGGGGCTTGCGGCCGGCGGCTGGCTGAGCCACGCGAGCGCGACGAGGTCAGGCGGGCACGAACCGGACGATGATTCGATAGTCGTCCTTGGCGCCGTCACAGGTCTGCAGTGTGATCACCGGTCCGGCGGTCGCCGCCCAGACCTCGCCCTTGCCCCAGGTCGCGATCGGCAGATCCTTGACCCATTCGAGCTTGTAGGCGTGCGCGGTTCCCGCGGCGTCGGTGTAAGTGGCGGCCAGCCCGGGCTGGAGCAAGCCCGCGTGGTAGCCGTCATGGAGGGGCTTGAAGACCCCCCAGGCATGGCCGAGCAGGTACAGATTGTTCGCCCCCGAGCACGGCCAGCTCCAGATCCCGTTCGGGATCAGCTGCCCGCAAGCCGTCGTCCCGATGCTCGAGTTGATCCGAAGGGCCGGTATCGAGAGGTGGTTTCGAACCACGGGAGCGGCGGGCGCGGCCCGCCGAGCCGCGGTCGGCAGCGGGGTCGGCGGAGCGGTAGGCGCCGGGGTCGGGGTGGCGGTAGGCGTGGGCGTGGCCGTGGGGGTCGGCGTGGCCGTGGGGGTCGGCGTGGCCGTGGGTCCGTGCGGGATCGTGGGCGCTGACGGCGAGTCGAGGTTCGCCGCGGCAAGCCCATAGACGGCCGCGGCCTTCGCGGTGGCTGCGCTGCCATCGGTGGACGCGGCAAAGGCGACAGCCGTAGCCGTCAGGAAGAACGACGAGAAGACCAGCGCGGTGACCAACCACGCCGCCACCAGGGCGATGCCGGGACGCGCCCTGGAGCTGCCCGCGGAGGACGCGGGTGCGGATCCGAACAGTCTGGGCATGTGACGGCACCCTCTGCGCCAGTCGGCACAGGATGGGAGCGACCGGACGAACGCGCGATGCGCGAAAGCCGCTCGGGAGGGCTTGGTCGAGCCAGACTAGGTGGCTACCCGGCAAGGCACCACCGCCCGTTGGTCCCGGCAGCCGATGGCCCCGACGGACCTACCCCTTTGGTGTTGGTGCCGGAACTTCGGACTGGTCGGCGTCCCGGATGCGGACCGGTTCGTAGACCAGGAACGCACCCTTCTGTTCGCAGCCCCGCAAGTCCACCTCGACGACATAGGACCTGCCCGTCACGTCGAACAGCCTCTGCCCCAGCCACTCCGGAAGGTTGGCATGATCGCCGCCGAGGTCGGTCAGTGCCGCGATCAATTCTTTGTGGCTCAGCGTCGCCGGCAGCGGCGCCAGAATCCCTACCGTCAGATCGCGGCCGCAGCGAAGCTTCTGCACGACGGGTGCACGAGGTTTCTTCTCGGGTTCTTCCATGTCTCTTAGCCTACTCCGCCTGGGGGCCAATGAGCGCGAGTTCGACCCTGCCATCCATCCTCTTTGTGTCCAGGGCCCCGGCCGCGGTACAACTCGTGCCATCTCCGCGTCTCCATGCTCGCGCTTGCACGGAAACCGCGCGGCAGAGGGAAGGTGGGCAATGAGCGGCCGGACGATACGAACGGGCGGCGAACGGTCAGCGGACGCTGGATCGAACAGGCACCGGGCCCGCGCGGTGATCGCAGCGGTCGCCGTGGCCATCGCCGTGGGGGCATGCTCGGCAGCGGCCGCGACGCCTCCCGCGACACCTCCTGGCAGCAACGCTCCCGGCGGCAGCTCTCCCGTTGGCAGCCCTTCCCAGTCGCTCGCGCCCGCCTCGGCACCGGGGTCGTGGTCGCCATCTCCGACGGACTGGCCCTCCTTCACGCTGCCACCGGTGACACCCGGCCCGCAAAGCCCCTCGCCATCCCCGGCCCGGCCATCCAGTTCGCCCCGAGACGATTTCGACGTCGCCATGGGCGTAGCCCCGTTGTCCGCACCCGCTCAGGACGGCGGAGCCGCGGCGGCGGCACGCGTCAACGACTTCGGCTTCGACCTGCTTCGGGCCGTCGGTTCCAAGAGCAATGCGTGCGTCTCGCCGACAAGTATCGCCCTGGCCCTGGCGATGGCCCGAGCAGGGGCCGGCGGCCCGACGGCGGTTGAGATGGACGCGGTCCTCCACGACCTAGGTCGCGCGGGCCAGGCCTCTGAGATCGCCGCCCTGATCAAATCCCTCCGTTCGGTGGCGGTTCCTCACGAACAGATGCCGGGAGAAGCGCCGGATCCCACTCTGCACGACCAGGATCCCGTGCTCAGCATCGCGAACCAGGCGTTCATGCAGACCGGAATGCCGTTCGAACCCGCCTACCTGGACCAGCTGAGCTCCGGTTTCGGCGCGGGCGTCGGACTTCTGGACTACCGATCGGATCCCGAAGCCGCCAGGAAACTCATCAATGGCTGGATCGCTGGGCAAACCAAAGGCCGAATTCCACAGATCCTGCAGCCAGGCGACGTCGATAAGTTGACGCGTTTCGCGCTGGCCAATGCCATCTATCTCAAGGCGGCATGGCAAGACCCGTTCGACCCGGCGAGCACGAAGCCGCTCGCCTTCACGACGTCGTCCGGATCCAAGGTCACTGTGCCGACGATGGCAAGCGGCGCTTTGCGGCCATACGCCGTGGGGGCCGGCTATCGGGCGGTCGACCTGCAGTACGCGTGGTCCAACCTGTCGATGACCGTGGTTGTCCCCGACAACATGGCCTCGTTCACTCAGACCCTGACCGCCGCGAAGCTGAAGGCAATCGTGGCGAGTGAGCGAACGTACCAGCTCGACTTCACGCTCCCGCGCTTCGCGATGGATTCGCGCGTGGACCTTTCGGAAGTTCTGCGGGCGATGGGAATGCCGACCGCCTTCAGCGCGTCGGCGGACTTCTCCGGCATCACCAAAGCGGACAAATTGGCGATCCACAAGGTCATCCATCAGGCCAACATCGACGTCAACGAATCGGGAACCACCGCTGCCGCGGCCACCGTCGTCACCGGTCGGAGCATGATGGGTCCCGGGACGCCCCACGCCGTCTTCCACGTGGACAAGCCCTTCCTCTACTTCATCCGCGATACCGCCTCCGGCGCCATGCTTTCATGGGTGAGGTCGCGAATCCCTCATAGCCGAAATGTGGCGATTCGGGTTCGGCGGTCCGAACGCGTCTTCGTGATCTGATACCCACTCACGAAAAGTGCGGGCGGGCACTCCGACCACGTCGGCCACGGTTAAGGTCACATAGGCCGGGCGTCCCATCGTCGCGCCCCACGCGGTGAGCAGCATGTCGACGACGGGAGCGGGCCAGGTAGCCGCCGTCTCGCGCGCGGAACTCCTCGGGCGACAACTCCTCGAACGGAATCTGACGACCGAGCACGTCGCCGATCAGGCTGACCTGCTGCGCCTGGCTCAGCGACTCGGGGCCCGTGAGGACGTAGTCGCGCCCCGCGTGGCCATCCTCGGAGAGGACGCGCGCCACTACGGCCACGACGTCGCGCTCGTCGATCGGGCCGTCTCGGCCACACCCGTCGGCCACCGGACCGCGTCCCCCTTCCGGATCGCGGGGCCCCGGCCAGAACTCCGCGTTCGACGCGAACATCCCCGGCCGAACGAAGGTCGACTCGAGTCCGGCCGCCGCTCAATCGAGCGTTAGATCTCGGCGTGCATTCGAGCCCATTGGGTCGGCTGCTGGAAGGACGAATGCGGTGTCCGATGCGGCGAGGGAGAACGACCAGCCGCCGCAGCTCCGACGCCAGGCGCTCGATGACCGCGGCAGCGCTGTCGACCGGGGCCGTGCAGAGGAGGACACCCCTTCGTACACCCTGCAGTCCGGGGTCAGCGGGCCGGCTCGGTGAAGTCGCCCGCCCACGATCTCGACCTTCGCCGGGAGATCTCCCGCCCGGGGTTCCGGGAGAGCGCGCGAACCGGCACGCCCAAGGCCAGGAGCTCAGCGACGACAGCGCTCCCGATTCGGCCGGTCGCCCCCGGGACCGGACGGGTTGCATCTCGACCCTCTCCCCAGTGACAGTCAGGTTTCTCGGACCGGCTCGTCGGTGATCACTCCGTCGAGCGAGAACGTCTCGGCTCATGACAATTCCTTCCCATTTCGCTCCTTCGAACGCGGCGTTCGCCCTCCTGCGTGGTCTTTGAGGCGGGGATCTTCACAAATACAAGCAGATCTGAAGACCGCCATCTCACACGTCACAGCAACGTTCAATCATTCGATCAAGATAATGAATACATCACTCCGTTAAAGCAGCCATCACGACGATCATGCAGACGTCGTCAAGCGATCGAGATGAGAAAAAGCGGCTCTTTCAGCGGCCCTGGGTACGTCAACTCGGGTACCACGATCGCCTCAATGGGCCTCTCCAGAGTCGTCGCGGCGTTCTGATCGGCCTTCAGGGCGCAGCTCGTGTTCACAAGCAGAATAAATAATTCTTTCTGCCGCGGTTCGCGCTTCTTGCTGTTCCGACGGCGGGGGGTAGGGTGTCACCGTGCTGACGT
>CAWFJD010000023.1:0-32544 GCA_963816135.1 uncultured Chloroflexia bacterium
CCGGCGAGCGGATCATGATCGGCAAGGCGGACCTGCCGCCCATCCAGCCGATGTTTCCGCCGGTCCACGGCTTCCCGCTCTACGTCGCCGCGAACAGACGCGGGTTCCTCGAGCTGGCCGGTCAAAAGGCCGACGGCTACCTCGCCAAGCCCTGCGAGTCGATCCCGTCGCTGCAGACGATCCACGGTCGCCTGGCGCGGCCGCGCGGCGGCCGGCCGGAACCCCGCGGAGATCGACACGGCCGCGTATCTCCTGTCACTGGTGGACAGGACCCGGCGCGAGGCGCTCAACCGGGCGAAGCGCGAACCGTTCGTCATCTACATGATGTCGATCCTCACGCCCGTCTCGATGAACCGGGCCGGCTTCGACATCGAGTTGCGGGACCGGATCGGCGCAGCCTGGAAGGCCGAGGACTATCACGAAGCCGGCAAGCTGATCCCCGACGAGATGCTCGACGCGTTCATGCTCTGCGGCACGCGCGAGGACGTCGCCGAGAAGGCGATGGATTCCACTCCAAGACGGGCCTCGACCTGCCGCTGCTCCAGCCGGTGGTCCAGGAACGGCACCAGGTCCTCGAGCTGATCGAGACGGCGAAGATCTATGCCGCGCTGCCGGTGCCGGCGCCGGCTCGAGCACCGGCGGTCCCGGTGATCGACCGGCGGGCGTGCCCGCGGCCGGCGTCCTTCGGCCTCGGCCGGCGCGCCGCCGCCTCCGTGGCCGCCGCCCGCGTGGCCGCGCCACGCCCGCGGCGGACGCCGAGCAGCGCTCGCCGACGACCGCCACCTCAACATGTTCGACAAGATCTGGCGGCGAGCCGGCGGCCGCGTACGAGATCGTCCGGCCGTTCGCCTACACCGTGAGCGTGATCCCGGTCGCGGCCGGCGGAGCGCTGGCCGCGGTCGACGGCCGGTTCGACCTGGTTCCGTTCCTGGCGGCGCTCGCCGCGGCGATGCTCATCCAGTCGGGCACCAACGTCGTCAACGAGGTCGAGGACGTCCGCAAGGGCATCGACACGATCACTTCGCCCCGCGCCAGCCATGCCGTCCTCAAGGGCCGTGTGACCGAGCGCGGCGCCTACGGGTTCGCCTTCGCGCATGTTCGCCGTCGCCATCGCGCTGGGCCTGTATCTCGCCTATCTGCGCGGCCCGATCATCATCGTCCTCGGCGTCTCGGCCTGATCGGCGGCTACGGCTACACGGCGCCGCCGTTCCAGTACAAGTACAAGGCCTGGGCGTGCCGATCATCTTCGGGCTCATGGGGCCGCTCATGGTCGTGGGCGCGTACCTGGCGGTCACCGGGACCTTTGAACCGCGAACCCTCATGCTCTCGCTGCCGATCGGCTTCCTCGTCGCGGCGATCGTCCACGGCAACGACTGGCGAGACATCAGCGACGACACGCGGGCCGGCATCAAGACGT
Source organism: uncultured Chloroflexia bacterium (assembly GCA_963816135.1). Classification (GTDB taxonomy): domain Bacteria; phylum Chloroflexota; class Limnocylindria; order Limnocylindrales; family CSP1-4; genus Fen-1039. Next base: position 1,418 of record CAWFJD010000023.1, read on the forward strand.
TCTCCCCGCATGGGCCGGTACTGGGCTCGGTACGCGTACCTGGGCCTGGTCCTGTGCGCCTACGGGAGCCTCGGCGTCGCGATCGCGCTCCGCGGCCTGCCCGCGACCACCGTCCTGGCGCTCCTCTCGCTACCCTTCCTGGCGCAGGTCATCGGCTCCGCCGAACTGGGCGCCCAGGGCCAGGCTCGGGCGATCGCCAAGATCGACCTCGAGACGGCGCATCTGCATCTCGCCTTCGGCTCGCTCCTGGTGGCCGGCCTGCTGCTCTCGCTGGCCATCGGATGAGCATGCGAGAGGGCAGCCGTCTTGGGGACCCGGTGCCCGGGCCGGGGTCCGGGCACTCGACCCAGCTCCGAGCCAAGCCGGCGCCTGGAAGCCGGACTGGCGATCGGGCTGGCGGCCGCGGTGCCCGCCTTCATGGCCACGTTCCGCGGGCCCGCGCGACCAGCTTCTGGACCGCGGATGACGGCCACCGGCCTCGTCCTCGGCGGACTGTCGCTGATCGCAAATCCGAGGCTCCGGCGGACGCGGATCGGGCCGCGGGAGGTCGTCGTCGGGCTTCGCCTCGGCTGCCGTGCTCTATCTCACGTTCAAGATCGGCGACCGGTTCGCCCGCCGATTCGTGCCCGGCGGCGCTGACCAGATCGCCGACATCTACTCGCTCCGGGAGCTCGCGCCGCGCGGTGAGACGGCCGCGCGGCTGGTCACGGTGATCGGCCCGGCCGAGGAGCTCTTCTGGCGCGGGCCTGGTCCAGGAGGCGCTGATGCGCCGCTACGGACGCTGGACGGGCGCCGCGATGGCTTCGGTCGCCTACTCCGGCGTCCACATCACGACGGCAACTTCACCCTCATGGGCGCGGCCGGCGTGGCGGGCGCTCACTGGGCGGCGCTCTACGCCGCGGGCGTTCCGCTCGGAGCGCTCGTCGTGAGCCACTGCGCCTGGGACGTCTGGATCTTCCTGGTCCAGCCCACCGGCGAAGTGACGGTCCTCGCCCGCGCTTGAGGCCCGGGCCTCCTGCGCGCTGAACCCGCGCCGCGACTGAACCCTCGCGAACCGAGTCGCGCCGGGCCGCCCCCTCCGCTGCTAGCTGCTCCAGCGCTCCATCGCCCGAACCCATCTTTCGGCCGTCCGAGCGGGCTGCAGGCGCTGGCGGTGGGCCCGCTGCGGACGAGCTGATCGCGAATCGGTCGAAGGATGGCGAGCCAGCCGTCGACGCGCTCGTAGGTCAGTTCGTTGACCGCCACGACGTCGCCCACGACGCCGCTGTCGAGAATCCGCCAGACGATTCCGACGCCCCAGTCGCCGGTCTCCATCGATGCCTGGACGGCCGGCCCGCCGAGTGTCGTTCCCAGCACCAGGATCCTGGGCCAGCGCGACGCCCGCGGCGGGTCCTCGAGCGCGTCGATCAGCTGGTTGGCGATCCACCACATCCCCTCTCCCCCGAGCGGGACACGAACGGTCCCGAGGGCCCAGAGGTAGCCGTCGCCATGGTCGTCCATCGCGATGGCCAGGCCGTTTGGCGAGCCCGGCAGCGAGAACGACATCGGTTCGATCGTCCTGATCGAGATACGGGGGTCGTCCGGGAAAGAGTCCGCGGCAGCCGGCGCGACGCCCACGACTTCGATCTGCTCGTGCTTCTCGCCCGCCGACTCGAAGAGACGCCGGACGACGTTTGCCATGTCCTCGTCTGTCAGAGGCGACGCATCGCTCCAGGCCTGGGTCCCCCTCAGGTCGAAGAGGCGGGCCAGCTCGTCGTCGGCCGATCGCGTCATGATCCGGATCGTTCTGCCATCGACGTCGAGCTCGAAGGTCTCCTCGCCTGAGGCGAGCGCGACTCGCTCCACGGTGCCTCCTCGCTTGTCTTGGGCTCTCGATCGGGCCGTCCGCGAGAACCTGCAGGGCCGCGTGAGGTTTGCGCGTTCGCCGCCTTGACGGGCTCGGCAGCTTGGCGTCCGGGACCGCCCGGCAGCCCAAGACTACACGGTTCGGAGGGCCGGAGTGGGACCTTTGGGGGCCACGACTAGTACTTCTGGCTGCGCTGTGGCACCGGTGCACCTCTATCTCGCCGATTTGTCGCCCCCGGCGACCAGTGACAGGCTAGGTGGCACGGTCATCGGTCAGGCTTGCCTTGCGTCGTCAGGAGGACCGGGAATGCGAATTGGCCTGAACATGCCCAACTTTGCGGAGTTCGCGGACCCCGCCGTGGCCGTATCGCTGGCCGTGGAGGCGGAGCGGGCCGGCTGGGACGGGATGTTCATCTGGGACCACATCAACATCTTCGGCGAGATGCCGGTTCCGCTGGCAGATCCGTGGGTTCTGCTCGCGGCCATGGCCCAGGCCACGCGCAAGATCGCGATCGGGCCCATGGTCACTCCCCTGCCCCGCCGGCGGCCGTGGGTTCTGGCCCGCCAGACCGCGACGCTGGACCGCCTGTCCAACGGCCGGCTGGTCATGGGCGTCGGTCTTGGACTCCCGGCGGACACGGAATTCGCGGCGTTCGGAGAGGATCCGGACATCCGGGTCCGGGCGGAGAAGCTGGACGAAGGCCTGGAGATCCTCACCGGGCTGTGGAGCGGAGAGCCGTTCGAGTTCTCCGGGCAGCACTACAACGTGGCCCGCACGCGCTTCGCGCCAACTCCTGTCCAGATGCCGCGGCCGCCGATCATCGTCGCGGGCACGTGGCCCAGGCAGGCGCCGCTCCGTCGCGCTGCCCGGTGGGACGGCTACTTCCCGCTCCGGCTCCGGCCGGACGGAGAGGCGGATCCGCTCACCGCCGGAAGACGTGGTCGAGATGCGCGGCCAACTCGAGGAGTTGCGCGGAGGACGACGCGCGGAGATCGTCGTGTCGGAGGAAGCCACGCCGGCCCCGCTGGATTCGCGGCGGCTCGAAGCCCTCGCGGAAGCCGGCATGACGTGGTTCATGGACGGGCTGGGCACCCGGCAGATGACAATCGAAGCGGTCCTGGATCGCGTGAAGATGGGCCCGCCACGGCTCGCCATCGCCGCCGGGTAACCCTCCCTCGGAGCGGCGCGGGAGGGCGCGGGCCTATACTCGGAGAGCCCCGCCGGAGTTCATTCCCGGCGATTTCGTCTCTCGAGGAGCCCGATTCATGGATCGCACCGGCAAGGAAACCAGCGTCTCCCCATCCGCCATCGCCACCGCAGGCCGTGCGGCGGGAGACCTGACCCCGGCAGCGATCGACGCACTTGCGGCGGCCGGAGACTACGCCGGCATATCCAAGCCCCACCTTTCCCCGATCCTGGGCCGCTATTACGAGCAGAGCTGGGACCACGGCGAAGGCCACATCCTGTACGACACGGCCGGCCGTGGTTTCCTCGACTTCGCCTGCGGGATCGCGACCACCTCGCTGGGCCATCACCATCCCGGCCGTGACCGAAGCGATCAAAGACCAGGCGGACAAGCTCCTCCACATCTGCAACGCCCTGGGCTACCTGGAACCGGTCGGCCGTCTGGCGGCCATGCTCGCCGACTCGTGTCCCGATCCGCTCGACACCGTCTTCTTCGGCAACTCCGGCGCGGAGGCCATCGAGGCGGCGATGAAGCTCGCCCGGCGAGTGACCGGCAGGCCGGGCATCATCGCCTTCCGGGGCGCGTTCCACGGCCGGACGCTCGGCGCCGCGTCGATCACCAGCTCGAGCATCAACTACCGGCTCGGCTACGAGCCGCTCCTCCCGTCCGTCTACCTGACCCCGTTCCCCAACGTCTACCGCTATTTCGGCGACGACGAGGAGGCCGCGACGGCCGGGGCCATGGGCGCTCTCCGAACGCTGCTCGCGCACGAGATCCCGGCGTCAGCGGTGGCCGCGATCATCATCGAGCCGATCCAGGGTGAGGGCGGCTTCAACCCCGCGCCGGCGTCGTTCATGCGCCAACTCCGAGCCCTGTGCGACGAACACGGCATCCTGCTCGTCTGCGACGAGATCCAGTCCGGCATCGCCCGGACCGGCAAGATGTGGGCCTTCGAGCATGCCGGGATCGTGCCCGACGTCGTCTGCGTGGCCAAGGCCCTCGCAAACGGCCTGCCGATCGGGGCCATCGTCACGCGGCGCGAACTGCAGGAGCGGTGGGGCGTCGGCGCCCACGGCACCACGTTCGGGGGCAACCCCGTCAGCTGTGCCGCGGGAGTGGCGGTGATGCGGACCATCGAGGAGCAAGGCCTCGTGGCCAACGCGGCTGCTCGAGGCGCGGAGCTGAGCGCGGCGCTCGAGGCCCTGATGGCCGAGGACGATCGGATCGGCGACGTTCGAGGCGAGGGTCTGATGATCGGCGTGGAGTTCGTCAAGGACCGCGCGACCCGCGATCCGGACACGGAAACGAGCGAGGCGCTGATCAAGGCGGCCGCGGACCACGGCCTGCTGGTCCTCAACTGCGGCACCCATCACAACGTGATCCGCTTCCTGCCCCCCATCGACGTCACCGCGGACGAGATCGGTCGCGGCGCGGAGCTCTTCAAGGCCGCGCTCAAGTCCATCCCGCGCGTCTAGCAGGCTTGGGCCGCGAGCGAAGCGGCCGCCGAGTTCGAGACATAAAGAGACGCCCGCGGCCCCCGCCGCGGGCGTCAGAAGGTTCTGCGGATGTAGGGCACGTGGCCCGAGTGACGGACCTCCGCGAACCCGAAAGAAAGAGTCGGGTCTAGCGGTTCCGATCGAGGAACGACATGACGTCCTCGAGCCTGAACCGTCGGTCTCCTCGCTTGCAGACGCGATAGAAGGGCAGTTCCCCACGATCGCCGAGGCGCTTCACGGTGTTCACGTGAAGGTGGAGCATGTCTGCGACTTCGGTCGCCGTGAGCATGGGACCCAGTTCGTTTACGGCCATGGCAGCCATTTTGGAATCCTCTGCACTCGCACTCGCCTCAGAGGGGGCGGAGGGGCCTGTCTGCAATATCCCTCACCGTGCCCGAGGCGACCCGAACCGTACAGAGTCCACACAACCCCCACAAGCCGTACTTCCGGCGCACCAATGTCGGTACTGGACCCGCCCGAGATCAGCTCGCGGAGGGGCTCGGAACGGCACTCGCGGAAGGCACCGCCGAGACCGATGGCGCGGCAGAGCCGGATGCGCCCGCGGACTCCGATGGACCCGCCGAGCCTGAAGGAGCAGCCGATGGGGGCAGACTGCCCGACGGCAACGCCAGCGTCGGCACGGGGGTGACCAGGCTCGTGAGGCCGAGGACGTCATGTTCGGCGAGACGGAAATCGCTCGAGAAGGCCGTGTCGGTCGCCTCGAGGTCGGCCTTGTGGGCAAGCAGTCCGTCCGGGGTGTTGGTCAGCACCACCAGATCGATGACCGTGACCACGTCCTTGCCGTCCTGGATGAGCGTCTGCATCTGGGTTGCCGTCTGGGTGTTCTCGTCTGCCGTGTGGGACGTGTCATCCCAGCTCTTGATGGCCGAAAGGTCGTCCACCCAGCCCTTGGTGTACTTGGCGAGGTCCTTGTACGCGGCAATCTGGGCCGTGAAGTTGCCCGCGGACGCGTTCACCTGGTTGCGGGCCGCGTCTCGTTGTCCCTTCCACCTGTTCTCGATTTGCTGGAAGTTCTCGGCGGGCGAGAGCGTGTGAGGAGCAAAGCTGTTGTAGGCCCAAACGCCGGTGAACAGGACGATGAACCCGATGAAGAGGGGTATGTAGGCGCGCACGTAGCCGTAAGCGCTCGAAAGCATGGGGCTGCGCCGGCGAGGCGCCCGATGCCGAACTCCCGGAGCCGCCGCGGAGGCCTTCTTCGGCTGTACGGAGGCCTCTTCGACAGAGGCTTCCTCGGTCTCGGCTACGGGAGCCGGGGTTGAAGCCTTCGGCGTAAGGCGCGGAGACGTCTTGCGGTGGCCGGCCGGCACGGCTCGACCGCGCTTCGTCTGTGGCGACAAATGCGGATCCTCCTGACGATGCTCCAGGTTCGGGTCGCAGCCCGACGTCTCTGCGCTCGAAGTCTAGCGCGACCGGACTCGGACTCGCGATCCGGCGGTCGTCGTCCAGGCGGACGCGCCCCGGTCGTCCTCACTTTGTGCGGCTGGCCCGGGTGGTAATCGGGACCGAACCTGACACGTACCCCGTCGCAACCCATTCGCAACCTTCGCAACCTTGACCTGACCCCGCCTCCTACTCGACACTCGGCTTTCCGCGGAGGAAAGGGGCTCCCATTTTGGTGGAGCCGGCAGTCGCGTCGCCAGCGCACGGCGGCGGACTCCCAAGCGGCGGCTGACTCCCAAGTGGAACGCGAGTAAGGACGGCACAAGTTGAGGCAGATACGCGCACCTCGGGCACAGGGACTCTACGATCCCCGGTTCGAGCACGACGCATGCGGCTTCGGCTTCGTCGTGGACATCGCCGGCCGTCCTTCCCACGATATCGTCGACGACGCCCTGACCGTGCTGGTCAACCTCGAGCATCGAGGCGCGAGCGGGTCGGAGAAGAACACCGGCGACGGCGCCGGCATCACCATGCAGATCCCCCACCGCTTCCTCGACGGACGTCGCGGCCAAGTCCGGGCGTCCGGTTGCGCGGCAAGGGCGGCTACGGCGTCGGGATGGTCTTCCTTCCGCAGGACAAGATCAGCCGAGTCGACTGCTTCCGGCTGTTCGAGCAGGTCGTCGAGGAGGAGGGCCTTCATTTCCTTGGCTGGCGCGACGTGCCGACGGACAACTCGACCCTCGGCGCGAGCGCCAGGGCCGCTCAGCCGCTGATCCGCCAGGTCTTCATCGATCGGCCCGAAGGCCTGGTCGAGGACATGGCGTTCGAGCGCAAGCTGTACATCGTTCGCCGGCTCGTCGAGAAGGCCATATCGCGTTCTGCCATTCCCAGCCGCGGCGACTTCTACATCCCCTCGCTGAGCTGCCGGACCATCGTCTACAAGGGCATGCTCAACGCCTCGCAGCTGCGGGTCTTCTATCCGGACCTCACCGACGAGCGCGTCGAGAGCGCCATCGCGATGGTCCACTCGCGCTTCTCCACCAACACCTTCCCCTCGTGGCCGCGAGCTCACCCGTACCGCTACATCTCCCACAACGGCGAGATCAACACCCTCCGCGGCAACGTCAACTGGATGCACGCCCGCCAGAGCCAGTTCAGCTCAAAGCTGTTCGGCGACGAGCTGACCAAGGCGCTGCCCGCGATCGACATCGAAGGCTCGGACTCGGCGATCGTGGACAACGTCCTCGAGCTGCTCTACCTCTCCGGCCGCTCGGTCGCCCACGCCCTGATGATGATGGTGCCCGGAGCCGTGGCAGCACCACGAGTCGATGGCGCCCGAGAAGCGAGCCTTCTACGAGTTCCACTCCTGCCTGATGGAGCCCTGGGACGGGCCCGCGTCCATCGCCTTCACCGACGGCCTGCGCGTCGGCGCCACGCTCGACCGAAACGGCCTGCGCCCCGCCCGCTACTACGTCACGACGGACAACCGTGTCGTCATGGCCTCCGAGGCCGGCGTCCTGGACATCCCGCCGGAGAAGATCGTCTCCAAGGGCCGGCTGCAGCCCGGCCGGATGTTCCTCGTGGACACGTCCGAGCAGCGCATCGTTTCGGACGACGAGCTCAAGCGACGCGTCGTCGACCGAGCATCCCTACGACCAGTGGGTCCGCGATTGGCTCGTCCGGCTGACCGAACTGCCGCCTCCGCAGCGCGTCATCGAGCCGGACCACGAAACGGTCCTGCGCCGCCAGGAAGTCTTCGGCTACACGGCCGAGGACGTCCGGATGATCATCAACCCGATGGCCTCCACGGGCACGGACCCGGTCGGCGCCATGGGCAACGACCAGGCCCTCGCGGTCCTCTCCGAGCGGCCGCAGATGCTCTACTCGTACTTCAAGCAGCTCTTCGCCCAGGTCACCAACCCGCCGATCGACGCGATCCGCGAGGAGATCATCACCGCCACGGAGATGGCGATCGGCCCGGAGGGCAACCTCCTCGAGCCCGAGCCCGCGCGACGCCCATCAGCTCGAGCTGCCGTCCCCGGTTCTGACCAACGAAGAGCTCGAGAAGATCCGGGCGCTCTCCACCGGCGACGCCCACGGCTTCAAGTCGATAACGCTGCCCATCCTCTACAAGGTGGACGGCGGCGGGTCCGCGCTCCGGAAGGCCATCGAGCAGGTCCGCGACCGGGCCAGCGAGGCCATCGACGAGGGCTACAACATCGTCATCCTCTCGGACCGCGGCCACGACGCCACGGACGCGCCCATCCCGGCGCTCCTGGCCGTCTCGGCGGTCCATCACCACCTCGTCAGATCGGGCACTCGAACGCAGGTCGGCCTGGTGCTCGAATCGGGCGAGCCGCGCGAGGTCCATCACTTCGCCCTGCTGATCGGCTACGGCGCGAGCGCGATCAACCCGTACCTGGCGTTCGAGACCGTCCACGACCAGGTCCGCCTCGGCATGCTCTCCGGCGAAGCGGAGCGCGCCGAGAAGAAGTACATCAAGGCCATCGCCAAGGGCATCGTCAAGGTCATCTCGAAGATGGGCATCAGCACCATCCAGAGCTACCACGGCGCCCAGGTCTTCGAGGCCCTGGGGCTCAACCAGGACTTCGTCGACGAGTACTTCAACGGCACGCCCACGCGCATCGGCGGCGTCGGCATCGACGTGGTCGCCCGCGAAGTGAAGATGCGCCAGGATCGCGCCTTCCCGCCGAAGCGGCCCATCTACCACAAGCAGCTCGGCGTCGGCGGCAGCATCCAGTACCGGGCCGAAGGCGAGGACCACCTCTTCAACCCGCTCTCCATCTCGCAGCTCCAGTACGCGACCCGGAGCGGCAGCTACCCGGCGTTCAAGGAGTACTCCAAGCTCATCGACGACCAGTCGGGCGGCCTGTGCACGCTCCGCGGCCTGATGGACTTCAAGTCGAACCACCGCCAGCCGCTCAGCGTCGACGACGTCGAGCCGGTGGAGGAGATCGTCAAGCGCTTCAAGACCGGCGCGATGAGCTATGGCTCCATTTCGCAGGAAGCCCACGAGGCGCTCGCGATCGCGATGAACCGCCTGGGCGGCAAGTCGAACACCGGCGAAGGCGGCGAGGATCCGGCCCGCTTCGAAGCCCAGGCCAACGGCGACTCGCTCAAGAGCGCGATCAAGCAGGTCGCTTCGGGCCGCTTCGGCGTCACGAGCGAATACCTCGTGAGCGCGCGCGAGATCCAGATCAAGATGGCCCAGGGCGCCAAGCCCGGCGAGGGCGGCCAGCTGCCCGGTCACAAGGTCTACCCCTGGATCGCCAAGGTCAGGCACTCTACGCCGGGCGTCGGCCTGATCTCGCCGCCACCGCATCACGACATCTACTCCATCGAGGATCTCGCGGAGCTGATCCACGACCTCAAGAACGCCAACCCGGACGCCCGCATCTCCGTGAAGCTGGTTTCGGAAGTCGGCGTCGGGACGATCGCGGCGGGCGTGGCCAAGGCCCATGCCGACGTGATCCTGATCAGCGGCTACGACGGCGGCACGGGCGCGAGCCCGCTCGGCTCCATCAAGCACGCGGGCCTGCCCTGGGAGCTCGGCATCGCCGAGACGAACCAGACGCTCCTCGTCAACGACCTTCGCTCGCGCGTGGCCCTCGAAGTTGACGGCCAGATGAAGACGGGCCGCGACGTGGTCGTCGGCGCTCTCCTGGGAGCCGAGGAGTTCGGCTTCTCGACCGCGCCGCTGGTCACGCTCGGCTGCGTGATGATGCGGGTCTGCCATCTCAACACCTGCCCGGTCGGCATCGCCACCCAGGATCCCGAGCTGCGCAAGCGCTTCGACGGCGATCCGCAGTACGTGGTCAACTTCATGAACTTCGTCGCCCAGGAAGTCCGCGAGTACATGGCCGCGCTGGGCTTCCGGACCTTCAACGAGATGGTCGGCCACACGGAACGCCTGGAGATGCGCCGGGCCGTGGATCACTGGAAGGCCCACAGCCTGGACTTCAGCCGCATCCTCTTCCAGCAGCCGGTCCCCAAGACGACGCTCCGAACCTGCCAGATCAAGCAGGAGCACAACGTCGAGGCGTCGCTGGACTCCACGACGCTCATTCCGCTGTGCGAGCCGGCCCTGATGCGAGGCGAAGCCGTCGAGGCGAGCCTGCCCATCCGGAACGTCAACCGAGTCGTGGGCACCACGTTGGGCTCGGAAGTCACGCGCCGGTACGGCGGTCAGGGCCTCCCCGAGGACACGATCAAGCTCCACTTCCGCGGTTCGGCGGGCCAGAGCTTCGGGGCATTCATTCCGAAGGGCCTCACGCTGACGCTCGAAGGCGACGCCAACGACTACATCGGCAAGGGTTTGTCGGGCGGCAAGATCGTCCTGTTCCCGCCACGCGAGTCCACCTTCGTGCCCGAAGACAACGTCATCACCGGCAACGTGGCCTTCTACGGGGCCACCTCCGGCGAGGCCTATATCCGAGGCATCGCGGGTGAGCGCTTCTGCGTCCGCAACTCCGGCATCCATGCCGTGGTCGAGGGCGTAGGCGATCACGGCTGCGAGTACATGACCGGCGGCCGCGTCGTGGTGATCGGCCGGACCGGGCGCAACTTCGCCGCGGGCATGTCCGGCGGCGTCGCCTACGTCCTCGACGAGAGCGGCGAAGGCGGGGCGGCCGGCGGCGGCTTCGAGCGCGTCTGCAACAAGGAAATGGTCCAGCTCTTCCCGCTCTCAGACCCGGACGAGATCGCTCTCGTCCGGCGGCTGCTGGAGCGCCACGTCGAGTACACGGGCAGCTCGCGGGCCAGGGCCCTCCTCGACGACTGGCAGACGACCGTGAATCGGTTCATCCGAATCGTCCCGAACGACTACCGGCGAGTGGTCGAGGCCCAGGCACGGATGCGGGAGCGCGGTCTCTCGCAGGACGAAGCCGAGATGGCCGCGTTCGACGAGAACGTTCGAGACGGCAAGCGCGTGGCAGGGAACTAGATATGGGCAAGCCGACCGGTTTCATGGAGTTCGATCGCGAGCCCGGCCACTCCCGCCCGCCGCTGGAGCGGATCAAGGACTGGGCCGAGTCTCATCCGCCTTACGAGGAGCAGACCCTCCGCGACCAGGGTGCGCGGTGCATGGACTGCGGCATCCCCTACTGCCACACGGGCGAGCTGGTCGCGGGCATGGCGATGGGCTGCCCGATCCACAACGTCATCCCCGAGTGGAACGACCTGGTCTACCGCGGCCAGTGGCAGGAGGCGATCATCCGCCTCCACAAGACCAACAACTTCCCCGAGTTCACCGGCCGCGTCTGCCCGGCGCCCTGCGAAGGCTCCTGCACGCTCGGCCGGAACGCCGAACCCGTGACCATCAAGACCATCGAGTCGGAGATCATCGACCGGGCCTTCCGAGAAGGCTGGGTCGTGCCCGAGCCGCCCCTCTCACGAACCGGCTTCAAGGTCGCGGTGGTCGGCTCCGGACCGGCCGGCCTCGCCGCCGCGGCGCAGCTCAACAAGGCCGGCCACAACGTGACGGTCTTCGAGCGCGACGACCGGGTCGGCGGGCTGCTGATGTACGGAATCCCGAACATGAAGCTCGACAAGGCGGTCGTCGAGCGGCGGGTGAAGCTGCTCGAGGCCGAGGGCGTCTGCTTCGTGACCGGCACCTCGGTCGGACCCGACGTGGCCCCGGACAAGCTCGTCGCGGACTTCGACGCCGTCGTGCTCGCGGTCGGCTCGACGATCCCTCGCGATCTCAAGCTGCCCGGCCGGGAACTCGCCGGCGTCTACTTCGCGATGGACTTCCTGACGGCGAATACTCGAGCCGTGCTTGGCGGCCCGGCGACGCCGATCTCGGCCGAAGGCAAGAACGTCATCGTCATCGGTGGCGGCGACACCGGCACCGACTGCGTGGGAACCGCCGATCCGCCAGGGCGCAACGAACGTGACCCAGCTCGAGATCCTGCCCCGGCCGCCCGAGTCCCGGGCCAAGGACAACCCCTGGCCGCAGTGGCCCAAGACCTACAAGATGGACTACGGCCAGGAGGAGGCGGCTGCCCTCTGGGGCGCCGATCCGCGAAGGTACCTGGTCAACAGCCGCCGTATCGTGGGCAACGCGGCCGGGGCCGTGGCCGCGATCGAGACCGTCGACATCGAGTGGATCCACACGCCGGGCGTCCGCCCGGAGATGCGCGAGGTCGCGGGCTCGGAGAAGAGCCTGCCCGCGGACCTGGTCCTGCTGGCGATGGGCTTCGTCGGACCGGCACCGGACCTGCCGGCCTCGTTCGGCTGCAAGCTGGACCAGCGCGGCAACATCGTCCACGACGACGACTTCATGACCACGGTCCCCGGTGTCTTCTCGGCGGGCGACTGCTCGCGGGGCCAGTCACTCATCGTGTGGGCGATCCACGAAGGCCGCCAGGCGGCCCGCTGCGTGGACAAGTACCTCATGTTCGGCGAGACGATGCTGCCCGACTACTAGAGCATCGCCAGGGACAACGTCGGGCCCACGGCCACCCAGGCTCGCCCAACTATGCTGGACTCCGGGACTGGACCGTAGAAGCGCGAGTCCCAGGAATTGGCTCGATCGTCACCGAGGACGAACACCGAGCCGGCCGGAACGGTCGCTTCGAAATCCGCCACAGTGGTCGTCGTGGGCGTGTTGGCCGCGAGGTACGACTCGTTGAGTTCCACGCCATTCACGTACACATGGCCGTCGACGATCGAGACGTGGTCGCCTGGCAGGCCGATGATCCTCTTGATGTAGGGCACCTGCGACCCATTGGGCGGGTAGAACACGATGACTTCGCCGTGCTGCAGCCCCAGACGAGGTGCTGACGCGGTCCACGAGCACGACCTCGCCCGGCTGGATGGTGGAGGCCATGCTGATGCTGTTGATGAAGAACGGCGATGCGAACACGATGACGATCCCGACCAGCGCGGCGGCGGTCGAGGCCAGGACAACCCACCGACGGCGCAAGCGGGGCCGCCGGTGGAGGACTGCTGATCATTTCGCACTCCCTGACCCGGGCGGCCGACCGACCCACCGGGTTCTCTTACTCGCTGCTGAAGTGCGCCCAATTTCCTGAATTGAACCTGTCGATTTGCTGAAGCTGGCGGCCCGTGCCGGAATCGTCGCGCAGGTGAAACGTGTGGACGGCCGGGCGGAATGCCCGCTTGAGGCGAGGGCCCGGCTGTCTCATTTATCGGGCACGGCCTAATCGCCGGCAGGCGCTAAGTCCGAAGGGATGGGGCCGGTAGGACCGTGCATCTAGCGACAGAGGCCCGGGCTATCAGGACCGCTTGGACCTCGCTCGTTCGGGGCCGGGCCCCCATGCTTTCCATGTGGCTGGCCGGCGATTCGGCCGATGCCATACGAGAAGGTCGCATTCCACGCTGGATCACGGCCGGTCTCGATCTCGAGAACATCGCCAAATGCGTCGCGGGCGATCGCGACGCGAGAACCGGCCGGGACTGCGATCCAGAGGCCTGCCGCCCGAGCAGGCCAACCGTCGCCCGCAGCTTCAGCCGGGCCATGAACCCTGCACCGGCGGGCATCCGCGCGGTTCGCTCGAGGAAGAAATGCCAGTACTCAACGCCAAGAGAACGGCTCCAACCGACGACAAGCGCTGGCGCATCGTCGAGACCCGGATGCGGCGCCTGGGCGATCGGCCGGAGGCGCTCATCGAGGCTCTCCACGCTGCCCAGGAGGCGTTCGGTTACCTGGACGACGACGCCCTCCAATACGTCAGCGACATCCTCGGCGTCCCGCCCTCGAAGGTCTACGGCGTGGCGACCTTCTACTCGTTCTTCATCCTGAAGCCCCAGGGCGAGCACACCTGCGTGGTCTGCACCGGCACGGCCTGCTACATCAACGGCGTCAAGGACATCCTCGCGGGGATCCAAGCCAAGTACGGCATCAAGCCGCGCCAGACGACTCCCGACAACAAGCTCTCGCTGCTGACTGCCCGATGCCTGGGCGCCTGCAGCCTGGCTCCGGCCGTCATCGTCGACGGCGACACCATCGGCAAGGTCAAGCCCGACGAGCTGATCGCTCGACTGGAGGCGATGTGAGCGAGATGCCTGCGGCGCGGCCCAAGCCGCGTCCCGTCCCCGGCCACGGCCAGAACGGTCACGAAGGTCCGGCCCGCGTTACCGCGGCCGTCTGCTGCGCGGCCAGCTGCGTATCGGCCCAGTCCGATCAGATCCTCAAGAAGCTCGGCGAGCGTGTCGGCGAGGCCGGCCTGACGGACGTCGCGGTCAAGCGCGTCGGCTGCCTGGGGCTCTGCTCCGCCGGTCCGCTGATCCAGATCGCCGAAACCGGCAAGCTGCTCAAGAACGTCACGCTCGACACCCTCGACCCCGTCGTCGAGGAGCTCCGGACGGCCAATCCGACCGGCGAGCTCGAAGCGCAGCAGCCGTTCTTCTCCAAGCAGGTCCGGGTCGCGACCGAGAACATGGGCACGATCGACCCGGAGGACATCGACGACTACCAGGCCCACGGCGGCTACGACGGCCTCCGCCAGGTCCTGACGTCGATGAGCCCCGCCGAGGTTCGTGACGAGATCACCAGGAGCGGCCTCCGCGGCCGCGGCGGCGCCGGGTACGGAACCGGCCTCAAGTGGACCACCGTCGCCAAGGCGCAAGGCAGCCCCAAGTACGTGATCTGCAACGCCGACGAAGGCGACCCGGGCGCGTTCATGGATCGCAGCGTCCTCGAGAGCGACCCGTATCGGGTCCTCGAGGGCATGGCCATCGCCGCGTACGCGGTAGACGCCAGCGAGGGCTATATCTACTGCCGGGCCGAGTATCCGCTCGCCGTTGCCCGCCTCCGCACGGCCATCCGAAACGCCCAGCGCGCAGGGTTCCTGGGCTCGGCGATCGCCGATACGAACTTCAGCTTCGACGTCCAGATCCGGCTCGGCGCCGGCGCGTTCGTCTGCGGCGAAGAGACGGCCCTGATCAACTCGATCGAAGGCCGCCGCGGCACTCCGCGACCCCGCCCGCCCTACCCGGCTGTGGCCGGCCTCTGGGGCAAGCCCACACTGCTCAACAACGTCGAGACCTACGCCAACGTTCCCTCGGTCATCCGCAACGGAGCCGCCTGGTACTCGAGCATCGGCGCCGCGGACAGCAAGAGCAAGGGCACCAAGGTCTTCGCCCTCGCCGGCCGCGTCGTCAATACCGGCCTCGTCGAAGTGCCGATGGGCATGACCCTGCGCGAGATCGTCTTCGACATCGGCGGCGGGATCGTCGACGGCCGGCCCTTCAAGGCCGTCCAGACGGGCGGTCCCTCGGGCGGCTGCATTCCGGCCGAATACCTGGACATGCCCGTCGACTACGAGTCGCTCATCAAGGTCGGCTCGTTCATGGGCTCGGGCGGCATGATCGTCATGGACGACACCTCGTGCATGGTGGACGTCGCCCGCTACTTCATGGACTTCTGTCGCGAGGAGTCCTGCGGAAAGTGCGTTCCCTGCCGGGTAGGCACCACCGCCATGTACGGGATGCTCGATCAGATCTGCTCGGGTGAGGCCACGATGGAAGACCTCGGCCGGATGGAACGACTGGCGGGGATCGTCCAGAAGACGAGTCTGTGCGGCCTCGGCCAGGGGGCGCCGAACCCGATCTTCAGTACGTTGCGGTACTTCCGAGACGAGTACGTCGCCCACATCGTGGATCGCGTCTGCCCGGCCGGCGTCTGCACGATCAAGTCCGCCGAGGTGGCCCGATGAGCGAAGTCCTGACTCTCACGATCGACGGACAGGCGGTCGCCGGGTCCGAGGCACAGACCATCCTCGACGTCGCCGAGGAGAACGGGATAGACATCCCGACGCTATGCCACCTCGACGGCATCACGGACCGCGGCGCCTGCCGCTTGTGCGTGGTCGAGATCGCGGGCTCCAACAAACTCGCGGCGGCCTGCACGACCAGGATCTCCGAAGGAATGGAGGTCACGGCTCACTCCGATCGCCTGATGGAATACCGTCAGGAGATCATCGAGATGCTGTTCGTGGAACGGAACCACGTCTGCGCGGTCTGCGTGGCCAACAACCACTGCGAGCTGCAGGACATGGCGGCCGAGCATGGCTTGACCCATTTCGACCTCTCGCCGATCAATCCCGTCCTGGACATCGACGCCAGCCATCGGCTGTTCGCCATAGACCATAACCGCTGCATCCTGTGTCTCCGCTGCGTTCGCGTCTGCGACCAGATCGAGGGCGCTCACACCTGGGACGTCATGCAGCGCGGGATCGAGACCCGCGTCGTTACGGACATGGGCAAGCCGTGGGGCGAGTCGGCGACCTGCACGAGCTGCGGCAAATGCGTCCAGGTTTGTCCCACCGGAGCGCTCTTCGAGAAGGGCCGGGCGGTAGCGCGCGGCAGCAAGACGCGCCGTCCATATCTGCCCTACCTGAAGGTAGTTAGTGAGGAGCGCGGGTCGTGAGCAAGCCAACTCTCGCCACAATCTGGCTCGATGGCTGCTCCGGCTGCCACATGTCCCTCCTGGACATGGACGAGCGTCTGCTCGCGATCACGGAGCGAGCCGACATCGTCTACAGCCCGCTGGTTGACTACAAGCAGTTCCCCGAGCACGTGGACGTGTGCCTCGTCGAAGGCGCCGTTTCGAGCGAGGAAGACCTCCACAAGATCAAGATGGTCCGCGAACGGACGACCACGCTCATCGCCTTCGGCGACTGCGCCGTCACGTCGAACGTCCCCGGGATGCGCAACCCGATCGGCGTCCCGCCGCTCTTCGATCGGGCCTACATCGAGAACGCGGAGATCAACAAGCAGGTTCCGTCGGAGGTCGTGCCCAGGCTGCTGCCGCTTGCCCGGCCGGTGCATCGCGTCGTCAAGGTGGACGTCTTCCTGCCCGGCTGCCCGCCCGACGCGGATCTCATCTACCACATGCTCGACGATCTGCTCGCCGGCCGCGTCCCGGACGTGGCAGGCGCCCGGTTCGGTCGCTGACGGGAGTAGACGTGAAGCGAGAAATCACCATCGATCCGGTCACCCGGATCGAAGGCCACTCCAAGATCACCATCCAGCTCGACGCCCGCGGCGAGGTCACTGACGCGCATTTCCACGTGACGCAGTTCCGTGGCTTCGAGCGCATCACTCAGGGGCGTCCGGTCCACGAGATGCCCTCGATCATGGCCCGCATCTGCGGCATCTGCCCGGTCAGCCACCTGATCGCCTCGTCCAAGGCGGTCGACGACATCATGGCCGTCGAGCCGACGCCCACCGGCGCGGACCTGCGGCGGATCGTGAACCTGGCCCAGATCGTCCAGTCGAACGCCCTGAGCTTCTTCCATCTCTCGTCGCCGGACCTTCTGTTCGGCTTCGACGCGGATCCGGCCGTTCGCAACATCGTCGGGCTGGCCAGGGAGAACCCGCAGTTCGCCCGCGACGGCGTGGCCCTTCGCAAGTTCGGCCAGCAGATCATCGAGCAGGTCGCCGGCAAGCGGATCCATCCGTCCTGGATCGTCCCGGGCGGCATGGCCCAGCCCCTCGCCGCGGAGACCCGTGACGCGATCCTCGCCGGCATCCCCGAAGCCATCGCGATCGCCGAGCGAGCCCTCACCTGGTACAAGAGCGAGATGATCCGCTGGGAGGAAGAGGCCTCCGTCTTCGGCAACTTCCGATCCGCGTTCATGGCCCTCGTGGACCGGCATGGCAACGTGGACCACTACGACGGCTGGCTGCGCGTCGTGGACGCCGACGGCAAGTTCCTCGCCGACCGCGTCGATCCGCGCGAGTTCAACGACTACATCGGCGAAGCCGTCGAGCCGTGGTCGTATCTGAAGTCCACGTACTGGAAGCCGATGGGCTATCCGGAAGGCGTCTATCGCGTCGGCCCGCTGGCCCGCATCAACGTCGCGGACCAGATGGGCACGCCCCGCGCGGACGAGGAACTCCAGAAGTTCCGCTGGCGCGTCGGCCGGGTGGCCAACAGCTCGTTCCACTACCACTACGCCCGGCTCATCGACACCCTCTACTCGATCGAGAAGATCGAGCAGCTGCTCCGCGGCCCGGACATCCTCTCCACGCACGTCCGCTCGCGCGCCGAGATCAACCGGCACGAGGGCATCGGCGTTTCCGAGGCGCCTCGCGGCACGCTCATGCACCACTACAAGGTGGATGACGACGGCATCGTCCAGTGGGCGAACCTGGTCATCGCCACGGGCCACAACAACATGGCCATGAACCAGAGCGTGCTCCAGGTGGCTCGCCACTACATCAAGGGCGACGCCATCGAAGAGTCGATGCTCAACCGGGTCGAGGCGGTCATCCGCTGCTACGACCCATGCCTCTCCTGCTCCACTCACGCGCTCGGCCAGATGGCGCTGGACATCCAGCTCCTCGGACCGGACGGCGCGCTTCTCGATCAGCTCAAGCGCTGACGATGGAACTCGCCCGAGGCCGAGCCGAACGGCGCGGCCTCGTGGTGGGCATCGGGAACGTTCTTCGAAGCGACGACGGGGTCGGCTTTGCCACGGTCGAGAGACTGGAAGCCGACCCTCGTTTCGTATCTGCGATCGGCCGCGGCAGCCTGCGCGTCTTCTGGGCACAGCAGCTGACGCCCGAACTGGCGGTCGACTTCGCGGCTGCCGACGTGGTGGTCCTTGTCGACGCGGATGCCGAGCTCGCGCCGGGAGCGGTGTCCTGGCGGCGAGTCGCCGTCGAGACGGCAGCCGCGGCGGGACCGGGCATGACCCATCACGTCGACGTCGCGAGCCTCGCGGCCATGGCCACGGAACTGTATGGCGGCGCACCCGAGGTCTTCGTCGTGGGAGTTGGACCAGCGTCGCTGGACGTCGCGCAGGAACTCTCGCCGCTCGTGGCGCGGGCTTTGCCCGAGGTCGTGGAGACGGTGGCTCAGTTGCTCGGGGCCGGTTTCGAGGCGTAAGGCTGGGCCGGGTGAGCCGGGTCGGCCGAAACCAGGACGATGGAACTCCCGTCCGCGCTCGGCAGGGCGAGCATTCGGCCGTCAGGCGACCAGTAGCTCGGCTGAAGCCGGGTCTCCTCGCGCTCGTCCGCCCCGGGTGCACGGTTGCCGTCGATACTGAGGCCCTCTGACGCGAGGTCGACGACCCGGCCGTTCGGTCCGTCGACGCCGTTCACCTTGCCGTCCGCGGTGATCGCAAGCGTGATGCCCGTATCTCCGACCGCGTAGTGGCCATCGACCGAAGCTAGTTTCGCGGAGGGATTGGCCGCGTCGATGACCGCGGCGTTCCCGGCCAGCGCCAGGTGCTGCGAGTCGATCCAGGCCAGAAGACGCACGTTCTTGACGACCGTGACGTGCCCGGAACCGAGATCCGCGATCGCCAGGTCTCCGTCCGATTGAGCGGCGAGCATCTTCCCGCCGGGAGCGAATGCCAGCTCGCCGCGGACGTTGGGTATGCTGATCTCGGCCCTGCCGGTGGCCAGGTCGATAACGTCGACGACTCCTTTCCAGCCGTGGAGCTCCGCGTCCATGCTGCTGCAGGTCAGGTGGCCCTCGATGGCCAGGCTGCCATCGAACGAGAAGCCGATCGGCGTGAGCTTCTCATTCGTGCGGCGGTAGGCCCCGTCCCGATACCAGTCGACCATCGGATCGCCCGTGCAGCCGGGAACCGCCACCACGATCATCGCGGCACCGCGTCCGGAGCCAACTACCCATTGATTCGGGGCGTAGCCGAGACCTTGCGCATCCAGGACAGATCTCGCCTTGCCGTCCACTCCGACGACGTGCGAACTGTCCAGCCAGCCGACCGATCCTACGAAGGGCGACACCTCGACCCCATAGCGGTCGTACACGGTGCTGCCGTTCTGGCTGGCGATGAGAAGGAAGGCGCCGTCAGCCGACCACGAGAAGCGGCCGTACTGAGGCACGGCCAGGCGCGCCACGACCCCGGAGGCGGCCGGCGTCGCCAGCGTCGGTGTCGGTGTGGCAGGCGGTAGCGCGGGTGTGGGGTCCACGCCTCCCGAACAACCTGCAGCCACAGCCGCAATGGCGGCTCCGGCCAGGGCACGTCTCAACCCGCTGGTCCGGCTCATCGCGTCCCTCCCTCCAACTCTCGCATGATCGAATGCGCAGCGCCACCCTCGGGGACCGCCGCGCCGGATGGACCTTTTCAGACGCGCTCATGTTACGTACCTTTGCCCCATGACAAGCCATGAATCCGAAACCGAGCGGATCCGCCTCATCTACGACCGGCGAGCCTCTACCTCGCCGCCGCGGTCGGGCGGCCAGGACCTCCGCTGGCTCGGCAGCCAGGCTCGCGGCGCTACGCTGGAAGTGGGCATCGGCGCCGGTCGGACTCTGCCTTACTACCCGGCGGACGTCCACCTGAGCGGCATCGAGCTCAGCCAGGCATCGCTCGATCGGGCCATCCGGCACGCCCGTGAGCTCGGCCTGGACGCCAACCTTCGGCTCGGCGACGCGGCGTCGCTCCCCTACCCCGATGAGCACTTCGATACGGTGATCTTCGCGTTTGCCCTGTGCACGATCCCTGACGACCGGGCGGCGATCGCGGAAGCGGTCCGCGTCCTCCGGCCAACGGGCCGGATCGCGCTGGTCGAGCACGTACGAAGCCCGAACCGGCTCATACGAGTGATCGAGAAAATCGTCGAGCCGATCGAGATGCGCCGGCTTGGCGACCACTTGCTGCGCGACCCTCTCGACCACATCCAGCGCGAGGATCTCGAGGTGGAGTATCTGCAGAGGCGGATGATGGGTCTCATCGAGAGGCTCGTCGCGCGCAAACCCAAATCCGACGACCTGGCCGAAGCCGTCTGACCTCAGGGCGGGCGCAGGGCGAGGAGTCGCCACCCGGGCTTTGGGCCGCCGGGCGGCCGGGCGGCCGGCCGCCCGGGCGTCGGGCTACTCTCGAGTCACCCGAGCCCGAACCGCTCCTCCGCCATCTCCGCGAGGACCCGGCCGATCGCCAGCGAGGCCGTGGCGCCCGGCGAGGGCGCGTTCCGGACGTGCAGCACTCGGCCCGATCCCCCGAACGAGAAGTCGTCTACGAGGTGGCCGTCCAGCCGGACCGACTGAGCCCGGACTCCGGAAGGGCCCGCTTCCAGGTCCTCGTCTCGGATCTCGGGCACGTAGCGTCGAACGGCCGCGGCGAAGGCAGGTCGCCAGATGTCGCGCCACATTTCGGCTGCCCCGGATTGCCAGTAGCGAAACGCCAGCCGCAGGAATCCGCGGTAGGTCAGCGTTTCGAGCAGATCGGCCGCGGCGACGTCGGTCAGACCGTAGCCGTCCCTGGCGAACGCGAGCACGGCATTGGGGCCGGCCCAGACCTCGCCGTCGATACGCCGGGTCAGATGGATTCCCAGGAACGGAAACCGCGGATCGTTGACCGGGTAGATCAACCCCCGAACCAGATGCCCGGCCTCGGGCCGGAGCTTCATGTAGTCGCCGCGGAACGGCACGATCCGCTGTGTTCTCGAGGATCCGGTGAGCTCCGCCACACGGTCCGACCACAGCCCCGCGCAAGCGATGACGGACGCGGCAGTCACCTCGGCGTCCCGAGAACGGAGAAGCAACTCCTCGCCCGCCCCGCCGGACTGCCGCCTCTCGATCGCGGTGACTTCCCAGCCGGTTCGAATCTCGCCGCCCCGCGCGCTGACCTCATCTGCGAGGGCCAGAGCCACGGCTCGGAAGTCCACCACGGCGGTCTGAGGCGAATGCAGCCCGGCGAGGCCACGAACGTGCGGCTCGATTTCGGCCATCTGATCCGGCCCCACGCGCGCCAGTCCCGGCACCGCGTTGGCTTCGGCCCGCCGGGCAATCTCCTCCAGCCCCGGCAGCTCTTCCTCGGCCACCGCGACCACGAGCTTTCCGCAGCGCTCGACGGCAATTCCGTGCGCAGCACAGAAGGCCTCGACCTCCGCCTTGCCTTCCCGGCACAGCCGCGCCTTCCTCGATCCCGCAGGGTAGTACAGGCCGGCGTGGATGACGCCGCTGTTGTGTCCGGACTGGTGGCTCGCCGGCTCGGGTTCCCTCTCCAGGACGACGAGCGCGAGGTCCGGGCGGCGTTCGAGCAGTCGGTACGCGGTCGCCAGGCCGATGATCCCCGCGCCAACGATCGCGAGGTCGAACCTTCGCGTCATCGTCGTCGCCTCATCGGCCGTCCGCCGTCGCTCTACCTGGGCGTCGCCGCCGGCGTGGCCGAGGCCGGTGGCGCGTCAGGGACTCCGCTGTACGACGCCGAGCCAATGATGCCCAGGTCGTTGGCCGGCCAGTAGCGCAACCAGGCGCGGCCGATCACGGTCGACTTCGGTATGGGCCCAAAGACACGCGAGTCCTGGGATTGCTCGCGGTGGTCGCCGAGGACGAAGAGGTCGCCCTTGGGTACCCGCCAGGTCGACTCGACCGACAGCGGCGTGGTCGGCTGACGGTCGAAAACGTAGGGCTCGTCGAGCTTGACGCCGTTGACGTAAACCGCGTTG
Organism: uncultured Chloroflexia bacterium; assembly: GCA_963816135.1. GTDB lineage: Bacteria > Chloroflexota > Limnocylindria > Limnocylindrales > CSP1-4 > Fen-1039. The sequence goes on from CAWFJD010000023.1 coordinate 23,760, forward strand.
TCGTGGACTTCGACGAGATCCCCGGCCACCCCGATGACCCGCTTGATGAACGGGATGTTCTGGCCGTCGAGCTCACTGAAGCCGGCCGGCGGATTGAAGACGATCACGTCTCCGCGCTTGTAGTCGCTCCAGTTCGGCGAGAGCTTGTCCACGAGCACGTACTGGCCGGGCTCGACGGTGGGCTCCATCGAAACCTGCTCTATCTGATAGGGCTGGGCGATGAAGTGCTGGAAGACGAAGAAGATGAGGACGGTGAGAAGGACGGTCTCGAGGATCTCGAGCAGACAGCCGCGCCAGCGTAGGACCATCCGGTAAAACACCCCTCAGCAGGGCGCGGAACGGTTCCGCGTTTGAATTGCCTGCCCGAGCCGCGCCACAAGCGTGGGCCACGCCCGGTGAACGCCGTCTGGCGCTCTGGAGGCTAGAAGGTAACACCTCCACCACTCTCACGGACCAGGACTCCCGTCAGGGGGAAGCGGGTTGCGGGAGGCAGAGTGGCCTGGCTCCTGGCGTGCTGGCAGCCGAGACTACAGCTGGTAGCGGTCTCTCCTCACAATCCAGGCCCACAGGAGCGATCCAATGGCGAGTGCCCCGAACGGCGCGGGCGCGGCGAGAGGACCCGCCCACACGAGGGCGAGGTTCTGCAGCCCGCTCCACGGGTCATTTACCCGGATCAAGGGTGCTTCTCGGCCGAAGAAGACGTAGCCGACGAAACCTGGGTCGTGGCCCACATTCACGTGAAGAACGCCCGGGAGGATCGGGAGGGCAATGAGGGCGACGATCCAGGCGAGCGTCACTGTCGCGAACCACCCGCCAAACCGGTCGAACATCACCACCGGTGCGCAGACGGCTCCCGCGACCACAGACGCGGCCAGCACCGCCCCCAGCGCGGCTGCCCAACGACCCGGGTCGTCCATGGGAATCGGGGTCGGACCCGAGGATCCGCCGTAGTCGGCGTAGTCCAGAGAGAGTGCGACGCACGGCCAGGAGAGCACGGCGAATATGAAGGCGAGCGCAGTCGAACGCAGCTCGAAGCCCACGAACCCCCACGGATCGTCACCCGGGTAGCTCTTCGCGTGGAGCATTCGAGTCTCACAAGCTGCGACGTCCCCTCCCGAGTATGGGAAGACGGCCGTGGCGGGCCGTGTCTGCGAGCGGACACGCCCAATGTCCGGTTTCGGCCGTTGTCGGACGCCGATCACGCACGCGGCGACTGTGCCGCGCGGCCGATACCGACGCTGGACGTCGGAAAGCGACGTCTCGGCCGGGAATCGACGCCGGACGTCGGAAACCGACGTGGCGCGCGGCCGATACCGACTCCTGACGTCGGAAAGCGACGTCTCGGCCGGGAATCGACGCCGGACGTCGGAAACCGACGTGGCGCGCGGCCGATACCGACTCCTGACGTCGGAAAGCGACGTCTCGGCCGGGAATCGACGCCGGACGTCGGAAACGGACGGCCCGCCGGGACTCCCAGGCGCCGATCGTGCGTTGCTCGGTTAGGTCAGCCTCGGAGGGCCAGGCTCGCCTTCGACGAACTCAGCGGAGGTGAGGCAGCCGGAACCTTCGTCGCCAGGACCCCCGCGCAGGCAAAACGGTGGGCGCTTCGGTCGGCGGCTCGGCAGGGAACTTGGCGAAGTCCTCCGGGACGGTCTCGCCTTCCTCGTAGAAATGCTCGAAGTCGAGTCCGCCCTCTCCGTTCTCGGATAGCATCGCTCCGGCGATGCCTGCCAGGTTTACTCCGCTGCCTTGCGCGCCGATCATGGTCCTTCGGACCTCCCTCGTTCGTGCCCTCGCGTTGCCTCGTGCCGCAGGCCCGCCCCACTATCAGCGGCACAAACGCGGCTGTCAATTGCGCATGGATGTGAACGGCGGGGCGAATTGGAGCACGCCGTCACTCCGACGAGAGCGTCGCGGCCGTTGCCTCGATCTCCCGGACGACACGGTCAACGAGCGGCCGGACCGATGGCATCAATTCGCCCCAGTCCTTCTGTGGCTATTCCAGTCACGTAGAGCGAGCGAGCGCGCGCAACCAACTGGCCGGTGCTCGAGCTGCAGCCGCGGTAGTGCCCAATCCGCCGCTCCGTCCTTCGACGAGATACGAGCGTCAACGGATGGGCCTTCCCACCGATACGAGCCGAGCCGCGAAGACGCCGGCCCTGCACCGGCAGCCGCCGTTGCTCGGTCGGCAACAACCGTTGACACGTGACCATACAGTCACCTAATCTCGCGGGCATGGACGACGAGGTGTTCAAGGCCCTGGCGGATCCAAGTCGGAGGCTGCTGCTGGACCGGCTCTTCGAGCGAGATGGCCAGTCGCTCGTCGAGCTGCAGGCGGACCTGCCGATGACCCGTTTTGGCGTAATGAAGCACCTCCATGTCCTGGAGGAGGCCCACCTGGTGACAACGCGCCGGGTCGGTCGCGAGAAGCTCCACTACCTCAACCCCGTCCCGATCCGGCTCATCCACGATCGCTGGATCAGCCGGTTTACCCAACCGATCGTCGCGCGCCTGAGTGCGCTGAAATCCGAATTGGAGGAAGCCATGGCTGCCGGACCCAAGCACGTCTACGAGGTCTACATCCGCACCACGCCCGAGCGCCTGTGGCGCGCCATCACGGACCCGGCCGAAACCCTGCTCTACTACTACGGCAGCGAGGTCCGGTCCGAGTGGAAGCCCGGGTCGAAGCTGCAGTACCTGGACCACGGAGAAGTCACGCTCGACTGCAAGGTCCTCGAAATCAAGCCCGAGAAGAAGCTTGTCCACAGCTTCTCGGCCATCTACGACCCCGAGCTCGCGGCCGAACCGCCGACACGGGTGACCTGGGAAATCGAGCAGATGGGCGAGGCTTGCCGGCTCCGCGTCACCCACGACGAATTCCCGAGCGAGAACAAGACCTTCGGAGAGGTCGAGTTCGGCTGGACGCACATACTCTCCGGCCTCAAGACGCTCATCGAGACGGGCACGCCTCTCGTGATCGAAGCACCCGCGGAGATGCCGGCCTGACGGATGGTCGGCGGCAGAAGCCACCACCACGAATCCGATGCGGGGAGCGCGTGCACGACGCCGCTCCCCGCATCTTCCTACGCGCTTATCCTCGCGCCTGTTATCGTCTGCCGGTGAGTACAGTCGTGGAATTCCGCGGTCCATTCAGAATGATGGCCACTGACGGCGACCGCCTTCGGCGATTCGGCAAGGGCACCTGGGTCTGCCGCTGTGGCGGCCAACCTGCCTCCGAGCACGCCAACCCCAAGTGCGAGACTTGCGCGTCGGGCGGCAACTGCGGCCTCGATTGCACCCTCAGCAAGCTCACCTGCCCGGATTGCGGGGCCACGCTCTAGGGTCTCGTTGCCGTTTCGCCGGCGTCGGTTCCCTCGGTTCGCGCGCTGCCTCGTGGTTCGGCCCGACGGCACACCGTGTCCCCGTTGGTCGCCGCCGCCGCAAATCCCCGGGCCCGGATTGCATGACGTGCAAACAACCGGAGGTCAGAGCCCGGGATTTGCACCTGCTGCAAATCTTCCCAGGCATTGGTGCACGCCCTTTGCATCGGACGCAAATGCAGGCGCCACTTTGCATACAGGGCAACGTTTCGACGCCCCGAGGGCCGTTACGTGCACCACCTGCAAACGGGCCGATGAACGAGGGCGGCGCGGCCGCCACTCCGCGCGGCCGCCACTCCGCGCGGCCGCCACTCCGCGCGGCCCCCGGCGCGGCCGCCACTCCACAGACACGGAAGTGCCGCGGCGGGAACCGCCGCGGCACCACTCTTTGGCGAGGGCCCTGGGGCCCGGAACCTAGGCCGTTTCGGGGATGAGCCAGCCGGCCTGCGCCGGAACCGCTCGAACGAGGTAGTCCTTCGACTCCTCGATCAGATTTCGCGGCGTCGAGAGATCGCGCAGCATCTTGCCGTCGCGCTTCTGGAAGACGCCATTGATGATGACCGTCTCGACGTTGGAGATACCGGCCGCGAGAACCACGGTCGCGACAGGGTCGATGATCGGGGCGGTGTTCAGGGCGTGGCCGTCGATGATCACCACGTCGGCCTTCTTGCCGGGCGTCAGCGAGCCGACTCGGTCGGCAAGGCCGACGACCGCCGCGCCATCGATCGTGGCGAAGCCGAGGATGTCGCGTACCGTCAGCAGATCGGTCGGATCGACGTCCTCGGTCCAGGCGATGTCGTTCCGGCGGGCCCGCTCGGAGGTGAACAGGGCGTGCATCTCGGTGAACAGGTCGCCGGGGCTGGTCGTGACTACGTCGATGCTGAGGCCGGGCCGCAGCCCATACGAGAGGGACTTGACGGCGGGGGCCCAGCCGTGGCCCATCGAAAGCTCGACCTGGGGCGCGAAGGAGACCCGTCCGCCCGAGTCGGCGACCATCTTCCATTCCTCGTCGGTCAGGTGCGAGGAGTGGACGTACGTGGTACCCGGATAGAGCAGGTTCATGTCGTGGAGCTGCTTGACCATCAGGAACTTGCCCGCGAGCCGGTCCATGGCCGTGTGGACGGTGATGTCCAGGCCCAGGTCCCTGGCCATCTCCCAGTCGTGCTTGACGACCTCCGGCAGGCAGAACCCGGGACCGCGAGTGGCCATGGCCATGGTGATCAGGCCATCGTTCGACGAGAAGTACTGGCTTCGGATGCGACGCGCGTCCTCTGGCTGGATGAGCTTGCTGCTGAACCACCAGTCCGCAAGGGACGTGTTCGGGAAGCCGTAGGCGTAGACCGCGCGCAGACCCGAGTCCTTGAGGCCGCGGATCGCCTCGTCGGCATGCTCGGGAGTGTTGGCGATGTGCGACCAGTCGAGCAGCGTCGTGATGCCGGCGTTGACGCACTCGAGGGCGCCCCACAGGTTGCCGGCGTAGACATCCTGCGGCCGATACTTCGGCGCGAAGCTGTCGAGGATGCCCACAAAGTAGTCGCCGAGGGTGTAGTTGGGGGCGCTGCTGCGAATGGGCGCTTCCCACGTGTGCCGGTGAGTATCGATCAAGCCCGGGATGACGATGTCGCCGGTGGCGTCGACGACCTGGGCGCCTTCAGCGCTCAGATTCCGCCCGACCGCCGCGATCTTGTCGCCTTCGATGAGAACGTCCGCGCCCGGCTGGTCGCCGAGGGAGGGATCCATCGTAAGGACGAAACCGCCTCGAATGAGAATTCGCTCCGCCACTGTCTGCTCCTTTGGCCGCGAAACGCGGACTGGCTGCGAAGGTGACCCTGGAGAACCTGACCTCCGGGCAACTGGCCGGGGAGGTCGAACGGGTGGCTTTCGAGCAAGCGATCCTCCTGACGCGCCGGTCAGCCGGCCGGCTTCGTCCTGGTCGCGACCGCGCCGACTGCCTGCCCTCGGGCCGACCGCCGTATGTGCACGGCAACCGCCGAGATGTCGGCATCGGCCCCTTCGGTCCCGGCCGTGTCGACGAGCAGCTGGAGGTTCGCCCTCGCTTGGGCGATGTCCGATCCAACTGCCTGGGCAAGCTCGCCGATGAGCCGCAGATCCTTTTGGGCAAGCTCGAGTGAGAAAGCCGGAGGCGTCTCTTCGGGCGACATGAAGGAAGCCCGCTTGTATTGCACGTACGGGGCGCCGACCGCGCTGGCGGCCAGGACGTCGTACGCGATCGAGCGATCGATCCCCGCCGCTTCGGCGAGGGTCAGCGCCTCCGAGATTGCCTGGTTCAGACCGAAGACGACGGCGTTCACGGCCAGCTTCATCGCCGCCGCGGAGCCGAGGGGTCCGATATGGAAGACCTTCGCAGCGAGCGCGTCGAACGCTGGCTGGGCCTTCTCGAGATCCTCGGCCGTGCCGCCGACCATGATCGTGAGCTGGCCGGACGTGGCCAGGCTGACGCTTCCCGAAACGGGCGCGTCGAGGACGCCGGCGCCCTTGGCCCGAATCGCGGCCTCCAAACCAAGGATCGTTTCGGGGAGGACGGTGCTCATGTCCGCGGCGATGGACCCCGGACGAAGGCCCGCGATGACGCCGTCCGGACCTTCGTACAGACCTTGGACCGCCGGCCCGTCGGCCACCGAGCTGATGACCACGTCGGCGTGACTGGCGACTTCCGCCGGCGTGTTGGCCGCGTGGCCGCCCAACTCCCTGGCGAGCTTCTCGGCCCGCTCAGGCGTGCGGTTGTAGAGATAGAGGTCAAAACCCGCTCGAGCGAGTGAACGGGCCATGGAGCCGCCCATGCGGCCCGTGCCCAGGACGCCTACCGTCGGTTTCATCGGAGCGGCCTCGGGTCCAGGCCGGCACGGCATTCGAGCGCAAGGTCCGGGGAGAGATCGGCCGGCCGGTTACTTCGACTCATCGAGCCGCCTCCGGATGGTGTCCGTGATCCGATCGACCGAGGGCATCGTCATCGACTCGAGGGTCGGCGCGGCCGCCAACGGGATGTGCGGCGCGGTGATCCGGACGATTGGCGCGTCCAGGGTCCAGAAGCCTTCGTCCGCGACCAACGAGGCGATCTCCGCTCCCCACCCGAGTAGCCTCGGGTTCTCTTCTACTGTGAAGAGCCGGCCGGTCTTCTTGACCGAATCGAGGATCGTTGTCGTATCCAGCGGAACCAGCGACCGGAGATCGATGACTTCGAGGTTGGTTCCGTCGCTGGCGGCCAGTCGCTCCGCGGCCTCGAGGGCCCGCGGAACCATGGCCGCGAGGGCCAGGACTGTCGCGTCGGATCCGGGCCGGACGATCTTGGCCGTGCCCAGCCGATCGAGCACTTCGCCCTCCGGAACCTCGCCCTTGATCGGGATAGAGCGACTTCTGCTCGCAGAAGATCACAGGGTCCGGGTCGCGGATGGCCGCCGCCAGCAAACCCATGACGTCGCGAGGGGTCGAGGGCGCCACGACCTTGAGGCCGGGAATCGCCATCGCCCAGTTCTCGATGCTCTGGCTGTGTTGCGCCCCAAAGCCCAGTCCCCCGCCGTTGGCGGTCCGGATCACGAGCGGCAGCGCAACCTGGCCGTCGGTCATGTACCGCGTCTTGGCGATCTGGTTCGCCACCATGTCCCAGCTGACCGCGAAGAAGTCCGAGAACATCAGCTCCGCGATCGGGCGAAGGCCGGTCATCGCCGCGCCCATGGCCGCGCCGATGATCGCCTGTTCGCTGATGGGTGTGTCGCGAACGCGGTCCGGCCCGAAGCGATCACCAGGCCGCCGGTGGCCTTGAACACGCCGCCGGCGGCGGCCACGTCTTCGCCGAGGAACACGACGTTCGGGTCGCGCTCCATCTCCTGGGCGATGCCCGCGGCTACGGCCGCGCGGTACGTCATCTCAGCCATTGGTCGCGCCTCCGGTCTCCGCGCCGGCGGATCTCCACGACGAGCCGCCATCGCTCCAGAGCTGGGTGTCGTAGTGGCCGGATCCGGTTCCGGGGCGGAACGGGCCGCGGCCTCCGCTTCGGCGACCTTGCGGGCCGCTTCCTTGTCCATCTCGTCGAGCTGAGCTGCGGAGATGCCGTCCTTCACGAGCCTGGCGCGGTACGTGGGCAGCGGGTCGCGGGCGAGCCAGGCGGCCACTTCTTCTTTTGGCCGGTAGGTCCCCGGGTCGGCGCGCGAGTGGCCGCCGTGCCGGTAGGTCATGCACTCGATGAGAGCGGGTCCGCCGCCGCTCCGGGCCCGGTCGATGTACTTGCGGGCCGTGGCGTAAACCGCCTCCGGGTCGTTGCCGTCGATGACGATGGACTCCAGGCCGTAGCTCGCGGCCCGGTCCGCGGCCGGATGCTCCACGGCGGTCACGTCCTTGATGGCCGTGTACTCCATGTACTGGTTGTTCTCGCAGACGAACACGACAGGCGCCTTCCAGACCGCGGCCATGTTCAGCGCCTCGTGGAAGGCGCCGATGTTGGTCGTTCCGTCGCCGAAGAAGCAGACCGCGACCTGGCCGCTCTTCCGATACTGGGCGGACCATGCGGCGCCGAGCGCGATGGGCAGATGCGCCCCGACGATCGCGTACGAGCCCATGGCCCCGTGCTCGACGCTGGTCAGATGCATCGAGCCGCCCTTGCCGCCCATCAGCGCGCCCTTCTTGCCGACCATCTCGAGGAGGATCGGGGTCATGGGCACGCCGCGGGCCAGGGTGTGGTGATGGCCGCGATAGGTGCAGAAGGTGTAGTCGTCCTTGCGCATTGCCGTCGCGAAGCCGGCCGCGACCGCTTCCTGGCCGCCGCGAGATGCGTCGTGCCGCGGACGACGCCTTCGAGGAACAGCTCGTTGGCTCGCTTCTCGAACGCCCGAGCCTCGGTCATCGTGCCGTACATTCGCAGACGCGTCGCCTCGTCGATGTCCAGGTGTTCGGCGGAAGCCGCGCCGCCGTTGCGCGCCGCCGCGCGCCTGCCCGTGGGCCGGGCTGCCACCTGCGTCCTGCCAGCCATCCTCAAACCTCGTTCGATCGACCGATCGGTAAGTGGGCGCTCAGCAAGTCGGGCGCTCAGTACGCGTTAGCCACAAAGAGATCCTGGGCCGGGAAGAGGGTCACGATCTTCGCGCCATCGCGAGTGACGATGACCTCCTCCTCGATGCGAGCGGCACCCGAGCCATCCTTGGCCGGGCAAAAGGTTTCGAGGGCGATGAACATGCCCTCGAGGAGCGGGACCGGGTTAGTCAGGGAATTGAGCCGGCTGATGATCGGCCGCTCGTGCAATCCCATTCCCACGCCGTGGCCGAACTGGAGCCCGAAGGCGGCCATCTCGTTCTCGAAGCCGAACTCCTCGGCCTTTGGCCAGACCTTCGCGATCTTGTCGGTCGTCACGCCGGGCTTGATCTCGGCGATGGCCTTGTCTACCCACTCGCGGG
>CAWFJD010000024.1:0-602295 GCA_963816135.1 uncultured Chloroflexia bacterium
CTGACACATACGACCACCTTCGGCTACGACGCCGCGGGCAACCAGACGAGCCGTCTCGATGCCAACGGCGTCACGACCACGTACACCTTCGATGACGCCAACCGCATGACCGGCGTCGCGTATTCCTCGGGCGGCAGCGTCGCCTACACCTACGACGCTCTGGGCCGGACATCGACCATGGGCGACGCCCACGGCACAACGTCCTGGACCTACGACCACTTCGGCCGGGTCACCGAGGTCGACGCGCCGTCGCGCGGGGCCGTCACCTACGCCTATGACGCGCTCGGCAACCGCACTAGCGTGACGACCGGCGGCAAGACTGTCGCCTACACTTACACGCCCACCAACGCCCTCGCCAGTGTCACCGACTGGGCGAGCCGGACCACCTCCTACACCTACGACGACGCCGGTCGTCCGGCCTCGGTCAGCTACCCCAACACCATCGCCTCGGCCTTCACGATCGACAACGCCGGGCGGGTCACCAACCTCGCCTACACGAAATCCGGCGCAGCGCTCGCGGCCTTTGGCTACACCTTCAACGCCGAGGGTCAGCGTCTGACCGAGTCGAGCCCCGAGGGCACCACCACCTATACCTACGACAACCTGGGGCGCCTGACAGGCTCGACGTATCCAGGCACCACACCCGCCGAGACCTTCGGCTACGACGCCGCGGGCAACCGCACGAGCCGGACCGCCAGCGGCGTCACCACCACCTACGCCTACGACGACGCCAACGAGATCGGCTCGATCACGACCGCCGGCGTCGCGACCAGCTTTGGCTATGACCCCAACGGCAACCGAACGAGCATGGTCGTGCCGCCCTCGGCCGATACGGCGGCACCGTCGGTTCCTGCCAGTCCCTCGGCCACCGCAACCGCGTTCAATCGGGTCACGCTGACCTGGACGGCGTCGTCGGACAACGTCGGCGTCAGCGGCTACCGCATCTATCGCGACAGCACCCTCGTCGGCGTCGTCGCGGGTTCGGTCACGAGCGTCGCCGACGTCACGACCACGGGTTCGACCACCTACAGCTACACCGTCACCGCGGTTGACGCCGCAGGCAACGCGTCCGCTCAATCGATCGCAGCCGGCGCCACGACGCCTTCGGGCACCCCCGGCACCGACGCGACCGCGCCGTCTACGCCCACGAACCTGTCCGGCACGCCGGTCGGAGCCGGCCGGATCGATCTAGCCTGGAGCGCCAGCACCGACAACGTCGCAGTCTCTGGCTACAACGTCTATCGCGACGGGATCAAGATCAACTCGGTTCCGATCGGTTCGACCGCCTATTCCGACACGGCTCTGAGCGCCGGCGTTAGCCACACCTACACCGTGTCCGCGCTCGACGCCGCAGCCAACGAAAGCGGCCAGAGCTCGAGCTGGACCGGAGCCGCCACGGACGGCACGGTCACGACGACCTACGCCTACGACGCCGAGAACCGCCTGACCGCCCTCTCGACCAGCGGCCAGGCCATCGGCACCTACGCCTACGACGGCTCGGGCGACAGGATCGCCAAGACCGCCGCGGGTGCGACGACGTCCTACACCCTCGATCTAGCCTCGTCACTGCCCCAGGTCCTCTCCGAGACCAGCGGCTCAACGACGACCGCCTACGCCTATGCCGGGGGAGCGCTCGAGTTCGACCGTTCGGGCTCGGCGTACTGGTATCTCGCCGACACGCTGGGCTCGGTCCGGATGCTGACCGACGTCTCGGGCGACAGCCCCGCGACCTACGCCTACTCCGCCTTCGGCTCGACACGAGCTTCGACAGGCAGCGTCCCCAACGAGGTCCGCTTCACAGGCGAACGGACCGATACCGAGTCCGGTCTCGAGTTCCTCCGCGCTCGCACCTACGACCCTGCCACCGGCACCTTCCTCCAGCGTGACACCTGGGGCATCAGCCCGACCGACAGCCAGAGCCTCGGGCTGTATCTGTACACGCAGAACGACCCGGCTGACGATCTTGACCCGAGTGGACACTGGGGCTTCTCGATCAGCTTTAGCCCCCGAGCCTGCCCATCCCCGATCTCTCCGCTGCCACTCACATTGCCCTGGGCGCCGCGACCATCGTTCCCGGCCTGGGCAGCGCTGCAGCTATTGCCGATGCCGGACTCTATGCCTACGAAGGCGACTACCCCAATGCTGCCCTCTCGCTCATATCGGCTGTACCTGGCGCCGGAGTGGTTTCGGTAGCCGAGAAGACCGTCAAGTACGCAAAGGATGTCGACAAGTTCGTCAACGTCGTCAACGAAGGCGAGAAGGCCGTCAAGGCCGTCGACAAGGCCGAAAGCGTCATCAAGACCAGGCCGTCGCAGATCCTCTCTCGCAACATCGCGCGAGCCACAGGCGACGTGCGACAGGCGGGCGAGGCAGCGCATCACATCGTCCCGTACGCTGCGAAGGCGGGGGAAGAGGCGCGCAGCATCCTCAAGGGCTTCGATATCGGAATCAACTCCGCAGTGAACGGAGTGCATCTAGCCAAGGCGTTTCACTCGGCCGTCCACACCAAGGCATACTACGAAGCGGTTACGGATGCATTGAGGGCAGCCGGGACGCGCGAGGAGGCGGTTGACGCCTTGCACAACATCGGACAACAGCTTCTTTCCGGTCGGAGGTGGTGAGTTGTGCGGATATACCGGACGGTAGCTCTTGAGGATCAAGAATTCATTGAGCTCCTGGACAAGCGGCATATTCAGACCCTCATGCGACTAGGCGGGAGCCCTCGCGCCCAGACGTGGGAGGTACCTGCCGTGAGGCTTCTGAAGACAGCCGAAGGAAAGAAGCTTCAGTACTCAGATATGCCGAGGTACGCGAGCGACGTCATCGTCCTTCGGAAGCCTGCGGTGGACGCGGTCGGGCCATTGATTGAGCACGATGGCGAACTCCTGCCATTGGAATGCAACCAGGCGCCGCTTTGGCTCTTCAACTGCACCAGAGTGGTCGATGCGCTCGATGAGGAACGCTCCGCGGTCACCCGTTTTCCCAGTACCGGGAGGCTCATGCGGGTTGAGACGCCGGTCTTCCGCCCCGAGATAATCGATGGGCTAAATGCGTTCAAGATCCCGCAGTTGCCCTTTAGCGCCCTATACGTGTCGAGCCAAGTCGTTGAGGCAGCATCGGCGTTGGAATTGGTGCGTTCGGAGTTTCAACTCGTGTGGGAGGGCTAAGGACCGGGATCGGGGTTGGGCAATTGGCCGAGCAGACACGTCAAGGATTTCCGGCCACACGCTCGCGGCTGATGCTGGACTGCGTCAACTGACGACGTCGCGCTCGCGGGCTACAACGTCTGTCGGGACGGGATCAAGATCAACACCGTCCCGATCGGTTCGAGCGCCAATTCCGACACAGCTCTGGGCGCCGGGGCAGTGAATCTTGGCGTCCTGGCTTGGTGCTCGGCCCGCGCGTCTTTCGCCGCCTGCGTTGCGGCCCGTAGTTCTTCCTGGACTGGCTGGCGCCCCAGGACCATTCCGATTGGTTCGCCTCTGGTTTCTTGGTGCGACCGAACAAGGTTCCGCCTCTCTGCTGACCGCCAGATGAACAGAGGCGAGAACGCTCTTGGAGGTGGTTCAGATCGGGGGAGTGACCGCAGAGTGCACGCATTGGACGAGTCGTATAATCCCGCCTCTCGTCGTGGGCATCTGAAGAACACCGAACCCTCGGAGGGCATCGGACTCTTTCAGGTTTCCGTGATGGGCAGCAGACTCTCTCCGGGGCGGGAACCTGACTCACCCAGGAATTGGCGAGAACGGCGTCGCCATGAACGCCGTTCCAAGCACGAATCGCCCGGCTGCGACCCTTGCGACGGGAAACGGACTTCGGATCAGAGGGTCGGGGGTTCGAATCCCCTCCGGGCGCGCCAGATTTCCAGGGGGTTACCCGAGCGCCGGGGTGTCAAGCGCCTCGTTTTCTGAGTGGCGTCGCCGGCGACAGCCGATGTGTCAGATGCCCAGTCCGTCGGCCAGGATAGTCAGATGCCCGCCGCCGACCAAACGGATTAACGTCAGATGCCCCCGGCCCCGGCGCTGCTTCTATCGGCCTGGCGCTAGTTCTGTGAGATTCATCGCGCCACAGGCGTCAGCCACGCCCGGTGAGCATCTGAGGAGTAGGTCCGGAACTCTCGCTTTGGGCGTCAGACAGAGTGACTCGAGTTCCGGGAGGAGAGGTCAGCCCTATTCGCGCGGAACGTCGTGGCGAGGATCGGATGGTTCGTCGGGCGATGGAGCTTCGAGGAGCTTGGAGCCAAGGCGATACCAGCGATCCCGCGTCGAGCCTTCCGCGATCAGATACCCAAGCCCCACCGCAGTCGTGAGATCCCGTGTCGTGGTCGGGGCCGTCCGGCCCGTGATGCTCTGGTACTCGCCGGCGCGCAGGCTCCTATTGATGAACGCGTAGACAAGCGCATCGAGCATGGGCGGCGGCAGGATTCCATCGACCACGTCTCTGCGAACACGAATCTGGACCTGTCCGAGGGCCCGCAACCGGGCCAGTACGTGGTCGCCAGCCGCCGTCATCGCGCCGAGAAGGAACCGAACGAACGGCGTCGCATCGTAGCCGGTCTGATACTCGCGGCCGATGCTTGATCGGATGGCCGCGAAGTACTCACTGCGATGAATGTCCAGGTGGGCGTCGAGAGAGACGAGGCCGTCGAGGGCATAGCCGCCGCGGACCAACAGAAACCGCGAGATCGCGCGCGCTGTCCGTCCGTTACCGTCGTTGAACGGATGAATGGCGACGAATTCAAGGTGGGCCAGGGCCGCGAGGATCGGAGCCGGCAGTTCGGCGTGGGTTTCTAGCCAACCGACGAAGCCCCGCATCAGCTCCGGAACGTCGCCCGAAGGTGGGGTAGCAAAGATGAGTTCGCCATTGGAACCCGCGACCCGGTTCTCGCCGCGCCGATACTCGCCGGGAGTGAGCAGCTCACCCTGGCCGTCTAGAACCCGCCGGTGGATCTCGCGGACCACGGCTTGGCTCAGGTCCACATCCGATCGAGCCGCCAGATCATCCACGAGTTCGAGAGCTGATCTCGTGCCCAGGACTTCCAGGGAGTCCTTTCGGGGCAGTGCCTTGCCTGCGACGCCGTCCAGAAGGCGGTCAACCTCGAGGTCCGAAAGCGTGTTTCCTTCGATCCGTGTCGATCCGTGCACGGTGCGCACCCAAGCACGTCGGCGCAGCCAGTCGCGGTGAACTGGGTCGAGCGGGAGGTTGGAGAAGAGCCAGCAGCGGCGCTCAACCTCGCCGAGCGCATCGACAAGGGCAGGCTGGTCGAAGTTGACATCCATATGATTCCCTCATCGATGATCGAATGTCGGTCTATTCTTCCACCAGTGGAAGAAATGTCAACCCATCCCCTCATCGATGATCGAATTCGGTCCGGTCTTCTGCCGATGGAAGAAGGCGACAGCCCTGAACTCTCGCCCACGTCGACGGGCGGGTAGGGGAGCCTCGGACTCGTGAGCTTCCGACTGTCTATCAGAACGCCGCATCTTCGGTGGACGTGTTGCCTACAACCCAGCCGAAGTCGGCATCGAGTCGTCCGGCAGCGGCGACGACGACCGGCCGCCCGGCCGCCCGGCCCATGTCGGAACGGGCCTCGGGATCGCGGTCGGGCTCGGCGTCGGACTGGCCACAGCAACCGGCGATGCAGTCGACGGCGCGGCGGAGACGGTCGCACTCTCCTCCACTGCCGGACCGGGATTGTGCGAGGGCCTCCAGGCCAGGCTCACCGCCAGGAGTGCGGCAATGCTCGCCGCCGTTGCCAAACCGCCAAGGACCCTGGCCCAGCGGCTCATAAGGTGGAATTCCTTGCGGGCTCGCGGACCGCCGGCAGGCCGATCGTCCCGTCGAGTTCGACGAATGTGCCGATTACAAGCCCGGCAACAGCTGTCGCGAGACGAACGTAGATTTCCACCCGACGAGTCCGGTTTCGGTGGAGACCGCCCCGGCGACGTGAGCTCGCGTGCCCGCGAGCTGGGCACGAGCAGCGGAGATGGACTCGAGGGCCGGCGTCGACTGGGTCGGCGATGGCGACGCCGCGGCACTGCCGCCTATTGTCGGTCTCTTTTCTTTCAGTGATTACAGCAAGCCATATTTTCGCTATAGAATATTGGTATGAATGACAATATCCAAGATGCAAATACACTGCCAACAGCAACTAAACTCGAATATACTGGGCTTGAAGTACAAATAGGAACTGGCTTTGGTGGTATGAAGCCAATTGCTCAGCACGGCTCGATTGTAATGATAGACGGAGCGCTGACCCTATACGACAGTAACGGCGGAATAATCGAAAGCGCACCTTTGCACCAAATCTCAGTGAAGAGACTTTGGTTTACCATGGGAGCGACAGCCATGCTGACAATGAACGGGCATAAATATAGTGTTGCCGTAGGAAACGGCAAGTTCCTCGGAGTTCCACTTGCAAGTCTCGGTGCTGCTTCGTCAGGTACAGCTGGTTTTTGTCAGGCTTTTAGGGAAATGACAACCCCTGTTCAACGATAAGTTCAGTAGAGTCCGGGAGCACCCTGGTATGACATCCTTAGTCCACTTAGAACTGATAAGTAGGCACTAGAATAGTTGTACGGCCTTAGGCGAGCGGGATGCCCAGGAACTCGACTTGAAAGTCGAGTGTCGCTGCCAGATACCGGTGGGCTTGCCAGAGGTTGAGCCGGCTGAAGAAGGGCAACTTGCCGGGCAACTGCGCTGCATTACTCGCGATAACCGCGTAGACCACGGTCTTCGTCCGCGCGTCAAAGGGACTCAACAGCAGGCTTCCCGGCACCCGGCCTTCGGCGTCAAGGTAGGCCGCAGCGGCGACCCTGACGGTGTCGTCGGCCTTCAACGCTTCGGCCGAGATCCTTCCCTGGGCAAACAGGTGACTGAGGGTGGCGGACTGTGTCTTCCTCTTGACGTGGATCAGCTCGCCGGCGTGGCTCACCAAGTCGGCCACTTCGATGCTGGCCCCGCCGATCGAAACCAGCTTGCCATCCATGAGCGCAATGCCGAGCGCGTTCGCGGCCCGCGTCGCGCAAGGCGTATAATTCCTAAGTCTCGTCGTGGGCATTTGAAGATATGCCGATCCAGCAGCGGGCATCGGACTCTTCCGGGTTTACGCGGCGGGATCAATACTCTCTCCGGAGCGGGATCCAGACTCACCCCGGAATCGACGAAAACGGCGTCCTCGCGATGGCCGTTCCACGCACGAATCGACTCGCGCTGCTCACCCTGACGGGAACCGGACTTCGGATCAGAGGGTCGGGGGTTCGAAATCCCTCCGGGCGCGCCACACTAACCATCGATCGGGCGGTCGCTGACGCGATCAGCGGCAGGTAGTCCGGGTGGGCCAGCCTCGCCTTCACGATCTCGTCGTCCCGGATCCGGACTTCCGCGAACAGGTTCGCCGCGATCTCGGCGCGCTCGGTGGGCGTGGCCTTGGACCAGAGCGTTCCGAGCTCTGCCAGAAGGCGCGCTGCACGGACCAGCACGGCCTCGCTGTAGGACGGCTGCGCGGCTCCTCCATTGAGCGACGCGGTCAGCGCCCGCTTTCGGCCGACGTACTCGTCGCGGGTGATGTCGGCCTGCAGGAAGAGTTCCCGAAGGTTCGCCAGCTGCCGCTCGATCCGGGCCGTATCAACGGCGGGACGCTGGATCTGAGCTTCCCGACGCTGGAGCCGCTCGATGTCCGCCCGCCAGTCCGGCGGGATAACGAGACTGGCCAGCCACGTCCCAACCTGGTCCTCGAGCTGAATCGAGCGCACGCCTCGCTGCTCGCATGCATGGCGCTCGCGCTGCGACGTGCACGCCATGTACAACACCGGCGCCCGACCGTGGGCCTCGCCGTATAGGTTCGCCCCGCAGCGGTCGCAGACGGCAAGCCGGCGGAACGGGTAGACGTTGTGAAGCTTGCCGCCGTTTGAGCCGCGGAACGACCGTGCCCTGACGGCGTTGATGGCCTGCCAGAGGCTCTCGTCCCAGATCGGTTCGTGCTCACCCTGTTTCCACTCGGTGTCGTGGAAGTTGTGAGCCTTGCGCTCCTTGTCCGGCCGAGGGTGCCAGCCGACCTGGCCCACATATACGGGGTTGGAGACGATCACTCGGATCGAACTGCCCGAGAACGGTTCGCCCAGAGCGTTTCGATAGCCCAGGAGGTTCATGTGGGCGGCCAGCGGGCGAAATGCAAGGATCCCGCTCGCATAGGTTTCGCCGATGAGGCGGACCAGGTCGGCGCGCGTGTATGTCGCGCTGAACCCGATGCGAGGCTGAGGCTCCGTATCGAGGACGAGCTTGCCAGTCTCGACGAACGCGGATGTTTGGGACGATTTCGTCTCAGACCACAGAAAAGCCTTAGGGTGGACATTCTGTGCCAGTGGTGCGTACTACGGAGGATCGGACGCCGCTCACACGAGGTGGTGCAGACGGCAGATCTTCCAGTACAACACCTACTGGGCGCAGTACTTCTCGACCGACCCGCTGAAGCGGTACATTGCTTGCCACGAGTTGGGCCACACGTTCGGCCTCCAGCACCCGAAGTCGAACGAACCTCAAGCAACTTGCATGAAGTCAGCGTCGGCCGACCTCAGCTACGTGCCCACCTACAACTACATCTCGGCCACAGAGAAGAACCAGATCGACCTCTACTATGGAAGTGGGCAGGTGTCCCCATGAACCGTCGGCATTACCGCCTCGCAGGTTTGATCGCAGCATTCCTCATCGGTTCTGCAGCGTGCGTGGCAGCTCCTCCCGCAGCGAAACAGACGCTACCCGCTCAATCCCCAACCGCAGCCAGCACGGCCGCAGCATCTGCTCCGCGGACGATGCCGGCAATGCCGCCACCTAGCTTCACCGACCTGCCCACGCTCTCGCCCGATGAATTCTGGGCGTCCCTGTTCTCCGGTGATCCGGATTTCACCGAGTACCACTCCCTAGGCGCCCTCATCAGAGACTCCGACGCGGTTGTCGTCGCGACACTCGTTTCTGTGACGCCGGGGACCAACTTCGATGCCGGCAACGGGTGGACGGAGTACGACGCGTGGGTGACCATCCGCGTGGATCGAGTACTGCACGGATCGCTTCCGACAACGCCCGTGATCATCAACGTGGTGCTCGGTGACTGAACGTTGTGGTCGGTGAGAAGAATAGCAACCCTTACAAGCCGGTCGTCGATCAACTCAAAGCGTCAATGCCAAACGAGCAAGGCATCCTGTTCATCCAGAGCCTCGCCTCGTGGGAGAAGCGGATGACAGGCAAATCAACAGCCGATCCGGCTTTGTATGCTGTCGTCAGTGCGCAAGGAACGATCCGCAACAGCAACGGGAAAGCGAAAAAGGCAGCCAATGCACCCGGGGCGTGGCCGCAATCACTGACCGGCAAGGACTTTGGGGCCGTGGTGTCACAGATAGCGAGCACGAAGCCGGAATTGCCTGCAGCTTCGGGAACGTAGCCACTCGACTACGGCCCACCCCGCTAACGCACGTCGCCCTCACAAGGCCCGGTCGCCTCTGTCGGTGACCGGGCCTCGGCTCCGCTCCTTTCGCGCCGACGACCATCTCCCCCCCAAGACTGGCTACGCGGCGACAAGGGCCTGGACCAACACGTCCAGACCCTCGATCACGAAGGTTGGTCGCGCGCGTTTGCTTCCTCCGGGCGCGCCAAACCACACAACATCGTGTGGTGTCTCTCTCCGGAGACCCCACATCTTGTGCTTGGATCACGAGGCAACCTGATGCCCCTGATCCTTGGGATGGGACGCCCGTGACCCAACCCCCGCCGGGCATCTGATCGCGGCCGGGAGGAGATCCGCGCGATCGCGCAGTGCGAGAGTCTCGTCCGCGACAACCGGGCGCACAGCGACGGCGGAATGGCCACGTTTGAACTCGCGACCGGGAAGCCGCCTGGCGAGCCCGGTTTCGCGCCGCAGGGCCCGGCCGTCCGCCTCGTCGATGCGGCAAACTGAGCCGATGGTCGCGTCTCTCTGGCGCCACGCCGACTTCATGAAGCTCTGGGCCGGTCAGACGGTCTCCGAGCTCGGTTCCGTCGTGACCCGAACGGCCGTCCCGCTGGTCGCGCTGCTCGTCCTGGGCGCCGGCCCCTTCGAGATGGCCATGCTCGTCGTGGCGGCGAGCCTCGCGGTGCTGCTCGTGGGGCTCTTCGCCGGGGCATGGGTCGACCGGCTACGCCGGAGGCCGCTGTTGATCGGAGCGGACGCGATCCGGGCGGTCTTGCTGTTCTCCATCCCGGCGGCCTATCGTCGCGGGCGCGCTACGCCTCGAGCAGCTGTATCTCGTCGTGTTCTTCGAGGGCTGCCTCGGCGCGCTCTTCGATGCGGCCTATCCGGCGTACGTTCCATCGCTCGTCGGGGTCGATCGCGTGGTCGAGGGCAACAGCAAGCTGGCGACCAGCTCCTCGCTCGCCGAGATCGGCGGGCCGGGGCTGGGCGGTGGCCTCGTGCAGCTGGTCGGCGCGCCGGTCGCCATCCTCGTCGACGCGGTGTCGTTCGTCGTCTCGACCGTGTCGCTCCTGTTGATCCGTACGCCCGAGCCGGCACGGCCGCCCCGGACGTCTCCGACGCCGATCCGTCGACGAGATCGCCGAGGGCTTGCGGCTCGTTCGCCGGCATCCCGTGCTCGTGCCGCTCACGCTCCGATCGATATTCGCCCACGTCGCCGGGTCGTTCTACGGCGTCCTGTACACGATCTATCTCGTCCAGGATCTGGGGCTCACGCCGTTTCTGCTCGGCGTCGTCGTCTCGGCCGGCGGAGTGGGGTCGCTCATCGGCTCGTTCGCGGCGCGGCGAGTGATCGGCCGGTTCGGGTTCGGGCCCACGCTGATCTGGACGGCGACTGCGGCGTCGCTCATCGGTGTGCTCACGCCGCTCGCAGGCGGCTCGCTCCTCGTCGCCACGACGATGGTCTTCCTGCCGCAGCTCATCGGCGACGGCCTGCAGACGGTCGAGCAGGTTGCCGAGCTGTCGCTCATCCAGAGCGTGATCCCGGACCGAATCCTCGGTCGGGTCAACGCCACACTCGAGGTGTTCTCGCACGGCATCGCCTATCCGCTCGGCGCGCTCCTGGCGGCGGGTCTCGCGGGTGTGATTGGGGTCCGTGGGGGGATCGCGATCGGCTGGGCGGGCATGGCGGCCTCGATCCTGCTGCTCGTGCTGTCGCCTCTGCCGCGCATCAGGGAACCCTCGGACGTGGTCGCCGTCGACGCCTGACGGCTATCGTGCGTGGCGCCCCGTCTCAAGAGGGAACGACCTCGATCTCGTGCTCGTGGGCGATGCCGGGACCCACAGCTGGCATGGGCAAGCAGCTCCAGTGAGAGAATCCCCGATCAGACCTCGTACCTGTGATGCCATGACGATCGGCGATGCGTTCAACGCGACTGTGGACTACTACGACGATTGGATGCGCATCGCGCTTCCTGGGTACGCCGACCTGTTCGGGACGGCCACCGACCTCGTTCCGGCTGAGCCCGACGAGGCGATCGAGGTACTGGATCTGGGAGCGGGCAGCGGGCTCTTCAGCTGGCACGTCCGCGAGCGCTTCCCGCATTCGCGCCTGGTCCTCGTCGACATCGCCGATCGTCTGCTCGAAGTGGCCCGGGCGCGCTTCGCAGGCGACGACTCGGTTGAGTATCTGATCGCGGACTACCGAACGATCGAGCTGGAGCCCGCCCGCCAGTTCGATGCCGTCGTGTCGAGTCTTTCGATCCATCACCTGGAAGATGAAGAGAAGGCCGCTCTCTTCCGGCGCGTCTTCGAACTCGTTCGACCCGGCGGAGTCTTCCTCAATGTCGACCAAATTCGTGGCGAAACCGAGGGCGTCCGCGACCTGTACTGGACATCATGGTTGGCTCGAGTGCGCCGGGCGGGCGCGCCCGAAGCTCGAAATCGCAGAGAGTATCGAACGCCGCCAGACCTATGACCGCGACGCACTCCTCTCCGATCAGCTGCGCTGGCTCCGAGAGGCCGGCTTCGAAGACGTCGACTGCGTCTACAAGAACTACTTTGTCGGCGTGTTCTACGGTCGTAAAGACAGTCTGTAGCAGTACTCCGCGGCAACGCCGATGCACCAATGCCGGCGGTACTGCCGGATCTCCTGCCGGTCGCTGGAGTCCGGCGCCGGCTATGCGGCCATTAGCGCGTCGACCAGTTCATCGTTGTCCCGGATCCTGACTTCCGCGAACAGGTTCGCCGCGATCTCTGCGCGCTCGGTGGGCGTGGCCTTGGACCACAGCGTTCCGAGTTCCGCGAGGAGGCGAGCTGCACGGACCAGCACCGCCTCGCTGTAGGACGGCTGTGCGGCTCCTCCATTGAGCGAAGCGGTCAGTGCCGCTTTCTGCCCACGTACTCGTCGCGGGTGATGCCGGCCTGCAGGAAGAGTTCGCGAAGGTTCGCCAGTTGCCGCTCGATCCGGGCCGTACCCACGGTCGGACGTTGGATCTGAGCTTCGTGACGCTGGAGCCGTTCGATGTCAGCCCGCCAGTCCGGCGGGATAACGAGACTGGCCAGCCACGTCCCAACCTGGTCCTCGAGTTGAACCGAGCGCACTGCCCGCTGCTCGCATGCATGTCGCTCGCGCTGCGACGTGCACGCCATGTACAACACGTGGAGGGGTCGGGCCGACCAACGGCCCCCAGATACTCGGAGGCCGTCAGCGGCCGACTCCAGCGACGCAACATCACAATGCCTTCTGGAGGCAGAACCGGTCCGGAATCAGAATCTCGCCGCGGCCCAAGCTTCCTCGACCCCACACCGGGTACCCTGCGCCCAAGCACGATCACCCGGAGCCGGACGGCGCATACTGAGATTTGACCAGAGCCGTCCGAGGTCTGGCGACCGTCACTCATATAGTCGGGCGTCTGATAGGGATGGAGATTGCCCACCCCGATACGGGGCACCTATCGAAGGGCAAGGGCGCCAACCTCTTCCCTCAAACGGGCAACGAATAGGGGGCGTAATGAGTTCGCGTGCGACCGTCGACACCTTCAAGAAGAAGCTGCTGGCCTCGACCAAGGACCGAGAGAAGCGGAGGTCCTACGATCGGGCAATCGATGACGTGGTCGCACTCAACGAAGAACGCTTCGCGGCGCAAGGGAAGTTCCTCGGCAACTTCACCTCGCATGGTCCCGACCACTCAGACCGGATGCTGAAGCACGTAATAGATCTGCTCCCCCTACTCAAAAGAACCAAGACCAGCCTCACCCATCGCGAGTTGTTCATTCTTGGGCTCTCGGTCTACATGCACGACTTGGGTATGACCGTACCCCTGTCGCCTCGGGACTATGACCGATGTAAGAACGATGACGAGCGATGGATACTCCGTAGAAAGCGACACGCTGACGCGATTGAGCAAGTGGTCGCCCACGAGGCAGATACGTCTCTCGCGTTCCTTCGAGAGACCGAGTGCACGCTCTTTGACGAGTTTCTCGTGGATCTCTGTAGGGCTCACTGAAACAAGAACTTCGGGCCGTCGAGCGATCGCTTCAAGGCCTACGCGCATCACGATCCGGACGTGCGGTATACGATGCTGGCCGGTTTGCTCATGCTCGTTGACGAGCTTGACATTTGGCGTGATCGAACTCCGGTTAACTACGAGTTCTACCCCGAGTTCGGCGTCGTCACGAAGGCCCACTGGTGGAAGCACTGGCTCGTCGACAAGTGCTACGTTGACGAAAGCGTGATTCACATCGTTCATGCGCCAACAACATCAAAGCTTGAAGCCACCACTTTCTCCAATTGGACCTGCGGCAAGCTCAGGAGCCAGATCGACTTCTTGCGTCGTGAAGTCGACACCATGAACAATGGCCCCTTCAGCAAATTAGTCCTGGACGTTGAGGATACGGGCAAACTCACAGGCAAGGAGCTACCTCGCCTGGACCAAGCCGTCGTGGACGTCGCCAAATTCGAGACCAGACGCCTTTCTGACCCCATTGCGTTCAGTCAACCTGTCAAGCACCCCGTGTCGCCCGATCACCAATCGAGTGGCGAGGCCGGACGAGATGGTCAATCCATCGGACGTATACATCAAGCTGATTCAGCCGCATGCCCCTATTCTCCGAGGGATGGGTTTCTATGCCCCGGCCGACTCCGTGCTGGCATCGTATGTGAAAGTCGAGGCCAATGAGCAGCTCAGGACGCAGCTGACCGCGGAGTTGGCGGATCTCTTGAGCAAGCGAAGGTCACTCCCAGAGCATCCCCTCGGCGGCGACCCCACCGGGAAACGCCCACAAGCCCTGTCCGGCACGCGCGTCGTGCCTACACAATCGTTGGAGACGTCGGTGTCGGAAAAACGCATTTCCTGAGCGTGTTCGGGGAGTTGTTCAAGCGAGAGCACCCAGATCTGGTTCAGCAAACGCTGATGGTCCGCTGCGAGATGACAGAATGCAGGACTCTGCTCGACGTTCATTTCCGCGTGGCGTCGGGCGTACTGGAGGAGCTTTCTCGGGTCGTTGGCCTCGACCTGCTGAACTCAGCCGCCACCCGCAAGGGTGTGGCACTGAGGGTTCCCTCCGCGATCGAACTCAGCCAGATGGCGATGGACGAGCTCGATCAGTTCATTGCGACCATCGGAGTGCTCGTCGACGCTGCGGACACGCCCGAAATGCTCGGTGATCGCGCCCCAATTGGCATGTGCCTGCTCCTGGACAACTCAGACCAACTCGAAGACGACCTCATCGCCCAGATAGATCAGTGGGCATACGACCTCGGCTCCAAAGGCGTAACTGCCACGATGGTTTTTTTCCGCCCATCCACCTTCTCGAGGATCGTATCGGCACGACAGGTTCAAAGCGACCATTTGACAAATCGATTGCCGTTTGGCGTGGTTGTGCCGCCCCCGCTTGTGGATGTCCTTCAGCGACGGATCCAACTGCTCCTTGCGGAGGTCGGTTCGAAGGCAACAACCGTCGCGATCGGCGATATGCCGTCGGAGTTTGGGGCTCAGATTACTGTGGGAAAGCTCAGACAGCTTTCGGCAACATTCGTGAAGAGCCTATCGGCCACCGGAGGAGCATTGCTTCCGAGCTTCGCAGGCTCAAATGTGCGCCGAACGCTCCAGTCATTTGACTGGATAATTGGTTCGTGGGTCATGGACTCGGGCGCCCTGTTCACCGCAATCACGACCGGGAAGCAGCTTCCAACCGAAGGCGGTCGGTCGGGATGGCCGCGCTTACTGGAAAGCTTCATGCTAGGCCCTCGGCGGTGGTACGTCCCCGATTTCAGTCCCGTGGAGAGCCTCTTCCACCCGCCCTCCATTGATGCCACCGGAGATCACCTGATTGCCATCCATCTGATGCAGATCATTGAACTGGGTGGCAAGCGAGGGCTCAACGGCTCACGCGACAAGCGAATGACCCTTGGGCGGCTTCTGGACGGCGCAGGAGAAGCACACTACAGCATCCCCCGCGTCCTGCACGTCCTACATTGGCTGGCCGATCACGAGTCGCGCGACGACGAGGACGCAACGCTATACAGAGCGACCCCGCTGATCGCGACATCCTCCCAGGGCATTCAGCGAGGCGGTGGTCTCGAAGAACCCCATGACCTCAATTCTCAGCTGAGGATCACGAAATGGGGCGAATACCACCTCAAGACACTGATCTACCAGCTTCGCTATTGGAAGCACATCTACTATGATCTGGTCCTCCCACGGGAGACGGAGGCTAAGCTTCTGGGCCATAACGAGGCCATGACCGGCGAGTTTCTGTTTCAGAACCTCAATGTCGTTGTCGATTTCCTCACCAGCTACGAGGACGATTGGCTTCGCGACGTTCCCATCGCTCCCTCCGTTGGGATTGTTCCACTGATGCCAACGGTGAGCGAAATGCTCCGCAACCAGATGGGGAGGGGGCAAAGCCGACCTTGAGGGCTGGAGCGCCCAGGAACTCGCCTCCCGCGATCTGCGAGGCGATGGATGCGGACGCGCGATCTGCGAGGCGATGGATGCGGACGCGCGACGGCGCCCGGCGAAGTTCGGACCAGGCCCGCTGGACCATTGAGAAGCAGGCGCGAGTCGCGCGTCGGCAGTCCTGATCTCGTCTTCCCCGAAGAGGGCGGTCCCACGAACATCAACGGTCGCAGCCTTCGGCTGTCTTCGCCCATACCACAATCGTGGGTTGTCTTCCTGGGCACGAATCCCGGCCGAGTCTGATCGTGTGGTCGTAATCTGGAGGGGTGATACGGCCCACCTCGCATCTCTTCCTTGAGTGGCAAGGAGCCCAGAGCGATCTCTTCGCGTTTCTGGACGACTTGGGGGCCACGGACGATGCCTACACGGCGACAACAAGGCTCGTCCCCAAGAAGATCGCGTCGCCCAGCCAGTTCGCCAACTGGCTCGAGCCTTTGGTCCGCGACGACGGTCAATGGGTCTTCGCCACGAGCCGTGACGGCGATGGGAGCCAGCTCGGATACGCCATGCCCGTGGCCAGCAATCCCGCCGACCCGCTCGCCTTTCTGTTTGTCGAAACCCACTCGTTGCTCACGCTCTGGTGGCTTACCGCCGCGTGGCGAACACGGCAGCTCGCCCGAGCGGCCTTTGCGCTCGCGGCCACGGACGATGTGATTGCCGCTGCAGCATGTGTGCGCCCTCTAGTCGAAACCGCCGCAGCGATGTGGGTGGACGGCCAGGCGCTCGCGAAGGCCTGGGACGAACTCAAGCGCGGTGGTCTGCCCATGGCCAATCCGGACGCCAACCATCGGCAAATCCAGCTGCTTCGAGCACTGACGCAGGTGCTAATGGGAGGCAAGTTCGACGACCGCGCCCCAGACCTCAAGCGGACATGGGCCAGAGTCGAGCGGACCAACGTGTTGGGCCGGATTGAGAAGCTCGCCAGGGTCGCTCCGGGGGACCTGCAGGGCGATTACCAGTGGCTGTGCAATACCGTGCACCCATCGCTCGGCAACTATCTGGCCTTCAGCGCCCCGCCGTTCATTCACGAAACGCAGACGCACATCGTTCAGTGGTTCGCTAGTAGATCGATCCATGTACAGGGTCCCGGCGGAGTTGCGGAGGACGACACCGTCGAAATCCGCGGTGGCACGCGCGGCGACCTGCTCCCTGCTGTCTCTAAAATCCACCCTCGACTCGACCCTGCGAATCGTTGACGACGTCGCCCTGACGACGGAAGCTGCCGCCCTCTCGCGCCAGAGGTATTGGAGGGACATTAGGCGGCCCGCCATCTACGACGCGTGCCCCTGCCGCTCAGGGAAGAAGGGCAAGTGGTGCGTGCACGAGTGGGGAACCGCGGCGCCCTCGCTCTCGGCGCCCTTCGAGCTCGGCGTTGACGGCGGGGTCAGCTGAAGTAGCCCTGTCAGCCGTTGTTGTCCGGGGGTTCGAATCCCCTCCGGGCGCCACTCACTCTGGCCCGGACCAATGTCTTGAGTCGTGACATCGGTGACACACATGGGTCGCGCCATGGATCACACGCTGGAGCGTTGGGGATCCTCGCTATAGTTCGGCCACTCGGATGGTGTCCCCACGGAGGATGAACCATGGGTGGCGCGGGATCACCCCGCTGGGAAGGGGATGAGCGGGGCTCGGGAACTCGCGATGGGCGGGCCTTTGCCGGAGGCGTCGAAGCGTTTAGGGCCGCCATGCTGCTGGCCGGGTGGGTGGCGGAGGATCCCCAAACCCACCTGCTTCCGCAAATCCTCGCTTACTTCGAGGGCTCATCGGGCCTGCTTCGTCTGCGCAGGTCCGACGTGATTGACGATTCTCTCGTCGTCGAGCTTGAAGCACCCGAGGGCTCGCGTCCCGCCGAAATCAGGCGGGCGGTGTTCGCGGTCGCGGGGAGCATCGCGGAGTCGTCGACCTTCGTTCGTGAGATCCGCATGGACGCAGCGGACCAGATGCGGACCTTCGAGCTCTCGACCGGCACCCTTGACGGGGACTCGCCTTTCGCTGGACACGGCCACACCTTGAAGTTCCTGGTTACTCGACGCGGGACCTAGCCGACCGCCCTTGTTGTTCGCGCGCGTCGAATCCCTCCGGGCGCGCCAGACTCACCGCCCAGTCGCCGTAATCGCGGCTACACAATGCCCTTTGCGGCCCAGGCTCGTCCGGTCACTTCGAACGGCTCGTTGGGAAAGCGCTCAAGACAGAGGCCACGCAGTTGAGCCTTTCGGTCTTGGTCGAGGCCGACCATGTAGTCACCGGCTGGGCCGACCCCGAGGGCGTCAGCGGCGACTGCAAAGCTCACGAAGTTCAGTCTGCGACATCGGCTCCGAGGAAGGCCGAAGTGCTCCACCGGGGGCCGCACGGCGGGCCTCGGAGACGTGACCTGGAGACACGACACTCAAGATCGGGGGCGCCGCTTGTTGCTCGCAAGCGCTCGAATCCCCGGGCGCGCCAGACTCTAGCCCGCGAGCCGCTTGTACCGGATCCGGTGTGGCTGGTCGGCGGCGGTGCCCAGTTCTTTGTGGCGGAGCGCTTCGTAGTCGCTGACGTTGCCCTCGAACCAGCGCACCTGGCTGTCGCCCTCGAAGGCGAGGATGTGGGTCGCGATACGGTCCAGGAACCAGCGGTCGTGGCTGATGACCACGACGCATCCCGGGAATGACTCCAGCCCGGCCTCGAGCGCTCGCAACGTGTCCACGTCGAGGTCGTTGGTGGGTTCGTCGAGGAGCAGGACGTTGCCGCCCGACTGGAGCAGCTTGGCGAGGTGAACCCTGTTCCTCTCGCCGCCGGACAGCGTACCCACGAGCTTCTGCTGGTCCGTGCCCCGGAAGTTGAAGCTGGACACGTACGCCCGCGCGGGGATCTCGCGCTGGCCGACCTTGATGAACTCGGCGCCCTGGGTGATCTCCTGGAACACCGTCCGAGTCGCGTCGAGGTCGTCGCGGCCCTGGTCCACGTAGCTGAGCTGCACGGTCTCGCCGATCTTGATGGTGCCGGCGTCGGGCGTCTCCTGGCCTACGAGCATTCGAAACAGCGTCGTCTTGCCCGCGCCGTTGGGCCCGATGATCCCCACGATGCCCGCTCGCGGCAGCGAGAACGTCAGGTCCTCGATGAGCAGCTTGTCGCCGTACCCCTTTCGGAGGTGCGAGGTCTCGATGACGGTGTCGCCCAGGCGAGGGCCCGGCGGAATCGCGATCTCGAGTTCTCGGGCGACGCCCTTGTCGTTCTGCGCTTCGGCGAGGAGCTGGTCGTAGGCCTTGAGGCGGGCTTTGCCCTTGTCCTGGCGTCCGCGGGCCGATAGACGCACCCACTCGAGTTCGCGCGCGAGCGTGCGCTGGCGCGCATCGGCGGTCTTCTGCTCCCTCGCCATTCGCTCGAGCTTCTGCTCCAGCCAGCTCGAGTAGTTGCCGGAGAATGGGATCCCGCGGCCGCGATCCAGCTCCAGGATCCACTTGGCCACCTTGTCGAGGAAATAGCGGTCGTGTGTGATCGCCACGACCGTGCCCTCGTACTCGCCGAGGAAGCGCTCCAGCCATTCGACCGATTCGGCGTCGAGGTGGTTGGTCGGCTCGTCCAGCAGGAGCAGGTCCGGATGGGAAAGCAGCAGCCGGCATAGGGCAACGCGACGCTTCTCACCGCCGGACAGGACGCTGACATCGGCATCGTCCGGCGGACAGCGCAAAGCGTCCATCGCGATGTCCACGTTCCGTTCCAGGTTCCACCCGTCGGTCGGCGTTGATCCGGTCCTCGAGCGCGGACTGCTCGGCACCGATGGCCTCGTAGTCGGCATCCGGCTCGGCCCATTTCGCCATCACGGCGTTGTACTGGTCGATGAGGCGCGCGACCTCGCCGACTCCGTCGAGCACATTCGCCTTGACGTTCTTTGTCGGGTCCAGCTGCGGCTCCTGGCTGAGGTAGCCCACGGTGAAGCCGGGCGTGAGCCGCGCCTCGCCGGTGAACCCGTCGTCGAGCCCGGCCATGATCTTGAGCAAGCTGGACTTGCCGGCGCCATTGGGACCGATGACCCCGATCTTGGCGCCCGGATAGAACGAGATCGAGATGTCCTCGAGCACGGTCCGATCGGGCGGGTAGTGCCGGGCAAGCTTGTACGAGGTGTAGATGAATTCAGGCGGCATATGGCGTCAAGGGTACCGACTGCGTGGCGACTTGTGCGCGTGACGGGGGCGCGGCTGGCTTCAGAGGTGCTCTGCTCAGCTCGACCGCGTCGCCGCTCCGATGAGCAGTTGCCAATTCCCTGCGCCGGTGTGAGCCGGCCTGGGGTCCGTGCGACGGTGCGGTCCGACAGGCTTGCTCCTGCGGACCCAGCCAAACCGTGTCGTCGGTGGCGTGGCCGCCGCTGGGGTGCCGGCCACTGCCGCCCGCGCGATGGCGGTGGCGATCTCCGTGAAGGCACGGGCGAGCGCAGACTCCGGATCCGAGACCACGACCGGTATGCCGCGGTTTCCCGCGTGTGCCACCCGGACCGCGTTGAAGGGAATGGAGTGGTCGATTTGCCCCAGGGCTGTCCGGAAGTCGCCGCTGTCGATGCCGCTCACTTCGCCTTCCCGGTTGAGGACGATACGGCAGTCACGAGCCAGGTCGGCGGACTCGAGCAGAGCCAGGTAGGACTTGGTGTTCTTGATAGAGGCGATGTCGGCGACGACCGTCACGAGCAATTCGTCGGCCAGTTCGACAACCATCAAGTGCGTCTCGTCGATCACCCGCGGAGCATCGACGATAACCAGGTCATGGCGCTCGAGGAGGCGTTCGAGGATCCGCTGCAGGTCCTCCGTCGAGGTTTGCGCGCCGGCAGTCGGCTTCGGCGACGACGCGAGGATCCCGATTCCCAGCGGTCCCGGAGTCAGGAATTCATCTACGGAGTCCGGTGCACCGGCTGCGTCGAGAAGGGTCCGTTCCGCGTGGACGCCCGCGAGCGTCGCG
Source organism: uncultured Chloroflexia bacterium (assembly GCA_963816135.1). GTDB lineage: Bacteria > Chloroflexota > Limnocylindria > Limnocylindrales > CSP1-4 > Fen-1039. Next base: position 20,832 of record CAWFJD010000024.1, read on the forward strand.
ATGTCGCCAAAGCCATGTTTGGCGTCGACCACAACAGTGTCGATCCCGCCCGCGGCAGCCGTCACGGCGAGATTGAGGGCGATCGTCGAGCAGCCGCTCCCACCACGAGCGCTGACGACGGCCACGAGCCGCCCGATGTCCCGCGATTGGGTTGCCGGTGGGGCAGAGGCCGGCCGCCGACGGTCCGCGACGGCCTTGATCGTGTCTCGGAGCTCGTCGGAGGAACCGGGTTTCGTGACGTAGGCACGGCCACCCGCGAGCATCGCGGCTCGGATCTCCTCGTTCGACCCCGTTGTCCCGAGGACGACGACGGGCAGCGTCGAGTCGGAGCCGGTCAGGGACGTGATCGCCTCGAGCCAACCGTCGGACCCCAGCCCGACGAGCGCCACGTCGACATCACCGGCCTGAACCGCGATGAGCAACTCGGCCGGGGTCGAGACCATGGTCTGGACTATCAGGCCGGCGTCGATTCCGACAACACTGGCCAGGTAGGCGCGGACATGCTCGGAAGGATCGGCTACCAGGAGGCGGAGTTGGGACGCAGGCACCGGATCGACCATGTAGCGACGCTTGAGCGGTGACTGTTCCATCGTCTGCCGTTTGGTCGCCGCGTCCATCACACGAACGTCCGTTCCAGTTGTTCGAAGGCGGCCAGTAGTCCGATGTCGCGTCGTCCTCATGGACGACCAGCGACCACGCCGCTTGCGGGCGAAGGTCAGGGTTACGCCTCGGTAGGATCAGCCCATGATCGTTTCGTGAGTTGAGCTCAGCCAGAACCTGCCGGGCAGCCACTCTCCCCCGCCGGAGGCGGCCAAATGACACAGAACCTCGCGATACTGATCGATCACGTGAACCAGGCGCAGCGTCGAGTAGGCGCCACGACCCCCAAGACGCTGGAGTGGCTCGATGCCCAGCGCGCCGCGGTCTGCGCCCGCGCGGACTACTGGCAGTCGATGGGCCTCGAGTGGGATCTCAGCCATCCCAAGACCAGGACCGCGGCCGAACTCGGCGACACGCGCGCGGCCTGAGCCTGGCGTTTCCAGCGGGCTCTGGGACTACAACGGCGCCTGGAGCGGGGGAACGTAAACCCTGATGGCGGCTTCGCCGCTGACCGGGCACCGATACTCGCACAGCCCGCATCCGACGCACAGGTCGCGGACGACGCGCGGGAATTGGAGTCGGACCGTGCCGCGCTCCGGATTCCAGACCTCCTGCACCTCGAGCCGTATCGCCTTGTCCGGCAGCGGGCACATCTCCTGGCAGACGATGCACGGCTGGCGATCGGACCAGACCAGGCAGCGATCCTGGTCGATGTAGGCCTTGCCGATGACCTGCCGGCGCTTGTCGGCGAGGGTCAGGGCGGGGATCGCCTGCGTCGGGCAGATCTCGCCGCAGGCTGTGCAGGAGTAGTCGCAGTAGCCGATTCGGGGCACCAGCAGCGGCGTGCCGAGTCCCTGGAGGCCTGCCTGGAGAAGGGCAGGCTGGATGGCGCCAGTGGGGCATGCGCCGACGCAGGCATTGCAGCGCGTGCAACTCGCCAGTGCGACCGCGTCGGCGTTGGCTTCCCGCGAGCCCGGCGGCCGCAGCAGGAATGGCGATTCGCGCTTCGCGAGCAGGTCTCGTGCGGAAGAGGGCGATGCCCACCGCGGCGGCGCCGAGGGAGAGGGCGAAGGCGCGGCGCGACGGGTCGTACGGCCGGCCTTCGGGAAGGGCGAGACGCGGTCGGAATGCCGTCGCGTCCGGCTTGCAGACCCCGAGGCAGTTCATGCAAACGGTGCATTCGGCCGGGTCGCTCGCGTAGCCCCTCGCGGGATCGATGGTCCCGGTGGGGCAGGCACGGACGCAGCGCCCGCAGCGGTTGCAGTCGTCGGACGCCAGCCGCCGGAAGATCGCCACCCGACTCAACAGACCCGAGGAGTCCGCCCAGTGGACACAAATAGCGGCACCAGAATCGAGGGGCGAGGCGGTTCAGCGCGATCAGCCCGACGAAGAAGGCGGCCACAAGCAAGCCATCCTGGTACGAGACGGATTCCACGGGCAGGACGGCCGGCCGGATGACGGAGTCGAACGACGTCACGGCGCCGTCCAGGCCGAGATCGCGACCCACCAGATCCTCGAACGCGGTCACCAGCGTGTCGAGCACGGGCCATATCGCCGCGGCAAGGCGTGCGGAAGACGATCGCCATAGGGTCGAGGAAGACCAGCGTCTGGTTGCCCAGCAGCGCGGCGAACAGGATGACGAAGAGCAGCACGTACTTGACCTTGCGCCAGGATTCCGGCACTGCCGGGCTGCTCCCGCGCTTGCGCTGGAAGGGCAGGAGGTCGAGCACCGTTCCCAGCGGGCACAGCCAGCCGCACCACGCCCGCCCGAAGACGAGGGTCAAGACGAGCGTGACGACGGCGAGCCACGCCCCTACGACGAGGCCGCGTCCGGCCAGCGAGCTGGTCAGTGCCAGCAGCGGATCGAGACGGATGGGGATGTTGAGCGCGTCGCCGGACAACCGCCCGCTCCGTGCCAGCACGGAGAGAGCGAGGACCGCGACGAGCGACCCCGCCTGGACGCCCTTTCGGGCGCCTACCCAGCCGACTCTGGCGTGCACGCTAGGCCGAGACTTCCTTTATGGAGATCTTCGACAGGTCGGCGTGCCCGAGCCCGATCGACTCTGCATAAGCGAGGTACGGGAGGCTTTCCGGCTTGAGGTCGAGGAACCGGCAGACATAGGTATCGGCCGCCACGCCGTCGGTGCCGGCCACGACCTTGTCGAGCTTCTTCACCCAGGCCGGGTCGCCGCCTTCGGGGCCGTTCGCAGTCAGGACCCGCACGCAGTCGACGATCGTCAGGTCCGGCTTGATCAGGCTGTAGAGCTTCGGAATGGTCGTCTCGAGGTCGATGTGCAGGGCCGCGGGATAGGCCACCATGCCCATCATGTTCTTCAGACCGGCGGTCATCGTGGCGAGCGCGTGGTCCTTCACGAGCGGAACGTTGATGACCACGTCCGCGTTGAGGATCTCCTCGTAGATGTCCACCTCCTCCAGCCACTTGGAGTCCGGAACGGGCTTGGTGACAAAGCCGCGCTGCGACATCAGAACCATCTGCCCGCCGGCCGCCCGGACCTGCTCGCCGATGCCGCTCGTCTCGTAGGCATCCTCAGCGGTGCCGGAGAACGGGTTGTCGAACACCTTGACGCTGCTCGCGCCCGCCTCGAATGCCATCTTGACGACCGTCCCCACCACCCATGGGTTCGTGGTCGCCGCAAGGTCGTAGCTTCGATCCGCGACGCAGATGTTCGGCTTCACGATCACGCTTGCGCCCTTCGGCACGAAGCGGCTCATGCCGCCGAGCGCGGCCATCGCGGTCCGCACCAGTGCCTCGGGCTCACCGTCGCTCGCGACGACGAGGTCCGGAAAGCCGGTGGCGTTGACGTTTGCAGATGTCGACGACGCCGGCGCACCCGCCGAAGCCGCGGCCTTAGTTGGTCCCGTGGATGGGACCGCCGAGGGCACGTAGGCACCTTTGCAGGCCTCGAGCACGCTGCCCAGGACCACCGCGCCCGCACCCGCGGCTGTCAGCCTCAGGAACGTACGCCGGGAGAGCTGCGGGCCGCTCTGCCCCGCTGTCTGATCAGCCTGTGCGGGATTCCCCGCCCGATCCTCGTTCATCGCCAGAGCTCCTCGTTGATTGCCTGATACACCTCGGCCAGCGCGACGCCGTTCTCGTCGGCCAGCCGGACACAGTCCTCGTATTCGGGAGCGGAAGCCGCCACCACTCCATCCAGGATCTTCTGCTTCACGCTCACGGAGCCGAAACGGGTCTCGACCCGCCGGAACGCCCTGTCCGCCACGTAGCGCCGAACCGGCTGCACGCGGACGCCGAGCGTGGTGGTGTCTCGCAGCAGCAGCTCCGCCAGGGCGGTTTCGTCGCGACGGCGCGCGACCACGCCCAGCAGCGTTCCGGGGCGGTTCTTCTTCATCTGGATCGGAATCAGGAAAGCGTCCTTCGCGCCGGCCTCGAAGAGCCGCGCCATCACGTGGCCGTAGAACTGAGGGTTCATGTCATCGATGTTGGTCTCGATGAGGACCATGGGCTCCCGCTCGTCGGACCCCGAACTGCGGCCAGGGCCCCCGTCGGCCTCGGGCTCGTCGGACGCCGTCTCGCCGACGATCAGGCGCAGAACGTTCGGCCAGGGCAGCTCCCGCTTTCCGGCCCCAACGCCCACGCTCTGGATCGTGATGTCGGGTGTTTCGAACGTGCCCAGCGCCGCAGAGAATCGCGGCCCCGGTTGGAGTGACCAGTTCGACGTTCGCGTTGACCGGCACCAGGGGCGCCTTCGCCATCCGCATCAGCTCGAGCGTGGCGGGAGCGGGCAGGGGCAATCTGCCGTGACGGCTCTCGACCGAGCCCGTGCCATACGGAAGCGGCGACGCATAGAGCCGCTCGATCCCGAGGGCTTCGAGCCCGATCGCCGCTCCCACGATGTCGACGATGGAATCCATGGCGCCGACCTCGTGGAAGTGAACCTGTTCCACCGGTTCTCCGTGGACTCGGGCTTCGGCCTCCGCCAGGAAGGTGAAGACCCTCGAGGCCGCGGCCTTGACACCGTCGGATAGCCGACTCCGCTCGAGCATCGCGAGCATGTCGTGGAGCCCGCGCTCCGCCACGGAGTCCGCCGCCCCGACTTCGAGGCTCGCGGCGCGCATGGGTCCGCGACGCGTCTCGGTGAGTAGCAGCTCCACTTTCTCGGGTAGACCCAGCCGATCGATGCCGTCGCGCAACGTCTCGAGGGTGAGGCCGGCGTCGAGGAGTGCGGCCAGGAACATGTCTCCGCTGATCCCCGAGAAACAGTCCGCGTAGGCGATCTTCATCGGCCGGCTCCAATGGGCCGGGCCTCGGCCTGGGCCGGGGCCCCGAACTGGGCCGTGGCCCCGAACTGCGCCGCGGCCTGGGTCTGGGACGTGGCCTGGGCCGGCAGGACCTCGTTCAGGCTGCCCGATCGGTAGCCCGCCAGGTCCGCCGCGACGTAGGTGAAGCCGAGCGAGCGGAAGAACGCCACGATCGCGCCCCGGTGCAGTGCCAGCCGTTCGACCTCGGCGGCAGGTGCTTCGATCATCGCGATCTGGCCGCGGTGGCGAACGCGCACCGTGGAAAAGCCGAGTTCGTGCAGGTGGCGCTCCCCTTGCGCAACCTGCTGAAGCGCGTCTCGGGTGATGGGGGATCCGTATGGGAAGCGCGTCGCGAGACACGGCTCGCTCGGCCGATCCCAATTGGGCAGCCCCAATGACCGGGCGAATGCCCGGATCTCGCGCTTGCTGAACCGCAACTCCAGGAGCGGACTGCTGACGCCGGCTTCGGCCACGGCTCGTCGGCCCGGGCGATAGTCGCCGGCGTCGTCGGCGGTCGAGCCCTCCACGACGGCCGCGAAACCCTCTGCGACGGCCACGCCGCCGAGCAGCCGGAGGAAACCGCGCTTGCAGACGTAGCACCGATCCGGCGGGTTGGCGACGAACTCGGCATCGGATAGCTGATCATGATCGACCATGCGCAGGGGGAAACCCACGACGGCGGCCAGGGCCCGCGCCCACTCCACGTCGGAGGCGGATTGGACCGGGGAACAAACCATCGCGGCCGTCATTCGATTGCCCAGAGCCTGCCAGGCGGCGGTGGCAAGCAGGCTGCTGTCCACTCCGCCCGAGAACGCCACGACAGCGGAGTCGAATTCGGCGAGGCGGTGGACGAGCGCGTTCCAGCGGGGCCGGAGCTCCGGCGAAAGACCTGGCCGATGCGCGACGGCGTCCATCAGCGGGCCAATCGATTGATGTTGCCGGCGAGGCAGCCGGCGCCAAATCCGTTGTCGATGTTGACGACGCCGATGCCCCGGCGCAGGAGTTGAGCATGGTCAGCAGCGCGGCGACTCCTCCGAAGTTCGCGCCATAGCCGACGCTCGTCGGCACAGCGATCACCGGCACGTCGACGAGGCCCGCGATCAGCTCGGCAGCGCGCCCTCCATGCCCGCGACCGCGACGATCGCTCGCGCATCCCAAAGCAGGTCCATGTGGGCGAACAATCGGTGCAGGCCGGCCACGCCGACATCGTAGATGCGCGCGACTCGATTGCCCATCAGTTCGGCGATGATGGCGGCCTCTTCTGCGACCGGAAGATCTGCGGTGCCACCGGTCGCGATCAGGATCCCGGGCTTTGGGTCCGCCACAGGCGCGCGATCGAGCACGAGCACCCGGGCCAGCTCGTGGTAGGTAAGCGCCGGAAGCTCCGCCAGGACGGCTTCGGCCATGATGGGTTGGACTCGGGTGATGAGCAGCCTGTCGCCCCGCTCGGCCATGGCCCGGGCGATCGCGATCACCTGTTCCGGCTGCTTGCCCTGGGCGAGGATGACTTCCGGGAGACCGTTTCGGAGGGCCCGGTGATGATCGAGCCGGGCGAAACCCATGTCCTGGTAGGGAAGGCAGCGCAGTTCCTCGACGGCGGCGTCGACCTCCACGTCGCCCGTCTGCACCCGCTCGAGCAGGACCTTGATGCGTTCTGCGTTGACGACGCCAGGATGCGTCCTCGAACGCTGATCAGCCACGGTGTGAACCTCGCCTCTCACGGAGCGGCAGGGCGATGACGGTCAAGAGGCCGAGATCTGAGAGGCCCTCTCGATGCGGCGGCCCACAATCCGACCGCTGCCCATGAAGTCAAGCACCCCCGCGCAGGCCGATGAAGGCACGCTCGTTAGGGGTACTGCCAGGGCCTCCCACAGAACGGCAAAAGCGGTACTGTCTGGCCCATGAGCAACGCGAGTGAGATCCGCGAGTTCCTGGTCTCCCGTCGGGCGAGGATCACGCCCTCCCTCGTCGGCCTGCCTTGCGGGGGCCGCCAGCGTCGCGTGAAGGGCTTGCGCCGCGAGGAGGTCGCGGTGCTGGCGGACATCAGCGTGGAGTACTACACGCGGCTGGAACGCGGCAACGCGAACGGCGTCTCGAGCGACGTCCTCGAGGCCGTCGGCCGGGCGCTCCAGCTCGACGAAGCCGAGCGTGCCCATCTCGCCAACCTGGTCCGCGCGGCCAATGTCTCGACGCCCCACCGATCGTCTGCCGTCCCGCAGGTCCGTCCTGCGGTGAAGAGGATCGTCAATTCGATCACGGACGTACCGGCCCTCGTGCGTAACGGTCGGTTCGACATCCTGTACGCGAATCCCCTGGCCGAAGCGCTCTACTCGGAGCTGTTCGCGGAACCGGCCCGGCCGATCAACTCCGCCCGTTTCATCTTCCTGTCGCGACGAGCGCGGACCTTCTACGTCGACTGGGACACGGTCGCACGGGAAGTCGTAGCGGCGCTGCACGGCGAGGCAGGGCGCAATCCGTACGGCGAGGAGCTTTCGTCCCTCATCGGGCTCCTGTCCACACAGAGCGAAGAGTTCCGGGTCCTCTGGGCGAGCCATGACGTCCGCTTCCACCGCAGCGGCATCAAGCAATTCCGCCATCCGCTCGTCGGTGACATCGCGCTCTCCTATGAAGTGATGGACGTGTCTGCCGATCCGGGGCTGATGGTCCTCGTCTACTCGGCAGAGCCCGGCTCACGCTCCGAGGCGGCTCTACAAGAGCTGGCCGGTTGGACGGCCACGCGCGCGAGGCTCACGGCCGCGGAGGCGGCAAGCTCGTAAACCGGGAGAAATAGGGACCGGCTCCGCCGGCGTCGTGCAGTCTCCGGTCCTCCGCGAGGCTGAGGGCCGATCCGGCTGACGGCGGACTACTCCGGGCATGCAGGCCGATACCGTGAGCTCTCGATCGAGCCCCGTCACCAGAGGATCGAGATGCAGGACGCGTCGACGGCGAACAAGTTCGGCATGTATGCGGCGCTATTCACGGCCGCGGTCGGAATCGTGGCGTTTGGGCTGGCGATTACGGCCGTGCCGGTCGCCGGGGCCAACTGCCCATCGAACTGCGTCCCGTATCCCTACCTGGGCACGGCCGGACAATGGCCAAAGGACTTCCTTTGGCAGCCCGCGGCGATCCTGTTCATCCTTGGATACCTCGCCCTGATGCTGTCGATCCACTATGCGGTCCCGGCTGAGCGGAAGATCCTCAGCATCGCCGCCGTTTGCCTCGCCCTGGTCTCGGGAACGGTTCTGGCGATCGACTACTACGTTCAGTTCGCCGTCGTGCCCGTAAGCCTGCAGGCCAACGAAACAAACGGCCTGCCGCTTCTCATTCAATACAACCCGCACGGCCTCTTTATCGCGCTCGAGGAACTCGGTTATCTCGCGATGGCACTGTCGTTCGTGCTCGTCGCATCGGCTTTCGTCACTGGTGGCCGGCTCGCCGCGGGGGTCCGATGGATCTTCGGCACGGCCTTCGGCGTCGCCGTCGTTGCCCTGGCCGCCTACTGGATGGCCTTCGGGATCGACCGAAAGGACCGCTTCGAGATCGTCATTCTCTCGGCCTGCTGGATCGCGTTGATCGTGAACGGCGTCCTGCTGGCGGTGTTCTTCAGGCGGCGACTGAAGACCGCATCGGTTGTCTGAGCGGGTCGTTCGAACTCAAACCGTTGGCAATGGGCCGGCTCGCGAAGCGCAGCATCGCCGCTCCGAGGAGGGCCGCCAGAAGCGAGAGCGTTGCCTTCCACGGCTCGCCACGGCTCGGCGGCATTGGCGCGACTATCGAAGCGCCGCTCGTCCACGTGATCACGAGCTGAGGCGGATGGGCACCCTCTCGCGACGACAGCGAGACGGCGGTGGCGTTGGTCGTCGAGAGGCCGAAGCTGAAGACGCCGTTGCCCTTGATCGCGGGGGTCACGTCGACGCTGGTCCAGGAGGCAGCGTTTATGCGGCCTGAGCTTCCGAGCCTGCTGGCGCCGAAGGACGGGGCGTTGGCGTGCGTGATCGTGCTCTCGGCCCAGGTGTTGCCGGCGACCGGGTAGACGTCGTAGCCGAGCGTTTGAGCGGAGTTGGCGTACACGCGCAGGACCGCCGAGGTCACGGTGCCGTTTACCCCTGTCAGGCTGAACCGCAGGTATGCCCGGACGACCGGCGAGCCGTCTATGCGGAGCTGGGCGGACGTGCCGAAATTGCCGGCCGAAGCAGATGCGTCCACGTAGCTGTCGGCGACCGGGGTGAACGTCGCGGTCCCGGAAGATCCGCTCGACGTGGCGGTCGGCGCCGGCGTGGGGGAGGGCGAGGCCGTGGGGCTCGCGGTCGGCGTCGCCGTCGGGCTCGGGATTCGTCGGCGGGGTCGTGGCAGTTCCGGTCGGCGAGGTGGTCGGCGTGCCGCCCGCACCCGAGCAGGCGATGACCAGCTGAGCGGGATGCGGACCCTCACGCGACGAGAACGACACCGCGGTGCTGTTCGTTGTGGAGAGCCCGAAGCTGAACGTCCCGTTGCCCTGACCGTCGGACGTCACGCTCACGCTCGTCCACGTTCCGGCGGCGATCGTGCCCGAGCCGCCGAGCCTGGTCGCCCCGAACGGCGGCGCGTTGGCGTTGGTGATCGTGGTCTCGCTCCAGGTGTTGTCCGCGACCGCATAGACGTCGTATCCGGTGGTCTGCGCGGTGTTGGCCCAGACTCGCAGCGTGGCGCCTGTGACTGTGCCGGTGATACCGCTCACGTTGAACCGCAGGTAGCTCCGCACCACCGGCGACCCGTCGATCCGGAGGCTGGTGGCCGAGCCGTGCGTGGCCGTCGGGGCGGATGCGTCCACGTAGCTATCGGCGACGGGGCTGAAAGTCATCGAGCCGCCCGAAGGCCCGGAGCTGGGAGTCGGGCTCGGGCTCGCGCTGGGGGCGGGTCCGCCGTTGTGGCATGACGCCGAGCCGCTGTCAGTGAAGGTTCCCGCGCCGGCCGCCGGTTCGAAGACCCATGAGTAGCTGTTGGAGTGCAGCGTCAGCGCGAGAACGCCGAACGTCGTCGTGTCGCGGACCGCGCTGTTCGCCGCGGCCGCCGCGATCGAGGTGTGGTTGGCCCCGCCCGTGCCGACGATGAACTCGCGGATGCCGTTCGGGTCCGCAAGGCCGTTCGCATCCTGAGGGTCGAACCGCTCGTAGATGTGGTCGTGGCCGTCGAGTACCACGTCGGCGTGGGCCGCGTAGAGCTGCTGCCACAGCCAGTAGCCGTTCTGGGCAGCTCGGCCACCGGAGCTGAACAGGGGTATGTGCCAGTAGGCGAGGATGCACTGGTTGGTATGGGCGGCCAGGTCGGCGGCCAGCCACAAGCCCTGAGGCGAGCTGGGGATGCATCCGCCGACATCACTGCAGTTCGAGTTCAGCGCGATCAGGTGCCAGGCCCCGACGTCGTAGCTGTACCAGCCCTGACCCGCGGTTCCTGCCGCGGCACCGAAGTAGCTGAAGTAGCCGGCGGCGCCGGCGTTGGAGCTGTCGCAGCCGGTCGTCGGCGTCGACCCGCCCGCGGTCAGGTACTCGTGGTTGCCCGGGACCGGGCGGGTGATCGCCTTGACGCGGCCCCAGGTTGGATCGTAGGCCTGCTGGTATTCCGCGAGGCTGCCGCAGTAGTGCTGGTCGCCCAGCGCCAGGACCTTGTCGAAGCCCCCGTTGACCAGCAGGTTCGAGGTCGCCTTCTGCTCGCACTGCTTGCCGTCGGGCGTGCCGTCGAGGTTGTTGTAGTTGGGGTCCAGCGGGTCGCAGCCATAGTCGCCGGCGGCGGCGACCGTGGGATCGGAGGCGGCTACGGCGACTGGATGCGCGACTCCGAGAGCCGCGGCACAGGCGAGCGTTGCCACGGCGACAGTAAGGCGGCCCCCGACCCGCGCAACGCGGTGAAAGCCGGAACTGCGGGTGGTCGCGTACAGCCTTCTCAAAGATGCCCCGCTCCCTCGAGATGGAAGCTAGGCCCGAGTGAGCCGCCGATGGTAGTGCCGGAAGGCGGTACATAAGTACCAGTGACCTACCCGATCGGCCCTACCTACGGCACCGTGCTGGCGGGGGCACGAGACGGGAGGCCTGAAGTCCTCGCGGCGGGTCAACGCCTTGACGTGCGAGCGGCCCGCGGGCTCATGCCCGTCCAGCGCTTGAAGGCGCGCGAGAAGGCCGCTCGGATCGGAGAATCCGACCAGATAGGCGGTCTCGTTGATCGACACCTTCGATCCGCTCAAGTACCGGATCGCGAGCCGGTGGCGCAAGTCGTCGATGACTCGTTCGAAGGTGACCCCCTCGGCTCGGAGCTGACGGAAGAGCGTCTGGCGGCTGACGCCGAGGCTGCTGGCGATCGTCTCCATGCTTGCCCCGCCGGTGTGGAGGATCGGCATCAGCTGCTCCTCCACCCGGCCACGGGTGGAGCCGGACCCATCCAGCTCGGCCAGGAGCGCGTCGGCACGATCCGTGAGGACGCCGAATGCGTAACCGGGCAGGAGACTAGCGACGTCGCGGCTCAGAACGGCCCGGTCAATCTGGAAGCCGTTCAAGTCCGCATCGAAGACGACCGGCGCACCGAAGACGCGCACGTACTCGGCGCGATAAGAGGGCTCGGGATGGGTTACGTGCAACTCCTTCACGAAGGGCGGAATCCCGACCCGCCTCGGTCCGACGGCGAGCTGCGCAAGGGCGGATTCGGTAAGTTCCGGGAAGTCGTTCGGGTTGGGCCGCGTGTCGACGATCCACTGCTCACCACCGGCAACGACCAATTCGAAGCGGTCGCGCGTTTTGTCGCCCACGTCCACGATCAACCGGACGTAGCGGTTGAGCTGGATGAGCGCGTCGCGCATCGTTCCCGAGGACTGGCTGATAAGCCCGACGATCGAGACGCTCTCGACTGTGACGGCCTCCGCGAAATGCAGGGCGAGCGCCGCGTCGCCGGTCAGCACCTTGGCCTCGCGCATCAGCGAGACGTAGTTCGCGAAGGCAATCCGTCGGTCGAGATCGACGACGGCATTGGGATCTATTCCGGCGCGCTCCAGGAGCGTCGAGCGGTCCGCGCCTTTCGAGACCGCGAAGGCTAGCAGTCCGCCCGCATAGCCGGACGAGACGCTCGGTCTAGGCATCGCCGCGCCCGGCGGGATCTGTCACGTCGCCTCCGCAACCGTAAGTTATGTTTCTGGTCCCTAGGATCATGTATCGAGTGTGTTCGTGCCAATAGGATCTCGCTCATGAAGGCGATACTGCAGCGCGGCTACGGATCCGAGAATCTCGAACTCAGCGAGATCGATCCACCCACCGCGCCCGAGGGAGGCGTGCTCGTTCGCGTTCGCGCCTGTCGGTGAACGCGATGGAATGGCACATGGTCCTCGGCGATCCGATGATCGCTCGCCTCTTCAGCCTGCGCGGGCCAAAGGCTCGAGTCCTGGGCGCGGACGCTGCTGGCGTTGTCGAGGCCATTGGTTCGGGCGTAACCGATCTGGCGCCCGGTGACCAGGTCTTCGGCAGCGGGCGTGGCGCCTGGGGCGAGCTCGTTGCGGGCGGAGACTTCGTCCGCAAGCCCGCCGGTCTCACCTTCGAGCAGGCGGCCTCGCTGCCGGTCGCCGGATTGACCGCTCTGCAGGCAGTTCGGGATCACGGCAGGGTCCAGCCTGGGCAGAAGGTGCTCGTCACCGGCGCCGGTGGGGGAGTCGGGACCCTCGCGGTCCAGATCGCGTGTGCTTTCGGGGCCGAAGTCACCGCCGTCACCAGCACCGACAAGATCGACCTGGTCCGATCGCTCGGTGCGGCCGAGGTCATCGACTACACCGCCGAGAAGCAGCGGGGCGCGCGGGGGACGTATGACGCCGTCATCGACGTCGGCGCGTTCGACGGGATCCGGATGCTGCGGCGGACCTTGAAGCCAGGCGGCATCCTCGTTCTCGTCGGGGCCGGCAAGGGGCATGTTGCCGGCCCGATAGTGCGGATCGCGGCGGGCATGGTTCGAGCCCGACTTCTGCGGCAGCGGGTGCGCTTCTTCATTGCCCAGGTCGGGGTCGCCGATCTCGAAACGCTCGCCGACCTCGCCGCCGCCGGGAAGCTCGTCCCGGTCATCGACCGAAGCTACCCCTTGTCCCAGGCCGGCGCGGCACTGAGCCACGCTGCCACCGGTCACGCCCGCGGCAAGGTCGTACTAACGGTCAGCTGAGGTCCGCCGTCTCGGCTACCATCGTGGCGAGAGGGTACGAGTTGCCATGACGCCATTCGCCGCCGCGCTGCTGTCTTTCCTGTTCCCGGGGCTTGGGCAGGCCTCATCGGGGCAACGCAGCCGCGCCGCGCTCGTGGCGCTCCCCGCGCTGGCGGTCCTGGGCGCCTTCGGGTTCGTCATGCTCCAGGATCCCGCCGTGCTCACAGGTCCCACGCCGGACCCGAGGCTGCTCGCGAGTCTGCTGATCCTCGACCTGCTGCTTGCCGGCTACCACCTCTGGGCCGTGCTCGACGCATACCTGCTGGCCCGCAAGGCGCGATTCTGGCTGGACGACTCGCCGAGGAAGTGGGTGGCCGCTTTGAGCATCGGCGTCCTCGTCGCGGCCACGGTCGGCGTCCACGCGGCCGCGGCCGAAGCCACCATCGGCTGGCAGCATGGTCTCGAGCTGCAAGACCGGGGCGACGCCGTGCTGGTTCGACATCTCCTACCCGCAGTGCGGCCGCCCCTATCCGGACAACGCGGAGTTCGGCATCGTCGGCGTGAACCACGGGATCGTCTTCAGCGCCAACCCGTGCCTGAGTGCGGGCGATAGCCCGCCCGAGCTCGCGTGGGCGGGCGGCCTCAAGGCCCAGCTTTACGCCAATACCGGCAACCCCGGACCGGACCTTTCGAAGAAGTGGCCCAGCAATCAGGCTTCCCCGCGCCAGTGCAACACGACTGAGGTGCCGGGATCGGACACTGCCGATTGCGCGTACGACTACGGCTGGAACGCGGCGGCCGACGCGTACCGAACGGCAATCGACGCCTACGTCACCCTTGGCCTCGCGTCGGCGGGAGCGACCAGCACGCCATCCGCGAACATGTGGTGGCTCGACGTCGAGACGGAGAACAGCTGGCGGCCCGACACGACGCTCAATGTGGCGGCCCTCAGCGGCGCGGTCGCGTACCTCCAGTCGGTGAAGACCGCCGGCATCGGCTTCTACTCGACCCAATACCAGTGGAAGCTGATCACCGGCGGCACGTCCAACTTCTCAGCCCATCCGAGCTGGGTGGCGGGTGCCGGCTCCGCGAAACAGGCGGTGGGCATGTGCGGTTCGAAGGGCTTCACCGGCGGCCGCGTCGAACTGGTCCAGTACATCGTGGGTCGTTTCGACGCGGACTTTCTCTGCCCCCGCGACGGCAAGTAGCCGGACCGCAGTGCTGGCCACCTCGTGACCCTCCGGTCGGTGAACGGTTGCCGTCAGGAGCGGGGGATTGCCTGGCGGATGACTTCGACCGGGAACTGGTCGTGTCGGGCATAGAGATCGGTCCATTCTGCCGGGGACAGCGTGCGGCCGGAATGTCCGATCTCGGCTATCTCCTGGAAGAAGCGCTCGCGCGCGATCCCCGGAGCGAAAAGAATCAGCATCGACGCGTCCCTGTCGAAATCATTGGCGAACGCATGGATGCCCCCGCGAGGCACGTACAGGAAGTCGCCGGTCGTCGCTTCGACCCACGCCGACCCGTCGAAGAGCCGGACAGTGCCAGATAGGATGTAGAACGACTCCGAGAACGTCCGGTGGAAGTGGGCGGCCGGTCCACCCGCGTGCGGCTTCATCTCCCAGCGAAACAGCCCAAACTCGTTTCGAGTGACCGAACCGGGCGCGGCGAACTCGACCGATGACCGGCTGCTGACCAGCGGGGGAAACGCGACGCGCTGCCGGTACACGGCGTTCACCTCACCGCCCTTACCTTCGTAAGACACGTCCAGCTCCTGCTTCGACTTCCTCGGGCATCTTTTGGGGTCGACGGTTGGGCGGCAACGACGGGTTCAGCGCATGAGACCGACATGTCTCCGGGACCCGACAGGTAAGCGGGCTCGCGGCGCATCCACCGCCGGGACACCTCAGTTCGCGGTTCAGCCCGCGGTCGCCGGGTCGAGCGCCGCCGGCGCGGCCGCCGCGATGCGAACGCGGAGGCACTCGTCGACGCCGAACAGCCGGTGGCTCCTCCGTTCGGACGCTGAGAAGCTGGTCTCGACCGCCCGCATCTGGACGATTTCCGGGCGGTCGACCGCGTAGGTGCGTCCCTCGTGGACGATCGTTGCCGAGCCGTTCGCCAGCACGTTCCTGAGCCAATTGGCTCGTCGCCCATAGGGGAGCGCGATCACGAACCCGTCGCTGGTAGGAACCGGCACGACCGGCGTCGCGTAGTCGCGCCCGGACTTGCGGCCGCAACAACGGATCACCGACGCATACGCGCCCGGCGTGCCTGCCGACTGCATCTGGCGCGGGTTCATGACGGTTCGCGTGAACCAGATCATCGCCTTGACGGTCGGCGGGAACTTGGCCCGCATTCCCAGGAACCATAGGATCGCGACCGCGGCGAGCCCGATGAACAGGACCGCCACCACCGCCAGGATCTGTCCGACCACGTCTGTCTCCTTCGAGGTCTCGATCCGACGGCTCGTCGGACCTGGGGCGACAGTGTACAGAATACTTGACATTGTGTCTGCTCTGCTTTACCTTGCCGATGTCAGCAATCTTTGACAATGGAGAGGCAGATGGCATTCCTGGAGAAGAGCAACTGGGTCGTCCTGGTGGTCGCGGTGGCGACGCTGGCCACGTACGGGACGTGGACGCTCACGCAGGCGCTGGGCAAGCCGGTCGCCGAGATCGAGTGGGTCCAGCCGATGATCTATTCGATCGTCGCCTTCGTCGTCCTGAACGTCGTGGGCAACGTCATCGCCGCCGCGACCAACCCCAAGGAGGCCGACAAGCATGACCAGCGCGACAAGGAGATCGACCGTTTCGGCGAGCGAATAGGCAACTACGTGCTCATCGCCGGCGCGATCGCCGCCCTCGTTCTGGCCATGGCCGCGGCGGACCGGTTCTGGATCGGCAACGCGATCTACTTCGCCGGCATCCTCGCCGCGGTTGGAAGCTCCGTCACCAAGATCGCGGCCTATCACGGGCCGTTCCAGAAGTGGTAAAGCCCACGCACGTCACCAACTCGATCCGGGCGCTCCGGTTCGCCAACGGCGAGATGACGCAGGCGGACCTGGCCGATCGAGTCGGCGTCACCCGCCAGACGGTCATCGCCATCGAGCAGGGCAAGTACTCGCCCTCGCTCGAGATGGCCTTCCAGATCGCCCGCGTCTTCCACGTTCGCCTCGACGAGGTCTTCCAGTACCCGGACGAACAGGTCTGACCGGCCGACCACGGCCCGGCCACACCGCCCGGCCGACCGCCGACCGCCGACGCCGGGCCGCCCGGCCGAAGGCCACACCAACATTGCACCAAGAAGGAGCTCACTATGCCCACGGAAGCATCGACCAAGGCAGCGCCTCTGCCGCCGCGCTGGTTCATTCGCTTGTTCTGGACGTTGCAGCGTGGCCTCTACTCAGTCACGCGCGGCCGCTTCGGCCTCCGGACCGCGACCGCCGACCGCTGGGGCATGATGCGGCTCCACACGGTCGGGCGCCGCAGCGGCGAGGAGCGAGTGGCCATCCTCGGCTACTTCGAGGACGGTCCCGACCTGGTCACGATGGCCATGAACGGCTGGGCCGACCCCGAGCCCGCCTGGTGGCTCAACCTGCAGGCTCA
The DNA here is from genome assembly GCA_963816135.1 of uncultured Chloroflexia bacterium. Lineage (GTDB taxonomy): Bacteria > Chloroflexota > Limnocylindria > Limnocylindrales > CSP1-4 > Fen-1039. The sequence goes on from CAWFJD010000024.1 coordinate 37,460, forward strand.
GCCCGACGTCACCGTCGATCTGCCCGGTGGCTCGCGCGCCGTCCACGCCCACGCGGCGGACAAGGACGAGCGGCCGCGCCTCTGGGCCATGCAGGCCACCTACGACAAGGATCTCGACGCCTACGCCGCGCTGCGATCACGCGAGACCGCGGTCGTCATCCTGTCGCCTCGACCCGAATAGGAGAGAGAAGATGAATTCGAACGGAACGATCGCCGTCGGCGCGGCGAAACCTGGCCTGACCGCGGATCGGAAGGCCGCCGTCTGGATCGGCGTGCTGTACATCATCGGAACGGTCGGCATGGTCCTCAGCGTGGTCGTCACGGGCGCGGTCCTGTCGGGCCCGGCCTATCTGGCCCAGGTCGCCGCAGAACCGAACCGGATGGCGCTCGGAGTCCTGCTCTTCCTGGTTGCGGGCTTCTCCCTCGCGATGGTCCCGGTCGTGTTCTGGCCGATCGGCAAGAGGTACAACGAAACCCTGGCCATGGGCTACGTCGTCTTCCGCGGCGCGCTCGAGACGATCTTCTACATCGTCACGGCGCTCTTGTGGCTGCTGCTCATCGCCCTCAGCAAGGAGCCGGATGCGGGATCGCTCGCCAATTTCGTGCGCACAACCGAGACCGTGATCTGGGATCAGCTGCTCGCCATCCCCTTCGTTCTCGGCGCACTGATGTTCTACGCGGTGCTCTACCAGTACCGACTCGTGCCCCGATGGCTGTCCACCTGGGCGCTCGTGGGAGCCGTGCTCTATATCGTGGCGCCGATTGGGAGCATGTTCGGGCAGTCGCTCACCCTCTTCACGGGCCCGCTCGCCGTGCAGGAGATGGTCATGGCGGTTTGGCTGATCGCCAGGGGCTTCAACCCCTCGGCAATCGCTGCCGAGTCTGCCGGCCAGACGTCGAGCTGGCAGGCCGCCGCTCCGAGCGCTGTCTCGGCGAGCTAGGTGCGGGCTGCCGGGCGATCGATGGCCGCGTCGGTCGGCCTTGCCGACGACTCGAGGCGCTACGAGTGTCCAGTCGTGCCGATGACGTTGCCGTGGTCGTCGGTGACGTACAAGCCATTCGAGGTGTCAAGCAGCACGAGACGGTTCCCCCACGGATCCTCCACGACGACACAGCGCCCGATGGCGATGTCGAATGGGCCCGAGACGACGCGGCCACCGGCGGCGGCAAAGCGCTCGGCGGCGGCATCCGCCGAGTCGACGAGGATGTCGACGAACATCCCCGGTCGGGCGGCCTGAAGGACGAGTTCTGTGCCGCTCTCAGGCAGCCGGAGGCCCGCGGACGTCTCCGTCCGCCAGATAAGCTCGTGCCCGAGGCGGTCGCGGTAGAAGGCAAGCCCGTCGTCGAGCGAGGGCACCTCGACCTCCAGCGCGTCGATTGCCCTGAAGAGTGGAGTCATCCGATCTCCCCCTGTGCCTCGCTTTTCAAAGGGCTTAACCGCCGGCCTGGACGCCGATGACGCTTCCGACGGCAAACGTGACGGCCGCGGCAGCCGCACCGAGGAATACCTGCCGGACGCTCGCGTAGAGCGGCGGGCGGTGGGTCAGACGGCTGATGCCGTAGCCGAGGAGCGCGAGCGCCACGAGGCTCAAGCCCAGGCTCGTGCCAAACGCGGTTCCGCCGGCGAGGAGAACGTACGGGACGAGAGGCACGAGCGCACCGATCGTGAAGGCGACGAACGAGCTTCCGGCCGCGGCAGCCGGCGAACCGATGGAGCGGGCGTCGAGTCCGACCTCCTCGAAGATGAGGAGCGTGGCCGCGTGTTCCGGGTCGGCGAAGACTCGGTCGACGAAATGGGACGCCTCCTCCTCCGTGAACCCGCGCTGTCGATAGACCCGAGCCAGGATCTGACGCTCCTGTTCAGGGGTTTCGCGAATCTGCGCCCGTTCGAACGCGAGCTGGTGGTCGAGCAGTTCGCGCTGCGATCGGACGGAGATGTATTCGCCGACGGCCATCGAGAAGGCTCCCGCAAGCAAACCGGCCACGCCCGCGAGAACGATCACCCCGGCGGCCGGGTTCGCGCCTGCGACGCCCATGACCAGGGCGAGGTTGCTGACCAGCCCGTCATTCGCTCCGAAGACGACCGGACGAAGGACGGCGTTCGCCTGCGTCTCGTGCGGCGATGCTTCCTTGTCCGGCAGCGGCTTCAAGAATGGGATCCGATTCCAGAACCATGGGGTTCCCACTGAGCTGCTCCGGCGTACGAGTCCGACGAGTTTATCCGAAGGCAACGGTAGCCTGGCCGGCCCGCCAGGCGATCGAGCAGCTGACGGGGAAGCCCGCGCTTCACGACTGAACCGTCGGCGACTCTCGGGCGAATAGATAGCGTCTGGATGTTGGCGACGGTCCGTCGCAGTCCGCATTGGAGGGGTCCGATGAGAGTGGCAAACCGGCGCCTGGCCGTTCTTCCTTTGTTGGTTGTTCTCGGCTTGAACGTGGTGGCCTGCTCTTCGTCCTCGGCCGCGCCCACGGCGGGTCCGAACGTCGCCGCGCTCAATCCCGCCCCGGGCGGGAAGGATCTCCCGAACCTCCCGAACTCCGTTCCCGCACCCGCCGCGACTCCCGTGCCGGCCAATCCGGCGCCGGCCGCCTCCGCGCCCGAGATCGGCGCGCAGACGCTGATCATCAAGACCGGGCAATTGGACCTGCAGGTCTCCAACCCCGCGGCTTCGGCCAACCAGGCCAACGGCATCGTGGCCGCGGCCGGCGGTTATGTCTCGGCGTCGACCCGCTCGGGCGATGGCGACAGCCTGAACATCTCGGTCACCTACCGAATCCCGGTGGCCAAATGGGACGCGACGCTGACCGCAATTCACGGCGCCACCGGCGGGGGCACGCTGAAGATCCTCGATGAGAGGGTCCAGACCCAGGACGTGACCGCCTCGGCCGTGGACATGGACGCCCATTTGACCAATCTGCGTGCCACCGAGCAAGCGTTCCTGAGCATCATGGCCAAGGCGACGACGATCGCCGACACGCTCGCCGTTCAGACCCAGCTCAGCACGGTCCGAGGCCAGATCGAGGCACTCCAGGGTCAGCGCAACCAGCTGGGCGATCAGGCGGCCTTCAGTACGCTGAGCGTGCAGTTCGCGGCGGCTCCGGGAACCCAGACCACGACCGCGGCAAGCGGCTGGAGCATCAATGGCTCCGTCGACGACGCGACTGCCACCCTGGTCAAGTTTGGGCAAGGCCTCGCATCCGCGGCGGTCTGGCTGATCATCGTCGGGCTGCCGGTCGGCCTGGGACTACTGATCCTCTTCGTGGCCTACCGCGTCGTTCGAAGACTCTGGCGCCGGCCGGCCGCGCCTTCCGGGACCGCTTGACCCTGGGCTCCGGAACCCGAACCTGCGGTCAGACCCATCCCCTCGGCTACATGGGCGACGAAGGCTCGTCACGGATGATCGTCCCGCCGTGGACGACCATCCGAACATGCTCGAGCGCGCGAATGTCGTCGAGGGGATTGCCCGCCACGACCAGGATGTCGGCGGCCAGCCCGGGCGTCAGGGTGCCAACCTTGCCGTCGAGGCCGCAGACATGGGCCGCGTTTCGGGTTGAAGCGAGGATGAGGTCCATCGGTTCCATGCCCGTTTCGGCCATCTGGTCGAGCTCGCTCATGGGGATGCCTGGCTCGAATCCGCCCGGGCTCCCACCGTTGTCGCTACCGAGCACGACCTGGCCGCCCGTCTTGACGACGTACATCAGGGCGTCGCGCTGTCCCGAGGCGCCGATTCGGTCGAGCCCGGTGAACGTGGTGACGATGTAGACGTCATCGCGGGCCATCCTCCGCAGGCTTTCGTCGGAGACGGGGTCGGTGGGCAAATGGGCGACATCGTCCACTCCGGCGTCCAGCAGGTCGTCGAGGTACTCACCCTGAGTCAGGTGGCCCGAGACGGGCAGGTTATGAGCGTGGGCGGCGGCCACCACCGCCTTCAGCTCAGCCGCCGTGGGCTTTGGCAGGCCGTGCCTTAAGGGCTGGCCGCCGGTCGGGCTCAGGTCGATGCCGTCGAGGCTTCCCGAATAGCCTTCGTCGAAGCCGTCTTCCAGAACGATCTCGATGCCGTCCACGCCGTTCTCGAATTCGTCTTCCACGGCATGGCGGAACTCGTCGGCGGTATTGGCGAATCGCTGCCCGAAGCCGCCCGGCACGGTGAGCATCGAGCCGAAGGAAACCAGGCGCGCCAGGTGCGGGTCTTTCGAGGTCCTGGCTCGGAACTCCTTGAGTCCGTGGATCTGAGCGATGGAGGCACCCTCGTCCCGAACGGTAGTGACCCCGCCCTGGGCCCAGGCGCGAAGGTTCGATTCGGAAAAGCCCTGGTGGACGTGAGCGTCGATGAAACCCGGCAGGATGGCGGCCCCGTTCAAGTTGACCGTTCGGGTCCCGGCGGGAATGGAGATGGCGGCCGCGGGCCCGGCCGACTCGATCTTGTCGCCGGCGATCAGGACGGTGGCGTCAGCGACCGGCGCGCTGCCGGTCCCGTCGATCAGCATTCCGTGCGTCAGAGCGAGAGTCACGCCGGAGGTGAGGGTCGCGGTTGAGCCCGCACAGGCGCCCGCGATCGCCGTGGCGCAGACCAGCGCCAAAACGGCTCTGACGCTCTGCCCAATTCGAATCGATCGCGATCGGATCTGGTTCATCCCCGTTCCAGACGAACAGGCGCCAGGGGTCTTCGCGAGAAGGAACGCGCCGGTCCGGGCTTCATCTTATGGGCCCACGAACCGCGCGGATAGCCTCGCCACGCGGCCAGTCGCTAAGACTTGCGTCCCAGAATCCCGAAGTGATAGGGCGGCAGATCGATCGGCTCGCCGGCAGCCAGGCCGGCCTCGATCAGCCATGCGGCGCAGTCGGCGGGCGATGGACGGATCGCCAGCGAAGGCCCGCGGGGAGTGGGCCGGTCGCTCACCCAATGCATTACCGCGACGGTCCCGCCCGGGGCGAGGATTCGGTGGGCCTCGCGCAGCAGTCGATCCGGTTGTTCTCCGTGGAGGATGTTGAAGAGCATGACGTAGCCGACACTCGCGTCGGGCAGTCCGGTCCCATTCGCGACGACGTCCCTCAGATGGACTTGGACGTTGTCGAGCCCCTCCGCTTTCGCTCTGGCAGCCGTGGCCCGGACCATCTCGGGCTCGATATCGAACCCGTGGACCGTGCCGCCGATCATCTCCGCGGCTGGGATGGTGAAGGTCCCGTAGCCGCAGCCGACATCGACGGCAATCGAGGTCTCCCGCGTCAGACCGAGCACCAACAGAACACCCGCCGGATCGAAGAATTCGTCCCAGGTCGATGCTTCGGGCATGCCGCTTTCGCGAACTTTCACGTGAACATCCTAGCGGCGGTAGAACGACACTCGCGCTAAGGAGCCGTTCCGAGGCAGCAGCGGGCGTTCACACGCGAGGGCATCTGGCTTATCTTCACGGTGATCGAAATCCCGGGGATTACCGAGGGCGGGCTCATGTTTGCAGGCTCGAGCAGGGCACAGATCGGTCGTACCTTGATCATCCTCGGCGTCATCGCCGCGGGCGCCCTTTTCGTCTCCCAAACCGGTGTGCTCAACTCGCCAACCGTGTACGTCCGAAACGAGAGCTCGGCTGAAGTGGTCGTTGTCGTCCGGGAGAATCCGGGCAGCCACGGCGTCAGCATCGTTCTCAGAGTCCCGCCCTGGACGGCCGGCACTTGTGCCACCGGCAAATTGAGCGTGGGCCTGGGAAACCGGCCCGTGGAAGCCCATCTTGATCCGCAGAGCCAACCAACGATGACCTTCCCACAGGACGGGCCCTACTACGTCCGCGTGGATCCATCCGGCGCGATGCATCTGGGCGAGCCGGTGCCGGCCGATCCGGTCGACTGTGCGGTCTACCGGATCACCTTGCGCTGACTCCCGCGACCGGACCATCAATTCTCGGGAACGTTGTTCTGCCGCACCTAAATCGCTGCGGACTGCCAACTCCATGGAGCCGCCCGCGCATTTGGCCGGCTGCCGCAGTCCAGGCGCTGCTACGATCCGTGGTGCGTCCCGACCGTGAGTCCTGAGCACCGCTGGCGGCATCGACCTTGGGGAGGGTTGACACCATGGGGCGACGTGCGATTTGGCTCCTTGGGGGTGTGCTGCTCGCCGCGGCGATGCCCTGTTCCGTGCTGGCGGCCAGCGCGGTCGACCAGACCAGCGAAGCCCACGTTGCCTATGAGTGGCTGGGCACCGGGACCGTGGCCCAAACCTTTACCGTCGGCGTCTCTGGCAGGTTGACCGGCGTGGATCTGTTCCTCTGGGATACGGACGGCGCTTCCGTCGCGGTTGGAATCCAGGCCCTCGACCGGAAGACCAAGCTACCGGATACAGGTGGTGCCCTCGCCTCTGGAGCACAGACCGTGGCCGAAGAGAAGTGGTACCACTTCTCCCTCAAACCCGAAGTGGGTTGTTCCGCCGGCGCGCAGCTCAGCATCGTCCTCTACGGCGACTCCAACTCGGCTGCCTACCGGTCATCGGCGAACACCTATTCCCGAGGCCAGGCGCTAAGGCTTGTCGGCAAATGGGTACCGGTCCCTTCGACACCGGTCAGCGTTGACCTGGCATTCAGGACGTACATGGACGATGCCCCTGCCACGCCGACTCCTACAGCGGCTGCGACGCCGACGCCGAAACCCGCTGCCACGCCGACGCCCAAACCGGCTGCGACGCCGACGCCCAAGCCGGCAGCTACGCCTACGCCGAAGCCCGCCTCGACCCCTGCTCCCGATCCAACGACCACCGAGACGCCGGCGCCCGAGCTTCCGAGCGCACCGGCGGCCTCGGCGGCGGCAGCGTCCGAGTCTGCTCCCGCGAGCGATCCCGCGCCGACGGCCACGGTGGCGGCGAGCGCCTCCGCTGACCCGAAACCCGGCTCGAGCTCGAGCGACCCCGGCGGCCCGCCGCTTCCTCTCGTGATCGCCGGGATTGCCGGGGCAGGCCTGCTGGCGGGTGGCCTCGGGTTCGTCTTCGGAAGACGTCGGCCGAAGTCCGCCTAGCCACTCCTCACGGCAAGCCGGCGCCGTCCGAATGTGACGACATAGCGCCGGCGGCTTCCGCGAAGGCTACGGCCCGTACAACTCCGCCGAGTCGAGGAAGGTCGAGCCCTCGCTGGTCCCACTGGCTACCAGGACTCGGCCGTCTTGGAGCATCGTGGCGGTGTGAGCCGCGCGAGAAACGGCCATCGAGTCCGTGAGACTGAAAGTGCCCGTCCCCGGATCGAATATCTCGGCCGTCGCCAGTCTTGCCGACTTGTAGGTTCCCCCGGCGATAAGGACCCTGCCGTCACGCAAGGCCGTGGCAGTCTGTATGAATCTCGGCCCGCTCAAAGGGCCGGTCGCCGTGAATTTACCCGTCGTGGGGTGGTAGAGCTCGGCCGTTGCCAGAGCCGGAGTGGTCGAGGCGCCGCCACCGACGAGGAGAACCTGGCCGCCGGCGAGGCGCGTTGCGGTGCTGCTCTGGCGATCGTCGAGCATCGACCCCCGTCCGGCGGCCGGCGTTTCTCCGATATACCGACCCGGGCGGTACTCACTCGAAATCGATGAACCGGCGGTGCCGGTCAGCCTCCATTTGGGCCCAAAACGACGCCCGGGCGAGGCCTCCAGGCTCGCGGAGAAAGCCAGATGACGGCGTCGTAGCCTTGGATGAGCTCGCGCCCGCGATCGGCACGCTGGCGTTTGTCGTCACCACCGCCGCCATCGGTATTTCGGAGAAATGCGCCGTGTTGGCCCGGGACCGGGGTGAAAGCGGCACGGTGCCAGGCGCCCGGCGCGTGCGCCGGTGGCGTGGGCCCGAGTGGAGCGCCGGCCCCGGTGCGACCGGCCCTGCCCGGTTGTCCGGTGTTCCTACCCCAGAGCCCGGAGACCGGGGCCCGAGGGGCGCGGTGCCCTGTGCCTCCGGAGCCCGGGGCCCTGAGCCCTGAGCCCGGAGCCCCCAGCCCTCAGCACCGGGCGGGCGCCCGGCGCCGGTGCGCGAACCCTGGCCCTCGCCTCAGCGGCCGAAGGCCGCCCTTGCGTTCGCCAGGCCGGCTTCGTAGGCTGCGATCAGGCGGTCCATCCATTCGTCCATTTCGGTGTCGACTTCCTGGCGCGCCGGGTCGGCGTCGTACCAGGCGATCGTCTGCTTGATGCCCTCGGGCGAACGGCATGGACGGGCCGGAAATCCGGCACGAACCGCTTGATCTTGCTGTTGTCGAAGACCAGGCAGACCGAGGCGTCGCCCGCGAGCCGGCCGTTCATCTCGGGACGGCAGGCCGCGATGAAGTCGGTGGGGATGTGGACGATCCGGCATTCCACCCCGGCCGCGGCGGCCGTCTGGCGGTGGATCTCGTCCCAGGTCAGGGCCTCGTCGGACACGATGTGGAAGGCGTGGCCGATTGCCTGGCGGCGACCGAGCAGCCCCACGAGACCCGACCGCGAAGTCGCTGTTGTGGGTCAGCGTCCAGAGCGTCTGGCCGTCGCCGGGGACGATGAGGGCCTTGCCGGCGCGCCAGCGCGCGATCGAGCTGAACGGCTTCTGCCAGCTGCTCACGGCCAGCGGCATCGACCAGTCGCCGTAGGTGTGCGCCGGCCGCACGATCGTGATCGGGAAGCCCTCCTCGCGAAGGGCTCGCATGCAGCGCTCTTCGCCCGCGATCTTGCCGCGCGCGTAGTCCCAGAAGGGGTTGGCGAGCGGACGCGTCCTCGCGGATCAGCCACTGGCCGAGCGGCTTCATGTACGCGCTCGCCGAGCTGATGAAGATGAACTGGTCGGTCCGACCGCGGAAGAGGCGGATGTCGCGCTCGATGTCCTCGGCGCCGTAGGCGATCCAGTCCACGACGGCATCGAACTTCTGGCCGGCCAGCGCCCGTCTCGGCGGCGGCTTCGTCGCGTACGTCGGCGACGAGCGTGGTCACGCCTTCGATCGGATGGTCGCCGCTGGCGCGGTTCAGGTGGACGACTTCGATCCCGCGCTGCACGGCCAGGCGAGTGCAGGCTGTGCTGATGAGGCCGGTGCCACCCACGAACAGGACTCTCACGAACGCCTCCTGGACCGAACCGCGGGACTGGTATGCGGGCGGGCCATAGGCTTCGGAGAAGAGTCCCGGACCGCTATCTGCTAGCAGGATAGCGACGTGGGACGTTGGGGTGCGCGGGCGGCGCTGCTGCGGCCGGGATCGCGAAGCTCGCTACCTGGCTCCGGGCCGTGGCTGCCAGAGGTTCGCAGCGATCAGGGCCTTCTGATACCAGTAGACATACGGGCCGAAGATCATCAGCAGAACGATCCCCCTGACCATGCCGATCGATGCCGGCAGTACCGCGAGGAGCACGAGCGCGGCGGAAATGACGGCCAGGTCGGTCAGCCAGAATCGTGACCTGAGGCGCCTGTCTGCGATCCGCTGGTTCTTGATCACGACCAGGAGCGAACCGACAAAGCCCATGACCGTCCAGACATAGAGGAGGCCGGCGTCCGGCTTGCCGTCGATCATGGTCGTGTGGCCGTAAAACGCCTCCGCGAACACTGATCCGAACCACACGGAGTAGGCCCAGAAGGCCAGGGTGCGATGGCCGACCCGCAGCCGCCCGGTCGTGCCGGCGCTCTCCGGAACGCCGCTGCCCAGGTCCTCGGCCGCGGGCGCCGTGCGTCCTCGTCCCGAGTCCGAGTTCATCCGGGCGAGGAGCTCCACGCGTCCGGACACACCCAGCTTGGAGTAGGCAGCGGACAGGTGGCTGCGGACGGTCGCCTCGGTCAGCGAGAGGCGGTCCGCGATCTCACGGGCGGACAAACCCTGGACGGCAACTTCCAGGACGTCGCTCTCGCGCGGAGAGAGCAATGAGAGATCCAGGTTCGGGGCAAGTCGGCCTTCGGTCATAGCGCGATCGTCGCATTTGGGCGGCCCGGATGTCTTCAATCGAACGAATGAAAATGGCGCCGAGCGGCCCTGATAGCGACTTCGAGACGGCCTGCGGCGCTACTTCACGCGAACAGCAGTCCCGCCGGTCATCTCTTGAAGCTGATCGGGAGTGAGCTCGAAGATGGCGTTCGGCGTTCCGGCGGCAGCCCAGATGGAGTCGAACTCGAGCAAGTCTTCGTCCAGGTAGGTGGACATTTCCGCCGCGTGGGCGATGGGCGGCACGCCGCCGATCGCAAAGCCGGTCACCGCACGGACGAACTCGGGATCGGCGCGGGCTATGGGCTCGCCGGCGTAGCCGCTGATCCGCTTCTCGTCGACCCGGTTCGCGCCGCTGGTGAGGACGAGGATCGGCTTGCCCGTCGTCGTGCCGCGGAAGATCAACGATTTGGTGATCTGGCCGAGCGTGCAGCCGGCCCGCTCCGCGGCTTCCTGGGCGGTCCGTGTCGGTTCGGCGTGCTCCACGACCGCGCACGAGTAGCCGAGGCGGGTCAGCTCGTCCTGGACCTTGCGAGCCGAAGCCGAGAGTGGAGCAGGATCCAATGAATGCATCGGCGGCATCGTAATCGGCGCCGCCTCTCGATGCCTGGCGCTATCGGTGGGGTTCGTCCTGGCAGGGAGGCTGGGACTTCGCATGCCCGCCGCCAGCCTTCGTTCGCTCGATGAGGTCCTGCGCCGCCGCCGGCCCAAAGACCCTCGCCAGATCGGATTCGGTAGCGCGTTCCTTCTGGGTCAGTCTGACGCCGGCACGTGTGAACGTTTGCCGGAGCATCGCCGGAGCCAGGCCGAGCAGCGCGGCCAGAGCGTAGAGACTCACCGTTGCGGGTGACATCGAGCGACTCCTACCTGCTTGCCGCCTCCGAGGCGGCCGAGAATAGATCGATCCGAAGACGGTTCCCGGTTTCCTTTTGCTACGACGCCGGAGACGGTTCGATCGGTGTCTCGAGGGCCGGCGGTTGCACGGGCGCCCACGAGCCGATGCTTCGGAGGATGGGCACCAGCTCCCGGCGGTGGCCGATCAGCAGGATCCCGGCGAGGACGAGATAGACGATCGAGAAGCCCACGCGGACCGCCGGATCCGTGAACGGAAACGGCAGCAGGAAAAGGGCCAGGAGCGAGCCGGCCTCCAAGAGCCCGAAACGAAGATTCGCGAGGACGGCGAAGGCGAGCAACGCCTGGGCGCTGGTCAGCAGGAACTCCTCGGTCTGGCGGTCGTCGAGTCCGAGCGCTCCACTTCCGCCGCCGAGTGTGTAAGCGACCCAGAGGCTTCCCACCAGCAGCGTCCATTGATTGACCTTGGCGGACAGGAGCATTCCGAGGCCATCGGCGGCCCTGAGCCGGAGTGCCAGAAGTGTTGCAACTATGAGTTCCGGGGCCTCGGAGCTGAGCGGCGCCAGCCACTGGACCAGGAGGTACTGGTCTATCCCGAGGCGCGCGCCTGTGTCCACGAGTCCGTTGGCGAAGGGCTCGGCGGCAGAGACGACGATTCCCGCGGCGGCGAGGAACATGACCGTAACCAGCAGCCGGCGGCGTCGCGGCGGCAGGGTCCCGATCTCGGCGGCGACCCCGATCAAGTCGGGCTCGCCGCGCTCCTCGCGAGTCACTCGGAACAGATACGCGCCAAAGAGCGCCAGCAGCACGAGTGCGTCGTACCAGGCGATCGTCCGCGTGAGGGGGATGAGGAAGGCGTAGGCGCTCGCGATCGCCAGGAAAGCCAGTTCGACGCGACGATGGGCCGGCAGCACGACGGCGGTCGGATGGGCGACGCCGAAGCGGCCGCGCCAGCTCTGCCTGGGCCGTGGGACCCGTGCGTCCGAGCCGGCCGTCCCCGCGTCGCCGGCCGCGCCCCCGTCCCCGGCCACTCGGCTGCGTGCCCGCCGCACCGCATAGACCGAGACGAAGGCCACCAGCGGCCAGCCGATACCGATGAGGAGGCGGTTCGAGCCGGTCATGTTGGCTGCGGCGAACTGCGTGTACTCGGGGTTGCCGCCGGCCGTGAACGCGAAGTAGAGGTCCACGGCGTATTCGGGCAGGACGGCGATGAGGGCAAGGATCGCCAGCGCAAGCGCGCCGGAGATATCCAGCTGAGCGGCTTCGGCGGCCCAGGCGAGCAGCACGGCGGAGGCCACGACTCCCGCGCCGAAGACGAAGATCGTGATCTCCGGCTCGAGGTGGACCCCGCCGACACGGGCAAAGACAGAAGGCAGAGCGACTGCCAGGACGACGGCGAGCTTGCGCCACATAGCGCGCTTGACCTCCGACTACGCCCCTGGAGGCTCCGACCGCCGGACGCCTCGACCGTGGGTGCTGGTCGAAGGTCTCGTCCGCCTCATCTGAGGTGAGGAGACCGGGCTCGTCGCCGGGTCTGTCGATCTCCTCTTGCCGCTCCGAGCGGCAGGACTACTCCCCTTCGCCTGCCACATTGAGGCCGGCGGGCCGAGCGTCGATCCGGCCGAACGGCCGACTTCGGCGGGCTGAAGGTCACAAGTGTGAGTCCGGCACGAGCGGGAACCGCCTTCCGCCTCTGCCGCGGCCGCTCGGGCTCGAGTGCTACTGTCCGAGCGGGACGTCGATCACGAAGGAGCGGGCCATGGCCGAGGAGCGCTGGGCGCGGGTTGACGACTATCTGGACGAGCTGCTGGTCCCACACGATCCGGTTCTGACGGCCACGCTCCAGGCCGGCATCGACGCGGGTCTGCCGCAGATCCAGGTCTCGCCCACGCAGGGCAAGTTCCTGTATCTCCTGGCCCTCATCCAGGGTGCGACGAGGATCCTCGAGATCGGCACCCTTGCCGGCTACAGCACCATCTGGCTCGCCCGGGCCCTGCCGCGCGACGGCCGACTCGTGAGCCTCGAACTGGAGGCCGCAACCGCGGAAGTCGCTCGCGCCAATCTCCGGAAGGCCGGTCTCGACTCCGTCGCGGAGGTCCGCGTCGGTCCGGCCCTGGACTCGCTCGCCGCGCTCGCGGACCAGGGGGGCGGGCCATTCGATATGGTCTTCATCGATGCCGACAAGGAAAACAACCCGGGGTACCTCGCCTGGGCGCTTCGCATGTCGCGGCCGGGAACGGTGATCGTCGTGGACAACATCGTCCGCCACGGGGCTGTTGTCGACCCGGCTTCCGAGGACGAGAGCGTCCTCGGTGTACGGAAGATGTTCGACCAGATCGTCGCCGAGCCCCGACTCGAGGCGACGGGCCTTCAGACCGTCGGACTGAAGGGCTGGGACGGCTTCGCCTTGCTTCGCGTGAAGGGCTAGGGCCCGGCTGACGGATCCGCCCGCCGGCCTGAGAGAAGGACGACGGGCGACCCTGAGTCGACCGCCCGCCGTCCGGGCAGAGCGACTGGCTACTTAGCCATCACCGCGGTCTTCGAGTCGATGACCAGCGCAGACGGGATTCCGCCGGGCATCGGTGCGGCCAGATCGACACCGTGGACCGCCTTGACCCGCTCCAGGAACCACAGGGTGAACGGGTCGCTGCCGCTGACGAACTGCCCGAAGGACCGGGCCGGATCGTCGCCTTCGAGCGTCACGATGACCAGATCGCCCATCGGAGTCGGCTGAAGGAAGGTGCGCTCGTGAGCCCCGACGCGCCTCCGAGACTCTGCAAAGTCCGCCTGGCGCGGGCCGTTGAGCTCGCCGATGAACTCGCGCCACTCCTCCGTCTTTCACTTCTGCCATGCTGGAAAGGCCGGAGACGACGAAACGCTCCGGTGAGAAGGATGGCGCATGACTCTGCTGCTCAAACCGCGCAAGCGAATCGGACTCGTCGCGCACGACAACAAGAAGCAAGATCTGGTCGAGTGGGCGCGCTATAACCGCGAAGTGCTCGCGGCCCACGACCTGGTCGCGACCGGGACCACCGGGTTAATCCTCGGTCGGGAGCTCGACCTGCCCGTGACCGCTCTCCAGTCGGGCCCGCTCGGCGGCGACCTCCAGATCGGGGCGATGATCGCCGACGGCAGCATCGACTTCCTGGTGTTCTTCTGGGATCCGCTCGAGCCCCAGCCTCACGATACGGACGTCAAGTCGCTTCTTCGGATCGCCGTGGTCTGGAATATCCCGGTGGCCTGTGACCGGGCTTCGGCGGACTTCATGATCTCCTCGCCGCTCATGAGCGGGTCGTACGAGCGCACCGTGCCCGACTACACGGCCCACAACGACCGCGACATCGCGATAGGCGAAGAGGCCCAGCCCTGACGGCTTTCGGGCCGTCGGCCCGCAGGGTGCAATAGGGCCGCGACGAGTCCGGCCGGATCTCGATTTCGTGTGAGCCTCTGCGACTCAGCTCGCCCATAGAGCAGCGCAGAGGATGCCCAATGAGTTCGGTATTCGCCTGGATCGGCGTCGTCGAGCGTCCGATTCCGGTTCGTGATCGTCGTCGCCTGGATCGCGATCACGATTCTTGCCGTGAAGACCCTGCCTACCCTCGGCAGCGTCGCCAAGAACACGACCAGCGGCTTCCTGCCAGCCGACGTCGCGAGCATCCAGGCGTCGAACATGGCCGCGCCATTCGTCGACGTCAACCTCGGGACGGCAAATCTCGTGGCCGTTCGGAACGGCGGTCTGACCGCCGCGGACAACGCCGCGATCGACAAGCTCGAGGGCCAGATCAAGGGCATCGACACCGTCAAGGAAGTCGTCGACCTCGGGATCTCCGGCGACGGTGCGGCTCGTCAGATCCTCATCGAGGCCCAGGTCGTTTCGTTTACCAGCGTGACTCCGCAGCGAAACCCTGGTCAACGCCATCCGCAGCACGGCCAGCAAGGCCGCTCCGGCGGGCCTGGCGGTCCATCTGACCGGCTCGATCCCGGACCAGGTGGACAGCGCCAAAGCGTCGGGGTCTTCGCAGGATCGAACGCAGCTGTTCTCGCTGCTGTTCATCCTCGTGCTGCTGATCCTGGCCTATCGCGCCGTGCTCGCGCCCTTCGTGACGCTCATACCGGCGGTGCTTGTCCTGACCCTCGCGGGCCCGGTCATCGCCCAGGCCGCCAGCGCCGGTATCCAGGTCTCCTCGATCACGGAGTTCATGCTCATCGTCCTGATCCTGGGAGCGGGCACCGACTACGGGGTCTTCCTGGTCTTCCGGGTTCGTGAGGAGCTGCGGCGCGGTCTGACGGGACCGGAAGCCGTAACCCGGGCGGTGACCAAGGTCGGCGAGTCGATCACGTTCTCGGCCTTTACGGTCATCGCCGCCCTCTCGAGCGTGGCCCTCGCCGAGTTCGGGCTCTACCAGAGCATGGGCCCATCTCTCGCGATAGGCATCGCGATCATGCTCGCCGCCGGACTGACGCTCCTGCCGGCGCTGCTCGCGATATTCGGGCGGGCCGTCTTCTGGCCCAGCAATGTCAGCCACCAGCGAGTCGAGCGGGTGGGGATCTGGGACCGGGTCGGTCTGATCGCGACCCGGCAGCCCGCCCTGACGCTGCTCCTTGGCGCGATCCTCTTCGGCGGCATGGCGGCGACCTTGCTCAGCACCGGAACCTCCGGTTTCGGGAACGGTTCCAGCACCACTCCGGGCTCCGACTCGGCCGCCGGGGCCGCGGCCGTGGACGCCCATTTCCCGTCATCCAAGGTCGTCCGGACACTCGTTCTGTTCAAGTTCGATCAGCCGGTCTGGCAGGACACCTCCCGCCTCGAAACCGCCCAGAGCGGTCTCACCGCCCTGCCGGCGTTCAAGAGCGTCGTGGGTCCGCTCGACCCGAACGGGATTCCCCTGACGGCCGCTCAGCTCACCCAGCTGCACACGGCTCTCGGTCCGGCTCGCGCGCTGCCGCCCGTGCCGACCACCTCGACCGTATCCCCGCAGCTGTACAACGCATACCGGGCGGAGGGCCAGTTGATCAGCCCCGACGGCTTGACGGTCGAGTATTCGGCCGAGGTGGGCAGCGGCGATCAATCGAGTCCTCAAGCGCTCGACACGGTCCCGGGCCTGCGAGACCAGGTGAATCGCGTCGGCGCGGCGGCAGGCGCGACCCAGACCGGTCTGCTCGGTAACCTCGAGTTCGCGTACGACATCCGCCAGATCTCCGCGTCGGACCTCGAGCGGATCATCCCGATCGTGGCGATCCTGATCGCGATCCTGCTGGCGGCCGTGATGCGGAGCGCCGTCGCGCCGCTCTATCTCGTCGCCAGCGTCGTCATCTCCTATCTGGGCGCCCTCGGATTGACGGGCATCCTGTTCGTGCGGCTGGGCGGTCAGGCGGGGCTCAACTTCGTCTTACCGTTCCTGATGTTCGTCTTCCTGATGGCCCTCGGCTCGGACTACAACATCCTCGTGATGAGCCGGATCCGAGAGGAGGCGCACCATCTGCCTCTCCGCGACGCTGTCGCGCGGGCTATCGGCAAGACAGGCAGCACCGTCACGACCGCGGGCGTGATCCTGGGCGGCAGCTTCGCGGTCCTGGCGATTTCCGTGGGCGGGACGGCCAACTCGGACCAGATCCAGCAGATCGGCTACGGCATCGCCGCGGGCGTCTTGATGGACACGTTCCTGGTCCGCTCGCTGCTCGTGCCGTCCGTGGTCGTCCTGCTGGGCCGCTGGAACTGGTGGCCGACCAGACTCGGCATCGACGCTCCCGTCCCGGCGAGCGGCCACGCCACTCGGCCATCGGTGGAGGAGCTGCCCGAAGGTTAGCTCAGGCGGGCTGCTCGGCCGGCAGCAATTCGGCGAGTGGCACTGACGCGTCCTTGAACCGAGCCTCGTCGACGCGAACCCGCTCGCGAACCAGGCGGGCGAGGGCCTTCGAGTCGTCGAAGTCGTTGCCGTGGAGCCCGGCGACCGCGCGCCCGTCGGCAATCCAGAGGGCGACGAATTGGTCGCCTTCGTCCCAGCGGCGAATCGCCAGCTTGCCCGCGTCGCCCGGCAGCCCGAACGTCTCCATGCCCAGGTCGAACTGGTCCGAGTAGAAGTAGGGAACGCGGTCGTAGGCGGTCGCGCGGCCCAGCATGTTCAAAGCGGCGACGCGGCCCTGCTGGTGGGCGTTGTCCCAGTGCTCCACCCGGAGGTTGCGCCCATACAGCGGATGCCACGCCGACGCGACGTCGCCCGCGGCGTAGACGTCCGGCGCCGAAGCTCGCAGCTCCTGATCCAGCACGATGCCGTTGTCCACGGCCAGCCCCGCTGCCTTGGCCAGTTCGACATTCGGTGTCACGCCAAAGCCCAGGACGACCATGTCGGCGGGCACGAAATCGCCGTTCGAGAGTCGAAGTCCGCGTCCGCCTTTGGCCCCGTCGGCCACTTCGACGACCCGGCTGCCCCGAACCAGTCGAACGCCTCCGCGCTCCTGAACCGATGAGTAGATGGAGCCGATCTCGGGGCCGAGATGGCGTTCGAGGACTTCGGCAGTCGGGATGACGAGCGTCACGTCGTGGCCGAGTTGCCGCAATGAAGCCGCCACTTCGGCCGCGATCCAGCCGCCGCCGGCGACGGCGATCTGCGTTGCGCTTGCGCCGGATGCGCGGAGCCGGTCCGAATCCTCGATCGTTCTGAGTAGATGTACGAAGCCCGCCGACGCGCCCGGAATCGTCGGCTGCACCGGAGAGGAACCCGTGGCCAGCAGGAGGCGCCCGTAGCGTATGCGCCGCCCGTCGTCGAGCTCGACCTGCCGTCCGCTCGAGATCGAGGCCGACGACCCGGCGCCCCGTCAGGAGCTCGGTGCGCTCGTTCGACCAGAAGTCCGGCTCGGTGGCCAGCAGCTTCTCGGCTTTCGTTTCGCCCCGCAGGTAGTCCTTCGAAAGCGGCGGCCGTTCGTATGGTTCGTGGCCCTCGGCCGTGACGACGACCAGCCGTCCGTCGAAGCCCTCCTTACGCAGGGTCGTCGCCGCTCTTCCGGCCGCGAGACCGCCGCCGACGATCACCCAGGGTTGTGCTCGTTCATCGTCCATCGCTGGTCTCCTCGAACTGGTAGCGGAGGAAGAGGTGGTCGCCGGCATGCCGCACTGCCAGCAGGCGAAGCCACCGAGACATGTTCGGCCAGAGCGCCGTTCCCTCGATCAGCGAGAGCCGGTGGGTGTCGGGGCCGCGGCCGGCGAGCTGGGGCGACACGGTAAGGAAGAGCTCGTCCACGAGCCCTGACGGCGATGAGCTGACCCGCGAGATGCGGCCCGGCCTCGGAGTCGACGAGACGAGCACCGACGGAACGGGTCAGCGCGAGAAGCTCTCCGCCAATCGGCCGCGCGTCGGAGATGGACTCGAGCCGCCAGTGAGCGGGCACGTCTAGGTTTCGGAGACGGTCCATCGCCGCGGCCGGGCCGGCGACGATCACGGGCACGGCCGGATCCACGAGGCCCGGATGAGCGGGATCCACGTCGCCGCGGGAGGTGACGATCAGCGTCGTTGGATTGGCCGCGAGACCGAGGCTTTCGCGCAACCGGGCAAACTCGGCTGCCGCCGCGGAGAAGATCCGGCCGCCCGTCCAGCCCGTGCCCCCGGACGCTCGGACGGTCCCCGCGCCAACGAGAACCACGTCGGCCAGCGTGCGAAGCAGACCCATCGTGAATCGATCGGCCGGGCTGTAGCCGCTCACGTCGCCGCCTCCGGACTTGCCGGCATCCATCGAAACCACTCCATCGAGTGTTTCGACGAAGTTGGCGATTATCGTCGGCCGATCGCTCCGAAGCGGTATCTCCAGCTGGCCGCCGTACCGCTCCGCGAGTTCCTCGCTCAGTCCCCCGCGAACCAGGACCGGCGCCGCCGGCGAAGGTCCCGCGGCGGGTCCGGTGGCGAGGCCGCCGAGTCCGGCGTCGCGGCCGCCGAGCCCGGGCTCCGGCACAGCTACGAAGAGCGCCTCGATGGGGCGGTTGCCCCGCGGCCGCTCTTTCGTCGGCAGTGCTTCCGCCGCGGGCCGTGATTCCGCCGCCGCGGACGTTCGCTGCCCAGACTCGTGGATCATCGGGTTCGCGACCCCATGGCCAGGTCCCGGAACTCGGTTCGGAGGCTCGGTTCCGTCGCGTACACGCCCCGATAGGCGGTGGTTTGGGTCATCGACTCGAACTCGCGAACGCCCCGCATCTGCGTGCACATGTGCTCGGCTTCGATGTAGACGGCCGCGCCGTGGGCGTGGGTGAGCTGCACCAGGGAGTCGGCCAGCTGGTGAGTCAGGCGCTCCTGCACGCCAAACCGCTGGCTCAGGACGCGGACCAGCCGCGTCAGCTTGCTGATCCCAGAGAATCTCCTCGTGAGCGACGTACGCAAGCCAGGCGTGTCCCCGGAACGGCAGGGCGTGATGCTCGCACAGGCTCGTGAAGGGGATCGGGCCCTCGACGATCTGGGCCTGCTCGCAATTGGCGCCGCCGAGACACTCCGTCGGGAACGAGGTGATCAGCTTCGGATCGCCGTCGTAGCCTTCCGTCGCGTCGATCAGAGCCGAGAGAAAGCGGCGCGGCGTTTCGCGCGTGCTCGGCGTGTCGAGATCGAGCCCGAGGGCGTCGAGGATTTCCGCCACGTAGCGTTCATACCGGGCGCGGTCCCGCTCGGTGATCGGACGTCGCGTAGTGGCTAGCGGCGGGAGGGCCGACCCGACATGGGCGTGCGGATCGGCGATGGCGTGGATGGCGAGGGCAGTCATAAGGCGCTCCGAGAGATGTCCGGTTTGCTGGCCAGGTCTACCGCCCGGCGTGTCTTGCCCAATAAAACTAGTACCCGCTTAGCGATAAGGTCAAGCTTTACGCAAGCGGCGACTAGCGATATTCTCACTGGGTGAACCGGACCGACGTATCCAAACGCTCTACCGGCCGCGGTCGACGCGGCCATCGATCGTCTCGCCCCGCTCCTCGAACCGGCGCGCCGGCGGGTCTTCGGCTTCGTCGCGATGGCCGATGGATCCGTCACTCGAGAAGAAACCGCTTCGGCGATCGGCCTCCCGCGCGCCCTGACCGCGTTCCACCTGGAGAAGCTCGTCGAGGCCGGACTGCTCGAAGTCGCGCCGGACGCGCCGAGTTCCCACGCTCGAAGGCGGGGCCGCCCATCCAAGCGTTACCGCTCGGCCCGGGGAGAGTTGGGCATCAACCTTCCGGCTCGCGACTACCGGCTTGCCGCCGAGCTCTTCGCCGACGCGCTGACCAGGGGCCCGCAATCCGAGGCGCTCGACGCGGTCGCGCGTGACCGGGGCCGTGCCATTGGCTTGAGTGCACGCGATAGAGCCGGGGATGGTTCCGAAGGCGGCTCGCTCACGACCGCGTTGATCGACGTGCTGGCCGATCGGGGATACGAGCCCCTCGGCCTCGACGATGGGTCCGTGGCGCTCCGGAACTGCCCATTCGACGGTTTGACCGAGGGACACGGGGACCTTGTCTGCCCGGCGAACCTCGCGCTCCTGGACGGGATGATCGAGGGCGCGGGGATTACGTCACTGGGCGCTCGTATGGAGCCCGGCGACGGACGTTGTTGCGTTCTCCTCCGGGCTGTTGAGCCGCCGAAGACCGAGTCGGCTTCCTGACTGGGGTCGGGGCGGGCACGGGCTCTAACTCAGGCGGCCACGACCGCGACTCGGCTTTGGCTTCGATGGTGGCGGCAGCGCCAGGCCCGTGCCGCCGATTGAACTCGAGAGGGCAAGGACATCCACCCCGGCGATTTCGCCGGCGAGGTCCCCAAAGGGCTGGAGCGTGCCAGGACTCGGGCTGTCGCGTACGGCGAAGGAACCTTCTTCTGGCCAAATGAATAGGCCTCGAAGCCCCGGTAGCACGATCGCGGCGTCACCCGCCCGTTTTCGCCCAGGTTGTACGTAATCAGGCAGGCGGCAAGCTCGACGACGGCTCGCCGGAGTTGCCGGCGCGTCGACTCAGGAGCCAGCGTGGACGGCTCGTCGTCAATTCGGTTGGACGCGGCCTCGACGACCTTGATCCAGCCGCCATCCCGAACTGTAGGCGGCCACACAGGCATCCAGGCATCGATGCCGCGGGCGACGTGCTGGGCATGAGTCGCGAGTCGACCCCGCGCACCGCCGATGCAGAGCGGCCAGAGTCTCTCGTCGATGCCTCGTCGAAGGGCGTCGGCCAGCATCAACGCGGTCGCGCGCCAGGTCGACCGCCATCCAGCGGGCCTGGACCTCCGGCCATTCCGCGGCCGTATCGAGCGAGCACTTCGCGAATGCCGCGCGTCGCAGAGAACAACTCAGAGACCGGTTCGGGGCCCATGCGGCGGAAGACCGACCGGGCGGACAACCTCGCGACTTTGCCTTGATGACCAACCGGCCGGCCAGGGTTCGCATCGACGGTCCCACCGTCGCCCGGCCCCACGCCCCAATCCGCGAGGAGGATGCAGGTTGGGCGCAAACCCGGGCTGTTGTCGGCCGCCCGAGGCACCGGCCGCTTCCTCAAGCGGCCAGCGCGCGATGACATCGCGTGTCCGCCAAGGGCATCGGCCAGCACGACCGCGTGGGCAGGCCGCGACCTCGGGGCCCTGCGGCAACGGACGGTCGAGCAGCCCGGATCAAGGCCAGCCAGCTCGCGGCGAGGCTCGTCGCTCGGCCAGCCGCCAATCCAATCCTTGGCTCGTCGCAGAAGTGGGCTCGCGTCTTCTCGACCATCCGCGGCAATCCTCCCGCCTGACTTGACATCCAACTATAGAACCCGGGACTTGCGCGTCGGCCGCCCAAATTGGCGTTGTCACATGGCCTGCCCGTCGCGACAGCCGGACGTTCGACCGCGACGGCCCGCGCGGATGGGATGATCGGCGAATGGATCCGATCTTCCTTGCGGCCGGGCTGTTCCTGATCTGGATGGTGCTCTGGGATCTGTTCCAGACGGTCGTCGTGCCCCGCCCATCGCCGGGCTGGTTTCGCATCGGCCGCTACGTGATCAGGGGTACGTGGCGCCTGGTCCGTGCGCTTGGGCCATCCCAACAGCCCAAGGCGGGAGCGGCTCCTCGGCTATTTCGCGCCGGCCACGACCATCCTCATGCTCGGCGTCTGGCTGGCCTTTCTCATGCTCGGCTACGGGCTGGTCTTCTACGCTCTCCGCGACGAGCTCCGGCCCGTGCCGGAGAACCTGGGCAGCGCGACCTACTTCGCGGCCACGTGCATCCTGACGCTCGGGTTCGGCGACGTCGTCGCGACCGGTGAAGCCGCGCGGTTCGCGGCCGTCGTCGCCGCGGCGACAGGCCTCGGGACCGTCGCTCTCGTCGTGACCTACTTGTTTGCCCTGTACGCCTCGTATCAGCGCCGCGAGGTCCAGGTTGTCACGCTCCAGACCGTCGCCGGCGCTCCGCCGTCCGCCGTGGCACTTCTCGAGGAGTACCGCAGGCTCGAGTTGACGGCCCGGCTGCCCGAACTCTTCCTGGAGTGGGAACGCTGGGCGGCGGACGTCCTCGACACCCACGTCGCCTACCCGCTCCTGGGCTACTTCCGATCGAGCCACGACAACCTGACGTGGATCGGTGCCCTGGGCTCCGTGCTCGACGCGGCGACCCTCGTCCTGACGACGATCGACGATCTGCCCCGCGGCGAAGCCGAGCGGTTCAGGCGCGCCGGGGCCCACCTCGTCGAGGACATAACCAATCTGGGATTCCGAGCCGGCGGCCGCGGGATTCCGGAGGCCGACGGTGCCGTCTCCGAGCCGGCCGGCCTGGATCGCCGAGCCTTCGACGCAGCCCGGGCCCGCCTCTCCGAAGTGGGCTACCGGCTGATCCCGGCGGAGAAGGTCGTGGACCGCTTTCCGGGCAGTCCGCGAGTCATATGCCGGCCGGCTCGAAGGAATGGCCGTCTTCTGGGCGACGCGATCGACGTCCTGGCTTGGTGTCGACGAGTCGCTTCGTTCGCCCGCTCACCGCTGAGGTCCGCGAGGCAGTCCGTCTAGCGCGCCGGCTGGATGTCGAGGAGGGCGCGAATCCGGTGGGCCAGCTCGTCGGTGTTGAACGGCTTGGCCAGGAAGGCTTCGTCCGGGCCGAGCAGGCCGCTGCTGACCATGGCGTCGCCGGCGTAGCCGCTCACGTAGAGAACCCGGAGCGCCGGATGCTTGACGCGGAGCTGGGCCGCGAACGAGGGGCCGTCCTGGCCGGGCAGGCGAATGTCCGTGACCAGCAACGGCAGCGAGCTTTCGAGAGCCGCCAGGGCGGCGGCTTCCGCCGCGTCGGAGCTGACCAGGACCCGATAGCCGAGCCGCTCGAGGGCCTGGGCCACGAGCGTCCTCACCGGAGGCTCGTCCTCGACGAGGAGGATGGTCTCGTTGCCGCCGGGCGCAGGTTCCGGCGTACCGTCCGGAAGCCGAGAAGTGACCGGCCCTTCGTAGGCCGGCAGGTACATGCTGAAGGTGGACCCCACGCCGAGCTCGCTGTCGGCGAAGAGATAGCCGCCGGACTGGGTGACGATGCCGTAGGTGCTCGAGAGGCCGAGACCGGTTCCCTGGCCGGGTCCCTTGGTCGTGAAGAACGGCTCGAAGACCCGGGCGCGAGTGGCTTCGTCCATGCCGGTTCCGGTGTCGCTTGCGGCCAGGAGGACGTAGCGACCGGGCTTGATCACGTTGGCGCGATCGTCTTCGGCCCCGATGGCCACGTTCGGCGATCGATAGGCGTGAACTTGCCGCCCATGGGCATCGCGTCCCGGGCGTTCACGGTCAGATTGACCAGGACCTGCTCGATCTGGCCCGCGTCCGCGAAGACCGGTGCGACGCCGGAAGGGCATTTGATCTCCAGCTCCATCCGGGGACCGAGCAGGCCGTGGAGCATCGGGTCGCAGCTGGCCCACGAGCTCGTCGAGAGCGATGCTCGACGGGTCGAGGACCTGCCGTCGAGCCAGCGCGAGGAGTTGCTTGACCAGGCCCGCGGCGCTCTTGGAGGCTCGCAGGATCTCGTCAACGTCGGCTTGGGCCGCCGAATTCCCCGCCAGGTCCTCCCTCAGCAGGCCCGCGTAGCCGGCAATCGCCGTCAGAAGGTTGTTGAAGTCATGAGCGATGCCGCCGGCGAGCTGACCGACCGCCTCCATCCGGCCGGCCTCCACGAGCTCCCGTTCGAGGGCCCGCTCGTGGCTGACGTCGCGCTGGACGGCCACGTAGCAGACGACGCTCCCCGTCGCGCCCCGGATCGGGCTGATGACGGTGTCGACTTCGTACTCGGTTCCGTCTTTGCTGACGTTCAGAAGCGTGCCGCGCCAGACGTCGGGCTCGGTCATGGTGGGCCAGACCGAGATCGCCGGCCGGCCGTCGGCGCCGCTGAGCATGTCCGGGCTGCGTCCGACCAGCTCCGACCTGTCGTACCCGGAAATCCGCTCGAAGGCGGGGTTGGCATAGATGATCGTGGCTGGCAGGGTCCGTGATCACGATTGCCTCGGCCGCCTGCTCGACCGCGGTGGCCAGGCGGAGTCGCTCCTCGTCGGCGGCCAGGCGAGCCTCTTCGGCGATCCGGATCGAGTGGGCGCGGCGCGCCAGGAGGACGTAGAGCGCGCCGGCGGTCAGCAGAACGAAACCCGCGCCCTTGCCAGACTCGAGGGCCTGAGAAGTGGAGCCGCTCGTAAGCGCGCTCACGACGTAGCCGCTGCCGAAGATCCACAGGAGACTGATCCCGCAATAGGCGAGGGCGATGCGCCCGGGCCGGAGATCGGATCGCCTGTCGTTCTTCGAGTGTACCTGCGCTCATTGGCGATCCTTGTCCACCAAGTCGAGCCGCGGCCGCAAGCGCATCGGATGGCGGCCACGCTCCCGCTGCCGGACGGCCTCGCCATTCTAAGCAGCCGCGCCAGAGAGTTCCCAAGCCCAGATAGCGCCGACCCGCCGCCGGGACGCAAATGAGCCCGGTCGTCCCGAGGGAAGGACGACCGGACTCCGGAGAAGGCGGCCTGCACGGGCCGCGTTTTGGGCCCTGCTTGGGCGCCGTTAGGGGCCTCGGAATTCAGGCGGCGTGGAGACGCCTGGGCTCGACCGGCGAAGAAGCGATGGCGCGGGACGCGTGAATCTCCTCGATCCTGAAGCGCCGGACCAGCGAATTGAGGGTCGAGGCCATTTCGGCCAGGGTCTCGGCTGAGGCGACCACTTCTTCGGTCTGGGCGGACATCTCTTCCGTGGCCGCGGAGACTTCCTGGGCCGCGGCCGAGTTCTGTTCGGATACCGCCGCGATCGACTCCACCGAGGAGGCCACGAGATGGACGGAACCGCCCATCCGGCCCGCCGCCGCCTCCGTCGTCCCGGCGATCGCCCCGATGGCGTCGGCGGCCTTGACGACGTCGCCCGTGGCCTCGTGGATCTGGCGCAGGGCTCCGAAGACGTCCTGGAGAGCGAGGGTGTGCGCCGACGCTGCGGTGGAGATGTCCTGCAGGGCTCCGGCCGATTCGTGGGCCAGCGCCGCGCCGTTGTCCACCTGCTTGGACCCGGAGGCCATCGCGGCGACCGCAGCCCCGGTTTCGCGCTGAACCTCGCCGATCAAGGAGGCGATTTCCTTGGTCGCGCGGGATGAGCGTTCGGCCAGCTTGCGTACCTCGTCCGCGACGACGGCGAAGCCTTTGCCTTGCTCGCCGGCTCGGGCCGCCTCGATCGCGGCATTCAGGGCCAGCAGGTTCGTCTGTTCGGCGATGTCGTCGATGGTCTCGACGATAGCCCCGATCTGGTCGGACTTGGCGCCGAGCGCCGCCACCTGGCGGGCGGCGAGATCGACGGCGCTCTTGATGCGCGCCATCTCGTCCGCCGTCTGCGCGACGGTCGTGCCGCCTCTGGCCACGGCCGTTGCCACCTGCTCGCTGATCGGGGCCATGCGTTCGGTCGCATCGTCCGACAGCGCGATGGCGTTCAGCGTTGTCGAAACCGCGGCGGCCGCCGCCTCGACCGCGCCGGTCGTCGCGCGAGCGCCTTCGCCCACGGTCGCGATCGCGTTGGCAAGCTCGCTGACCGCCACCGAAGTATCCGACGACGCACGCGCCTGATCGCTGGCCCCGACAGCCACCTGACCGATCGTGTTCGCCACCTGGTTGGAGGCCGATCCCGCCTGGGCCGCCGCCGAGTTGAGGTCGACGCTGGTTCGGGCGACGATCTCCGCGGCCCGGCGCACCTCGCCGACCGTCTCGACCAGGGAAGCACGCGCCTTTTCGTATGCGGCCACCATCTCTTTGAGCCCGACGAGCAACTCATTGCTGGCGTCGGCCGTTTGGCCGATCTCGTCCGAGCCTGCTCCTTCGAGGAAGGGGACACTCGACTCGTATCGGGCGGTGAGGTCGTTGTCCGCAAGGGCGTGGAGGCACTGCGTGAAATTCGCGACCCCCCGCTTGATCACCAGAGAGTGATCCCGAACCGCCTTGACTCGACGGGTGACCCCGCGCGAGAACATCAGGGCGAACAGTCCCCCGACGACGACGATCATGCCAATTCCCCCGATGACGACGAGGGGCAGCATGGACGCATCGGACTCGGACGAGTTCGTGGTCGCGGCCGCTGAGGAATTCAGCATCCCCGTGAAGTCGTCCATGAGCGTGTCGATCGAATTCCAGCTGCTTGGCCGGATCGCCCGAGACCAGGGCCGCGGCGGCCTCGGAGACGCCAGCTATCGGGGTGGTCGTAATTCCCGCGGTCAAGCCCTGGTACGCCGTCCACGCCGACTGGATCTCGGCAAGCTTGGCCCTCTCCGCGCTCGAGAGGTCCAGCGGCTCGAATGCAGCTATGGAGTCCGTGACCTCGCCGATGTGCCGGTCGATCTCGGCGGCCGCATCGGTGCGAGCGGCCTGGTCCGAACCGAGCAGCCAGGACATCTGGTCGCGCTGGACTTCGGTGATCGCGAGGTGCAGGTTGCCCACGGCCTCCATGGATGGAAGGTGAGTATGCCCCAGGTCGCTGGCGCTGGAATTCATCGAGCCCGCGAATGAGAGCAGGATCACTCCCAGTAACGCCATCGATGCGAAGACGATCCCGAAGGCTCCGAGCAGGCGAGCCTGGACACCCAGGGATTTGCGGTGCGAAATGGACGGCATTCCGATCTCCAGCAGGGGACGCGAGCCGACAGGCCGGGCAACCTGTTGGCCGTCCCATCGGAGGAGTCGGTTGGAAACGCTCCGTTTCGGATGGGCCCATCGGGCCAGCGGTCCACCTGACCACGCGTCTCTATCTCGTCATGCGTTTGGCGCATGCAATTGCGCGGGTGAGGGTACCCCCCCACGCGTACGTCAAATGGACTGCTTTCCCCCGGGCCGCAGGGGGCACGACCGAAACTCCTTTGAGCCCTGATAAACGGACCGTCTCGGAATGAGACTTCGTGCCCGGAGGACGCCAGCACTCGTCCCATGTCCTCTCTGCCGGCAGTTCGAGGTATGAGTAGTGGTCCGTTCGCAACCTCTCCAGGCAAGACTCGGCGCGGGTGGGCGCCGCGGGCCGGTTTCGGCCGAGCACGCGCCACACGGCCGGCCGATGAGCCCGGCCGCGGATCTGGCCATCGCCGAGGCCGCGATCGACATGCTTGCCGAGGTTGGGTTCGCCCGATTGTCCATGGAGGGGGTGGCCCAGCGGGCGGGCGTGTCGAAGGCCACGCTTTACCGGAGATTTGCCAGCAAAGAGGAGCTGGTGATTGCCACGCTCCTCAGCGTCACCCACAACCCCCGGGACGCGCAGGCCACCGCGACCACGACGCGAGAGGCGCTCTTCCTGTCACTCCAGTCCGGCGCCGCGATCGCCGAAACGCCGTCCTGGCAGGCCGTCCTCGGAGCGGTACTCGGTGCCTGTCCAGACGATCCCCTGCCGGACTTCCTCCGCAAGAACGTCTTCTCCCATAGCCTCGCCGGCACCGAAAGGCTGCTGAAGGTTGGCGTTACCAGCGGCGAAGTCAGGCCGGACGTCTCCACGAACGTGGTCATGGACATCCTGATGGGGGCATTGGTGGCCCGCAAGATCCTGGGCGGCGAGTTCGAGGAAGACTGGGTTGCGGCGCTGATGGACACTATCTGGCACGGCATCGCCGCTACGGACGAACCCGCGACCCCACGGGCGGCCCCGTCGGGGGGCCAGAGTTCCCATCGCTCGGGCTGCTGACAGGCGATCCTGAGATCGTCGTCGAGGGCGCGGAGGCGGAGGCCCGGGAGGGCGCGGAGGCAGACGGCGCCGCAGGCCGCTAGATTCCCGGCACTGGCGAATGGAGGAAGGCTATGGCGCTCCTGGATCTCTCCCATCCTCGTGCCATCACCATGTGGGATATCTCCTGGCTCTTGCGCCGCTGGCCCGGTGCCGGCTACGAGGATTGGGATCGGGCGCTCGACGAGCTTGTGGAACGCGGCTACGACGCGGTTCGCCTCGAAGCGTTCCCGCATCTCCTGGCCGTGGACCCCGATGCCGAGTGGGAATTCATCCCGGGCGCGGACTGCCACGATTGGGCCGCACCCCTGCCAGTAAGAGCGCGGCCCTGGCCGGCCCTGGCCGACTTCATGCGCCGCTGCCGCGATCGGGGAGTGGCCGTGGGCCTGTCGACGTGGTTCCCGCAGGACGCCACCGAGGCTCGGCTCCGCATCCACTCCCCCGAGGATCACGCGGCAGTCTGGGCGCGGACGCTGGACCTGATCGAGGCCGAGGGGCTTCTCGACGCGGTCCTGTACGTGGACCTGTGCAATGAGTGGCCGCACCCCAACTGGGCGCCGTTCTTCAAGGATCAGCCGCCGGGCGCCGGCCATGACGACTGGAGCACGGATCCCGCGATGGCCTGGATGCGGGCGACGATCGACGCCTTCCGGCCCTTCTCACGCGGCCTGCCGTTGACGTTCTCCGTCTTGCCGAACAAGCGCTGGGCGCGCCGCGACCTCGGCTTCATGGACTTCCTCGAGCCCCACATCTGGATGGCCCAGGCCTCGGACTACTACGACCGGATGGGCTACGAGTATCCGACGCATGGCCTGGGCGGCTACAGGATGCTCCAGGAGCAGGCGCTGCCGCTGTACGCCGCCGATCGCGATCACTTTCGCGCCGAGCTCGTCCGCTTGATTCGGGAGACGGCCGAACTCTCGCGCGAGCTCGATCGACCGGTTGGGACGACCGAATGCTGGGCGCTCGTGGAGTGGCGGGACCTTCCCGGACTGGACTGGTCCCTCATCAAGGAGCTATGCGAGCTCGGGGTCCGGACGGCCGTGGAGACGGGCCGCTGGGCCGCGATCGCGACGAGCAATTTCTGCGAGCCGCAGTTCGTCGGCATGTGGCGGGACGTCGAGTGGCACCGCAGCCTGACGAGCCTGATCAAGGGCTCGGCCGGCGGCGCCTAGTTGAGCCCGTACAAGACGCCGTTCGCCGCGACGAGATACAACTCGCCGTCCGCGCCCTGGCCCCAACCGTCGATGTTCAACCCCGAGGCGAGCAGCTTCTGCGGCGTCTGAGGTGCCGGACCCGCGGCGGTGACGTCCCAGATGAAGCCGCTGCACTCGTCGCCGAAGAAGTAGCGGCCGGTCAATTCCGGATGCGCGGTGCCACGGTAGACATAGCCGCCGATGACCGCGCAGCCAACGGAGTCGCTCGCACCGTGCGCGTATTCGGCGAGCGGCAAGACCAGGCCTTCCCGGATGCAATCCGACCTCGGGCTGTAGCAATGGTTCGCCTCCATCACCTTCCAGCCGAAGTTGGCGCCGTTGCCGCGCCCGGCGGTTGAGGTTGCCCTGTCGATCTCCTCATAGAGATCCTGGCCCACGTCGCCGATCCACAGATCTCCGGTTGCCCGATCGAAGCTGAAGCTGTACGGGTTGCGCAGCCCGTACGAGTAGATCTCGCCGAGCTTGCCGGTCTGACCCACGAACGGATTGTCAGCCGGCAGGCCGTAGGGCTTCCCTCCGCCGGAGGTGTCCACGTCGATGCGGAGCAGCTTGCCGAGTAGGGTGTCGAGGCTCTGGCCGTGACCGTTCGGATCGCCGCCACTGCCGCCGTCGCCTGTGCCGATGTAGAGGTAGCCGTCGGGTCCGAAGTCGATCCGGCCGCCGTTGTGATTGGCGAAGTTCGGGTGGGGGATGGTGAGCAGGATCTTCTCGGAAGATGCGTCCGCCCGATTGGGGTCCGCGCCGACATGGAACTCGGAGATGCGCACGTCGCCCGCCCGGTCGGTGTATCGAACGAAGAAGCGCCCGTTGGCCGCGTACTTCGGATGAAAGGCCAGGCCCAGGAGACCGCGCTCGCCGCAGCACGAGATCCTGTTGGCGATGTCCAGGAAGGTGCCCGTAACCTTGCGCCCCGTCACGATGAGGATCTGGCCTTTCTGACCGATCACGAACAGACGAGGATCGTTCGGCGCGGTCGAGATCCCTATCGGGCTGGGGAGCCCGCCGACGACCGACTCGAGCGAGATCGGGACAGGCGGCGCGAGGCTCGCCACGGGTTGCGCGGTTGGGCTCGCGGGGGCTGGAATCGGAGTTGGTGTTGGCGTCGGCGTCGCCGCATTGACAGCCGAAGGCGTAGCTCGTCCCGGCGTTGCCGTCGCATCGGCGACGTTCTGTGAAGCGGTGGTGGCAGACGAACCGCACGCGGATGCCACGAACGCAAATGCGACTGCGAAGACAGCGGCTCGCGACTTGCCGCGCCGGGACCCGTAGGACCGCATGGCCCGTTCTCCCTCGATGGTCAGGAGATGAGTATTGGGCACTCCGGCGACGGGCCGACTCGACGGTGGGTATCGGTTCGGAAGGCGGTACGACCGTTGAGGCGGCGCGGTCCAGCCGCGGTTTCCGGCTGAGATCGAGGGTAATCCCTGATGGACGAAGCCCTCCACCGCGCGCCTGCATTCCGACACCTAGCTCATGGATGCCAGGAAGTTGCTTTCGGTGGCGATGTTCCTGCTTTTCGCTGGTCCGACCGCGACGGCGGGCTACGTGAGTGGCCCGGAGACGGGTATCGCGCCTGTCTGGATCGTCGCGCTCGGCGGGCTCGGGCTCGCGGGTCTGACGGCCGTCAGACGCGTTCGAGGTATGTCAGCCCTCGGCTAGTCGACGATCTCGATGCCCACGGCCATGGCCAGTTCGGCGGCCGAGCCGAGCACGTCGGTCATCGGCATTCGCATCCCGCGCAGCCGTTCGAGGTGGATCGCGCCGGAGATGTCGCTGCCGCGCAGTTCGCAGTTCGTGAGCGTGGCGTCGGCCCAGACCGACCGCGGCAGATCGCAATCGATGAACGACACCGAGACCAGCTTCGTGTCCGACAGGTCGAGTTCATCGAGGCGGCACTTCTCGAATCTCACCCGGTTGAGCCTGGCGCTGACGAAGAACGCGAGATCGATCCGGCAGTCGACGAACGAAACGTCCTCAACGGACGCGAAGGCGAAATCGGCTCCGGTCATCCGGACGTCTTTGAAAGAAGTCCGGCGAAGGCGCAGCTCCTTGGTTCGAGCGTTGGCCCAGCTGCCGCCGGTGACGGCTACGTCCTGCATCGTCGCTCCGGTCAACTCGACGCCGCCGAAGTCGACCCGAGATAGACGGCACTGGTCGATCCGGACCGCCGTTGCCTTCTGACCGGAGAAGTCGGCTCCTTCCACGAGCGCGCATTCGAGCTCGAGACGATCGAGTGTAAGGTCGCCCGGCGCTCGATCCAGCCCCGCTGGAATGTCCGGCGCGTCCGGCTTGCCGGGCGGTTTGGATGGCAACTCTTGAACCTCCGAATCGACTATGGAGTGCCTACTCGTCTGCCGGCTGAAACTCGATCAGGCCGCATGAGAAGTTAGCCTCCTGAAGCGAGTGGGAGCCTCCGGGATCGGCGGGGTCGTAACAAACCTTCGCTCCTACCATCTGGCCGCGACCCCAATCGCGGCGCGCTGTTCCATCGAACTCACGTCCGTCGACCGTGAACTTGTAGACGACCCGCAATCCGAACGTTTCTCTTCCGCGGGCGGTCACTGACCAGCTGATCGTCTGTTGGTCGACAACGGTCGCGGACGCGGTTGCCTGCCTCTTGATCGAGGCGAGTGTAGCCGTCACGAGTGCGTAAACGAGCACGTAGACGAGCACGACGAGGAAGAGGCGGATCCACCACCAGGAGCGGAACTGGGCGTTTCCGAACGATCGCCTTCTTGCATCGTCTGGCATCGCCAGGCACGCAGCCGCGATCGGGCAGATCGTGAGAATCAACTGTGGCCATTGCGGCAACTGAGTGGCGATGGCCACGCAGATGGCACCTCCCGCAAACCAGATGGGCGGTCTAAGGCCCCGCCTTTGGGCGATCAAGGCGGTGAGGCTGCCGACAGCGAGGATCGTCGCCAGCGCAATCGAGCCGCTTGCCACGAGCAGGATCACCGACCCCCAGCCTCGTTGATGCGCCGCACGGCCCCAGTCTCCAGCCTGCAGCGTCCGCGGCGGAGTGTACGCCGCGCGACGGGGCTCAGGGACGGCGAAAGCGGCAGCCGCGAGGTCCGCGCGGCTGCCGCGAGTGGCGGCGAGGTGGCGAGTGGCTAGGCCAGCGGGCTGGCCGGCGATGGCGGCCTGGATCATCGAGGTCGCGGCCGCGATCGGGATGGCGAACGAGATGCCCTGAGCCGAACCCGAGGAAGCGGTCACGACGCCGATCACGTTGCCCGCGGCGTCGATGAGAGGCCCGCCGCTGTTGCCCGGATTGACCGCTGCATCGGTCTGGATCAAGCCAGTCAGGTTCTCGCTCTCGACGGTTATGGAACGGTTGAGACCGGACACGATGCCCGCCGAGGCGGAGTTGGCGAACTCGCCCAGCGGATCGCCGATGGCGGCCACCGTTTCGCCGACCTGGAGCGTGGTCGAGTTGCCGAGCGTGGCGGCAGTCAGACCCGTGGCGTTCACTTTCACGATGGCGAGATCAGTCGTGCTCGAGGTGCCGTAGACGGTTCCGGCCACTGTCTGGCCGTTCGGCAGCGTCACCGCGATGTTGCTCGCGCCGTTGATCACATGGTCGTTGGTGAGAATGACCCCGTTCGAGCTGACGATGATCCCGTTTCCGACTCCGGTCGCGGATCGGCCAAAGCTGCCTGTCGTGTCGACGGTGATCGTGACGACGCTCTGAGTCGTCCTGGCGATGATGTCTGCGAGCGACCCGCCCGTGGTGCTCGAGAGGGTCACGCCCGTGGCGCCGCCGCTCGCCGTTCCGGAGGTTTGCCCGCGGTCCAGCGCCGTCGCGACGGCGTAGGTGGTGCCCGACGCGACCAGGCCGCTTACCAGCGCGACCGCGACGAGGGGCGAGAGGATGCCGCGAAGTCGTCGCGGACCTGGAGCTGTTCCGCCCGAGCCCGGCAGCTGCGGGTGCCGCGAGAACCTGGGGCTGCTCGATGGACTCGGCGCCGAGCCAGATGGGTGTCGCGGGATTTGAGGGTATCGGGTCAGAGAGTGGTTGGACGTCTGCCTGCGAGGCCTCATTGCCGGGGTTGGAGAAGGGGTTCATCTGAGAAGTTCCTTTCGAACGCTGGGCGTTCGCCGATTTCGCCGTCTGGGACCGGGGCTGGGATCCCGGTTCCGTGCTCGACATCCAGTCTCCCCGTCGAGCCTTTCGGTACGATTACCGACCAAGCTGAATCTCAGCTGATACTCAGCTGGATTTCAGGATTTGACGACGAAGCACCCGCTTTCCGCTCTCGCGTGATCCACCCCGACCCGTTGCCGCAGGCCACCGCAAATGGGCTACGGCGCGGCCGAGATCTCCACGACGACCTTGATCGCCCCTTCGCTGCCGAGCTTCTCGTAGGCCGCCGGCCAGTCGTCCAGGCCCTGGATCCGGTCGGTAATCAAGCGCAGCAGCCAGCCCGGTGCCGTGGCCTCGAGCAGCGCCATGTCGCTCACGCCCGCCTCGAAATGCTCGCGGTTCGCGTTCACCGTCCCGACCACGACCTTGTTGCCGAGCACGAACTCGAGGTTGATCGCATCGGACGGAATCTCGATCTGGCGCGAGCCGCCGGTGACGCTCGAGAGGATCAGCACCCCGTTCTTGTCGAGCAGGTCGTGCATGGCCTCGAAGACGAGCGGCGAGAATCCCGAAGCCTCGAAGACGAGATCGAAGCCGCCTCGCTCCCGGGCCACATCCGCGAGGCTCCTCTGCTTCGTGCTGACGTAGTGGGCGCCGAGCGCCTCGATCAGCTCGGAGTTGAGATATGGCGGCTCGTGTCGGGCGAACCCGAAGACATCGATGCCTCGGTTTCGAAGTCCCGCGATGGCCAGCAGTCCAACGCTGCCCGTGCCCAGGACCGCGGCGCAAGTCGGCCGCCAGACCTTGAGCCGCTTCTGGATCTCGTAGGCCTGGGCGATGCCCTTCTCGATGATGCTGGTCGGCTCCAGGAGAACGGCCACGTCCTTGAGTCCGGGCGGGATCTTGATGAGGTAGCGCGGATCCTCGACGTACTTCTCCGTCAGGAACCCGTGGACCCGGCTGATGCCGTGCTCGAAGTACTCCGCGTCGGTCGTGAAGTCGGGCATGTCTATCTGGTCGTAGATGCTCGAGCCGGCCCGGCGAACGCGCGCCACGACGAAGTCGCCGACGGCGAACTCCGTCACTGCGGAGCCAACGGCCTCCACCACGCCGAAGCTCTCGTGGCCCATGATCAGGAAGTCCGAGCCCTCCGGCGCCGCGCCGTATTCGCCGGTGTAGATCTCGTGATCCGTTCCGTCCAGGCCTACGCGGACGACCCGGACGAGGACACCCCGGTTGTTCGGGATCTGATCGAGAGTGGGTTCCGGGACGTCGATCAGCTTCACGCTGCCGGCGACTTTGGGCGTGATCGTCAGGGCCTTCATCGGTTTGTCTCCTGCTGTCGAGCTTGTGAGTGAGCCTGTGGCGCCAGTGGCTCCAGCGGCTCGGGCGATTGGGTCGCCGCCGGATCGGGCCGGTCGGGTGTGGCCGGGTGAACAGGCCAGACATGCCGGCCCTGGTACACGCAGTCGTGGAAGTGGCAGACGAACTCGTCGGTGTGGAACAACTTGGCGCAGGGCACGAACGCGGCGTCGACCCGATCGGCCGCCAGAACCGCCGCGAGCGCCCCCGCGATCGGCCCGACGAGGTACACCCAGATGTCCGTGAAGACGCCCGCGACGAGTGCGGGGCCGATGCTTCGAGCCGGGTTGAGGCTCGTTCCGGATATGGGCGCCTCGATGGTCACCAGGGCCGCGATCAGGACCGCGATCGCCACGGGCGTATATGGCGCGAACCCCGGACGGCGCATGAACTGGAGGACCAGCGAGACGAGGGCGAAGGTCATCAGCGCCTCGGCCGCGACGGCCACGAGCGGGCCCTGCGGACCTGGCACGGTCGCTCCATCGGCGACGCTGCCGGCGAGGGCACCCCAGAGCAGCCGGACCGCGAGCGCCCCGACGAGGGCGCCGGCCGTCTGGGCGACGACGTATCCGAGAGCCAGGCGCGGCTTGATCTTGCCGAGTCTCAGGAACGCGACCGTCACGGCCGGGTTCAGATGGCCGCCGCTTATCCGGCCAAGCATCGAGTAGACCACGATGGCGCCGCCGCTGGCGAAGATCGTGCCGGTGATGAACCGCCGCAGAACCGGGTCCGGCACGGCCGACGCGATGGGCGACCCGGCCCCGAAGTCGACGCTAACCGCCGAGAGGCCGACGACGAGCAGGATCGCCGTGCCAAGGAACTCGGCCAGGTAAGGCGAG
Source organism: uncultured Chloroflexia bacterium (assembly GCA_963816135.1). Classification (GTDB taxonomy): domain Bacteria; phylum Chloroflexota; class Limnocylindria; order Limnocylindrales; family CSP1-4; genus Fen-1039. The sequence continues at coordinate 72,831 of CAWFJD010000024.1, forward strand.
ATTGGCGGCCGGCGCATCTGGGCGGTTGGATGTTTTGGGCCGCTCACGCCGCGACTCCGCTCAACCGCCGAAACCGGCCGCGATCGGGCGAACGCCGCCGTACGCGCGCCGGATGACCACGTCGGCGACGAGCCCGGTCCAGCCCGTCTGATGCGACGCTCCGAGGCCCGCTCCGTTGTCTCCGTGGAAGTACTCGTAGAAGAGGAGGCGGTCGTGCCAGGCCGGATCGCCCTGGAACCGTTCCACTCCACCGAAGACGGGGCGCCGGCCGGCGACGTCGTCGAGGAACAGCGAGACGAGCCTGCCGGACAGCTCGTCGGCCACCTCGCACAAGGTCATCTCCCGGCCGGAACCGGTCGGGCATTCGACTTTGAAATCGTCGCCGAAATAGCGGTCGTACCTTCGCAACGCTTCGATGACCAGGTAGTTTGCCGGGAACCAGACCGGCCCGCGCCAGTTGGAGTTGCCGCCAAAGAGGGGAGTCGTGGATTCGGCGGGCTCGTAGTCCACCGTGGCCGTCATGCCGTCGATCTGGATGCTGAAGGGATGGTCGCGGTGGTATCGGGAGAGCGCGCGCAGCCCGTGCGGTGAGAGGAACTCGTCCTCGGAGAGCATCCGCTCCAGGATCCGCCGCAGGCGATCCGGCCCCACGATGGAGAAGAGCCGGCCCTCGTCCCGGCCGAGCGTGTGGACGTTGCCGATCACGCGGTCGTACTTGGGCTTGTTCTCGAGGAACCACTGGAATCGAGCGGTGAAGGCGGGCAGCCTGGCCATGGTCGCCCGGCCCAGCGTGGTGGCCGAGCAGAGCGGGATCAGCCCAACCATCGATCGGACGCGCAGCGGTTGGGGCGGCCGGCCCGGCAGCGACAGGACGTCGTAGTAGAAGCCGTCCTCGTCGTCCCAGAGCCCTTTGGCGTTCATCGCCTCGGCGATCAGGGCAAAGTGGTCGAAGAACTTGGTCGCGAGATCCTCATAGGTGGCGTCGTGCTCGGCGAGGATGAATGACATCTCGAGCATGTCGAGGCAGAAGAAGGCCATCCAGGCCGTGCCGTCGGACTGTTCGAGCAGGCCGCCTTCGGGCACCTGCGATCGATCGATCGGGCCGATGTTGTCGAGACCCAGGAAGCCGCCCTCGAAGATGTTGCTGCCGGCGCTGTCCTTGCGATTCACCCACCAGGTGAAGTTGAGGAGCAGCTTGTGCATCACTCGTTCGAGGAAGTCGAAGTCGCGCGAACCGTCGATCTCGAAGACGCGCAGCGCGGCCCAGGCGTGGACCGGCGGGTTGACGTCCGAGAAGTTCCACTCGTAGGCGGGCAGCTGGCCGTTGGGGTGGAGATACCACTCGCGCAGCAGCAGGATCAGCTGCTCCTTGGCGAACTCGGGATCGACGTGGGCCAGGGCCACGCAGTGGAAGGCCAGGTCCCAGGCCGCGTACCAGGGGTACTCCCACTTGTCCGGCATGGAGACGACGTTGGAGTTGTCGAGGTGCGTCCAGGCCGAGTTGCGGCCGGAGCGGCGCTCGGGCGGCGCCGGCGGTTGGGTCGGGTCGCCGTCCAGCCAGCGCTGGACGTCGTAGTGGTAGTACTGCTTCGACCAGAGCATGCCGGACAGCGCCCGGCGCATGACCATCGCTTCCTCTGGGGCCGCGTCGGGGGCCAGGTCGCGGTAGAACTCGTCGGCGTCCTCCTGCCGGCGGCGCATGGTCGCGTCCCATTCCGCGCCCAGATCCGTGGAGCGGTCACTGAGGCGGAGGCGTATCTCGCGCGTCTCCCCTGGGGCCACCGTCAGCTGGTAATGGAGCGCGCCCTTCGTCCCGCGGTTGGCCGGGTTCACGGTCGCGGCGCCATGGATCAAGTGCTCGCCGATGCCGTCCTTCGGATACGCGGGTCCGGCGACGCCCCAGAGCAGGAGGGTGTTGGTCTCGTTGTCACAGACGAGGGGCGGCGCCGCGTCCTCGCCGGCGAGCGTCATCACGCCGAGCTCGGGATGAGTGGCCACTAGCTCGCCCGGGCGTCCACGGACCTCCGGTCGGGTCGCGTCCACGTCCCACGACCAGGTGTTGCGAAACCACAGCGTCGGCAGGACGTGGAGCGTGGCTTCATCCGGCCCGGCGTTCCGGACGGCGATTCGGACGCAGATGTCCGTCGGCGTCGCCTTGGCGTAATCGACCTCGACGTCCCAGTAGCGGTCAGCGTCGAAGACGCCCGTGTCCAGCAGCTCGAACTCAGGGTCGTAGCGGCCACGCCCGGCGTTCTCCGCCACGAGCCGGTCATATGGAAACTCGGCTTGTGGGTAGACGTACTGCCAGCGCATCCACGAGTGAGTGGGCGTGGAGTCCGCGTACCACCAGTATTCCTTGGCGTCCTCGCCGTGGTTGCCCTGCTCGCCGGTCAGGCCAAAGATGCGCTCCTTGAGAATCGGGTCGCGGCCGTTCCAGAAACCCAGGGCGAAGCACAGGCGCTGGCAGTCGTCGGAGATGCCGGCCAGGCCATCCTCGCTCCAGCGGTATGCCCGCGAGCGGGCCTGGTCGTGCGGAAAGTAGTTCCAGGCGTCGCCATCGGCGCTGTAGTCCTCGCGGACGGTTCCCCAGGCGCGCTCGGCCAGGTAGGGGCCCCACATCTTCCATGGCTCGCCCGAACTGAGCCGCTCGTTTTCGGGGTTCATGGCGTCGTCCACCCTTCGGCCCGTCCTCCAGCGTGGCTCGTGCAACGGTCGCCGTAACCGGACTGTATTTGCCGGGCGCGTTCACGAGTAGGTCTGGCCCACGGTGCGCGCTCGGTGATGACTCCTCGCGGGAGCGCGCCTCGCCGGCGGTGGCAACTTAACTTCCGCAACTCAAGCGCCCGCCATTCCCACCGACACCCCGCCAGTCGAGAAGATCGATCGGCTCGGCAAGGACGCCGAACCTCCGCAAGGCCAGGAGGCCTCTCCAATGTCTGTTCGCATCAACACCAACATCGAGGCCCTGAACGCTCAGCGAAACCTGAGCACGACGGCGTCCACTTTCGCCAAGAGTGTCGAGAAGCTCTCGTCCGGTCTGCGCATCAACCGCGCCGCCGACGACGCGGCCGGTCTCGCCATCAGCCAGAAGCTGCAGGCGCAGGTCACGGGCCTCAACCAGGCTCAACGAAACGCCCAGGACGGCGTGAGCATGGTCCAGACCGCAGAAGGCGCCCTCAACGAAGTCCACTCGATGCTCCAGCGCATCCGTGAATTGGCGGTCGAGGCCTCGAACAGCACGCTGTCCTCGACCGACGCCGCCTCGGTCAGCACCGAAATCACCGCCCTCCGAGCCGAGATCAACCGCATCGCCGGTGCCACCCAGTTCAACGGCCAGAACATCCTGACCAACTCGCTGACCGTTTCGCAGAACACCGCGGCCGCAGGATCGTTGGCCGTCGGCACGGCACTCAATACCGGGCATGCGGCCACGGTCGCCTCGGTTGACGTCTCCGGCGCCAAGGCCAGCACGGCCTACACCATCACCTCCGCCGCCGGCGGCGTGGTCACCCTCACCGACGCGACCGGCAACAGCCAGGCCGTCACCCTCGCCGGGACCATCGGCGCGAGCGGTTCCGAGACGATCAACTTCGGCAACCTCGGCGTCAGGATCACGGTCGTCGGCAGCAGCCTCAAGACCGGGACCGAGCTCGCGACCGACCTCGCGGCCAACAGCGCGGGCAGCGCCGGGACCGTCGGTGGGGTGAGCGCGACGAACCTGGTCAACGGCGATCTACTCCAGGGTCTGTCGACCGCCGCCGGCGCCTCCTACGACGCCGTTGCCGGCCTCGACGGATCGGCACCTCTGACCGCGGTCATGAGCGCGGGTTGCTCTGGTACCTACACCCTCCACGTAGATGGCTCGGGCAACATCACCACGACTGGAGGCGTAGGCGGCTCCTACAACGGCAGCCTCGCGGCCATCTCGAACGGCGCGACTTCGCGGGTTACGCTGGACAACGGCGCCGGCAAATACATGACGCTCGAATACAAGCAGGGCTCTGCCGCCGGTCTAGCGGGCGAGGTCGCCTCCATGAACGGGGCGACGTTGACCAACTCGACTTCGTGGGGAAGTGCTGGACCCATCGCGATTTCGACCGCGCTTCCGGGAACGTACACGTTCACGTCAGCAGCGCCCGGGACGCTCACCCTCAGTGGGACGAGCGGATCGCAGACGATCAACGTCAACGACCTGGGCTCCGGCGCCACGGAGACGCTCGACTTCAACACTCTGGGCGTCAAGCTCGACGTGTGGGCATCGGCCAGCGGCCCCTTCGCCAAAGGCACCATCATCGACAACCTGCTTCAGCCGGACAACAACACGATCATCGTGACCGGCTCCGGCACACCCGCGGCCCAGAACAACACCATCGCCACCGGCGCCGGCGCCGGAGCGAACTTCCAGGTCGGGGCCAACGCCGCCGACTACATGACCGTCAACTTCGCCGACGCCCGCATGAGCGCCACCGGCTACGGCACGCTCTCCACGGACATCGACACCTTCAACACCGCCACGACCACAGGCGGCGGCACGGGCGTGGTTGCGGCCGCTCAGGCCCTGATCACCTCGACTGACAAGGCGATCGGCTACGTCTCCACCACCCGCGGCAACCTCGGCGCGGTCCAGAACCGCCTCGAGCACACCACGGCTTCGATCTCGGTCGCGTCTGAGAACCTCAACGCCTCGATGTCGCGCATCAAGGACCTCGACGTCGCGAGCGAAATGGTCAACTTCACCAAGACCCAGATCCTCCAGCAGGCCGGCACGGCGATCCTTGCCCAGGCCAACTCTGCTCCGCAGAACATCCTGTCCCTGCTCCGGTAAGTTCGGGCTCCGCCGTCGCGGAGCGTACCTAATCGGATATCAAGACGTGCCGCCGCCTCCCGGGACGGCGGCACGTCTTTGTCCAGAAAGGCGAAGCCGTTCTCGGCGACGATCGCTACCGGCCACCACAAGGACGAGGAGCCTTTCTTCGCTCAAACCTGTGATCCGCGCGTACTCGCTGCCGCCCGGCGTCACTCGGGTCGAAAGGAGTCGCTAGCCCAGGCTCGGCAGGCTGGCCGCCGCGACCGCCTGGCCGTGGCGCTTGTCGCGCTCCGAAACCGAGTGGAAGTGGATGCCCCCGGCCGGATTCAGTCCTTCGGCGGCGAGCACCTCGCGGGCCCGTGCGCTGACGATGTCGCCGCCGGGGCCGCTGGTCACGCGGCCGAGCAGCAGTAGATGGTCGAAGTCGTACCAGTCGCGGTACTCGAGGAGCGCGTAGCCGAGGTACGTACCGATCGTCTCGTAGACCAGGCGGGCTCGTTCGTCGCCCCCGGCCATCAGCTGCTGGAGCATCACGAGGCGTTGCGGTAGGGACGTGGCCGCGTCGGTCTCGATCCCGGCGGCAGGCAGCAGCCGGCCGGCTGCCTGCTGTGACAGGTACTGGACCCCGCAGCCGCGGTCACGCGACCACTCGTCGAGCGGAGCGTCGGAACGGAAGTCGATGGGCGTGAACGCGAGCTCGTTCAGCCACGGCGTGAGGCCAACCTCGCGCGTCACGAAGCCCGCGGCTTCGCTCGAACCCATCGCCACTCCGAGGAGGCCGCCCGACGCCCGCGATCATAGCCCCGGCGAGCGCCGTGACCTCGCCGTCGTTGACCACGACGAAGGGGATGCCGCCCCAGGCCCGCTTCATCTCCTTGAAGATGCCCCGGACCCGGCTCTCGAACGCCGCCGGCGGCACGGATCGAAAGAGCGAAGCGACCCGGACCTCGTTGTCGAGGTAGATCCCGGCGGAGCTGCCGCCGATCGCGTCGACCGTGGGCAGATGCTCGGCCGCCCGCCGGAGCGAGTCCATGATCTGGTCGAAGTGCCATTGCGGGTCCTCGTGTCGCGACGGATCCCACAGGATCTCCTCGCTGAACACGACCTCGCCGTCGATCACCGCCGCGGCCTTTCGATCGCTCGCGCCCAGGTCGAAACCGATCCGGCAGCCGTCGCGATGGCCACCCAGGGGCGAGGGCGTCTCGCGCAGGATCGGGAACGCCTGCCGGTCTGCCGCCACGATCTCCAGCGGCGACCCGTAGACCGCTTCGCCCACGGTCCGCGAGTCGAACCGGCCGGCCGGATCTTCGGCGTAGTGGCGCCGCAGATGCTCGGTGAGTTCGGCCGGGCCGTCGACCCAGATCCGGCAGCCGCCGCGAGTCCACAGCATCGACTTGATCAGCCGCTCGCAGGCCGCATAGCTCGCGTCCGCGGACTCGTGGCCGGCCTCGAACACCGCGGTTTCGCGCCGGCAAACGGATCGGCCGGGCGCCTCGATCGCGATGGACACGTGGACACCTGCACCGGAAGCTTCGATCGACGCACTCAGCTCGCGACGCGCCAGGATCGAGGGTCGAAAGCCCGGGTCGAGCGGCGGAACGATCCGTGGCGGGACCAGGAATCGGTCCAGTCCTTCGAGGTGCGGTGCACGAACTTCCATCGTCGCTTGTTTCTCCTCTCCCAGGAAACGCCCGGATCGGCGCGGGTCTCCAACCGCGTTCAGGGCACCGGCCGGACGCGGTCCCGGTATCGATCGCGCAACCGCTCGTTGTGCTGGCGACCCCCTTCCATCGAGTTGGGCAGGAGGACTGGCGCTCGGACTCCGCGCTCGGCCAGATGCTCCACGGCCAGGACGACGATCTCGTGGAGCAGGGCTGCAGCGACGATCGTGGAGGTGGGCCCCAATCGCTCGTCGAGGCCGGCGACCGCGATTCCCGGATCCGCGGCTGCCGCGCCGTCGTCGAGCACTACGTCGGCGAGCTGGCTGAGCTTCATACCGGACGAGTGCCTGGCTTCGGCGCGGCGACACGCGGAGACAGAAATCACGGCTATCACCGGCGTACCCGCGGTCCGGGCCCGGCGAGCGATGTCGATGGCGGCGGCGGTGTTCCCGGAGTGGCTGATGGCGATGAGGCAGTCGCGCGGCCCGGGGGCCTGATCGGCCACGAGGGCTTCACCGTAGCCCTCGACCTGCTCGGCCATGCCCCAGCCGGGATCGAATACGACCTGGAGCGCGGCGATCGAACCGGCCCTCCGGTTGAGCTCCAATGCGGCGAGCTGCGAATGCCCGCTGCCGAATACGAAGACGATCGCCGTCCTCCGCGATGACCTTCTCGACGATCGAAGAGGCGGCGGCGAGGGACTCGACGTTGAGCAGCCGCGCCCTCTCGAGAGCCGCCGACAGCTGGTCGAGGTAGCGCGCCGGCGGCAGAGGCCGGTCCTTGCGGTCGACGGTGGCGAAGCTCATCGCGCCGCCTCGGCCGCGGCCGTCCCCGGATTTGCCTCGGCGCCGGCCGCGGCGTACGCGACGGCGCCTCGGGCGAGCGTGGCCTGGACGTTCCAGTTGCTCGTCCACCACCGTCAAGTCCGCCGTGCGGCCCACCTCGACTCGCCCGACTTCGCTCTCGAGCCCCAGCGCCCGGGCCGGGTTCGCCGTCACGCAGGCTACCGCCGCCGCAACTCCCAACCCGCACTCTTCTACGAGGTTTCGAAGGGCTCGATTGAGCGGCAGCAGCGAGCCGGAAAGGGTTCCATCGGGGAGCCGGCCGCACGTACCGTCGGAGATGTACTCGCGGCCTGCCAGCCAGTAGCGGCCGGACGGCATTCCCAGGCCGGCCAAGCGCGTCCGTCACCAGGATCAGCTCGGTCGGGCGCCTTGGCCCGGGCGATCACCCGGATCGTATCGAAGGCGAGGTGGTTGCCGTCGGCGATAAATCCGGTCCGCAGCGGGCCTCCCAGGGCGAAGCCGACGACGCCCGGATCGCGATGTCGGAACGGCCGCATGGCATTGAAGAGATGCGTGGCCATCGTGGCGCCGGCGTCGGCCGCCGCGGAGGCCTGGTCCCAGGTCGCGTCGGTATGGCCCATGGAGACGCGTACGCCGTTGCCGGCGAGGAACTCGATGAGCGGGATCGCGCCGGGAAGCTCGGGCGCGAGAGTGAGCCACGCGATCGACCCGGCTTCGAGCCAGGCCGCGGCTTCGCGGATGTCCGGCAGCCGGAGCTGGGCCGGATCGTGGGTGCCCTTGTGCAGCGGGCTGATGTACGGGCCTTCGATGTGGACGCCGAGGACCGCCGCCTCGCCCGGTCGAGCCCGACGCCCCAGATTCGCCAGGGCGGGCGCGTAGACGTCGGGCGCCGACGTGACGATCGTCGGCACGAAGCCGGTCACTCCGAAGCGCGGCATGTCCCGGCAGATCGTGTCCATTCGCGGCGCTCGGATCCGCGAAATCGTCGCCGAACGCGCCGTTGATCTGGATGTCCAGCAGGCCGGGAAGGATTCGGGCGTTGGGGCCGCCCAGATACTCCGAGCCGGCGCTCGAAGGCGTCCACGGCGGGGTCGATCGCGACGATCCGGTCGCCCTCGACCGTAACGACACATAGCCCGCGATCTTCGGGAGCGTAGAGGCGGCCGAACAGCCTGATCACAGCGTCAGCGTCACTTTCGTGAGGTTCCTGGGGTTTTCCGTGTCGAGGCCCCTGGCCCGGGCGAGGTGGTAGGCGAAGAGCTGGGCCGGCAGGATCGCGACCAGCGGCGACAGCCACTCGGGGACGGCCGGTATCCGTACGACGGAGCCGACTTCCTCGAGGCCGGTGGCATCGGACAGGACGAGCAGCCTTCGCGCGGGCTTCGCCGCAGCCGGCCCAACAGCTCGACCATGCCCTCGAAAGCCGGCCCGGCGGTGGCAATCGCGAGAACCGGGAAGCCCTCGCCAACGAGAGCGATCGGCCCGTGCTGGAAGTCCGCGGCGGAATACGGATCCGCAAGAACGTAGGCAAGCTCCTTGAGCTTGAGTGCCCATTCGCGGGCGGTGGCGTAGTGGAAGCCGCGAGCCAGGACCGCGCAGCGGCTTTCGCCGGCCCACTCCTTGGCGAGCGGCGCGATGAGGGACTCCGTTCGCAATGCCGCCGACATCGCGTCCGGCAGCGCGGCCATTTCGTCGCGGGATCGCCGGTCGCCGGAAAGAGCTGCCGAGAGCATGGCCACGACGGCGATCTCGGCGATGTACGTCTTCGTTGCCGCGACAGCGCGCTCTTCGCCCGCTTCGAGCTCGATCAGGTACTCGGCCGCGGCGGCAAGCTCGGAGTTCGAGTCGTTGGTGATCGCGACCGTCATCGCGCCCTGGCGCCGGGACTCGGTCAGGACCGAGACCACGTCCGGCGACTTGCCCGACTGCGAGATGCCCAGAACCACCGAGTGGCGAAGGTGAGGCGGCGCGCCGTACAGAGACACGAGTGACGGCGCCGCCGGCGCCACGAGCAGGCCGTTGCGCGCCCCCAGGATGTACTGGGCGTAGATGGCGGCGTGGTCGGACGTGCCCCGAGCGGCGATCACCGCCAGGTCGATGTGGCGAGAGCGGACCGCCTCGGCGACCTTGTCGACTTGCCCGGCCGAGCGCAGCAATCCCTCGACGATCGCCGGCGCTTCCCGAAGCTCGGAGAGCATGCTCACGACGGCATCTCCGCGTTGGCCGGAGCGTCAGCCGCGCCGCGAAGCCTGACCGGAAGGTGGCCGGCGAACGGGATCGCGCCGAGCAATGCGTCGGCGAGGGCCTGGATCTGGGGCGGCTGGATCCCGTACGTCGCGACGGCGCAAGCGTCGGCCGGGTAGAGCTCGACGTCGTAGGGCGTTCGAAGGGCGACGGCGACGAGCCGACTCGCCGACCGGGCCAACCTTTCGACGAGCCGCGCCTGGCCGGGGAAGGAGACGGCATCGAATGTGCACGCGACGACGACCGAATGACCCGCGACGGCGTCGGCCAGCGCGGCGACCTCGGACTCCGACGGATCGATCGGCATGACGTATTCGTCCGCGAGAACCCCGGCCTCTCGAAGCCGCTCGGCCAGGTCGATGCGCAGATACGACGAGGTTTCGGCCGGCGTGAGGTCCAACGGTTTGGGTGCGATGACCGCAACTCGACGTGCCCGGGCGCAGCGGCAGGGACGCCTTCGGGTCGCGAACCAGGGTGATCGAAGCTTCGGCCACGGCCTTCGCCAGGTCGCGGTGCGCCGCGCAGCCAACGACGTCGATGGGCGGCTGAACGATCCGGGCCAGATGACGGCGGAGGCGCATGATCCGCTCACGCGACTCTCGGAGCCGGCCCGCATCCAGCTTTCCGTGCGCGATCAGCGCCCGCAGCGCCGCGAACGCGGCTTCTTCCGTCAAGGTGCCGTGGTTGAGCAGCAGCAGGTCCATGCCCGCTTCGGCCGCCGCGCCGACCGTGCCGCCGAGCCCCTCGCCGAAGCTCGCGCCGGCCATGTCGAGCGCGTCGCTCACGGTCACGCCGCCGAAACCAAGCTCGTCCGCAGCAGGTCGCGAAGGATCGCCGGCGAGACGGTCGCGGGAATTACCGCTCCGCCGGTCAGAGCCGGCACCGCCAGATGGCCCGGCAGGACCGCCAGGACTCCGGCCGCGATGCCGGCCCGGAACGGCGGCAACTCCTCCGTGTCGAGCTGGCCGCGGCCGTGCGGGACCACCGGCAGCGCGTGGTGCGAGTCCGCGGTGGCAGCCCCGTGGCCCGGGAAGTGCTTGAGCGTGGCCGCGATTCCGGCTTCCTGAAGCCCCTCCGTCATCGCCGCGGCCAGCCGCGCTACGGCGTGGGGATCGTCGCCGAACGGCCGCGTTCCCAGCGGAGTCGCCGATGCTCGGTGGAGCACGTCGCAGACCGGGGCGTAGACCAGCGTGCCGCCCATGGCCGCCACTTCCCGACCGATCGCCCGGCCGCATTCCCGCGCAAGGTCCACGGATCCGGTCGCGCCGAGGGCGAGGTTTCCGGGCCAGGCCGTGGCGCCCGTCGCCAACGAGCTGGAGCTGGCCGCCCTCCTGGTCGCAGCCGATGACGAGCGGCGGGTCCGCCGCGGGCCGCGCCGCCTGGAGCGAGGCGCACAGCTCCCGGACCTGCTCGGGCGTGGCCACGTTTCGAGCCCGGAAGAGCGTGACCCCGGAAGCTCTGCCTTCCCGGATGGCGGCCAGGATCTCGGGCCCGGCCGCGAGCCCGTCGAACGAGCGCAGGAAGCGAACGCCGGCCAGCGAGTCGGGGAGTGCGCCGGCGTCGTCGGGTCGGAGCGACGCTCCGGAGGCCTCGGTCGTCATCCCTTCACCGCCCCGGCGGTCAGCCCGCCGACCATCCTGTTCTGGACGATCAGGAAGAACAGCAGGACGGGCAGCGTGAACAGGGTCGAGGCCGCCATCGTGGCTCCCCAGTCCGTCCCGAAGTTGGTCCGGAACGAGGCGAGCCAGACCGGCAGCGTGTAGTTCTGGGCATCGGTCATGAAGACGAAGGCGTAGAAGTACTCGTTCCAGGCCGTGATGAACCCGAAGATCGAGGTCGCGACGAGGCCCGGGCCCAGCAGCGGCAACGTCACCCGGACGAAGGCTCCGGCTCGAGAGGCGCCGTCGACCATTGCCGCCTCTTCGAGATCGACCGGGATGCCGGCGATGAAGCCTCGCAGCGACCAGATCGTGAAGGGCAGGGTGAAGATGAAGTACACGACCACGAGCGAGGGCAGCTGGCCGTAGATCGGCGTGTGGCGCAGGAAGAGGTAGAACGGGATCAGGAGCGCCTCGAAGGGCGCCATCTGGGCGATCGCGACGAGGAGCAGGAAGCCCGCCCTGCCGCGGAACTTGGCCCGAGCCACCGTCGCCGCCGCCAGGAAGCCCACGACCAGCGAGAGGACCAGGGTCGTGAGCGTCACCACGACGCTGTTGCGCAGGAAGTCGGTGAAGTGGGGCTGTGAGATCGCCTTGTCGATGTTGTCCAGCGTCGGCGACGGGATGAAGACCGGGGTGTAGGTCTGGATGTCGCCCGCCGACTTGAACGCCGTTATGAACATCCAGTAGACCGGGAAGGCGAACAGGAAAGCGATGACCAGGCCCGAGGAGTTGAGCAGGATGGAGCGGGTCCGGCGGCTCATGCTTGCTCCTGGGCCTTGATCATGTTGCGGATGTACGGCACCAGCACCACGAGCAGCATCACGACCATGATCACCGAGACCGCCGAGGCCAGGTCGTACCGGCTCTGGGTCTTCTCGATGTAGGCGAATAACGACAGCGTGACCGTCTCCCCGTCGGGTCCGCCCTGGACCATCGTGTAGACCTGGGTGAAGACCTTGAAATCCCAGATGACGGACAGGAAGGTCACGAGCATCAGCAGCGGCCGAACCAGCGGGATGGTGACCATTCGCAAGACCTGCCACTCGCTCGCGCCGTCCATGCGGGCGGCTTCGTGCAGTTCCTTGGGGATGGCCAGCAGCCCTGCGTAGAGGCTGAAGGCGACGAACGGGATCGACTGCCAGATGATCAGGAGGGTGATGATGCTGAAGGCGGAGAAGCCGGTGTCGAACCAGGAATGGTTGAGCCAGCTGCCGAAGAAGCCCAGGCTGCCGATGGCCCAGTTGACCACTCCGAGCTTGCTGTCGAACAGCCACTGGAAGATCACGGCTCCGGTCACGGCGGGCGTGGCCCAGGCCAGGATCATGGCGATCGACAGGGCGAGCCGGACACTCCGGCGCAACCGCTCGAGGAGCAGCGCCACGAGGAAGCCGCCGATCACCGTCAGGGCGACGTTGGCCATCATGAACAGGAACGTCCGGATGACGACGGTGATGAACTCGTTGTCGGCGAGGATGCGCTGGTAGTTGGCCAGGCCGACCCACGTCTCGCCGCCGTTCGCCAGCTCTCGCAGCCCGAAGTGCTGGAGGCTCGTGAGCAGCACGAGGAGCACGGGGTAACCGAGCAGGACCGCGAACGTGATGAGCGCCGGCGCGATGGCGAAATAGGGGAGGGACTTGCCGGCGAGCGAGCGGGCCCGGTGACGTCGCGAGGGAGCGAACGACGGGCGTGGCGCTGCTCGATGGCCTTCGGTCATCGGGTGACCTTCGGTCACCGGCTGCGTCTCGAACACGTCGGCGCTCCCTCGCGGCTATCTACTGCGGAACTGGCTACTGGGCCGCGTTGAGAACGGCGTTGATCTTCTGATCGGCTTCCTTGGCCGCATCGGAGATGCTGGCTTTGCCGTTCAGGATCTTGGTGAGCATGGCCTTGATGGGGTTGTTCGCCTCGACGCCGGCCCAGCGCGGGTCGTTCGGGGTGAAGCCGCTGCCGGCGGCAGCTTCGGAGGCCTGGACCTTGAGGATCGCGGTGTCCTTGGTGTCCGGGATGCTTGCGGCCGCGGCCTTGGTCGACGGGATCCAGCCGTTGGCGATCAGCATCTTCTGGCCGTTGTCGCTGGTGAGCTGCTTGACCCAGTCGAGGGCCTGGGCCTGGTTCTTGCTCTTGGCGGCGATGCCGAGAACGGATCCGCCGAGGAAGACCGGCTGGGTCTTGCCGTCGTTGACGCTCGGGATGGCCATGACGCCGACCGAGTCGGCCGACTTCACGACGCCCTTGGGATCGACCGCGGAGCCGATTTCCCAGCCGTTACCGACGAACATTCCGACCTTGCCCTGGCTGAACAGGGTGTATTCGGGCGGGTTCATCTCGTCGTTGTCCTTGGGACCCGTCGAGCCGGCCTTGTAGTAGTCGACGTAATCCTGGATGCCCTGCATCGAGGCGGCCGACTCGAGGTTGGCCGTCCAGGTGCCACCGCTCTGGGTCGCGAGCGAGCCGCCGCGATCCCAGATCATCTGGAGGAGCGAATACCAGTTCTGGCCGGCGACGTAGAGGCCGGAGTAGTCCTTGACGGACGCGTTCTTGGTCTGGAGGGTCTTCGCGGCGGCGATGAGCTTGTCCTTGCTCGTGATCGTGGTCGCGTCGACGCCCGCGGCGGTGAACATGTCCTTGTTGTAGATCAGGACGCGGTCACCGGCGTAGAACGGCACGGCGAAGAGCTTGTCCTGATAGACCGACGCGCTGTTCAGCGAGGCCATGAACTTCTGGTCCGCGCTGGCGCTGTCGTTGCTGGTTCCGCCGCCGAGCGCCGCGCGGCTGCTCGTGAGGTCGGAAAGCAGGCCCGCGGCCTCGAACGTGATTGCCTGGGTGTTGCCCATCTCGATCACGTCGGGCGGGTTGTCGCTGGCCAGGGCAGTCGTCAGCTTGTCGACGATGCCGTTCCACTGCTGGACCTGGTAGTTGACCTTCCAGCCCGGGTGGGCCATCTGGAAGTCGGTGTCGAGCTGGACGACGGTGTTGTCGTTCAGGGAGCCGTTCATGAGCCAGACGGTCAGGGTGCCGGAGCTGGGCGCGGGGGTCGGGGTGGCGGCCGCGGTCGCGGTCGGGGTGCTGCCCGGAGCGGCCGGGGTTGCGGTTGCCGTGGGCGACGGAGTTGCCGCGGAGCTCGAGCAGGCCGCCACTGTCAGGGCCGCCAGGGCGATTGGAATGAACCGGAACTTGCGCACGCCTTTGTCCTCCTCGGACGTGGGAACGAACCCTCCGACGGAGGGTCGAATTCGCCGAATGCCTCCTTCCTCCTTATCTCAGCCGGCAGCGCCTCCCTTCTCGGCGGCGGTCTCGAGGAGGCCGGAGCCTATTGCGGAAGGCGACGCGACGGTCGCTTCGTCGACCGGCGCGTCCGAGGAGCGGAGTCGCCGTGACGATTGGAGCGGGCGGAGGCTCATCCCGAGCTCTCGCGTCATCAGCAGGGCCGATGCGCCGAGGACGACCACGTCGTCCATGCGTCCGATCTCGAAAGTGGTGTCTTGCGTGAGCGCCGGGAGGGCGCGACTGCCGGCCGTGGCGGCGACGGCGTCGAGCCAGGCGTCGCCGAAGGCGACCATGGTCCCGGCGAGGACGATCCGGCGCACGTGGAGCACGCCCACCAGCATCGCCAGGGCGGCGCCCAGGCTGATCGCCGCGCCCAGCACGATGGCTCGGGCCTGGTCGTCGCCGGCCCGGAAGAGGTTGACCGCCTCCTCGAGCGAGATGGGCCGGCCGCACGCCACGGACAGCCTGTCCAGGACGGATCGGGCGCTCGCCACGGTTTCCAGGCAGCCACGCCGGCCGCAGCGGCAGACCGCCCCTTCCGGGTCCACGACGGTATGGCCGATCTCGCCGGCGCCGAAGCCGTCGCCCTCGAACAGCTCGCCGTTGAGGACCAGGCCCGCGCCGATGCCCTGGCCGACCTTGACGGTGATCAGGTTCAGCCCGCGCGCGGCTCCGAACACGTGCTCGGCCAGGCCGGCGGCCTGCGCGTCGTTGGCGACGTGGACCGGCAGCCCGAAACGCTCCGCGACGATGGCTCCGAGGGGCAGCTGACGCCAGTCGCGCTTGACCGCCTGGATGACCATGCCGTCGCCGCGATCCACGAGACCCGGCGCTCCGATGCCGATCCCGAGGATCGGTCCCGTGGCGGTCTCGAGGATGCGGGCGATCACGTCGAGGGCCAGGTTCAGCGCCTCGTCGCCGTCGGCATCCCCGGAAGGAACGTCCACCCGGTCGATGATCTCGCCGCGGAGGTTGACCGTGGCCGCGGTGAACACTCGATCGCCCAGGTCCACGCCCACGAGAAGGCGGGCTTCTTCCGGGACTTCCAGCAGGATCGGGGCCTTGCCGCCGGTGGAGGGGCCTCGCCCGACTTCGCGGCACAGGCCGGAAGCGATGAGACCGTCCATCACGTCCGAGACGGTGGTTCGAGTCAGGCCGGTAAGGCGGGCGACTTCGGCGCGGCTGATCCGGCCGTTGTCGTAGATCGTGGCGAGGACGAGCCGCTCGTTGTGTTCGCGGGTTTCTCGCAGCGTCGCCTTGATCGCTCGTTCCATCGGTGCCGGGCCTGCCTGACTTTGTTAATAACTTTGACAAAGTGAGCATAGGGGCTTTGTCAAGAGTCTTTGCAAAGTCTCGATTCGGACCGACCGAGCCCGGAACGGGGAGCGGAATCAGAAGCGGCCCCCGAAGGAGCCGCTTTGCTGGTTGTGGGCAGGGCCGCGGACGCCTCGACTTCGAGGGCGTCCCTTGGGTTATCCGGAGCGGGGGTCGCCGCCGGCGCGGGCGTCGGCGCCGGAGGAACCGGCGTTGCGCCGCCGCCCGGAGGGGTCGGCTCGGAGCCCGGAGCGACGCCGATCTGCAGGATCCCGTCGACTCGGACGTAGTGGGACTTCCACGAATCGGTATGGAGGACCTTGCCGGTCGAGTCGGTCACCGTTCGCGTTCGGGAGGTGTCGAAGCCGTCCGTGGGGTACTCGGCCCGGTTCGTGGTGCCGACCGGGATCTTGCTCGTGTAGACCTTGCTGTCGGTGGCCTTGGTCACGTTGGCCTGGTATTGGGGCGAGAAGACGACCGTGCGATTGAGGGGCAGGCTCCAGAGCTGGAAGGTGATGGTGCTCTTCGAGCCCTTCGTGGACATGCCCCGGATCACGATCGGATTGGGGGTGTCGTTGGTCCACTTCATGTCGTAGGTCGAGTAGCCGTTGGAGAAGACGGTGGCGTCGAGGCCCATCGGGTAGCGGTTGATGTAGTAGGCGTGGTTGTGGCGCTCGTCCATGGAGAGGCCGGCCTTGGCCGCGGCGTTGAACATGGTCGTGGACGCGGAGCAGATGCCGCCGCCCATGGCGCCGGTGTGGTCGCTCTTGCCGTGCTCGATGACGCCGCCGAGGGTGAAGCCGTGGGCGGGGTCGATGGGGCCGACTCGGCCGAGGAAGCTGAACTGCTGGCCCGGGGCGACGACCTGGCCGTTGAGGATCTTGGCCGGGGTCCGAATGTTGGCGCCGTTGCCGTTGCTGATGTCCGGATAGAAGGTGACCGTCGCGGAGCCGATGATCACGTAGTTCTGGAGGCTGTCGACCGAGATCTGGGGCGCGACGTCGGCCGTCACGATGGCGACGGCACCACGGCTGCCGCCGGTCGATAGCGACTGAAGGTAGGTGGCAATGGCCTGGGCGGTGGCTCCGACGTCGAGGCCGGCACCCGGCCGTCCACCGCGTGACATCGAAGGGCTTGCCGGTGCTGTCAAACGTGACCGTCGGTTCCACGGGTGGCGAGCTGACGTTCAGCCCCATGGCCGCGACCGACGCCTGGATCTTCGCGACGTCCACCGACGCGACGTATTTTCCCTGGGCGTCGAAGCCGAAGCTGATCCACGTCAGGACCGTGTCCGAGGTGATCGTGAAGGTCTTGTTCGCACCCGGGGACTGGCTCGCAGCGGGGGTGGGCGTTGGCGTGGGCGTTGGCGTGGCGTGCGGTGGCGGACGCCGGACGACGACGGAATGGGTGCTACGTAGGGAGGCGGCGGCGTGTAGGTCAGCTGAATGTCGGCGAGCATCTTCTGGGCGTCATCGATGGCCGCCTGGGCGACCTGGTCGCTGACAGTGGGCTTGAGGACGATGAACGCGCCGCCGGCCTGGAAGTTGGACGGCTGGTCCGGTTGGCCGAGGTGGTCCACGATCGCGCTCGAAATCGCGACTTCGTCGATGCCCTTGCCGTCGGCGGCGGGCTGAAGCTCGAAGCTTGCGGCTCGACACGGTAGCCTGGGCGTCCTTGGGCGGCTGATTCTCGCTGACGAGCTGCCGCACCTCAGTGGCCACGGCCTTCGGGTCGAGGGTCACCGCGATGGGCACGGTCTCGCCGCTGATGGCGCTCCGGAACATCGCCACCGTGTCCGCGATCGGGTCTCCGGTGTGGCCGACCCGCATGGCCTCGTAGACCATGGTGTCGAGATTGGGGCGCCGGCCGGTCTGCTCGTAGGTGATCTTGGCGGTGCCGGTGGCCGTCGTCACGGTGACTTCGCCGCTGTCCAGGTACGCGTACGAGCTCTGAAGGCGGGCAACCACCTGGTCGTGGGTAAGTCCGGAGACGTCCACGGCGCCGATGCGGACGCCCGGGACGACCCGATCCGAGTACATGCTGCGGGTCGCCGCGGCGATACCCACCAGCAGCAGGATCCCGCCGGCGGCGGCTACCGCGAAGCCGAGGGCGAAGCGGAGTGGTCGTCGTGAGCGGGTCGGGCGGCCAGTCGCCGCGCTTGGCGCTTTGGCGGATCTCGTTCGCGAGAGCGGATGAGGAACGTGGAAACCCCGCGAAGCGGGCGCCGGCGTCTCGGCCGTGGCCGCCGTTATCGGGCCCGGCTGGGCGCGTGGACGGCGCGTCGAAGCTGGGTGCGGCCGGGCCGGGCTCAGCGGGAGACGCTGCCAGGGATTGGCCCTTCGTCCCCGAATACTTCGAGTCGAGGGCGGTCGGGAAACCGGGCTGTGCGGCCGCCTCGAACTCGGGCGGATTGGACGCCGCACCGGGCTCGTCGTCGGAAGCGTTCCCAAGCCCGCCCAGAATTTCATCCACGAGATCTATCTCCTGCGGAGAATCAGCCGGCGAGCCCGAGAATGATTCCGCGTCTTCGGCCGACATTTTGCCCTTTCCCTCATCCGGATCGATCGACGATGCGCTTCGACACGCGATCCTGCGCCTGGACCGCATGCCGGTTCCAGTTGCCAACTGGACGCGCACCCGCGACCGCCCGTTACGGCTGCCGCTAACAGTCAACCGCTAGTTTGGTCGATTTAGCGATCTCCGCGTGCGACGGTTTCGCAAATTCGGGAGGTTCGCAGGCTAGAAGAACGTCTCGACGAAGTCGACGACCCGATAGTCGTCGTCAATTTCGGCGATGAGGCGCCACTTATCGAAGGCCGTGCACGGATGTGAGATGCCGAAGGAAAGCCAATCGCCCGGCCGTACTTGGATACCCGCGGCCAGCTCGACGAAGGCATGCTGGTCGTTGAGCGCCCGAACGGAGCAAGCGGACGCGTCCTCGAATGAACCTGTCCCGAAGCCCCGGAGGCTCCTGGAACGCGTCGGAGCGCGATCGGAACCGGCAGGCCGAGATCGAACGGGACGTCGCGGCGGCCGATGCCGACGAGCGCGAGCCCGGGCTCCGGAGCGGAGAACACCTCGGCCCAGACCTCCAGCGCGGGCCGGAGGGTGTAGCCGCCGGCCGCTCCCTCGCGGGTAAACGGCGACATCCGCTCGTAGAAGCCGGAGTCGTGGCTGACGTAGCAGCCCGAGCGAAGGATGCAATGCGATTGCGCCGCCTTTGGCAGCGGGCGACTCAGGATTGGCGGGACCCGATCGAAGAAGACGCTTCCGCCGGCGCTCAGGATGACCCCGCCGCCCCGATCCACGACGAGATCCCGGGCCACGAGCTCCGACGCGGCGGCATGGATGAACTCCAGGAAGGCGTCCACCGCGCCGAAAACCTCGGGCGTGAGTTGCGAGCCGATGCCGCCTTCAAATCCGGCCACTCCGACGACTCGAACGCCGGGGCTCGCTGCCGCGGCCTGGGCAACGGCCACCACCTGGTCGATGCGTCCGGCAGCCGGTCCGGCCACCCGTGAATCCGACTTCGATGAGAACGTCGATCGGCTTCTGGGTGCCCGACGCCAGCAGTTCCACTCCCTCGACGGAGTCCACGTAACAAAGGAAGTCGAACCCGGGATCCGCGGCCAGCTGTGCCCGGACCCAGTCCACGGTGCTTCGATCGACCAACTCATTGGCGAGCAGGACACGCGGCACCCCAACCGAGCGGCAAACGGCGAGCTGCGCCGGATTTGCCACGGTGATGGCCCACGCTCCGGCGGCGAGCTGCCGCTCGAAGATTCGGGGCGCCATGGTCGTCTTGCCGTGCGGGGCGAGGTCTACCCCGAGTTCCCGGCAGTAGCGCGCCATCGTCTCGACGTTGTGATCGACCGCCGAACGGCGGATCGTCATGACCGGCGCGCTGAAGTCGCCGTCGAACAGAGAGGGTCGCCGCCGGAGGATGTCGGCCAGGGGCCGGCCCGCTGTGGTGGGCGCGAGGCCCTTCAAGGGCGACTCGAGCGTCGCCGGGATTTGCTCTGTCATGGGCCACCCGATCCTCGTCATTTGCTCGCTAGGCTACGCGAGTGAACCCTTTGCCGTCACGGCGCTACTCACCATATGACGCTCGCGTTTGCGGCGCGTCGGCCAGCCGGCCCTTTCGCCGGCCCAGCGGGAGGTTGCGCGGAGAGTGGCTCTGGTCGCGGCGCTGGGCAGGCGCGCAATGAACGACGGAGAACGCGGCGAAGCCGAGCTCGTCAGAAAGCTCGCTCGCGGAGACGCGGCCGCCGTCGACGCGCTGTATGCGCGATTCGGTCGCGCGCTGTACGCCTACGCCCGCTCCCAGGTTCGTGACGAGAGCCTCGCCGAGGAGATCGTCCAGGACACGTTCGTGGCCGCCTGGCGCGGCGCCGGCCGGCTTCGAGGGCCGATCGAGCGTGGCGAGCTGGCTGTTCGGCATCGCCCGCCGCCAGGCCCGAGACCGGATGCGCCGCGCCGTCCCGGAGATGGAGCCCGTGGATGCGCTCGTGGACGTGCCCGGGCCCGATGCCGGCCCGGAGGCCGCCGCCCTCGCGTCGGCATCGCGTGCCGAGCTCGCCGGCGCGCTCGAGCGAGTTCCGGCGCTCGATCGCGAAGTGCTGCTGCTCGCTTTCGCCTACGAGCTGTCCGGTCCGGAGATCGCCGAGGTCCTCGGCATCCCCTCGGGCACGGTCAAGAGCCGTCTGTTCAACGCCCGGCGCCGGATGCGCGAGCAACTCGTCGAGAAGGAGCTCCGATGAACCCCCGGGTCTCTGGCGGTCATCCGCTCGATCTGCTTCCCGAGTTCGTGAACGGGCGGCTCGGGGCCGACGAAGCCCGCGACGTCCGAAGCCACCTGGATTCCTGCGCGGAATGCCGGACGGAGCTGCGCGGCTGGCAGGAGGTCGCCGAAGCGGCGCAGGCCTTCTCGCCTCGCTCGGTGTCGCTGCCGCCGGGGCTCGCGAGCCGCGTCGCGGACGCCGTGGCGCGCGAATCGGCCGATGCCGCTCTGGCGCCTCGGCCCGGGCTGGCCGACCGGCTGCGCTGGCTCGGCCAGCTTCGTCGGAGCGCAGGGGCCGCTGGTGCGCCGCGAGATCTGGCCCGCTTCCACGGTCGTGATGCTCATCGGCGCGGCCATATCGCTGATCGAAGATGGCGGCGGGTCCGGAGTCCCCGGCGCGGCCCTGTCGCTCCTCGCGCCGCTGGCCGCCGCCATCGGCATCGCCATGATCTACGGCCAGGAGAACGATCCGGCCCTGGAGCTGACCCTGGCCACTCCGACCTCGCCACGCCTCGTGGTCGTGGCCCGCCTCGTCGTCGTCCTCGCCTGGGATCTCGGGCTCGCGCTCGCCGCTTCGGCGATCCTCGCGATCCTCGACGGGCCGGCCGTCTTCATGCCCGTGGTCTCGACCTGGCTCGGTCCGATGCTCCTGCTCGGCTGCCTGGCGCTGCTGCTGTCGCTCTTCGTCCATAGCTCGCTGGCCATCGGCGGGTCGATGGTCCTCTGGCTTGCCCGTGCCGTCGCCGCCACCGGCGAGCCGCACATCGGGAGCCTCGGCGGCCTGACGGACGTTCTCAACGCCGCCTGGCAGACGAGCCCGCTGACCCTGGGCCTGGCCCTGCTTCTCCTTGCCGTGGCCGTGTTCCTGACCCCCTATCGCGAGCCTTTCGGGGCTCGCCCAAGCATCTAGAGAGTGCCAATGACTGCTTCTCCGATCGAGCGGCCGGTGGCCGAGGCGGATGCGCCCGGACATTCCGGCCGCGGCCGATCCGCCGCCCTGCTGGGACGGCTCGAGGCTTCCATTCTCGGGATCCCGGGCCTCGTCGCTCCGCCCCTCATCGTGATCTCGTTCCTGTTCGTTGGGTTCATCGCCCGCGACCCGGCGCGTCTCCTGACCGTGGCCCTGGAGGCGGCGGTGCCGCTCGGGCGTCGGTCTGCTGACCGCGTCGCTCCTCGCCGGCGAGTCCGCCGCTGGAGCTGCAGCTCGCGACGCCAGGCGGGTTCCGGCCCTCGGCGCTGCGCCGGATCGGGGTCCTGTTCGCCTGGGCCGCCGCGGTCTCGGCCGTGGCGACCGTCGCGGGCCGCCTCACCGGCACGTTCGACGCCTGGCCGGGTCCGGCCGATCCGCTCCGCGACACCCTCATGTGGCTCTCGCCGCTGGCGTTCTTCGCGGCCTGGGGTTGCGTTCTCGGAGTGGCCTTGCGGAGCAGGGGCGCGGCCGGGGCCTTCGTCACGGGCTTCTGGATCGCGGGGCTGGCATTCAAGGACTGGTTCCTGGCCCACGACTACGCCAGCGCCTGGTATCCCTTCATGGTCACGTTCCGCCCCGAAGACCCGAACCTGATCGCCAACCGTCTGCTCGTGCTCGCGCTCGCGGCCGTCGGCCTGGCGATCGCCGCGGTCTGGCTCGGGCGCGGGGAGTGGCTTCTCGGCTCGGAGGATCGTTAGTTGGAGAACATCGCCCGCCTCGGCGCCGCGCCCGGCAGTTCGCACCGGCGGCGTCCTTGCCGCCCTGGCCTGCCTGCGGGCTACGGCTGCGTACGAGTTCAAGATGCAGATCCGCCGCCGCTCGCTGTGGCTCGTGCTCGGGCTCCTCGGCGCGTACATGGTCTGGCTCCAGGTCGGATGCCAGAGTGGGCGTCAGCGATACGGCCTCGGATCAGGCCGCGGGCTGGGTGTGGCTCCTTCAGGTGTTCACTGCCGGTCGTGTTCGGCGTGCTGCTCGCCGACCGGTTCCCCCGAGATCGAAAGCTGCGGGTCGGCGAATTGCTCGACACCGCGCCCGCGCCCATGGAGGCCCGCCTGCTGGGCAAGTACCTGGGAGCGACGGCCGCGACCCTCGTCCCGATGATCCTGACTCTCGTCGCTGGTCTGGCGGTCCTGGTCACCCACGGCTACGACCCGGGCGCCGTCGTCGCGGCCGCCATCCCGGCATTCGTGCTCGTGGACCTGCCGGGACTGCTGTTCGTGGCCGCGTTCTCCATCTGCTGCCCGCTCGTAATGCCCGTGCCCGTGTACCAATTCCTGTTCGTCGGCTACTGGTTCTGGGGAAACCTCATGCCGCCCGAGGTCATGCCGACAATCCGCGACACCTGGCTGGCGCCCATCGGCTGGCAGGCCGCCCGCGGGATCTTCCACCTCTTCGAAGACACTCCCGGACCCATGGCCACGACAGCCGACGCGGCCATCAGCATCTCGATCCTTCTGGCTCGGGGCGGCCGCGGCTCTCGTCGCCGGCTGGTTCGTGCTCCGCCGCGAGCGGGCCCGCGACTGACCTCGAGCTTTTCCATCACCACGCGCCGTCCGGCGCTCAACCGACAAACAAACCGGAGTCCAGACAATGCAGATCGAAGCCCACGGACTGACAAAGACGTATCGAGGCGGCGTCCACGCGATCGACGGGGTAGACCTCTCGATCGCCGGCGGAATCCACGGCCTGCTCGGCCCGAACGGCGCCGGCAAGACGACGCTGATGCGCATCCTGGCCGGCATCCTCCGGCCCAGCGGCGGCACAGTCCGGGTCGGCGATTTCGACCTGACGACCGACGCCGGTCGGGTCGGCGTCAAGCGCTCGCTCGGCTACCTGCCCCAGGAGCTCGGGCTGTATCCGGATCTCTCGGGCCGGGAGTTCCTCGACTACATGGCCCTGCTCAAAGGCCTGGAGAACGGACGAAAGCGCCGCGTCGAAGAGCTGCTCGACGTCGTGGGGCTTCGCTCCGACGCGAACCGCAAGCTGAAGGCCTATTCGGGCGGGATGAAGCGCCGCGTCGGGATCGCCCAGGCGCTCCTGAACGATCCCCAGCTGCTGATCGTGGACGAGCCGACCGTTGGCCTCGACCCGGAAGAGCGGATCCGCTTCCGGACGCTCCTTGCCGAGCTGGCCGGCGATCGGACCGTCCTGCTCTCGACCCACATCGTCGAGGACGTGGCCCAGACCTCGCGCCAGATCTCGGTCCTGGATGCCGGGCGCGTCCGGTTCCGCGGCGCCACTCGCGAGCTCATCGCCGCGGCGCGCGGCCACGTGTTCTCGGTCCATACCGACGGGCCCCGGCCGGAAGGCGACCTCACGGTCGTTTCGATGATCCAGCACGACACCACGACGGAGTACCGGGTCGTCGGCGCGGTAAGCCCCGACGACGCGGCCGAGCTGGAGCCGGGGTTGGAGGACGCCTACGTCTGGCTCATGCGTTCGAGCCGGGACGCCGCGGCCGCGGCCGCGTAGGCGGCGCTTGGAATCCCGATAGAGGCCGCGGTCTGGCTGCGTGCAGCTTCGAAGGGCCGGCGTGGCGGTCCCGGGCAATCGGATCCCCAGGTATCGAACCGCGACGATGCCGGCGAGGACGGCGACGTCGATGACAGCGCCGATCTGGGCGTCGGGCAGGTTCAGCGCGCAGATCACCAGCGAGAAGGCCGAAGCCACGGCCAGGACCGGCACCGCCCAGGATCGGCCGAGCCAGACCGCATAGGCCGCCGCGACGAAGAGCGCGATCGCCGGGCAGCCAGAGCAAGCCTTCGAGACGCACGCCCGTATCGCCGAGGTCGACGTTGCCCCAGAGGATCGTGGTGTCGTACTCGACCCGCTTGTTCATGGTCATCAACTTCCACGGGACCGCGAACCCGATCCAGTGGACGATGCCATGAAGAGCCAGGAATACCGCGAAAGCCTTGGCGAGCACCGGAACTCCCTCCTCGTTTCGTGTCCGTGATTGCTGTCGAGCCGCAATGACGGGCCGTGGCAGCGCCCGGCCATGGCGACCACATGAATGATGTCTCGGGCCGCATGTCGTTTGGGCACATCTATGTAATCGCTGGGTAAATCGGAGCAGGCCCCGCGCGGCGGAACAGCCGAGCCGGCCTGGCCGATCCAGTCCCGTCCGCGGCTACGCTCCCGCCAGCGCGCCTCCCTTTTCGGCTGCGGTCCCGCGGCTGACGCCCGAGTTCCGCGACAGCGGACAGGAGCCTCCCGCAGGAATTCGCGGTCGGAGGCCGGGTCCAGCTCGAGGTTCTGCTCCAATGACTACCGTCGAAGCGACGCCGGGGACCGGTGCCGAGAATCCGACCGAAGAGTGGTACAAGCCCTCGGCGAGCGTGCTCGAGCAGGCGTACATAAAGGATCGGGACGAGCTCGCCCGCGCCGCGGACAAGGATTACGTGGCCTTCTGGGAAGAGCGGGCCCGCGAGCTCGTGGACTGGGATGAGCCCTGGACGCAGGCTCTCGACGACTCGAACAAGCCCTTCTACCGCTGGTTCGTCGGCGCGAAGACGAACATCGTCCACAACGCCATCGACCGCCACCTGACCACGCACCGGCGCAACAAGCTCGCGATCATCTGGGAAGGCGAGAACGGCGAGCAGCGAAGCTTCTCGTACCACGCCCTCAATCGCGAGGTCGGCAAGTTCGCCAGCGTCCTGAAGGCCCTGGGAGTCAAGAAGGGCGACCGCGTAACCATCTACATGGGCCGCGTGCCGGAGCTGCCGATCGCCATGCTCGCCTGCGCCAAGATCGGCGCGGTCCATTCGGTCGTCTACGGAGGCTTCTCGACCGAGGCCCTGCACGGCCGGATCGAGGATTCGCAGTCGCGCGTTGTCGTCACCTGCGACGGCGCCTTCCTCAACGGCAAAGTCGTGGAGCTCAAGCGGATCGCCGACGAAGCGATCAAGCGAGCGCCGATCGTCGAGCACGTCGTCGTCTTCAGGCGGACCGGCCAGGAAGTGCCCATGGAGGAAGGCCGCGACATGTGGTGGCACGAGCTGATGGCTCTGCCGATCGCGGACCCCTGCGCCAAGACCGAGATCCTCGACGCCGAGGATCCGCTCTACCTGCTCTACACGTCGGGGACGACGGGCAAGCCCAAGGCCATCGTTCACACCCATGGCGGATATCAGGTGGGCGTCGCGACGACCCTCAAGTACGTCTTCGACCTCAAGGACGAAGACCGCTACTGGTGCGCCGCGGACCCGGGCTGGGTGACGGGTCACTCATACATCGTCTACGGGCCGCTGATCCTGGGCGCCACGAGCTTCCTGTACGAAGGCGCGCCCACGTTCCCGTATCCCGACCGCTGGTGGTCGATGGTCGAGAGGTACGGGATCAACATCCTGTACACGGCCCCGACGGCGATCCGCGGGCTGATGCGCTTCGGCGAGGCCTGGCCGAACCGACGCGACCTTTCGTCGCTGCGGCTGCTCGGCTCCGTCGGCGAGCCGATCAACCCCGAGGCGTGGCGCTGGTACTTCAAGAACATCGGCAAAGAGCGCTGCCCGATCATGGATACCTGGTGGCAAACCGAAACGGGCATGTTCATGATCACGCCGCTGCCGAGCATGGATCTCAAGCCAGGTTCGGGAACCCTTCCTTTCCCCGGGATCGAGGCCGACATCCTCGACGAGAAGGGAGAGCCCGTGGGCGTGGGCGAGGAAGGATTCCTCGTCCTCAAGCGACCCTGGCCGGCGATGCTCCGGACGATCTACGGCGATCCGGACCGCTACGTGTCCCAGTACTGGTCCAAGTATCCGGGCATGTATCTGACCGGCGACTCGGCCAAGCGGGACAAGGACGGCTACTACTGGGTCATCGGGCGAGTGGACGACGTCCTCAAGGTCTCGGGATACAGGCTCGGGACGGCGGAGGTCGAATCCGCGCTCGTCAGCCATCCGGCCGTCGCCGAGGCGGCGGTGATCGGCCTGCCGCACGACATCAAGGGCCAGGGCATCCACGCCTTCGTGCTGCTCCGCCAGGGCTTCGCCGGGTCGGCCGAGCTGGCCGAGGAGCTTCGCCAGCACGTTGGCTCGGAGATGGGCCCGATCGCCAAGCCCGAAGAGGTCAAGTTCGTGGATCAGCTGCCCAAGACGCGGTCCGGAAAGATCATGCGGCGCGTTCTCAAGGCGCGGGCGCAGGGGCTGCCGGAGGGAGATCTCTCCACGCTCGAGGAGTGACGCCTCGACGTGGCGGGCGGCGCGCCGCCACGGCCGGCCGGGACCGCGGACCCGCGTGGGGCCCGCTGCCGCGGCTAGAAGGCCCAGTGGCCCATCACGAATAGCGTCGTGAACACCGCCAGCAGAAGCGTGCTGGCCGTCAGGATCGCCTGCCCGCCCGGCCACCGAGTCCAGGCCGCCATGGCGATGAAGATCGGGAAGACGCCCATGATGTAGCGCGGGACGCTGATCGGCCAGTTGAGGGAGGCGAAGGCGACGAGGCTGATCGCCGTGTAGATCGCGTATGACGGTCGCGAGTGCTTGCTGAAGATCGCCCAGACCGTCACGACCGTGAGCAGCACGAAAGACGCCAGCGGGGCTATGTACCACGTCACCCAATCCTCTTTCGCCGGCACAGTTCGCGATGTTCTTGATGAGCAGGGCGATGTTGTCCCAGGGGAGGGTGTTCTGGACGAAGAAGTGGTCCTTCTGGATCTGGAGGAAGAACAGCGGGTCGTTGAAGTAGTACTGGTTGATCGCCAGGTAGACGAGCAGGCCCGAGCCCACGAAGAAGATCCACAGGACGTCCCAGCTGAGCTTCCGCCGGACCATCAGGTATTCGATGCCGAGCGGGACTATCAAGAACGCGCCCTGGATCCGCGTGGCGGCGGCCAGCGCTCCAAGGATTCCCGCGGCCGCCATGTTGCCCCGCCGCACGGCGACGAAAGCCCAGACAGTCGTGGCCAGGAATAGCGCCTCCGAATACGGCGCGATCAGCGTGTAGGCGGTCGGGAAGAGGACCATCGCGAGAACGCTGACCCGGGCGATGCTCCGGGGCGCGTCGAGGCGGACCAGGGCGTAGAGGCCGAGGCCCGCGGCGAGAGTGGCAAATAGCGAAGAGAGCATGCCCGCGTCGAGCGGCGCGAAGAACACTTCCAGCGTCGCGATCGTGGCCGGATAAAGTGGAAACAGGACGATCCGGAAGATCTCGCTTGGCGGTGCGTATCCATGCGCCGCCATCTCCAGGAAATGGGGCCCGTCCCAGTGGTTCCAGATGCCCATCCCCTCGCTCATCGTGCCTGGCGAGAACATGGCGAGGGACATCCAGGCGAAGGCCATGATCACGATTCGGATGGCCACGATCGGCAGGACGACGTCGCGGAGCGCCGCGATCAGCGTCAGGCGGTCGACTGCGGGCAAGCGGACAAGTCCCTCGACCCGGCTCCGCCACGACTCGGAAATCGGCGCCGTGGCGCCGTCGGCGCCGACGGACGGCGTCTCCGGCAACAGCCCTTCGGGCTGGCCGTGGCTGGTCGGGTCGATTTCGGCGGCGCCGGAAGACCCTCCGGCGGATGGGGTCGTCATTGGATCCAAAGTCTCGTGCTGATGAGCCCGGCCAGTTTACGCGACCTCATTCAGGGCCATCCGGACCGCCCGCCCGCACGCCGGTACAAATCGAGCCAATCGGAGGCTCGTGACCCCGATGCTCCTACCCTCGCTGCGATCGACTGCACTCGGACCGCACCCGCACGGGTAAGGAGGAAGCACATGGACCAGACCGCAGTCTCGACGCTCGGCAAGCCCACCTGGGTCGACCTCGCGAGCTCGGACCCGGCCGCCTCGCGCGAGTTCTACGCGAAGCTCTTCGGCTGGCAGGTCGAGGTGAATCCCGATCCCCAGTACGGCGGCTACGCCCTCGCCAAAGTCGGCGGCAAGGACGTGGCCGGGATCGGGCCCAAGATGATGCCCGAAGCTCCCACGGCATGGTCCATCTACGTCGGCACCAACGACATCGACGCACTCTCCCAGAAGGTCCAGGCGGCCGGCGGCACGGTCGTCGCCCCGCCGATGGATATCGGCGATCAGGGCCGGATGGCGGTCTACCAGGATCCCGCCGGAGCGGTCATCTCCGCCTGGCAAGCCGGGGCGATGCGCCCCTTCTTCGTCGGTGCCGCCAACACGTACGGCTGGTCGGAGCTCAATTCACGTGGACTCGGCAAAGCCGTGCCTTTCTACGCCGCGGTCTTCGGCTGGTCGTCCCGAACGAGCCCCATGGGCGAAGGACAGCCGCCGTACACCGAGTTCCTGCTCGGCGAGGACAGCATCGCCGGCGGCATGGAGA
This sequence comes from uncultured Chloroflexia bacterium, assembly GCA_963816135.1. Taxonomy (GTDB): domain Bacteria; phylum Chloroflexota; class Limnocylindria; order Limnocylindrales; family CSP1-4; genus Fen-1039. Next base: position 101,628 of record CAWFJD010000024.1, read on the forward strand.
TGAATCCTTCGACTCCTGCCGGCGGTACCGAGTTACTGGATGGTCTACTTCGCGGTCGAGGACGTGGACATCGCCTATCGCAAGGCCGTCGACGGCGGCGCGCAGGAAATGCTCGCACCCTCGGACTTCTCGGGCGGCCGATTTGCCATCCTGAGCGACCCTCAGGGAGCCATCTTCGGGCTCCTCAAGATGTAGTAGGCCGACCGGCCCTGTGCCGGCGGTCTCCTGGCTGGCCGGCGGCTGCTCGTCGCCGCCGGACCAAGCACGCGAGTGCGGATGAAGGGAGGCCCAATCGCGGGCCTCCCTTTCCTTTGCCCGCAGACAGTCCGAGCGTTGCGTGCTGGCACCCCCTCTACGCCGATCTACCTACTGCGCTTGCGGTGCTCCGGGGCATGTCTTCTTGCTGGCGAGCGGAGCCAAAGGGCAGGCTCAGTTCGGAGGACGATTTCCGACACCCTATACGTAGGCAGTTGGGGACGTCGACGTCTCGGGGTACGTGTGCCCTCGCAGCGGCCTGACCTGTCCGGCCGCGGGACAGCCAAGGGAGTCCATATCAGCAGGCGAACGTCGAGCTCGTCAGAGGTCTTCTCGACTGCCGCGCGCATCCGCGGCGCTCGGTCGAGCTCATCTATCGCTCTCCGCTCCACGACCCGGGACCGGTCGTCGATGCGGTTCCGCCAGATCCGCCCGGCAGGGCCGGTTGTGTCGAGCTGTCTTCAGGCCTGCTTCCTGGCGGAAGGCCGGGCGCATCGATGAACCGCGGCGCAGTCACCGTGCCCGGATCGTTCCCGATCGTACCGGCTCGCGGTGCCTGGGTGCGTCTGGGCATGGGGTCCGGCATGACCGATCGACCGGGACTCGTCCTCGCGATCGGGGCCGCCATCACCGCCGTCTTGATAGCCCTCGAGATCGGTTACGCCGGCAGCCTCGCCTGGCTCGCCGAAGACGCCCATCTCCTTGTCGCGGCCGGCTCCGGCATCCTCGCTCTCATCATCATGGCCCGTCGGAGGCAGGCCCAATCCCTCGACTACCGGCCCCTCGCCCTTGGCTGCGTCCTCACCGGGGGCGGAATGGCCGGCGTCGAGCTGGTGCCGGTATTCGGCCAGCCCGCGACGGTGCTCGCCAACGTGTTGATCGTCGTCGGAGTGTCGATCTCCCTCACCGTCATCCTCCCGGCCCTCTACCGTCCTTCGGACGCTCGTACTCGGGCGGCGGAGATCCTGGACAGCGTGATCATGACCGGCGCCGGGACCACGCTCGTCGTCACGGTCTGGCGCTCCGGGAGCGGCACGGAAGCTCCGCTCGATCAGTTCCTCGTGCCGATCCTTGCGGCCTGCCTGCTCGCGATGACGAGCATGCCGATGATCGCCGCCTTTTCCCGCCGGATCGCTCCTCGGCCTCGAGGCATCTGGTCGGCCGGGGTCGGGAGCGCGGTTCTCGCCTGGTGCTGGATCCTGTGGCTCGACGCGAGCCTCCACGGACGACCCAACACGGAGCTCGTCGCGATCTGCTACTCGGTCGGGATCCTCATTCTCGTCTGGTCATGGCTCAGCTGGGAAGAGATCACCGGCAGCGGGCGCGTGTACGTGGCCATTGCGCAGCGGGTTACGGACTGGATGCCGGCCGGAGCGGTTCTTGTGTGCGTCACCATCGCCGCGTTGCCGCATGGAACCATCGGTCCCGTGGACCCGGCCTACATCGGTGCCGTCGTCGTCGTGTCGCTGACGCTCTTGCGCCAGCGGTTGCTGATCCTGAACGAACGGGACTCTTCGAGGCTCCTGGCGCGCGAGGTCGAAGAGCGGGCGCAGACGATGCTTTCGCTTTCCCGGCTCGAATCCGGGGCCACCCTCGAGGCGACGGCGTCTCGCATCTGCCGTGAAGCGATGCGGCTCGACGGGATCGAGTCGGCCGCCGTCTACGCCTTCGCCCCGTCCGGTTCCGTCGTCCCGCTGGCGCTCTACGGCTGCTGTTCGACCGGCCAGATGTTCGGAGGTCCGGAAGAGGTCGTTGGCGAACCGGTCGAGCTCGAGCGCAATCTCCACCTGAAGACCGAAGCGAATACGGGCCCGTGGGTGGACTTCCACGCGGCTGGTCCGGCCGAGGCTCGCCGCGTTGGCCCAGGCGGCGAACCCGCGACTGCAGGAGCCTTTGCCCCGATGCGCTGGGACGACCGTGTCGTCGGCGTGGTGGCAATGGGAACCGATGATAGGGAGCAGATCCGGCGGCTGGCCGATCGCCTCCCGACTCTGTCCGAGTTCGGCGTGGTATCCGGAGCCCTCATGGGACCCATGCTGGCCGAACACTGGCGGATGTCCGACCTTCGCGCCCAGCTCGACGAGGTGATCAATACCCACGCCTTCTGGCCGGTTTTCCAGAGCGTGGTCCGGCTGGCCAACCGCAAGCCCGTCGGCTATGAGGCCCTGACTCGCTTCGCCGACGGATCCCGGCCGGACGAGCGTTTCGCCCAGGCGAACGCCGCCGACATGAGCGTTCGCTTCGAGACCGCCTGTCTGCAGTCGCAGCTGGAGGCCGCCACGTGGCTGCCGGCCGGTGCATGGTTGAGCCTCAACGTCTCGCCGGCCCTCGCGATGGCCGTGGTTCCGCTGGTTTCGGCCGTGGAACTGGCGGACCGCGACGTCGTGCTCGAGATCACCGAGCACGTGGCGATCGGCGACTATGAAATGCTGGACAAGGCACTCAACCTGGTCCGTGGCCGCGTCCGGCTGGCTGTGGACGATGCCGGGGCGGGCTACGCCGGATTGCGCCACATCCTGGAACTACGGCCACATTTCGTGAAGCTGGACATCTCCCTCGTTCGCAACATCGACACCGACGAAGCCCGTCAGGCGATGGTCGCGGGAATGGCTCACTTCGCCCGGAACTCGCATTGCGAGCTGATCGCCGAAGGCGTCGAGACCGAAGCCGAGCTGGCTCAGCTGATCCGGCTCGGCGTCACCTACGGACAGGGATATCTGTTCGACCATCCGGCTCCGGTCGGCGAGCTCAGCGAGTTCGCCCGCGGCGCTGCCTAAGGCCGTGGCCGCAAAAGCGCCTAGGTACGCCGCAGCAGGTACGGCATCAGGCGCACGGTCAGGTCTGTCTTGGGAACCGCGCCGACCACTCGATCCACGACCCGACCGTCGCGGATGACGACCAGGGTCGGGATGCTCCTGGCATCGAACAGCGCGGCGAGCTGCTGGTTCTGGTCCACGTTGACCTTGACCACCTTGAGACGGCCGGCATAATCCCGGGCCAGCTCCTCGAGCATGGGCGAGACGTAGCGGCATGGCCCGCACCACGGAGCCCAGAGGTCAACGAGGACGGCCACCGAAGAGCGAGCCTCCACGCCGAACGTCGACTCGTTGGCGTCCACGACCCACGGCAAGGGCTTGCCGCAGGAGCCGCAATGGGGCGTGCCGTGCTCGTTGGGCCGAATGCGGTTCTTCTTTCCGCAGTCCGGACACGTCAGAACGGTCGACGGCCCTGCGGCTTCGGCCGAGTTCGTCGTGTCGGCCGGGTTCGTGGTGTCGGCCGGGTTCGTGGTGTCGGCCGGGTTCTCCCCGGGGCTGGCCGCCGTCTCGGCCGCGCCGGCTGGCTCGATCGGCCCGGCTCCTGTCTCGCCTTTTCGGGTTTCGTTGGTGTTCATCTTTCGAACGCTCTCAAGGTCGATCGGCTTGTCTTCGTCGGTCGGGAGGCGGGCAGGCCCGCACGTATTCGAGCACCCTGGACAGCTGAGCGGTCGCGAGACCGATGGTCGAATCCGCGGCGCCGTAATAGAGCCGCAGCTCGTCGTGCTCCGCGTCGAGAATCCAGCCGCACGGGAATGTCACGCCCACGACGTCGCCCACCCGCTCATAGGGTTCGGTCGGTCCGAAGACCCACTCGTCGCTGCGGTTGAGGCAGATCCGCGGATCTTCCAGATCGAACAGCGCGAAGCCCAGCCGGTAGAGCGAGCCGCTGGCGGTGAGATGGACGCCGTGGTACATGACCAGCCAGCCATCCGGCGTCTCGAGCGGCGGCGGCCCAAGACCGATCTTGCCCGCGTCCCACCAGGCTCCCTCGCGTGCCGGAAGCAGCAGCGTGTGATCGCCCCAGTGGAGCAGGTCCGGCGAGTAGGACAGCCACATGTGGGAGGGTCCGCGCAGCTGCGAAGGCCGGTGGATCAGCGCCCAACGGCCGCCGAACCGCCGCGGAAATAGCGCGGCGTCCTTGTCCTCGGGCGGCATGGCCGGCCCGAGCCTGGTGAAGGTCCGGAAGTCGCGGGTGAAAGCGAGCGAAACGAGCGGCCCTCGGCGGCTGTAGGCGGTGTAGGCGACGGCCCATTCGCCAACCTCGGGCAGCCAGGTGACGCGTGGGTCTTCGACTCCCCAGATCTCCTCCGGATGATCGACCGGATCGGACTCGAACGCCGGGACCGCGTCGAATTGCCAGTCCCCATGTCCGTCGCGGCTGCGCGCGACCGCGAGGTGGGAGATGCCTCTCATGTCCTCGACCCGCATCAGCAGGATCGTGGTGCCGTCGACCTGGGCGGCCGCGGGGTTGAAGACGGTATTGGCCCGATACGGAAGGTCGTGGGCCGTGATGATCGGGTTGCCGCGGGAGCGGGAGAAGAGTTCGTCCGTGTCGAGAGCGGGCCGATGTGGATGCTCGCTCGGAGCTTCTTCTCTCATCGCCATAGCGGCCTCGTGTCGGGAAGCTGGTCGCGGGCGCTCTTGGTTTCTGCCCGGTCCAACTCATTGTTCTGCGAGCGGGCCCGGCGGCGACCGACGGGCCGCCGTGTACGCGCCTGGCAGAACGATCACGAAGTCCGATCGGAAACGCGAGGCCGACTCGGTCCCCGACTGAGCGCGGCGCCTAGGAGATGAACTCGTTCAACGATCGGCGGTCCTTGTCCGAGAGGCCGCCGCCTCGCGATTTGAGTTCGAGCGTTGGCGTGGGCGTCTTGCCGCCAAGGGCCTTGCGCATCTTCGAGAACTGGCTGCCGGTGCGCAGCTGATACGTGGTGAAGAGCGCCACCTTGGGCAGGCCGGTCCCGTCCACCGCCGTCCTGCCAACCTTCGGCATCTCGCGTGCGAAGCTCATCCAGGGCCCGTCCGGATGCTGCATGACCACGAACATGCCGCTCGTCCAGCAACCGAGGAACAGGTAGTCGGCGCCGGCGATCGCGGTCATGTCGCACTCGCCCACGGATACGACCTTCGCCTCGACGCCGCGAGTCTCCAGGTACCGGCCGATCTCCTCGCCATAGCGGCGCGTCACGCCGGTGTGACTGCGGTACACGACAAGCGCGCTGGTCATGCTGAGGCTCCTACGGGGCGATGCGTTCGATCGGTCGAAGAGATCATCGCTGCCGCGAGGATACGGGCAATCGTCCCGCGGGTCGATGGACCGTCGGCCGCAGGGAGGATTTCCGGACCATTCCGGGCCGTCACGATCGGTCCGAACAGCCCTTCGAAGATATGGCCCACGGGCGCATTCTCTCGGCGGCACCACATGGAGGCGAGGACGCATGACGACGCTCAAGCAAGTCGAAGATTTCCTGGCGCTCAAGCGCGTGGCCGTCGTTGGCGTGTCGCGCAATCCCAAGGACTTCACCCGGACGATGTGGGAGGAGTTCCGCCAGCGCCGGTACGAGGCAATCCCCGTCAACCCGAACGTGACCGAGATCGACGGCCAGCGCTGCTACGCCAGCGTCAAGGACATCGATCCGCCCGTCCAGGGCGCGCTCATCATGACTTCCAAGAAGGCGACGGACCAGGTCGTCCGCGAGTGCGCCGAGGCGGGCATCCAGCACGTCTGGATGTATGGCGGCATGGCGCCCGGGGCGGCAACCGACACCGCCGTGGCATTCGCCGAGGGCAAGGGCATCTCCACCGTCAAGGGCCTCTGCCCGTACATGTTCATGCCCGGAACGCCTGCTTTCCACAGCCCCCACCGCGCCTGGAAGAAGCTGACCCGCACCTTCCCCAGGTAAGGACTGGGAGCGCAAGTGGGCGCTGCCGGTTAGAGCGAGGCACAAATCGTCGGCCGAATGGCCGTGGTTTGCGCTTGGCGTGCGGCGGCAGTCTTCCGAGTCACGAGTGGCGAGTGGCGCGTGGCGCGTGGCGCGTTTCCCCGCGAGGCCGCCCTGGCTGGCATCGAGTGGACAAGGGCCAGTTTCCGCTCGACGTCGCCGTCAACAGCAAGCTGGGGCAAATCGTTGCACCGCGAAGCGTTTGGCCGTTCCGAATCGGCGATTTTCGCCTCGTTCACGCTCAACAGGAGCCGTTTCGGTGGCTTTGACCGGCCCTGAACCCATCTTCTGCTGCCGTGGACGTCATCGAGTGGGAATCAGATCCGTGGTGACGGCGGCCACGAGTGAAGCGCCCGCGGCTCGGCCCCGCCTGTTAACGTGGGCCGGTGACTGAATCAGCGCAGTTCGGCGACGCTTCGGCCGGCCCGGTCGGACGGATCGTGCTGGCCGACAATCTGGACGTCCTCGCCAGCCTGGCCGACGAATCGATCGATCTCATCTACGTCGACCCGCCGTTCAACACCGGCAAGCGCCAGACGCTGCGCCGGCTGCGGACGATCCGCGACGAAGATGGCGGCGATCGAACGGGATTTGGCGGCCGGCGCTACCGATCGATCCAGCTGGGGACCCAGAGCTACCTGGACGTCCACGACGACTATCTCGATTTCCTGGAGCCACGGCTCGTCGAGATGCGGCGCGTCCTCAAGCCCTCGGGTTCGCTGTACCTGCACCTCGACTATCGAGAGGTCCACTACGCCAAGGTGCTGTGCGACGCCGTGTTCGGCCGGGAATGCTTCATCAACGAGGTCATCTGGGCCTACGACTACGGAGCCCGAACCCGGCGGCGCTGGCCCGCCAAGCACGACAACATCCTCGTGTACGTGAAGGATCCGGAGAGCTACTGGTTCGACGCCGAGGCGGTGGAGCGAATCCCGTATATGGCGCCGGGTCTGGTGGGCCCCGAAAAGGCCGCCCGAGGCAAGCTCCCCACGGACACGTGGTGGCAGACGATCGTTCCGCCGGCCGGCAAGGAGCGGACGGGCTACCCCACCCAGAAGCCCATCGCCATCCTGCGGCGCATCGTTTCGGCCTCCTGTCCGCCGGGCGGCCTGGTCGCCGACTTCTTCGCTGGAAGTGGCACCGCCGGCGCCGCCGCCGCGGAGCTCGGCCGCCGGTTCTTGCTCGTGGACTGCAATCCGGACGCCGTCGCGGTGATGGTCCGCCGTCTCGCCGGCCCCGGCGTCGAGGTCGTGACTCCGCCAGTTGAAGATCCCGCGACTGGCCCCAACGGGCAATAGTGGTTCAGGCTTACCGAGGCTAGAATTCCACCACGGATCCGGACCCTCCGACGAGGGATTTGAGGCCGAAGATGCGGCGATACGCGGCCAGAGGTTGGGAACGGCCTCCGTGGGCAGAACCTTCTGCTCGCGGTCGTGAGCGCGCGTCCGAGCTCGACCCCCGACTCGATGCCCTGCGACCCGATGGCGACGACCGGAAGGGCGACCAGGATGCCCTGATCGTCGACGTGCCGCAGGACGTCATGTCCGTGCCGGTCCGTGACCGGGTCACCCTCATCGATGTGCCTCGTCCGAAGAGTGCTGGACGCAGACGCCGCCTGAGGGATCCCCTGCCGGCGAACCTGTTGGGCGTGTCCGCCGCCGGAGAGATCGTCGAGGACCGGCTCGACGGCCAGCGCATCTACCCGGAACCGCCTCGCCGTGCTCGCGGCGTCAACAGAGCGCGTCGCCTGGCTGCTCGGTCCACGCCGCTGATGCTGCCCTTTGCCGCTCTTGCCTGGATACAGGCCTGCATCGTCCTTGCCGACGCCTGGACCGAGGGCGGCTGGTCGTTCGAGAGCCTGGCGCTGCTCGCCCTGCGGCTTGGCTACGTCGGAGGTCTATGCCTGCTGCCCGCAGCCGTCTTGCTGTGGCGTCCGGACGGCTGGCGTTCGGCGCCGCTGGTCTTCGGAGGAGCCGTCCTCTGGACGACGCTCCCAGCCATGGCCGGTTCGATCTGGTGGATCGCGCTCCGTTCGCCGGAGCTTACGGAGCGAATCGGAGTCGGGACGGCTGTCGTTTCGGCGGCCGCGGCGGTCCTCGCCAGCCTCGGCCCGATCGCGATGGCCGCCGGTCTGGAGCGTACTCGGCGCATTCGGGACGGCTGGTTCGACTATGTCGCGCTGCGGATGGGCGCCATCGCCGCGCTCGTGGTCCTGTTCAACGGCGGTCGCTGGCTTCAATTCGACGAGGGCACCGGGGCGAGCACCCTCGGGAGCGGGCTCAATGCTCTACGTCTCGCCGGCGCCGTCGCCGGTGCGTTCGAGCCGATGGTGTTCTTCGGCCTGGCGATGCTGGCCTTCACGGGGATCGCGGCCTTCTCAACGGGTGAAACGCAGACGCGGCTCTGGCAATGCGTCGCGGCCGCCGGAGCGCTCCTGGCGGGTGTGAGCCTGTACGAAGTCTCCGCCGGGGATTTGATCGGGAGCCTGATCTCGCGCGGCCCCGACGTCCTCGCGGGCAGAGGCTGGTATGGCGTGCTCGCGGAAGCCGTCATGGCCGCCGGCGGCGTCGCCGTCTTCCTCGGGTTCTCGTCGCCCGTATGGTCGGGGGCCACCGATGCCGAGGGATCCGGCAGGGGCGCTCCTGACGAGATCTTCGCCTGGGGCGCGTCGAAAGCCGCGACCGTGGCGGACCCGCTGCCGATGAACCCAATCGTGGCGGTCGCCGCCGGGGCCGACCACGCTCTGGCGGTGGACGTCTTCGGTCGGGTGGGCGCCTGGGGCGACGACTCGATGGGTCAGACCGACGTCCCGGAAGATCTTGTGGGAGTCGTGTCGGTCGCCGCCGGCGACGGTTTCAGCGTCGCTCTTCGAGGCGATGGAACGGTCGCAGCCTGGGGCGCCAACGACCGCGGACAGGCGAACGTGCCGGACAATCTCAGTGACGTGACGGCCATCGCGGCCGGTCGAACCTTTGGCCTCGCCTTGCGGGCCGACGGAACGCTCGTCGGCTGGGGCGACGAATCGTCGGGCGTAGTTCCGGTTCCTCAGGGCCTCCTGGGCGTCGTGGCGATCTCGGCAGGCGACAACCACGCCCTGGCTTTGCGGCTCGACGGAACCGTGTTCGCCTGGGGCGACGACAGGTATGGCCAGGCGAACGTTCCATTGAGGCTCGGGCGGGCACGTTCCATTTCGGCAGGCGGCAACTTCAGCGTTGCCTTACTGGTCGACGGGACGGTGGCCGCCTGGGGCGACGGCAGCTACGGTCAGCTCGACGTGCCTTCCGGACTCCGGAACGTCGTAGCCGTCTCCGCGGGTGCGTTCCACGCTCTCGCTCTGCTCGCCGGCGGCGATCTCGTCGGCTGGGGCGGCGGCAGCCGGAAAACGAGCGAGGCGGCCCATCCATGGCACCTCGTGGATTTCAAGGCCGTGGCCGCCGGCGATGGGTTCAGCCTCGCGATCCGAGCGGCCTGACCACTCGACCTAGGGGTTCTGCTCGCCGAGCAGCTCTCTCATTCGGGCCGCGTTCTCGACGGCACATCCTCGCGCGTCATTGTTGAAGAAGACCGCGCCTTCCGGCTCGGGCCACGTCTCGCGCAAGCGATCCACCCAGCCTTGCAGCGCCGCGTCTCCGTAGCACGGCGAGGGCCTGGCGCCGCCTTCATGGAATCGGACGTAGGTCCAGTCGGCGGTTCGCCACATCGGCGTCCTGGGCCCATGCCGATCCGCGAGACAAAGCGCGGCGCGGCGTTCTCGTAGCAACTCCTCCAGCTCCGGAACGAACCATGAGTCATTCCGTGGCTCAACCGCGACGCGAACCTCTCCGAAGGCAGCCAGCGTGTCGTTCAGCCTGTCCAGCTCGATGGGCATGTCGGGCGGCAGCTGGAGCAGCAGCGGACCAAGGTGCTTGCCCAGGAGAATGGACCGCTCCATCAGGAACTCGACCGGCTCGCGTGGATTCCGCAGCCTCCGGACGTGGGTGAGATACCGGCTCGCCTTGACCGCGAACAGGAATGGCTTGTCCGGGCGGGCATGCGCGGGTTCGCCCGTCGCGGGCGCCGAATCATCGCCCGCCGACTCGCCGCCCGCCGAACCCTCCGCGTCCGCCTGGTCCGCGATCGCGGCCCATCGCCGAAACGCGTCCGCGGCCGGCATCCGGTAGAACGTGACGTTCAACTCGAGGGCGTCGAAGTGGCGGGCGTAGAACGCCAGCCTGTCGGACTGCGGGAGCGACGGCGGGTAGAAGACGCCACGCCAATGCTTGTAGTCGAAGCCCGACGTACCGATCCGGAGTGCCATGCCGCCCTCCAGGTGCGGCGCCTTCTCAGCCCTCGAGACTCACCGGCGTGCTGGTTTCGGCCGAGCGGTAGAGGGCTTCGATCGTCCGTGCTTGTCCGAGCGCGTCCTTGCGGCCCAGGAGCGGCTTGGCCTTGCCCATGATCGCCGCGCTCATGTTCTCGAGCTCGAGGCGGTAGGCGTCGGCGTCCTCGACCGCGACTCCTTCGCCGTTGAGCATCACGCCGCCGGTTTCACCCTGCCACGGATCGGAGATGGAGAGCGTGGCCTTGGAACCGATGGCCTCGAGAGAGCGGTGGTCGCTGGTGAAGCCCGCGGCGATCTGGGCCACGACCCCAGAGGGGAAGCGGAGTAAGCCAGCGAACTCGTTGTCCACTCCGGAAGCGGTCATCTTCTGCACGCCGAAGACCCCGGTAGGCTCCTCGCCCGTAACCAGGCGCGCCCCACTGACCGCGTAGCAGCCCACGTCCATGAGCGCGCCACCGTCGAGGGTCGGGTCCAGTCGCACGTCGTCCAGGTTGCGGAGCACGAAGCTGAAGCTCGCCCGAATGGCCACCAGCTCGCCGATCTCCGGGAGCAGCTCCACGAAACGGCGGACCTGGGGCCGGTGGCGCCACATGAAAGCTTCCATGAGGATCAGGTGGCGGCGATCGGCCTCGTCGAACGCCTGGATCACTTCCGCGGGCCGCCGCGTATACGGCTTCTCGGACAGGACGTGCTTGCCCGCGGCCAGCGACCGCATCGTCATGGGATGGTGGAGCGAGTTGGGCAGGCCGATGTAGACGGCGTCGACGTCCTGGTCGGCGAGCAGCTCGTCGTAGGTCCGGTAGACGCGGCCGATGCCGAACTTCGAAGCGAACGATTGGGCCCGCGAGCGGTCTCGGCTGGCGACGGCCGTGACCTCGAAGTTGGAGGCGCGGGCGAGGTCGCGCAGCAGGACGGCGGATATCCCACCGGGCCCGATGATTCCCCAGCGCACCTTTCCGGATGACGGCATCGGAGACCTCCTGGACGCTATGGCGGGGGCGGCTGCTCCGGCCCAGCGATCGATGTCCGAATGCTATCTCTCCGAAGGCAAATAGCTCCGAATCAGCCTCTCCTGCGCGACGACGCCCATTAGACGTCGCTGCGCTGGATGCCTCAGTCCGCTCGCGCGTTCGACCGAGTCGGTAGGGCCCGTGCGGGACGATGATCTGGCGGCCAAGAAGGTTCGCCGGCGGGTTATCCACAGCCTGATCCGACAGGTGAGGCGTCGTCGAGGGCCGGTGCCTCGGGCCGGGCCGCGTTGATAAGTTGCGGGCGCAACAAGTCAAGCCTCGCGCCTCCCTCGGGGAAGCGCCGCACAGGAGTCGGATCATGAAGGTAGCCGTCATCGGAGCCGGAAACGTCGGCAAGGCGTTGGGCTCGTCTATCAGCAAAGCAGGTCACGAAGTCGTTTTCGCTTCCCGCGGCGAGAGCGCCACGACCGCCGCGCAGCAGGCAGGCGGCAAGGCAACCAAGGGCAGCAGCGTCCGAGACGCGGCCGCGCAGGCAGATATCGTCATCCTCGCCATTCCTTACTCGGCCAGCCATGACGTCGCCACGGCCCTCGAAGGCGTCATCGCCGGCAAGGTCGTCATCGACGTCACCAACCCGCTGGCCGCCGACGGCAGCGGCCTCGCCACGGAGCCCGGAACGTCCGCCGCGGAAAACATTGCCCGCTGGATGCCCGGTGCTCGAGTCGTGAAGGCCTTCAACACGCTCTTCGCTTCGGTGCAGGGAAACCCGAAGGCTCACGGGATGGAAGTTGACGCCCTGTTCGCCACAGACGACGACACGGCGCGCGAGAAAGTCGCCCAGCTCCTGTCCTCGATGGGCTTCCGCCCGGTGTGGGTCGGTCCGCTCTCTCGCGCTCGCGAGCTCGAGGCGATGGGCTTCCTCAACATCGCTCTCCAGATGGTCACCAACGGCGAGTGGCAGACCACCTTCACGCTCGTTGCTCCGCCGAAGGCGTCCCTCGAGCACAGGGTCACCGCCGGGTCCGCCGCCAAGAAGTAACGGGCTACATTCAATCCATCGGCGCGGCCGGTTCGAGGAGACTCGGGCCGGCCGTTTCGTTTGCCTCGGGCCGATTTCCGCCCGAGGCGGCTTCGTGCCCCGAGGCACCCGCGCACCCCCTTGTCGCCGGCAGCCATGGGGCTAATCTGATGCCAGTGCTTCGTTCTCGCCCTGCGGGCTGGAGGTGGCTGGATGAGGCCGTGCGAGTCAATCGGTTGCGCGTTGTTTCCGTGCGTCGATGTCAGGCACGAGAGGTTCAGCGTCCCCGACATCGAGATCGATCCAAAACGGGTACGTGTCGTCCTGGTGTCCGAGGCCGCCCCGCCCGAGCCCGAAGACGACTACTACGCCGCGGGCGATCCGCTTTATGCCCGGACGACTGTCCAGGCATTTCGCGACGCCGGCATGGACGTTCGTACGGTCCCGGACATCCTCGCCCTCGGCATCTACCTCACAACCGCCGTCAAATGCGCGAAGACCGGCTATGGGGTCGCGACCGGCACGATCAAGGAGTGTTCGCGCCTCCTGGAGCGTGAGTTCGACCTGTTCCGGGACGTTCGGGCCTATCTGCTGATGGGCGATGTGGGGATCGCCGGAGTCAACGCGATAGCCGTGCGCGACGGATCGGGACGTGCGATCCCCGCCGGGTCGACGTACAGGATCCGCGGCGGCAGCTACTCGTTCCGCGGCGCCCGAGCGTTCCCGTCCTATCTGCAGGCCGGGCCCAGCTTTGGCATCGAGAAGACAAAGCGGGCGATGATCGCCGAGGACATCGCCGAAGCGCTCGAAGTAGCTTCGCTGGGACCGCCGGACTAGCCGTCGCCCCGGCGTTCGATCCGGACCGCCGGCATGTAGCGAAGCGCGACCGCGGCCACGATCAAGGCGTCAATGAACACGATCGCGAAGACCCATTCGAGGCCGCCGGAGAGGGCCGATTGCATCGACGCGAGCTGGGCCGGGGGAATGGTATTCCGGCCGATCGGGTCCAGGATGATCGCCGACGATGACCCCACCGAGGCCGTCACGATGCCGCCGAGAAGTCCCACGCCCACGGCTCCGCCGATCGTCCGGCTGAACTGGACAAGTCCCGTGGCGACGGCGCGCCGCTGCCAGGGGACCGCGGCCTGGACCATGACCAGGATGACGGTCGAAGAGAGGCCCATGCCCAGGCCCGTGATCGCTTCGCCGGCGGCCGCGACCATCAGTCCGCCGGAGAGACTTCCCGGTCGCTCCGCCTGAGTCACCACCAGCGTCCCGGCGACGAGCATCGCCATGCCGACCAGGACGACCGGCCGCGCCCCCCAGCGAAGAAGCGCCCGCCCGCCGACGATCGATCCGAACGGCCAGCCGATCGACATCGCCGCAACGGCCACGCCCGCTTCAAGAGCGTTGCCCGCGAGGACTCCCTGGATCAGCGGCGGCACGTACGTAGACAGGCTGAACATCACCACGCCGGAGAGCCCGCCGATCGCGAGTCCAGCGGCGATGACCGGCACCCTGATCAACCCGAGATCGATGAGCGGCTCGGCGATCCGGCGCTCGAAGACGACGAATCCGGCCAGCAGCAACGCCGCCGCCACGACCAACCCGAGCGTAAGTGGCGACGTCCAGCCCCACAGTTGCCCGCCTTCCGTGGCCGCGAACAGGAGCGCCACGAGGCCCGCGGTGAGGAGCGCGGCGCCGGCCAGATCCAGGCGGTGGCGGTGGTGGGCCACGTTCTCGTGCAGGTACCGGCCGATCAGGAACGCGGCTATCAAACCCACCGGCGCGTTGACGAAGAAGACCCATCGCCAGCCCACGGTCGTGGTGATGATGCTGCCGATGGCCGGACCGACGACCGCGGACGCTCCCCACACTCCCGAGAAGAGGCCCTGGATCCTGGCTCGCTGCTCGCTCTCGAAGACGTCGCCCAGGATCGTGAACGAGATGGGCTGGACCGCACCCGCGCCGAGACCCTGGATGGTGCGGAAGAGAATGAGGGTGACCATGGAGTCGGCCGAACCACACAACATCGAGCCGCCCACGAACAGCGCGAGGCCGGCGAGGAAGATGGGCTTTCGGCCGTACATGTCGGCCATTCGGGAGTAGAGCGGTACCGTGACGGTGGACGCGAGCAGGTACGCGGAGAAGACCCAGCCGTATTCGGTCAGCCCGCCGAGGTTGCCGATGATCGTTGGCATGGCGGTCGAAACCACGGTCGAGTCGAGCGCTGCCACCGCGAGCGCGAACATGATCCCGACGGCGATGACGAACTGCTCGGGTGTCATGCCCATCCGGTGCGCTACGGCGTGGTGCCGGCGGGCGCGTACCTCGCGCGCCGGAGCTGCACCTTCCGACGGGGGAGGGGCGGCCTTCCGGGGCGCGGAGGGTCTGGGTTCGGTAGTGGCGTCGGGCATCGGGCAAGTCTAGGAAATGTCGAGGCCGGCGGGCTCGGAGCCCTTCATTGCGAGACAATCGGCTCATGGAGCGAGGCTGGGATCGCGCCCACCCATTTCGGTCGTTGTCCCTGACGGATGCGGAGAGGTTCGCGAGGATCGTCGAGCCGGCGGCGCGCGTGTCGGCCGTGGTCCCGCTGACCGCCGGCCTTCGCAACTCGAACCATCGGATCGACCTGGCCGATGGCGAGCGGCTCGTCCTTCGCCGCTACACTGCCGACCCTTCAGCCTGCGCACGCGAAGCCGCGCTGCTGCGCGTGCTGGCCGGCCATGTTCCGGTGCCCGGCGTGCTCTTATCCGATCCTTCGGCAGAGCCGCCCTTCTCGATCCTGGAGTGGCTCGAGGGGGCACCGCTCGACGAGGCGCTCGGGTCCGCGGCATTGAACGGAGAGCGGGCCCGGGAGATCGCCTTTGCCTGCGGGTTCGGGCTCGCCGCCATCCACTCGATCCGGTTCCCGGCCCCAGGCTTCTTCGGGCCGGATCTGACCGTGGAGACGCGGATGCCGAGCTGGGCTCCGGCCGTTCTCGAGACGCTCGCCCTGGTCGAAGACCGCATCGGCGCGGATCTCGCGGCGGGTGTCCGTGAAGCCGTGGAGTCGAACGGCGCTTCTGTCGCCGCCGTTTGGTCCGAGGCGGTGCTCGTCCACGCCGACTTCAAGCCGTGGAACCTGCTCGGCCGTGCGCGCGGCGAGCCCCCGGTCTTCGCGCTGACCGGCGTCCTGGATTGGGAGTTTGCCTGCTCCGGATGCCGCCTCATCGATTTCGGCACGTTCCTGCGGGACGAACGGAGCCGCGCGGCGGGCTTTGGCGACGCGTTCGCCTCGGGATACGTCGCCGGCGGCGGCTCGCTTCCGGACGATTGGCGCCGGCTCGCGACATTCGTCGATCTGCTCAGCTTGCTGCAGCTGGCGAGCCATCACGCCGGTCGCGGCCTTGACGATGTGCGTCGCCTGGTCGGCCAGGCGCTCGGTCGGCGCGACTGAGGGGCCGGCCGCTCGGAGCCGGGCGAAGCGAGGGCCGCCGGGCCTTTCCGGGTTCGGAACCTGACCAACGCTCCTGGCGTGAGCGCTATTCAGGTTCGAGGGCTCTCTCGGGCGCTCGATGGGGCATCCGGCGCGGTCAGGCGTGCGTGGCAGACCGGTGGACGACTCCCTGAGCGCATGGAGCCGGCCGCGATTCGGGGATATCGCTCACCTGATGAGCGATCGTCAGGATCCCGGCTCTCGGGGCGAGGTGACACCGAGTCACGGCTGCAGCGGACCCGCGGCCCCGCGTATCTGTGCCTCTCGCGCCGCCGCCACGGCGCTCAGCGCAGTCTCGGCGCTGCCTCCGCGAGCTCGAGCATGATCGCCGGGTTCGTGTTGAGGTGACCCACCGCGACGTGGACCGACTTCAGCCGGACCTCGACTTCCATCAGGAGATCCATGAGGTCCAGACCCGCGCCTTCGCCAACACGCGGATCCAGCTGAGCGCTGGTTTCGAGATGCTGTCGCGCGCCTTCCAGGTTCCGCGACATACCGATCGGATTGCCCCGAACGCAGTGCACGTATCCGGCCGCCAGCTTGATCAAGCCCTGATAGAGCTCCCGCTCGGCGAGATTGGCGGTCCCCATCCAGGCCGGTTCGAGAAGCTCGTGAGCCTCGAAGAAATCGCCGCGCGAGTAGGCGGCAATGCCCGCTTCGAGAGCCTCGCGCCGGCGATCCGGCGGAATCGGCCGGTAGGCCTTGAGCCTGTCTCCCTGGCGAATCATCGAGCCCGCCGGCAGCCCTCCCTCGAACACCGCTTCGACCGGGTCGACCTCGTCGAGCGTGCGGTTCAGGCTGGTTTCGGCCGCGAGGGTGATAGCGTCGGCGTCGACTTCGGCGTCGAACACCCGGGCATCGGCTTCGGTGTCGTCGTTCTGACCCATGCCGCGTCCGGAACCCATGGTCCTCGGCTCCGCGGTCGCGGAGCTGTCGCGAGCGAGACCTTCGGCCTCGCTCGGCCCGGCGGCCTTCGATCCGCGCTGGCCTTTCAGTGGAGGTCCTCTATGCGCTGACGGCCGTCGAAACCCTGGGTCACGTCATGCCACCACTCGACCCGATCCTCCGTCAGGCGCCAGCAGAGCCAGACCGGCCGTCCGGAAACCAGGGCCGGAAAGTCGACGAGCCCGGTCTGGATCTCGCGCAGCTGGATGCCCCAATCGTCGATCTGGACCACGGCAGCCTGCATCTGGTCGACCAGGCCCTGCATCCGCAGCCGGAGACGCTGCGTCTCTTCGCGGACTTCGAGGCTTCGTGGAGCCAGCATGACCTGCGCGCCCGCGAGGGCAGGAGCGTTGAGGGCGACGATCCGGTCGCGCAGCGAAATCACTTCCTCGCGCATGGATTGCAGCCCGAGGAGCGTCTCACGAAGCTCTGGGAGGCGCGCGTTGGCGCGGTCGAGGTCGTAGAAGTCCGGCACCCGGGCATGGTAGCCGACCCGCGCAACCCGCCGGTCCGCCCTCGCGGCCCGCGGAGTCGAGTCTCGCGGGCCGCGCCCGAGCCGCTCCGGGTATTGGGAGAGGCGCCTTTCGCCGGTGATCCGCCGGAGTCCGATCCGCGAACTATGAACAGAGCGAAGCTCACGAGCCTCGCCCGACGAGACTGACAACTCCTGCAGGAAAGAGCGGCCGTGACTTTCCCGGCCCCGGCCGCCCTTTCCGTTTCAGCCCCGAATCAGCGCAGCTCGGCGGCCTCGACGCGAGCGCGGAGCAGGCGGAGCCGCTCGGGTCGCTCCCGGACGAAGCGCTCGATGGCGCTGAGGATGTGGTCCGGATCCAGGTGCGCTTCCTCGATCACCTCGTCAACGGAACCGCCGGTCCGCCAGCGATCGTCCCAATCGGAGCTGAGCGAGTACTCGCGCACGATGGGATCGTCGGCGAAATCGCGCATCAGCTTGTAGGCGCCGTTGGTGACGACCATCGAGTCGAGCCGGTCCGCGGGTTCGATCGTCGCGTCGCGGTATCGCCGCGTCCTGGAGCGCGAAGAGGCCCGGGCTGATCGCCGCGACCACTTTCACGTTGAGCCCGCGCTCGTCGAGCTCCGGAAGGATATGGATCAGGTTCGTCGTGCTCATCGTCCCGCGGACGAAGACGGTGCCCGCCCTGGGGGCGTCCTCTCGGAAAGGGCGGAGCACGTACGCGCCCCGGGCCGCCGCGAAGTGGCTGGGAATTCCGAGAGCGGCTCGGTCCGGGATCTCGATGGGCGGCCGCGTGAGATGCAGCACCACGATCGGCACCGAGGTGGCGAAGGCCGCACCCAGGACCACGGGAACTTCGTTGTATTCCCAGGGATGGAGGTCCAGGACGTGGCCGTCCGGGAATAGCTGGGTCACGCCCGGGGCGAACACCCCGAAGTGCGTCCGCGAGTCCTCGGCCGTTTCCGGACCCGAGTGACCCGCCACGTACAGGATCCGGCCGAGGCGCAGGTCGCAATCCTGGGCGAGCTGGCTGAACAGGCGCATCGGGCCGTAGCCGAGATAGCTGAACGAGCCGTACGTGGAGAAGGCGCCCCAGTAGCCCTCGAACTCGCCGAAGGGATTGGCGGCCATGTTGACCGTCGCGAGGCCGGCCATCATGCCCGCGTTCGTGAACTCGGTGATTTCGGTCGGCAGCAGCGCGCCCGTAGGATTGGTGTCGCGCTCGAACCAGCCGAAGCCCGGCATGTCGCCGAAGGGTTTGGCGAAGCCCGCGATGTTCGTCGAATTCGGCGAGGTCGGCCGAGCAGGCGATGAACAGCGGCCGGCCGTAGTCGCGCTTCGAGACGGCGTTGACATACGAACCCCAGGCCGCCAGGCCCGCCCGGTTCGGCTGCCGCTCGCCCGGGCTTCGCCACATCGACGCCGGGTAGTTCTCGAAGTCGAAGAGCCGGCGATCTTCGGTTGGGTTGGCGGCGATGGCGGCCGCGCTGCGGGCCGCGAGCCGGAAGCCTTCGATCGACTCCGGGACGGACTCGCCGATTTCCACGAGCCGATCGGACAGCCACTCGACGAGACCCCGGTCCGAGCGCATGACGCTCATCGCCGTTCGAAGGTTCGCCTCCGCCTGTGCCCGGCGGGCAGCGGCGTCGGCGGGGGCGGCCTGATCGACGCCCTCGTACTCCACGCCGTAGCGGGCCATGAACTCCTTGCGGACTGCCCAGAACTCCGGCGAGTGTTCCTTGTGCGGGCTGCCGTGGCTTGGCGCGTCGTACTTGCCGTAGCCGCGACCCTTGCGGGTCCGGAACCAGGCGACCGTGGGAGTGGTGCCGCTCGGAGCCCGCGTCGCCTCCAGGAGGGTCCGCGTCACCGGGCCCCATTCCATCCCGTTCTCCGTCCCGGTCACGCGCCAGCCGTACGGCTCGAACCAGTCGATCGGGGTTCCGTGGACGACGGCCGAGGCCGGTCGCTCGTCGATGCCGAAATCGTTCCAGTCGAGCAGGAACACGAGGTTGGAGAGGCCAAGTCCCCAGGCCGAGTTCTTCGTTTCGTGCGCCGCTCCGGGTGTGAGACCGCCCTCGCCTTCGACCGCGAAGACCTTGACCTCTCCCGCGCCGGCCAGCTTGAGGGCCAGGGCTTCGCCCGCCGCAAACGGCATGCCGTGGCCCGAGGGCCCCGTGTTGGCCTTGAGGAAGAGTGTCTTGCCGGCCATCTCGGCATGGCCGGGCAGCCCGCCGCGGTGGCGCAGTCCCGGGAGGTCCTCCCAGGTAAGGGCGAATCGACCGCCTTCGGGGAACTCGTAATCGCCGTTCGGAGTGGTGTCCGTGCGAGCCCGGAGCGCCTCGTTCAGGACCGCGAGCGTGGCATAGACGAGTGGCACCGTGTGCCCCGCCGAGAGAACGAAGCGGTCGCCGAAGCGGAGCCAGGGCCGGCGGATGTCCCAGCGCATGGCCCCCGACAGGAGCAGCGAGAGGAGCACGTGGACCTTGGATCGGGAGCCGCCGGGATGGCCGCTCTGGCGGTAGTCGAGGGTGATGTCGATGCACTCGTCGACGAGGTCCTTGAGGATCTCGTAGTAGTGGAAGTCGCGTTCCGCGAGGTCGTACAGCCGATCGATGTCGCTCGTGGTCGCGGCGCCCGGGACCGAGCCGGCGGTCATCGAACGGTGCCGGCCGCGCCGGCGCCCGCCACTCCCGCGGCGGATCCCGCGCCGGCGGCGACGAGGGGCTCAATTACCGCGCGAGTCCGCTTCAGCGCTTCGGCGATGTTCTCCCGCGACGTGGCGTACGAGAAGCGGAGGTGGTATTTGCCCACCTGCCCGAATGCGGTGCCGGCCAGAGCGGAGACGCCGCCCTCGTTGAGCAGGCGATCCGCGAGTTCGGCGCCGGTCAGGCCCGTTGCCGAGATGTCCGGGAAGGCGTAGAAAGCCCCGGCGGGCATCAGGCAGGTCACGCCCGGAATGTCGTTGAGTCCGTTGACGATCAGGTCGCGGCGGGCGTGGAACTCGGCGACCATGGCGTCCACCGAGTCCTGGGGCCCGGTGAGTGCCTCGACGCCCGCCCACTGTGTGGCGGCGTTGGTGCAGCTGACGCTGTTGACGATGAGCCGGCTGAACGGCGTCACCAGCTTCTCGGGGACGATCGCGTATCCGAGCCGCCAGCCCGTCATCGCATACGTCTTGGAGAACCCGTCGAGGACGATCGTCCGATCGGCCATGTCCGGCAGCGACGCGATCGAGACGTGCTCTCCTTCATAGAGGATTCGGCCGTAGATCTCGTCGGCGAGGATCGTGAAGTCGTACTTGCGGGCCAGCGCCGCGATCTTCTCGATGTCCTCGCGCGTCGAGACGCCGCCCGTGGGATTGGCCGGCGAGTTGATGATCACGAGCTTGGTCCGCTCATTGACGAGCCCTGCGAGCTCGTCGGGGTCGAGACGGAAGCCGTTCTCCTGGCGGATCGGGCAGGGGATCGCCTTGCCGCCGACGTAGCTCGCCATCGATTCGTAGATCGGGAAGCCCGGGTCCGGGTAGACGACCTCGTCGCCTTCGTCCACCAGGGCCAGGATGGCGAAGAACATGACCGGCTTGCCGCCCGGAACCACGATGACCCGGCTCGGGTCCACTTCGAAGTGCTTTCGGGCGGTGGCGTCGGCGGCGATGGCCTGGCGCAGCTCCGGGATGCCCGGCGTGGGGGTGTAGTGCGTGGCGCCGTGGTCGAAGGCTCGCTTGGCCGCCTCGCGGATGTTCGCGGGCGTGTCGAAGTCCGGTTCGCCGATCTCGAGATGGATGACCGATCGACCGGTCGCCTCGAGCGCCCTGGCTCGAGCGGCGGCCTCGAACGCGGTCTCGGTTCCGATGCGGTCCATGCGTGCAGCGAGCTTCATCGCTGTCTCCTCGTTCGAAGCGCCTTGGGACAACACAAGCCGGCCGAGGCGCAATCTCGTGTCATCGAGTGTCATCCGCCTCCGAGGTGAGGTCAAGTTCATATTCCTAGCCGGATTGTGTAGCCGCGCTAAACTAACAGGCGATGCTTGGCGTCTGGCGTTTGCAGTTGCTTCGGGAAGTACAGCGGCGAGGCTCGATCCGGGCGGCCGCCGAGGCTATGAGCATCACGCCCTCCGCGGTTTCGCAGCAACTCTCATGCTCGAGAAGGAGGCGGGGGTTGACCTTCTCGAGAAGTCCGGACGGCAGGTTCGCCTGACCGAAGCCGGCCTGCGACTCGTTCGCCACGCCGACTCGATCACCGGCGCGATCGCAGCCGCCGAAGCCGACGTTGCCTCGCTCCGGGACCGTGTTGCCGGAACGTTGCGAGTCGCCGCCTTTCCTACCGCGGCCCGGGCGGTGATGCCCGTCGTGATGGCCGCCCTGAGCCGGCTCCACCCGGACCTGCGAGTGACGCTCCGTGACCTCGAGGCGGACGAAAGCGTGACGGCACTCCAGATGGACGAAATCGACATTGCGATCGTCGACGACTACGGCGACGGCTCCCGCGTCCCGGCCGGCCTCGCTGGAAGTCTGCGAGTTCATGCGCGACCCGATCTACCTGGCGAGCGTTCCACCGGCCCGGGGAACCGCGGCAAGACGTGCTGCGCGGCCGACCGGCCGGCCCGGCCCGCGCCCCTCGCGGAATTCCGCGACGCCTTCTGGATCATGGATACGGACAACAGCCACCTCTCGCAGGTCACGCGCCGCGCCTGCCGGGCCGCCGGCTTCGAGCCCCACATCCGCTCGAGCTGCCGCGATTTCAGCGTGATCATCGCCCTCGTGGAAGCGGGCTTGGGGGTCGGAGTGCTCCCCGGCCTCGCGCTCCTGGACCGGCCCGTCCGCGCCGACGTCCGCCCGATCGTCCCGCCGCTCGTTCGCCGGATCTCGTCCGTCGTCAGGCCGGAGCGGCGCCGCCACCCGATGATCGTTTCCGCCCTGGCCGAGCTGGAACGCTTCGGCGCCGCCTACGTGCCGCCCCTCTCCGTTCCGGCGGCAGCGGCCCAGTAGGTAGCGCAGAGTCCGTGGCGCGGCAGTGGCGCGCGTCGCTCGCGGCCCCTTGCCGTGGCGACCCTCAGCTCCCGCCCGCGCGCCCTGTACCTGCCGATTTCCAAGTGGTGCGAACAGGATCCCGCTCCGACTCGTCTCCTGCCGCCGTCCACCCTCCGTTCCTCGTCGCGGCGGCCATTCCTGGACCCGGAATGGACCCGATAAGCGGCAGTAGAGCGGCGATTCGGATCATTCGCAGCACAGGCACGTGCCGGCTTGTCGCCCGGACGAGCCCGATCGGGGCCGGAGATTGGAGAGGAGGCGATTGTTGTTCGCAGCAGGTGGACATCCGCAGGATGGCAAGGCCTGCCGGCCGGCCGGCGCTCCCTCGAGCGGGGGCTCGGAGGCATCGCCACTGCCCTCGGAGTCGCCATCCGCGCTGAGCGAGTCCGTCGCCATCTGACGCTGCGTGGCCTTGCCGCGATCTCCGGAGTGAGCCACTCGGCGATTGGCGGGATCGAGTCCGGGCGGGTGGCGTCCATGGAGACCTATCTCAGACTGAGCCTTGCCCTTGGACTGAAGCCGCGGTTTGAGCTGGCGGATCCGCGCGGCACGCGCGGTGAGCGCCAGAAGGATCCGGTTCATGCGGCCATGGGTGAGCTCGAGAGCGCGCGCTTCGCTCGATTCGGCTCTCGAGGTCCGTCTCGACGAGCCGCACCAGCACTATCAATTCGCGGGACGCGCCGACTTCGTGGCGTGGTCGGCACCGACCCGGAGCCTTCTTCACGTAGAGAACAGGACGGCCTTCCCGGACTTGCAGGATGCGTTCGGGGCCTTCAACGCCAAGAGGGTCTATCTGGGCGCGGAGCTGGCAGAGCGCGCTGGCGTGAATGGATGGCGGAGCCAGACCCACATGATGGCCGCACTCTGGTCCACTGAGTTGATCTCAACGATCCGCAGGCACCGATCAAGCTTCGCAACGATTGAGACAGGCTCGGCCGGTGCGTTCGACGAATGGTGGTCGGGCAGATTGCCGCCGCCTGGCCACCATGCCGGCGTGATCCTGCTCGACCCGGTCCCGAGGCGACCGGCGACTCGTGCGTGGGCGACCCTGGACGATGGCGTCGGAGTCCGCGCCCGCCACAGCGGCTACGCCGCAGCCGCCAGGGCGATTGAAGGTGGCTGCCGCTAGCGGCCTTGCCCGTCTCGTGGCGCGGTTCTCCCGGTCGTCGGCACTCTCGGGGACGACGGACCGTAGGACGATTGCCCACATGAGATCCACGACCGAGAAGCCCACGCCCGATTCGACGTTCGACGTCCTTGGCCGCGCCCTCGGACGGCGCGGGCGGCTGCGGCCGGGCCGTGTCGCAATCGTCCGCCTCTACGGCCCGATCGCCGGAGGTCCGCGCTCGGCGGATTGGGTCGAGACGATCCGGCATCTCACCAAGCAGAAGAGCGTGCCGGCGGTCGTGCTCGACATCGATTCGCCCGGTGGCTCGGCGGCCGCGAGCGACTACCTCTACCTTGCCCTCGAACGGCTCGCCGCGGCCAAACCGCTCGTGGCGCACGTCCGTGGCGTCGGCGCGTCGGGCGCGTACCTCGCCGCGATGGCAGCTCAGAAGAT
The DNA here is from genome assembly GCA_963816135.1 of uncultured Chloroflexia bacterium. Taxonomy (GTDB): domain Bacteria; phylum Chloroflexota; class Limnocylindria; order Limnocylindrales; family CSP1-4; genus Fen-1039. The sequence goes on from CAWFJD010000024.1 coordinate 125,436, forward strand.
CGTGGTCGCGCCCTCGTCGATCGTCGGGTCCATCGGGGTCATCTCCGCCGGGCCGAGGCTGCCCCAGCTGCTCGACCGCCTCGGCGTTCGGGTCGAGGAGCATCGCGCCGGGAAGCTCAAAGGCATGGGTGCCCCGTGGCGCGAAGACACGGACGAGGAGAAGGCCACGGAGCAGCGTCTCGTGGACGCTTTCTACGACCGCTTCGTCGACCGCGTGGCCGCGGGCCGCCACCTCGACCGTGACAGAGTGTTGGAGCTGGCGACGGGCGAGGTCTGGCTCGGCAGCCAGTCGGTCGAGCTCGGTCTGGCGGATCGGATCGGAGACCTGGACGACGCGATCGAGCTTGCGGCGAAGATCGCCGGCGTGCCCGCGGAGGCGTCGCCCATTCGCTTGAGGCGGCCGCTGCTCTCGCGATTGGTCGATCGATTCGCCGTCCGTCTGGCGGCCTCGGTTGCCGACGAGCTCGAAGCGCGTCTGGGCCGCGATCGGTTGATGTAGCGCTCAGACCTCGGCCGGGTCCGGCGCCTCGATTTGCTCCGGCGGCATGGCAGAGGCGACGCCGACTGCGGCCACCTCGGCGGACGCGGCCACCTCGGCGAGGTTCGGTGTCTCGGTCGCCGCCGGCACGGCCCACGCCTCGGTCGCCGGCACGGCCCCGCGCCCGGTCCGGTTCGCCGCCCTCCCTCGCAGCCCCGCGAGCCGCCGAACGGCCAGCAAGAACGGCACGCCCATGACCAGCAGGCCGATCGGGACGATGCCCGGAGGCGTCACTCCGCTCATCAGGTCGCCCGCGAGCATCAGCCCGTAGGCGATCACGGGCATCGCCCCGACCCGCCAATCCACCGGACCCAGTGGCGCGCCGCCGACCCGTTGCTCCAAAGCCCGGTACGAGGCGTAGACCGCGAACGTGGTCACGAGCCAGCCGACGAAGTTCTGGACCGGCACGCCGAAGTAGCCGCCGCCCGACTCCCAGACCCAGGCCTGGACCGAGGCACCCGACAGGATCGGATCCACCACCAGGTCCCAGGCCGTCATGACGGCCGCGCTCGCGGCCGCCGCCACGACCAGCGCCCGCAGCCCCGGCGCGGTGCCGGTCACACGCCGTTCGACCAGCAGGTTGGCGACCACGTAGCTCGGGTAAATCATCATGAACCAGGCCAGGGGGATCAGAAGCGGAACGTGCCCGAGCTTTGGGCCCAGGTACTCGGTGTAGTGGTAGCCGCCGTAGACCAGGCCGGTCACCACGCCGCCCTCCTCGAGGGCCCAGGAGATCGCCGCGGACAGCGCGAAGAAAGCCGCGGTCAGCCGGCCGCCGAGCGAATACCAGGCGTGGATCAGGCTGAACAGCGTCAGGATCGCGGTCAGGCCGGACAGGCCTCGAGGAATCGGCGGCAGGTGGACGAGCCCGAACACCAGCGCCCGAAAGACGGCGTAGGCGATCAGCCCGAGCAGTACGGCCGAGGCGATGAGCTGCGGAGACCTGCGAATTACCACATCGATGAGGATCCTACGGCGCCGCGCTCACGGATGGAGCCGGGCTCGGGGCGGAACTGGCGGCCGCGCTCGGCGACGGGGCCGCGGGCGGCGCGCCGCACGGGAAGTACGGGTGGAGGATCGAGGAGGTGCAGACCTGGTACTGGGCCTGCGGCGAGAAGTCCGTCGACTGCCCGGGTCCGAAGAACGGATACGCGGCGACGATCGACAGGGCGAGATAGCCGACCACGAGCCATAGCGGGCTGACCCGGCGGAGAAGCCACCACGTCAGGAGGACGATCGAGAGCGGCAGCAATCCCGAGAAGATCGGGTCGAGCAAGCCGGCCTGGAGGTTCAGGCTGGCGCCGGACGACCGTCACCGTCGGGGCGAGGTAGATGACCACGAACCGCCCGGCGAGCGCGCCGAGGACCATGTTTCCGAGCACGCCTGCGCCCACCAGGACACGGTCGATCGCTGCCGGAGCGGAGCAGGTCCGTGACGAAGCCGCGGCCTCGAGCGTAGCTCTGGGTCCAGGCCACGTAGCCGATGCCGATGATCGCCGCCGAGATGAGGATGGCGTAGACGATCGCCCCGATCGGGTTGCCGGACGCTCCCGCGGCGATCGACGGGATGGCCGCGGAGCCGCTGCCGATGTCGACGCTGGCGGTTCCGCCGGCGATGCCGATGCCGAGGGCGAGAAGGATCGGCGTGATCGTGCCCTGGCTGATCGAGTCGCCGATGCCGGCCATCGGGCCCATCAGGCCGGACTTGACCGAGTTGATCGCGTCGTCGTCGATGGCCGCGCCGTTGGCTCGCTGCTCCTCCATGGCGATGACCGCGCCGTGGACCACGTTGCCGAAGTTGGGCTCCGTGTTGAAGAAGACGAGGTGCCGGCGCAGCGCGGCCCGGATCTCATCGGGCGTGTGATAGAGGCGGCTGATGATCGGCGTCATGGCGTGGGCGAAGCCCGTGCCCTGGAGCCGCTCGTAGTTGTAGTTCGCCTGCGAGAAGAACGTCCACAGGACCCACGAACGAAGGATGTCGCCCCGAGTCAGCCGGACGCCGCCTTCGGCAAGTGCGGGCGCGACCTCGGAGGCCGTCTCGGCCGGCGCGCTGGCGGTCTTCGCGGCCGCGTCTTTCCCGCCGGCGAACGTCAGATGGAGCGACGCGAAGGCCAGTCCGAGAACCGCGATCGTGATCATCACCCGGCTGTCGTCCGAGCTCGTGGCCGGGTTGTTCATCAGCGTCCACAGGATGAATCCGATGAAGAAGTACGGGATCGCCGAACCTCGGAAGATGAACCGCATCGTCAGGGCGATGCCGATGGCGGGCAGGATGAAGCCCGCGATCTGGAGGCCGTTGGTGACCCAGAAGGGCAGCCGATTGAGCACGTCCTGGACCGCCGAGGGCCCGTTGAGTGCCAGGAAGAAGACGGGCACGAAGCTGATCACGAACAGGAAGATCTGGGGCGGAACCACGTTCATGAAGGCCACGCCACGGATGTCGCCCTTCTCCGCCCGGGCGTCCGCCCAGTGGGCGAAGATCGGGTCGACGGCCATTCGGCCGTAGAAGAGGACGGTGCCGAGAAGGCCGATCGGGACCGCCAGAGCCACGGCGCTGGCCGGCGAGAGATGGCCCGCGAGCGCGATCGTCGTCCCGATCCAACCCGGCAGGCTCGGGTCCACCGGCAGATTGCCCCCGGCGGAGATGAAGCCCAGGTACGGGACGTTGATGGCCGCTCCGACGAGCGTGCCCTGGGCCGGGTCGCCGAGGATGCAGCCGACGATGAAGCCCGCCACCAGCGGCCGGTACAAGGTGAAATAGGCGACCCCGAACAGCCAGCACGAGTTGGCCAGGTAGTAGCCGATGGCGATCAGCGCCGCCTGCCAGGCAGCGACCGTGATGTTGCCGCCGGCCGGATCGGGGGCTCCGCTCGCGCCCAGGACGGCCGAGGGAGCGAGCATGGCGGCCAGCACCAGGAACGACAAGAGCAAGGCACCGATCGCCGCCGACTTCCTGACCATGTCTCTCCTCCCTGTCCGGCCTTGATCGCCGGCTCCGCCCGTGTGACGGCCTAGCCGCGATCTACCGATCGAAATGGAATGGGTCGATCGTCTGCCACGATCTGGATCTCGACTCGAGTTCCCAGCTCTTCGAGGGCGCGAAGCTCGCGCAACTCATCCGGGCTGACGGAAATCGTCTTGTGGAGTCGCTTTCGCCCGGGCCCCGCACCCATGCCGCCCAGATCGACGACCTCGATCGGGACGCCCGCCTGCTTGAGTGCCAGAACGGTCCGCGGATTCCGGGCCAGGACGATCACCGGCTCCGGCGCCGTGGCTAGCTCGATGCAACGCGCCGCACCATCGGCCACGCCGAGCACTTCGACGGGCACGCCCGGGGGCGAGGCCAGGATCAGGACCTCGCGCAGGAATTCGTCGCGGGCGGTGTTGTCGTCCACGATGACGATCCGCTGGGCTCCGAGGGCGCGCAGCCAGACCGCCACGACCTGGCCGTGGATCAGGCGGTCGTCGATGCGGACGAGTTGAAGGCTCAAAGGTGGTCTCGGCAGCTCAGGTCGATTGGGGTCGGCAGTCGGTCGGTCGGTCGGTCGGTCAGGAGGCTCGGCGGGCTCGATGACGCTCCGTCTCGACAACGCCACTTCGCCCGACCTCCAGCAGCCGCTCGACGAGCGCCTCGTCCAGGTCCCCGTTGGACAGGGCCGCCTCGACTGCCATGCCGAGATTCACACCGGCGACGCATATCACCCGGGGCGAACGCCGGGCGATGGCCGACGCGACGTTGAAGGGCGTGCCGCCAAGGAGGTCGCACAGGACAAGGACGCGCCTGCCGTCGTGCCCGATGGCTGCCCGCAAGCCCTCGGCGAAGTGGTCCGGAGACTCGCCAGCCTGGAGGCCGACCGCGCTCAGGTCCGCGACGGGACCGCAGATCATCTCCGTGGTTCCGAGCAGGGCGGCAGGGAACGTCCCGTGACCGGCCAGGACGATCCTGAACGAGCGCATACAGTTCCTCCGAACCAGCGAGTGTCTGCGGTGAAAGTCATCGCTGCAAATATTCTCACGAAATCTCTTGCAGGCGAGGCTTCAGGAGGTATACTCGCGGCCGTTCGTTGAGCTGTCAAGGAGTCGCCTTTTGGATGCCGGCGCGCGAGTTCGATCGACCCTGCCCCGGCCGGTCGGTACGCCGATCGAGCTGGCGGATTCAGCGATCGCGGCCGGCTCGGAGGCGACCAGCCAGCGCGAGATGATCCGCCTGATCGCGGAGTTGTACTACGTCCGCGAGCTCGGCCAGCCGGAGATCGCCACGCTCACGGGCTTCTCCGTCTCGAAGGTGTCGCGGTTGCTGTCCGCGGCGCGTGCCGCCGGCGTGGTCCGCATCTCCGTCGAGGGTGCCCCAGCGGAACCCACGCCTCTCGCCCGCTTACTCGGCGAGGCGCTCGGGCTGGAGGTCTGGATCACGCCCGGCCAGGAGACCACGCCCGCCCTGGCAGCCCGGCTCTGCGGCGTCGCGGCCGCTCCTCGACTGGCCCAGCTCCTGCCCGAGGAGGGCGCAGTGGGCCTGACCGGCGGCTATACAGTCGAATCGCTCGATTTCCGCCCTCCAGCCCCTGGCCAGGCCGCGCGTCACCGTGGTGCCGCTCGTCGGCGGCTGGGATTCGAGCAACCCGCACCTCAACAGCAACGAGATCGCCCGCCACCTGGCCGAACGCTTGGGGGCGAGCGTCCGGCTCCTCCACGCTCCGGGCCTTCTCGACAACGAAGCCACGACCAGCGCGCTGCTTTCCGACAGCGCCGTCACGGCGACCACCCGCTACTGGTCCGAGCTCCGCTTCGCGCTCGTCGGAATGAGCGGCGCGCCGCGGTTCAACCCTGGATACGGCACCGTGATGGACCGCCTCGACGAGCCCGGACGGGCCAGGCTCCAGGCGACAGGCGCCGTGGGCGACGTGGCCGGGCATCTCGTCCGCCTCGACGGCTCGTTCATCCAGGACGAGTGGGAGCGCCGCACGATCTCCATCCCGATCGAGACGCTCCGTGCGGTGCCGGTCGTGGTCGCGATCGCGGCCGGGTCCAACAAGGTGGACACGATCGTCGCGGGCGCCAGAACGGGACTCCTCCACGTCCTGATCACGGACGAACCCACGGCCGCGGCCGCACTCCAGCTCGTCACTGGCGGGCCGCCAGCCTCGTCTTGAACCGGTCCGGCGGGTCATGAGCCGGGTATAGTCAAGCTGGTCGAGCACGATCGCGGTCGTGGCGCGGCCCGGAATGAACATGGCCGGTCGCCCGGCTCGAGATCTTCGGGGGTCCAGATGGCCGCACAACGCCAGAGATCGGCACCCAACACGCAGGCCGCTCGCCTGAGTGGCGTGGCGTTCGCCTGGCTGGGCACCGGGGTCACGCTCGTCGCGGTCGTGGCGATCCTGTTCGGCACTCCCGCTCGGGCTCACGATCTGCCTCCCATCACCGGTTTCGGCGACTTCGCCCGGCGCTTTGGCGAGATCGCTCCGCTCACGGCGGCGTCTCTGGCGGCCCTTGTCGCGGCGATCGTGGCGACGATGATCGGCTCCCGCCGGCTGGATCCCGTTGGCGGAGGCCTGCAACTCTTCGTCCTGGGCGCGGCGGTGGACGCCTGCGTCCTCGGGGCTGCCGGACGAGTCGGCCATTCCGTGGATGGGGGAGTGCTGGGCGCGACACTCATCTGCGTCGCCGGCGGTTCGGCCATCGCGGTCGGAGGGATCATCGCCCTCCTTGGCCGGGAATGAACCGGCCGGGAGTGAACCGCCGATGAAGAATCCGGACGCCCGTCCCAGGCCCCGCCGAGGATTCGAGAGCGGCGCAGGCGCGATCCTCATCATCGATGCGCTGGCGTTGCTGCTCGTCGTCGCCGCCTCTCTGGCCGCCTACGTTTGGATCGACTCGAGCCGGCCGGCGCCCATCGCCGCTTTCGGCGGCGGCACTCCCACACCTCGAGTTGTCGCCCCGACTCCCTCACCGGCACCGCCGAGCGTCGCGCCATCCGGCGTGCCGAAACCGAGCGTCGGGGCAACCATCAAGGCCACTCCGGCGCCGAGTCTCGCTTACGGCAAGGGCACCTGGGCAACCGTGGACTCGCTGCCACAGGCGCGCTGGGGAACCGCGAGCCTCGTCATGCGCGACGGTCGCGTCATGGTCATAGGCGGGGCCACCGGGTCTTCGAGCAACAATGCCACGGCTTCGGTGGTGATCTTCGATCCGGTCGCCAAGACCTGGACCGCGGCCACGGACCTGCTCCAGGCCCGCGCCTATCCCATGGCCGTGGAACTGGCCGATGGCTCCATCCTGGTGGTGGGCGGCTCGCGAAACGGCCAGCCGCTCGACAGCGCCGAGCGATTCAACCCCGAGAACGGAACCTGGGTGGCTACGGGCCGGCTGAACCTGCCGCGAACCCAGGGCACCCTGACGCTCCTCCCCGACGGCCGGGTCCTGGCCGCCGGCGGTGGAATAGAAGCCGCTCCGGGCTGGATCTCGACCGCATCCACGGAACTCTTCGATCCGCGGACCAACCAGTGGAGCATCGGCGCGCCGATGTCGGCGGCTCGGGCGATCTTCACCGCCACGCTGCTCAAGAATGGCCGGGTCCTCGTCACCGGCGGGGCCACCACCTACCACGGCAGCAGCGGCAACGTAACCACAAGCGCTGAGATCTTCGATCCAAGGTCCGGGAAATGGAGCCAGGCCGCTTCTCTGCCCAAGCCGCTCTACGTCCAGTCGGCGGCGCTCATGCCGGATGGCCGCGTCCTCGTCGCCGGCGGCTGGTGGTCCACCTCCAACAGCGACCCGAGCCACGGCAATGTCCAGATCTACGACCCGGTGGCGAACAACTGGACCATGACCGGGTCGCTCGTGACGCCGCGGGCCCAGTTCAGCCTCGTTCCCCTGCCGGACGGGCGATTCCTCGCGATGGGCGGGGTAGATCCTTCGTATCACACACTCGCCAGCAGCGAGATCTACGATCCGGCGACAGGCGCATGGCAGACGACGGGGAAGCTCGGAGTGGCGATGATGTGGCCCGCCGTCGGCGTTCTCCCTGACGGTCGGGTCTTCGTCGCCGGCGGCGCGCTCGACGCTCTGGCCGGACACGTCACGGCCGTGAGCGAGATCTACACTCCGGCTCGCAACTAAGCCGCCGAAGTCGTCCGCGCCCACGAATCCATCTCCGACGGAGTCTCCAAGGCGGTCCATTCGACGTTCTGAGCACACTCCGCGAATGCGAGGCCAACGCAGGCCGTAAAGTTGGCTTCGATCGGAGGTCGCAAAGCCTTCGATGCGCCGCAGGAGAAGCCGATGCGTTCGGATGAGCCCAGGTCGAGCGACCCAATTGCCGAACCCTCAGCGGTCGCCGAGCCCTCAGCCTGTCGCCGAGCCCGCGGTTGTCGCGCAGTCCGCGGGTGCGGCCGGGACCGTCGAGGTGGTCGACGCCTCGGGCCGTCGGACGCTCAGCGCCACTCAGGGCACCCGCCTCTTCATCGGCGGAGACCCGACGGCGACGATCCGTATCGTCGATCCGCTCGTCGGTCAGCGTTACGCCATCGTGGATCGAGAGGGCCCGGGCTGGCTCGTCACGAGCCTGGACCTTGCCAATCCGATCTGGTTACTGGACGAGACCGGCCGCCCGCACCCTGTCATGGAGCCGCTGGGTCTGCGCTCCGGGACGCTTCTCGCCGGCGCCACGCAACTGCTTCTTCATCCGCCGACGCCCTAGGCGGCCGAAGCCTTCTCGTATGGACCTCAGGGCCTCCGCGTTCTTTCGAGCCGTGGGGGCTAGAGTTGCTCGGCGACCGATTCCGGTTGTCGAGGGTTCGAGGCAGGAGGAAATCGTGGACCAGCAGCCAGCGCAGCGGCCCGAGTGGGCTGCATCGCAGCAACCTGCCCGGCCCGGGACGCCTCCGGGGCAGTATCCCGCCCAATGGACGCCGCCATCGCAACCGATGCCCGGGTACGCCCCGAACTGGTCTCCCGGCCATAGCCGGCCCAGGGGCGGCAGGAGCTCCGTTTCCAATGTCCTGGTCCTCGCCGCCGCGGCTCTGGTGGCTTCAGCCTTCCTGCCCTGGGTCAAGTGGTCGCTCGATCCCACCTTGGGCTACGACTTCGGCCTCGATACTTCCTTCAGTGCCGTACGCCTGGTCACGGGCGGACCCTTCGACGTTTGGCCGTTTGTGGCCGTCGTGGGTATTGCGACGGCCGCGCTCGGCTGCTTGCTCGATCTCGGGGCGCGACGGGGACGATCGGGCGCAATCATCGCGATCCTCGGCTTCGCCGTCGTCATTGGGACAATCGTCTTCGCCCTGGCCGATCAAGTTCGGATTTCCGGTTTGTCGACCGACGATCTGGGACCGCTCGGCCTGACAACTTCCGCGGATCTCGGTCTGTGGGTCGCGCTGATCATCTCGACCTTCGGCCTGGGGCTTGCCGGGACGAGACTCATGAACCCCACCGCATTGACCTCCGCCACGAATCAAGCCACGTGGTGGGAACCGCAGACGGCAGGAGCGACGCCTGCCTGGGGCCAGCCGGCCGCGCCTGGCTGGACGCCGCCGCCCGCATCGCCCGGCTGGACGCCGCCGCCGCCTGCCTGGGGTCAGCCGCCCGTCGCCTGGGGTCAGCCGCCGGCAGCCCCGGGTTGGGCGCCGCCGCCAGCATCGCCCGGTTGGGCCCCGCCGGCGCCTTGGGGTCAGCCTCCCGTCCCGCAGGGATGGGCGCCGCCTCAGCCGCCAGGCTACTCGTCGCCCGCCCCATGGAGCACAGCCTCTACGCCGTTCCCGCAAACGCCGCCCCCCTGGACCCCTCCGGTTCTGCCGATCCCACCGACCGCATCGACGCCGTCGTCGGAGCCGCAGTCATACGAGCCGCCGCCACCGCCGGAGACGCAGGCTCCGCCCGAGACGCCGGCTCCGCCCGAGACGCCGGCTCCGCCCGAGACGCCGGCCGGATAGTCGGCCAAGCCGCGCCGGATTCGACGCTAACGCCGCCGGAAGCAATCACCGAGCAAGTCTTGACTCCCAGTCAACGGCGCGATGGCTCGGCCGGACTTGGCGATCCGAAAGATGCGTTTTCCGGCCTTAGTAGCTGAGCGCCCTGGGGGTATGCCCAGTCTCGTGGCTCAGCTGAGGGGTATTCCGTTGCTGCCGATGCCGGCGGTCGATTCGACCGGCCCGATTTCGCCGTCCTCGAGCCCCACCCGGCCGATTCCCGTTGACTCCGGGTCAAATCGAGCGAGAAGCCGGAAATGAGGGCCTCCGCGCCCCGCGCGCCTCGGGCGCAACTCGTCGGCTCGCGGGCACCTCTCAGTCGCGGTCGCCATTCGTGATCGGTGGCAACGGCGCAGAATTCCGGACTGCGGCGACAAGTGTGAAGGAGGCGGGATGTTTCGATGGAACAAGAATGGGAAGTCCAACGCGCCGATGCCTGGTTCGACCGACGAATTGCCCGAGGTGACTGCTGCGGCTGAAGAGGGTTGGGTCAACCTGGACTTCCGGATCGTGCGCGCTACGCGGGGGCCGAATGGCGAGCGCTTCTTCGAGGGACGCGGAACGCATCGCGGTCAGGCAGTGGCACTGGCCGCTGTCCTGGAAGCCGATTGGGATGAGAAGCCACTCGGCGACACGGGCGCTTTGGTGTACTGGGGTCGCGGAGCCCTGCTGTCTGTGGGTCCGGAGAGCGACGCACTCGTGGCGACTCTTGATGACCTCTACAAGACCAAGCTGGGTGCAACTCGCATGCGTCCGCAGGTCGAATTCCTCGCCGCCGGCATGGGAGAGGACCCGCGTCGAGTTGAAGAGCAGCCGGTCAAGATCAAGATCTTCTTCAACTCGGACGGAGGCGAGAAAACGTACGCGGAGGCCTACCTGAACCTTTCGCTGGCAGAAAGCCGCCTCGGGTTCCACGAAAAGGATTGGGAGTACCGACCGCCTCTGCTTCGTGCTCTGGCTGAATCCTGATCCTGTCCCCAGAAGCCGGCGCTAGTTGTCCGGTCTTCCCACGCTCAAGACGGGGTTTGGAGGGCCGTGTGGGATTCGAACCCACGACCAGCCGATTAAAAGTCGGCGGCTCTGCCACTGAGCTAACGGCCCTCGGGGCATACACGGATGCAGCGCGATAGTAGCCCCACCGGGGGCTGCAAGCGCGGCGCTTGGCCCGGCGGCGCCCGCCCGGCGCCTGCTGCGATCCGGCTATTTGGCGGACAAGTCGTGGACGGCCGCGAGCAGCTCGGCGTCGCCCGAGGTATTGAGCTGGGCGGCCGTCATGGTCGGCAGCGTCCCCGGATCGAGGGGCAGGACACCGGCCGCGTTGGCAACCTGCTGATCGGGCGTGATCCCCTTGCCGAAGATCTTGTGCCCGTCCGGCGTGAGCCAGTAGGCGGTTCCGAGCAGGATCGCCGAGCCGTCGGGAAGCTTGAAGGCCTGGAGCACGGTGCCCGTGCCGAATGTCGACTCGCCCACGATCTTGGCTCGCTTGGAGTCCTGAAGAGCGCCGGCGACGATTTCGGATGCGCTCGCCGAGTTGTGGTCCACCAGGACCGCCATCGGCAGATTGGTGTGCGTCACGGACGTGTTCACCGGGTTGGAAGTCTTTGTGCCCTTCGAATCCTGGGTGATGTAGACCGTGCCGGTGGAGATGAACTGGCTCGCGACGTCCACCGCTTCGGCGGCGTAACCGCCCGGATTGCCGCGCAGATCGAAGACGATGGCCGTCGCGTGGGCGTCGGTCGCGGACTTGATGGCGGCGGCGAGCTGGTCGCTTGCACCCGACGAGAATTCGACGAGGGCGATGTCCGCGACGTGCGTACCCGGGATCATGCCCCACGAGACCAGCGGCACCGACACCTTGGCTCGGGTCAGGGTGATCTGGATCGGCGTCGCGACTCCCGGTCGAACCACCGTGATGGCAACCTTGGTGCCTTCTTTGCCGCGGATCTTCGAAGCGAAGACGTCGAAGGTCAACCCCGAGACCGACACGCCGTCGACGGCGGTGATCTGGTCGCCGGCCTTGACGCCGGCGGTCGATGCCGGCGAGTCGGGCAGAACTCTGGTCACGGTGAACTGGCCGTTGTCGGTGGCCAGCAGCACGCCGATTCCGGCGACGCTGCCACTCAACTGCGTCTGCGACGCGTTGTATTCCGAAGGCGTCAGGAAGACCGAATGGCCGGTGTCGCCCAGGGAGTCGACCATGCCCTTGATCGATCCGTAGAGCAGCTGCTGATCCGTCACGTCCGAACGACCGACGAAGTTCTGCCGAACGATCTGGAGTGCCTGCTCGTACAGGCCGAAGTCCTTGAGGGGTTGGTTCGAGGTGGGCGCGGAGGGGGTTGGTGCGGCGACGGTCGTGGGCCCGAATGCCAGGCGATCGGTGACCATGCCGGCGGAGAAGGCGAGGAGGCATGCAGCGACGATCGTGAGAACCGCGGGAAGTCGTGAGGCCCTTCTCGTGGCGGGAAGGCTCGACTCGACCAGAGACGGACCCGTCGGAACCCGCTGCCAGGGCTGCGCGGGCTGCCCGGGCCACGGTTGCGCGGGCTGCCACGGCTGGCCCGGCTGGCCCGGCTGCCACGATTGGCCGGCCTGCCAGCCCTGTGGCTGGCTCGGCGCCGGCGGCCAACCCGAAGGCTGGCCCGGAGTCGGAGGCCAGCCCTGCTGGGCATTCGGCGCGGCGTTCCAGCCCTGGCCCTGCCAGCCCTGCGGCTGACTGGGCGGCTGCTGTCCCCACTGAGAGGGCGCCGGGGCGACCCAGGGCCCGGCAGGGGCGGCCCATGGCTGCGCAGGATTCGACGGCGAGGGATGCGGAACGGGATCGGCGGGGCTCCCGGCCGGCGGCTGGACCGACGGGCTCGGCTCTCGCGGAGCGTCGGCGGCCGCGGACACGGGCTCGGACTCCGGGTTGGGAAGGTCGCTGGCATGCCATCCCAGGGGGCCGCCGGTCGGCTGCCCCCAGTGGCTTTGTGTCTTGTCGTCGTCGTGCATCCCTGGCCTCCAGTGTCGCTGCAACCTACATGATGGCGTAGATGAGCTTCAGCCAAGCTGAAGAGACGCCGGCCGCTCACGACGTGGACGCGGCTTCTTCGTTCTCCGCGCCATCCTGGGTTGTCTTGGCCTCTCGCGACCAGGGCGCGTACGATCTGACGATGGCTCAGCCCCTTCGGCCCACCGTCCTGATCCTGGGCGGATTCCTGACCGCGCCGCCGATGTACCGGCTGCTGGCTCGACGGCTGATGGCGCGCGGGGCCGCAGGCGTGGCGATCGCGGACGTGTGGACGCCCGACTGGATCATCGCCCTGGCTCGTGGCACAGGTCCCATCGCGACGCGCTCGGCTGCGGCACTCTCATCGGCGATCCGGCTATCGCGCGAGGTTTCTTCCGGAGCTCCGGTCCTGATCGTGGGCCACTCGGCGGGCGGGTTCATGGGCCGGCTCCTCACGGCCCCCGAGCCATACCCGGGACGGCGTTTCGGCGCGGCCGCGCACGTCGGCGCCATCGTCAGCCTCGGGACGCCGCACGACCTCGCCAGGGGTCTTGGGATCGGCCGGCGGCTGAACGAAGTCCTGGCGTCTGTCGCGGATGCCGCACGTGCCGGGGGCCTTTTGGGCGCCGCAGATCGGTTACGTCAGCGTCGCGTCGCGGGCGATCGCCGGCCAGCCCTCCGGCAACGGGCGCGAACGGATCGGCCATCTCCTTTACCGCTCGGTCATCGGCCGGGCGGCGGTTCCGGGAACCGAGGGCGACGGGTTGGTCCCGGTTTCCTCCACTCACCTGGACGGCGCCCGGACGATCCTGCTCGACTCGTACATTCACGGACCGTCGGCCGGAAGGCCGTGGTATGGCTCGGACGGCGCGGTCGACGTGTGGTGGCCGGCCGCTCTCGAGGCCTGGCAATCCGCGCTGGAGTTCCGGGCGGGTCTCCGGTTGACGGCCGGCGCTGCGGCTCGCGAGGAGCCCGCCGCCGAGCCCGCCGCGTCGCCCTCATCGAGTCGCCGCGGCTAGGTCTCGAGACCCTGCCGTCAAGGCATCACCCGATCGTCCGGTTTGACGCTTGGGGGTTCCGTCGCTACAGTTCCGAGCGCGGGGTGGAGCAGCGGCAGCTCGTCGGGCTCATAACCCGAAGGTCGGCGGTTCGAATCCGTCCCCCGCAACCAACGCCGATTTCTGGAACCCGGCCTCAGGGCCGGGTTTCGTGATTCTCGCGAAGGCGGAGGCGGCGGGGGAGGAAGCGATGAGGCGCCTCGGGCGCCCAGGTCGGCCGACGCCCAGCCCTGAATCGCCCGAAATTGCCAGAACTTTTCCCCTGGCCGCTGCATCTTTAGTGGCATCACGGTCAGGTGCATGGGCGAGGGGAGGAGACCCGCAGGTGGATGCGAAGGACGTGCTCGAGACGAGCGCTCGGCCTGTCGATCAGGACGATGTCTCGTTTGCCCGCCGCAGCGACGCCTACCTCGGCCGGGCACTCGCGCTGGCCTGCTACATCCTCGGCGACGTCGACGAGGCGGAGGACGCCACCCAGGAAGCGATGGCCCGAGCCTGGAAGGCCAGACGATCTCTTCGTCAGCTCGAAGCCTTCGACCCTTGGATCGACCGGATATTGGTGAACACCTGCCGGGAGCGGATGCGCCGCAGCCGTCGGCTTCGCGAGGTATCGCTGCCGGATGAGGACGAGCACACAGCCGCCGATCGGTTCACCACGCTGCTGACTCGAGACTCCGTAGGTCGCGCGCTGGCCTCGCTGACCGTCGAACAGCGGACCGTGGTGGTGTTGCGGTACTGGCGCGACCTTCCTCTGGATCAGATTGCCGAGCGGGTGGGCTGGCCACTCGGCACGGTCAAATCGCGACTCCACAAAGCGCTCGAGGTCCTGCGGGAGCGACTCGAGCGAGATGAGCTCGAGGTACGGCGATGAGCGGCAGAGACGTGGAACGCGAGCTGCGGGACTTCTTTGAGCGGACCCGGCCGCCCGAGCCTTCGCGCGAGGCTGCGCCGGGCGACGGCGGCCGCGAGGCTCCAGCCAGCTCCCGCCCGGCGGCATGGCGTGCGCGACGCGCGCTTGGGCCTTTCGCTGGTGGCGCTGGCGGCCAGCATCGCGGTCGCTGCCGGCGTTCTGGTCGTGGTCGCGGGTCATCGGAACTCGACGAACTCGGGCCCGGGCGCGACGCCAGCCCAAGCGTCTCCGCAAGCGCGCCGGCAACCAGCCAGAGTCCGTCGCCGAGCCCACGTTCGAGCGAGACGCCGGCGCCGCTCGCTTCGATGGGGCCGCCTCACGCATTTACCGCCGTCGGTCCGATGGACGCGTCGTACACGCTGTCGGCGTTGCTGCCGGACGGACGCGTCCTCGTGACGGGCGACCTCTCCGGCACCAGACCCCTGGGTGCGGAGCTATTCGATCCAGCCAGCGGTCGGTTCTCACCCACCGGCTCGCCCAGCTACATGCACGACGGGGGCACGGCCACGACCCTCGCCGACGGCCGCGTGCTGGTCGCCGGAGGTTTCGACCACTTCAATTTGGTGCCCACAGACGCCGCTGAGATCTACGACCCCGGAACTGGGACCTTCACCGACGACCGGGTCTCTGGCCGCGAAGCAGTCGGGACAGGTGGCCGTCCTCCTCCACGACGGACGTGTTCTCGTTGTCGGAGGCAACTCCGGAGGTGGCACGCCGGTGCCGGCGCCGGCCGAGCTGTACGACCCGTCCTCAGGTGCGTTCCAGCCGATCGCCGGCCCGTCGACCGCCCGGTACGGATGCCTGGCGACGCTTCTCTCGGACGGCCGCGTCCTGATTGCCGGGGGCTGGACCGCCGGGCTGGCCAATTCGGGGACCGCCGAGTCCCTCACTTCCGCGGAGGTATTCGACCCGGCGACAGGCCGCTTCAGTCCCGTCGGGTCGATGACCTACAGGCACTCCATGGGCACACTCACGCTTCTGCAGGACGGGCGTGTCCTGGCCGCGGGCGATGCACGCGTGGCGGAGTTGTTCGACCCGAGCACCGGCAGGTTCAGCCCTACGGGGTCGATGGGCCTCCCCCGCCAGCAGCCCGTCGCATCTCTCTTGAAGGACGGCCGGGTCCTGATCGCAGGCGGTTCGGTCGACCTCGCCGCGACCAAGATCCAGGATCTGGCGTCGGCCGAGATCTTCGATCCCAGGACAGGGAAGTTCAGCGCAACCGGCAGCATGTCGGAACCGATGATCGGCGCCACCGCCACCCTCCTCCCAGACGGTCGGGTCCTGGTGATAGGCGGCGACGGGTCCGCGGAGCTCTATCGGCCCTAGGAGGGCGCGACAAAAGGATCTAACTCGCCGAGGTCGCGACCGAACCCGGATGCGACGGGTCAACGGAAATCAGGGAGATGGAGGCCCCGTCCGACGATTCGAGGGCCAGCATGCCTCCGTCGGGCGACCACCAGTTCGGCTGCAGATACGTTTCCGATTCGCCGGCCGCCGGATAACGCTCCGCCGCAAGGCCCGCCGAGGAGAGATCCAGGAGCTGCGAACCGTTGGTCGCGAGGATCGCCCGTGCGGCGCCACTGAGATCGCCGGCCAGCTCGAGGCCACTCGGCGAACTCGTCTTCCACTCACCGTACGTGGCGGTGGATACGTCGATCGGATCGAGATCGATGAACTGGATCTGCGACCCGGACGCCGCGAACAGGCTTTCCTGGTCCAGCCAGCCGAGGAATCGGATCCCCGGGATGGTCTGCGGCACGCCTGCATCGACGTCCGAAACGGTCAGATCGGGGCCCGACTGCGCCGCGATCGATCCGCCGTCCGGCGAGAACGCGATCTCGCCGCTGACGTTCGGGAGCGTCGAGACGACCCGGCCGGAGGCGAACTCGACGACCTGGATCTCCCCTTGCCAGCTTCCACCCGCCGCGGAGCCGTCGCATGCTCTCGTGCCCGAGGACCAGGTATCGTCCGTCGGCCGACCAGCCGAGCGGGGTCACGCTCTCGCTCGCCTTCTCGTATTTGCCGTCCCGATACCAGTCGACGATCGGATCGCCACAGCCGGTCGGCTGGCTCACGACGATCGCCGCCGAGCCGCGTCCGTTTGCCACGACAACGCTTCCGGCGGACGAGGCGCCGGGCTGCGAATGCAGGATGTCGACGACCGTACCGTCGCCACCGACCAGATGACCGGCGTCCAGCCAGCCCTCGGCCGGCGCGAAGTCGGAGACGAGCTTTCCGAATCGGTCGTAGACGCGCGAGCCTTCGGCGTCGGACACGAGGAGGTGGCGCCCGTCGGGGGACCAGGAGAACGCCGCGCTGCCGCGGACGCTCAGGCGGGCGACCGAGCCCGGTCCCGGGAGGCGTCGGCGGCCCGGTGCCCGTGGCCTGTGGCGTTGCGGTTCCGGGCGGGGTCCCGCTCCCGCGAAAGAGAACTCCGAACGTGATCGCGAGCAATGCGACGATGGCGACGCCGATGGCCACAGGACCGCGGCTGGCCCGCCACGAGAACCCGCGCGCTATCGACACCGGCACGCTCCGCGGCGTGGCGCCCGCAGTCGAAATCTGCGCCTGCTTGCCCTCGTCGAGCGCTTCTTCCGGGCGATCGTCCATCGCGCAAGTGTGCGTGGCGCGTGCGTCGCCACGCCATCGCCATCCTGCCCTGCGGTCCATCTTCCTCCCCGGACCGGCAGGTCCGGGTGGGTCGGGGAGGACGTTGGGCCCCCATGCGCGTGCCTTTCATCCCTGTTGACGCCGGCCCGGTATGCGGCTTACTACGCGGTGTGAGCAATTCTGAGCTACCAACTCGGGTTTCCGAAGGCTCGCCGACGTGGTCTGGCAGGCTCGACGAAGCCCGCCCAGGGGAAGGCTTGCGCGTGACTGGAATCGCGCCGGATTGCCGCTAGCGCTGGGGGCCGAGGGTGTAGCGCCGGGTGTCGAGCTCCAGATCGAACGGCGGCTTGCTCTCGGCGGACCCCTCGTGGTGAGGTTGGGCCGGGCGAGGCTTGCCCTGGCCAGGAGCGCCGCGGCTCAGATTCACGTGGAGCGGATCGTCGGCGAGCGAGTCGTCGTCGAGCGGGTCGGCTGAGGCATGTTCCTCCATCGGCATCACGGCGCCGGCTCGATCGGCGGCGACGGCCACGACTCCGAGATCCCCGTCGTGGCCCTCGTCGGACGGCCGAATGTCGGCAAATCAACCCTGTTCGCTTTCGCGAGCGGTCGATTTGCCGAGACCGTGAACGCGCCCGGCACCACCGTCGGGGCCGAGCGGCGGCTCGTCGAGGTCGCCGGCGAGAAGGCTTACCTCGTCGACCTTCCCGGCACGCTCTCGCTCGACGATCGGCCCGCGGCCGGCGAACCTTTCTGGCGTGACCTCCTCGCCGCGCGGCCCGACGCGGTTCTCGTCGTCGGCGACGCGGGCGACCTTCGGCGGCACCTGCCTCTGGTCCTGGCCTGCCGCGACCTCGGCCTGCCGATCGTGTTCGCCGCGAACCTCGCCGATGAAGCGGAAGCGCGAGGAATCGACGTCGACACGGGCCGGTTGTCCCAACTGCTCGTCGCGCCGGTGCATCTGACGGCGGGGCGGAGCGGCCGAGGCGTCAGGGCCGCGCTCGCCGAGGTCGTATCTCTCGCCCGTCGTCACCGCGCCTTCGTCGCGGGCGCGGCGCCACGCGGCACGGCTCCCGCCCGCGTCTACGGGGCAGGACTCGAGCTCCAGATAGAGAAGCTCACGCGGCCGTTCGCCGTCGCCCATTCACTCGGCGCCGCCGCGCTCGACGTATCGGGCCTGGGCCTCGCGGCGCTCGTGGACGAGCGAGCCGTCTCGGCCCGGGGCGCGGCCACGCTCCAACTCGGCCAGGCTCTCGAGGCGGTCCGCTGGCAGGTCGCGGACCATTGGGCCGGGCAAGTGGAGCGGCGCCGCGACGTGCCCGTCAGGCTCGCCGACCGCTTCGCGGTCTGGAGTACCTCGCTGTGGCCCGGGCTGCCGATCTTCGTCGCCGTCAGCGCGCTGGTCTTCGGTCTGATGATGTGGATCGGCGGCACGATGTCCGTGCTGCTTACCAATGCCTGGGCTGCCACCGCCTCGCCGGTACTCACGTCCGCGATCCATGCTCTCGTCCCGCAGCCCGTGCTCGCGGCCGGTCTGCTGTGGGGCCTCGACGGCGGGATCCTCGCGCTCCTGTCCGTCGGGATCCCGTACATCCTCACGTTCTACGTCCTGCTCGCCGCGCTCGAGGATTCGGGCTACCTGACGAGCGCCGCGGTTCTGACGGATCGCCTCTTCAATACGATGGGCCTGTCCGGTCGAGTCGCGATCCCACTGCTGGCCGCGAGCGGCTGCAACGTGCCCGCCATATACGGAACGCGCGTCCTTCCTACTCGGCGAGAACGCGTTCTGGGTGCCTTCCTGGTGACCATGACCCCGTGCTCGGCGCGTTCGGCCGTGGTCGTCGCCGCGGTGGCGCCGTTCGCCGGGCCGCTGGCCGCCATCGGCGCGTTCGGCCTGATCGGCGCGATCACCTTCGCCTCCGGTCTTGCCGCCAACGCGCTCGTCCCGGGCCGCCAGCCGGCGCTGGTCCTGGAGCTCGCCCCGATCCGGCGGCCCATCGCCGGCCAGGTGGTTCGCAAGGCCTGGCGCCGCTTCTCCGAGTTCGTCCGGACGGCCGCCCCGATCATGCTCGTCGGTTCGTGCGTCCTGGGATTGCTCTACGAGAGCGGCTGGGTCTGGGGCGCGACCGCGCTGCTCGACCCGGTCGTCAAAGGCTGGCTCGGCCTGCCCTCGGTCGCCGGCCTGGCGCTCGTGTTCGCCTTCCTGCGAAAGGAACTCGCGCTCCAGCTCCTCGTCGCCCTGGCCGTCATCCAGCTCGGCGCGGGCGCGGCAAGCCTGGGCGGCATCATGTCGCCGGCCCAGCTATTCGTGTACGCGATCGTCACCTCCGTTTCGGTGCCGTGCGTGGCCACTCTGGCCGCTCTTCGCGGCGAGTTCGGCTGGCGCACGACGCTCGCGATCTGCGGTTCGACGCTCGCAATCGCGCTTGCCGTGGGCGGCCTGCTGGCGAGGCTTCTCGGAACCGCCTAGGCCGACGTGGGCGGACATCCGCGCCGCCGCTTCCCGCGGCCGTTACGATCTGACCACGTCATCGCGCACGAGGTGGGCAATGCTCAGGCTTTCGTCGTCGGCCGCTCGCGACCGTTCCGTGAGGCTGGCTGCCGTGGTTCTCGTCGTCGGAGCCGTGATCTTCGGTTGCGCGGGTAGTCCCGGGGCCACGCCGTTCGCGGTCGGTTCGGGCGGTAGCGACTCCGGAGTCGTCTGGCTCTGCCGTCCAGGCCTGGCCGATAACCCATGTGAGAAGGACCTGACCGCCACCGAAGTCGGTACCGGCGGGGCGACGGCCATCCAGACTCCGCCGCCGGCGGCCGAACCGGCTATCGATTGCTTCTACCTCTACCCGACCGTCAGCCAGCAGAAGACCCAGAACTCGGACCTTCGAATCGAGGTCGAGGAGAGTCGGGCGGCTCGCGCCCAGGCATCGCCGTTCTCGCCGGTGTGCCGCGTTTACGCGCCGATGTATCGATCGCTGACCAGCCAGGCAGTGAACTACTTCTCGACCATCACCAAAGAGCAGGGCGCGACCGCGTACTCGAGCGTCGTCGCGGCTTTCCACGAGTATCTGACCCGCTACAACCAGGGCCGCGGCATCGTCTTCATCGGCCATTCTCAGGGTGCCTGGGCGCTCGAAGCCCTGCTCAAGAACGAGATGGACGGCAACGCGGACCTGCGAAAGCAGCTGGTTTCCGCGATCCTCGTCGGCGGCAACGTGGCCGTGCCCACCGGCAAGGTCGTCGGTGGAGACTTCGCCAACATTCCCGGCTGCACGGCCGACGGGCAGGTCGGCTGCGTCGTGGCCTATTCGAGCTTCTCGGAAGCGCCTACGAGCGACGCCTGGTTCGGCCGGGTGGACGATCGAGTCAACCCCTTCATCGACCTCAAAAGCTCGAGGCGATCTGCAGGTGTTGTGCGTAAATCCCGCCAGTCTGAGCGGTGGATCCGGCGTCCTGGAGCCCCACATCCTCACTGAGGAGCTGCTCTTCCAGGGCATCGACCACCAGACGGGCATCACGACGCCCTGGGTTACCTACCCGCAGGAATACGCAGCCCACTGCATGGCCGCCGACGGGGCAAGCTGGCTTCAGGTAGACGTCATGGCCGGTGCGGCGGAAACCAGGGCGGTCATCCCGGCACCCAACGGGCCGGCGTATGGCCTCCATAACGTGGATATCGCCATCGCGCTCGGGAATCTAGTCACGCTCGTCGGGAAGCAGGCCGCGGCCTTCAAGAGCTGACGAACCCTCGTGGCAGCGCCGAGGTGAAGCCGGCCGTTGTGGCTTAGCGGCGCTTCTTGGAGTGGCACTCGACGCAATCCACTGCCCAGGGCAGCGCTTCGAGGCGTTCCGGAGCGATCGGCTTGCCGCAGCTCTGGCACAGACCGAAGATCCCGCCCTCGATGCGCCGCAGCGCGCCCTCGATCTGGATGAGGTGCAGCTCCTCGCGCTCCCGCATCTGCTGGCCGCGCTGGCTCTCCGAAACCTCGGTCGAGGAGGCGGTCTGGGCGCCGTGGGCCACGTGTACGTGATCGACTTCCTCGGCCAGAATCAGACGGATCCGCTGCCGCTCGGCTTCCAGCGTTTGACGAGCCTGATCGACGAGGATGGGGTCCATGCCTCGCATCCTACCCCGCCCGTCGAGATAGTGCGAGCCGCCGCCGCACTACCTGGCCAGGTCGGCGGCCGGCTCGACTCCCCTCGCGTACCCTCGCGTCGCCGGGTCGGTCGCGCCTTCGCGAGGCTCGGCATAAACTCGGCCTACCCACCCAACGGCGGCGAGGAAGATCGGACCGGGCTGCCGGCCGAAGGAGCGAACGATGGCTACGGCGAAGGATCCCGTCTGCGGGATGAGGTGGACACTGCCACGGACCTCAAGTTCGAGTACGAAGGCGAGACCTACTACTTCTGCGGCCGGGGCTGCCGGCTCGATTTCGAGGAGGATCCGGAGAAGTACCTCGATCCCGAGTACGAACCGAACATGTAGCCCGCTTGTGCTCGGAAGTTGGCCGCGAGCGGTCGGGGTCTGGGCCCAGATCCGGGCGGCGCGCCGTCTCTTCGCCCCGAGCCAAGTGGTAACCTGCGGGCGCACACTCGGATGCCAAGGGCCTCGCGCCCGACCCACACTGATCCAGGAGAAGCCCGATGGCCTATGTGATCGCCGAGCCCTGCGTCGACACGATGGACCAGGCGTGCGTGTCCGTCTGCCCGGTCGACTGCATTCATTTCGACGAGGGAACCGACCGCACCCTGTTCATCGACCCGAACGAGTGCATCGACTGCGGCGCCTGCGAGCCCGAATGCCCCGTCAACGCCATCTTCCCGGTGGACAGCCTGCCGGCCGAGTGGGCGGACTACACCGAGATCAACGCCCTCTGGTTCACCGACAAGGACGCCGCCCGGGCCCTGGTCGACGCGGCCAAGCCCGCCTGATCCTTCGCCAGATCTCGGAACGCCCGGCCTGCCGGCCGGGCGTTTCCGATTCTCCACGGCGTGCGGCAATGGTGGACAACCTGGCCTCGAAGCAGGTCCAGATAATCGGCAGGTGATCGGCCATGGCTAGACTTGCCCGATGCGTATTCTCTCCTTGCTTCCTTCGGCCACCGAAACGCTCTACGCCCTCGGACTCGATGACGAGCTCGTCGGCGTTGGCCAGGCCTCGGACTATCCGCCCGAGGTGTCAAGGCGTGGCCGTCGTCACGAGGCCACCGAGCGGGTCGGGCGCACAGCCGTTGCGACGTTGCCTGCCGCCTCAACGTTGAGGACCGCGGTCGTGTCGTCGGACGACGAGCTCGAAACGGGTGAGATCGACTTTGCCGGAATCGAGACGGCGCGGCCGGACGTGATCTTCATCGGTCGCGCCACGTCGGAAACCGCGCTGCGCGACGGCCTGGCGCAACTGGAGCCGATGCCCCAGATCGTCGAGCTGGACCCGTCGAGCATCGAGGGCATATTCCACTCCATCACGACGATCGGCGCCATGACCGAGACCGAGGACGACGCCATAGAGCTGGTCGAGGAGCTTGCGAGAGGAGATCGCGGAGATCGAGCAGCAGGTCCTGGTCCGCCAGGACCAGGGCCTGCGGCCCAGACGCGTCGTCGTCCTCCAGGGCCTGGATCCGCTGCTCGCGAGCGGGCGCTGGGTCCCGGAGCAGGTGCGGCGGTCCGGCGGCTGGGATCTGCTGGGCCGCGAGAGGGAGCCCGCGTCGCAGACCAGCTGGGAGGCGATCCGGGACGTGGATCCGGAGATGCTGCTCTTCGCGCCCGTCGGGCTGACGCTCCTGCAGACGCAGGCGCCTGTGGCGGCAGCTGGAGCGGCCGGAGTTCTGGCGCGACATCGAGGCGGTCCGACGCGGCCAGGTGTTCTTCGTGGAGCCGGTCTATTTCAACCGGCCCGGGCCGCGGGTCGTGGACGGCATGGGCGATGCTGGCCGAGATCTTCGACCCGGAGGCTTCATGGACACTTCGCCGCCGGACAGCTGGACGCCCCTGGTCGGAGGACGTACGGCCGGACCGCGGCCCGCAAGATCGCGCGCGAATCGCTCAGGGACACGGTTCTAATTTTCAGGATTGCTTCAGCCGGCCGGACCAGTATTCGCCTCAGCTCCTTCCTCCTCCCTCAAGGGCAGACGAGAACAAACGGCCGGTCGCTTCCCTCCCTCGGCGACCGGCTCTCGTCTGTCTGGAGCGAAATTCCCGGCGTCTGCCGCACGGCATCGGCCGCTGCACTCGCCGTCGCAATTACGCGCAGGAACGGCGCTCGTCGGCCCAATCGCCGCCTATACTCGCCCGCATGTCGCCACTTTCGAACCGAACCGTCGCAACCATCGGCTCCGGCGTCATGGCCGAGTCGATCATCGCCGGGCTGCTCCGCGGCAAGCTCGTCAGGCCCGCGCCAGATCGTCGGCAGCGAGCCCCGCGCGGAACGGCGCGAGGAACTGGCCCGCCAGTACGGCGTCCGGATGGTCGCCTCCAACCTCGAGGCCGCCGCGGACGCGGACGTCATCCTGCTCTCGGTCAAGCCGCAGACGCTGACCAAGGTCGGCCACGAGCTCGGCGGCCAGCTCAAGCCCAACCAGCTCGTCGTTTCGATCGTCGCCGGCGCCACTTGCCGGGTCCTCACCGGGCTTGCTCGAGCCATCGCGAAGTGGTGCGGAGCATGCCCAACACGCCCGGCCCAGATCGGCCGCGGCATGACCGTCTGGTACGCCACGCCGGAAGTGACCGACGAGCAGTGCGACCAGGCCCGCGTCCTGCTGCGGGCCCTCGGCGACGAGACCTGCAGGTGGAGGACGAGCGGTTCGTCGAGATGGCCACGGCGGTCAGCGGCACCGGCCCGGCCTACGTCTTCCTGGTCATGGAGGCGCTCATCGACGCCGCCGTCCACCTGGGCTTCCCGCGCCACGTCGCCCACGACCTGGTCATCGAGACGCTCGAGGGCAGCACGGCCTTCGCCAAGGCCACGGCCCAGCACCCGGCCGTGCTGCGCAACATGGTCACTTCGCCGGGCGGCACGAGCGCGGCCGCGATCCACGAGCTCGAGTCCGGGCGGCTGCGGACCGTGCTCTCGGAGGCGGTCTGGGCATCGTACCGGCGGACCGTCGAGCTGGGCGCGGACCTGGAGAAGGGCCTCGGGCTCAACGAAGGACCCGAGAGCCGCCGGCCACCGGCAACGGCCGATCGGCGGACGGCGCGGCCCGCGGCGGCAAGTCCGGCCGCCGCGTCGAAGGCGTCCGGCTCGGGCGGCGGCGCGCTGAACGTGACCGAGCGGAGCGTCCTCGCGACGTGGCCGCCGCCCCGCGGCCTGCTCGCGATCTTCGCCCACCCCGACGACGAGAGCTACGGCGCCGGCGGCGTGATGGCCATGGCCGCGGCCGCGGGCAATCCGGTCTGGGTCCTGTGCGCGACCAACGGCGACCAGGGCGGCCGGCCGGGCGAGATGGACGTCGACCACTCGCTCGATCCGGAGATCCGGCGCCGGGAGCTCGCCTGCGCCTGCGAGGCGCTCGGCGTCGCCGAGCCGATCTTCCTGGGCTATCGCGACTCGGGCATGGAAGGCTGGGGCGCACCGGAGGGTTCGCTCGAGCCTGGCTCCGGCGGCGAGGTCGTGGAGCGGATCGCTCGAAGTCATCCGGCGGCTGCGGCCGGCGGTCATCGTCACCTTCGATCCGGGCGGCGTGTACGGCCACCCGGACCACTCGCCTGCTCGGCCACCGCCACCGCCGCGTACCGGCCGGCCGCCGCCGAACCGGGCGGCCCGGTCGCCCTGTACCACCAGGCGCTGCCGCGCTCGCCGGATCGCCGCGATGCGGGCGGCGATGGAGGAGGAGCGGCGCCGCTCAGGCGACGCCACGCCACCCGTCCGAGGACGATGTCCGCCAGCAGGAGGCGTTCGAGAAGCTGGCCCGGCCGGACGAGGAGATCACCACGCTGCGTCGACCATCGGCCCCGTCCTCGAGCGCAAGGTCGCCGCGCTGGCCTGCCACGACAGCCAGATGCGCGGCCGGCGCTGGGACGATCCCGGAGACGCGCGGCCAGCTCGAGCGGATGTTCGGCCGCGAGACGTTCGTGCGGGTGGATCCGCCGTCTCCGCGCCGGGCGAGACGCGAGGACCGGTTCGATGGGCCTGGAGTGGGGGCGGTGAGCGGCGAGCCGCGGGATCGCGCGTGGAAAGCGCGGGCACGGATCGCCCGTCGTCACGCCGGCCGGGCTCGGACCGCCGCGCCGGCGCGGAGAGCGGCCGCGTCCGGCGCCCGTCGCGCGACGGCCTGACCGTCGAGCAGGCGGCCGCCGTCGAGTCGCCGCGCGAGTTCCGGCTCTCGCCGGACGGCCGGCGCGTGGCCTTCACGGCCGAGGCGGCGGGCGCCCGCCAGATCTTCCTGATGCCGCTCGCGGGGCGGATACCCCGAGCAGCTGACCGCCTCCGAGAAGTCGGCGTCGGACCCGCAGTGGTCGCCGGACGGCCGGCGCATCGCGTTCGTCCGCGAAGACGCGATCTGGATGATCGACGTCGAGGGCTCGCACCAGGTCGCTGGTCACGCCAGCATCCGGCCGGCAACCGCTCCCCGCGCTGGTGCGCCGACGGCCACCAGATCGCCTTCATCTCGCGCCGCCGCGGCTGGGATCAGCTCTGGCTCGTGGACGCGCCCGTGCCGCGCCGCGGCCGCCCGGCCACCCGGCCCCGCTCGCCCGAGCCGACGCCGATGACCGCGCCCGGCGTGGACGTCGACGAGTTCGTCTGGTCGCCGGACGGCCGCGCGATCGCCGTCACCTCGCAGCGACTGCCGGACCTGCTCACGTCGCAGATCCAATCGTGGACGTGGCCACGGGCCGCAGGAGCGGCTCGATCGCCGGCGAGAGCGGCCTGGGAGACGGGGCCGCGCTGGCTGCCGGACGGCATCGGGCCTGCTCATGGTCTCGGACGAGGACGGCTGGTTCCAGGTCGTCCGGGTTTCGCGCCGACGGCACGGAGCGGACCGTTCTGACCGCCGGGCAGCGCGAGCACGGCGAGCCTGGCGGCGGCTGGGGCTACGCGCCGCTGCCCTCGCCGGACGGCAAGCCTCTTCACCTGCATGGCGACGTCCACGACGGCGCTGGTGGACCTCGTCTGTCGGGGATCTGCCGCCCGACGGATGCGCGCTGGCATCGCGGACGCGGGCCGACGGCCTGCTCGCACGCGTGCCGGCCGCGTCCGGCGGCAGTCGTGCCTCAACCCGTTCGAAGGCGTCTGGATGGCCGTCGGCTGGCTGCCCGACTCGTCGGCCGTGCTGGCCGTCGGTCGGAGCGAGCGCACCCCGGACGACCTGTGGCTTCTGCCGGTCCCCGGAGCGCCGCGGCGAAGGGCGCCAGGCCCCGCCAGCTGACCCATTCACTGCCCGCGGTCGTCGACGCCGCCCACTTCGCCGCCGGGACGCGCGTCGCCTTCGAGGCCCGCGACGGACTGCGGATCGAAGGCACGCTGTACCTGCCCGCCAGCGCCGGCGGCGAGGAAGCCGCCCGCGTGCCGTGCGTGATCCACTCCCACGGCGGCCCCACGCACCAGGCCTTCCGCGACTGGTTCCCGTTCCGCCAGCTCGTCGTGGAAGCGGGCATGGCCTTCCTCTCGGTGGACTTCCGCGGCTCGACCGGGCTACGGCCGCGAGTTCCGCTGGGCCAACCGCGGCGAGTGGGGCCACGCCGACGCCTTCGACGTCATCGACGCCGCTCACTGGGCCGCCGGCGCAGCCCTGGTGCGACGGCCGGCTGGCCCACTACGGCGCCTCGTACGGCGGCTACATGACGCTCTGCGTCCTGACCGAGGAACCGTCGCTCTGGCGCGCCGGGCATCGACCTGTACGGCGACTCGGAGATCGCGGAGAGCTACCGCCACGGCGACCGGCCCGGCCGGATCGACCTCGAGCGGATGATGGGCCGGCCCGACGATCCCGAGGCCGCCGAGGCCTACCGGCGCGGCTCGCCGCTGTACCGCGCCGAGCGCATCGAGGCGCCGCTGCTGATCCTCCACGGCCGCAAGGACAAGCGCGTCGTGCCGCTGATGACCGAGAAGATCGTCGAGGCGCTCGAGATCGAGGGCAAGCACTACCAGGTCCACTGGTACGACGAGGAGCCGCACGGCTGGCAGAAGCGCGAGAACCGCCGCGACGCCTGGAAGCGCTGCCTGGACTTCCTCGGCGTCATCTTCTGGACCAGGTCGACGAAGACTGAAGGAGAGGGATCGCCGATGTGGGGACGCCGAAGCGGCGTGAATCTGCTCGACACGCCGAGATGGCGGCGCTTCTTCGATCGGCTCGACCACTTGAACGAGGAGCAGCTGATGGTCATGCGCGCGGCCTGGCACGCGATCTCGGACGCGCAGCCACGAAGAGGCCTGGGCGGCCGTCCGGGCAGTGGGCGACGCGCGACGGCCTGAGCAAGGAGATCGACCGGGTCCGCGAACAAGGCGCTCGGCTGGGCCACCGCGGCTCGAACGTCCGATGCCCTACTACGATCCGCAACGACGATCGACCTGGCTGCAGATCAAGATGGAGGCCGGCGAGGCGATCGTGGACGCGGCACTGGCCGTGGCGCTGGGCAGCCGGCTCGATCGAGGGCCATCGCGAGCGTCCTGCTCGGGCCCTGGCTGCGCGTCACCGAGGCCGACTAGCAGGCGCCCCGGCGCGCGAGCCGCGCGGCTGACCGACCGGCCGCCTGCCGACCCGAATCGGCGGCTCGATGTAGGCTGCCGCCGTGGCCGATCTTCGCGTTGAGTTGCTGGCGGTCGAGGATTGTCCGCACCTCGAGCAGGCGCGGCGCGACCTGGAGAGCGTCCTGCGCAAGGGCATCATCGAGGTCCCGATCCAGCTGATCTTCGTCGCCAGCCAGGACGACGCCGAGTTCCTCGGCTTCCAGGGCTCGCCGACGATCCGGGTCAACGGCGAGGACGTCGTGCCCGCAGCCGGAACTGCCGGTGGCCCTGGGCTGCCGGATCTATCGCGACGCCGAGGGCCGGATGCAGCGGTTCGCCGCCGATCGAGGCCATCCGGGCGGCGGTCGACGCCCACCGCCGCGGCAGGCTCGAGGCGTTCCAGCGCGAGGAAGCCGGCAAAGTCGCCGAGTTCGCGCGCCGAGGCCGACGCCGCCGAAGCCTCGGCGAACCCACTCGAGTCCGACGCGAAGCTCTGATCCGATAGGGCTTGAGCGAATGGGCTTCGCCGAAACGTTCGAGTGCTGCCGCATCGGACGATGCGATCGCTGTTCATCTCGCTGTCGCATCGCCGGTCGCTGGCCCGGCTGGCCGTGCGCAGCCCGCTGACCCGGCCGGTCGTCGCTCGCTTCGTGGCCGGCGAGACGCTCGAGGAGGCACTGCCGGCGCTCGCGGAGCTCAAGCGCGCCGGCCTGCGGACCACCGTCGACGTGCTGGGCGAGTCGGTGACGTCGGCCGACGCAGGCGTCGGCCGCGGCCGATCGCTACCTCGCGACTCTCGCCGCTCTCGGCGTCCGCGGGCCTGGACGCCAACGTCAGCGTCAAGCTGACGCAGATGGGCCTGGAGATCGACCGCGGACCTGTGCCGGGCCAACGTGATGCGGATCGTCGAGGCGGCCCGGGCCGTCGGACGGCTTCGTCCGGTTCGACATGGAGGACCACACCAGGACCGACGCCACGCTCGACGATCTGGCGGGACGGCCCACGAGGCCTACCCGAAGGTCGGCGTGGTGATCCAGTCGGCCCTCCGGCGCAGCACCGCCGACGTCGACCGGATCATCGCCGCCGGCGGTCGCGTCCGGCTGTGCAAGGGCGCCTACGACGAGCCGGCGAGCGTGGCCTATCGGACCAAGGCGGCCGTCGACGCCAACTACGTGCGGCTGATGGAGCGGCTGCTTCGCGCGGACGTCGTACCCCGCCCTGGCCACCCACGACCCCAGGCTGATCGCCAGGGCGATCGAGATCGCCGAGCGCGAGCGGATCGGCCCGCGACCGGTTCGAGTTCCAGATGCTCTACGGCGTCCGGCGCGACCTGCAGCGGACGCTGCGTCGATCGCGGCTACACGGTCCGGATCTACGTCCCGTACGGGCGGGAGTGGTATCCGTA
This sequence comes from uncultured Chloroflexia bacterium, assembly GCA_963816135.1. Taxonomy (GTDB): domain Bacteria; phylum Chloroflexota; class Limnocylindria; order Limnocylindrales; family CSP1-4; genus Fen-1039. The sequence goes on from CAWFJD010000024.1 coordinate 154,563, forward strand.
CTTCATGCGCCGCCTGGCCGAGCGACCGGCCAACGTCGGGCTTCATGCTCCGGGCGATCGTCAAGGAAGAGGGCCGGCGGCTCCGCGGCCAGTAGGCGAAGGGCCTCGGCGCGGCTCGCGCGTCGCTGCGCTCGACGTCCGCTACTCGACCGGCTGGCGCAGGACCGTCTTGAGTTTCGCCGGGTCGCTCCGGCGCGGGTCGCCCAGGTAGATCTCGTGATGGGCGCCGCGCGTCGTGCAGCCCTGGGCCGCGATGAAGGCGTGGAGCGCTTCGATCGTCGGCCGTTCCTCGCGAATACGGACCGACGTGCATGACCTGGGCGCAGCGGCCTTCGCGCCAGCGTTCGAAGCGCAGCCTGCCGAGATGCTCGGAGTCGCCCTTCTTGCGCCTGACCTCCGCGACCGCGTCGGCGAAGACCGCCGGGGTGACATCGTCGGAAACGGCCATCAGGACGCGCCAGCCCCACTTCTCCGGCGGGACGTTCATGTCGAACGAGCCGTCCGGGGCGGTCAACCAGAGCGCCTCGAGCGGCAGGATCGGCATCGTCAGGCCTTCCCGCTTGAGCCGGAATTGATCGTGTAGACGACCGGGAAGATCGCCGCGAAGCTTCCTGGAAGTCGGTCGTGGGCTCGTTGGCGCTCTCCTCCGGGCGCGCCCGTGCCGTCGATCATCAGGTAGCCCAGCTCCGGCACATCCACGAAGACCGGCGTTCTCGGGCGGGCTGAAGAGCGGCTTCAGGGCCTTCTTGAGATCGACGGGGCGGGAGCCCCCGCGGCCAGCGTCGTCGACATGTGCGCCTCCTCCGTGCTTGCCTGCTTTGTAGTCTCTCTGGCTGGGTGAGAGTCAAGCGTGGCGAACGGCGGCTGCGTGCATGGTGCCAGCGGCAATCTCAGGGGATGGCCGCGGCCTCGCGATCGAGGGCTACCGCGATCTGGCGGCAGTGCTCTTCGATGTGGCAGGCGAGCATGACCTCCACGATCTGCTTGACCGTCATCTCGCCACGCTGCTTGTGCAAGCCGCGGCGCGCCGCCTGCCGCTCGTCCAGCTCGAGAAGCCGGCGCAGGACTCGCTCGAGCGAGTGGTCCAGGCGCGCGTACAGCTCGGAGATCGGCAGCGTCCGGTCCCGATCGACGGTGAGCATCCGAACGAGATCCGTGGGCGGCCGGCCGAAAGGCACCGGTTCGACGGGCCCGGCGAGGATCCGCTCGATCTCGCCAAGCCAGTAGAGGAGCATCTCGTCGACGTGGGCAAGTGCTTCGCGGGCGACCCAGTCGCGCCGGCGCGGCAGCTCCTCGGGCGGGGGAGCGCTCAACTCCACCGGCTGCGCATCCGGACCAGGTTGTCTCTCGCGGTCCTGAGCCGTTCGACTTGCTCGATGAGAGTGGCCATGTGGTCGTCCGTATCCTCGAATGACGGCCGGTGCGCCGGCTCAAGCTTCTAGCCTAGCGATTCGTCCGGACCTTGTGGGCCGCAGCTTTCCGGAACGAGGGCGCGGCTGGCCGTTGACGGTGCACCCGCGAACCGCCCCGGTGCGGAGCGGAACCGTCCCGCATCGTCCTTCGTAGAGCGGATCTGGGCCTATGGCTCCTCGAGCACGATGGGCCGCGACTCGCTCGGCGTGGCGAACTGGGCGAGCAGGACGCCCGCCATCACCACGACCGCGCCGAGAGCGCGGATCGGCGAGAAGTCCTCGCTCAGGAAGGCGATGCCAAGGAAGATCACCACGACCGGCTCGACCGTGGCCATGAGCGACGCCTGGGCCGCGCCGATGCGGGCCGCCGATGCGTAGAAGGCCTGGATCGCTATCGCCGCGGCGAAGACGCCGATGCCGGCAAGGCCCGGCCAGGCGGCCATGCGGGACCTCGGTCGGTAGCACGGGCCGGCTCGCGAGCAAAGCCAGCGTCAGCGGCGGCGATGAAGGTGCCGGTCATCATGATCGCCCCCGCGACCGGAGGCGAGACCTCGGCGCCCCGGCCCTTCGAGCGCATGTCGGCGGTCTGGCCGGGCCGCTCGCCCGCCATCCAGGCCGTGAGGACGATGTAGAAGGCGTAGAAGATCGGCGAGAGCAGCGCGATCAGGACGCCGCTCTGGTTGGTGCCGGGATTGACGCCGCCGATCGTGAGGACGGAGCCGCCGATCACGATCGCCAGCGACCCCCAGGCCAGCCTGCCCTCGAACCGATAGCCGAGACGCAGCGAGAGAACCGCGACCAGGGCCGGATACGCGCTCATCAGCAGGGCCACGAGCGAGATGTCGATCCGCTCGATGGCGGCGTAGTAGACGCTCGCGTTGACGATGAAGAAGGCGCCCGTGAACAGGAGGCGGGCGACGGTCCGGCGATCGAGGTCGCGGCAGGCCGCCCGCGCCCGGGGCTGGAGGACGAGCCAGGCCCAGCTCACGAGCGTGGCGAACAGGAACCGCCACATGAGCATCTCGATCCAGCCCACGCCGGCCGGGAAGACGTACTTCTTGAAGAAGAGGGGTCCCGTGCCGTAGGCGGCGCCCGCGAGCGCGCCCAGTCCGATGCCTACGAGTCGTCGCCGATCCATCGGCGAAGGCTACCAGGACTGCCCGATCGTCCGCTGGCTCCCGCTCGGAGGGGTAGGCCCAGTGGCTCGTCTCACTCATCTGTGGGAGAGCGGTGCCAGCGAGCACGGAGCGTTGCCTACTCACACAGGTCGTATGGAGTAGGGTCCGCTCCTCAAGTGGCCCCCTCCGACCGGACTACGGACCGAGTACCGTTCGTGCGGTACGAGTGAGTCATATGCCCGTGATGGGCGCCCGCCTAGCATCGCAACATTCGAAGCGGCCAAAGTGGCCGCCCACCAGTGAGGTCGAATGCGATGACTCGGGCTCGCGAACGCTGCCCCCGCTGTGGCAGGCGCCTGGTGAGCACGCGCTTCGATACCACCTTCCGGCTTCCGGACCGGAGCGAACGGCTCTGCTTCGGCATCCCGGGCGGTTTGTGCGAAGACTGCCACCAGCTTTACATCGACCCCGAGCTCATCGAGCTGCTCGATCTGGCCCAGGGTCGCTGCGTATTTGCGATCGAGAGCGATCTGGTCGTCCAGGAACAGGCCTGGTCCTCCGCCGACTGAGTCGCGTTGATGCGGGCCAGCGCGGCGTTGTCGCCTGCGGTGCTCGCTCACAGGCGTTTGAGCCTGCTCGCTCCGCTCCTCGGCTCCGCCTTGCGCTGACCTCGCCTGAACGCGACTGGGCTGGCTGGCGGTTGATGCGGGGCCATTGCCCGGGCAGCGAAGCTGACACGTTGTCGCCTGCGCTCCTCGCTCACAGGCGTTGAAGCCTGCTCGCTCCGGTGCTCGGCTCCGCCTTGCACTGACCCCACCTGAACCGCGACTGGGCTGGCTGGCGGTTGATGCGGGCCAGCGCCGGGGTCAGCGAAGCTGACACGTTGTCGCTGCGGTGCTCGCTCACAGGCGTTTGAGCCTGCTCGCTCCGCTCCTCGGCTCCGCCTTGCGCTGACCTCGCCTGAACGCGACTGGGCTGGCTGGCGGTTGATGCGGGCCATTGCCGGGCAGCGAAGCTGACACGTTGTCGCCTGCGCTCCTCGCTCACGTGCGGCCACTTCGCCGACCGCCGGAGCGATCGGCCGCCCGGTCCCGCCTTCGGCGGTTCGCTCTACGCGCTGCTGCGCTCCGCTCCTCGGCTCCGTATTGAGCGCGGCGATCCGGGCCTGACGCGGGCGTCAATAGGTCGGGTGGCGACTTGCGCGCCGGGCGCACAATCGAGGCATGAGTCAGGCACGCGAGAACCCGGGCGGCTCCGCTGGCGAACTGCCCTCGCAACCAGTCGATCCGGACCAGCACGTCTCGCCGACGGGCGGCGTCGACCGCCAGCACCGCATCGGTCGCCTGCGGCCCTGATGTGTGCCCGGCCGGTATGTGTCGAGGGAGAGGCCACGTCCTGGTCTACGGCAACCCCGCCATGGTCAGCCGCTTTGGCGAATGCCTCGGAATGCCGGCCCGTGAAGCGCTGCTCGATATGCCGAGCGAAGCCTTCGATCTGCTCGACGCGGTGTTCGTCCGGGCCAAGCCGCTGGCCCGCTGGATCAGATTGGACGGCGAGCGCTGGCGAATGACCGCCGTTCCGAGGATCGACGCGGTCGACGGCGAAGTCTACGGAGTCTCGTTCCATCTCCAGAGCGCTCGCGACGCCGCCAGAGCCGCTTCGGCGGATGAGTCCTCCCGCGCCGACGCCTGACCCCGGCCCGACCCTCGACGGATCTAGCTCGCGCCCGGCCGCCGGACGTGCTCGGCGATCCACAGAGCGACCGAGATTCGGCGGCGTGCCTCGCCTCGATCCTTGAGCGCCTCGTCGAGGGCGAGCAGGTCCGTCAGCGCCGCGTCCAGCTCCGGCAGAGCCCAGGTCCGGGCCTGCTCGGCGAGCCGTTCGGCACGATACGGGTTGAGCTTGAGCGTCCGAACGATCGTCGCGGCCGAGGCGCCGGAGGCGAGCATGTCGCCGATCTCGATCAGGTCCTTGATCCGTCGATGCAAATGAGTGATGAGGAGCGGCCCGGGGACCGACTCCAGCCGCTGCGCCAGAGCGAGAGCCTCGGCGGTTCTGCGCAAACCGACGGCGTCGAGAAAGGCCCACGTAGAGCCCGGAACGACATCGGTGACGAGGGCTTTGACGTCTTCGGGGGTGATCGGACCGTCGAGTCTGTAGAGGGCCAGCTTCTCGAGCTCCGCCACCGCAAGCTCGCCCTGGCGGCGTCGATCGACGTCGCGCTCGCGGACGTTGGCGCCCACGCGTTCGGCGAGTAGAGCGGCGGCCGGGCCCGATATCCGGATCTCGCGCTCCCGGGCCCTCTCTTCGATCCAGCGGGCCATCTGGTCGCGGGTAGGGGCGGTGAACTCTCGGACTTCGCCGCCGGCCTCCGCGACCGCCTTGCGAAGCGCCTCGAGCGAAGCCGGACGGCGAGTGGTCGCATCGACCGTATCCAGGAACGCCAGTCCGTTGCCGGGCGCGACGGCACCGAGCAGCTCCACCGTTCTCGCCTGGAGCGGCTTCGTGGCGACGAGTGGCCCGGGCTCGGCGATCACTACGAGCGCGCCGCCGCCGAAGAGCGTGGCCGTGGCCACTTTCTCCTCGATCTCGGCATGGGACGTGGACGGCGCCGGTCGAGTCGGACTCGATCGAGCGGTGGACCGCCGTCCGCGAGCCTTGCCGCCAGGGCATCCGGGCCGTGGGACACGCCATAGGCGTCGTCGCCCCAGTAGAACCCGAGTGGCGCGGTCGGTCCGCTCATGCTGGGCCTCCGTCGCGGATCGAGTCGATGATCCCGCCGGTCCATCGAAGCCGGGCGACCTGGCCGGGTGAGACGCCGGCAAGCTCGCATACCCGCCGCTCGATCTCCTCCGAGCGCTGCCTGACGAGCTCGACCGTTTCGATGGTCCAGCTGCCTCGGCTGCGACTCGCGCGTTCCCCTGGCGGATACCGCCGCGCCCAGGACGCGAAGCGGTCGGCCATCGGCTCGAGCCGTCTGGCCCGCCCTCTTATCCGAGTAGGACACGATCAACGCCTCGGGAGTCGCCTCCGAGAGCCAGCGCTCGAACCACTCGGCGTCCGCCAGGCGAGTCACCGGATGGCCGGCGATCACCGGGCCGAGCTCCGCGTAGCCGTGCCGGGCAAGCCAGACCGCCGAGCCTTCGGCGTGGCGGAACCCGTCGATCTCGGCGCGGACCGCCGGCAGCTTGTCCACGTCATGCAGGAGAGCCGCGGATTCGGCGAGGCGGCGATCGACCGAGCGTCCGGCCCGGCCGGCACGCAACGCCAGCCAGGCCGCGGTCTCGGCCACGGCACGCGAATGGCGCAGGTGCCACGGCGGTGGATCGAGCGAGAGGAGCAGCGCCACGCCCTCTCGGCGGCTCGGTACGGACATCGCGGGAATCGTACAGGAGCGCCGGCGGTGCCGACGGGGCAGACGGAATGGTCGTCGTTGCGGCCGCGCCGTCCGGGTTGACGAGCGCCGAGCCGCCCCGTGACCAGGCGACCGAAACCGCCGCTCGATCCAGTGTCACGTCCACCGTGCCCGCCTGGTCGGTTCGGACAGCCCTGGCCGAGTGGCTTCGCAGCCGGGCCATCGTTCCGGCGTTCGGATGGCCGTAGTTGTTGTCCGCCCCTACGGACACGACGGACACGCCGGGCCGCAAGGCGGTCAGCAACGCTTCCGACGAGGCGGTCGCGCTGCCGTGGTGGGCCACCTTGAGCATGTCCACGGCCGGCAATCCTCGCGAGACGAGCGTCGGATCGACGTCGTCTTCCGCGTCGCCGGTCAGCAGGAACTTGCGGCCCTCGTAGTCGCCGAGCAAGCACGATCGAGGAATCGTTGGCCTTCCGGTTGTCGGCCGCGGCGGGATCGAGAAAGGATGGTCTGGTCCGCCCGTCGTCGGGCCACAGAACCCGGAGCGCCACGTCGTCGAGCCGGAGCTCCATTCCGGTCCGGAGGCGCACGGCGGCAAGGTCGTGGTCAGTCAGAGTCGTCTTCCAGGCGCGGTACTCGGGCGTCTCGGAAGGCCAACCGGATTCGTAGGCGGCCCCGACCGCATATCGGCCCAACACCGCGACCAGCCCCGCGACGTGGTCGTCGTGGGGATGCGTCAGGATCACGGCGTCGAGCCGCCGATCCCAGGCCGGGACTTCGCGATCGAGGGCCGTCAGCAACGCGTTCCCGTCGGGGCCGCCGTCGACGAGGATGCGCCCGCCTCGATCGCCTTCCAGCAGGATCGCGTCTCCCTGGCCGACGTCGAGGACGATGACGTGGACCCGGCCGTCGGGGCTGGCGGCAACGACCGAGACGGCGACCATGACCGACACCGCGGCCACGCCGACGACCATTCCGTATCGAGGCTTGCGCGACTTCGTTCCGGGTCCGCCGCCGGCCCGAGCGCTACGGCCCTCACGGCCCATCGCCGCGGTCGAAGTGGCGGCAGGGGAGCGGGCAGAGGCTTTGCCCCGGAGGGTGGACCAGCGCGCTACGGCCAGGAGGAGGCCCCCGGCCGCGGCCGCCCCGGCGACATTCCACGGAGCGGCGAGGGTCTGGTTCGCGCCCGGCACGGCGGCAGCGAAACCGACGACGCCGATCAAGACGGTCAGCAGGAGCGATGCGGGAAGGGCCACGAGGCCGCACAGCGCCGGTACGAGACCCAGCATTTCGAGCCAACCGGCGGCCATCGCGACGAGGCCGAGCGCCATGATCGGCGGCACGAGCGGGACCGCCACGAGGTTGGCCGCGGGCGAAATGAGCGCCAGCCTGCCGAAGACGAGCAGAACGATCGGCAGCGTGGCGACCTGGGCCGCGAGCGACACCCCGAGACTCTCGCGGAGAGCTTCGGGCAGGCGAGGGGCGCGTTGGCCCAACCATTCGGTGATCGGTGTCGCCCAGAGGATCAATCCGGCCGTGGCCCCGGCCGAGAGCTGGAAGCCCACGTCGGCGACCGTCGCGGGTTCGAAGAGCAGCATGCCGACCAGCGCCCAGGCGAGCCCGACGCTGACCCGCGAGCCACGCCCCGACTCGACGGCCCCGACCGCCACCAGGGCCATGACGGCCGCCCGGATGACGGATGCCGATGCTCCGGCGAAGAGCGTGTAGGCGACGATCGCCGCGACGGTGACGACCGCCCGGCGCCGGCGGCTCATGAATCCGCGAAGCAGGGCCGCTACCGTGGCCGACAGGATCGCGATATTCCATCCGGAAATTGCCACGATGTGGCTCACTCCCGCGGCGGTGAACGCCGAGGCGACGGTTCGGTCCACCCTGTCGCGCAGGCCCACCAGGATCGCCGCGGCCAGGCCGCCGCCGGGTTCGGGGATGACGAGCTGGATGGCATCGCCCGACTGCTGGCGAAAGCCCTCGAGCCAGCCGGCCGGCGACGAATCGTGGGAGTGGACCGTGAACGCGGTCGCCTCACAGGAAGCGGCCATGCCCTGGGCCGCGAGATAACGGTCGTAATCGCCGTCGCCGAGGGACTCGATCCGCCCGGTCCACTCGATCCGATCTCCGGCGATCAGCCTCGGATCCGCCGGCATCAGCGCCGAGCACGTCGCGGACACGCCCTCCAGCTCGAGGGTGGCGATCTGGCGGCCCTTGGACACGTGGGCGGCCTCCACGACCGCGTGCCACGGTCCGTTGCCCGACGGCAAGGTGGGCGACGCGGCCGGACCTCCGCCGCCCGCGGCCACTCCGATCGCGAGCCGAGCCGCGACCAGGGCCGCGCCGAGCGTCGCCACGTTGAGCCCCGAAGCGAGGCGCGGCCGCCGGACCGCGTGGGCCCCGGTCGCGGCGGCGCCCAGAACCGCGGTGATTGCCACGGCCGCCGCGACGGCAGTGGCGTCGCCGCCGGCGGGCATGTATGAGACGGTGCCGGCGGCGACGACGACCCCGACGGCGAGCCATGCCGGTCGTGGCAGCACCGAGCTACCTCACGGTCACGAGATCGCGAAGCTTGGCCAGTACCGCGGCAGTGACGACTTTGCGTTTGACCAGGTCATCGACCGAGGTGAAACGCGCCTGCTCGCGCGCCGCCACGATCTTGGCCGCGGTCGCCGGACCTACGCCGGGCAGGGTGTCAAGTTGGGCCGCGGTCGCCGTATTGAGGTCGATCAGACCCGCTGAGCTCGATCCCGCGGTAGCTCCGCCGGCAGATCCTCCAGAAGCCGGCGCAGCATCACCGCGGCGAGGGACGAGAATGACCTCAGAATCCGTGACCCTGGCTGCCAGGTTGAGCGCGGTCTCGGCGAGCCTGGGGTCCACGTCGGCCGAATAGCCGCCTGCCAGCTTGATGGCATCCCCGACCCGCGAGCCTGCCGGGAGCGAGTAGACGCCAGGACGAAGGACGGCGCCGGCCACCTGCACCACGACACTCGATTGCGATCCAGTAGGTCCAACCGCCACCTCCGACGTTTCCGGCTCGCTGACCAGCTCCACCTGGCCGCCGCCCTTCAGGCTCGTGAGAGCCCACGATTGCGAGGGCTCCGAGCACGAGCAAGGCCGCCGCGGCCATTGCCAAAGCGCTCCTGGACAGCTTCGGCGGCCTGGCGCTTCGGCTTCGGCGCCAGAGTTGATGACCCCTGCCTCCAGGGCCCGCCAGGGCGCATTCTCAGCCATGGGCACTCCGATCGAGCTTCCCGGCGGGGATTGCGGAGAGGCTACGCGAGGCCGCTTATCCGGCACTCATCTCGCCCTTATCGGCGGCTAAACCGCCGCTTACCTGGCGTCATGACGCGTTCTCAGATTCGGTCTTGCCCGGTCCTCACACGTGGCCGACGATTGTCGCGGTCGCCACGGCGATGGAGGATCCGATGGATGAGCTGCAAGAACGCATTGCGCGCGACCTTCGGCTGGTCTCCGCCGGCAAGCGCCCTCTCTATCACGCCACGACGACGTACGACGGCTCGGCCGTGGATGTCCGTGTCCGCGAACTGCCTACCGTCCATCTGTTCGTCCCGGACAGCTTGGACGTTCTGGACGGCGCTCGAGGCCTGATCGCTCGAACGCTGGGCGTCTCGCCGGCCAGCTTCGACGTCACGACCGACGAGGGCTGACGGCCACACGCCTGGACGGCTTCTGGCGCGGGCCGCGGCGCGAGGGCGATTGCCTGAACTGCATCCCGGCCGGACTCCAACTCGGTGTCCCTCGAGTGGCTGCGTCGCCGTATCGCCGGGTTGGCCGGCCTAATTGGCCAGATGCAAATCCCCGTAGCAGATGGCCGGGCCTGGTCCGCAAGAATGGGCTTTCGGACGCCAGCCCGGCGGCCCCACGGAACTGCGATCCAGCTAGCCACGAGGGGAAAGGGCCGTCGGCGAGAGGTCGAGGTGCCAACGTGGCGTCGCGACTCGGCCGACTGCTACCCCGATTTGCGAATGGCCAAATTGCCAGGGCTCGGTACCGCGGCCGGCCAGGGCTCGGTCGCAGATGGGCTCGGCTCGGCCCATGTCGGCGCCCGCCGCCCCGCCGCCCGCGCCCGCGGCCCGCGCGCCCGCGCCCCGCGGCCCCGCCGCCCCGCCGCCCCGCCGGCCGACTCCGCGGAACCCTACCGCACGACCACGTTCACGAGCCGCCCGCCCGCGTGGATCACCTTGAGTGGCGTCTTGCCCTCGAGAGCGGCCACGATCTTGGGCCGGGCGAGCACGACGGCCTCGAGCTCCGAGGCCGAGATCCCCGCCGGGACTGTCACGCGATCCCGGAGCTTGCCGTTGATCTGGACCGGCACTTCGCGCTCGTTCTCGGCGGCGGCGGCCTCGTCCACGACGGGCCACGACTGGCAGTGGATCGAAACCCAGTCCACGCCGCGAGCCGCGGCGGTCCGCGCCCACAGCTCTTCCGCGATGTGGGGCGCGGACGGAGCCAGCATCAGCAGGAGCAGGCGGACAGCCTCCTCCCAGGCCACGCCACCGGCCACCGAGGTTCCTCGATACCGCATCAGCAGGTTCGAGAGCTCCATCAAGTGGGCGACCATCGTGTTGAAGTGCAGCGCCGCGTACTCCTCGGAGACGACGCGCAGCGTCTGGTGGGCCGCCTTACGGATCGCCCGTTCGGCCGCCTCGTCGTCCTGGCCGGCGGGCAGCACTCCGCTTTCGGGATCGCCGGCCTCCACGCCGAGCGGATCCAGCGTCAGCGTCCACACTCGGTGGAGGAAGCGCGCGATGCCGCCGATCCCGGTGGGGCTCCACGGCCCGCCCTGGTCCCACGGTCCCATGAACATCAGGAAGAGGCGGACCGTGTCCGCGCCGTAGCGGGCGACGAGCTCGTCCGGATCCTGGACGTTGCCGCGGCTCTTGCTCATCCGCTCGCCGTCGGCGCCCAGGATCTGGCCCTGGTTGAAGAGCCGCTTGAACGGCTCCCGCTCGTGGACCAGGCCCACGTCCGCCATCGCCTTGGTGAAGAAGCGGGCGTAGAGCAGATGCATGACGGCGTGTTCGGCGCCGCCGGTGTACTGGCCGGACGGGGCACCAGCGCGCTTCGATCGCCCGGTCGACGGGCGCCTCGTCGTACTGCGGCGACAGATATCGGAACCAGTACCAGCTCGAATCGATGAACGTGTCCATCGTGTCGGTCTCGCGCCGGGCCGGGCCGCCGCACTCGGGGCACGTGGTGTTGAGGAACGCCGCGTCCGAGTTGAGCGGGTTGCTGCCGCTGCCGGCGTAGTCGACCGTATCAGGCAGCCGCACCGGCAGCTGGTCGTCCGGCACCGGCACGATGCCGTCGCGTGTCGCAGTAGACGACCGGGATCGGCGTGCCCCAGTAGCGCTGGCGGCTGATCAGCCAGTCGCGGATGCGGTAGCTGACCGTGGCCTTGCCTTTGCCCTTGGCCTCGAGCGTCGGCGACGATGTCGTCGAAGCCCTGCTTCGCAGGCTTGCCCGAATGCGGGTCCGGAGTTGACGAGCCGCTCGTCCTCGCCGTGCGACGCAAACGCGAAATCCATCTCGGCCGCGACCTCCGCGTCCGTGACCTCCGGACCGGCGATGACGCGGCGGATCGGCAGGCCGAACTTCCGGGCGAAGGCGAAGTCGCGCTCGTCGTGCGCGGGGACGGCCATGATCGCGCCCGTGCCGTAGCCGGCCAGAACGTAGTCCGCGATCTAGATCGGGATCCGCTCGCCGTTGACCGGGTTGATCGCGAATGAGCCGGTGAAGACGCCTGTCTTTTCACGTTCGGTCGACATCCGCTCGATCTCGGTCTGCCGGCCTGCCGCCGTCACATAGGCGTCCACCTCTGCCTTGCGGCCGGGGTGGGTCAGCTTCGGCACGAGCGAGTGTTCGGGCGCCAGGACCATGAACGTGGCGCCGTACAGCGTGTCGGGGCGTGTCGTGAAGACGCGGAGCTCGTCGCCGCCGGGCTGGGCGTCGTCGGCCGCGGTCGCGAAGACGACTTCGGCGCCTTCGGAGCGGCCGATCCAGTTGGTCTGCATGATCCGGATCGGGTCCGGCCATTCGATGCGCGTGAAGTCCAGCAGCTCGTCCGCGTATCTCGGTGATCCGCAGGTACCACTGGTCGAGCAGCCGCTTCTCGACGCGCGCGCCGCAGCGCCAGCAGTGGCGGTCCACGCCCTCTACCTGCTCGCGCGCCAGCGTGCCGTCGTTGGGGCACCAGTCCACGGGCGACTGCTCGCCCGATACGCCAGGCCGGCCTCCAGGAAGCGCAGGAACAGCCACTGGTTCCAGCGGTAGTAAGCTCGGGTTCGCAGGTGACGACCTCGCTCTTCCAGTCGAAGGTCGCGCCCATCGTCCGCAGCTGGCGGCGCATGTTGTCGATGTTGCCCATCGTCCAGGTCGCGCGGGTGGATCTTGTTCTTGATCGCCGCGTTCTCGGCCGGCAGCCCGAACGCGTCGAAGCCGATGGGCAGGAAGACGTTCTCGCCGTGCATGCGGTGGAAGCGGGCCAGGGCGTCCGTCGGGGTCATGATGTACCAGTGCCCGATGTGGAGGTCGCCCGACGGGATACGGGTACATGGTCAGCAGGTAGAACTTGGGCCGGCTGTCGTCGGCGAGGTCCGTGTCGTGGAGGCCGAGCTCCGCCCACCGCTGCTGCCAGGCCGGCTCGATGGCCGTGGGATCGTAGCGATCGATGCGGATGCGCTCAGTTCGCTCGGGTGCCGACACGATGGACCTCTCGACTACCGGGATCGAACGGGCCAACCTCCGGAGCCGCCCGTCCGAAGCGCTAGTTTATCGTGGCGACCATCCACGCGGTCCGGGTTCAATTCGAGGCGCAGCGAGCGCGCGACGGCGCGGGACGTGGCGCCGGCGCGACATCCGATCCCCTCGATCTAGCCCGCCGGCTTCTGAGCGCTGCGGCACCGTTCGCACAGCTGGCGATAGGCCGTCCCCTGGCGAATGCTTCCCGCGTCGATCCTGGCTCCGTCCGCGCAATCGGGCCTGTTGTGGTAGCGCGGGTCCGGGCCCTCGACGGCGGAGTGGTAGGGGGCCCAATCCGCCTTGGCCTCCAGCCCGTGCCGGATCATTTCGTCCATCGGTTCAGTCCGGCAGGGTGCGCGGCGCCGGCGAACCCGCAAACTCGCGGACTCGGGCCAGCAGCTGGCGCTCGGTCATCGGACCGCTCTTCTCGATCGCTACGCGCCGCGCCAGGCCGCGGCTGCGATCGCCAGCGCGGACTTCGTCGGCGAAGTGCTCGACGACTTCTCCGTCGCCGACGAGAAGGACGTCGTCATCGGCCGAGATGGCAGCCAGCACGCGGGAGAAGAAGACCCGCATCGATTCGTCGCGATGACCTTCGCCGGCTGGGTGGTTTGCCGTTGGGGGACGTCCGGTCGAGCGGTGCCGTCCCTCGACCAGCGAGTCGATCTGCTCGCGGTTGGCGACCCCGTTGGGACCCCACTGCAAGACCGTGGCTGAAGAAGCTGAGATCCACACGCCCGTCGTTAGTTGCGTCGAAGGCAGTCTCATGTCGGAAGGTCCCTTCCTCCTGGCAGTCGTCAAACGCCCTCCCGAGCCCTGGGCCGTCGCGACCGCTCTGCTTGTCTTATCCGGCTCCTGAACGGCGCCGAGCCGATCGATCGAACGCCCACGGGACGCATCCAGGATGGTTGGGCTACCGCCGCGACAACCGCGTCGGACAGCATTCGCAAGGTTCCCGGCGCGACGCGCAGCATCGTCGACTCCTCACCCGCGGCCACCCATAGCCACGGGTAGCGGCCCAGACTCTCGTCCATCACGGTCCGTACATCGCGGCCGTGGCCAAACGGCGGCACGTCGCGGACCGGGTAGCCAAACAGCGATCGCGCTTCCTGAGGCGTAGTCCCGCGGATGCCGGCTTCGCGTGTGATAGCCGCCAGCAGAGCGAAATCCAGGCGATTCCGGCTCGAGACGAGGCACACGATGGGGCTCACTCTGCCCCCGGGTCGGGGTGCGACACACACGACGCACTTGACGAGCTGGCCGAGCTCGGCGCCCACCGCGACGGCCATCTCCTCATCGCTCAGGGTCGAGGCGGGCACGAGCCGGAAATCGAGCGTGACTCCTTTTCGAGCGGCGACATCTGCGACTCGCTGCATCCCCGGAGAGAAGAGGTCGTTCATGCGTCTTTCTGTGGCCGGCGCGCGGTCTCTGTGCGATGGAAAAGCAGGATCGGCCCCCGTCCGGAGCCGATCCTGCATGGAGTTGACGCTATGGCAACCGCGAGTTACTCAGCGAATGTGCGCACTGAGGACTGCCCTGTCATTACGGTCCGTAATGCGGCGCGTTGCGGCGGGTGGCGGCGCCAGTGGGGCGCTGCGCCGGCGGCCGGGCCCCAGCGCGCCGTCAGCTGGCCTCGGCCGCGGTCAGTCTTCGGTCGTGCGCGCTATGTCCCAGCCGACGTTCGTGAACGTGGGTATGAACCGGTAGCCCTGACCCGGGACCGTCGCGATGAAGCGAGGATGTCGATACCCGTTCTGCAGCTTGATCCGAAGGCTTCGGATGTGGCGATCCACGATGTTGCTCTCGGCCACGAAGTCCGTCCCCCAGATGGCGTCGAGGACTTCCTCTCGCGTGACGACCCGACCGGCCCGGCTGGCTAGCAGGTACAGCAGGCTCTGCTCGATCCCGGAGAGGTGGACGACCGACTGACCGGCGCGGACCTGGCGGTTGACGATGTCGACTTCGATCTCGCCGAGCCTGATCGTTGGGATGATGGGCCGGTCCGTTCCGGTCGCCCGGCGAGTGATCACGATCGAGCGCGCAAGGAGCTCCTCAGGCGAGAACGGCATGGTCAGGATGTCGTCCACGCCCAGATCGAATGCTCGCAGCTTGGTCTGGAGGTCGCCGCGCCGAGTCAGGCCAAGTACCGGGGTCACGCTCCGGCGCAGCGTGTTCGAAGCGCCGAGCACACGCAGCAGAGCGGTGCTGTCGTCGTGGTCCATGTCCACGATGGTCATGTGGGGTCGCCAGGTGGCCAGGATGTTCTCGGCTTCCGCGAGACTTCGCGCCGCCCGAACCACGAAGAGGCCGTGGTTGAGTGTCAACTCGATCATGTCCACGACGAGCTGACGGTCATGGAGTACCAGCGCCCGATGAGCCTCCATCTCGGCCGGGATCGGATGGCTGTCCGTCACGTTCGGTCCTCATCGGGGCAAAGGCTTGGGGAGCGCACGCAGATTCTACCTCCGGCTGATCCCGCGGCCCTCCTGCCGCTCTCCGGGACCGTCGACGACCACGCCGACCTGTTGGCAAGCACCGCGCGGCTTAGCGCCAAATCCGCTTCTCGCCGGCGAACGGGAAGCGTTGATGCGTAGCGCGGGCCAGCGTTCCGATACCGAGGCCACCCTCCAGTTTCGGGTGGATCCGGGACTAGACTCGCCCATTAGTCGACCTCTTCAACGACGCCATCCAATCGGGGGCAAAGAGCCATGCCAGACGACACTCAGTTCCAGGGAAGCTTTAGCGAGGGCAGCAAGGGAGTTGCCCGCGACCACGAAGGCCACCTTCTGAAGGGCTCCTTCGGCGACAGCGATTGTCCCGAATGCCAGAACCTTCTGACGGCGCACGCGCAGCACAGGAAGGGCAGCTTCAGCGAAGGAAGCGGCAGCTTGAAGCGTGACGAATCCGGCGACCTGCTCCAGGGTTCGTACGGCGACGTCAACTGCCCGATCTGCCAGGCCGAGGCCGCCACCAGCAAGCAGGCCTGACCCGCCGGCGACCATCCGCGATAAACCAACCAGAAGCCGCTCGGTTCGCCCGGGCGGCTTTCTCTTTGGGTCGCGGCGTTCGGGTGACGAGTCGGCGCCGGCGCACGCGGGGCGCACGAATGCCCGACATGCCAGAGCGGTGGGGATTTGGTGGAGCTACAGGGATTCGAACCCTGGACCTCCTGCATGCCATGCAGGCGCTCTCCCAGCTGAGCTATAGCCCCACGATTCACGCTCAATCAGAGCGGATAACTGGTTGGATTCGTCTCTCGCGGCGTTACTTGAGCGCTTGGAGAGCCGGATCCCGGCCCAGCGCGGCGGATCATACAACATCGCCGCGCTGGCCGGACGGAGAGAACTTCTTGTGTCAGGACCAACCTCCAGCGCGATGGTCCGGGCAAGAGGAGTCAGCCCGACAGCGGCGACCTGAATGTCCCACTCAGGCATCAATGCGAGGTCGCCTGCATACAGCGATGCGTCAGGAACGCCAGATAGGAGTCGGCACCAACCGCACCCATGCACGAGCCAGCGGATCCGCCAACGGCGAATGAGGTGCGACCTACGTCAGGGGGATCGCCGACGGCGGAGGCAACGGCGAACCCTGCGAGTCGAGCAACTCGCCCAGGCCGTAGAGGAACGAGTTCGTCCCGTCCCCGAGGACGGCCACGATCTGTCCCTTCTGCCATTTCGCCGCTACGTCTGCCGAACCAAAGCGCTCGCCGGGCGACGTCTCGACGCGTGTCCAGCCTCGCGAAACGAGGGCGTTGTCATAGAACTGAACGGCCGCGGGTGTCCCACCGGGCCAGCGGTACACGCGCTGAACGCGCAGGAATGTGCTCCCGTCCTGTTGCCGCGACGCCATGAAGGTCTCGGCCTGCAGCACTTCCACGCCCGGCGGCGCCACCGACGTCTCGGGCAACTCCCGGAGCGATTGAAGGTTCGAGGCGCGCTCCCAGACGCACGAGCCGATCAAACTGAAAGTGACCTCGTACTGCGTCTGATTGCCGGTCGGAGAGTTGGCGTGGAGCGATAGCTGCAGACACGGCCGATACCAGTCGTACACAGTGCCCCGCTGTGCGTCACGGTCCTGGCTGCCAACCCATTTGCGATTCCCAAGCTCCGTCGTGTACCAGGTTGCGACGTCCGTGAGTGTGGAAGACGTCTTGAACTCCTGAACGACGGATGGCGACCCGCCGAATCCGCCGCCCGGCTGGGATGAGAGCACCGTTGCGCCGGGGTAGACGAGGTTGTACTCCGGCTGCGCCTTGAGAAAGCTGACATCCGTACCATCGCCGCATCCCCAGGCGGCGAGGGCGACGAACAACGCTGCCAGCAGTCGAAGCCCCTTCCGCACGAAATCCCTCATCTCGCGCTCTCGGCCGGCGGAACCGGCAAGTCGGCATTCTTGCAGGACAGGCGTACATGTCAATCCGACGGATGTACAGTCCGTTCGTCGCGGGCTGCTTCTGCCGCTGCTGCTGGAGCCAACCGTTCGCCGAGTTCCGGGGGTACCGTTCTCTACGCCGACAATCCGGAGGGTCCAGCTGGGCCTCAACCCCGAGGGCAACCTTGAGTCCAGCAGGGCTCGGATTGTGTTGGGGCTTCGAATCACCGACGAGCATCTTTCAGAACCCGCAAGACGCACTGTCGCCTGGGTGCGAATGTGAGGCTGGGTGAAGGCCGCGCTGCATTCTACAGATCAAGCAGCTGACATGCTCGTATCGAGCACTTGACCTGCGCGTTATCGCGGCGGACAATTCCACTATGCCACAGCCGATGGACCACACCTCGGGATAACGGACGCCGATGAGCGCCTTGACTAACCTGCGAAGCGCCTCGATCGACCGGATCGCTGCCGGCTGGATCGCCCTCGGCGGGCAGCTCGAGGGCGATCCGGATGTCTACGGTCGTCGATCCCGAAGCCCTGATCGTCGCCACCGTCCAACTCGCCCGTGGCGACGACCGCATTCTGGGCGTGGCTCTTGACTGGTGTGTCGCTTACGGCGAGGCGGTCAACTCGTCTCGTCTACGGCGCATAGCCCGGTCGATGGACGCTAGCGCCGCTCTCGCCTCTTTCGCGGCCACGGTCCGCAGATCTGGCGGCCCGACATGGTCCGAAGGTCCGGTGGCCAAACCGCTGGCGGGTTCGCTACGGGGCAAGGTCGCCGTCCGGGACCTTTCGGCCCCAGCTCGTCTGGTATGGCGGCTACGCTCCGCCTTCGGCGTCAACGCGAGAGCCGACGTCCTCGCCCTGCTGCTGTCGTGCCCGGCCGGGACGGAAATGCGCGTCGCCGACATCGCCCGGCGAGCCGGGTTCTCCAAACGCAACGCCGCGGTGGCTATCGAGTCCATGCGGCTTGCGGGAGTCGTCGAGGCCGACCGCAAAGGCAACTCGGATCGTGTGGCCCTCCCGGTCGATTCGCCGCTTCGTGCCTTCCTGCCGCGCCCCGTCGAGGCGCCTGATTGGGCTTCTCGCTGGACCGTTGCGATCGAGCTGGTGCGCCTTGCCGAACGGCTCGCAGACGCTCCCGATGGAGCGGTGATCGTGGAACAGCGACTCTCGGCCGACTCGTTTGGCCCGAGGCTGCGCGACGCCGGCTTGCCCCGTCCCGACCTCACCGTTCGCGGCTCGGCCTTCGCCACCGCCTTTGATGCGTGGATCGAGGCCGTTGCCGCAGTCTTGTCGGATCTGGGGAGATAGCGTCCGAATCTCACGCTCGATGAGAGCCGATAACGGGTCGGAATCGCTCGCGAAAAACCCTCGTCGAGGGCTAGGTACCTGACCGCTCAGCGGTGGCTGCATGCCATGCAGGCGCTCTCCCAGCTGAGCAATAGCCCCACAATTCACGCTCAATCAGAGCGGCGCGGCGCATATAGCATCGCCGCGGCTAGCTGCTTCAGTTCGGCCCGGGCTGCCTTTCGCCCCCACAGCAGATTCCAGGGCGTCGCGGCTTCAGGTCCTTCTCCCGCCGGGCCGTCGCTGAAGATGCCGGTCACGTTTCCTCGGATTCAACGCGCGATGGTCCGCAGAAGCACTCCGACTGCCTCGCGGACAAATTCAGGGCAAGCTCATGCTTGCCATCGGTAGACCGCTTCAGCGGGGCCGCCCCGTCGTCTCGCGGACGCGCAGCGACGGCGTGATCACGACGCTATGCACGGGGCGATCAGGGTTGCGGATTCTCTCGGCAACGAGGTTCATCGCGGCGCGGCCAAGCGAGGCGCGCGGCGGCCGGACGGCGGTCAGCGGGGGAGTAAAGAGCTCGGCGACCTCGTCATCGTAGGCCACGACCGACATGTCGCCGGGTACGCTGAGACCACGGGATTCGCATCGCTGCGTGATCGAGGCCGCGGCCTGATCCGGATGGACGAGCAGCGCGGTCGTGCCGCAAGCGGCGCATTTGTCGAGGATCATGTCCACGGTCGCGCCCCACGAGGACTCCCTCGGATTGGCAACCGTTTCGTCCACGACCTCGAGATCATCGATCCCGAGTTCCCGGCGGGCCATCAACCAGCCTTGCCGAATGTGAGGGCCCGTGGGGCTGTCGCCGCTGATGACGAGGCCGATCCGCCGATGACCCAGTCCGGCGAGGTGGCGCATGGCGATGGCCGCTCCCTGCGCGTGGTCGGAAACCACCAATTCGACCGTCGTTTGGAAAGGCCCGACGGCGGCCGTCCGCTCGACGAGCACAAGCGGCACTCCCCGCGTCGCCAGCGACTCGAGCGTCTCCGGCGAGTGCGGAGCCTTCATGTTGGGCGCAAGGATGAGCCCCAGAGTGTTCGCTCGATTGAGCAAGTAATCGACGTGGGGCAGGATATCGTCCGCCTCATACGATGAGCCCCGGACCACGAGAGTCAGCCCGTACCTGGCGGCCTCTTGCCGGGCGCCCTCGATCACCCCTGGCCAGTAGTAATCCAGCGACGGAACGAGCATTCCGATGCGCCCGGAGGCTGCCGGCATGCCATCGGACTCGTTCGGTTGATCCGCGACGCGTTCCTGGACCAGTACCGCGCCACCGTGAACTCGACGGACCGCGCCCTCCTGTTCCAGTTGCAGGATGTCGCGGCGGATGGTGACGGGCGTGACGCCGGTGAAGTCGGTCAGCTCCGACACGCGCACGGACCCGTCTCTGCGCAGGACCTCCAAAATCGCCTCGCGCCTCGTTTCGGCGGGCCACGCCTTCAGCGATCGCTTCATCGTCACCTTGCCAACTGCCTTCCGCTCGGGGTCGTCATTGTTCCTTAAGGTGCAAATCGGTCCGCTTCGCCCGTTGTTCGCACCAGCATACCCGAAACTCGATGGTCCTGATGATCGCAAACGATCATTTGGTTTCGAATAACGAACATCGATCATCCGTATTGACACAGACGATCATTCTGGTTTTCAATACGACCGGCCGAGTAGTCCCACCGTCGCATTGCGGACCACCCGACCCCTGAGAGCGGAGCGGCAAGATCTTGGTCCGTCTGATTCCCGAGCAGCCCATCCATAGCTTAGGGCGGTCACCGCGAGCGCAAGTTCGGCCGCGGGCCTTCGGGCATCCATGAGGCCTGCCTCTGTCTCCAGCCTCGCGGCTCGTGATCGGTTGCTCCAACGCGGCCAGACGATGCTCGAGGCGGCGATGGACCGAGGCAGCCGCGACCACGCCCGCATCACCTTCGAGGGGCCGGCCGGGGGCTACGGGTCCGATATCGACGGGCTCGAGGGATTCGCCCGAACCTTCCTACTCGCCGGCTTCATCCTCAAAGGATCAATGGGCGCCGTGGGTCGGGAAGCGGCCGAATGGTACGGGCGGGGCCTGGCAGCGGGTGTCGATCCCAGCTCCCCGGAACGCTGGACGCGGCTCGACGAGCATCCCCAGGCGAAGGTCGAGGCGGCTTCGATCGCCCTCATTCTGGACATGACGCGGGAGTGGATCTGGGACGAGCTGTCGGATCGGACCCGAGGGCAGGTGATCGAATACCTCAGCCCCGCCGTTGGCGACCAGACTTACCCGCGCATCAACTGGGTCTGGTTCCGACTCGTTGTGCAGACGTTCCTCAAGTCCGTCGGCGGACCCTTCTCCTTGTCCGACATGGAAGCGGACCTCGCCACCCACGACACGTTCGTTCGCCCGAATGGCTGGCTCGCGGATGGAGACGAGCGCTCGTTCGACCACTACACAGGCTGGGCGCTTCACCTCTATCCGACGCTCTGGGCCCGGATGCGCGGGGCTGAAGAGCTCGCCGCCAGGCGCGGGACCGCTGATCGTGACCGCCTGGACCGTTTTCTGACCGATGCGCTGGCCCTGGTCGGCGCCGATGGCTCGCCGCTCGTTCAGGGCCGAAGCCTCACGTACCGCTTCGCAGCGGCCGCGCCGTTCTGGGTGGGGGCAATGGCCGGCGTGCCGAGTCACCGCCCGGGCGCCCTGCGCCATGCCGCGCTTGCCATCACGGATCATTTCGCGGCACACGGCGCCCCCGACGAGCGGGGGCTCCTGCCACTCGGCTGGCATCACGCCTGGCCGGCGCTCGCACAAGCCTACTCAGGCCCTGGATCGCCCTACTGGGCGAGTAAGGGCATGCTCGGCCTGGCCCTTGAAGCAACTCATCCCGTCTGGACCGATGACGACCTGCCGCTGCCGGTGGAAGAGGGGGAAGTCCTCCGCACGGTCCAGGCGCCGGGCTGGATCGTTTCGGGAACCCGGGCCGACGGGATCGTTCGGGTCGTCAACCACGGCACAGATCACGCTCGTCCCGACGATCCTCGAGCCGACTCGCCGTTGTATGCCCGCCTGGGCTACTCCACGGCGACTTCGCCACTTCTCGACGAGCGAAGCTGGAAGAGTCCGTTCGACCAGTCCGTCGGCCTCGTGGATGTGGCGGGCGAGGTGACACACCGCTCCGGAATGCATCTCCTCGAGCTGCGGGTCGACGGCCGGGGGGATGCCAGGGTCGGGCTCGCGGTATCGGAGTCGCGCGTCCGGTGGGTCGCCCCCGACGAGGTACAGCAGCGCCATGGTTCCGGACTGACCGGCACCGCCGTCGAGGCAGGAGAGATCACGGTCGTCTCGCTCGTACGTGGGCCATACGAGGTTCGGCTTGCCCGCATCATCGGTCTCACGCATGCGGGTCGAGGTCGTGCCGTGCGTCTCCTGATCGCCGGTTGGCCCGTGGCGGGCGACTGCCCCGCGGCGCGGGTGAGCGATGGTCCCAGACGCATGGCGGAGGCGAAGTCGGAAAGGCTGGTGTCGCGCGTATACGCCTCGGGCGCGCCCGCCGTGGCTTCGATCCTGTCGGTTCTGGATGCGAGCCCACTTGGTCAAACAGCCGTCGTGCCTTACCTCCTCATCCCCGTGCGGGAAGGAGCGTGGGCCTCGGCAATGGTTGAACTCTCCGGTTTTGGGCCATGGCGCGGAGGCGCACCACGCTTGCCGGAGGCGGCGTCTTTCGACGTCGATTGTCAAGGGAATGAAGTGGTAGTGACCTGGCCCGATGGCCTGCGCACCTCCACAGCGTTCGCATGGAGTTGCCCCATCTCGAGTTCGGACGAGAGCGGGCAAAGCAAGGGCTCCGCGAATGGGGCCATGGAATTAAGAGGAGACGGAGGAAAGTCATGAAGCTCAGAACGAACTTGGGCATCGGCCTGGCGGCGGTTGCGGTTCTGGCCGTGGCCGGATGTACTGGCAGTGCCGCCACTGCGGCCCCGACGCCGACCGCACCACCGGCGGCGACCGTCGCGCCCGCCACAGCCACGCCGACGCCGGCACCCGTCAACCTGACCATGGCCGCCTGGTCGCTGGCCTCTACGCCGGAGTTCAAGACCGTTACGGACGCGTTCCACGCGAAGAACCCAAATGTCACCATTACGCTCAAGGAATACAAGGCAGGCAACGACTACGACACGCAGATGATCGCGGATCTGGCCGCCGGGTCCGCCCCAGATCTTTACATCCTGAAGAATCTGAAGAACTTCTACACCTACCAGGACGGCAAGCAGCTCGTCGATGTCTCTGACGTCGCCAAGGGCCTCGATGCCAAGACGAGCGGCCTCTCGTTCTACCAGGTCGACGGCAAGACCTACGCCATCCCTTACCGCCAGGACTCCTGGTATCTGTTCTATGACAAGGACATGTTCGACAAGGCCAAGGTGGCCTATCCGGATGGCAAGTGGACTTGGGCCGACTACGCAGCGGCCGCCGATAAGCTCGCCAAAGGCAACGGTGGCGGCGACGTCTACGGGGCGTACCTGCACCGCTGGCAGTCGACGGTCCAAGGCTTCGCCAGCGCTCAGATGCCCGGCGCCGACATCCTCGGCGGCAATGTCGAATACATGAAGTCCTACTACCAGACCGCCGTTTCCATGCAGGACTCCGGCGCTCAGGTCAAGTTCAACACCTCGAGCACCAACTCGCTCACCTATCAGAGCCAGTTCGGCAAGCAGAAGGCCGCCATGATGCTCATGGGCAGCTGGTACGTCGCAACCCTCATCGCCCAGACGGGCACGGGTGATGCCAACAAGTTCAACTGGGGCGTCGCTCCGGTCCCGCAGGTAGACGCCAGCACGGCCGCCAAGCCCGTTACGTTCGGCGATCCGACCGGCATCGGCATCAACCCCAAGATCGATCCCGCCAAGGTCGCCGCCGCCAAGGCATTCCTCGCCTTCGCCGGCGGCGAAGATGCCGCCCTCGCCCTTTCTGGGATCGGCATCGTGCCCGCCTACATGTCTGACAAAGTGACCGCCGCGTTCTTCGCTCTCAAGGGCGTTCCGGCCGACGATCTCTCAAAGTTCACCTTCGCGACCCATGACACACGACCCGAGAACCCCGTTTCGGCCAAGACCGCGAAGATTCAGAGCATCCTCAACGACATGAACACCGCGATCATGTCCGAGAGCTCGAAGATCGATGCCGCCATCACGGCCGCCCAAAATCGCATCAAGAACGAAGTGAAGTAGCCCTAAGAAGTACTCCGTACTCTTCTGGCCGGTCTCGTGCGCACCGCCTTCAACGGTGCGCACGAGACACCAATCTCGGTGTGTGGAGACAGGTGAATGACGGTCGCGTCCAGGCCCCGAACTTCAGCGAACAAGAAACAGTCGCCCTGGGCGGGGCTGGCGTTCATTCTCCCCAACTTCATCGGCTTCGCGGTCATCACGCTGCTGCCCGTCTTGATCCTGTTCTTCATGGCGCTCACGAAGTGGAACGTCTTCGGCGGATGGGAATGGGTCGGGCTGGACAACTTCGCTCAGCTCGCTTCGGATGAGAGCTTCCACACGGCGCTGTTCAACACGCTGTATTACGCCGCGTTCCATATCCCGCTCACGTTGGCCGCTTCCCTTGGCCTCGCGCTCCTGCTCAACACGAAGCTGCGTGGCGTCGCCTTCTTCCGCACGGCCGCGTTCTTCCCCTACATCACTTCGATCGTGGCTGCCGCCGCCGCCTGGAACATGCTATTCAGCCCGGACACCGGGGTCATCAATCAAGCGCTCAGGGGCATCGGCCTCGGCAACCCACCCGGCTGGACGACGTCGACGACCTGGGCAATGCCGGCGGTGATCCTCGTAGGCACATGGCGCGAGGCCGGCTACTACATGCTGCTGTTCCTCGCCGGCCTGCAGACGGTACCTCGGGAGCTGTATGAGGCGGCGGTGACGGACGGCGCGAACGCCTGGCAGCGATTCACCAACATCACCCTGCCGTGCCTTCGTCCGACGACGTTCTTCATCATGGTCATCCTGACCATCCAGAGCCTCAAGGTCTTCGACCTGATTCTGGTACTGACGAACGGGGGACCAGGGCAGGCCACCCTCGTCCTGTCGCAGTTCATCTACAACAAGGGATTCGTCGAGAACGACTTCGGCTATGGCGCCAGCGCGGCCGTGGTCCTCGTGATCATCGCCCTGGCAGTGACTGTGGTGCAGTTCTTCGCCAACAAGGAGCGAGGCGCTCGATGACTGCCGATATTGCCGGCGCTCAATCACCCGGGAAGCCGAGCGTCCAAAGGCACGCCATGAAGTCGCGCCTGGTGCCGTTGAGCCGCTTCTTGATCTATGCGACCCTGATCTCGTCGTCGCTCGCGATCCTCGTCCCGTTTGCGTGGATGGTCATCTCGTCGCTCAAGCGGTCCAACGACGTTTTCACGGTGCCGATCCACTGGATTCCAGACCCGGTCCAGTGGTCCAACTACCTCGATATCTTCGCCAAGGCCGACATGTTCACCTGGGTGGGGAACACGCTTATCCTCTCGGTCGTCGTCACGTTCCTGCAGGTCCTCACCGGCAGTCTGGCGGCTTACGGCTTCTCGAAGGGGCGCTTCCCGGGACGCAATGCGCTGTTCATCGCCTACATCGGCACGATCGCGGTGCCGTGGCAGGCGTACATGATTCCGCAGTTCATCATCTTCTCCCACCTTCACCTCGCCAACACCCTCTGGTCGATCATCGCGCTGCAGGCGTTCGGTGCGTTCGGAGTCTTCCTGATGAAGTCGTTCTTCGACACCATCCCGAACGAACTCGGGGAGGCGGCGCGCATGGACGGGCTCTCCGAATTCGGCATCTACCGGAAGATCATGCTGCCGCTCTCAATGCCGGCGATCGCGAGCCTCAGCCTGCTCACCTTCGTCACCACCTGGAACGACTATCTGGGCCCTCTGCTCTATTTGCGCGATCCCAAGATCTGGACGATCCAGCTGGGCCTCCAATCGTTCGTCGGGACGTACGACACGGAATTCGCCTTGATCATGACGGGAGCGGTTCTCTCCGTACTTCCCGTCGCGATCATCTTCGCCCTCGGCCAGCGGTACTTCATCGAAGGTATCGCGACCACCGGACTGAAGGGCTAGCGGGATGCGCGGTTTCTACACGGCATACATCCACGTGGGCGGCATGGTCTACATGGCCTTCATGGCCAACCTCCTGCTGACCATCGCGAATCTCCCGCTTCTTTTCCTGTTCGTAGCAACGGACGTCCGCGTGACCTGGCTGCCGGTTCTGGCGCTTACACCGCTCCTGACGATCTCGCTGGCCGCGATCTTTACCGTCTTCGAGCGGTTCACTTATGACGGTACGGTGAACGTCGTCCGTGAGTTTGTGCGGGCGTGGGCGAGCTACGCCCGACGCGCGGGAACCATTGGCCTGTTTGCGGGGATGGGCATGTTCGTCCTCGCCGTAGACATCGCCGCGGTTTGGGGAACGGCCGTTGGTGGCGCGGCTATTCCGTTGTTCTGCGCCTTTATGGCCCTTCTTCTGGCCACCGCCATGCACGTCGTTGTGGCCATAACCCTGCGAGTCGAAGGCAGAAGCGGCATCGACCTCTGGAAGGCCTGCCTGTATCTCGCCGTTCGTCGCTGGTATCTGACGCTGATGTCCATGCTCATGATCGGGCTGCTGCTGTCGCTGATCTACGCAACGCCGGCGTGGGGCGCCGGACTCGCCGCGAGCCCCATCCTCTACGTGGCCTGGACGAACACCAGGCAGGCGCTCCTGCCGATCGCACCCGCCTCGGCCCGGCTGGTGGCCAACCCATGACCTGGGAATCTGTGGACAGGGCGCGGACCCAGGCCGACGGCTTGGACGCAAACCTCGCGACGGTCGCTCACCCGCGACTCCTCGAGTCTCGGAGCGCCGGTCTTGCGATCGCCGACGCGCTCGCGACAATCGACGCCAACCTGACGCTGTTTGCGGACGTCTTTCCGGAAGACACGACCATCGGCGGCGTCTATCCCCTCCGAACCCGGCCCGGCACGCTAGCCGGCTCGAACATCGGTTGGACGACGAGCTTCTGGCCCGGGATGCTCTGGCTGGCCTATCAGGCAACCGGGGTCAGGAAGTATCGGAACGCTGCGGAACAATTCGTTCCCAGTTTCGTCCGCCGGCTCGACGAGCGCGTGGACCTCGACACTCACGATCTCGGCTTCCTTTACACGCTCGGGTGTGTCGCGGCGTGGCGGCTCACGGCCGAAAGCGAAGCTCGCAGCGCCGGACTCCGCGCGGCCGACTTCCTCATGACCCGCTATCTCGAAGCGGCCGGCATCATCCAGGCCTGGGGGGACCTCGACGGTCCGGAGCAGCGGGGCCGAACGATCATCGACAGCCTGATGAACACGCCCCTGCTCTACTGGGCCTCCCGAGAGACGGGCGAGCCGCGGTACGCGCTGGCCGCCGCCCGACACGCTCGCCAGCTGCGGGACCGCATGCTCCGCCCCGAAGGGTCCACGTTCCACACCTTCTTCTGGGATCCGGAAAGCGGAGAGCCACTTCGCGGCGCGACCGAGCAGGGCCACGCGGACGACTCATGCTGGGCGCGCGGTCAGGCCTGGGCCATCTACGGGTTCGCGATCAACTATCGACTCTCAGGCGACCCGACTCTGCTCGATGCCTCCCGGAAGTGCGCCGACTACTTCCTCCGGCATCTTCCCGACGACGGTGTGCCGTACTGGGATCTGGCGCTGCCCGGCGGCGGGGCCGAACCTCGTGACAGCTCGGCGGCGGCCATTGCCTCCACGGGCTTGATGGAGCTTGCCCAACTGCTCGGCGAAGGCACGGGCTCGGACCGTTATCGGCACGAGGGCATTCGAATACTCGCCGCGTTGACGGCCGGCTACGCGACCGGCGGAGCCACGGGCGGCCGGCCCTTGCTCGATCGGGGCGTGTACGACGCGCCCAAGAACGTCGGCGTCAACGAGGGCAATTTGTGGGGCGACTACTTCTACCTCGAGTCCCTCGTGCGCCTCGCGGTTCCCGATTGGGTCTCGTTCTGGTGAGCCGGCGACAGGACGGGGCAGCACGATGCGGTTGGTGACATTCAGCGATGGAACCGGGCCTCGCGCCGGGCTGCTCGTCGACGAGGGAGCGGCGGTAGTCGACCTTCACGCGGCGGACCCGGACCTGCCGCTCTCGGTCATCGACCTGCTGCGGGGCGGCCCCGAGACGATCGCAAGGGTCCAAGCGGCCGCGCGCGAACCACAGGCTCGCGTGCGCTTGCGGCGGGACTCCGTCCACCTGCATGCGCCGATCCCGGTTCCCGGCAAATTCCTCTGCATCGGCTACAACTATCGTGGCCATGGCGCCGGGGCGGTCGCCGATGCCCCGGTCCCAGAGTACCCGGACGTCTTCACGAAGACCCAGAACACCGTCATCGGGACCGACGATGCCATTCGCCTGCCACGAATCTCGCTGTCGGTGGACTACGAGGGCGAGCTGGGTATTGTGATCGGCCGGACGGCGTCGGCAGTGAATATCGCCGATGCCCTCCAGTACGTAGCCGGCTACACCGTTGTCAACGACGTGTCGGCTCGCGACGTCCAGAAGCGTGGCAGCCAATGGGTACTCGGTAAGTCGTTCGACACGTTCGGCCCGATGGGTCCTGCCCTTGTGACCGCCGACGAGATCCCCGATCCCCAGGCGCTCGAGATAACCGTTCAGTCCAACGATGTGGTGACCGTCCGGTCGACCACCGCGGACATGATTTTCAGCGTCGCGTACCTCGTCTCGTATCTGAGCTCGGTGATAACGCTCGAGCCTGGCGACGTGATCGCGACCGGTACACCCGGCAAGATCCCCGAGATCGGCGCGCTTGGCCGCTTCGTGCAGCCAGGCGACGTCGTAGCGATTACTTACGGCGCCGCGGGAACGCTTTCCAATCGAGTTGAAGGCCCATCTAGATGACCATACGCGAGGAGAGGACCGTCATGAAGAACCACTGTTACCTGCCCGCCGAGCCGGGCCTCAATACCCTGCCGTTCAACCCCTGCGAGATTCTGGGCTTCGAGCTGCTGCGACTGAGCAAGGGCGAGTCGTACGCGGCCTCCTCGGGCGATCGCGAGATACTGGCGGTGATTCTCGGCGGCGTCGCGGACTTCGAGGTGGGCTCCGCATCGTTCGAGAAAGTCGGCGGCCGGCCCAACGTATTCTCCGGCAAACCCCACTCCGTCTACATCCCGGCCGGCTCGGATTACAAGATCACGGCTCGGACGACCCTTGAAGTCGCGATGCCGTCCGCGCCGTCGGATCTCGTGACCGATCCGTACGTGATCGCCCCCTCTCGAGTGGCGACGGGCGTCTGGGGCGCGGCCAACTTCTCCCGCAACTACCACCAGATCCTGACCGAAATCTCGCAGCCGGACCTTTCCGCGCGGCGGCTCATCGTCGGCGAGACCTACACGCCGTCGGGCAACTGGAGCACCTACCCGCCTCATCGCCATGCCAACGAGGCGCTCCCGGGCGAGGCCAAGCACGAGGAGATCTACTACTTCCGAGTGCAGCCGGCCGACGGCTTCGGCATCTGCCGGATGTATACCGACGACGGCTTCGAGGAGAACTTCACCGTCCGCGAACACGGGATGCACATGATGCCGTCGGGCTATCACACGGTCGTGAGCGCGCCCGGCTACACCACCTACTACCTGTGGGTTCTCGGCGGCGAGCACCGCACTCAGGGCTCGATCGAGGACGCCAAGCTCGGTTGGGTCAGCCGGACGGTACCGATGCTTCGGCAGCTCGGACACTAGGCACGAGGAGCCGACGATGATCCTCGAATCCTTCTCGCTTGGGGGCAAGAAAGCCCTCGTCACCGGCGCGGGCCGCGGCATCGGCCGGAGCTACGCGCTGGCGCTTGCCGAGGCGGGCGCGGACGTGGCGGTTCTGGATCGTTCGGGAGCCGCCGACACCGCCGCGGAGATCGCCGCGCTTGGCCGCGCCACGCTCCCCCTGGATGTCGACCTGCTCGCGTGCGGTCCGAGCGAGCTCGACGCGGTCGTCGATCGAGTCGTGGACGCTCTCGGCGGGATCGACATCCTGGTCAACAACGCGGGCATCATTCGACGCGCCCCCGCGGTGGACTATCCGGCGAGCGACTGGGACGAGGTCCTCCAGATCAACCTCACGGCCGTATTCCATCTTTCTCAGGCGGCTGGACGGCGAATGATCGCGGCGGGTCATGGTTCGATCGTGAACGTGGCCTCGATGCTGTCGTTCCAGGGCGGCATCAATGTCCCGTCCTACACGGCCAGCAAGCACGGCGTCGCCGGCGTGACCCGGGCCCTGGCCAACGAGTGGGCTAGATACGGAGTGACCGTCAACGCCATCGCTCCCGGATACATCGCCACGGACAACACCGCGCCGCTGCGAGCCGACGAAAGCCGAGCCGCCGAGATCCTGAGCCGCATTCCCGCCGGGAGATGGGGCATGCCCGAAGACCTGCGCGGCATCGTCGTCTTCCTCGCCTCGGACGCCGCGCGCTACGTCAACGGAGCGATCATTCCCGTCGATGGAGGCTGGCTTGCCCGCTGACGAACAAGTCCTCGCGACGCTCGGGCGCTTCCGGCTCGTGCCCGCCGTCGTTATCGACGACGCGGAACAGGCGGGGCCGTTGGCCCAGGCCCTCGTCGACGGCGGCCTGCCGATCGCGGAGGTTACGTTCCGCACGGACGCGGCGGCCGAATCGATTGCCCGGATGACGTCGCGCGGAGACCTGCTCGTGGGGGCTGGGACGATCCTCACAGCCGGGCAAGTCGACCTCGCGGTCGATGCCGGCGCGGAGTTCATCGTCTCGCCCGGTCTCAGCCCCGCGGTCGTCGACAGGTGTCGCGCGCGAGGGGTTCTCGCACTACCCGGCGTCGCAACGGCCACCGAGATCCAGGCGGCACTCGAGCTGGGGCTGACGACGCTCAAGTTCTTCCCGGCGCGTGCGTCCGGGGGGATCGAAATGATCAACGCCCTGTCCGCTCCGTTTCGCGAGGTCCGGTTCGTCCCCACTGGCGGGATCGACGCCCAGGACTGCGGGCAGTACCTCAGCCTGCCGAGCGTTCTTGCGGTGGGAGGATCGTGGATGGTGCCCCGGCAGGCGATCGCCGACGGCGATTTTGGTCGCATCGTCGAGCTGACGAGGACCGCCGTCGCGGCCGCCAACGTGAGGGTCTGAATGGCCATTCTCGATATCAAGATCAAGCCGGCCGGGAGCGTCCGTTTCGATGCCGTGGCGCTCGGCGAGGTTATGCTCCGGCTCGACCCCGGAGAGGAGCGGATCAGCACCGCGCGGAATTTCCGGGTGTGGGAAGGCGGCGGCGAGTACAACGTCGTCCGCGGGCTGCGCCGAACCTTCGGCTATCGGACGGCGATCGTCACTGCCCTGGTGGACAACCCGATCGGCCGGCTGGTCGAAGACTGCATCTTCAACGGCGGCGTGGAAACCGATCTCATCCGCTGGGTGCCGTTCGATGGCATCGGGGCGCGCGCCCGAAACGGTCTCAACTTCACCGAGCGAGGCTTCGGCGTACGCGGCGCGGTTGGAGTCTCGGATCGAGGCCACACGGCCGCTTCTCAGATGGCGCCCGAAGACGTGGACTGGGAGTACCTGTTCGGCGAGCTCGGGGCGCGCTGGTTCCACACCGGCGGGATTTTCGCGGCGCTATCGGAGTCGAGCGCGGGGACGGCGATCGAGGCGGTGAAGGCGGCCAAGCGCCACGGCACCGTAGTGTCCTACGACCTCAATTACCGCTCGAGTCTGTGGAAGGACCGCGGCGGCATTGTGCGTGCGCAGGAGGTCAATCGCGAGATCGCGCCCTACATCGACGTCATGATAGGCAACGAGGAAGACTTCACGGCGTGCCTCGGGTTTGAGGTGCCCGGCGCCGATCCCGGGCTGCAGCGCGTCGAGATGGATGCTTTCGCCGAGATGATCGACGCCGTGGCGGGCGCCTATCCCAACCTCGCGATCATCGCCACCACTCTGCGGGCCGTTCGGTCGGCGACTTCGAACGACTGGTGCGCGATCGCGTGGTCGCGGGGATCCGGGTTTGTTCGCGCCACGCATCGGCCGGCGCTCGAGATCCTCGATCGCGTCGGCGGCGGCGATTCGTTCGCGTCGGGGCTCATTTGCGGCCTCCTTGACGGCGAGGATCTGGCGACAGCAGTCGAATTCGGTGCTGCGCATGGAGCGCTCGCCATGACGACGCCGGGCGACACGTCGATGGCCACTCGAGCGGAAGTCGTGAAGCTCGCGCGCGGCGGGGGAGCGCGGGTAGACCGTTAGGGGCGGCTATCCAGAGGCGAGGCGACCAGTGCGAGTCGACCGGCGAAGGCAGAGCCGGGGTGGGTTGCGGGAACCCTGACCGCCGCGGTCAACCTGACAAGCTGATCGCCCCAGACGCTCTGGAGGAGTGGATCGTCGAGGCGCCACGTCTCGAGCTGGAGCTGGACCTCGGCGCCTTCCCAGCGGAGCTCGAGGGATCGGCCACCTCCGGGCCCGGTTTTGGGAGCGGGATGCACGACCGCGGACGATGGTCCCGTAATCACGACGTCGCCGTTTACGAGATACCGAATGAGGACTCCGTCGAAGGCGGGGGAGTCTGGGCGCGGCAGCTGCCATTCGTCCGCGACGATGACGGAACAGGTCGATCGGCGGAGCTCGACCACTCGGCTCCAGCGCGACCCGGCCAGCAGTGGATAGGCGCGCGTTAGGTGGAAGTCGGCTCGGGCAATCGAGCCGTCGTCGTCAAAGGTTGAAATCGCCGCCGCCTCACGGCCGATCGATTGCTCCAGGCCCCAGGGAGCGGGAGTCGAATGCCAGCCACTCTGCATCGCGCGGATCGAGTAGCGGTCCGGACCGAATGTCTGGGCCGTATACGTCGGCTGCCCCGCGTCCACGAGCACCGGCGTCCCATCCACGGCCAGGGTGAACGATCCGAGGTCGAGGTGGTTGTGGTGCTCGCCGTTGTGTCCGCCCTTCGCCGCCACGACGATCGACCGTGCCGCCTCATCGGTTCGGGCGACCATGAGATGGACAGAGCCAAGCCAGAGGGAAGGCCGCCCCGCTTCGGCAACGGGCGCTACTCCACCCGGAGCCGCAGCCGAAGCCGGAGCCGCGGCCGGAGGCCAATTGGGGTCCGAGAGAGCGAGCAGGAGTCGTCCGAGGCCGATTGCCTCGCTCATTGGCGCAAGTTCCGCCGCTTGCGCGCGGGCGTGCCCGACTACGGCGTCTTCGCCGGCGATCCGGCCCCAGTGCGCCAGCGTACGCCAGGGCACGGGATGGAGCAGGCGGGCCGGAGCATCGCCGACATTGACGTACCAGGGTCCGTCAACATGCATGCGGACGGGGAACCGCACCAGCGCGGCGACGAGATCGAGGCTGGCCGCCGACAACCGTCCGCCGGTCGCGATTCCGAGGATCTCCAGGGCCTCGAGCGCCCGGGCGGCGCCGTTCCACCAATACGCATAGCCTTCGTCGATCGCGCCGTCGGCGGGAATCGAGGCGAGGTAGCGGTCCATGCCATCGATAGCCAGGGCGACGATGCGGGCTCGGAGCGTGGGATCGCCGGCGAGCGCACAGGCGGCCACGATGAGGTTGCCGTGGATCCACGGATTCCAGTTATGGACGTCGCCGTCGAGCCCCAACCAGTGCCAGTCTCGGCGGGACAGGAACGGCCCGAACACCCTCCGGGCCGCTTCCAGGCGCATCCGCTCGCGCAGCCCCGGAAATCGCCCGTCGAGCGCGTCCCCGAGTGCCAGGTCGACCCATGCCAGCTGCGCCGCGACCTCCCCGGCTCCCAGGTCCAGGAACGGCGACTCGACGTCGGGAAGCACGTTCCCGGTTCGAGTTCGGACATCGTCGTGGGCTGCCCAGCACCAGCTGCTCTGCTCGCAGAACAGGATGACCCCATCGGCAACCTCGTCGAGCCAGGTGCGACGGTCGTCCACGCGGCCACCCGTCCCCTCGCTCGCCAATGCCATGGCGACCGCGCGGGACAGACGCTCATGGCGCGCTCCGATCGTCCGCTCGTACGCAGTTCGATTGCCGTCGCGGAAATAGCGGACATAGTCGGAGGCTCGCGTCTGGGGCCACGGTGTGCCGAGCTCCGCGAGTGCCCGCTCTGCCAGTCCGGGGGCGATTGCAGCCAGCCTGTCCGAAGACGCGGGAGGGCACGCGCAAGCGAGGCGCGTCGGGTCGAGGAGACTGGCCAGGACTTCGGGTGATGCGACTTCAGCCCACAGCCGCCCGAGCGGGCCAACGGGCGTGGCGCCCGCTCCAGAACCAGCAGTCACCTTCTGACCAACCGGCTTCGGCGGAGTTCGGCGTTAGCCGCCCACCGTTTACGATCGTTCTGCCCGAGGTGTCGACCCTGGTCTCGCCGCTTTCCCCCGCGATGCTCGGACATCTCGCCTCGACATGCGTCCGTTTCAACCCTTTGGGGGAGTCTAGCCCGGATCCGGCTGTGATTCAGCCCGAGCGGCGCGGAAGCGTTCGCCAGGGCGTCTGGCATCTCCGCTGGCCCGGCCCGGACAACATCGCCGATGCTCGGCGACGTGCCGAGCTTTCGGCTCGTCGGATCGGAGCGCCCCGCGGAAGCTCCGCCGGAGCGTTCGGCCTGAAGCCAGCATATCGAGCCGTCGGAAACGGCAGCGCAGATGGTTACGGGTGGTAGATTTCCGCGGCCGTTAGTGCGTGGTAGCTGGGCTGGGTGGAAATACCGCCAACGATCAGAGCGGCTCCGTCCTGGAGTAGGACGACCGTCGGTCCGGCGCGCGGCGTCACCATCGCTCCGGCGGGCGTGAACGCACCCGTGTCCGGGTCATACACCTCCGCGCGGAAGTCGGTGACTCCGGGGCCGGGTCCGAAACCGATTCTCAGCACCTTGCCGCTGGGGAGCGCCGCGAACGAGTTGTCCGCCCCGATGTCGGACAGCGAGCCGGTGGCTTCGAAACGACCCGTCGCCGGATCGTATATCTCATCGGTCGTGACCGAGGCAGGACTCGAACGGGGGGAGGAGTCTTCGCGTCGGTGCCACCCATGATCAGGACGCGGCCGTCCGGCAGCAAGATGGCCTTGGCCATCCTTCGCGGTTCCGCCATCGCTCCCGCTGGCGAAAAGGCGTTCGTTTCTGGATCGTAGAGCTCTGCCGACGTCGCGCCGATGTCTGGGACATCGATCATGACTCCGCGATCGCGACCCGGGGATGTTCCGCCCGCAATCAGGACCCGGCCGTCCGCGAGAAGCGTGACGGTGCAGTCGTCGTGTTCAACAGTCGAGGAGGCCGATTGCGTGAACCGTCCGGTGGCTGGGTCATAGAGCTCTCCGAACTTGGGCTGGTATGGATCGTCCGTCCTGCCGCCATAGATGAAGACCCTGCCATTCTCGAGGAGAGCCGCAGTTGCTCCCCAGCGTGCCTTCGCCATCGAGCCCGTGATCGTGAACTTGCCGGTCGCTGGGTCATACAGCTCGGCGGAGGCGAGCGGTGCCTCGCCGGTGTAGTGGCCGCCGGCTATCAGGACCTTGCCATCGGGCAGCAACGTGGCAGTGTGCTCGGCGCGCTTTTCGTGCATCGAGCCTGTAGCTTCGAATTTGCCGGTCCTCGGGTCGTACAGCTCGGCTGTCGCCGTGTGGACGCAGCCCTCGGCGTTGGACGAGCCCGCGCATCCACCCGCCACGAGCACGCGACCGTCCTTCAGGAGCGTGGCGCTGTGACCGAAGCTACGACCGACAGTCATGTCGCCAGTAGCCACGAAACGCATCGACAGGGGGTCAGTGGGCCGCGGTGTTGGCGGGACTGTCGGCGTGGGGACAGGAGTCACGTAGGGACTCTGATCCGGCTCGACCATTCCCTCCGTGTGCCGGCTCAGTGGGATTGCCACGAGCGCGACAGCAGCGACAAGGACTGCGGCCAGCGCGACAGCCGCGAACGCCGGCCGGCCAAACCCGAAGCGCCTGGTGCGGACCGGGGCCTGATCCAACTTCGACAGGACGTCCGCCAGCGTCGCCGGCTCGGGCACATCCGCCGCGAAGTGGCCGCGCAGCGCTTCTTCGAATGCCTCGTGCGAAATCTGCTTCTTCATCGCTCGACCTCCCATCCGAGCCGGTCCAGCTCTTTCCGCATCCGCCCGTTGGCGTTGTGGAGCCGCCACTTGACCGTGCCAATCGGGACGGCCGTCGCCCGAGCGATCTCCTCGATCGACATGGACTTCCAATAGCGAAGGACCACCGTGATGCGCAGGTCGGCGCTCAGGCAGTCAATAGCCTGGGAAACGGCGTCGCGCAGGAACTCCGAATTCGAACGGGTCGACGCCGTCGTGGTGCTCGTCGAGCAGCGGCACCATGCGCAGTACCCGCTTGTGCCGCAGATGGTTGCGACAAACGTTGACCACGATCCTTCGGAACCACGGGTCGAAGAGCTCCCGCTCGCGCAAGCTGCC
The DNA here is from genome assembly GCA_963816135.1 of uncultured Chloroflexia bacterium. Taxonomy (GTDB): domain Bacteria; phylum Chloroflexota; class Limnocylindria; order Limnocylindrales; family CSP1-4; genus Fen-1039. Next base: position 190,373 of record CAWFJD010000024.1, read on the forward strand.
GAACGAGTTCCAAGCCTTGAGAACTGCCTCGTGGACCGCATCCTCGGCGTCGCCGCCGTCGCCCAGAATGCGGGCCGCCAGCTGATACGAACTGCTGAGCTCATCCGCGGCGAGCCGTTCAAACGCCTTGCGTCTCAGCCCGTCCGCGTCACCGTCCGCACCGTCTGGGCTTGCCCTGGTCTTCCCTTCTGCCATGGCGATCAAGTCTCGCACCCTCCCTGTACAAGCTGCACACCCTCCAGACACGCCGGGACGCGATTTGGTTGGCGCGGTCAGCCGGCGGCGAGGATGGCGGCCGCTCGGACGTGCCTCGCCCAGCGGCCGCTTGGGCCGAAATCGGATGCTGGAGTTGATGCCGACTCAGCGCCGCCAACTCGCCGACGAGGTCGAGCTCCTGGCTGGGGTCATGAGAGCAAGGGCGATCCTCACGGTCGGCCAGGTGGCCGCCAGTCCGCACGCCTGAACCATTCTGATACCTACCCGTAAGGGCTGGCCGGATCGTCATGCCCGGGTAGTGCGAACTGGCACTAGGTAGGTATTTGAGTTGCCCCAGAATTCGCCTGGGGAGAGTCGTCCGCCGGGGGAGCGGGCGAGAGAGCCCACTCCGCCGCCCCAGCCCAGGTGTTGTCCTCATCGCCGCTCTGCGTCCTCATGACCTGATTTTGTTCGGTCGGAAGCGCGCCCAGGAGGTTCTCAAGGTGCCACAGAAGCCCCGGTTCTCCTTGCCTTTCCGATTGAGCGGGTATCACGCCGCTCTTGTCCGGCGTGCCGGCAAGGTCGGGGCAATACTTGCCCTCGCGACGGCGATCGCGGCACCGGCCGGGCCGGCAGCCGCGGCGGCTCCGAAGGCCTGTGATACCCCGGCGCAGACGATCCACCAGGGACCGATCACGAACGCGGACCGTCTCGAGGCCGCTCAGCGCGCCGCCGATGCCAGGGCGGCATGCACGGCGTCGCGAGCGGCGACGCCCGCGGTGGCCGGTGTGCTCACCACGCCCGACTACTTCGGGACCGCGCCAAACTACGCGAACAGCCCGCTGCCGACGGATGGCGCCGCGGTGAGCATCTCGGGCGGCGGCGGCACCGGGGCGGCCGCGACGGCGACAACCGTCGGTGGGGTGATCCAGTCCGTTGCCGTCACGAACGGCGGTTCGGGCTATACGACGCCTCCGAGCATCTCCTTCCTGGGCGGCAGCGGCGCCGGCGCGACGGCCACCGCGACCCTTACCGGCGGTGTCAGTTCCATCTCCGTGACGAGCTCGGGCACGGGTTACACCTCAACTCCGCTCGTGACCATCAGCGGCGATGGCACGGGCGCTACGGCCCAGGCCGCCCTCTCAGGTGAGGTGACTGGCATTGCCCTGGCCAACGGCGGGTCGGGCTTCACATCCGTCCCGTCGGTAGTCATCAGCGGAGGCGGAGGCGGCACGCGGTGCGGCTGCCACGGCGACGACCGGCCTGGGTGCGATAGCCGTTACCGGCGCCACCGGCTATACGACGGCTCCTGCCGTGAGCATCGCCGACAGCGCGACTACTGGCTCGGCCGCGACGGCCATCCTCGGCGTCACGGGCATCGTGGTCGGCACTCCCGGCACCGGGTACGTCAACCCTGTCGTAGACATCGTCGGCGGCGGCGGAACAGGCGCGACCGCGACCGCGGCAGTCGGCCCGGCCGGCGACATCACCGCCATCACGATCACCTCGCCGGGAACCGGCTACACGTCCGCGCCAACCGTATCGGTTACGGGCGGAGGAAGCGGCGCGGTCGCGACAGCGACCGTCGGAGTGCTCGTCACCGTCACGAACCCGGGAACCGGAAACGTGACACCGCCGGCGGTCACCCTCGTAGGGGGCGGCGGCACCTACACGACTGCCACCGCGACGCTGGCGGTCACGGGCTTCACGCTCACCGCGGAAGGAACGGGCTACACGTCCGCGCCGACGGTCACGAGCAACGGCGGCGGCGGTACGGGCGCGACCGGGACCGCCACGATCAAGGCCGACTCGGTCTACGCCGTCACCATCACCAGCGGCGGCAAGAACTACACGACCGCGGCCGTCTCGTTCAACGGGGGCGGGGGCAGTGGTGCGGCCGCGACGGCCGGCATCTCGGGATCGGTGGGCTCGGTCACCGTCACGAACGGCGGGGCGGGCTATGTCTCGGGCGGCATCCGCAAGTTCGTCGATTCGCTGCCCGGGCTTGGGTCCGACAACGCCAACAACCTCGGCCAGTACATCCCGGTCGCCATCCCGGACACGACGACCTATCCAGGCTCCGACTACTACGAGATCGGCCTGATCCAGTACCGCGAGCGACTTTCTTCGGACCTCGCTCCGACGCTGCTGCGAGGCTACGTCCAGCTCGAGACGCCGGTGAACCGCGCGTCGAGTCGCCACGTGCCGCTCTCGAACGCGAACCTGAACGGCACCTCCACGCCCATCGTGAACTCGCACGGCGACCGGGTCTACGGGTACGACAATCCGGAATATCTGGGCACCACGATCATCGCCCAGAAGAATCGACCGACCAGGGTCAAGTTCACGAACCTCTTGCCCACGGGCAGCGGAGGCGACCTCTTCATTCCGGTCGATACGTCGGTGATGGGCGCCGGCGCCGGTCCGCTCGACTCGAACGGCCAGCCATGCGACCCGATGGACCCGACCAACATGGTGCCCTGCGCCCAGTACTCCCAGAACCGGGCGACCCTCCACCTTCACGGCGGAGTGACGCCCTGGATCAGCGATGGCACGCCAAACCAGTGGATCACCCCCGCGGGTGAGAGCACCCAATACCCCAAGGGCGTCAGCGTCGTCAACGTGCCGGACATGCCCGACCCGGGTCCAGGGTCCGAGACGTTCTTCTACACCAATCAGCAGAGCGCTCGGCTGATGTTCTATCACGACCATTCCTACGGCATCACCCGCCTCAACGTCTACGCCGGCGAAGCCGCCCCGTACCTGGTCCAGGACCCCACGGAACAGGCCCTCGTCGCCAGCGGGATCATTCCGGCCGACGAAGTTCCGCTCGTCATCCAGGACAAGACGTTCGTGCCGGGCTCCGCTCAGCTGGCCGCCGAAGATCCAACCTGGAACACGTCTCTCTATGGCGGCGCGGGCAATCTCTGGTTCCCGCACGTATACATGCCTAATCAGAACCCGTGGGACAGCCAGGGCGTCAACGCCATGGGCCGCTGGGACTACGGGCCATGGTTCTGGCCGCCGTACACGGGCATCACCGATGGAACCGTCGCCAACCCGTTCAACGGCACTTCCCCCGAAGAAGGCCCGACCATCCCCGGCATTCCCAATCCTTCGGTTACCCCGGAAGGCTTCATGGACACGCCGGTCGTCAACGGCACGGCGTATCCCTATCTCACCGTCGGTCAGAAGGCCTATCGGTTCCAGATCCTCAACGCGAGCAACGACCGGACCTGGAATCTGCAGCTCTATTGCGCATCTTCCAACGGCCAGATGTGGGATTCCTCGGGCAAGCTCGTCAACCCCGGCGCAGGCGAGGTAGCCATGGTGCCGGCAGTCGACGGGAGCTCCGGGAACTGCCGGGTACTCGACCGACATCACGGACGGTCGAGCCGGAGGAGTGCCCGACGTTCGAACGGGCGGCCCCACGATGATCCAGATCGGCACTGAGGGCGGCGTGCTGCCGAACGCGGTGACCCTGCCCAACTCCCCGGTCGGCTACGAGTACAACCGGCGCAGCATCACGGTCACGAATGTGTCCGACAAGAACCTGATGCTGGGCCCGGCCGAGCGAGCGGACGTCATCGTCGACTTCTCGCAGGTCAATACCGCCGCCTGCTCGAACATCATCCTCTACAACGACTCGCCGGCCCCGGTCCCGGCCTTCGATCCTCGGTACGACTACTACACCGGCGATCCGGACCAGACGTCGACCGGTGGCGCCCCGAGCACCGCTGCCCGGGTATGGGCCCAACACGCGAACGATCATGCAGTTCCGCGTCGACCCGGCCAAGGGAGTGGCTCCGGCCTTCAACACCGCGGCGCTGACCGCGGCAATTCCTGCCGCGTTCGCGCAGGCTCAGGATCCGATGATCGTTCCCGAGTCGGCTTACGACGCCGCCTATGGGACCGACTCGCCGGACAACTACGTCCGCATCCAGGACACCCAGACCAGCTTCACGCCAAACGGCTCGTCGAGCCCGGTCACTATTGCTCTCCAGCCCAAGGCGATCCAGGAGCTCTTCGAACCGACGTACGGGCGAATGAACGCCACGCTCGGGGTCGAGCTTCCGAACACGACGATGATCAACCAGACCACGATTCCGCTCGGCTACGCGGAGCCCTACACGGAGTCCATATCAGCCGGCGATCAAGCCGTGCCAATCGGGACGTCGGGCGACAACACCCAGATATGGAAGATCACCCACAACGGGGTCGACACCCATTTCATCCATTTCCACCTGTTCAACGTCCAGGTCCTCAACAGGGTTGGCTGGGACGGCATGGTGAAACCACCCGATCCGAATGAGCTCGGATGGAAGGACACCGTCCGGATGAACCCGCTCGAAGACACGATCGTGGCCTTGCGGCCGATCACGCCGCAGGTGCCCTTCGGGATACCCGACAGCGTCCGATCGGTGGACGTCACCCGGCCGCCGACGGCCATGATCTCGACCTTCGACGCCACGACCGGCAACGCGATCACTGTGCCCAACACCCCCGTCAACTACGGCTGGGAGTACGTGTGGCACTGCCACATCCTTGGCCACGAAGAAAACGACATGATGCGACCCATCAGGTTCGACGTGCCCAAGCTTCTGGCCCAGGCGCCGGTGCTTGCCGTAGCCTCGTCGAGCCAGGGCTTGAGTCTGAGTTGGAGCGACGGCACACCCGTCACGATTCCCTACGGTCAGCCGGGCGCGAGCTGGGGCGACTTCTCAGCTGAGATCGGCTACCGAATCGAGCGTGCCGAGACCAGCCCCATCGCCGTGCCATATGCCGAAATCGGCACGGCGCTGGCCAACCACGCCACCTACCTCGACACGGCCGCGGCTCCAGGCGCCACATACACGTACAAGGTGACGGCCTACAACGCCGCGGGAGATGCAGCGTCCAACGAAGTCACGGGCTCGCTCGTTCCTACCGTCCCCGGCCCGCCGACCGACGTAACCGCCGTAGCCGGCAACGCCTCGGCGGTAGTCTGCGTGGACGGCTCCCGCCGCGGACGGTCAAACGCCTCCGGTCAACGGCTACACCGTGACGTCGTCGCCGGGCGGGCTCGGCTGCGTCACCAGCGGAGCGCTCACCTGCCCGGTTTCCGGTCTCGTCAACGGCACGGCCTATACATTCGTGGTTACCGCTTCCAATGCACTTGGAGCGGGGCCCGCGTCTGCGAAGTCCGCGCCTGTGACCCCGGGTACTGCTCCAGCCCCGCCATCGAAGGTGAAGGCCGAAGCGGGTCCAGGTTCAGCCGCCGTCACCTGGACGGGCCCCGCCAACCCAGCTATCGCGATCACGGGATACACGGTCAGTGCCTCCGGGTCGGGCGGTCAGACATGCCAGACAACGGGGCTTCTTGGATGCACCGTTTCCGGCCTGGTCAACGGAACCTCCTACACCTTCACGGTCACGGCCAGGAACAGCTTTGGCAGTAGTTCACCGGCCGGCCCCTCCAACGCGGTCGTGCCAGCGCCAATTCCCGCCGCGCCCACTTCGGTGACGGCTCACGCGGGAAACGCGCAGGCCACCATCAGCTGGCACGCCCCGGCGAACACCCAGGGCCTGACGATTTCGAGCTACAGGGTCACGTCCCTGCCCGGCGCGCAAACCTGCACCACGACGGGCGCGCTGAGCTGCACGATCTCGGGCCTCACCAACGGATCGTCATACGCCTTCACCGTGGCCGCGGTCATCAGCTCCTACGGCATGATGGCCACGTCGGGTGCCTCGAACATAGTCACCCCTGCCACGGTCCCGGATGCCCCGTCGAGCGTCGTGGCGGTTGCCGGCGACACCAGCGCCTCCGTGGCCTGGGCAGCGCCCGCCAACAACGGCAGCCCGATCACGAAGTACACCGTCACCTCATCGCCTGACAACAAGCAATGCACTGCCAGCACGAACTCCTACTGCACCGTATACGGACTGACAATGGGCGGCACGTACACGTTCCGAGTCGTCGCGACGAACGCCCTCGGCGATAGCCAGCCTTCTGTCGCGTCCGCTCCGGTGACATTGCACGCGGGTTCGACATTCCACACGGTCGCACCTACGCGCATCGTCGACACTCGATCGAAGCTCGGAATCCCAGGCCGGCTCGTGGCCGGAACGCCGGCAACATTCCAGGTCGCGGGCGTCAACGGCGTGCCCGACGGCGCGACGGCGGTGACGGGCAACGTCAGCGTCGTCAACTCGACCAACGGCTGGGCCGTATTCCTGGGACCGGATCCAACCCCCGGGCCGACTACCTCGACGATCAACTTCGGCATCGGGTGAGGTGGCAGGCAACGGCCTGACGGTCGCGCTCGGAGCCAACGGTTCGATGAGCGCAACCTACATATCCACTCCGGGCAATACGACCGATCTCGTCTTCGATCTGACCGGTTACTTCATGCCCGACGACCAGGGCGCGACCTATCACGCGATGGCCCCGTCACGCCTCCTGGACACCCGCACCCGAAATGGGCTGTCTTCGAGGTTGTCTGCTGGGGCGCCCGGGACGTTCTCGGTGGCCGGCCGCGGCGGAGTTCCGGCAAACGCCATCGCCGTGACCGGCAACGTGACCATCGTCAACGAGACGAGTTCCTGGGCCGTCTACCTCGGCCCGGATCCGACGCCAACGCCCGCCACCTCGACGATCAACTTCAACTCCGGAGAAGTCAAAGGCAACAGCCTCACCGTTCCCTTGAGCGCTACGGGAACGCTGAGCGCGACCTACATGTCCAATCCGGGAAACACGACCGATCTCGTGTTCGACGTGACCGGCTACTACACCCCTGACCAGACGGGCGCCAAGTACTTCCCACTCGCGCCCACCAGGCTCCTCGATACTCGGTCCGGCAACGGCTACGGTGCGAGCCTGCGCGCCAGCGCGCCGGCCACTTTCCAGCTGACCGGTCGGGGCAGCGTGCCATCCAAAGCCACGCGCCGTTACCGGCAACGTCACCGTCGTCAATCCGACGAGTGCCTGGGCCGTGTTCCTGGGGCCCGCGCCCACGTCCGCTCCCTCCACGTCCACGATCAACTTCAAGGCGGGTGACGTGAAGGGCAACGGGTTGACCGTGGCCCTCGGCTCGAACGGAACCTTGAGCGCCACCTACATGTCGACCGGTGGCAACAAGACCGATCTCGTGTTCGACGTCACCGGGTATTTCGCGCCGTAGTCACGTGTTGCCGGGCACGACCTCCCCGGCCAATCCCCAATCGATCTCGGATGCCCGGCGACCAACGCCGGGCATCGGTCTTTCCGCAGCCAGGGGGGCCGGCCGGCCTGTGGCCGGCGCGATGGCAATTCCCGAGCCCGAGGCGCTACCCTTCGCCCGATGACCCCCACGACGACCGAATGGCGCGCGCCTTTCCACCTTGCCGGGGGCTCGCTCGAGCTGACCATTCGCCGGTCGCCGCGGGCGCGGCTCTTGCGCTTGACGATCGATCCGCGCCACGACGCCGTCGTCACGGTGCCCACGAGAGTGGCTCGCAGCAAAGCCGAGGCGGAGAGAGTGGCCGCGATCTTCGTCGCGGAACGGGAGAAGTGGCTGCGCCGTCACCTGGACGGCCAGGCACGCCAGCGAGCGCGGGTCGTGGCCATGGGCCCGCTTCAGGATGGCGGCATGTTCCGGTTCCGCGGCGAGCCGCACTGCATCCGGATCCTGGCCGCGGAGCCCCGCCACCGGACCAGCGTCACCCGCGAAGGCGGCGACGCGCGGCGACGAACTGGTGGTCCGGCTGTCCGCCAGAGAGAGACGCACTCTGGAGGCCGTCCTGGAGGCCTGGCTCCGCGACCGCGCCCGGACGGCGATCGTGCGCGACATCGAGCGCCACGCTACGGCGTTGGGCGTTCGGCCGTCGGCCATAACGATCCGCGATGGGCGGACGCGGTGGGGGAGTTGCTCCCGTTCCGGCCGCCTCTCGTTCTCGTGGCGGCTCTTGCTGGCGCCGCCGGAGGCGCTCGAGACGGTCGTGATCCACGAGCTCGCGCATCTCCGCGTCTTTGGCCACGGTCCCGAATTCTGGGCCATCGTCGCCACACGACGGCCCGACCATCGCCAGTGGCGGCGCTGGCTGCGGGAGCACTCGCTGGAGCTGCATTCGGCGCTGGAAGGCGAGGCCGCGCCGGCGTCCCGGCCGCTGCCGTCGACCGCTGAGCCGCTCCGGCCGCCGAGCCGGCCTCGGTGGCTGGCCGCTCGGGCTGACCCGATGGCCCTTGGCTCTGGCGCCGGATCGTGTGGCTACAGTGAGCAGGTCCCGGTCCCCGCGGTCGAACGATCGCGGGCCGCCGGAGCAAGTCGACGAAGGAGCGCCCCGATGCCCGTCGTCACCATCTCTCGCCAGTTCGGTGCCGGTGGCTCCAGCGTCGCCGATCTCGTCGCCGCCGATCTGCACGCCGAGATCGTGGACAAGCAGCTGATCGACCAGGTCGCGGCCAGGCTCAACCTCAAACCCAGCGAAGTCGAAGCCGAGACCGAGCGGCCAAGGACGATGATCGAACGTGTCGTGCGCTCGTTCTCTGTCCTGGAGCCTGGCATCGGCGCCGCCTGGACGCCGCCCTATCCCGGATCCATTCTTCGATCCGCGGACCGAGATCATCCACGTCACCGAGCAGACGATCAAAGAGGCGGCGGCCACGGGGAACGTCGTGATCGTCGGTCGGGCGGCGGGCTATGTCCTCCGCGACAACGCGGAAGTGTTCCGGGTCTTTCTACGAGCGCCGGAAGCCGTCCGGGTTCGAAATCTCTTCGAGAGATTCGGCCTGACCGAGGCGAATGCCCGTCGCAAGATGCACGAGACGGACGCGAACCGCGCGGCCTACACGAAGCAGCTCTACGGCCACGACTGGTGCGATCCGGACGAGTACGACCTGATCGTCAACACCGGCCGCATCAGCTATGCGACGGCGGCCGAGATGATCCTGCGCGGCGTTCGCGAGCGAGCGGGAAGCGCGTCGATCGCCCGGTAGCGGCAGCGAAGCGGTCGAAGCGCTCGAGGCAGGTGCGGCGTGCGTCGATCGGCGCACGTCGGCGTCCGCGAGCCGTGGGATCGCGAAGGCGCGCTCGGTCAGTCGGCGCTGTTGGAGACGACCCAGGCCGGCCCGCTCTGCGGGGCCGAGGTCCACTGGTCGGAAGACAACGGCGCCCTCGAGAGGGACACGACCGACCAGCCGACGGCCAGGGCAAGGACCCAGATGACGACCACGACATCGAGATGCTTTAGAAGCTCTTCTCGCATGACGATCTTCCGCTTGACGCAGCATCTGGTCGGGCGGGAGCCCGATCACGGACCGGGCAACTGCCCGGCCACGTCGAGAGTTTGGCTTCCAAACCGGCCATTCGACAGGGCCCAGAGTCCGGCCCTGGCAGGCCCGAGGGCCCTAAGCGAATCGCTAAACGTTGCCTATCTGCATTAGATTACTAGCCGCTTGTCGACCGGAACCGTCCCTCTGCCTAACAAACAGAGGGGCCGCCGGCGAGATCCGCCGGTAAGTGGCTAACCGACGGCCGGGCATCGATATTCTCGGCCGGCGGCGGCTGATCGACGCAGTGTCGCCTCGACGGATTTCTCCGAGATGCACGCCAGGCGGGAGTCACGCACGACCGAGGGCCCGGCGATCGCCCGCCGATCCCCGACGTGCCGCTCGTCGGCGCGTTTTTGTCCGAGTCTCTCGCCAGCTGACGAGATACGGCGCTTCCGGACACTCGGGATTCGTAGCCGAGCCATCTCCGCAATCGGGGCCCGTTGCCGCTTGGAGATAACTCCCACTGCACGAGAATCTCGGCAAATCTCGGGGAACCGCCGCCGCGGACTAGCTCGTGACGGGCGCCGCCTGGCCCCCCGCCGCGTGACGGGCGCCCCCCGGGACCCTCGCGGAAACGTGGAGGCCCCGCCGGCTTGGCCGACGGGGCCTCCACGCTCTCTTGCGGGTCAATCCTGGAGCGGAGACTCGCGATGATGCCCAGCTGGTTCAGCCGAGCTCAGCCAACGGCCATCGCTTCGGGAATGTCGAAGAGGCCTGGAACCGAGAGGTATCGCTCGCCCGTGTCGTAGGTGAACGCGAGGACCCGCGCGCCGTCCGGAATCTCGGGCAGCTTGCGGGCCACGGCCGCCAGAACCGCCCCCGACGAGATGCCGATGAAGAGGCCTTCCTCCTTGGCTGCTCGCTGGGCGTACGTGAACGCATCCTGCCCGGAAACCTGGACGAAGCCGTTGACGGCGGCAGCGTGGAAGTTGCCCGGAACGAACCCGGCGGCGATTCCCTGGATCGGGTGCGGGCTGTGGGTCCCGCCGCTCAACACGGTCGAAAGCTCGGGCTCGACGGCAAGTACCTGGAGCTTTGGCCAGCGCGGCCGCAGGACCTCGCCCATCGCCGTGATGTGGCCGCCGGTGCCGACTCCGCCGAAGATGAAGTCGAGACCTTCGGGATGGTCGCGGGCGATCTCCTCGGCGGTCGTTCGCTTGTGGACTTCCAGGTTCGCGGGGTTGTCGAACTGCATCGGCATCCACGCCCCCGGCGTCGCGTCGACGATCTCCTGGGCCTTCGCGATCGCGCCCTTCATGCCGAGCTCTCGCGGCGTCAGCTCGAACTGCGCTCCGTAGGCGGCCATCAGCTTGCGGCGCTCGACGGAGAAGGACTCCGGCATGACGAGGATGAGCTTGTAGCCCTTCACGGCGGAGACGAGCGCCAGCCCGACGCCGGTGTTGCCCGACGTAGGCTCGACGATAACGCTGCCGGGGCCGATCACTCCCCGTCGTTCGGCGTCCTCAACCATCGAGAGGGCGATGCGGTCCTTGATGCTGCCGCCCAGGTTCTGGCGCTCGAGCTTCGCCCAGACTTCCACGCGTGGATCGAACAGCTTGTTGATGCGCACTTCGGGTGTATTGCCGATGAGCTCGAGAGCGCTCTTGGCCTTGGTCACGGGATTCTCCTCCAGAGATTGGGGACGCGACGGCCGGCCAACTGGCCCGCCGCCTGGGTTGGGTAGTCGAAGGTCAGATGACCCAGTCGGAGTCTTCGAAGTCGGCTCGGCCTTGACGGACGTGGACTTCGGCTCGCTGGTAGACGATCGAATCGGGCGGGACGCTGGACGTGATCCAGACGTTGCCGCCGATCACGCTGCCCCGACCGATCACGGTCTCGCCACCCAGGATCGTGGCGTTGGCGTAGATGACTACGTCGCTCTCGATCGTGGGATGACGCTTGGTGGAGGCAAGGGTCTTGCTCACGGAAAGGGCGCCCAAGGTCACGCCCTGGTAGAGCTTGACGTTGTTGCCGATCTCGGCCGTCTCGCCGATCACGATGCCCGTTCCGTGGTCGATGATGAATGGATGGCCGACCGCGGCGCCCGGATGGATGTCGATGCCGGTCCGCTCATGGGCCCACTCGGAGAGCATTCGCGGAATGAGCGGCACGCCAAGCTCGTGGAGACGATGGGCGATCCGGTGGACCGCGATCGCTCCGAAGCCGGGGTAGGCGAGGATCACTTCGTCGACGCTCTCGGCCGCGGGGTCGCCCCGTTCTATGGCCGCCGCGTCGATCATCAGCTGGCGATGGATCTCGGGGAGCGATTGGAAGAATCGACGGGCGACGTCGGCCGGGTCTTCTACCTGGTCCTCGAGCGGACGAAGGATCGAGCGCAACTCGGCCGCCGAACGGTCGAGCGCGTCGCGGACTTCGCTCGCGGCGCTGTACGTCCGCTCCGCCGTCTGCGGAAAGAGCGTGTCCAGGAGCGTCCGGATCCAGCTCGTGACTCTCGACTTGGCCAGGTGGGTGCCCTGGTCGTCGGCGAGAACCGAGTGGAGCCGTTCGGCCAGGCTGTCGAGCGCGTCCGCCGGCTGGTCGGGTCTGGCGTTGGGTAGAGATCTGAGTGGTAGAACCATCGGTGCCTCGAGGGAAGTGGCGCTTCGGTGGCCGGCGTGGCGGGAGAGCCCGTGCGGCCGTGGATCGGTGTCGCGGCGTGCCCGATGGGAGGAAACAAAAAGCCGCGGTTCTGAGTGACCGCGGCCCCGAGAAACTGACTCGCTGGCTCCTCTTTGGGGAGCGCGATGCAGCCTGCTACCTCCTGCGGCGGGGCCGCGGGGGACAGGAGCAAGCGAAACGATGCGAATTCACCGCTGAATCATGCCCGCGCCCGTCCAATTCGGTCAAGTGGCCCTCACGAGAGGCGGCTCGGGGCTCGCTTGCCGCGACATCGGTACGCCGCCTCATCCGCCTGAGGCACGGTCCTTCGTGCTACCGTTTGCCGGTCGGCCGTCAATCACTCAGTCAAGATCGGTCCGGGTTCGGCCATGGGCACTTGCCCGCCGAGGCCCGCTGACCATGGAGGTGGAGATGTTCGCGGTAGCCAGGAGGGGTGGTCGCAGCCTGATCGCGCTCGGCGCTGTGGTCGCCATCGCCCTCGCGGGCTGCTCCGGCAACACCGCGACGCCCACCCCGAAGAGCACGCCCACGCCGGCTCCGGCCGATGCCACGCCCACGCCACCCGCCGCCACGAACGCGGCGAGCGGTTGTGATCTGAACGGGGCAACAGCCGCCCTGGGCAGCCTCGACAGCTACAAGTTCACGATGGTCCTCGGCGGCGGCGCTTCGGACGTGGCCCTGGCCAACCTGCCGCTCGACCAGGCGGACTCGTACACGCTGCGTGGCACGATCGTGAACAAACCCGCGCCCGGCGCCGACATCACGATCGACAAGTTCCACGTCATCGAAGTCGGCGGCTTGGACTACTTCGACGCGGACGGCAATGGCACGTTCACGCAGGTCGGACCCGAGAACAATCCCGCGCCCGGCGACTCGATGACGCCCGGCGACTCCAGCACGCCCACGGACGGCGCTTCCGCGTCGCCGGGCGACGGACCCGGACTAGCCGCCCAGTTCTCGCCGGCGGAGATCTACCGGACCACGGTGGCCACGTCGACCACGAGCGGCTATACGGCCGTCGGGACCGAAACCAAGGACGACGTCCAGGCTATCCATTGCGTTGCCGGCCCGATCGCCCTGGAGCAGTACGGATCCACCCTCGGGGTCGCCGATGCCACGTGGACCGCGGACATCTGGCTCGCGAGCAACGGCGGCTTCCCGGTCAGCGTGGCGATCGTGGCCACTGCCAAGGACAAGACGGTCCCGTACGAAGTCCGCTTGGACCTCACCAAGGTCAACGACTCCGCGAACAAAGTCGTCGCACCGACGAATATCGGCGGCGCGTAGCCTGAGCCACGCGGAGCCGGGGTCGAACGTGAGCCATGACGAGCCGGCAAGACGGCGCGACTGGCGGTCGTCAAGTCTGGTCTTCAGGCTGGCCCTCGGCCTCCTTGCGGCCGCCTGTGGCGGCGCCGGTTCCACGCCGACTCCAACCCCGGCCGCGATCCATTCCCTCGCGCCCGGCGTCAAGTCGCCCGGCTCGGGGTTGGCCGCCAATCTCGACACCTGACGAGCTATCGCTTCGTCGAGGTAATCCATGCGGCGGCCGCTTCAGGGAACGCTTCGCTCGCGCCGAGTGCTCTCGCCGGCGCCGAGTGCGCCGGGGCTGAGTGCTTCGCCGGCGCCGAGTGCGCCGACCCCGGCCGTCGCGGACCCGAGCGCGGCCCGTGCCACGCCGCCAGTCTCTGCCGCCGGCTCGCTCACAATCGAGGGCACCGTCGTCAATGCGGGCGGCCGCTCTATCCGCATCGACATGGGTGGTGTCCAGTACGTCATCGTGGGTTCGTCGGCCTGGAATTCGATCGATGGCCAGACGTGGGTACCCCTCGACGACATCTCCCAGGTGACGGCCCTGCTGCCCTCCGCGTACTACAAGATCTGGTTCGAGCCGCACATCGCCGGTTTTGGGGCGGCCGGCGACGAGGCGCGCAATGGCGTCGATTGCGTCCATTACTCGGGCAGTGAATCGATCGCCGGCCTGTACGCGAACTCCACCGGAGGCAGTTTCCAGGCCGATCTCTGGATAGCGCGGAGCGGCAACTATCCCGTCGCCGGCCGGTACCTGATACCGCAAGGTCCCGGTGACGCAGGCTTCACGTTCGAGATCACGAACGTGAACGACCCGGCAAACGCAATGCGTTGCTCCGCCGAGCGCGGTGGCCGTTCCGTCTTGACGGCGCCGGTCCGGTCGGGCCGTCTAGGAAGGCTTGCTCCAGATCCGGATCGTCTTGTCCGCGCTCGCCGAAGCGAGGAACTTGCCGTCGGGGCTGAACGCGACCTTGCGCACGCCCATCGTGTGGCCCGCCAGCGTCTCCAGGCACTTGCCGGAGTTCGGGTCCCAGAGTCGGACGGTTCGGTCGCCGCTCGCCGAAGCCAGCATCTTGCGGCTCGGACTGTAGGAAACGGAGTCGACCGAGCCGGTGTGGCCGACCAGGCGCTTTGCCGTCGCCGGAGGCGCGGCCGGATCCCAGATTCGGACGGTGTGGTCGTGACCGGCCGAAGCGATCGTTCGTCCGTCAGACGCGAAGTCGATGTCGTTGACCCAGTTGGCGTGGCCGTCGAGCTGCTTCATCTGCGCCCCGGTGACCGGGTCCCAGAGCCGGACGCTGCGATCTGAGCTGCCGCTCGCCATCCGCGTGCCGTCGAAGCTGAACTTGATGGCGTTCACTTCGTCGCTGTGGCCCTCGAAGCGTGCGAAGGGCTCGGCCCGAAACCGGATCCCAGAGCTGGATCGTCTTGTCGGCGCTCGCGGAGGCGAGGAGCGCGCCACCGGGGCTGAAGGCGATGTCGAGGACCCAGCCGGTATGGCCTTCCAGCGTTCGCAGACACTGCCCGGACAGCGGGTCCCAGAGTGCGAATCGTCTGGTCCCAGCTGCACGATGCCAGGACAGCTCCGTCGGGGCTGAAGGCGACGGCGAGCACAGCGTCGGTATGGCCTTCGAGCGTCGTAAGACAGCGCCCCGTGCTCGGGTTCCAGACTTTGGCCGTGTTGTCTGCGCTCGCCGAAGCCAGGAATCGCCCGTCATGGCTGAAGGCAACCGCATGAACCCAGTGATGGTGCCCGTCGAGGGACTTCAACAGCGTCCACCCGGGCTGGCCCATCAACCTGCTCAACATGGAGTAGTTCTCCCTTCCGAGCCTGCTCCCAGGCCGGGCCTGTCGGTCAAGCGAGAGATGACAGCAGACGCCTGCCTACCCAGCAGGCGCGGACTATCGGCTTCCCTTTATATGTGTCGGCGCTGAGGTCACCAAACTACAGTGGACTGCCTCAAATTCCGCGTTTTCGTTCGGGATCGGCAGGCGGCACTTCCGACGATCCGTGCATGCTGACACGCTAAACGCCTATGCCGGCATCCAAGAAGTACCAAGAGGTACCAGTTGGGTAGGCCCCCCTACTGGAACCGGTCGTCGGCAAGGACCCGCCGGAACCGTAACCGGCCCCACGAGAGCTCGCGAAGGCGCGAATATGTCGAGGATCGGGCTCGCCCGGTCGCATCGAATCGAAAAGATGCCGGCAGCCCGCGGGAGGATCGCGATGGCCGTCAAGTCCGACGCATGTCCCGCATCCGCACATCGCCCAGCGCAAGAAAGCGGGGCCGCCCAAGACGACGGATGAACACGTCGGTTTCAATGGCAAGGTTGCCCTGCTGTTGACCACGGTCGTGGGCACGATGTGGTGCGCCTACGCCTTTGCGATCCTGGCGCTCGTTGCCTTGCCGTCGGCCCTCGGGCAGGGCACGCTCCTCGCGGACGTCTCGTGGCTCAGCCAGACGTTCATCCAGCTGGTCATGCTCTCGGTGATCATGGTCGGCCAGAACATCCTGTCCCGGGCGTCGGACAAGCGCGCGGACATGACCTACAAGGATGCCGACGCCACGTTCCACGAGTCACAGCAGATCCAGGCGCACCTGCTCGAACAGGACAAGGCGATCAACGAGATGCTGGACAAGATCGTCAAGCTCGAAGCTTCGCTCGCGGCCCGGAGCTAAGCCACCCGAGAGTTCACTGGGTTGTATCTTCGCTCGTGTGAGGGTTGCGCGGAATGTGTTCGCGCTTACCCTGACGCGGGACGTCAGCCCGTCCTTGGAGGAGCAGACATGCCGTTCGGTCGGGGGAAGAAGGACGAGTTGGCCGCTGTCGACACGAGCGCGTTCACCGCATTCGAGCGTGCGCTACCCGCCGATCCCGGTAGCACTGGCCCGGCGGCGAACTGGACCGAGAAACAGACGCGCGATCTGCTCGGATGCGATCTGCCCCTATTCACCGCGTTCCTCTCTGGGCACGCCCGCTCCTCGGTGGGCGGTGGCGCCCTGCGCTTCCTGCTGCCCAAGACCGACCCCTCGCTCGTCGGGTGGAACGGCCGCGAAGGCTGGCACTCTGACTGGCCGTCCGTGCAACCCGGTGTCGTTTTCGCGACCGACTGGATGGGCCGGCTGTTCCTCCTACACCCGAACGTCAAGCGCAAGGACGGCGAGCCGACGCTCGGCCTGCTCGTGCCGATGACGGGCGAGTCGATCCTCCTCGACTATTCCTTCGCCCAGTTCATCGGCGAGGCGCTCGCGAACGACTGGCGGAACTTGCTCGAAGCCGATCGGCTCGGCGCGTGGCGTGCCGCCGGCAACGAAGTGCCTCGGTTCGACCAGGTGGTCGCGCCGAAGCAGCCTCTCGTCCTCGGAGGCTCAGACGAGATCTCCGAAATGGAGCTCTCCTTCCTCGTGGTAACGGTGTCCTTCGGCGGGCAGATCTGGGAGCAAGTGAAGGACCTGCCCCCGGGCACCGCGATCAAGGGCATCTCGATCCAGTAGCCATCGCGGCGCGGGCGGCAGGGCGGCATGCACGTTGATGGGGGAGGCTCTTGAGTGGCTCGATCAAAAGAGACGGTCCGTCTCTTCGCCTGGGAAGGCGACGTCGCGACGGTCGTGAATGCCTGGGCCGTTGAGCGGGGCTTCGAGCCAGGTCCTTCCGACGATGGAGTCCTGCGCTTCTGGGGGCAAGTCCAGGGAACCAGAGACATCCCGCTCGGCGGCTTCTGCGTCACGGTTGCGCCAATGGAAGGGCAGGCCGAACTGCGGTTCTGGATCACCAGCGGTAGCGCCTTGCGGCTGGCCGTCTTGTTCTCGATCCCACCGTCCATGGGCATCGAGTCTGGCGGGTTCATTGGGTTTGCCAGCCGTCGGCGTGCGCGAGTCGCGGCAAACGATCTGCTCGGTGAATTCGGCCAGCCCCCAATCACCTGATCGGCGGCAGACTCCGCTGAGGCATTCCGCCGGAACGTCGTGGTTCCATGGCCAACTCGGCCGATATCGGCGCACGGCAGCGTGTTGTGGTCCATGGCTGGATGCTCGGAGGAGTTGGTGGAGATGAGGGGACTCGAACCCCTGACCCCCGCGATGCGAACGCGGTGCTCTCCCAGCTGAGCTACATCCCCACGCGAGCGAGCCGCAGTCTAGCACAGGGTGCGCAGGGACCCATCGATCTGGGATGGGACGCTGTCGGGTTCCGGTGTTCGTGGCGTCGCCGGCTCCGCATGCTGCGAGCCACGCTCCGCGTGCTGCGAACCACGCTCGGCGGTGGTCCAGCCGGTCGAGCGACTTGGCTCGATCGCGTCCGTTCGCTGCGGACGGGCTCGCGTTTCTACTCAACATCGATGGGGCTGCTGCTATCGCCGCGTTCTTGTCGATTCGTCGCTCAATAGCAGCCGAGGCGATCCAAAGTTGGCGCGAGTTGGCGACGGGCGGATCTCGGGCCGGCTCGGCCTCGTGGAACCAGGCCGGAACGGCAGCGTCACGGCCGTGTGAGGCCCGCCGTGGCGCTTAGCATTGGCCCGGCCGTTGATTGAGGGAGAAACGAGCCGACTTCGCGCCGGCCAACCCTCGCCGCCCTCGCGCCGGCCGCCCTCGGCCCTCGCGCCGCCGCCCTCGCCGCCCCCACCCCGCCCTCGTTTCAGTGGCCACTCACTCGTAGCGTCGCAGGCCAACCCGGAAGAGCCACGACCGACATCAGAACGCAGTAGACCGCCACGAGCGGCGTCAGCAGACCGGGCAGGCTCCAGGCCTCCACGCCGAAGACCCAGGCCGTGGGGAAGAAGCTGACGAACGCGAACGGAACCGCGACCACGATCAGCGCCTGGACCGCATACGAGTAGATCGTGATCGGGTACTTGGCGAAATCGCCGAGACGGTGGACGAACATCGGGACCATGCTCCAGGGCGAGCGGATCCAGAACGTGCTCGCGGCCGAGCCGAGGTTGATCGCCACGCGGATCGCCGACGCGCTCACGATCAGGATCACGAGCATCAGCAGCCGGCCCGGGCGTCCACTCGACCGGCACGTTGGTCACCGCGATGCCGATCAGCACGAAGCCCGTGACGAGGTTGCCCAGGCCGTTGAAGCCAACCGCGCCGGCGAGGACCTGGACGATCGGCGAGACCGGCCGCAGCAGCATCTGGTCGAACTGGCCGGTGTAGACCAGGCTCGAGAGCCGCCACGTGCCCTCGAAGAAGAGCGAGCCCACGCCCTCCGTCACGAAGATCAGGGCGTACATCATCACGACCTGCCAGAAGGTCCAGCCGTTGACGTTGGGGATGCGCTGGAAGATCGCCCAGATGACCGCGAAGCCGGCCAGCTGGACGAGGACGGCCGAGAGCAGGAGGACGACGAAGTCGGCCTCGTAGGCCATGATCGCCTTCATCTGCTGGCCCAGGCAGCGGAAGTAGAGGTAGACGGCGCCGTGCGTGCGAGCCCCACGGCGCTTCGCGGATCGACCGCGCCTCAACCGCCATGGATCGTCACCACTTTGACGGCCTGCCGGAAGGCCAGCCGGCCGAGGATCAGGAGCCCGACCGCCCAGACGATCTGCACGCCGATCGCCACGGCGGTGGACGGCGCGTCGAGCTTGCCCAGGTAGACGAGGGCGGGCGTCGAGATCATCGCCGGGAAGGGCAGCACGCGGGCCGCGACCGATGGAGCCAATCCGGGAAGAAGACGAGCGGGATCAGGGCGCCCGAGAAGATGTTCTGGATGGCGTGGCGGCCGACCATGATGCCTTCGATGTTCGTGGTCCAGAACGCGGTCATCGAGACGCAATAGACGAGGCCGAACTTGATGAGCGTCGCCAGGGCGCACGAAACGACGAACAGCCCGAAGCGCTCGGGTCGAGGGCAGCGCCGCACCGCCGAAGACGAAGGCGACGATGAGCGCCACGGCGATCGCGGAGATGGCCTCGAAGCCGATCGGGCCGATGGCGGTGGCGAGGCGGGTGGCCTGGAAGTCGATCGGTCGGGCGAGGTCGATCGCGACTCGCCCCTCGCGCATGTCCTGGCTCATGATCCACTCGTCGTACCAGGTCAGGAGCGAGCTCAGCAGGAAGCTCACGAGCAGGTAGGCCTTCATCTCGGGCCAGGTGAAGCCGCCGAGGGAGCCGGGATTGCCCAGGAAGATGGTCTGCCACAGGTAGAACATCGCCACGACGTAGAAGATCGTGCCGATCATGTTCAGGACGAAGCCGGCCCGGTAGACGAACGTGATCTCGAGGCTGGTCCGCGCGAACGAGACGTACTTGCGCAGGCCGGACACTCAGCGCGTCGACGGCGTCCGCGCCTCACCGGGGTCGGCGCCCAGGCTGAGCTGGCCGAGGTAGACCTTCCTGATCAGGTCCTCGACCTCGGGCTCGTCGATCCGGAAGTCGACGACCTCGACGTGCGGCATGACCGCGCCGGCGATCTCGCCGGCGGCGTACTCGAAGCGGTCGAACCGGACCGACAGGCGCAAGCCGTCGGTCGCTATCTCGCAGGCCGGCAAGGCGGCGCAGATGGGCCCCATGTCGATCGGTCGCTCGGCGAGCTGGAAGTGGATCACTCGGTCGCGGGCGTACGTGTCCTTGAGGGTCTTGAGGTCGCCGTCGTGGATGATCTTGCCGTTGTCGATGATCACGATCCGCCGGCAGATGTCCTCGATGTCGCCCAGATCGTGGGTCGTGAGCATCACCGTCGTGCCGTACTCCTCGACGCGTGCGCGGACGAACTTGCGGATGCTGTCCTTGACGGCGATGTCCAGGCCGATCGTGGGCTCGTCGAGGTAGAGGATCGGGGTCGTGGAGGAGGGCCATGCACAGGTCCGCCCGCATCCGCTGGCCGAGCGAGATCTTGGCCGCGGGCACGTTCATGAACTCCGCGAGGCCCAGCATCTCGGTGAACTCGGCCCAGGTTCTGCTTGTACTTCTCGCGCGGGATCTCGTACATGTCGCGGGCCAGGTTGAACGACTCCACGACGGGGATGTCCCACCACAGCTGCGTCCGCTGGCCGAACACGACGCCGATGCTCCGCGCGTTCTGCTGGCGCTTCTCGGACGGCACCAGGCCGTTGACGACGAGCCGGCCCTCGCTGGGACGAGGATGCCGGTGAGCATCTTGATGGTGGTGGACTTGCCCGCGCCGTTGGGGCCCGAGGTACGCCACGGACTCGCCGGGCTCGATGGCGAGATCGATGTGGTCCACGGCGAGCTTGTCGCGATATTGACGGACGAAGAAATGCTTGAGCGACCCGGCGAGACCCGGTTCCTTGACTGCCTGTCGGAACTTCTTGGTCAGCCCGTGGGCTTCTATCAGCGGCGGCATCGAATGAGTTCCGCTCCTGATGTGGCGGTCGGCGTGTCGTGGCACCGGCGTGGCGGCCGGCGAGTTGCGCTGGCGTTCGGCGCCGGCGGGGTCGGAGTTTACTTCAAAGGCGGTCGCGGTTGGATCATCCTCTGGACGGAGATTCGGAGCGCTGGGAAGCACGGCGGATGAGGTCAGAGTAGATCGGCTACCTGACAGATCCTGTCAGGAGGACAGGGATGTCGGCGCCGTGGCCGCGGAACCTGGCCAAATGCAAACCCCCATAGCAGGCGGCCGAGACCCTGGGCGGCCGGACGGCTCCTGGCAGCCAGGCCGACTTTGCGGAGGGCTTGGCGAGGCGGAATTCGAGGCCGAGAAAGGCCCGCTGCCGGCATTGCGGAGCGCGCGAGGCCTCAGCGACGCCATTTCCCGATCCAAGTGGCTGGCCACCCGCTACCCGGGTTTGCAGATGGCCAAGTTCGCAAACGCGGCGGGCGGCTCAGACCGAGAACTGCGCCTGGTTCCCTGAGTGCCCCCGACGAGGGCAAATGCCCTCGGCGGGGGCAGAGCGCGGCCATGGTGGTGGGCCAAAACGGCCCGGGAAAGCGGCAGGCGGGGCGCTCGTGGAGCGGTTCGAGGCTTCGCCGGTCTTGACTATTAGAACGTCTGTTCTAGTATTGACCGACCATGACGACCGCTTCACCCGAGGTTCAGGCCGCTCTCGATACCCTCCGTGGACGCCTCGGAGGGGCCGCTCCGCGTTGGGGTGGAGACTTCCGGAGCGCCGAGATTCGAGGCGAAGTCCAGGGAGCTCTCGCGATTGCCCCGAGGATCGACGAGGAGACGGAGGCTCCGAGCTTTCGGCCTTCGGCCGCTCCGGACGAGCGGGTCGTCTCCACCGGATTTCGAGCCCTTGACTCGATACTCGGCCTGGGCGGGTTCCCAAGGACGGCCACGGTAGCGCTCCAGGGAGATGGCACCAGCGGCAAGACCACGCTGGCTCTCCAGGCGGTCGCTCAGGCTCAGGAGGCCGGCGGAATTGCCGCGTATCTGGATCTGGCCCGGAGCCTGGATCCCGTGGAGGCGGTGTCCAGGGGCGTCCGGCTGGAGTGGCTCGTCGTCCTGACTCCGGAGTCGCTGGAAGAGGCGCTGGCCATGGCGGCCATGCTTCTCCAGGACAAGGCCGTGGATCTGCTGCTGCTGGATTTGCCCGTTTTGCCGGCTCAGGCCGCGAAGGGACAGCCCACGGCGGCCCAGCTGGGCGATCGAATACACAGGCTGGCGGCCATCGCCCGGCGGGCGGAAGTCCAGCTGATCGTCCTGGAGCCGCCGGGACTGCCGAGCTCGATCGCCGCGGCGGTCGAGGAAGCGGCCGGCTTGCAGCTCGAGCTGAGCCGGCAAGCCTGGATAAGACTCGGCCGAGACGTCGTGGGCCAGCTCACTCGGGCCAGGGTTACGCGGAATCGAAACGCGCCGCCAGGCCGAGCGGTGGATCTGCGGATCCTCTACGCGGACGGCGGTCCTCGCGATGCCTGCCTCGCCCGCGATGAACTCCTTCGCGAGACGGTGTCGAGACCGGCAGAGCCGGCCGACCGAGCTGGCGGGCCGAACGGCGCTCCGCCCGGCTCCCGAGGGCCGGGCGTCAAACCCGTCCGGCCCGCGCCGCCCTTCGAAACCGGCCGACTCGCGTCGAACGCGGCAGGCCCGCCTCGCCGCTCGACAGCCGCCCGCGCGGCCCCTCCATCTGGCAAGCCAACTGTTTTCCGATGCGACTTCTTCATCTTCACTGGCCACATCTTCTGATCAGGCTCGCTCGCAGCCGATCCTCCGACCCGTTCCCGGCGGAGCCGATCGTGCTGGGCGGAAAGCCATGGATGCCGGGCCCGGTCCTGGACGCCAGCCTGTCGGCGCTGGAGCTCGGGGTGCGGATAGGGATGCCCCTCGCCGCGGCCCATCGGATGGCGCCCGAAGCGATCTTTCTCGAGCCGGATCGAGAAGCTGACGAGGCGGCCCTCCGAGCCGCCCTGGAGCTGCTGGGTGGCTTGAGCCCGGGCCTCGTCGCGGAGACGGAGGCCGACGCGCCTGGTTTCGGACGGATCGAGATCCAGCTCGACGGCCTGGAGAGGTTGTGGGGTCCGGAAACGCAGATCGTGGAGCGGGCCGCGAGTCTGCTGGCGGGGATGCTGCCCGGGGACGCCGCTGGCGGGAATTGGCGGGACGCGGTTCGCGGCGGCGGTGGCGGCCGCCGTGGCCGGCCGGGAGCGCCGACCGAATATCGCGAGGCGCGGCTGGCCCGGGAAGTCGAGACGCGGTCCTCTCCTATGAGCGCGTCGAGCCGCGCGCCGATGCCGCGTTTCTCGCGCCGCTGCCCTCGTCGCTGCTGAGCCGCTCGCCGGACGTGCGCGGCCGCCTGGAACGGTTCGGGCTGCGGACGATCGGCTCGGTGGCGGAGCTGCCGCGTTCCGCGGTCGTGGCCCGGTTCGGGCCGGAAGGGGAGCGGATCCACGCCCGGGCCCGGGGCGAGGAAACGGATCCGTTCCGTCCGCGAAAGGCCCCGGAGCGGCTGGCGATGTCACTCCCGATAGACCCGCCCGTGGCGGACGTGGAGGGGATTCGCTTCGTGCTCCATCGAATCGCCGCGGTCTTCGGCGATCAGCTGGAAGCTCGGGGCGCGGCCACGTCCCGGGTCCGGCTGACCCTGGAGCTGGATCGGACCTTCGTCTCGGGCGACGTGCCGCCCACGCTCCTCTTCGACCAGCATCTGCCCGAGCCCACGTCCGAGGGCCTGGCCATGGAGCGGCTCCTCGTGGCCCGGATCGAGGCCTCCACGTTGCCGGCGCCGGTTTCGCGGCTCGGGATGGAGCTTCTCGACGTCGCCCCGGCCGCGGGCCGGCAGCTCACTTTCTTCACGCCTCAGGCCGGTCGAACCGGGCGGCTCGGCTGGCAGCTCGCCAGGTTGGGGCTGCGTTTCGGCGAGGATCGTGTCGGTTGGGTGGAGCTCGACGACGTCGAAGCGCCGCTCCCGGAAGAGCGCTGGCGATGGCGCCCTCAGTCGGAGCCGCCGATCGAGGGCCCAGCCGGCTCGGCCTCGCCGGCCGCCTCGCCCTCAGCCGGTTCGACCGGCGCTCGAAGGCGCGTTCGATGACCAGGCTGATGCGCGAGCACCCGCCGATCGACGTCGAGATCGACGCGCCGGCGCGCTCGTCGCCTTCCGATGGAACGGCCGGCGCGAGCAAGTCGAGGTCTGCAATCGCTGGCGCGTCGAGGAAGGCTGGTGGAGCCAGCCGATCGTTCGCGACTACTTCAAGGTCGCCGGCGATCACTGGCTGGCGCTCGTATACCTCGATGGTGTCGACGGCACGTGGCACCTCGAGCGGCTCTACGACTGACCCGATGCCCGAATACGCCGAACTCCACTGCCACACGCACTTCTCGTTCCTCGACGGCGCCTCTCCGCCGGACGAGCTGGTCGCGCGCGCCGTGGAGCTGGGGCTCTCCGGGCTCGCGGTCACGGACCACAACGGCCTCTACGGCGTGGTGCGCTTCGCGACCGCGGCCCAGGAGGCGGGGCTGCGGCCGGTCATCGGGGTCGAGATCGAGCTGGCGGACGCGGCGGCGCCCGATCCGGCGGGGGTCGTGGTGCCGCCGCGGCGGCCGAGGCCGCGGGCGGGGCCGCGCGGCGGGTCGCGGCGGACGGCACGCCGGCGGCTCTGGCGGGCGGCCTCGGAGTCGGCTTCCGGGGAGGGCCTGCCGGCCCGGCCGCGCCCGGCGCGGGCCCGGCTGCCCGGCCATCGGGAGGCGGTGAAGGAGGATCTGCGCGGCGTCGGGGAGGGGCAGCGCGGCCCGCACCTCGTTCTGCTGGCGCGCAACGCGGCCGGGTATCGGAGCCTCTGCCGGCTCGTGAGCCGGGCGAATCTGGCCGGCACCAAGTCCATGCCGCGCTTCACCCAGGAGCTGCTGGCGGAGAACACGGAAGGCCTGGTGGCGCTGTCCGGCTGCCGCGAAGGCGAGATCGCGCGGCGGTTGCGGGTGGGGGATCGGGCAGGGGCGCGGGCCGTCGCGGAGCGATACGCTTGACTGTTCGCGGCGCGCCGATCGCCGCCGCGATTCCGCGGCCACTTCGTCGTTCTTCCTGGAACTGCAGCACCACCTTCTGCCCGACGACGACTGGCTCGTGGCGGAGACGGCGGCCCTGGCCGGGGAGCTGGGCCTGCCGGTCGTGGTCACGAACGACGTCCACTACGCCTATCCCGAGGGCCGGGAGCTCCAGGACGTCCTGACGGCGATCCGCCACGGCCGCACGCTCGACGAACTGCGCGACCTGCGGCGCCCGGACGGCGAGTCGTACCTGAAGTCGGGCGCGGAATTGATGGCCCTGCCGCCGGGGGTAGTGCGGCCGCTCACTGGCGGGCGGCCGCACGGCCACTCTCTGGCGGGCGGCCGAGTGCCCGCGGCGTCGACGGCCGGCACGCTTCTGCGACTTGCCTCGACGGGCTCGGACACTCAAATCGCGGACGCCCGAACAGCGGCCGCCTGGGCTGAGGGAATCGGGAACGCCGGCGAGCTGGCCGCCAGCTGCTCGGTTGACCTTGGTTTCGAGCGCTATCGCTTTCCGGGCTTCCCCGTCCCGAAGGGCCACACGCCGTTTTCGTATCTCGAGGAGCTGTGCCACGAGGGCGCCCGCCGCCGGTATCACCCCATCTCGTCGCCGGTGGTCCGGCAGCTCGCCCACGAGCTGGACGTCATCGAGAAGACCGGCCTGGCCGAGTTCTTCCTGATCTGCTGGGACATCATGCGGTTCGCCGAAGCGCGCGGCATTCCGGCGCAGGGTCGAGGCAGCGCCGCCGACTCGATCGTGGCCTACGTGCTGGGCATCACCCGCGTCGATCCGATCCGGCACAACCTGCTCTTCGAGCGGTTCATCAACGAAGGTCGAACGAGCTATCCGGACGTCGACATCGACTTCTCCTCCGAGCGGCGGGAGGAGGTCATCCAGTACGTCTACGGCCGATACGGCCCCGAGCACACCGGCATGGTCTGCAACCTGGTCACGTATCGGGCCCGGTCGGCGGTGCGGGAGGTCGGGTACGCGCTGGGGTTTCCGCGGCCGCTGGTCGATCGGGTCGCCAAGGCGCTCGAAACCTACGACTCGGTCATGGTCCGGCGGGACCTCGAGGCGGACGGCGGCTTCGGCCAGTTCTTCGCCGAGACGGTCGAGCGGGAGGCCGCGGCCGAAGAGGCGGTCGTGGTCGGCGGGCGCGGCGATGGCGGCCGGCGCCGGCGAGGCGAGGCCGGGGCCGGAGGAGTGGTCGACGGCCGAACGAGCGGGCGCTGACCGACCGAATGAACGAGCGCGGCCTGATCGACCGAATGGGCCAGCTCAACCACCCTCACGGCGGCCGGATCGGCCCGATGGCCAGCCCGATAGCGCTCGCCGGCGGCCGAGGCCTCGCGGCCGGCCCGACCGCGGCCGGCGATCCGGCCCGCGGCCGGCCCGAGTCGAGCCCGCGGCCGGCCAATCCGTACCCGCGGCCGGCCAACTCGACGTTGACGCGACCCAAGATCCGCCGTTTCTCCGAGATACATCCCCGGGTGGTGATCAAGAGAATGCGGCCACACGAGGTCGCCCGAATACCGGCAACGAGGGTTCTGACGCGGCTCGACTGCCCCAGATCGAGCTCGATCGGGCCTCGGGAGAGCCCGATCGGGGTGATTCGGCCGCCTCGCGAGTCGCGTCGGCGGACTCGGGCGATCGCGTTCTTACTTATCACCACACCCAGGCGTATTTCGGCAAAATTGGCGAAGCCGCGGGTGGCGAAGCCGCGGGTGCCGAGGCCGCGGCCGCGGGGCCGCGTCCGGACCCGCTGCCGGTCGGCCACTTTCTCCGAAATACCGACCCCGGCGGTATTGGCGAAGATCGGGCTTCGGAGGGGCGCCCTCGAGCCCTCCCTGAGCGCTCCGTTCGGCCCAATTCGGAGTCCGAGGGGCCGATTCCGCGGGGATCCATGGCTGCGGGGGCCGCGATGGCCGCCTCAGAGACGAAAGCCACTACGTACCACCGCCCCCATCGGTATCTCGGAGAAACCGGGGCGGAAATGGCCGCGGCGGCCCGGACCGGAGGGCTCGCGGCACCACGGCCGCAGGACCACGGCCGCGACGCATGGCCGAGGGGGCCATGGCCGCAGGCGCCACTGGGCAAGTGGTCGAGATCGCCGACATGGGCGGCGGATCGGCCCTGGAGCAGCAGCGGCGCCTGGCAGAGGCGGCCGATCGGGTCGGACGACGAAGGCGGCCCCGGCGACTCGGCCGCGAGCATCGCCTGGCTGGCCGCAGAGCGAGCCGCGAAGCTCGGCAGAGCGAGCCAGAAGCGCCGCCGTGACACCCCGGCGCGAGCCGCTGGCATCGAGCCGCGAGCCGGCGACAAACCCGGAGCGCTCCACGCGTCCCGGCCTCGCCGCCCGGAGCCCCACTCGAGCGTGGCCCGCGTCCAACCCGCACCCCCAATGCCGGAGGACATCCGCCGCGGCTCCACCGCCAATTGCCCGACTGGGAGCGCTGGCTCGCGTTCTGCGCCCGCATCGACGGTTTCCCGCGCCACCTGAGCATCCACTCCGGCGGCATGCTCGTGACCGCCGCGCCGCTGATCGACATCGCGCCGCTGGAGCGGGCCACGATGCCGGACCGCGTCGTCGTCCAGTTCGACAAGCGCGACGTCGAGACGATCAAGCTGATCAAGCTGGACCTGCTCGGCCTCGGGATGCTCGCCGCGATCGACGAGACCCTCCAGCTCATCGAGGCCGACTGCGCCGCCTGCGTGGACCTCGACCGCCTGCCCGAGGACGTCCCCGAGGTCTTCGAGATGCTCCAGGCCGCGGACACCGTCGGCGTCTTCCAGGTGGAGAGCCGGGCCCAGATGCAGACGCTGCCCAAGTCGCGGCCCGCGAACCTGGACGATCTCGTCGTGGAGGTCGCGATCATCCGCCCCGGGCCCGATCCAGGGCAACGCCGTCCACCCGTACCTGCGCCGCCGCCAGGGCCTCGAGCCGACCACGTACCTGCATCCGAGCCTCGCGCCCGTCCTGCGCGAAACCCTCGGCGTGATCCTCTACCAGGAGCAGGTCATGCAGATCGCCATCACCGTGGCGGGCTTCAGCGCCGGCGAGTCGGACGGGTTCCGGCGGGCGATGGGCACCTGGCGCTCGACCAAGGAGATGGAGAAGCTCCACGAGCGCTTCGTCAACGGCTGCAAGACCACCAACGGCCTGACCGACGAGCAGGCCGAGGAGCTGTTCCGCCAGGTCGCCGCGTTCGCGAGCTTCGGCTTCGCCAAGAGCCACGCCGCGGCCTTCGCCCGAACCGCCTACGAGTCGGCATTCCTCAAGCTCTTCTACCCGGCCCAGTTCACCGTCGGGCTGATCAACGCCCAGCCGATGGGCTTCTACCCGGTGGAGGTCCTGATCAACGACGCCAAGCGCCACGGCGTCGCGGTCCTGCCGGTGGACATCAACGCGTCCACTTACAAGACGACGACCGAATGGGTCGGCCCGGGCCGGCAGCGCGCGGTCCACTACTCCGGCTGCGTCGTGCCGAGCGCGGAGTCGCGGCGCCGCTGGACGCCGGACCAGGCGACCGGCTACGGCATCCGCCTGGGCCTGCATCTGGTGAAAGGCATCGGCGACGAGCATGCCGCGCGGCTGAACGCCGAGCTCGCCCGCGGCCCGTACAAGACGCTGGCGGACGTCGTGGCCCGGACGGAGCTATCCGAGGAGGTCATCGAGCGGCTGATCCGGGCCGGGGCCCTGGATTCGCTGGGCCGGCCGCGCCGCGAGCTGCTCTGGCAGCTGCGCGAGGTAATGGGCGCGGTCCGCGCCACGCCCCATGCCAGCGCCCCCCGGCGCGCCGCGCTCACGCCCCAGCGCCGCCGAACGGCGACTCGCGGCCGCTCCCGGCGAGCTTCGATGCCGGCCGCGGGCCGGCCGATGGATCTGCGCCTGCCGCCTACCCCGGCTCCGGAGCTGCCGGCGCTCACCGAACGCGAGCGGCTCGGCGACTCGTACGCGGTGCTAACCTGGACGCCCACCGGCAAGTGGTCTCGCTGTTCCGCCCCGCCCTGGATCGGCTCGGAGCGGTGACGAACGCGTCGCTGGCGGATCGCGGCCCCGGGCCGGTTCGTCTCGGCGGCCTGGTCGTCACCCGCCAGCATCCGATGACGGCCCGCGGCACGGTGTTCCTGGCCCTCGAGGACGAGACGGGCATGGTCAACGTCACTCTCTGGCCGGACACGTGGGCGCGTCTCCGTGGAGTGGTCCGGCGCCACGCCCTGCTCTACGTGGAGGGGATGCTCCAGCGCGAGGCCAACGTCGTGAACGTCGTGGCGCGCGAGGTCCGCTCGCTATCCGACGTGGCGGAGCAGGTCGGCGGTCCCACGCGGCCGGAGGGCGTCCGGGCGCTGGGCTACTCGGGAATGCGCAGAGGCTGAGGCGCGCGGATCTCGGCCGCGTCTTACCTGGCGACGGGCTTCTTGGCCCCTCGAACAGGCGGCTTGCTAGAGCCGCGACTGCGTGCGGGCTCGCGGAGGCCGTGGGGCCATGACCAGATTGAGGAACCGTCGATACCAGGCCGACAGCGAGCCGACCAGGGCCCCGAAGCAGATGGCAACGAGCATCCACTCGAGGCCGATACCCACTCGATCCGTCGCCGAGAGGTGCGCCAGCAGCGGGAACCTGTCCCCGCCGAGGCCGATGATCGTCCAGATGCCAAGTCCGGCCACGAAGCCCGACGTGGCGCCGGCCAGCCAGGCCGCCCGCGGCGCTAGCAACGCCTGCCAGCATCGCCGGAATCAGCGGATACGGGGGCAGCACCAGGCCGGCCATGCCGAACCAGAAATCGTTCGAGTCGTTGTCCACCATCACGATGACGACGCCCGCGATGCACAGCAGCGCGATCGGCCAGAACGCGTGGGTTCGCGTCAGCAGCGTGGGCAGATACGCCAGATCTTCCCGGTAGTGGATCGGGTGGTAGGCCGACCGCATCGCCGCGATAGAACCCGAGTTGCTGTCGGGCGGGCGGCGCCGCGGGCTTCGCGCGCATCCCCTTGCCGGCGGCAGCGGCAGCGGTCGCAAGAGCGGCAGAGGAACCCGCCGAGGAAGACGTCGAAGCGGCGGAGGAACCGGCGGATAGTGGTCCCGGGAAGCGCCACCGGCTCGGCACGGGAGCAGCGGGCGAGTCCTCTTCCTCACCGTCCGCGCTCGCGGCGGCCTCGGCTTCGGCCTGAGCCTGCAGGAAGGCGCGGTACTGGCGGCGCGCCTCAGCTCGATCTGTCCTCTTGGCGCGAGCCACATCGTCTCCTACATCCGGGAAGGGCCATCGCGGCTTGAACCGCGGTCGTGATGGTAGTCGATGGCAGCCGCCTCCACATTCCCGATGGGCGTCCGCAGGGGCCGACCGGGCGGATCGGGGGCGCAGGCCCGGCCCGACGGCCCGAAGTGAGCCGGAAATAAGTCGCCGCCAATCCGGCTTCGCTATAACGACTCGGCCAATCCCGCCGGACAGCATCTTGATCGAGGTGTCCCATGCCTGCTCCGCGCGGGATGTTCGCCGCGCTCTTCTTCCTGCTGGTTCTCGTCGCCGCGGCCGCGAGTCCGGCCACAGCCGTCTCCTGGCCAACCTCGGAAGGCCTGGTCGTCGCCGAGGTCGTGACTGGAGGCGCATCCGCGTCCGACGAGTACGTGGAGCTGGCCAACGCCGGCCCCGTGACCCTGGATCTCGGTGGACTCGAAGTGGTCTATGCCAGCGCCACGGGCGCCACGGTGACCCGAAAGGCCAGTCTTCACGTCGCCGTCGCTGCTGGCGCCGAACCGCCACTTCCTGCTCGCGAATTCGGCCGGTTCCTATGCCGCCGGCGCGGACGCGACCTACAGCGGTGGGCTGGCCGCGGACGGCGGCGCTATCGCCCTGCGGCATGTCGGTGGCGACGTCGTCGATTCGGTCGCCTGGGGTTCCGCGGCCGGGGCGTTCGTCGAGACAACGGCCGCTCCGGCTCCGCCCGCGAAGTCGAGCATCGAGCGACTTCCGGGCGGGCTGCTCGGCAACCTCCGGGACACCAACGACAACTCCGCCGACTTCATCGTTCAGGGGAACCCGGTCGCCCAATCCCGAGCCTGCGATCCCGTGCCCGGACCGACGCCCGGATCCACGGAGACGGCAGAGGCCACGCCCGAGCCCACGCCCTCGCCTGCCACCGAGACACCACGGCCGAATCCAACCGACCCGGAGCTATCGACAGCCCCAGCTGCGCCGGAACCGACTCAGGAGCCCACAGCCGCGCCGAAGGCGCCACGCGCCGCCCGAGCCGCCACGCCGAGCCGACCGACGCCCGAGCCGACCACGCCCGAGCCGACCACGTCGAGGCGCCGCCGACGGCGACGATCACGCCGACGCCTCCAACTCAGACGCCTACCTGCACGCTGGCGCCCGTCTCGACCCCGAGTCCGAGCCCAACGCTGGAGCCCGTCGACCCTACCGCGACGCCTATGCCGCGCCCACGGCGACACCGACGTCGATGCCCACCGCTACGCCCCCGCTCTCCACCCCGACTCCCTCATCGTCGGCCGAGCCCGCGCTCGGGTCCATCGCCACGGCCAGACTTCTCGCCGTCGGGGCAAAGGTTCATGTGTCTGGAGGGGTGACCGCCGTTCCGGGCCTCGTGGGAGACGACGACTTACTCGCGATCGCCGATGGACACGCCGGGATCTTCGTCCGCGTCTCGGCCGCGCCGGAGTGGATCGAACCCGGTCGCGAAGTCGAGGTCGTGGGGATACTCGCGGCGCCATATGGCCAGCTGGAGATCCGAGAGCTCTCGCGCTTGAGCGATGGCCTCGCGTCGGACGATGCCGAACCAGTCGCGAGTGGAACTCGAGTCCATCGGCGAAGCGACGGAGGGTTCGCTCGTCAACACCCAGGGGACCGTGAAATCGGTCACGAACGACAGCGGGCATCTGAGCCTGACCATCGATGACGGCACGAGCAGCGTGCGGGTGTTCGCGGATCCACTCACCGGGCTCACGAGCGACGACGTCGCGGTTGGCGACACGGTCGTAGTGATCGGTGTCGTGGGCCAGCGTGCCACCGGAACCGGCCGCCTGGACGGCTACCGGATCTGGCTTCGAAGCTCGGGCGATCTCAGCGTCTGGTCGCCCATCGAGCCCGAACCGACCGAATCCGCCGGAGAGACCGAGCCGTCCGAGCCGCCCGCCGCATCGCCGACGAGCCTCCGCCGGCCCCGCCCGGGATCTCGCCTCCGCTCTCGGCACGAAGGGCAGGGCAGTGGACCTCGAGGCCACGGTGACCGCAACCGCGGGCTTGTTCGAGATCGACGGGCCGACGATCGTCGTCGACGATGGGACCGCGTCGGTCGCCGTGATCCTGCCCTCCGGGGTGTCCGCGCCGTCCGTCGGCGCCGAGATCCATTTGACGGGCAAGGTGGGCAGATGGGAGGGCGGTCCGACAGTTCGGGCGACATGCCGTTCAGAACGATCGGGCTAGGGCAGGCGCCCGCCCCAGGCGGAGATCAGCGTCGCGCCGAATGCCGGTCTCGAATGGCGCCTGGTCCGCGTCTTCGGCCGGATCGACAAGGTGACTCACGCGGGAGCGCGCTGGCGAGCGGACGTGCTGGTCAACGGCCATGCGGTCGTCGTCCTCGGCGAGCCCGCCGCCGGGTCCTTGCCCGCCGACGCGGAGGCACGAATGGCGACCATCACGGGCATCGTTCGCCGTTCCACCTCCGACTCGTCGAGCTTCCAGATCCTGCCCCGCTCTTCGGCCGACGTCCGGCTCGGGCCCGCCCTGGCGGCCAAAGGGGTCGTCGCGGCGTTCAAGCGGAGCTGGGGGCGCCACGGCCAGCGCCGGCTCGGGCCATCGTCCCGGCGACGCGTTCCGCTGTCCGAGCTCGGCTCGCTACGTCGGAGCCCGAGTCTCCGTTGCCGGTCTCGTAACCAGCGTCGGCGCCGGAGAGGCGACCATCGAGGACGGCACCGGCCGAGCCCGCATCGGAGGAAGCGCGGCGTCGGATCAAATCGAGATGCTCGAGCCGGGCGACGCGGTCGAAGTGACCGGGCTCGTTGCCGAGGACGAATTCGGTCTCCTCGTCATCGCCGATCCGGCGTCGATCCTGGTGCTGCCGAACCAGCTGGACCCGGCGGCCGGCTGCTTCTCCCGTCGCTTGGCTGGATCTCGGCGATAGCCGCCGCCTCCCCGTCAGCCGGCGCGGCCGCGGATGAGGCCCGGCGCGCGAGCTCCACCGAACATCCAACCGACCTCGCCACGCTCCTCGGCGTGGTCGTGCTGGCCACGCTTCTGGCAGTGGGCGCGTCCTGGCGATTCGTCCGCTACGGCGTCGATCGTCCGGCCCATCGCCCTCCCTGGAGGCGGAGATCGGCGGAAGCGAGGGCCTCGGAGTGACATTCAGAGCGCTGCCAAACGACCCCGTGCGGGCCCGTGAGCAGGCTGCGTGCTTGACGCTCAACTTTGCAGGCGTCTATGCTCCCGCCCGGCACCGAGATCCGTGCACGAGAACCGTGGAGCCTGAGCACACGAATCCGGAGTCCAGCGGCTTCAAAACCCGTTGAAGGCAAGCATTTCGCCTCGCGATCAAGTACGCTCCCTGGCCATCAGGTACGCTGCTCGTGCAGGCGCAACCGCCATGTCAGGGGTTCAAACCCCTTCGAAGACTGGGAGGCTGAATCATGGCCGAGGGCTATTGCGTCAAGGACAAGAAGAAGGTCGAGATCAAGAATCCCGACAAGACCACGATGAAGAACGGCAAGCCGGCCACTCAGGGCACCTGCCCGATCTGCGGCGGCAAGGTCTTCCGGATCGGCGCCTGACCGTCACCTGTTCGATAGGCAACGACCTCCGCTCGGCGGGGGTCGTGCCATTTCCGGCGCCTGCCGCGCGCGGGAGCGGTAGGCACGGCACGGTTGGAGCGGGAGTCTCGGACTGCCGCACGCGGTCGGAGGGAACAGGCCGAAGGGGCCGACCGGCCCGCTGGGGCCCGAATCCCCTTTGCTAGAATTGGCACGCATCCCCACCAAATCCCAGTCACGAGGCTTCCCTCTGTCAGCACGACCTGTCCTCGCGCTCGACGTCGGCGGCACCCACATCCGGGCCGCCGTCGTCATCGACGACGGCTCCCGACTCGCCGTCGCCCGGGGCCGCACGCCGTCGCGGACGGCCCCGCGGCGATCCTGGATGCCTGCGAGGCGGCGCTGCAGCAAGGCTCGCGACGGCGTCCCGGCGAAATCCGCGACGCGATCGCGGGAGTCGGCATCTCCAGCCCGGGTCCGGTGGACCCGTGGCGCGGCGTGGTGGTCGCAGACCCCCAACATGGGCCCGGACTTCGTCGACGTGCCCGATCGCCGCCGGAGCTGGGATCGCGCCTCGGCCTGCCGGCCTTCCTGGAGCGGGACACCAACGTCGCCGCCCTCGGCGAGATGGCCTTCGGGGCGGCCCGCGACTGCCCGGACTTCATCTACCTCACCGTCTCGACCGGCGTCGGCGGAGCCATCGTCTCCGACGGCCGGATCTTCCACGGCCCGGACGGCACCGCGGGCGAGCTCGGCCACACGCCCGTCTCGATGGAGGGCGTGTGCGGCTGCGGCGGCGTCGGCCACCTCGAGGCGTTCCTCGGCGGCGCGGCCATGGCCAAGACGGCCCGCGCGGCGGCGCTCGCCGGGCGCAGCCCGTTCCTGCGCGAGCGGGCCGCGCAGAAGGGCATCGACGCCATCGAGGCTCGGGACATCGCGGAGGGCGAGGACGCCGGCGACGAGGCCTGCCGCGAAATCATGGAGCGCGGCCGACGCGCATTCGCAGTCGCCTGCGTCGGCTTCGTCGACGCGCTGAACCCCAGCCGGATCGTGGTCGGCGGCGCGATCTCGGACGCTCAAGGCGAGCGACTGCTCGGTCCGGCCCGGGCCGAGGTCGCCGCCACCGCCTTTCGCACGCCCCGCAGCCGGGTCCAGATCGTCCACGCCGAGCTCGGCGCGGACGTCGGCCTGGCCGGCGGCCACCCACTCGTGATCGCGCGCCTCGGCGACCCGGCCTGGCAACCGGGATCGACTGGAGCCCGGGCGGTCGGGCCACATACCTGTATCCGCGAACGGCTGAACCGGGCGCGGCAATCGTCCTCTCGGAGGAAGACATGGCAGTTCGCGTCGGAATCAACGGTTTCGGTCGAATCGGCCGCCAGTCGCTCAAGGCCATCCTCGAGCGCGCCCCCGAGCTCGAAGTCGTCGCCGTCAACGACATCGTCGACGTCCCGACGAACGCTCTTCTCTTCGCCCACGACTCCACCTACGGCAACTTCCACGGCACCGTCACCCACACCGACGACTCGATCGTCGTCAACGGCAAGACGATCAAGGTCCTCCAGATCAAGGATCCGGCCCCGCTGCCCTGGAAGGACCTCGGCGTCGACATCGTCATCGAGTCCACCGGCCTCTTCACCGACGCCGAGAAGGCCCGGGCCCACATCGCCGCCGGCGCCAAGAAGGTCCTCATCAGCGCCCCGGCCAAGGGCGAGGACATCACCATCGTCCTCGGCGTCAACGACGACATGTACGATCCGGCCAAGCACAACATCATCAGCAACGCCAGCTGCACGACCAACTGCCTGGCCCCCTTCGCCAAGGTCCTGAACGACGCGTTCGGGATCGAGAAGGGCGTCATGAACACGATCCACAGCTACACCAACGACCAGCACATCCTGGACGTCGCCCACAAGGATCCGCGCCGCGCCCGCTCGGCCGGCCTGAACATGATCCCGACCACCACCGGCGCCGCCAAGGCGCTCGCCCTCGTGATCCCCGAGCTCAAGGGCAAGGTCGACGGCTTCAGCCTGCGCGTCCCGACCCCGACGGTCTGCATCGTCGACTTCGCCGTCAACCTCCGCGACGACGACGACCGAGGAGCGATCAACGACGCCTTCCGCGCCGCCGCCGCCGGCCCGCTCAAGGGCATCCTCGGCGTCAGCGACGAGCCGCTCGTCTCGATGGACTTCAAGGGCGACACCCGCTCCTCCATCGTCGACTCCGCCCTGACCATGGTCATCGGCGGGACCGGCAAGTTCGCCAAGGTCCTGTCCTGGTACGACAACGAGTGGGGCTACAGCTGCCGCGTTGCCGACCTGACCAAGTTCATCGCCGAGCGCTCTAGTCAGCGCTTGGCGACCGCGCGTGGCGGGTCGCTCGGGGCCGGTGGCCACCTGGCCGCCGGCCCTCCTGTCAAGGCGATCGGCCCCTGGCCGGTCGCCCAGCCCGAGGTCACAGATGAACAAGCTCACGATCCGGGACCTGGACGCAGCGGGCAAGCGCGTCTTCGTCCGCGTGGATTTCAACGTTCCTCTCGAGGACGGCAAGATCACGGACGACAGCCGGATCGTGGCCGCCCTGCCCGACGATCAAGTCGCTCCTCGCCCAGGGCGCGATCGTCATCCTGGCCAGCCACCTCGGCCGGCCCGACGGCAAGGTCCAGGACAGCATGCGCCTGCGGCCCGTGGCCGAGCGCCTCTCCCAGCTGCTCAAGATGCCGGTCCCCGTCACCGGCGACGCTCTCGGCGCCGGCACCGAAGACGCGATCAAGCGCCTCAAGCCGGGCGAATGCATCCTCCTGGAGAACCTCCGCTTCCACGCCGAGGAAGAGAAGAACGATCCCGCGTTCGCCAAGGCGCTGGCGAGCTACGCCGACGTCTACGTCAACGACGCCTTCGGCACCGCCCACCGCGCCCATGCCTCCACCGAAGGCATCGCCCACATCCTGCCGGCCTACGCCGGCCTGCTGATGGAGAAGGAGATCGAGTTCCTGGGCAAGCTGATGGAGAACCCGGAGCGACCCTTCGCCGCGATCATCGGCGGCGCCAAGGTCTCGGGCAAGATCAAGGTCCTGCGCAACCTGGTCGACAAGGTCGACGTCCTCGTCATCGGCGGCGGCATGGCCAACACCTTCCTGCTCGCCCAGGGCAAGCCGGTCGGCAAGAGCCTCGTCGAGCCCGATCGCGTCGAGGACGCCCGGGCGATCATGGAATCGGCCGCGAAGCACGGCACCAAGATCGTCCTGCCGACCGACGTGGTCGTGGCCAAGGAAGTCACCCGCGGCAGCGAGTACAAGACGGTGCCGGCGGACAAGGTCCCGGCCTCCTGGAACATCGTGGACGTCGGCAAGGTCAGCCTCGAAGCCATGCGCAAGGCTCTCGAGCCGGCCAGGACGGTCTTCTGGAACGGCCCGCTCGGCGTCTTCGAGATCCCGGCCTTCTCGGGTGGGACCAAGGAGATCGCCCGCTTCCTGGCCGGACGCGCCCAGGCCGGCGCCACGGTCGTGGTCGGCGGCGGCGACTCGGTGGCGGCGGTCGAGCAGCAGGGCCTGGCCGACAAGATGACCCACATCTCCACGGGCGGCGGCGCCTCCCTCGAGTTCCTGGAAGGCAAGGAGCTGCCCGGCGTGGCGATCCTGCTCGACGCCGCGCCGGCCAAGGCATAAACCTTCCCCGCCCTGGGGCGGGCCGTCGCGAGCCAAGGCTCCGGCAACAGGAGAGAACATGACCACGATCGATCTGATCGAAGCCCGCCAGATCCTCGACTCGCGCGGCAATCCGACCATCGAAGTCGACGTCGTCCTGACCGACGGCTCCGTCGGCCGGGCGGGCGTGCCCTCCGGCGCCTCCACGGGCGTCAACGAGGCCGTCGAGCTCCGCGACGGCGACAAGAGCAAGTTCGGCGGCAAGGGCGTCCTCAAGGCCGTCGCCAACGTCCGCGAGATCATCGCCCCCGAGCTGCTCGGCACCGACGCGGCCGACCAGGCCGGCCTCGACGCCGCGCTGATCGCCCTCGACGGCACCCCGAACAAGGGCAAGCTCGGCGCCAACGCGATCCTCGGCGTTTCGCTCGCCGCGGCTCACGCGGTCGCCGCCAGCTACGAGATGCCGCTCTACCGCTACCTCGGCGGCGTCGGCGCGCGCATCGTGCCGGTTCCGTTCTTCAACATCCTCAACGGCGGCAAGCACGCCGTGAACTCCACGGACTTCCAGGAGTTCATGGTCGCGCCGGTCGGCGTCGAGACCTTCGCCGACGCGCTCCGCGCCGGCGCCGAAGTCTTCCACGCCCTCAAGTCGATCCTGAGCGCCGAAGGGCTTCTCCGTCGGCCAGGGCGACGAGGGCGGCTTCGCTCCGTCGCTCAAGTCGAACGAGGCGGCCGTCGAAGTCATCCTGCGAGCCATCGAGAAGGCCGGCTACAAGCCCGGCGAGGAAGTGGCGATCGCCCTCGATCCGGCGACCAGCTCGGTGCTGGTCGAAGGCACCGGCGTCGGCAACGTGACCGGCCAGTACCGCCTCGAGAAGGAAGGCCGAACCCTCGACTCCGGCCAGATGATCGACCTCTGGGAGAGCTGGATCAAGAAGTACCCGATCATCTCCCTCGAAGACGGCCTGGCCGAGGAGGACTGGGCCGGCTGGGCCGAGCTCACCAAGCGCCTCGGCTCCAAGGTCCAGCTCGTCGGCGACGATCTCTTCGTCACCAACCCGAGCTTCATCGCCCGGGGCATCCGCGAGTCGTCCGCGAACTCGGTCCTGATCAAGCTCAACCAGATCGGCACGATCACCGAGACGGTCGACGCGATCGCGATGGCCCGCCGCGCCGGCTGGACCGCCATGGTCAGCCACCGCTCCGGCGAGACCGAAGACACGACCATCGCCGACTTCGTGGTCGCGATGGGCACGGGCCAGATCAAGACGGGCGCCCCGTCGCGATCCGAGCGCGTGGCCAAGTACAACCGCCTCCTCCGCATCGAGGAAGAGCTCGGCGACGGCGCTCTCTACCTCGGCCGCAAGGCCCTGGCGGGCGCCAAGCCGTAACCAATCCGCGCACACGCAAAGAGCCGGTCCTTCGGGCCGGCTCTTTCATTTCTCCAGCCTTCAGTTGCCGGGCTGGTGGGTTACTCCATCAGGACCCCGGTCTCGCCCGCGCCCCCGGATCTCTCGAGTAGCGAGGCCGCCGTCATCTGGGTCCGGTTGATCAGGACGAGTCCAAAGTGGCTGATGACGCGGCGGTCCGCGAGCGAACGGGCCACGACCTGGACCATCGGCACGAACCTCGGTTCGTTCGAGTCCACGAACGTGGCGACGTCCGTCTCGGAGAAGAGGTAGACCGTGCCCGTCAACGTGTGACCGGGTGTGAAGATCACGAGCTGCCGTGGAATCCGGGACATCAACGGCCGATCCATCCCGCCGACTTCGGCGGTGGCCCGGCTGGACACGTCCTCGGGGCGCTGGCGCGATGAACGTGATCTCGTCCTGGTTGACCATCAGCTCCGGGACCACGAGGTTCGTGGGATCGCCGTTGCGTCGCAGCAGCTTCGCCTCCGTGAGTCGGAGGTAGCCGCTGCCATGGTTGATCAGATCGGAGAGGCGGTTGAACCGCAGCAACGAGACCTCACCACTGACGCGCAGGTGCGGTCCCACGAGCTCTATCGGCTCGCGATGCTCTTCGGTCTCGGGCCCACCCGGACCGAACCCGGCTTGCGGAAAGTCGGGTGAAGGAGATCTGCCCCAGTCCACTGGCTCTGCTCTCCCTTCACTCTGGGCCGAAATCGCGTGAAGCCGATCGGCCATGCTGGAAAGCCTCATGCGCCAGTATTCGGCACGGACGAGCCAATACCAAACTGCTACTCGATTGTAGGACGCTCCGAGCTCTGCCGCGCTCTGGCATCCGGACCGCCCAGAGCCGGCAGCTCGATCCAGATCCGTGCCCCGCCCTCCGGCCGATTGTCCGCGCCTACCCGGCCCCCGTGGGCTTCGACGAGGGCGCGCACGATAGAGAGGCCGAGGCCGCTCGTGCCGCTGCCCCGGCTGCGCGATGGATCGGCCTGGTAGAACCGCTCGAAGACGCTGTCCAGGGTGTCCGGCGGAAAACCCGGCCCATCGTCGTCGACGACGATGCGGACCAGGCCGCGTCCAACCGGGATCTGACTCGCGTGCCGGGCGGAGGGGCGGGACGACGGCCCCGAGGACGGCACCGACGACGGTCGTGACGGCGGTCGTGACGAGTCTGCCGCCCCGAGCGCGACGAGGCCGATGCGGCCGCCCGAGGCCACGTGGCGCAGGGAGTTGTCGACAAGGGCGCCGACGACCTGGCGCAGCCGATCCGGATCCGCGTCCACGACCAGCCCGCTGCCGGCTTCGACCGTCAAGGCCACCGAACCCGTCGCCGCCCGCGCCTCGAACCCGGCCGCGACCGACTGCAAGAGCGAGCGAACATCGAGCGGCCGGCGCTCGAGTGGCAGGTGGCCGCCTTCGGCGAGGCTGATGGTCCGCAGGTCGTCGACGATCCGGGCGAGGATCCGAGATTGGTCGCGGATCGTTTCCACGTGGCGAGGCTCGGGACGGTAGACGCCGTCGATGATCGCGCTCGACGTGGCCTCGATGACTGCCAGCGGCGTCTTGAGCTCGTGCGCCGCATCCTGCAGAAAGCGGCGTCGCGATTCCTCGGCTTGCTGGAGCTGGCCGGCCATCGAGTCGAACGTGCGTCCCAGCTGCCCGAACTCGTCGCTTCGCCCGGCCAGCCCGGATCGCTGGGCAAGATCGCCCCGAGCCACGGACGCCGCGGCTTGCTCCAGGCGAGTCAGGGGCTGGACCAGTCGCCCGGCGGCGAACAAACCGAACAGGGACGCCACCATGGCGGCGCCGAGGGCGAGCAGGATGAGCCGCATGATCGTGGCCTGCTCGGCGCCGGGGTTCGTTGGGGGAGCGGCCGGGGCCGTTTCTGTGGCGCCCTGGTTCGGGCCCGGCGTGACCACGGCGGCCGCCGCGGCGGCAATCGGCGTTTGGGCTGGGATGGGTGTCTGGGCCGCGACCGGGGCCGGCGTCGCGACCGAACTCTCGGAGTCGTCGTTCGCTTCCGGGTTCTGGGCCCCGAGACCGGCGGAGGCGGCCGAGGCGCCGGAGTAGATCTCCGTGTCGTTGTCGTAGTCGTTGAAACCCTGGGTCACGATCGGTGGAGTGGCCAGGGCGATCACCGCCGCGGTCGCCAGGGCAACGAGCGCAAAACCGATCGCTATCCGCCAGCGCAGGCTCATGGGTGCCTCCGCCCGTTACTGCGGGTCGAGTGCTCGGGCGGCCCGATAACCGACGCCTCGAACG
Organism: uncultured Chloroflexia bacterium; assembly: GCA_963816135.1. Classification (GTDB taxonomy): domain Bacteria; phylum Chloroflexota; class Limnocylindria; order Limnocylindrales; family CSP1-4; genus Fen-1039. Next base: position 231,256 of record CAWFJD010000024.1, read on the forward strand.
GTTTCGATGTAGGGGCCGCCATCCGGTCGCGAGCCGAGCTTGGCTCGCAGGTTCTTGACGTGGCTGTCGATGGTCCGGTCGAAGGTGTCGAACGATTCGCCGAACACTCGAAGGCCGATCTGTTCGCGCGTCCAGACCCGGCCCTGCTGCTCGGCCAGAGCGGCCAGGAGGTCAAGCTCGGTGCGCGTGAGGGTCAGGATCGTCGTACCCCGGAGCACATCCCGGTTGTCCACGTCGATCGTGAGATCGAAGAGCGTCGCGGGCAGTTTCGACCTGACGTGGCCGTTCATCGCCATAACGCCGTCGCCCGAAGGTTGAGCCGCCGCATCGGATTCTCGGCCGAAACGCCGCAGGATCGCGCCGACTCGGGCGACCACTTCGCGGGGCTCGAATGGCTTGATCACGTAGTCGTCGGCACCGAGCTCCAGGCCGGCCACGCGATCGATCACGTCGTCGCGGGCCGTCAGCATGAGGACTCCGACCTGCGAGCCTTCGCTGCGCAGGATCCGCAGGATCTCGAAGCCCGAGCGAAGCGGCAGCATGACGTCCAGGACGATCAGATCCGGAGCCAGGGTTCGGGCCTGGTCGAGGGCCGTCTCGCCGTCCTGCGCTTCGGTCACCTCGTAGCCTTCGCGCTCGAGGTAGGCTCGCACGACTTCCCGGATGTGAGGTTCGTCGTCGGCGACGAGGATTCGCGATCCCATACTCGGAAAGATAGTCGAGTCTGGCCGCGGGTGGAACGAGGCCTCGTTCGATCGGCGTTCCGCCGCCAGCGGCATGACTCAGTCCGCCGCGCCGGGCCGCCGGTCGAGGGGGCCGCCCGGAAGGACCGGCGACCGCGTGGCGTCGGCCGGGGAGCGATGGCGCCGCGCCGAGACGCTGATGACGATCCGATACGTCATCAGAAAGACGGCCGTGGCCGCCGGGATCAGATAGACCCAGAACGCCCACGGTGTCCCGCTGTCGGAACCGGAGAAGATGCCATGGGCCGTGCCGCCGGCGAAGGCCAGGAACGTGGCGTAGTGGATCGAGCGCCACATGTTCTGGCCGATCCGCCGCCGGACATAGAAGCTCGCGGTCACGACCGCGGTCGCGTAGAAGGCCAGCTGGCCGATGCCGACGGCGAGCGGCGAATATGGCGAGGCGAATGGAACCAGGATCGAGCGGAGCGTGAACGGGTAGCTGGCGTCGCCGAGCAGCAGCAGGCCGTGGAGTGAGATCAGTATCAGCCCGACGATCGAGAGGTCCTTGTGGAGGGCGAAGCTGACCGGACGGTGAGCGATCGCGTCGAGGATCTTGGTCGAAAGCAGGAGCCCGTACAGGACCGAGCCGGCGAGGACGAGATAGCCGAGGAAGCCGAGCGCGCGAACCGAGTACCAATCGAGAAGGCCGGGCCGCAGGGCGGCCACGGCGCCGAGCCGCATCAGAGCCGCCGGGGCGGTAGTTCCGATCACGATTCCGAGCGATACACCGATAACGAGCCAGCCCGCCCATGCGGATCGGCCGCGGCAGGCCCCGATAAACCGCCGGCCGCTGGCCGGGCGGTCGGGCCGGCGCGCCGGGCGGTCGAGTGGAGAGGCCGGGCGGTCGAGCGGGCGAGCCGAGCCCGGGCAGGTCGTCGGACATGGTTGTCTCCTCAGGCCGCGAGAAGGGCGAGAGTTGCGGGCAGCGCAAGAACCTCGCCGGTCTTCAGCAGGAGCACCGCGCCGTGGACCCGGGCGCGTTCCAGAAGCGCGAAACCGGCCACGCTCCCGGCGATGACGGCCGCTTTCGCGTACGCCTCGGCGCGCAATGCCGAGCTGGCGATCACGGTCGCCTGCACGACGTCCGTGTCCGCGGGTTCGCCGGTCCGAGGGTCGATGAGGTGGTGGCGAATGCTTCCCGCCACGTTCCAGCGGTGGATGGACGTGCCCGACGTCGCGATGCCCCAGGTCGTCGGGGCCGCCGTCCCGGTATGCCGAACCCATCCTCAGCACGGCGAGCTGGCCGTCGAGCGACGCGCGGGTCGTCGATCCCGATCTCCCAGACGCGCCCCGGAGCCGACCTGATCGCCATGTCGCCGTCGGCATCGACGAGTCCGCCCGGGAAGCCGGCGAGCAATCTGAGCGCCCGATCCGCGATCCAGCCCTTGCCCACACCGCCGAGGTCGAAATGGAGGCCGGCGGGGCGGGTGACTACGGCGGAGCCCCGCCGGCCCGGCGCGATGCGCCAGGCGCGCTCGTTGGGGCGCAGGCGGCGCGTGCCGCTCTCTGCCGCCAGGCGGGCGTCGAGCATGGTTATGTCCACGTAGCCGTTTCCGAGCCGGCAGGCTTCCCGGCCGGCCAGCAAGGCCGCGGCCAGGGTGGGTCGGACCCGGTTCGGACTCAGCCGGGACTCGGCGTTGAGACGCGCCAGATCCGAGTCGTCCGAATGGCGGGTAAGGCGCGCCGCCCAGGCGTCGATCCGGCCCGCGACCAGCCGGGCTCTCGCCGCCGCCTCGGCGGGCCGCTCGCCGGCGTCGACATGGATGGCGAGCCTGCCGCCCATCGAGCGAGTGGCCAGGCTGACGGGCACGCACACGCTCCGCCGATGGCTCCGCCAGGTTTGACGGACCCGCACCCCGCAGCTGAAAGCCGGAGGCGCTCAAGGGACCACCTTGCCGGACTGCGTGGTCTTGATGATGATCGGGGTCGGTTGGGGCGCCGGCTTCGAGACCGTGGTCCCGCCGGTGCTGCCGCCGCCACTCGTGCCGCGGCCGCCGCCCGGTGCCGGCACGGTGACCACGACCGTGATCGGCGTGGGGGCGGTCGCCGGGATGACCGTCGCACCCGGCGGCGCGGTCTGGCCGGGTAGCAGCTGGACGTACTGGACCGGCCGGTGGACCTGACTCGCGGCCGGTCCGGCGGTTTGGCCCGAGGCATTCTGCCCGCCCTGATCCGCGACGACCTGGGCATTGGGATCCGGCGCCACGACGGGCGCGGGCAGGACTACCGTGTCGGGTCGAGGTGGCGAGACGATGGCAGCCGCGAGGGCCGACATCGCCGCCAGGCCGCCCACTCCGAGGACCGCCCTCATCGGGCGGGCGTCTGGTTTGGCGGGCTTGGGCCGGTCGTGTCCGCCCGGTCGTTCCGTGGGCCCGGCCATCAGTCGTCGCCTCCGCCGCCGTCGTCGCCGCCACCGGGTGTCGGCACGATGACGTGGATCACGGGCGGCGTCGGCTGCGGGCCGGCCGGGGTGCTCGCGGGAGTGTTGCCCGGAGTGGCTGTGGTGTTGCCCGGGTCCGCGGGTTTGGTGACGTGAATGACCGCCGGGCTTGGGACGGGCGCCACGTAGACGATCTCCGGCGGGAGACTCGCTGTCGCGTCGGGGACGGGCGTGGCTCGTCGGCACCGACGCGGCGTCCGCGATCCCTGGGGGCGCCGCCGCGGCCCGGCTGGCAGTGGAGTAGCCCTGGATCACGAACGCTCCCGCAATCGTGAGGACTGTGGCCAGACCCGCGATAAAGAGTCCAGCCTTGTGAATTGAGCTCATCGATGGCCCTCCATCCTCGGCGGCCGGCGGAGCCACGAGGCGCGCGCCTGCCGACGAGGTCTTGCGTTCTCGGATGGTCCCGGGTGGAGGTGCAATCGCCGTGGACGACGCATGGAGCGTCTGTGGAGGTCGTGTCGAGGCGCCGGCGAGTGCCGTGCCGCGGCGCGGGCCACGTGCGCGGCGGCCCGCGGCTCCGGCCGGCCCGCTGCCCGGGGGCCTGCGCCGGCTCAGTCGTTCCGGGCGAACTCGGCGACGAAACGCGGCACGGGCGGGTCGCCCGGCTCGACGAGCTCGCGCAAATCGGCGAGGTCCAGACCGGGGACGGCGAAGGCGTCGAGCTCGTCGCGCGTCAGCGGCCAGGGCATGGAGCCCTTCGGATCCGAGTCTTTGCGGCTGCGCGCGACGACCAGCAGCCTGCCGCCGGGTCCGACCATTCGGCCCACCGAAGCGGCGGCGACGAGGCGGGCGGCGTCCGGGAGGACCTGGACCGTGTAGGCCTCGAAGACGAAGTCGAAGGCCCCTTCCCAGTCGGGCGGCGGCCGCAGGATGTCCGCGACTACGTACTCGACGCTCGAGGATGGAAAGCGCTCGCGGGAGCGAGCCACGGCCGAGGGCGCGATGTCGAAGGCCGTCACCTCGAAGCCGAGTGACGCAACGAACTCCGCGTCGTCGCCGTAGCCGCACCCGACGACGAGGGCTCGTCCGCGAGGCGGCTCAACGAACGCCCTGGCGGCCCACTCCACGAGGTATGGATTCGGGGCCAGATCCACCCAGGAGATGTCGAACGCGTCGCGGATGGACTCCGAATAGAGCTGCTCGAACCAACCCGTGACGTCGCCGCGCGCTATCGAGGCGCGAGCGAGTTCTCTTGCATACGCCCGAGGATCGGCCATGTGCCTCTCCGGAAATCGAAGAGCCAGGTCCGGAGACCTGGCTCTTCGAGCAAACGAAGCCGTGACTACTTCTCTGTCTTGGCCTTGGCCGGGGCCTTTGGAGCCGCGGCCTTCGCCGGGGCCTTGGCGGCCTTGGCGGCCGGCTTCTCGGCGGTCTTGGCGCGGCCTTCGCCGGAGCCTTCGCCGCGGCCTTCGCGGCTGCCTTCGGAGCGGCTGTCTTGGCCGTGGCCTTGGGGGCGGCCGTCTTGGCGGCTGCCTTGACGGTCTCGCCCTTGGCTGCCTTGGGAGCAGCGGTCTTGGCCGTGGTCTTCGGCGCCTTGGCGGCGGTACGAGTCTTCGGGGCCTCGACTGCGGGGGCCGGAGCGGTTTCGGCTCGGGCGGTCTTGGATAGAGCGGCCTTGGCCTTGCCGGCCGCGGTCTGCGGGCCCTTGGCCTTGACTGCCTTGCCCGTCGCGATCCTGGTCCGAGCGGCCTTGATGGCGGCGGCGGTGCCGGTCGTCTTGGTGGCTCGAGCGCCCGTCTGGACGTGCGTGCCGGCGGCCATGGCGTTGAGCTTCAGCGCCAGCCGCGACTTTCGTCGGGCGGCGTTGTTGGGGTGGATCGCCCCGACCTTGGCGGCTCTGTCGAGTGCCGACATGGCTTCCGCGAGCGCGGTTGCCGTCTCGGCCTCATTGGCGCTGGCCGCAGCGGCGACGGCGTTGGCAACGTACGTCTTCGCTGCGCTCTTGCGCGGCTGATTGATGGCCCGCCGGCTCTCTGCCTGGCGAACCCGCTTGATCGCTGACGGCGTGCGGGCGCCGGTCCAGCCTCGGGGCGTCTTGGCCAAAGTTCTAAGACCTCATTCGTTCGTGCGGAGTACGACAGGCAGCCGAAACAAGGCCGACTGATGCGACGGTTGATGGTAGCAGAGTCTCGCGTATGCGCGTAGGCGCGCGTTTTGCGCGACCGAGCCCATCGCGCCGGGAGCAGTTACATGCGACGGCGTGCCCGTGCCCTGCCAAAACGAACGACTACCCGAAAATTCGGATGACTGGCTACCTGGATCGAGCCCATACTCGCGTCTGTTCAGCCGCGCAAGGAGGACTCAATGAACGTAGTCGACGTCGAAGGCATCGGTCCCGCGTTTGCCGAGAAACTGGCGGCAGCTGGAGTAAAGACCACGGACGCCCTTCTGGAGTCCGGCGCGACCCCCAAGGGCCGAGCGGATCTGGAACTGGCCACAGGCATCAGCCACACCCTCATCCTCAAGTGGGTGAACCGGGTGGATCTCTATCGGATCAAGGGCGTCGGCTCCGAGTACTCGGACCTGCTCGAGATCGGCGGCGTGGACACCGTGCCGGAACTGGCCCAGCGCAACGCGGCCAACCTGACCCAGACCCTTGCCGAAGCGAGCGCGGCCCGATCGCTCGTCCGCCGCATCCCGACCGTCGAAATGGTCACGGACTGGATCGAGCAGGCCAAGGCTCTGCCGCGAGTCGTCACCTACTAGGCCCCGTTTCGCACCGGCCGGCGCCCGAGGGGAGTTGGGCGCCGGCTGGTGGTTGAGTGCGCCCGGGTTTGGATACGTCCCCGGGGCCGGGATACGTCCCCGGGTTGGCCTCCGCCCAGGTGAGCCGTTATCGCTCAGTTTCGGCGGCCGATTCGATACCGCCGATCGCATCTCCAAGCATTTCTTGAACAACTTCCACCACACGAACGTTAGTCCAGATTCGAGCCTCCTCGGAAGCCCGCCAAGGTACCGGTGAGCTCCGGCCACGCACAGCAATCGGGGATCGCGCCTCCCGCCGCCCCTTCTCGAGCCCCAGAACTCGAATAACGCTCACCTGGCGGAAGTTGTTCAAGAAGTGGACGACGGCTGAACCCTTTCCAATACACCGGACGAATGCCTCGGCTTGACCGCGACTTCATCGAACCGGACGCCAGATATGACGAATTGGTTGTTGACCATGCGGTCCGAGTCGCTCGGGAACCCGTGCGGACCCTGGACACGTCTTGGTTAGTCGGTGAGCACGGCGGGTTCAACTCGGAGCAGGCCGTCGAAGCTTTCGTCGTGGTCTCGACGCTGCTCGAGACGTCTGGCATCGACCCTGCTCGGCGCGAAGCTCGGCTCCGCTAAACTCAGTCGCGTGACCGACCGCATTCCCCAAGAGCGCCTGCGCAACTTCAGCATCATCGCGCACATCGACCACGGCAAGACCACGCTGTCGGATCGGCTGCTCGAGAGCACCCACACCATCGACTCGCGCCAGATGACCGCCCAGGTGCTCGACTCGATGGATCTCGAGCGCGAGCACGGCATCACGATCAAGGCTCGCGCAGTCAGGCTCGAGTACCTGGCCGAAGATGGCCTGATCTACGGCCTCAACCTGATCGACACGCCCGGACACGTCGACTTCAGCTACGAAGTCAGCCGCAGCCTGCAGGCCTGTGAGGGCGCCATCCTCGTCATCGACGCCACCCAGGGTATCGAGGCGCAGACGCTCGCCAACGTCCACCTGGCGATGAAGCAGAACCTGACGATCATCCCGGTGCTCAACAAGATCGACCTGGCGTCGGCACAGGTGGACGTGGTGATCGAGGAGCTCGAGAGCGTCCTCGCGATCCCGCGCGAAGAGGTCCTTCTGGCCTCCGCCAAGGATGGGACGGGCGTCCCCGAAATCCTCGAAGCGATCGTGAAGCGCGTCCCGCCGCCCAAGGGCGATCCGGACAAGCCGCTCAAGGGCCTGATCTTCGACTCGCATTACGACGCCTACAAAGGGCGTCGTGGTGTACATCCGCATTGCCCAGGGGACGATGCGGACCGGCGACGGCATCCGCCTGATGGGCTCGGGCGCCGAGGCGCAGCTCCTCGAGGTCGGCTACTTCAAGCCGCAGCTCGTGCCCGTGCCGGAAATGCACGCCGGCGACGTGGGCTACGTGGCTACGGGTCTCAAGAGCGTCCGAGACGCCCAGGTCGGCGACACGGTCACGCTCGTCGCCGACCCCGCACCGGAGCCGCTGCCCGGATACCAGCCCGCCAAGGCGCTCGTCTTCGCCGGCATCTACCCCATCATCGGCTCGGAGTACCCGAACCTCCGCGAAGCGATGGAGAAGCTGCATCTCAACGACGCGAGCTTCAGCTTCGAGCCCGAAAGCTCGGTCGCGCTCGGCTTCGGCTTCCGCTGCGGCTTCCTGGGTCTGCTCCACATGGAGATCATCCAGGAGCGCCTGGAGCGCGAGTTCGGCCAGGAGCTGATCGCGTCGGCACCTTCGGTCGAGTACAAGGTCGTGTTGATCAACAACGGCGGGACGGTCAGCGTGGACAACCCGTCGAAGATGCCGGACGCAGGGGTCATCGAGGAGATCCTCGAGCCCTGGGTCAAGCTCGGCATCATCACGCCGACGCACCTACATCGGCACGCTGATGGAGCTGACCAAGAACCGCCGCGGCACGTTCCTGGAGATGGAATACCTCGATCCCAAGCGCGTGCTTCTCAACTTCGAGCTGCCCCTGGGCGAGGTAATCGTCGATTTCTTCGATCAGCTCAAGACCCGGACCCAGGGCTACGCTTCGATGGACTACGAGGAGATCGGCTACAGGGCGGCCAATCTGGTGAAGGTCGACGTCCTCGTCGCCGGCGAGTCGGTGGACGCCCTGTCGGTCATCGTCCATCGCGACCGAGCGCAGGCCATCGGCCGTGAACTGGTCCACCGGCTGCGCGGACTCATCCCCAGGCAGATGTTCGAGATCGCCGTCCAGGCCGCCATCGGCTCCAACGTCATCGCCCGCGAAACCGTTGCCGCGATGCGCAAGAACGTCCTCGCCAAGTGCTACGGCGGCGACATCACACGCAAGAAGAAGCTCCTCGAAAAACAAAAAGAGGGAAAACAGCGCATGAAGCGCGTCGGATCCGTCGAGATACCGCAAGAAGCGTTCCTCGCGGTACTTCGCATGGATGAGGTATGACGACCGACACCGCTCGAGAGCTCATCGCCGTCGGTTTCTTCATGATGCTGGTGCAGCTGCGCCTGGAGGCCGGCCGCTTCGGGACGGCGGAATACGACGGGTCCGCGGGGCGCCGGGCCGGGGTCGCCGGCTGGCTTGCCTGGTTCGCCATCGGCGGGGCCTGCCTGGCCGCCATCTACGTGATCCACCCTCGCCCGCACGATCAGCTTTTCCTCCTCGTCGGCCACCGGATGGACGTCGTGGTCTTCGGCCTGCCGCTGGCGGTTCTGGGCGGGCTGCAGGCCTGGGCCTACGCCCGATATCGGTACGGCTACGCGAGACTGCCGAGGCTGCGTGCCTATCCGCGCGCGGCCATCAACTCGATCGGGACGGCGATCATCGACGAGGCCGCCTTCCGGGGCGCGGTCCTGGGCACGCTGGTGGCCGTCGGATTCCAGAGCGGCTACGCAATCCTGATCTCGGCCGTGGCCTACGTCCTGGTCACGCGGCTCGCCGCGCCCGGCAGGGTCCACTACATGCTCGTCCCGGCGGTCGGCTACGGGCTGCTGGGCGGCTGGGTGACCCTCGCGACGGGCGGGATCGGGGCGGCGATCGTCTTCCACGCCGTCACGTCGTTCGCGATGTTCGTTTGCACCGGACACTCGGGTCAGCCGGCTCCGGCCGGACATGAGCCGGAGGAGCTGGCCGCGGTTCGGGCCACGCCGGTTGGCTGGCAGGATGCGCGCCGGCCCACGACGCCCGGCCGGGGAGCGGAGCCACGTGGATTGCGCCTGCCCGAGCCACTGGGTGGCGAAGAGAAGCCGCAACCGAGCCAGGGTTCTGGACCGAGGCTTGGGCTCGGGAACCGGCTCAGGCCTGTCTGGTGCCGGCTCAGGTTGACGATCGCTCGCGTGGCCGGAGCCCCGAGGCACGCCGCCGCCGGCGAACACAGAGAATGACCGCTGCCTCTTCCGGGCAAATCGTCTGCGGGCCATTCCCTGCGCCGCGGAGCGCCTGCGGAGCGCCTACGAGCGCGCCAACGGGGCACACGCCGCCAGGTCGGCTAACCTCTGGCTGTGGAGCTACCGGTCGACCTGACGCCAATTCCGCCCATCGCGCTGTACGTCCACGTGCCGTTCTGCCTGGCCCGCTGCCCGTATTGCGATTTCGTCGTGTACGCGGGCGCGGACGCTCGGGGGCCCAGGGCTCGGACCGGTGGAACTGTTCGACGCGCTCGAGGCGGAGCTCGAACTCCGCGCCGACGTCGCCGATGCTCGCTTTGGGCCGCCCCAGGATCGGCCGCGCGCTCCAGAGCATCTACTTCGGTGGCGGTACTCCCTCGCTCATGCCCCCGGCGCGAGTGGAGCGGCTGATCGCCATCGCCGCGCGGCGCTACGGAATTGATGACGACGCCGAGATAACCCTCGAGGCGAACCCCGGCCCCGACGAGGTCGGCGACATGGCCGCTTTCCGGCGAGCGGGCGTGAATCGGGTCTCGCTGGGGGCGCAGAGCTTCGATACGCGTCGAGCTGAAGAGCCTCGGCCGTCGCCACTCGGCGGAGGACATCGCCGCGGCGGTTCGGGCCGTGAGAAGCGGCGGGATCGCCTCAGTCAACCTCGATCTCCTGTACGACGTCCCGGGCCAGAGCGTGGCCTCATGGGCGGCCTCGCTCGATTCGGCACTCGCACTCGAACCGGACCATCTGTCGCTCTACGCGCTGACCCTCGACGATCCCGATGCCGAAGGGCTCACCGGCCAGTCCGGCGATCACCTGTCCACGTCGCACCGGCGCCCGCCGCTGGCGCGATCGTGCCCGAGCGGATCAAGACGACGATCGGGCGGCGGACCAGTACGAGCACGCGTCCGAGGTGCTCGCGGCACTCGGCTGGCGCCACTACGAGATCTCGAACTGGGCTCGACCCGGCCACGAGAGCCGCCACAACCTGACCTACTGGCGCCGGCGGCCTTACGAAGCGATCGGTCCGGGCGCGCACGCCTTCGACGGCGCGCACCCGCCGCTGGAACGTCGCCGCGATGGATGCGTACCTCGGCGGCCCTTGTGCCACACGAGTCCCATGGCGATGCCGATGGCGGGCCGTCGCTTCCGGCTGGTGGCAGTGAGTCCCTGACCGACTCTGTCGCCCGTTCGGAGGAGGTCATCCTGGCTCTTCGACTCGACAGCGGCATTCCCGCGACGTGGACGCACGACCCCGCCACTGCTAGGCAAAGGCGAGTGGGCCATCGAGGCGGGTCTCCTCGAGACGTTCGATGACCTGGGCGAGGAGCGCTTGCGCCTCACGACTCGGGGCCGGCTTCTCAGCAATGAGCTGTTTTCGCGGCTCGTGTAGCAGTCGCGCCTGGCGACCGGGTCGGCGGCCGCCCCCGTTGACACTCTCCGGCGGTCACTGCTACCATCGCCAACGTCACGTTAGCACTCACATGGTGAGAGTGCTAACCACCGACGGAGCCTGCCGAACGGGGGGCTCGGCGGCCGGCCGCGGACTCGCCCAGGGACGCCCTGGGGTCGCGTCGCGTCCGCCCGCTCCTTCGACGGCTCGGGCCCCAGGAGAATGGAGACGAGAATGGCGCGACGGCCTCGCCGCACCATCGGCGCTCTGGATGCCCGCTCGGGCGCGATCCTGAGAGCCGTCATCGACGAATACGTGACTTCCGCGACGCCGGTCAGTTCCGGGGCGCTCGTTTCGGGCTACCGGCTGGGCGTGAGCAGCGCCACGGTCCGGGGCATCCTTTCGGACCTCGAGGCGATGGGTCTGCTGTCGCATCCGCACACCTCCGCCGGCCGCGTACCCACCGACGCCGGCTACCGCTACTACGTCCAGGCGCTGTCCGAAGACTGGACGCTGCCCACGGTGGAGCAGCGGATGATCCGGCATCAGTTCGGCCAGGTGGAGTTCGCCAGCGAGCACTGGTTCCGCCTCGCCGCGAGCACCCTGGCGGCGAATACCAAGACGGCGGGCCTCGCCACGACGGCCAAGCCTCAGGCCGCCCGGGTACGTCGGCTGGACGTCGTCAGCGTCCAGGATCGGCTGGCCCTGCTCGTCGTCGTGTTCCGAGAAGGGACCATGAAGCAGACCCTTCTCAATCTTCCCGGACAGACTCCGCAGGAGCAGCTGGACCGAATCGCCAACCTGCTGAACGTGCTCGCGGTGGACCGCACCGCCGACGAGATCGAGACCGCCCTGGCGGACCTGCCCCGTGGCGACGAAGCGAGCGAAGACGCGAACCTGATCTGCCGGATCGGCGACACGCTCGTCCGGACGATGCGCGAGTTCGACGCGGCCATGATCGACGACCTTTTCAGCGACGGCCTGCTCAACGTCATGGCCGCCCCGGAGTTCGACCGCAGCGAGAAGGTCCGTCAGGTCTTCGCGGCCCTGGAGAACCGGGCTTACCTCGGCTCGCTGGTCCAAAACGTAGCCGCGGCCGGCGGCATCCAGATCTTCATCGGCCACGAGAACCGGCCCGCCGAGATGCAGGAAGTCTCGCTCGTGCTCGCGCCGTATGGTCGAGTCGGCCGGGCGATCGGGGTCGTCGGCGTCCTCGGGCCCACTCGAATGCCCTACGCCCAGGCCATCGCGTCGGTGGGATTTGTGTCGAGCCTGATGACCGAGTTAGTGGAGCATCTCTATGCCTGATCGTTCCATACACCGTCGAACCCAGATGCCGGCGCCGGCCGAAGCCGGCCCCGGACTACTCCGGTCAGCCGGGTCGTCTCGGACGAATCGGCTGCGATCGACCGTCTGTCGGCCGAGCTCGAAGAGGCCCGCGGTCTGGCCGCGGAGCATCTCGCGAGCCTGCAGCGGACTGCCGCGGACTTCGCCAACTTCAAGAGGCGGACGGCTGAGGATCGGGAGCGTGAACTCGGACTCGCCAGTGAGCTGCTGCTGCGCAAGCTGCTGTCCGTGGCTGACGACTTCGATCGCGCCCTCGACGCCATGCCGGCCGAGTTGAAGGGCGCGGGCTGGATCGAGGGAATTACCCTGGTCGACCGCAAGCTGCGGTCGCTCCTCGAGAGCGAAGGCGTGACGCCGATCGAAGCGGTCGGCCGGCCGTTCGACCCTCGGGAACACGAGGCCATCGCCAGCATCCCGGGCACGGGCCGCCCGGATGGAGAAGTGGTCGCGGAAGTCCAGCGTGGCTATCGCGTCCGCGACCGGGTGCTCCGGCCGGCCATGGTGACCGTCGCCGCCGGCGCGGACTCGGCCCGAACCAACATCAACTGATCATCCTGACCAAGCCTAAATCGACACAGGAAGCCTGCTAGGGAGCAACGAACTCAATGGGAAAGATCATCGGCATCGACCTGGGCACGACTAACAGCGTCGTGGCAGTGATGGAAGGCGGCGAGCCTACCGTCATCCCGTCCGCTGAGGGCGGTCGGACGGTCCCCTCGGTCGTGGCCTTCACCAAGAGCGGCGAGCGTCTCGTCGGTCAGCTGGCGAAGCGTCAGGCCGTCACCAACCCGACCAACACCGTCTATTCGATCAAGCGCTTCATGGGCCGCCGTTTCGACGACCCCGAGACCGGGCACTCCCGCGAACTCGTCTCGTACAAGGTCGAGCGGGATCCCAAGAGCGACGGCATCCGCGTCGCGGTCGCCGACGGCAAGTCGTACACCCCGCCCGAACTCAGCGCCATGATCCTGCAGAAGCTCAAGGCGGACGCGGAGGCGTACCTGGGCGAGAAGGTCACCGAGGCCGTCATCACGGTCCCGGCCTACTTCGACGACACCCAGCGCCAGGCCACCAAGGACGCGGGCCGCATCGCCGGCCTGGAAGTCAAGCGGATCATCAACGAGCCCACCGCTTCCGCGCTGGCCTACGGCCTCGAGAAGAAGCACGACGAGAAAATCGCCGTGTACGACCTGGGCGGCGGCACCTTCGACATCTCGATCCTCGAGCTCGGCGAAGGCGTCTTCGAGGTCAAGGCCACCAACGGCGACACGCACCTCGGCGGCGACGACTTCGACCAGCGGGTCATCGAGTGGCTCCTGGCCGAGTTCAAGCGCGAGGAAGGCATCGACCTCCGCTCCGACCAGCAGGCCCTCCAGCGCCTCAAGGAAGCGGCAGAGAAGGCCAAGATCGAGCTCTCGACGACGAGCCAGACAGAAGTCAACCTGCCCTACATCACCGCCTTCGAGGGCACGCCCAAGCACCTCGTGATGACGCTTTCGCGGGCCAAGCTCGAAGACTTGACGGCGGACCTCATCGACAAGACCCGCGGCCCGGTTTCCAAGGCCCTCCGCGACGCCGGCCTCAAGCCGTCCGACATCGACGAGGTCGTCATGGTCGGCGGCCAGACGCGTATGCCGGCCGTGAACGAAGCGGTCAAGCAGATGTTCGGCGGCAAGGAGCCGCATCGCGGCGTGAACCCGGACGAAGTCGTGGCCATCGGCGCCGCGATCCAGGCCGGCGTTCTCGCGGGCGAGGTCAAGGACATCCTGCTCCTCGACGTGACCCCGCTTTCGCTCGGCATCGAGACGATGGGCGGCGTCATGACCCGGCTGATCGATCGCAACACGACGATCCCCACGAGCAAGAGCCAGGTGTTCTCGACCGCGTCGGACAACCAGACCCAGGTCGAGGTCCACGTCCTCCAGGGCGAACGCGACTTCGCCACGGACAACAAGACCCTGGGCAAGTTCATCCTCGACGGCATCCCCACGGCGCCGCGCGGCATCCCGCAGATCGAGGTCACGTTCGACATCGACGCCAACGGCATCCTCGACGTGAAGGCGCGTGACCGGGCGACCGGCCGCGAGCAGCAGGTCCGGATCACCGCCAGCTCGATGCTCTCGAAGAACGACGTCGATCGGATGGTCAAGGAGGCCGGCGAGCACGCCGACGAAGACCGCAAGCGCAAGGAAGAGGTCGAAGCCCGCAACCAGGCCGACGCTCTTGCCTACCAGGCCGAGCGGACGCTGCGCGACCTTGGCGACAAGGTGTCGGCCGAGGACCGGGCGGAGACCGATCGACGAGTCGAGGCGGTCCGGACGGCTCTCAAGGGCAACGACATGGACGCCGTCAAGACGGCCACCGATGCGCTCGTGGAGCAGCTCCAGAAGGTCAGCACCGCGGCCTACGCGGCAGCCTCTTCAGCGGGACCCGAAGGCCAGGACGGCCAGACGGGTCAGGCTGAGGGTGCCTCCGAAGGATCGTCGGGCGACCAGGGCGAGGAAGTCGTCGAAGGCGAGTTCAAGGAAGCTTGATCTCGATCAGCTGACGAGTTCGACGGGGCTCCAAAGCCTGGGGCCCCGGCCGGGCTCGCTCCGCTCTGGGCGTTCATTCGATTGATCAGCCCGCCGCTCGCCGGCGCGCGATCCGTTCCGAGCCTCGAGGTGAGGTAGCCGCCTGTTTGGCCTGCCCGCCCGACCGAGGCCTCCGGGTCCTCGGGGCCCGGCATGTTGGCCGGCGGCCGGGGACGCGGAATGCCGGGAGTCGGCATCAGAACCTGCGGCGACGCGGGAGGCGTGGCTCCGGGCCACGCGGGAGCGGGAGCCTGCCGGAGATCGGCCGGTGGCGTTCGGAGTGCCGCAAGACGTGGGTCGAGTCCGGGGTCCAGCCTGGGATCCTGGCCTGGGCCCGGGCCCGGTCCCGGTCCCGGAGCCGGTCTTGGGTCGAACCCGGGGCCCGGCTGCGGATTAAGCCTCGGGTCAAGCCTCGGGTCGGGGCGCATGTCTACGCGCGGATCCAGCCTTGGATCCAGCCGCGGATCCGATCTCGGGTCGAACCCGGGGCCCGGCTGCGGATTAAGCCTGCGGGTCAAGCCTCGGGTCGGGGCGCATGTCCACGCGCGGATCCAGCCTGGGATCCAGCCGCGGATCCATCCGCGGGTCCTGGCCGGGGGCGGCTCGAAGCGGAGAGCCGGGGCCATACCCGGGCTGATCGTCGGGGTATTCCGTCGGCCGCATTCCCTGCGGCAGGCGCTCGACCATGCGGTCCTCGTCGAGGTACATGCCACCGGCGAGAGCCCCAACGCCGGCTGCGGCAGCGGCCTGGGCGCCGGCCGGAGGAGGCATGATTCCCGGGCCATACGTGCCCTGACCCGGACGCGCCAGCCACGAGCGAGACCGTCCTACCCGAGCCATCGTTCGGCGAATTCGCTGCCGTGACACCAGGCCCAGGACGAGGGCGATTGTCGCGAGCAGCGTGGTGGCCACCGATACGGCCAGGATCGCCGCAAGCGCGGCGACGGCCAGCTGCCCGGGGCCGTATCCGGCCGCGTGCCAGAGCTTGAAATCGCGGCCGCTTGTCGTCAGCCCGGTGGCTATCGCCAACCCAAGCGGGGCCACAAGGAAGACGCCGATCGCGGCCAGGTTGGCGACCCGGAACAGGATCGCCCACAGCGCCGCGAGCGGAGAGCCCTTCGAGGCGTTCGTACCGAGCTTGCGGTACAGATCGGGCAGGTGCTTCGCGGGCGTCTCGAGCCAATCGAGCATGTCGTCGAGATGACGTTGGGCGATCTCGATGGCGACCACTGCGGCGATGAGACCGGGCAGCTCGTACCCGTACCAGATGAGCACCGCGGGCAGCAGGAGTCCGATCGCGATGCGGATCTGAACCCAGACCAGTCGAGGCCAGATGGTCCCGGCCCGCCGGGGCATCAGCAGGGTAACCTCGGAGCCCAGGCCGGTCGTGTTGTGAGTCGACAACCCGACGAACACGGAGAACGTGGCAAGGGCCAGCAATGCCAGCACGACTTCCACGCCCACGAGCGACCTGAAGCCGCTTTGCTGGCCCGCGCTCAGCTGGGCCCAGCCGGCCGGCAAGTCCGCGTGTTGCAGGGCGTAGGTCGCGGCCGGCAGCCCGATGCTCGTCAGCAGGCCACCGAGGGCGAAGATCAAACCCAGAAGGCCAGCCGTTACATAGCCGAGCCCGGTGACGGCCACGACGGGCCGGACGGCGAGGGCCGCGGAGATGCGGCGTTCAATGGCCGCGACGGGACTGGAAAGGTGGCGTCCGGACTGTTGTACGGCTGCGGCCGCAGGCTGGGCCGCGGGCGTCGGCAAGGCCACGGGGCGGGAGAAGTAGGCCGGTGGAGTGCTCTGGGCGGCCGCGGGCAGCGAACCAAGTGGCGGAGGCGGGCCGCCGGGCATACCCGGCGCCGCCGTCTGCGTACTCTGAGGCGGCGGCTTTGGCTTGGAGCCGAACTTGTTCCTGCAGCTGTAGCACTTGCTCGCGCCAGCCCGGTTGAGCGACCGGCAGTGCTGACAGACCCAGTATTCGTCCACGAGACAACCCATGCGGGGTAACCCGCTGATGATAGTCAACGTGGGGTACTGGGCGATCTCCGCAGATCGTCACACGCTTGCGGGACGATGGTTCGGTGGCAGCGCGGGCGAGAATGCGCAGGAAAGGTCGCCTGGTGGGTCAACCCGCGGTCCGCATTCCGGGTCCCCCGGCCACGCCTCGCGTTGCGGACCGACCGAGGGCCGTTCGGCGGTACCATCCCTCCATGCTCGACGCTACCGACCAGACCCCGCCCTTGATCCGGGCTCGAGGCCTGACGAAGCTCTTCGGCGCGTTCACGGCGGTCGATGGAATCGACTTCGACGTGGCCCCCGGAGAGGCCTTCGGCTTCCTCGGGCCCAACGGCGCGGGCAAGACCTCCACGATGCGCATGATCGGGACCGTTTCGCCGGTTACCTCGGGAGATCTCTCGATCTTCGGGCTCGATCCGACACACCACGGCCCCTCGATCCGCGCCCGACTCGGCGTCGTGCCTCAAGCCGACACGCTCGACACGGAGTTGACGGTCCTGGAGAACCTGCTCGTCTTCGGCCGCTACTTCGGTCTCTCGTGGGCCGAATCGCGCCGGCGGGCGACGGAGTTGCTCGAGTTCGTGCAGCTCACCGAGCGTTCGAACGACAAGGTCGAGCCATTGTCCGGGGGCATGAAACGGCGCCTCGTGATCGCCCGGGCGCTGATCAACGAACCTTCGCTGCTCCTGCTCGACGAGCCCACGACCGGCCTCGATCCGCAGGCCCGTCACCTCGTCTGGGATCGGCTCTACCGGCTCAAGTCCCGGGGAGTGACCCTCTGCCTGACGACGCATTACATGGACGAAGCCGAGCAGCTCTGCGATCGGCTCGTGGTCATGGATTGCGCCAAGATCGTGGCCCATGGCTCGCCTCGCGAGCTGATCGAGAAGTACGTCACTCGCGAGGTTCTGGAGCTGCGCTTCCGCCGCGAGGAAGGCGAGACCGACGACTCGGCCCACCTGGACGGCCAACTCGAGGGTCTCGCGGATCGAGTCGAGCAGCTGCCCGATCGAGTTCTCGTCTACACGGTCGACGGCGAGGCGGCCGCCGCGGCAGCCTACGAACGCGGCCTCCGGCCTTCGAGCGTCCTGGTCCGTCGGAGCACCCTCGAAGACGTCTTCCTGCGCTTGACCGGCCGAAGCCTGGTCGAGTGATGGCTGCCGCTCCCACCACGTCGCCGTCCGGGCCATCGCCGTCCGCCCCATATGGCGGGGCCTTGGGCCAACCTGGCTCGGGCTCGGGCTCGGGTCGCTTCGGCAGCCAGGCCTTCCGTGTCTTCGAGAAGGATCTGCTCGTCTTCCGACGGACCTGGCATAGCTACCTGCTCTCGGGGCTGTCCCAGCCGCTCCTGTATCTGGTGTCGATGGGCATAGGACTTGGGCTGTACGTCAATCGCAACGGCGGCGCCCCAGGCGGCGTGCCCTACATCGACTACATCGCCCCGGCCCTGCTGGTCACCCAGGCGATGATGGCCGCCGCGTTCGAGTCCGCGTGGCCGATCATGGCCAAGATCGAGTGGGACAAGACCTACATCGCCGCCCTCAATACTCCGGTTGGCGTCGGCGACCTTCTCGTGGGCGACCTCATCTGGATCGGATTCCGGGCGACTATTCTCTCGGTCCTGTTTCTGATCGTGATCGTGGCACTCGGCGCCGCTTCCTCGCCCTTGGTCGTGCTCGCCGTGCCGGTCTCGATCCTGACCGCCCTGGCGTTCGCGGCTCCGATCATGGCCTTTACGGCCACGCAGCGGGGGGACTCGGGCTTCAACGTCCTCTTCCGGTTCGGGATCACGCCCCTGTTTCTGTTCTCCGGCACGTTCTTCCCGATAGAGAAGCTGCCGGTTCTGCTCCAGCCGATCGCCTGGGCGACTCCGCTCTATCACGGCGTCGCGATCGCCCGTTCGCTGTCGCTTGGGGTAGTGGAGCCGCTCGCGTGGTCGATCCATCTGGCCGCGCTGGCGGCATTCTTCGTCGCCGGATTCCTTGCCGCTCGGGTGACGTTCCGGCGAAGGATGGTGGTCTAGATGATCGCCCCCGTCGCGCTCGGACGGCGGTCGTCGGCCTCCGACCGGCTGGTTCGCCCGACTCATCTTGTCGAGCGGAACCTGCTCGTCTACCGGCACACCTTCATGGTGATCCTGTCCGGCTTCTTCGAGCCGCTGTTCTACCTGCTCTCGATGGGGTTCGGCGTGGGTGCTCTCATCGGCGACGTGCCGCTGGGCGGCCACACAGTCACCTATGCCGTGTTCGTCGCTCCCGCGCTCCTGGCATCTTCGGCGATGAACGGCGCCATCTACGAAACGTCCAACAACTTCTTCTTCAAGCTCCGCTACGCCAAGCTCTATGACGCGATGATCGCCACGCCGATGTCGCTCGGGGATGCGGCGGCGGGCGAGATCCTCTGGGCTCTGCTCCGGGGCAGCCTCTACGCCATCGGGTTTCTCGTCGTGGTGGCGCTCTTCGGCCTGACCGGGCAGCCGCTGATCACGTCGCCGCTGGGGATCCTGGCTTTTCCCGCCGCGATGCTCGTGGGCTTCGCGTTCGCCGGGGCCGGCCTGGCCGTGACCACCTTCGTCCGGAAGTGGCAGGACTTCGACTACGTCCAGCTGATGCTGATGCCGATGTTCCTGTTCTCCGGGACGTTCTATCCCATCGACGCATACCCGCCCGCGCTCCAGCTGTTCGTCGAATGCACGCCGCTCTACCGGGGCGTCCACCTGATCCGGGGCTTTACGACGGGTACTCCCGACCTCGCGATCGGCCTCGACGTCGTCTATCTGGCGGTCCTTGGAATGGTGGGTCTGGCCATCGCGTCGCGCCGCCTGGAGAAGCGGTTGCTGGCCTAGGCGGTTGCGTGGGCGGGGCGTGGGCCGTGGCGGCGGGGCAGAGTGGCGTGGGCGGGGCGTGGGCCGGTGGGAGTGGGCCGGGGGAGTGGTATGGGCCCGGGCCGTGCCCGCTTTCCGTCAGATATCGCTCCTGGAGATGCTATCCGCGATCGGAAGGTCCCAACCCGACCCGGCGGCGAGGATGGGGCCGCTACATCGAGCCCGCTCGTGCGGCGGCGATCGCTCGGACATCGACACACGCTGCTCGACCAGGCACAGTTCGCGGATAGCATCGCTACTGGAGATATCTGACGGGAATCGTGGCCGAACGGGCCCGGTTATCGCCACTGGAGATATCTAACGGTAATCGTGGCCGAACGGGCCCGCGCCCCGCCGCCACCCGCCGCCGCCACCCGCCGCCGCCACGCCTGCGACGCTCCGCCACGTCGCGCCGCCACGCCAGCCACCCGCCACGTCGCGCCGCCACGCCTGCGACGCTCCGCCACAGACCGCGGCCTCGGCCCATTCTTCAGGGCTCGGAGTGGCGGCGCCTCGCCCGAAGCGAGTGTCTCGTATCCTTCGCCTAGATGGTTACCGAGCGAAGCTACTACGAAATCCTGGGCATCGAGCGTGACGCGACCGATGCCGACATCAAGCGCGCCTTCCGAAAGCTTGCCCAGCAGTTCCACCCCGACGTCAGTGCGGAAGACGGCGCGGCCGACAAGTTCAAGGAGATCAACGAGGCCTATCAGGTCCTCTCCGACCCCAAGCGCCGCCAGGTCTACGACATGGTCGGACGGGCTGGGCTCGGCGACATGGGTGGCGGGGCCGGCTCGCCCTTCGGGGCCGAAGGTTTCTCCGGGTTCGGCGACCTGTTCGACGCCTTCTTCTCGGGTATGGGCGGGGCGCCCGCCGGGGCGCGGCGGGGCCGGCGGCCGTCAGGTGCGGACCTCCGCTACGACGTTCGAATCACCTTCGAGGAAGCGGTCAAGGGCGTCGAGAAGGAGATCGAGTTCGATCTGCTCGATCGCTGCCAGACCTGCGGCGGATCGGGCGCGGCGCCGGGAAGCCAGCCGATCACCTGCACCGCTTGCGGCGGCCGCGGCGAGATCCGGAGCGTCCGCCAGACGATGCTCGGCCAGATGGTCAACGTCACCGTCTGCACCCGCTGCCAGGGCGAAGGCCGGGTCGTGGACAAGCCGTGCGCAGGCCTGTCGAGGCGAAGGCCGCCAGAACCGCCACAAGAAGATCAGGGTTTCGATCCCGGCGGGCATCGACGAGGGCCATCAGATCAGGCTCTCCAGCGAGGGCGAGGCGGGCACCCGTGGCGGGCCGGCCGGCAATCTGTATGTCGCCGTGCACGTGACGCCCCACCAGATCCTGCGCCGCGAAGGTACCGAGATCTACCACGACCTCCAGCTTTCGATCGCCCAGGCGGCCCTCGGTACGATGGCCAAGATACCCACGATCGAAGGCGAGGAAGACCTCGAAATCCGGCCCGGAACGCAGCCCGGCACGGAGATCCGGCTGCGCGGCAAAGGCGTCCCGCACCTCCGCCGTCAGGGGACGCGAGGCGACCTCCATGTCATCGTCCGGGTCAACGTCCCGACGAAGCTCAGCAAGAAGCAGCGCCGCCTGCTCGAGGACTACGCCGCCGAGTCGGGCGAGGCCGTTACCCCGGGGGGCTTCTTCGACCGGATGAAGGACGTCATTGGCTGACAGGGCGACGACGAAGAAGACGACGAAGACGACGAAGGCCGCCCCGGCGGCCGGCCGGAGAACCGCCGGAGGCGTGGCGGCCGACGATGCGGCCGGGGGCGTGGCGGCCGTCGGAGCGGCCACGCCGCCCCGGGCGGAGTCGCTGGGCCCGGGCGTCTGGGTCGAGCTCTCGGTTTCGGCCGACATCGAAGCCGTGGAAGCCGTCAGCGAGATCCTCACGCGCTTCGCGCCGGGCGGAACGAGCGTGGAACCAGGTTTCGGGTTGACGAACGAGGGTCTCGGCGCGGTCGTCGATCCGACGAAGCCCGCGATCGTCCGAGCCTACCTGCCCGGCCTGGACCCCGCCGGAGTGGAGCGGTCCATCGCCGAAGCGACCACCGCCCTGGGCCACCTCCAGGCGTTCGGGCTGCGGCCGATCGGAGATCTCCAGACGCGGATCGTGCGTGAGGAGGACTGGGCCGAGGCCTGGAAGAGCCACTTTCCGGTGCTACGGATCGGCCGGCGGATCGTGATCCGGCCAACGTGGCGGCGCCACCGCCGGCGTCCCGAGGACGTGGTCCTTTCTCTAGACCCTGGCATGGCCTTCGGGACGGGCCTTCATCCCACGACCCGGCTCTGCCTCGCCGCGCTCGAGACCCTCGCGGACGAGGGCCTTCTCGCGCGCGGCCACGCTCCCAACGGAACCGCCCGTGTCATCGACGTGGGCTGTGGCTCCGGGATCCTGGCCATCGCCGCCGGCAAGCTCGGCGCGGGAGAGCTTCTCGGAGTGGACACGGACCCCATCGCCGTGGAGTCGACCGCGGCCAATGCCCGGCTCAACGGCCTCGCCCGCGGCCTGCCGGTTCAGCAGGGGAGCGTCCCTTCCGGCAAAGGGCCCTTCGACCTGGTCCTCGCGAACCTGATCGCGTCGCTGCTCGTGACGCTCGCGCCGGCCCTGCGCGACGAGATGGTTCCGGGCGGGCGCATCCTCGCCTCGGGGATCTTCCGCGACCGGGAAGGGGACGTCCGGGCCGCCTTCGAGGCCGCCGGCCTCACGATGGCCCGCCGCTGGGCCGAAGAAGACTGGGTGGCCCTGGAAGCGATCCGGCCGTAGCCGGCTACCTGATCGTTCGGGTGGGGCGAATCGTTCGATCTTCGCCGGCGTCCGATTGCGGCTACCCTGTGGCCGTGAGCCCGCATCCGCCCGCTTCCGCTGTCAGGCGCGCCGCCATCGCCAATCTCGGCTGCAAGGTCAATCAGTCCGAGATGGATTCGGTGATCCGGTTGCTTCGAGCCGGCGGCGTGGAGCTCGTGGAGAACGGAACCGCCGACCTGGTCGTCGTGAACACGTGCACGGTCACGTCGATGGCGGACCGCAAATCGCGTCAGCTCGTCCGCAGGGCTCGCCGTGAGCATCCGGACGCGCAGATCTTCGTGACCGGCTGCTCGGTCGTGGTGGATCCGGAGTCGATCGGCGCGGCCGATCCGGACGCCCGGCTGTTCGACAACGAATCGAAGGCCCTGCTGCTCGACGAGCTCGGCCGCCTGCTCGGCCTCCCGGAAGGCGTTTCGATGCCCACGCTCTCCGGAGTCGAAGCCGCGGACGAAGGGCCGGTGGGGCGGCCGGCGAAAGGGCGGCCGAAGGCCACGGGGATTCGGCGCGGCCGAGGGGGCTCCCGAGGGCGCCGACGGGGAGGCCGCGGCCTTCGGCGGCGAATCGAGCGCCGAAGAGGTGGCCGATCGGACCCGTGCTTTCATCAAAGTCCAGGACGGCTGCTCGTTCCATTGCACCTATTGCATCATTCCGCGAGCTCGCGGCCCGGAGAGGTCCGTGCCGGCCGAAACGGTTCTCGCCGAAGTGCGCGCGGCCGTCGAGCGCGGGCGCCGCGAGATCGTCCTCACCGGCATAAACGCCGGGACGTATCGCGACGGCGAGCTCGGACTGCCGGGCCTGATCCGCCGCATCCTGGACGAAACGCCGATCGAGCGGATCCGCCTGAGCTCGATCGAGCCGCAGCACATCACCGACGAGCTGCTGGCCGTCTGGGGTTCCTCTGGCGGGCGCTGCCTGCCGCATTTCCACATTCCGCTGCAATCGGGCGACGACACGATCCTGCGGCGAATGGGCCGCCGCTACGACACCGCGGAATACGAGGCCGTGGTGGCGCGGGTCCGCGGAGCGGTGCCGGGCGCGGCGATCCACGCGGATCTGATCGTCGGATTTCCGGGAGAGGATGAAGAGGCCTGGTCGCGGACCGCGGAGTTCGTCGCCGGCCTCTCACTGGCGGGCGTCCACGTATTCCGCTACTCCGGGCGGCCCGGCACGCCTGCGGTTCGGATGGTCGGCCAGGTCGACGCCCGAACGAAGAAGCGGCGAGCGGCCGAGGCTCTGGCGCTGGCTGCCGACGCCCGAGCCTCCTTCGCGCGCGCCCAACTCGGCCGCGAATTGCGCGTCCTCTTCGAGCGGCCACTTTCCGGCGGTCACTGGCTGGGCCACGCGGACAACTACGTCGGGGTGGTTGCCGCGGCTCCCCACGGCGAACCCCTGGCCAATGTCGTCGCCACGGTCCACGCCGACTCGATAGATCCCTCGGCGCCCGATCGCCTGCTGGGCCGGCTCATCTCCATCGAACCGCGGCCCTGACGCCGCGGCGCCTGACGCCGCGGCGGCTCGCGGGAGATCGGCCGTCTCGCCGCATCCGAACATCTCTCCTGGCGATATCTGACGGGACACGGCGTGGACTCCGGCATCGACTGGCTCCGCGGCCCACTCCCCGTTGGCGCTCTGGCGTCCCGAGGCGGCAAGTAGGAAGATCGCAGGTGCAACTTCGCCGTCCCGGAGTCGAAGGAAGCGAGCAATGCCGTCCGACTGCCTGTTCTGCCGCATCATCGCCGGCGAACTGCCGTCCACCCAGATCTACGCCGACGACGACGTCGTCGCCATTCGCGATATCTCGCCTCAGGCGCCGACCCACATCCTGCTGCTGGCCCGAGAACACGTCGCCTCGGTACGCGAGCTCGGCCCCGAACAGGCGGGGTTGATGGATCGGATGTTCGCCGCCGGCGCGAAGCTGGCGGAGCAGGAGGGAGTTGCCGCCGAGGGCTACCGCCTGGTGGTCAACGTCGGACGGAACGGCGGCCAGACGGTCGACCACTTGCACGTCCACATGCTCGGCGGTCGCCCGATGAGCTGGCCACCCGGCTGAGCCCGGCGCGATCTACGGCCCGCCGCCCCGCTCATACCGAACGAACTGATTCTCGCCGACCCGCACCCAGATGACCATCGGCTGATAGCGGCTCGTGTCCACGCCTGGGCAAGCCCCGATCGTCGGCAGGTCCAGCACCACCGGCGGGTTCGTGCGCCAGGAGTCGATTTGCGGGAGGTCGGCGAGGCCGGCAGTCACCGTGTCCAGCTGTTCGTATCCCATCGAGATGCGATCCGGCGCATGGCCGGCCCAGCAGATCGCTCGCGACCAGTAGTGGACCGACATGAACGCGCCTGCCGCCGCGACCACGACGACCACCGCGGCCAGCAGGGCAAGCTTCCTCTTCATCGACCCCTCCTCTTCGCCGTCGACGTGCCGCCCTCCTCGCGGACCGGAAGTGGCTCTTCGATGACCGCCCACGCTCGGACTCGGTCGCGCTGAACCTTGAGCGTATGGGTTCTGGGGAAGTCCACGTCGGGCCAGAGCCGCCAGGCGACGACGCGCTGATGGGCCGAGAGGGACTTGTTCGCCAGACGTACGCCGGCCTCGATCTCGCTTCGAACGCGGGCCAGGTCTTCGATCGCCGGAGGCGGGGTCGACTCGGCCTTCTCGGCGGCGGGGAGCAGCACCGGACTCGCCGGGCGCCAGGACGACCGCCTCGATTCGACCGGGCACCGTTTCGACCACGACGGCGTCGCGGATGCCGGCCGTCCGAAGGGCGTTCTCGATGTCCTCCGGATAGACGTTCAGCCCATTGGGCAGGACGATGATGTCCTTCTTGCGGCCCATCAGGATCAGGTGGCCGGCCTCGTCATGGCGGCCGATGTCGCCGGTCCGATACCAGCCGTCGGGCGAGAGCGATGCCGCGGTCGTGGCCGGATCCCGCCAGTAGCCGTGGAACAGCGTCGGGCCGGAGACCAGGATCTCGCCGTCGTCGGCGAGCTTGACCTTGACCGGCTTGATCGTCCGGCCCACCGTCCCGAGGCCGTGGTCGCGCTGGTTCGTGGCCGAGACGACGCCGCATTCGGTGGCCCCGTAGCCCTGCATGACCACGACGCCAAGGTCTTCCCAGGCCTGCTGGAGTGACGGCGGCAGGAACGCGGCCGCGGAAACGATCAGGTTGAGCGAGCCGCCGAACTGGCGGTGGACCGGAACGGAAGATCAGGCGCCGGGCGGGGTAGGGCAGCCGCCGGGCGACCCGGCGCATCCGGTTGAACAGCCGCGAGCTGGCCGCGGGCCGCGACTTCCTTCTCGATCGCCGCCCAGAACAGGTCCATGACCTGCGGCACGAGGACGAGCGTGGTGGTGCGGTGGTCGCGGATCGCCTCGAAGATGATCCGCGGGTTGCGGCTCCGGACGTACAGGACGTGGGCGCCGACGCTCATCGCGTAGTAGACCGTGGCCACCTGCTCCAGGAGATGCGAGAGCGGCAGGAGCGACACCGCCCGGTGGTCCTGATCCGGTATCAGGTTGTAGGCCGCTTCCAGCGTCCCGATCAGGTTGCCGTGGGTCAGGACCGCGCCCTTCGGCTCGCCGGTGGTGCCCGAGGTGAAGACGATCTCGGCGATGTCCTCGCGGCCGGGCCGCGGCCACGACTCGACCTGCTTCTCCCAGTCGGGCGGGAAGGTGGAGTCGGGTTCGGCCGCGAGGGCCTCGGCCGTGGCGCAGGGGAAGTGCTCGAGATGGGCATCCGCGGGATCGGGCGTGTCGCGGCCGGTGCCGACGACCAGGAACCGCGCGTCGGCCCGGGCCACGATCCGCTCGATCGCGCCGGCCGACATCCGCAGGTCCATCGGCACGAACGGCACGCAGGCCCGCATCGCGCCGAAGTAGAGCGCCGGCACGGCCGGGCTGGCGGGCGTCCAGACGAGGAGCCGATCCCCGGCCTGCAGCCCCAGGCGCCGCAGGCGCCAGGCGACGACCTTCGACCGCCGGTTCAGCTCGCGGTAGGTCCACTGCTCGGTGGTGCCGTCGTCGCGCCGCATCCCAAAGGCGAGGCGATCGCCGTACCGCTTCGCGGAGCGATCGACGATGTCGAGCAGGCTTTCCAGGCGCTCCATCGAGTCATCATAGGGTGCCCGTCCTCGGCGCCGCGCCGCGTACATGTCGCGAGGCCGGAATTCGCCTGAACGTTTCCAGGGTGGCCGCAATCGTATTGGGCATGCACGAGGTCATCGGTCGAGAGGTGGGAACCGAGGGGAAGGTGGGAGTGGCGGGCGCTACGAGTGACGAAGTATTCGCCACTCTCACCTCGCGTCACATCGATGCGGCTTACCGGCTGGCCTGGGCGATCCTCGCCGAGGACGTCGACGCGGACGACGCCACGCAGGACGCGTTCGCCCTGGCGTGGCGCAATCGCCGGAGCCTCCGCGATCCGGAGCGCTTCGACGCCTGGTTCGGCCGGATCCTGGTCAACGTCTGCCGCCAGAAGCTGCGCGAACGTGCCCGCCACCAGGTCAGAGCACTGGCCGAGACCGACGATCATCCAACGGCCGACTCGTCCGCCCAGGCGTCCGCGCGAGACGCCGTCAGCCGTGCCATGGCCCGACTGGATGCGGATCATCGCATCGTCGTCGTGCTCCGCTACTGGGCCGACCTGACGGTCGACGAGATCGCCGAACGGCTGGATGTGCCGCCCGGAACCGTCAAATCCAGACTCCACTACGCCCTCCGGTCGATGCGACCGCGGCTGGAGGATGCCCGATGAAGCTGCCTCGCTTTTCTCCCGTCGAGATCGACCCGGCGCTCGAGGCCGAGGTTCGTTCCGTTCTCCGCCGATCGATCGTCCCGCCGCCGGTGCCCGACTATGTCCGGTACCGGGTCGAAGCCATGGATGGCCTGGCGTTCCCGACGCCGATTGGGCCGTTCGCTCGCTGGCGATCTGCTGGACTTCCGGGCCCGCGGCCGCGTGTCGCGCGACGCCATCAGCGCACCATGCGCCTCGCGGCGTCGTTCGGGGTCGTCCTCGTGCTCGTCGCCGCAGCCGCGGCGTGGCACGCCACTCAGACGACAACGGTCGCCGCGCCGTCACCTTCCGCGCCCGTGTGGAATTCGGGGGCGACGATGCTTCCGCAACTCGCTGCCGAACGGCGCGGGCTTCACGTACATCGACGGCACGGGCCTGTTCGTAACGGCCGACTACGGCGCGACCTGGTCCGGTCCCCGTCAGATTCCGGCCGCCGACAACCCCCAGGACCATCTTTGGGATCTGGGCACGCTCGATTTCGTCGACGCTCAGCACGGCTGGATGACCGGCGTGACCAACGACGCTACGGGCTCCCGGGTGACCGAGTACCGAACGGACGACGGCGGCCGGACCTGGCAGGCGACGCCGATAACGGCATTCAACGAACCGGTGGAGCCTGCTGGCTCGCAGTCGCCTTTCGTCTTCGCCACGCAGCACTTCGTCGACGAGTCGCACGGCCGGATCTGGGTCGGCCGCCCGTCGCTCTCTGAGCCCTCGCCAGCGTGTACCCAGTGGCTGACGCTGGACGGCGGGCACTCGTGGACCCGGACTAGCGATGCCGACCCGTGCTTCGTGTCGCCAAAGTGGGTCACTCCCGGGCTGGGCTACGTCGCAAATGGGTCGAGCGGCCCGGTCTGGGTAACCCAGGACGGCGGTGCGAGCTGGCGCTCGGGACGCCTGACGGGGCAATGGTCCTCTTTCGTGCCCCGCGCGATCCTGCCGGGCACCGGCGGAGGTATCACGATGGTAGCGAGCGCCGAAAGCATGGTCTGCACGCAGGGATCCACCTACACCATGCCGGTCCTGAACAGCACTGATGGAAGCTCGTGGGGTTTCTCATACGACATCGACCTGGTGGCACAGACCGTAGAAGACTGCTTCCTTGCCGAATTGACCTACGGCGGCGTGGGCCGGTGGACCGCGTTCACGGACAACTGGCTACGGGAGAGTCGAGATGGCGGCCGGACCTGGACCACGGTCGGAACGTCTCAGCTCAACAACCCCCAGGGTCTGGCATGGTGGGACGACCGGCACGGAATTCTGCAGGACAGCATCAGCAACTGCGAGGCTTCTTCAGGCGCCGACTGCAACGCCGACTTCGTCTTCTTCGTCACGAGCGACGGAGGACGGACCTGGCACCGGGTGGTCCTCTAGCCCGCCGCCGCCGAGCGGGCCCGCCGGTAGGCAAGGGCCACGGCGGTGACGTCGAGATCCGCGGCTTCGCCGAGGAGCTGCGCGAACTGGCCCCGGACGTTGGCCGTTATGGGCGTGGCCGAGCCCGCGCGGGCGAACAGGTCGGCGGCAAGGTCGAGGTCCTTGAGCAGGTCGCGCAGGGCGAAGAGCGTGGGTTCGTGCCGGTTCTCGATGAAGCCGTGGCGCCGCGGGCCGAGGACGGGAGCGAGGCGCTCGAGCGCGAAGAAGACGTCCGAGCTGTCGAGTCCGGCCTGTTCGCCCGCGACCTGCAATTCCGCGGCCGCGGCCAGGATGTCGGCCAGCATGCCGTTGGCCACGAGCTTGAGGCGCGAGCCGCTGCCGAGCGGTCCAACGTGGCGCGTGGACCCGAGACTGCCCAGGACGGAGATCGCCACGGCAACGTCCGAGTCCGCGCCACCCAGCAGGACGGCGGCCTTGCCGTCGCGGACCACCGGCGGCGCGCCAAGGATCGGCGCGTCCGCGAGCCGGTTTCCCGAGGCCTTGGCCGCTTCGCCGATTTCGGCGACTACGTCCGGCCCCGCCGTACTCATGTCCACGAAGAGGAGGTTCGTGGCGCACCGGCAAGTGCGCCGGCATCCCCCAGGTACGTGGCTCGAACGGCCTCCGGCCCGGTCAGGCTGCTGATGGCCAGGTCCACTCCGGCCACGGCCTCGGCTGGCGTCGCCGCCACGCGGCCCAGGCCGAGCTTCTCGGCGCGCTCGCGGCCCCGGTTCCACAGAGTCAGTTCGTAGCCGTCGGCGGCGAGCCTGGCGGCGATGGCCGAGCCCATCTTCCCCGTTCCCAGGATGGCGATGCGGCGGGGCTTCTCAGTCATGTGCGAGTCCTCCGGTTGCGTTCGCTCGAGTGATGCTCGGCCGAGTCCATCACTTTCCGGGTTTGCCTGGGGCTGGCGGCCGGAAGTCGTTGCGGCCCGCTGTACTCGGCCGAATCTCGCCCCGTTCTCGCGGGCCGGAGTAGGCATCCGGTCCTGTGGACAACAGCGCTCGCCCGGCCTTACACTCCGCGAGCCTGTTCGCGGGCGGAATGGACGTGTGTCTCGGTTCTACCGGGAGCGCGCCCGAGACGTCATCGCGACCGAGCCCTAAAGGAGGTGATTTCCGGATTGGCAGAAGTCCGTGTGGGTGAGAACGAAAGCTTCGAGAGCGCCCTGCGCCGCTTCAACAAGAAGATCCAGCAGAGCGGGATCCTCGCTGAAGCACGTCGCCGCGAGCACTACGAGAAGCCGAGTGTGAAGCGCAAGCGCAAGGAAGCGAAGCGCAAGAAGGTCGCGCGCCAGCAGCAGAGCTAGCGCGGTCCGACACGCCGTCGAGGGCCGCGAATCAGCCGTCAAGCCGCTGCCCGCCCCGAGGTGCCACCGGTGTCGCTCCGTAGTCGACTGGATGAGGACATCAAGGCCGCAATGCGGTCTGGTGACGCTATGCGTCGCGATGCCCTCCGGATGGTCCTGGCTGCGGTTCAGAAGGCCGAGAAGGAAGGCAAGCACACCCTCTCCGACGAGGAGATGGTTGGCGTGCTTGCGCGTGAGCAAAAAGTCCGCCAGGAATCGCTGGAGGCCTTCACCGCGGGAGGCCGTCCGGATCTGGCCGCCAAGGAAGAGCACGCGATATCCATCGTCAACGAGTTCCTGCCCCAGCCTCTGTCCGAGACCGAGTTGCGCTCGCTCGTCGATCAGGCGATCGCCGAGACCGGCGCCGCTTCACCCCGCGGACATGGGCAAAGTGATGGGCTGGCTGTCGCCGCGAGACGCGCGGCCGCGCCGACGGCAAGGTCGTCAGCCAGCTCGTGACCCAGGTGCTGGCCGCTCGCGCAGCCGGGACCTGATGGCCGCCGGCGTACCGATCCGCCCGCAATCCCGCCAGAGCGCGGCGGGCGTATTCCGGCGGGCTTCTTCGCCGGCGAGGGGTCGGTGGCCGTGAGTAGAGCGATGGCCACAAATGGCTAGCAAGTCCGGATCCAAGTTGGACGCTCAGGCCGTTGCCGGAGACCTGCAAGAGCGGACCGTACCGTTCGGGCCTCGGGATGCCCTCAGGTTCGCGGTCACGGCGCTCATCGTCGTGGGAGCGCTCAGCCTCGGAGTCATCGCGGACCTCGCGCCCACCAACCCCGGCCTCGCCGCGGGCGCCGTGGCCCCGATAACCGTCCGAGCCCCGCGCGACGCGGCGATTCCCAACATGGTCGAGACCCAGCAGGCGCGCGACGTGGCCGCGGCCGGCGTCGTGCCTCGATACGACTACGCACCGGACAGAGCGGCCGCGATCGCGTCGGTCCAGGTGGCCGAGCTCGAGGATCAGCTCAGGCCCGTGGACAACGCCTTCAGCTCGATCCAGTCCCCCGAAGCTCGCAAGGTCGCCCTCGCGAGCGTGCTGCCGTCGCTGACCACCAGCGATCGCCAGATACTCGTCGAGCTCGACTCGTCACGCTGGCCGACGGTGGAGGACGCCGCGGTGGGAGCCTTGCGATCGGGCGAGCTGAGCGAGATTCGGGACACGGAGATCGCGGCCAAGCGAGGCACGCTCGCTCTTGCTTACATGCCAACCGTGCTCGATCTGAATTCGAGCGAGCAGACCCTTGCGGCCGCGATCGCCACTCCGTTCTTCGTCGCCAACTCGGCCTACAGCCCCTCGCTCACCCAGGAGGCACGTGCGGCGGCCGCCGCCAGCCAGCCCATCCAGATGGACACTCTCAAGGCCGGTCAGGTGATCGTGGATCAGGGCCACGTCGTCACCTCGGCCGACATGGTCAAGATCAGCTACTTCAGCCTCGAGAAGCCCACGGTCGCATGGGGCGCCGCGGCGGGCTGGCTGCTCTTCGCGACTCTGGCCGCGGCGATCCTGCTCGGCTGGCTGTGGCGGTTCCGGCCCGAGTACTGGCATCGCAACCGCACGCTCTTCTTGATCGTGCTGATCTTCGTCGTCTCCGTCCTGGCGGTGAAGATCCCGTCCGGCCGCGCCTGGCTGCCCTACATCATGCCCACCGCCGCGGCCGGCATGCTCCTGACGTTGCTGCTCGACGCGGGTTTCGGCGTGGTCGTCACGGCCTTGATGGCCCTCCTGGCCGGTCTCGCGAGCGGGGCCTCCCTCGAGCCGGCGGCGTACGTCGCCATGGGCGGCTTCGCCGGTCTGATCACGATTCGAAAGGGCGAGCAGCAGCACTACTTCATCCAGGCGGGCCTCGCGATCGCGGCGGCCGGCGTGGCGCGTCATCGGGGCGTTCACGCTCTTCGGCGAGCACGACATGACCGGGGCGGCCCAACTCGCGGCGGCAGCCGTCGCGAGCGCGGCGATATCGTCGATCGTGGCCCTCGGGAGCTTCTCGCTGCTTGGCAACGTGTTCGGGATCCTGACCGGGACTCAGTTGCTCGAGCTGGCCAATCCGTCTCGGCCGCTGCTCCGCCGGCTGCTCATGGAGACACCCGGGACCTACCACCACTCGCTGATGGTGGGCAATCTCGCCGAGCGGGCGGCGACATCAATCGGCGCGGATCCGCTCCTGGTCCGCTGCGCCGCCTACTACCACGACGTCGGCAAGCTGGCCAATCCGCTGGCCTTCATCGAGAACCAGGCCAGCGGCGACAACATCCACGACCAGCTCGAGCCCGAAGTGTCGGCCACGATCCTGCGCCAGCACGTCCCGGACGGCATCGACCTGGCCTACAAGGCGAAGCTGCCCAAGCCGCTGATCTCGTTCATCCCGCAGCACCACGGAACCGCGGTCCTCGGCTTCGTCTACGGCAAGGCCCGCGACGCTGCCGCCGCGCCGTTCGGAGGCCTGGGCACGCCGGCCGGTCGAGCCGCGGCCGACAAGGTCGACGCCGGCCAATACCGCCACTCGGGCCCCAAGCCGCAATCGAAGGAAGCGGCAATTCTCATGCTGTCCGACGGCGTCGAGGCGTCGGTGCGCTCACTCGCGAGTCGCGATGAGGCCACAATACGGGCCATGGTCAGTCAGATCATCACGGAGAGGGTGACCGACGGCCAGCTCAACGAATGCGATCTGACGATCCGGGATCTGGAGAACATCCGAGAGGCCTTCGTCGGGCAGCTCCTGGGGATGTATCACCAGCGGATCGCGTACCCTCAGAACGACGTAGTGGAGCTCGAGACACGGCGCAAGCGAAGCAAGGGCTAGTCGAGGAGGGCAGCTCCAAGATGGCGGCGTGCGTCCATCCATGACCCAGCCACACGAAGCGGACGACTCGGTCGACAGGTCGGTCGAGCGCGGTGCCGCCGCGCCCGCGGGCAACCCTCGGCTCGCCGGCGATCCCGAACCCGCGACACCCTCCGCCGATGACGCGGCCGCCTCGGCCGAAGCCGCCGATTGTCCTCCGATCGGCGCGGGAAGACGAAGGGGCGACTTCGTCGGCCTATCTGCCGCCGTTCCGGATCGACATAACCGTTCGGCCGGACGTCCCCCACATCGTCTCGCGGCACCGTGTCGCCGCGGCCGTTCGGGCGGCCCTGGAGGCCGCGGGCGCGCCCGGCCCGGGCTCGATCGGCGTCGTGTTGTCGGCCGACTGCGAGCTCGCGGAGCTGAACTCGCTGCATATGGGCCACTCCGGCGCGACAGACGTCCTGTCGTTCCCGTTCTTTCCGCCGGAAGCGTTTCCTTCGCATGAACGCGGCGTCCCCGTCGCTCGCGATCCCTGGGTGGCCGCCGCCCTCAAGCAAGCGTTCGCGCTGCCGCCCGGATTGCGGGCCCATCTCGGCGACGTCATCGTCTCGGTGGAGCGGGCCATAGCTCAGGCCGATCAGGGTCGCGGCGGCCAGACTGGCGACGTGGCCTGGACCGCGGCCGAGGAACTGCTGCTTCTCTCCGTCCACGGCACGCTCCACGTCTGCGGCTGGGATCACGCCGAGCCCGTCGAGGAAGCCGCGATGCGAGCGCTCGAGATGAACGTCCTGAGCTCGATGGCCGGCCACGAGGCGGCGGCCGAGGCCACGACGCACGATGTCGAGGAGGCTGTAGGCGAGGTTGCGGCCGAGGAGATGACGGCGGCGGAGGATTCCCTCTCGTCGCACAACGGCCGGAGACCCGAGCGCTAGAGAGCGACGAAGCCGCTCTGTCGCGTCAGATCCGCCGTCCCGGGGGCGAGAGCCTCGTCCTGGGAGCAAGACCGCGCCTGCTGATACCATCCTCGCAGGCCCTCCGGAAGCGGATCAGGGCTGATTTCGTGTGTTCCCGCGGTCGCCGACCGCCTGGGGACGGCACTGCCAGGAGTCGGAGTGAAGATCGTCGTAGGGCTCGGGAACCCCGGGGCTCAGTACGAGAAGACGCGCCACAACATCGGCTGGATGGTCCTGGACCGGCTGGCCGATCGCGCCGGCTGGGTTGGACGCGGACGGACCCGCGATGCCGCGGCCGTCGTTTCCAGGGCCGATACCGCGGCCTGGACCTGGTGCTCGTCAAGCCGCTCACCTTCATGAACGAGTCCGGCCTGGCGGTCCGCAAGGTCCTGGCCCGCGAACGCGCGCCCATGAACGAGCTGCTCGTCGTCTGCGACGACTTCGCCCTGCCCTTCGGCAAGCTGCGGTTTCGGGAGGGCGGCAGCGCGGGCGGCCACAACGGCCTCAAGTCGATCATCGAGGAGCTCCGCAACGAACAGTTCAGCCGGCTTCGGGTGGGCATCGGCGAGCCCGGCGATGACGCCATCGACCACGTCCTGAGCCAGTTCAACCGAAGCGAGAAGGCCCGCCTGTCCGAGCTGCTCGACGCGTCGGCGGACGCGGTCGAAGCGTGGGCGCGCGAGGGCACGAACAAGGCCGCTAACCACTTCAACGCCTTCGAGCTTCGGCCCAGCGACGACGATCGAGCCGCACCCGCCGGCGAAGTCGACGGTCCGCCCGGGGCCGACGGGATCCGCCGAACGAAGACGGGCTGGCGAAAGCAGAAGCCGCCGGAGCTGGCCGAGTGAAGGCCACTCGATGAGCGTTCGCGGCGGGCGCTCGCTGCGCCGGCAGATAGACGCGGCTCTGAGCGGCGAAGCCGATCCGCTCGGCGAGGAAGGCCTGGGCCTGCCGGACAATCCCGACGAGCCCGGACCCGAAGACATGACGCGCGGTCGAGACGGACGAGGCGCCGATCCGGCGTGGCAAGCGCGGCCGCGAACGCCACGTCGACGAGCAGATCCGCGAGGCGTATCAGGCCTCGCAGGTGGCCCGCGAAGCGACGGAGCGGGAAGCGGCCGCCGTGGCCGTCGCCGCGGGGACGTCTCGCGGCACGGGCAGCAACGCCCGCCGCCTGCCGGACCTCCACGTCCTGCCGCCGCTCCTGCACTCCAGCGGCGCGTACGGGTCGCTGCGAGAGCGGCTGGGTTTCGACGGCAGATCGCTTCCGCCCGGAGGTCGCCACGCGGCCCTCGCCGCGATGCCTCACGGGGCCAAGACGTTCCTTGCCGCGGCGCTCGTTCTCGGAGATCAGGCCACGGACGGCGCGGCGGGGGACGGCGGCCGCCGCACGGCGTCCGCCCCGCGGCCGCCGACCGCCTGCGTCTGGA
Source organism: uncultured Chloroflexia bacterium (assembly GCA_963816135.1). GTDB lineage: Bacteria > Chloroflexota > Limnocylindria > Limnocylindrales > CSP1-4 > Fen-1039. The sequence continues at coordinate 266,267 of CAWFJD010000024.1, forward strand.
TTGCCCGCGACGCCGAGATCGGCGATCGAGTGGCCGAGGAGCTCCAGGCCTGGCTCGGCGACCCCGACGCGGTGGCCGTCCTGGAGCCGCGCACCGCCCTCGCCTATGAGCGAAGCGAACTCGTCCGCGACGAAACCGCGGCCCGCGTGGCCTCGCTGGCCGCCTGGCGAAGCGGCCGGGCCCGCGTCCTCGTGGCCAGCGTCCAGGCCCTGCTCCAGCACACGCTGGACCCGTCCGAGGTTCCGGCCGAGCCGCGCCGCCTCCGTGTCGGCGCCCGAATCCACCAGGACGAGCTGCTCCACGAACTCCTGGGCCTCGGCTACGACCCGGTCCTCGAAGTCGCCGGCCGTGGCGAGTTCGCCCGGCGCGGCGGACTCGTGGACGTCTTCCCGTCCGCCGCGCCGCTGCCGATCCGGATCGAGCTGTTCGGCGACGAGATCGACTCGATGCGCGTCTTCGATCCGGCCGACCAGCGGAGCCTCCGCTCCGTGGACGAGCTGGTCCTGCTGCCCGCCAGTGAGTTCCTGGTCCCGCGCGGCGGCATCGCCGAGATTCGGGAGCGCCTCGCCCGGCTCTCGGGCGCGAAAGCGGCGAGCGGCCGCCTTCCGGAGCGCCTGACGGCGGATCTCGCCCGCCTCGAGGAAGGCATCCACGTCGGGACGGGCGAGATCGGGGCGCGGTCCGGCCACGTCCACGACGTCGGTGCCGCCGCGCGGGCCCTCGACACGGGCGATGCGGCCGAGGTCTGGGCCGGGCTCCTTTGCCCCGCAACCGGGCTGGACCACATCCCGCCGGAAACGCTCCTCGTCATCGACGAGCCCGGCGACATGGACGACTCGGCGGATTTCCTGTGGCGCCAGGCCGAGGAGCGGCGAACGGAGCTCACCGCCGGCGGCGATCTGCCCGCAGACCTGGCCCGCCGCGTACCTGCCGGCGAGGGACTGGAAGACGCGGCTGCTCAAGGGCCGGACCCTCGAGCTGACCTGGGAATCGGAGGCGGCGGCTCCGACCGGTGGCGGCACGCCGATGGGCGATCTCTTCGGCTGGCACGAGCCCTCGCTGCCGCCGGCCCGCACGGAGCACCTGGCGCCGGACCGTCGAAGCCTGGACCGCGGAAGGCGACCGAGTCGTGCTCGCCTCGGATCAGGCGATGCGCCTCTCCGAGCTGCTGACCGAGCAGGGCTTGCCCACGGCCGTCATCGACAGGATCGCCGAGGCGCCGCCGCCCGGCACGCGGACGCTCATCGGGCGGAGCCTCAACGGCGGCTTCGCCGGCGGCCCCGACGGGTTGATGCTCGTGACCGATCGCGAGCTGTTCGGCGCCGTGCGGGTCCGCCGTCCCAAGGCCCTCCGCCGGGTCGTCCCTCGCGACGTCCTGGAGCGCCTGACTCCGGGCGATCTCGTCGTCCACGTGGACCACGGCATCGCCCGCTACGAGAAGCTGCTGCGCCGCGGAACCTCGGGCGAGGAACGCGACTACCTGGAGCTGAGCTTCTCCGGGACGGACAAGATCTTCCTGCCCGTGGAGCAGATCAACCGCATCAGCCGCTACTCCGGCGGCGAGAACCCGGCGCTCTCCAAGCTCGGCGGCGGCGACTGGATCCGGACCAAGGCCCGCGTCAAGAAGGCGGTCACGGACCTCGCCAAGGAGCTGCTCGAGATCTACGCCGCCCGCGCCGCGGCCCCGGGCATGGCCTATCCGCCGGACACTCCCTGGCAGCAGGAGCTCGAGGCCTCGTTCCCGTACGAGGAGACGCTCGACCAGCTGCGCGCCACGGCCGAGGTCAAGCTCGACATGGAAGCCGGCCGGCCGATGGACCGGCTCGTCGTCGGCGACGTCGGCTACGGCAAGACCGAGGTCGCGCTGCGCGGCATCTTCAAGGCGATCCAGGGCGGCAAGCAGGTCGCGGTCCTCGTGCCGACGACCGTCCTCGCCGCCCAGCACTACCAGACGTTCAGCCAGCGCTTCGCCGCCTTCCCGATCACCGTCCGCCTGCTCAGCCGCTTCGTCCCCGAGAAGGAGCAGCAGGCGGCCGTGGAGGGCCTGGCCGCCGGTTCGGTCGACCTCGTCATCGGCACCCATCGCCTGCTCAGCAAGGACGTGAGCTTCCACGACCTGGGCATGGTCGTCGTGGACGAGGAGCAGCGCTTCGGGGTCGCGGCCAAGGAGCGGCTCAAGAGGCTGCGCCGCGAGGTGGACGTGCTGACGCTCTCCGCCACGCCAATTCCGCGGACGCTCAACCTGGCGCTCGCGGGCGTCCGCGACCTCTCCCTCATCGAGACGCCGCCCGAAGACCGCCTGCCGATCCAGACGCGCGTCGCCGAAGCGTCCACCGGCCTCGTCCGCGACGCCATCCTGCGCGAGCTCGACCGCGGCGGGCAGGTCTTCTTCGTCCACAACCGCGTCGAAACGATCGAGGCCCAGGCCGAGCAGCTCCGCCAGCTGCTGCCCGGAGTCCGGATCGCCGTGGGCCACGGCCAGATGCCGGAAGGCCAGCTCGAGAAGGTGATGCTCGCCTTCGCCGGCGGCGCGACCGAGGTCCTGGTCTGCACCACGATCATCGAGTCCGGCCTGGACATCCCGAACGCGAACACGATCATCATCGACCGGGCGGACACGCTCGGCCTCGCCCAGCTCTACCAGCTGCGGGGCCGCGTCGGGCGATCGAGCCGGCGGGCCTACGCCTACCTGCTCTACCGGCGCCGCGAGAAGCTCAGCGACGTGGCGCGAAAGCGGCTCCAGGCCATCTTCAACGCGTCCGAGCTCGGCGCCGGCTTCCAGATCGCGCTCTCGGACCTCGAGATCCGCGGCGCCGGCAACATCCTCGGCGCCGAGCAGCACGGCCACGTCGCCGCCGTCGGCTTCGACCTCTACACCCGGCTCCTCGCCGAAGCCGTCGAAGAGCAGAAGGCCGAGTTCGAAGGCCGGCCGGCCGTCGTCGAGCGCTCAGGGCGCGACCGTCGATCTTCCGGTCGACGCCCACCTGCCGGACAGCTACGTCCCCGAGACCGCCCAGAAGCTCGAGCTCTATCGCCGTCTCGGCCGCGTCCGGGCAGCCGGCGAGCTGGCCGCCTTCCGCCAGGAGCTGGCCGACCGCTTCGGGCCGCCGCCGGCCGCCGGTCCTCCGGCTCCTCGAGGTCGTCGAGCTCCGCATGGCCGCCGAGAACGCCGGCATCGCCTCGATCTCGCGCGAGGAAGGCGACCTCGTCGTCCGCCTCGGCACGCTGTCGCGCGCCGCGGCGATGCGGGCCCTGGCGCCCATGGGCCGCGACATCGTCCGCTTCGGCACCAACCAGGCCCGCATCCGATTGCCTCGCGACCCGGCCCGGTCCTGGAGCGTGGCCCAGTCGGTCGTGGCCCGACTGCTGCCCGTCGCACAGGAGCAGCAGGAGCAGCGCGACCGGGCCGCCGAAGCGCAGGGACGGGCCCAGTAGCAAGCGCCAAGCCGGCTTGGAGTGGCCGGAATCGCGTAACCTATGGGCGGCTGGCGTCCACCCGGGCGTCGGTTCGACCCCCGGAGGGGTTCGTCACGGGCAGCCGGTCGCTTCCGTCGCACCCGCGCCAAGGCGACTGTATGGCCCGGGTGAAACCGGCCGGGAAGGACGTGGGATGCATCAAGCGAGCAAACCGATATCGGGCTACGCGCACCCGAAGCCTGCCCGAAAAGAGGCCGAAGGCTTCCGCCCCGACATCGAGGGCCTGCGAGGGATCGCGGTCACGCTCGTCGTCCTGTTCCACGCCGGCCTGCTGTCCAGCGCCTCGCATCAGCTGACCGGCGGCTTCATCGGCGTCGATCTGTTCTTCGTGGTTTCGGGCTTCCTGATCACGGGCTTGCTGATCCGCGAGCGCGAACGAACCGGCCGGATCAGCTTCTCGAAGTTCTACGCCCGCCGGGTCCGCCGCATCCTGCCGGCCGCGGCGGTCGTTCTGCTGATCACCCTGCCGCTCTCCTACGAGCTGGTGACGCTGGTATCGAGATCTTCCGTCATGGAGGACGGCGCTTCGGCGGCGCTCTCCGTGGCGAACATCCGCTTCGCCCAGACGACCGACTACTTCAACCCGGTCAACTACTCGCCGTTCCTCCACTTCTGGTCGCTCGGCGTCGAGGAGCAGTTCTACTTCGTCTGGCCCGCCCTGATGGCGATCGTGGCCTGGAAGTGGCCTCGCCCGGGCGCCGCGGTCGCGCTCGTCGGTCATCGTCGTCGTCTCGTTCCTGGCCAGCCTCTACGAAACGAGCCAGAACGCCTCCACCGCGTTCTACATGCTGCCGACGCGGGCCTGGCAGCTCGGCGCGGGCGGCCTGCTGGCCATCGGCGCGGGCTCGACCGACATCCTGCCTCGGGCGATGCGCTCGGCCCTCGGCTCGATCCTCGCCTTCGCGGGCTGGGTCGCTCTCTTCGCGCTCCTGACCGCCGCCTACGCGATCAATTCGCAGACGCCGTACCCCGGCATGGCGGCCATCATCCCCACGCTCGCGGGCGTGCTGCTCATCGCCTCCGGCGCGCACCCGACCGGACCGGGCCTGCTCCTCCGGCTCACGCCGATCCGGTTCCTCGGCAAGATCAGCTACTCGCTCTATTTGTGGCACTGGCCGGTCCTCATCCTCGGCGGCCTCTTCCTCGTGGGTCCGCTCGCGACCATCTCCACTGCCCAGGCCGTGGCCCTGGCCATCCTGTCCGTCCCGATCGCGGCCGCCAGCTGGCTCTTCGTCGAAGAGCCGTTCCGCCGCGGTCGCATTCCGCTGCCGCGGCCCAGTCGCGTCGTCGCGATCGGAGTCGCGGTCATGGCGATCGTGGCCATCATGGGCGCCAGCTTCGACATGCAGGCCCAGTCGGACCTCTCGCAAACTGAACGGCCCGGACGTCGCGGACGCGACTCCCACGCCGACGGCGACGCCTCAGTCCGACGCCCACCGCCACGCCGACGGTTCGACGTGTCCCTGCCGCCCGACGTGACTCCTGCGCCGACGCCCATCCCGTTCATGACCCCGGCGATCGCGGGCGCATCGATCCGCCCCGGCCACCTCGTTCGCGATCACGAGCGCGACCCGGCCGAGTCTCGGCAAGGCCGCCACGGACTACGAGGCGCCCTGGCACGACAACTGCCTGGGCTGGAAGAACGTGTCGGTACCGAGCACCTCGAGCAAGTGCGTCTACGGCAACAAGAGCGGCGACTACACCGTCGCTCTCGTCGGCGACTCCCACGCCTCCGCGCTCTTCCCCGGCGTCAACGTCATGGCCAGCGCGCACGGCTGGAAGCTCGTTCCCGTATCTGAAGATCGACTGCTCGTTCCTGGACTACAGCGATCTCGTGTACTTCGGGCCGCCGACGGTCGCGTATCCCGAATGCATGACCTGGAACAAGAACGTCCTGGCCCGGCTCGCCAAGAATCCGCCGGACCTGATCCTGCTTTCGCATGAGCCGATGGATCTACACGGACAACGGCGCCGAGGAAACGGTCACGGCCGAGACGAACGCGCTCATCCGGATGATCAAGAAGCTGCCGAGCTCCAGCCGGGTCGTGATCATCGAAGACCCGCCGCTTCCTACCGCGTTCAAGATCCCGGATTGCCTTTCCACCTCACTGAACGACTACCGGAAATGCGCCTACGCGCGGAAGACCGGCTTCGGGTCGTCGATGGGCGCCCGGGAGATCGCGGCCTCGAAGGCCACAGGAGCCGGCCTCATCGACCTGACGGCCGCCGTCTGTCCGGGAACGGGCGCCTGCCCGGTCGTCATCAACAACATGATCGTGTGGCGTGACCAGCACCACCTGACGGCCACGTTCGCGGCCAGCCTCGCGCCGGCCATGGACGCCCAGCTCGTGGCGATCCTCAACGCCTGGGACTACCCCGGGGCCACGGGCTCTCCGTCGCCATCGCGTCGCCGGCCCCGTAACCGCGGCCAGGGGTTCCGGCGCAGGGGCGCCGGGCGTGGCGCGAGCGGCGGCGGGAGCGCGTGGCGCTTGCGCGTGGCCGGAGCGCGTGGCTTTTCGATGTCGGGCGGGCGCGTCGCGCGCCCGATCCGGTGCTGCCCGCGCCTGGCCAGCATCGCCAGGCGCGACCCTCAGTTCTTCCCAGATATCTCCTGTGGAGATCTTGTCCGCAATCCCATCGGTTCAGGCGGCACCTCCAGCCGGCGCGAGTCGGCTACCTCACGCTCAGCCCGCCCCCTCGGGCACTTCTCCGGGAGGAGGACTCCGGAGGCCGAATGAGCCCTTTCCGGTTGCCGATCCGCGGATAGCATCGCCACAGGAGATAGGTGACGGAATCGGTCCGAGGCTCGTGAATCGCCACAGCGTTCGGAGCAGTCGGCGGCATGGCGATAACGCGACGGGAGATGTGCCGACGGAGGCGTCCGCGTCTGCCGCATCGCCGGACGAAGGAGATATCCGACGGAAACGTCCGCGCCACGCCCCTCGCTCCGGCATCGCCACTTCACCCCCGCGCCGCGCCCGCACGCCGAGGGCCGCCCGGATTTCGGGTTCGAACCCGTGAGCGGCTGCGGTAGACTTGCGCTGCCGACCAAGCCGCGCCGCCCTGGAGGATCGCCTCGCATGTCAGCCGAGGACCTGCGCGCGAAGATTCGCGAGATTCCCGACTTCCCGAAGCCTGGCATCCTGTTCTACGACATCACGACGCTGCTCAAGGATGCCGGCGCGTATCGCGAGTCCATCGAGCTCATGACCGAGCCGTATCGGAACCAGGGCGTGGACATCGTCGTGGGCATGGAGTCGCGCGGTTTCATATTCAGCGGGCCGATCGCCATCGCCCTGGGCGCGGGCCTCGTGCCGGTTCGAAAGCTCGGCAAGCTGCCCGCCGAAACCGTCTCGGTCGAGTACGCGCTCGAGTACGGGTCCAACACCCTCGAGATCCATCGCGACGCGATATCGAAAGGCCAGCGAGTCCTGATCGTGGACGACCTGCTGGCTACCGGCGGCACGGTTCGCGGCACGATCGAGCTCGTCGAGCGGCTGCAGGGTCAGATCGTCGGCCTCGGCTTCCTCGTCGAGCTGCGCCTGCTCAAGGGTCGCGATCGCCTCCAGGGCTACAAGACCACGAGCGTCGTCGAGTACTGAGCTGCGGTTGGTGCGGTGATCTACCCGAATACGACCAAGTGAGCAGCGGCACCTTCACCCGGCGGGATCGGGGAACCATCGTCGTGGCCGAGACCGCGGATCGGGGTTTGCTGCGGGCCTTCCTCGAAGAGGATCGGCTGTATTCGGCCTATGCCCTCTGCGACCTCGACGATCGGGAGTTCCTGCGGACGCGCTGGGGTCTCGCGACGGTGGGTTCGAAGCCGATCGCGGTCGTGCTCCAGTACGCCGGCTACTCTCCGCAGCCGGTGTTCGTGCTCGGCGAGAACGTGGGGATCGCGGCGATCCTCGAGTCCGTGATCAAGCCGCGGACCGCATACGTGGCCGCTCGGACCGAGCATCTGTCCGCCATCGCGAGCAACTACAAGGTCGATCCCGGGCCGCCGATGGTTCGGATGTGGGTCGACGGCGACCACTTCCGGCCGTTCCCGGGCGACGTCCGGCGACTTCTGCCGGTCGAGATCGGCGAGCTCAATCGCCTCTACCAGCTCGGGTTCGCGGCCTGGCTCCCGGCCAACGCGATCGCCGACGGCATCTACTACGGAGTTCGGGTAGGCGGACGGCTGGTTTCCGCCGCGGGCACGCACGTGATCAGCCCGGAAGCCCGGCTCGCGGTCGTGGGCAACGTGATGACCCATGCCGATTTCCGCGGACGCGGCTACGCTACCGCGGTGACCGGGGCGGTTACGGCCGAGCTGCTCCGCTTCTGCGATCAGGTGGTTCTCAACGTCAGGGCGGATAATCCGCCAGCACTGGCGGCCTATCGAAGGCTCGGCTACCAGGTCAACGTGACATTCGAAGAGCGGCTCATCCACAGGTCGGAGCCGCCATGGAGCGGTTGGACGGGGACGTTCCGCCGGCTGTTCTCGCGCAAGGAGTCCTAGGCGATGTCGATCCCTGTTTCGTCCGTTTCGTCCGCCGCCACTGGCGCGGCGGGCTCCGTCGGCCTGCCGGCCCACGACGTAACCGATCTCGGCCTCGCGGCCGAAGGCAAGCGCCGCATCGAGTGGGCCGAGCGCGAGATGCCGGTCCTGCGCCTCATCCGAGAGCGTTTCGAGCGCGAGAAGCCGTTGAAGGGCCTGCGACTCGCGGCCTGCCTGCACGTCACCACCGAGACGGCGAACCTCGCGCGGACCCTCGCCGCCGGCGGTGCCGAAGTCGCCCTGTGCGCCTCGAACCCGCTCTCCACCCAGGACGAGACGGCCGCCGCTCTGGTCGCCGAGTACGGGATCTCGGTCTTCGCCCGCCACGGCGCCGACCGCGACATGTACTACAAGCACCTCAACGCCGCCGCGGACACTCATCCGCACATGACCATGGACGACGGCTGCGACCTGGTGACGCTGATCCATCAGGAGCGGCGCGGCCAGCTGACCGAGATCGTCGCGGGCACCGAAGAGACCACGACCGGAGTGATCCGGCTCAAGGCCATGGCCGCCGACGACGCGCTCGGCTACCCGGTGGTCGCGGTCAACGAGGCGCTGACGAAGCATCTCTTCGACAACCGATACGGCACCGGCCAGTCGACCGTCGACGGCGTCATCCGAGCCACGAACCTCCTGATCGCCGGGCGCCACGTGGTCGTCGCCGGCTACGGCTGGTGCGGCAAGGGCATCGCCTCGCGGTTCCGGGGCATGGGCGCGCAGGTCGCCGTCGTCGAGGTCGATCAGGTCCGAGCCCTCGAAGCGATCATGGACGGCAACATCGCCATGACCATGGGCGACGCGGCGAGCTGGGGCGACATCTTCGTCACGGCCACGGGCGACATCCACGTCATCCGGGCCGAGCATTTCGAGCGGATGCACGACGGCGTGATCATGGCCAACTCGGGCCACTTCGACGTCGAGATCGACATCCCGGCCCTGGCCAAGCTGGCCGACGGCGGCATTCGCGAAGTCCGCGAGAACGTCGTCGAGTACGTGGTCGGCGGCCGCCGGTTGCACGTCCTGGCCGAAGGCCGGCTCGTCAACCTGAGCTGCGCGGCCGGACATCCGGCGTCGGTCATGGACATGAGCTTCGCCAACCAGGCCCTCGCGGCCGAATGGCTGTCGACGCACCACGCGGACCTGGCGAACGGCGTGTTCGACGTTCCACAGGCGATCGACGTCGAGGTGGCCCGGCTCAAGCTCGCGGCCCTGAACATCGTCCTCGATCCACTCACGCCCGAGCAGGCGGAATACCTCAAGTCCTGGCAGCACGGCACCTGATCCACGCGGGTCCGACGGGCGGCTCGGGCGGGAGCTGTGGGCGGCGGCCACGGGGCCCCGGGCGCGCTCGTCCCTCCGGTTCCGAGCGCCGATGTCCCACCGGGCGGTCAACCGCCCGACCGACCGCGGCGAACGCCCGGTACGGTCGATATCGTGACCATCGGCGAATGCCATGTCACGACCAACTCAATGTCGGACGCGCGGCCGAAATGGTCAGATTCGGCATCTGCCGCTGAGCATCCGACTGTCGAGCCGGAACAAGTGACTCCTGGTCGAGATTGACCGCTGGGCGGGAATCCGAACGTGGGTCGCGGGGCCCCGCGCCGCCGCCGCGCGCGCGGCCCTACCGCCCCGTGCGCCTCGCGCCACGCGGCAGTGGCGACAACCCCTGGTGGGAGCGGCGGCCCGTGCTAACCTTCCCGCGACGAAGAAGCTCGGCCGCCCGTGGCCGCCCGGCAGGGGATTTTGGGAGAGAGATGAGCAGTTTCCTCGACGACCCGCAGTACCTCTTCACGTCGGAGTCGGTGACCGAGGGGCACCCCGACAAGATGTGCGATCAGATCTCGGACGCGATCCTCGACGCGATCCTGGCCGAAGATCCGGACGCGCGGGTCGCCTGCGAGACCGCCACGACGACCGGCCTCGTCATGGTCCTGGGCGAGATCACGACCTCCACGTACGTCGACTTCCAGTCCGTCGTGCGCGATACGGTCAAGGAGATCGGCTACACCAACGCCGATTACGGCTTCGACTACGAGACCTGCGGCACGATGGTCAGCGTCAAGGAGCAGTCGCCGGACATCGCCATGGGCGTCGACGAGGCCATGGAGACGCGCGGCAACGGCAAGAGCCCGGCGTCGATGCGCGAGCTCGGCGCCGGCGACCAGGGAATGATGATCGGCTTCGCCTGCCGCGAAACCCCCGAGCTGATGCCACTGCCGATCGCCCTGGCCCACAGGCTGGCTCGCCGCCTGGCCGAAGTCCGAAAGAGCGGCCAGCTCCCGTACCTGCGCCCCGACGGCAAGACCCAGGTGACGGTCGAGTACGACCACGGCGTTCCCAAGCGGATCGCCAACGTCGTCGTCGCGGCCCAGCACGATCCCGACGCCCGGATCGAGAAGCTCCGCTCGGACATCATCGAGTCGGTGATCCTGCCGATCATCCCGCCCGAGCTTCGGGTCAAGGATCCGGTCATGCACGTCAACGCCACCGGCCGATTCGTCATCGGCGGGCCGATGGGCGACGCGGGACTGACCGGTCGCAAGATCATCGTCGACACGTACGGCGGCATGGCCCGTCACGGCGGCGGCGCTTTCTCGGGCAAGGATCCGACGAAGGTCGACCGCTCGGCCAGCTACGCCGCCCGCTGGGTGGCCAAGAACGTGGTCGCCGCCGGACTCGCCGATCGATTCGAGATCGAGATCGCATACACGATCGGCGTGGCGCATCCGGTCTCCGTCTCGATCGAGACATACGGGACGGAGAAGGTGCCGGACGAGAAGATCCTGGCCGCGATCGCGAAGCATTTCGACCTGCGGCCGGCGAGCATCATCGAGAGCCTCGACCTCCGACGCCCGATCTACCGACCCACCGCCGCTTACGGCCACTTCGGCCGGACCGACCACGACTTCCCGTGGGAGCGGACCGGCAAGGCTGCCGCCCTCGCCGCCGAATGCGGCCTGGCGGTGCCGGAGGCGGCTTCGCGATAAGCCGGACGCGGAGGGCCGTCTGGCCACCGGTCGCGGTCTCGCATGCCCGAACAGGCAGCACAGAGCAGGACCGGACTCCCCTCATGAGTGAGATGGTGCCATTCTTGAGGGTGTGTGGCCATGCCACTCCTGTCGGCATCGCGAGGAAAGCAATGGACCGAGTATGTACGCGGTAATCCTGGCCGGCGGCGGCGGCACGAGACTCTGGCCGCTCAGCCGGCCGGACCGGCCAAAGCCTTTCCTGCGGCTGCTCGGCGACGAGACCCTCATCCAGCGAACCGTGGCTCGGCTCGCGCCGCTGATCGGGCCCGAGGACGTCTACGTGATCTCGGAGCGGCGGCATCTCCCGCTCGTCGCCGAGCAGCTGCCGAACGTGCCGGCGGCCCATCTCATCGGCGAACCGATCGGCCGCAACACGGCCGCCGCCGTGGCCCTGGCGGCTGAGGGGATCGACCGTCCGGCCGATGAGGTGATGATCATCCTGCCCGCCGACGCCCATATCGCCGACGAGGCGGGCTTCCGCGACTCGCTTTCGACCGCGGCCGAATTGGCCGCCACGGGCCGGCTCGTCACCCTGGGCGTGACGCCGGATCGTCCCGAGACCGGCTACGGCTACGTCCTGGCTCAGCCACCGGCTCGCGAGCTGAACGGCCGCCCGACCTTCGACGTGGACAGGTTCGTCGAGAAGCCCACGGCCGAGAAAGCGGGCGAGCTCATCGCCACGGGTCTGGCGAGCTGGAACGCGGGCATCTTCGCCTGGACCCGGGGCACGATTCGCGACCGGCTCGAGCGCCACGCGCCGGACATCCTCGCGCCGATCCGCGAGCTCTGCGAAACGGGCAACGCTCCGGCGGCGAGCCGGCAGCTCGATGCCACGTACCCGACGATCCGGTCCACTTCCATCGACTACGCGGTGATGGAGCCCGCCTCTCTCGAGGGCGCCGTGGCCGTGGTCCCGATCAGCGTCGGCTGGAGCGACCTCGGCAGCTGGGCGGCCCTGCGGGATGCCCGGCGCGACGAAACGATCGAGGTGGGCAAGACTGCCGGCTCGGGCAACCGCCGCGACATCGGATCGACCGAACACGCTCGTTCTGGCAGGCGATCGGCTCGTCGTGACCATCGGCCTCCAGGACGTCATCGTTGTAGACACTCCCGATGCGCTGCTCGTGTGCGCGGCGGATCGGTCCCAGGACGTAAAGAAGATCGCGGAAGAAGTATCGGCGGCCGCGGCGGCCCGGAGCTCGGCGACGAGCCCGGCCAAGGCTGCGCCACCGGCACCGACGACCGCGAAGGCTGCAGAGGAGACAAGACCTTGAGCGGTATCGGCGAATCGCATCGAACATCTGAAGCGACGCCGGGCGCGGCGAATGGACCGGCCGCTCAGGGCATGTCCCCGTCCGGTGGCAATGCCGGCGCCCAGCCGGCCGCCTCGGCCGCCGCGGCGGACGAGCCTACGCGCATCGTCTTCGGCACCGACGGCTGGCGCGCCAAGATCGCCGACGAATACAACTTCGTGAACGTTCGCCGCTGCGCGCGCGCCGTCGCCGAGTACGTCGTGGCGCGGGGCGAGCAGGCCAAGGGCGTCGTCATCGCCTACGACCGGCGTTTCGCGAGCGAGCATTTCGCCGCCGCCGCGGCCGAAGTCGTCCTCGCCTACGACATTCCGGTCGCCTTCGCCGAGCGGGCCGTGCCCACGCAGATGTCGTCCTTCGAGGTCGTCCAGCGCAAGTCCGCCGCGGGCATCGTGATCACCGCCAGCCACAACCCGTGGACGGACAACGGCTTCAAGATCAAGTCGCCCACGGGCGCCGCGGCCAGCCCCGAGATGCTCACCGACATCGAGGCCCGGATCTCCGGCGCCACCGGCCTGCCGCCGACGCGGCCCTTCGCCGACGCCGAGGCCGCGGGCATGGTCGAGCGCTACGACTCGTACGTGGCCTACGAGAAGTACATCGCCCCCAACGTGGACCTCGAGCGGCTCCGCGCCGCGGACGTCAGCGTTCTCGTCGATCCCCTCTACGGCTCCGGTGCGAGCTGGATTACGCGGCTCCTCGCCGGCGGCAAGATCCGTGTCGAGGAGATCCACTCCGAGCGAAACCCGTGGTTCGGTGGCGTGAACCCCGAGCCGATCCCGCCGAACGTCAACGAGGCACTTGGCAGGCTCGCCGGAGGCGGCTTCGATCTGGGCCTCTTCCTCGACGGCGACGCGGACCGCGCCGGCATGGCGGACGAGCGCGGCACCTTCGTTACCACGCTCCAGATCTTCGCCCTGCTGACCTATTACCTGGCCGAGCACCGCGGCCTTCGCCAGCCCGTCGTCAAGACGGTCAACGAGACCTCCATGGCCGAGAAGCTGGGCGAGCGCTACGGGATCGCGGTCCACGAAGTCCCGGTCGGGTTCAAGTACGTCGGGCCCAAGATGATCGAGACCGGGGCCATGATGGGCGGCGAGGAATCCGGCGGCTACGGCTTCGGGATGCACCTTCCCGAGCGAGACGGCGTCTTCACGGACCTCCTGCTCCTCGACCTGTTCCTGCGAGAGCGAGATGCCGGTCGCTGGCCCGTCTCGAAGGCCATCGCCCACCTCCACGAGATCGCGGGACCGTCGAGCTACCGCCGTTACGACGTCCACGTGGATCGGGCGGTCTACCCGGCACTCAAGGAGCGGCTCCTCGTCGAGCTCCGGGAGAAGGCGCCGGCGGCGCTCGGCGGCGGCCCTGTCGTCCGGACGCAGACGCTCTCGACCAACGACGGCTTCAAGTTCTTCGCCGTGGACGGCTCCTGGCTCCTCGTCCGATTCAGCGGCACGGAACCGCTGGTTCGGGTGTACACGGAGGCCGCGCGGCCGGAAGACGTCGACGCGAACCTGGCCACCGGCGAGAAGCTCGTCCGGGGCGCGTAGGCACCGCCGGCACCTCGGCGGAGGGCTCGCTGACGCGCTCGTTCGAGCCTCCGTATGAAGGCCTGCGCAAGACTCGGTGTCGGGCACGCAACCGAGGCCGCTCCTCTTGGCTCGCAGCTGTACAGTGACGTGGACCGGACCAGTCACGTCCGGCCCGCGGCCACTCCTGGACCATGCAGGGCGACGGAGGCACATCGACGATGCACAGCTCTCTCATCGGGAAGGTCGAGAAGGCGAACCGCTATGCTCGCGAGCTGGATCGGATTTCGTTCGAGCAGCTCGCGGTCACGTTCAAAGGGGACAACGACACTCATACGGTTCGGCTCGAGGGTGAAACCTGGCATTGCACATGCCACTTCTTCGAGAGTTGGGGATCTTGCGTCCACGTTCTTGCCCTGCAAAAGATCCTGGGCGTAATGCTCCCCGAGGCCGCGCAGGTTTCCATCTTTTCGGCTCAACCGGCAGTGCCAGCCTGAGTTCGGGCCGAAAAACGCCACTCCAATCCGAACAGGCGTCCCATAGCCGTCCTACCGTCACGGTCGCCGTCGCCGGCTGGGCTGCCTGAGCAGAGGGCCATACGTGATCTCGACACGCCGTCGTCTATCCGTGCTCGCCTCGGCGGCGCTCACGATCGTCTTTGCCGCCGCGGCCTGCACAGGTGCCGATCCGTCGCCGATATACGTCTACCTGACGCCGTCCCCGGTCCCGATCACGCCCTCGCCTCCGCCGACGCCAACTCCGACGCCAACTCCCACGCCAACGCCCGTCCCAACGCCCACACCGGCATCTTCGGGTTCGGGCGCGGCCACGCCGAAACCGACTCCCACCCCCAAGCCGACGCCGATCGTGACCCCGGGCCCCGCGGGACCGGCCGGGTCCTGCTCCGGGTCGACCGGCAACCGTGACTTCTTCATCCAGGCGGCCAACGCGCTCAGCTTCGGCGTCTATTGCGCCAAGCTCGCCGGCCGGGTGGTATTTCGCTTCGGCGACCTTCGAGCTGCCGAATGGCGGCTTCCTGAAGGTCTCGTACAAAGGTCCGAACAGCGCCAGCTTCTCCCTCTCCGAAGGTGCCTTCTGCACCACGAGCGCGACGGCATGCGCTCCCAAAGACAAGGCCATCGGCAAGGCCAAGTTCGGCGATCAGAGCGGTACGCTGGACTCCCTGTCAGGTGGTTTCGTGGTTTACGTGGCGCCGGGAACCGCAACCGCTTACACGGCCACAGGCAAAGGCATGACCCAGGCATCGTTCGTCGCCCTCGCGGCCGCTATCTCGCGAGTACCCAAGTCCTGATGCCCCGCGCCGGAGCCGGTCGCTCGGATCGATCGGAGCGCGGCCCCGAGCCCGTGGACTGTACGGCGCGCCGGTCCCAGGGCCAGGCCCCGGGCAAGGCGCCGGACCCAGGTTCTGCCCTCCGGTTTCGGCTTGGGCACGTGGCCGCGGCGGTGGCCGTGTTCGGGCTGCTGATGGCCGTGGCCGCGTGCGTGCCGACTCGGGCGCAGCCCAGCCCAATCCTCATCTATCTCACGCCCGCGCCCACCGCCAGCGCGAGTGGCACCTCGACACTCCCGCCAACCGCGCGCGGTTCCTTCGGCCACAGCCACGGTCGCCCCGACCCCGGTCATCGTGGGTCCGACAGGGTCGCCGGGGGCCGACATGTCCGCTCCGGCGTCCGGTGGCCCGGCCTCGGCTCCGAGCTCGGCGCCGGTCTCCGCGTCGGCATGCACCGGGACGGCCGCGAACAGGGCATTCTGGGCGGACGCCGCCAGGCAGGTGAGCTGGGACGTCTACTGCGCGGTCCTGCCCGCCGGTTGGAGTGTCGCGAGCGGCAGCTTCGAGGGAACCGCGCCCGGCAGTGTGGTTGTCGTCTACGCCGGCCCGGCCGGGGCGAGACTCCAGCTCGTCGGAGGGTGCCTACTGCACGGCCGGCGCGGCGTGCACCGCCTTTACCTCGGAGCTTGGCTCGGCCTACTTTGGCGATCTCCGCGGGGCGCTCGATGCGGTCACCGGCGGGTTCGCTATCTACGTGAACCCCGGGACGAAGCTTGCCTACTCGCTCGAGGGCAGGGGCATGAGCCAGGAGACGTTCGTGGCTCTGGCGTCGGCCCTGGTGAGGATCGCCCGGGGCTGATCGCGACCGCCACCGCGACGCCACTGCCTCCGCCGCGCCGGTGCCCGCGAGGGCTTCGCCCGGGGAAGGGTTAGCGGGGAGTCTCGCCGGCGGTGGCGTTCGGGATCGGCGGGTTTCGTCCTGGCAGTGCGGCGGGTGGGCTTCGACGTCTCGCTCGTCTCGACCGAGCCTGCGTCCGCGGCGGGCCCCCCGGCCCCGGCTCCCGAGACGGCGCCCGCGGCAGCACCCGAGTCACCGCCCGCAGCCGGGTTCTCGCTCGTGCGTCACGTCGGTCCCGTTTCTGCCACCGGTCTTGGGGCTGACGGGCCGCGCCTGAGCTACGGGCGGTCCGGACGGCCGGAAGCGACGTCGGAGGCCGGCGGTTCGCGAAGCCGTTGGGACGAGCTCGGCCGGTTCGACCTCGAGGTCCTCGCCCGCTTGCGGCAGTCGCGGGACCCGCACGGGCCGGCCTTCGCGCTCTTCGACTCGCCTCGCGGCCCGCACAGCTACCGAGCCCACGTCCACCCGGTTGCGGCCAAGGTAGTAGAAGAAGAAGGAAGCAGCCACCGCGGCGATCGGGACCGCGAAGATGGCGCCCGGGATACCGGCCACCTTGCCGCCTATGACGACCGAGCCGAGGACGACGACCGGATGGAGGCCAACCGCGTTGGACATGAGACGAGGCTGGATGATGTTCATGAGGATGAACCAGCCCGCGACCATGATGACGAAGACCGGCAGCACGGCCTGGGGCGTGAAGAAGATGGCGACCGCGACGGGTGGGACCCAGGAGATGAACGGTCCGAAGAACGGGATCGCCTGCAGGACCCCGGAGGCCACGGCAGTGACCGGCATGTACGGGATGCCGAGCACCAGGCTGGCCAGCATCGAGATCAGACCGTAGATCAGGCCCAGCGTCGCCTGGCCGCGCAGGAAGCCGCCGAACGATCGTGAGACGCTGTGCTCGAGAAGCCTGGCTTCCTCGGTATATGCCGGCGGCACGAGCCGGAACAGGAAGCTCATGATCCGGTCGCGATCCACGGCCATGAACAGCGACAGGAAGAACACGAAGAGCACGTTGCCCATGACGCCGATGCTCGCGACCGCTATGTCGCCGAGCGGCCCAACCAGCTTGTCCGCGCCCGACTTCAGGTTGTTGAGGATGTTGTTGGTCTGGTCCGCGAGATTGATGCTGAGGCCGAGCCCGTTGATCCTGTCCTGCCAGGGCTGGAGGATGGTCCTCTGCTGCTCCGGGCCGGGAAAGTTGTGGAGCAGGGTGTTGAGTGACGCGTAGAGCTGCTGGGCGATCAGGAGCAGGGCCGCGATGATCGCGATGACCAGGACCGAGTAGACGGCGATCACGGCAAAGGCGCGCGGCAGCGAGGGGAACAGGCGCAGGAGTCCGTTGGCGAGCGGGCTCAGGATGAAAGCCAGCAGCCACGCCAGGAAGAAGATCATGATGACGTCGCTGAAGTACGCGACCAAACCCACGACGTCGTTGATGACGAGGAAGGCGGCGGCCACCGTCGCGAGGATGGCGAGTGCGGTGAGCCATCGCTGCAGGCGTGGTGTCAGGAATGCGACTACCGGCGATTCCTCTGGCATCGTCACCTGATCCTCTTGGTGCGGGCTGACCCGCAGATGGTACGCCGTGCTCAGGACGGTTGGCGCTCCGACGGGGACCCGGCCGCCGGCGGCACGCGACTGAGGCGCGCGGCCGAGGCGCGCCGGAGCCTCTACCGCAGGCCCATTCGCTCGCGGACTTCGGCCATGGTCGCTTCGGCGATCGGCCGGATGCGCTCGGCGCCTTCCTCGAGGATTCGGTTCAGGCGGACGGGATCGGCGATCAGCTCGCGGTACTTCTCCCGAGCCGGGGCGTAGTGCTCGATGATCCGCGCGGCCAGGAGCTTCTTGGTGTCCACGCACCCGGTTCGCGCGGTTCGCTCGCCCTCCCAGATCTCCTCGTAGTCATCGCCGAAGAACCGGTGGGTCTGGCAGACGTTGCAGACTTCGGGGTGGCCCGGGTCCGAACGCAGGATGCGGCGCGTGTCCGTGACCATCGACATGATCTGCTTCCGGATCACGTCCGGCTCGCCGAGGATGTCGATGGTGTTGCCGATGGACTTGCTCATCTTCTTCACGCCGTCGGTGCCCAGGACCGTCGGGGCCGACGTGTAGACGGCCTGCGGCTCGGGGAACGTCTCACCGTATCGGGCGTTGAATGCCCGAACGATCTCGCGGGTCAGCTCCAGATGAGGCGCCTGGTCCCTGCCAATCGGCACCAGCGATGCCTTGTACAGGACGATGTCCGCGGCCTGCAGAACGGGGTATGTCATGAGGCCGTGGTTGATGTCGTCGGGCTGATTGAGCCGCTTCTCCTTGTACGTGGGAGTACGCAGCAGCCAGCCGACCGGAGTGACGGTGTTGAACAGCCAGCACAGTTCCGCGACCTCGGGACGGTGGCTCTGGACGAACAGGTTGCATTTGTCCGGGTCCAGGCCAAGGGCGATGAGGCTGGCGGCCATCTCGAGGGTCCGTTGCCGGAGAATCTCCGGGTTGTGGCTGCTCGTCAGGGCGTGGTAGTCCACGATGCAGTAGATCGTCTCGAAGCCTTCGGCCACTCCACGGTTCTGGAGCGCGACGAAGTTGCGCACGGCGCCCAGGTCGTTGCCGAGATGGGTGACTCCGCTCGGCTGGATGCCGCTGAAGGCCCTTGGCCTGGCGGGCGGCGTGGAGGAGCGGGCGGGCGTGGCTGATGCTTCGGTCGTCATGGCGCGAGTTTAGCCGACACCGAGCCCCCGGCGGCGAGCCGGCCTCACGCCGTCGCCCGCGCCACTTCCTCGTAGCGGAAGCAGTCGACGACGTGGTCGTTGACCATGCCCGCGGCTTGCATGAAGGCGTAGCAGATCGTCGGGCCGACGAAGCGGAAGCCGAGCTTCTTGAGCTCGCGACTCATCGCCTCGGCCGCCGGGGTGCTAGCGGGAATCTGGTCGGTGGTTTGCCAGGCGTTCTGGATGGGCGTCCCCCCGACGACGCCCCAGAGCAGCCGTGACAGGGTCGTCTCCCTCTGGAGGCGGACCACGGCCCGGGCGTTGTCGCGGGTTGCGAAGACCTTGAGGCGGTTGCGGATGATCCGCGGGTCGAGGAGGATCGACTCCAGGCGGTCGTCGTCGATAGTCGGCGAGCCGCTCGGGCATCGAAGCCCTCGAAGACGGCTCGATAGCCCTCGCGCCGGGCCAGGATGGTCCGCCAGCTCAACCCCGCCTGTGCTCCCTCGAGACAGAGCAGCTCGAACAGGCGCCGCTCGTCGTGCAGCGGCAGGCCCCACTCGACGTCGTGGTAGGCGATGTACAGCTCGTCGTTGGGTGGCACCCAGGCGCATCGGACGGTCATCTCGCGGCGATACTACCCGGTAGCGGCAGCGCCGGCGGAACCGGCCGCACGGCGCTGAACCGGCGCCGCAAATGAGCTCATTCACACGTCTGGTCGGGGTCGGTCGGTGGGGCAACGTTGAGGGACGGAACGATGCGCATCGCGTGCGGAGAGCGGGCAATCGGGCGGTCGTCTCGGGGCGGCCGAGCGGCGCGCATTTGTGTGGCCCTGGTCGTGGCTATGGCCGTCGCCGGCTGCGCCAGCAGTTCGATCCTGGAGACCATCGCAGCTTCGCCCTCGCCGACCTCGATATCGAGCACGACACCGGCCGCGACTCTCACCCCCTCGGTCTCGCCTTCGGCGTCGCCCTCACTGGACCCCGAGACGGAACCGCCGGCGCCAATTCCGCCCGACGACACCCCCGCCACGTCGCAGGTTCCTCTTCCGACGGCGGCAGGCGTGCGTCTGAACTGGCGTCAGGTCTCGGTGCCCGCGGACCTGGCTGCGCCCATGGACTCGGACAACATGAACGCGATCTACGCGTGGAGCCGCGGGTTCCTGGCGTTCCACGAAACCACGACCGGCGCCTCGGTCGTCCCCTGGCTATCGACCGACGGTCTCGTCTGGACAAAGGGATCAGCCCTCGACGTGACAGGGTTGGACAGTGCCGGCATCGGCGTGGTCGCGGAGGGCCCCGCCGGACTCGTGGCCCTTGGGTATGTCCCCGGATGCGCCGACGACGGGACCGGCTGCATGCCAACCTCCGCCCTGGCCATGTGGGCATCTGGCGACGGCCGCTCGTGGACTCGCGTGGATATCGCGAAGGCATTTGGCAGCATTGGAGTGGGGACGGTCGTTGGCGGCCCGAAGGGCTACATGGCGATCAGCACCGACTCGGCTTCGACCGCGAACCGGCCGGCGGTGTGGTTCTCGACGAACGGCCGGGATTGGCGTGGCGGCCCGCTGACCGACGAAACGTTCGCCAACTCGTCCCTGTCACGAGGATTGGTGCTCGGCAACGGCTATCTGCTCGAGGGGAGGGTAGGCAGCCTGGACGGCTCGGGCGGCGGCTACTTCCCGATGTCGACGCCCGCCTTGTGGTGGTCCGGCGATGGAGCCAAATGGACGGCCGTGGAACTCAAGGGCGTGACGACGGGGCCGGCGGCTGAAGCGCTCGTCACCGCGGTTGGCCAGGGCAAGCTGGTCGCGAGCGTGGTGAGCTGGGATTCGCCCACTCAGATCGAAGGGGTCACGTCGGCGTGGAGCTCCTTTGACGGTCGAACTTGGAAGCCGTCCGACAAGAGCTTCGTCGGGATGCCGATGAGCGTTTCCACCGACGGCAAGCAGGCGATCCGGCAACTCCAGACGGCTTCCGACGCCCCGGCCTTCGCGATATCCGCGGACGGCTTCATCTGGGCCGAGGTCCCTTGGAGTTCGGCAGGTCCTAATGACGTGACTGGCCTGACCGTCGGGCCGGCCGGTATCCTCGTGGGCGAGACGTCGGGCAACCTCTGGCTCGGCAGCATCGTGTCCGCCCGCTGATCGGAGACCCCTCGCAACCGGAGGGTCTGTCCTCGGGTACCATTCCGGGACGACCGACAGCCCATCCGTCACCACGGCTGCGGCGCCATCTCGGCTCCGCTGGCCCCAGTCGACCGCCCATGCCCACCGAGCAAGGACCGCGTGTCGCGGCGCGACCCCAGGTCGCGACGGCGCCACTCCGTGTCGCGATCCTCGGTGCGAACGCCGAGGAGCGGCCAATTCGGGTCGCGATCCTCGGCGCCGGCACCGTGGGCGCGGAAGTTGCCCGTGGCTTCCTCCGCAGCCCCGATCGTCTGATAGGCCCCGCCGGCGGCCGCAGCCTCGAGCTCGTGGCGATCGCCGACATGAACGTCCAGGGCGCGATAGACCGTGGCATGCCTCGCGACATCGTCTTTCCCGACGCCGCGGCCGTCATCGCTCGCGACGACGTGGACGTTGTCGTCGAATTGCTCGGCGGCGACGAACCCGCCCGGACCCTGATCGCCCAGGCCCTCGCCGCGGGGAAGCCGGTCGTCACCGCGAACAAGCACGTGCTCGCTCATCACGGTTCCGAGCTCGAGGCGATAGCCCGCTCGTCCGGCGCGGCCCTTCGCTATGAAGCCGCCGTCTGCGGCGGCACTCCGGTGCTGGACGTCATCACTCGCGGCCTCGCCGCCAATCGGATCCGGCGCGTCCGCGGCATCGTGAACGGCAGCACCAACTTCATCCTGACCGAGATGATGCAGGCCAAGCGGCCTTACGAAGACGTTCTCGCCGCCGCGCAGGCGCAGGGCTATGCCGAGCGCGACCCGCGGGCCGACGTCGAAGGCCACGACGCCGCCAACAAGCTCGCGGTCCTGACTCGCCTGGCGTTCGGAGCCTGGCCGGACATCGATTCGGTCATCGCCCGCCCGCCCTCGCTGCGCGGCGATGGCCTGCCCGGCATCACCGGCGTCACGGCCAGCGACATCGCCGGCGCGGTGGCTCTGAACCTCGCGATCCGGCTCGTGGCCACGGCTTCGACGCCGGGAACCGCCGAGCCGTCGCTGAGCCTGGCCGGTTCGGTGATGACTTCGGCCGTCTCGGTCTCGGCGCCCCTGGGTCGAACCGACGGCGTGCTCAACCGCCTCGAGGTCGACGCCGATCCGGTCGGTCGAGTCTCGATGGAAGGCCCCGGCGCCGGCGGCCCGGCGACCAGCAGCGCCGTTCTCGCGGATCTCCTCGAAGTCGCCCGGAGCGGCCTCTCGACCTGGGCGGATCTGCCGCCCGCGCCGGAAACCCTCGTCAGCTTCGCCGACGACCGCGCCACCGTCCGGCGGCCGTGGTTCATCTGCCTTCCCGGCGTGCTCCCGGACGAGGTTCCGGGCAGGCTCGCGGAGGAGATCGCCGCCCCGCCGCCGACCGCCGTACCTCGCCACCGCAGCCGGACCTGGACCGCCGTCCACACCCGGCCGCTGACCCTCGAAGACGTGCGCGAAGCCATCGAGCCGCTCATCGCCGCCGATCGCGACGTGCCCATCTACCCGATCCTGACCTCGTAGTTTCGAAGGTACGAAGATGCCAACACCGAACGTCCCTGTCTCCGCGGCCGGCCCCATGGCGGCGCCCCGCCTGGGCTCGCGCCCGCGCCTGCTCGAGCGCTATCGCGACTTCCTGCCCGTCACCGACGCGACCCCGCTGATCACCCTCGGCGAAGGCAACACGCCGCTCGTGCACATCGAGCGGATCGGCAAGCGCATCGGCGTCCCGAACCTCTTCGTGAAGTACGAGGGCATGAACCCCACCGGCTCCTTCAAGGATCGCGGCATGGTCATGGCCGTCTCCAAGGCCGTCGAAGAGGGCGACAAGGCGATCATCTGCGCGTCGACCGGCAACACCTCGGCTTCCGCCGCCGCGTACGGCGCCGTCGCCGGGCTCGAAACGATCATCGTCCTGCCCAAGGGCAAGATCGCTCTCGGCAAGATGATCCAGGGGATTGCCGCGGGCGCGAAGGTCCTCGCGGTGGACGGCAACTTCGACGACGCGTTCCGACGTCGTTCGGGAGATGGCCGAGCAGAAGGACCATCCGGTCACGCTCGTGAACCACATCAATCCGTACCGAGTCGAGGGCCAGACGACGGCGGCGTACGAAGTCTGCGACGACCTGGGACGGGCGCCGGACATCATGGCCCTGCCCGTCGGCAACGCCGGCAACATCACCGCGTACTGGCTGGGTTTCAACCGCTACGAGGCCGCCGGGCGCATCGCCGCCAAACCCAAGATGTACGGCTTCCAGGCAGCCGGCTCCGCGCCGATCGTGATGGGCCATCCGATCGAGAAGCCCGAGACGATCGCCACGGCCATCCGGATCGGCAATCCGGCGAGCTGGAAGCGGGCCGAGGCGGCTCGCGACGAGTCCGGCGGGCTCATCGACATGGTCACGGACGACGAGATCCTGGCCGCGTACGCCGAGCTGGCCACGAACCCAGGGCATCTTCTGCGAGCCCGCGTCGGCTGCGAGCGTCGCCGGCGTCATCAAGATGGCGGCGCCGGGCGCGTGCCCGCGGACGCGACCGTCGTCTGCGTGCTGACGGGCCACGGCCTCAAGGATCCGGAGCGCGCCGAGAAGGTCTTCGCCAGAGCCGACTCGATCATCGAGTCGGCGCCGACTACGGCCGCCGTGATGAAGGCCCTGGGCTGGTAGCGCCTCGGCCGGCGCCTCGGTCCGCGCCGGCGCCTCGCGCCAGCGCCCGGACCTACGCCATCGCCGCCTTGATCAGGGCCATGAAGTCCGCGTACGTGTCCACGGCCGGGAACTGCGGGAACTGGGCCTTCACGTTCGTCCGGCGCCCGGAAGAGGATGCCCGGTCTGCGCCTCGCCCGAGCATGGCCGTGTCGTTGAACGAGTCGCCGCCCGCGATGACGTTGTAGTTCATCCGCTTGAACGCGGCCACGGCCTCGCGCTTCTGCTCGCGGATCCGCAGCTGGTAGTCCACGATGCAGTCGTTCTCGACGACCAGGCGGTGGCACAGCAGCGTGGGGAAGTTGAGCTGGCGGAGCAGGGGAGCGGCGAACTGCTCGAACGTGTCCGACAGGATCACGACCTGGACGAACGTCCGGAGTTCGTCGAGGAACTCCCTGGCGCCCGGCAGTGGCGAAAGCTCGCCGATGCAGGCCTGGATGTCGGACAGCTTGAGCCCGTGCCGATCGAGGATCGCCAGCCGGCCGCGCATCAGCTTGTCGTAGTCCGGCTCGTCGCGCGTGGTCCGGCGCAGTTCCGGAATGCCCGTCTTCTCCGCCACGGCGATCCAGATCTCGGGCGTGAGCACGCCTTCCATGTCCAGGGTGACGATCGATTGCTTCATGGACGCGGAGTCTCCCAAAGAGGCCGATGAAGTGTCCAGCTTGACGGGTTCGCTCGAGCTCGGTGCGGTCCGCGGCGCCTTCGACCCTCAGCCCTCGCCGTCGTCCTCGAATTCCGGCAGGTCGGGCTCGCCGATCGCGTCCGCCCAGGGTCCGAAGAGCACCTCGGCGTCCTCGGGTTCGAGCAGGTCCGCGAGCACCAGCGCCGTCACCGCATCCACGGCCGCTGGAACCGCAGCCCGCTTGGCCTCGAGCACTCGCTCCATCTCCAGGCGCTTGGTTTCGGCTCGACCGGACCCGACAAGGGCCGCGGCCGTGATCGTGATGGCGGACGCGCTCGCCGCGATAGCCGTGTTGGTGGTGCCGCCGACTCCGCTGCCGACCCGCTCCACCCAGGTCGCGATCAGGGCTTGCGCGGCTTTCACCTGCTCGCGCCACGACTGGTCTTCCTTGACCAGCTTCAGGACCGCGTCGTGGGCCTGCTTGAGGTCGTGGCGGTCCTGGTTCTTCCAGGCCGCGGAGAGATTCTGGAGGGCGTCGAGATCCAGTTCGCCAAGCTTGACCAGGAATGCGCGGACCAGCTCCGTATTCGGGCCGAATTCGCCCGGATCCGCGTCCGCCTCGGCCGAACCGCCGGCGGCCGCCGCGTCGCGCCGTGGCCTCTTCGGCCTCATCCTCTTCCGAGTCCATGATCTCGGACCAGGGACCGTAGAGCGCGTCGTAGTCCGCGTCGTCGAGGTCTTCGTCGAGGATCAGCCCGTCGACGGCGGCACGAGCGGCCTCGGCCACGATCCGCCACAGGTCCGCGTCGCCGGGTTCCGCCGCGAGCCGGCCGTTGAGCCACGTCGCCACCGCGCCTTCGGCCGCGCTCAGCTCGTAGGCGTGCCTCCCGTCGCGATGCTTCCGGCGCATCTCGCGTTCCACGACGTCGCGCTCGGCGGGATCGCCGGCCATCCATACGTCCGCGAGCTGCTCGGCGGTCTCGATGTCCATCTCCTCGAGCTGGTCGAGCACGACCGCGACGGCCTCGCCGTTGTCGCCGTAGGCGCTGGTGGCGTCCTGATTCGCCAGCCCGAACTCCTCGGCCTGTCTTGCCAGCTCGGCCTGGAGGTCCTCCTGGCGGCGGGCGATATCGACCTCTTCATCGGTGTCGAGGTCGTCCTCGTCCTCGAAGCTCGCGTCGACCTCGTCGGACTCGAGCTCTTCGGTGAACTCGGCTTCCTGGGGCGCTTCGTTGGCGTCACCGGATGCCCAGCTCAGGGTGTTCGGCTTCGCGGCATGACTCAGCTGGTTGGCCTTGGGCCCCTTGTCATTGCCCTTGCGACGTCCGAACATCGAATCTCCCACTGAAATGGCCGGCCACCTCGCATCCCGCGAGTGGCCTAGTTCTTGCCCTCGTCGGTCTCGCCGCCGTCCGACTCGTCCGACTCGCCCGACTCGCCCGACTCCTCGGCGGGCTCGGGCAGCGGTGGTGCTCCGATCAGGTTGAACCAGGGTCGGTAGAGCGTCTCGGCGTCCTCGGGCTCGAGCAGATCGCCGATGACGAGCGCGGCCACAGCGTCAGCCAGAGCCGGTCCCGCCATCTTGCGCGATTCGCCCTGGCCCGCCTGGCCGATCAGCCCGGTCGAGTCCTCGAAGCGGGTCGTGTTCAGCCATGGCGCGAGCTTGCCCTGGGCGCTGCGCACTTCGTCCCGATACTCCGCGTCGGTGTCCACGAGGGCCTGCAGCTTCTCGTGAGCGGCGTGCAGTTCGTCTCGATCGGCATCTCGCCAGGCGCCCACCAGCCTGGAGATCTGGTCCGGAGTGAGCAGCCAGAGCCGGGTGAGGAAGTCCGTCACGGAGTCCGAGTTGGGCCCGAACTCGAGCTTCTCCTCGGTTTCGTCGCCCGGCCTCCGCGTCGTCCTCGGCCTCTTCGTCCGCGCCGTCCTCGATGCCCTCGAGCTTGGCGAGATCCTTCTTCGATCTGGATCTTGTCCATGGCCTCGAACCACGGATTGCTGAACGTCTGGTAGTCCGCTTCCTCGATCTTCTCGTCGAGGATGAGAGCGGTCGCGGCGTCCAGGGCCGCCTCGCTCGCCTGGCCCGCGATCTTCGGCCAATCGGGAGCGGCCGCGACGAACTCGGGGAACGGCGACTTGACGGCGAGCCAGGTGCCCACCGCTTCGCGGGCCATCTGGTAGTGGCGGCCGAGCTCCAGATCCGTCTCGAGGATCTTTCGGAGCGCCTTGCGAGCTTTCTCCCGATCCGATTTGGGGACGGCGAGCCACGCTTCGGCGACCGGTCGAGCGTCGGCCGGATCGAGGTCCTCGAGCCGATCGAGGATCGCGAGGATGTCGACGGCGTTGGGGCCGTACATCCAGACGTCGTTGTCGGCAAGGTAGTCCGCGGCCTGGGATTCGAGGTCGGCGGTCACGTCCTCCGGCTCGTCCTCCGAGCCGTCTCGTTCGAGCTCGCTCTTCGAGGCCGTCCTCTGTCTCGAGCTCCTCGCCTTCGGCGGAGTCCGTGCCGGCTCCCGGCGCTCCTTCGATTTCTTCCTCGGGCGCGACGTCAGAGGAGGCCTTCGTGACCGTGCCCTCGTCGCGCCTCTCGCGTCGCCTGAACATCGATACCTCCGCTTCGCCGCCCGACCGAATGCGTCCGGCACCGTGCCCGCGAATGGTCGCACACGCGTACATCCGGCGTCGACGCGACGATCAGGTGCGAGGAGTTGAGCGGGTCGGGGCCAACGGCGCGAGGTCCGGTTCCTGCTCATCAACGCCCGGGGCAATCCAAAACGATGTTGGAGGGTCACTCGGAGTCCGGCTCCGCGGCATGTCTGGCCATGGAGCCGGATTCGTGCTTGGAGACCCAGCCCGCGGCCGCGACCGAAGCGGCCGGACGGACCGGGCCAGCGGGGAGCCCACTTTGCATTGCCCGTGGCGTTATCGAGCGGGCGCGGGCCGAGCGTCGAGTGTTCGATTGCCCGTGGCGTTATTGAGCGGGCATGAGGCGGGCGGTGAGCTTGGCAGGGCCTGGGCGGTATTCGAGCGGGCAGCGGCGTGGCCGAGCCACGACCGGCAAGGGTCAGTGGGCCCCGTAACGCTTGATGAAGCGCTGGACGCGAGCCCAGGCGTCGTCCGACTGGACCTGATACTCGGCCGCCTTGCGGTCGAAGAAGCTGTGCGGCGCGTCCGGCTCCACGACCACCTCGTTCTCGACCCCGGCCGTGCCGAGTGCGTCGCGGAAGGTCTGGACGCTGCTGACCGGAATACCCTGATCGGCCCCGCCGAAGATGCCGAGCACCGGGCACTCCATCTGGGAGACGGTCTCCGCGGGCGCGGGCACGTCGTTGCGAGCCGGGCCCACAGGCCAGCCGTAGAAGCCGATGACGCCGGAGAGACCCAGCCCGAGCGTGGACGACACGAACGCGTTTCGACCGCCCATGCAGAACCCGGTCACGAAGAGGGCCTTCTCGCCGCCGGCCTTCGGGCCTCGCAGCCTTCGCGCCTCCCGCGCCCTGGCCGCGCAGGTAGTCGATCGCGGCGGACATGTCCGCGGACAGTCCGGCCCACGTCGTCTGGGCCACGTGCGGGGTGTAGTCGAAGTCGTCGCCACGATCGCCAACGCCCGCCGTCCGTCCGAAGTAATCGATCGCGATGGCTTCGACGCCTATCTCAGCGAAGCGATCGGCGAGCTCCTCGTAGTAGTGATGGAGGCCGCGGACGTCCGGGAGGATGACGATGGCGTTGCCCGTCTTCTCGGCCGGCGCGGCGTGGTACGCCCGAAACTCGCGTCCCGTCGCTCGCCTTGAGCTCGAGGGGCGTGTGCTCGACCGCGGCTCCGGCGATCGGCGTGATTGGCGGGGCGCTGTCCAGGTCGAAGCACATCTCTTCCGGCTCCTGTGGGTGGTGGGCACATTCTCCGGGGCCTGAGCGGTGGAACCCTGGAAGCGGGCCCATGGTTGCGCCGGACGGTGTTGGCGGGCGGGCGGCCGGCGCCTGGCTGGGTCGCGGGGCGGCGGGGCGGGCCACGGGGCCGGCCGGCGGGCCGGCAGGGGCCGGCCGGCGGGGGCCGGGCCACGGGGCCGGGGCCGGCCGGCCGCATATCCGCGAGTTTCACATGGAGCGTTCCTTCCTCCGCGGCTCCTGCTCGGCGAAGCCGATGACATCCGCGCGAGGGCGGCACCACTAGGAGACGGAACGTGCCGGACTGCCTGCGGGTGGAATAGCGAACGGTGGGTGTGAAACTCGCCATTTCGCTGGTCGCCTGGGCGCGAGCCGCGGAATAAGGAACGCTGGGCGTGAAACTCGCCGAATCTGATGGCGGACCCGAGCCGCGGCCGCCGGCGCCCGTAGGGACGCCGACTCGGCCACTCGGCCACTCGGGCCACTCGGGACCGCGCAGGGACTTGCCAGCCGCGGGCGCCCGGGAGCCGCCCAATCAAAGCGGCCGGAACCGCGAACCGGCGGAGGTATCGAGGCCGGAAAAGGCCCCCGCGCCCCATTCGCGCCCCATTTCCACCGACAAGTGGCGAGAAGGTCCCCTCGTGGCTGCTAGAATGCCCGCCATGTCTAAAGCGCTCGTAGTCCAGAAGTTCGGTGGCTCATCGGTCGCGAATGCGGACCGCATCAGACGCGTGGCGGCGCGCATAGCCCGTGAGCGGATGACCGGCTGCAACCTCGTCGTGGTCGTTTCCGCGATGGGCGACACCACCGACGAGCTGCTGGCCCTGGCGGGCGCGATAACCGAGGATCCGGATCCGCGCGAGCTGGACATGCTCCTGGCCACCGGCGAGCATCAGAGCGCGACCCTCGTGTCCATGGCGCTCCACGCCCTCGGCGTGCAGTCCATCGCCCTGACGGGGGCCCAGGCCGGCATCACCACCGACGGCAACTACGGCAAGGCCCGCATCGCCGGCATAGACCCGAGCCGCATCGAGGCGGAGCATGATGGCGGCCGCGTCGTCATCGTGGCCGGGTTCCAGGGCCTGAGCGTCCTGGATCCTCATCTACGAGAGATCACCACTCTTGGCCGCGGCGGCTCGGACACCACGGCAGTAGCGCTCGCCGCGGCCCTCGGGGCGGATCGCTGCCAGATATTCACCGATGTTCGCGGCATCTACACGGCCGACCCGAGACTCGTCGCCGAGGCCCGGCGAGCTGCCCGTCATCTCGTACGAGGAGATGATGGAGCTGGCTCACCAGGGCGCCCAGGTGATGCAGGTCCGGGCGGTCGAGCTCGGCTGGGTAAACAACGTCGTCATTGAGGTGCTGAGCTCCTTCGAGGACGTCCCCGGCACGCTCATCAAGGAGGATCCGTTCGTGGAGCAGCGCAACAAGGTTCGCGGCCTGGCCCACGACCGCAACGTCGCCAAGGTGACCCTGGTCGAGGTGCCGGACCGCCCGGGCGTCGCGCACGCGGTCTTCGCCCCGCTCGCCGAAGCCGGAATCAACGTCGACACGATCGTCCAGAACGTGGGCCATCACGGAACCACGGACCTCAGCTTCACCATCACCCGCGGCGATCTCGCCAAGACCAAGCGCATCCTCGATCCGATCATCCGCGAGCTCGGTTTCCGCGAGATGACGACGGACTCGGCGATGGCCAAGGTGTCGATCGTGGGCGCCGGCATCCAGAACGCGCCCGGCTACGCGTCCAAGATGTTCGCCGCGCTCGCGGACGCGGGGGTCAACATCGAGATCATCTCGACGTCGGAGATCCGCATCACCTGCATGATCGCCGAGGACCAGGTCGAGACAGCGGTCCGCGCGCTCCACAAGGCCTTCTCGCTCGAGGAGCCCGAACCGCTCCTTGGCGAGACCCCCATCGAGGCGAGCGACGGCGGGGCCAAAGCGGGCGCGTGACGGACGCGGCGCCGTTTCTCTCACGGCATGAGCGCTTCCGATCGGTCCCGTCAGCCAACGACGTAGTTCGAGACTGGCTTGCCGCCGGAACGCCCGAGGTCTGCATAGCCGTCGCGGACGAGCAAACCGCGGGCCGTGGCAGGGCGGGTCGCAGCTGGATCGCGCCGAGCGGCGCCGCGCTTCTCCTGTCCGTGGGCTTCCGGCCGAGCTATCTCCCCGCGGACCGCCTCTGGCGTCTGGGCGCCACGGTCGCGATCGCGATGGCCGACGCCGCCGAAGAGACCGGCGGCCTGCCGATGGGCTCGATCAAGCTCAAGTGGCCAAACGACCTCGTCGTCGCCGATCGGAGTGGCAAGGCCCCGGCCGGAGTCCGAAAGCTCGCCGGCATTCTCGGCGAGAGCGCCGGAGCGGGCACCTCCGACGTCACGGCGGTCGTGGGCATCGGCACCAACGTGGAGTGGGATCGCGCCGACTTTCCCGCCGGAACTCGCGGATTCGATGACGAGCCTTCGAGAGCTCGCTCGCGGCCGGCCGGTCGCGGCGGAGGGCCTGCTCGACGCCTTTCTCGCCCGGCTCGAGCCTCGCGTGGAGGCGCTCCGGGAAGGCTATTTCGACGTCGATGCCTGGCACCAGCGCCAAATCACAACTGGGCGCACGATTCGGATCGACATGCCCGATGGAACCACGATCCATGCCCGAGCCGTTGGCGTCGACGGGACGACCGGCGGCCTGCTTATCGACGCCCCGACCGAAGACGGGATCGAGGGCGCGGGCGAGCGCGAGCTGCTCGCCGGCGAGATCGTCCACGTCCGCCTCGCGGCCGGCGACCTCGAATCCGACGGTGTAACGACGTGAGCCGGCCGGTGTTTGGCAGAGTGGCGCAGGGTGTCCGCCCCGCCCGGCTCGACCGCGATCGCGGCCTTGTCGAAGCGGCTCGCCGCGACCCCGGCAAGTTCGACGCCCTCTACAGGAAGTATCTGGCCCAGGTGTACAGCTTCGCCTACTACGAGCTTCGGGACCATCACGCCGCGGAAGACGCGACCGAGCGGGTCTTCATGCAGGCGCTCGCCGGATTGCCGAATTTCGAGGAGCGAGTGGACGAGTTCGCCCTCGCGGTGCCGGTCGCGAGCTACGGGCTCGATGACTCGGCCGCTCGGCCGATCGGCCCGCCGAGGACGGCTCCTCCGCGCTCGACGGGCTCGACGCGCTCGACGTACCGACGTCGATGCGGCTCAGGCGTCCGACCCCGGCGACTTCTCCACCTTCCGAATCTGGCTCTTCCGGATTGCCCGCAACGTCATCTCCAACGAACGGCGCCGCGATCGCCGCCGGCCGGTCTCGCCCCTGGAGGACGCTTCCGGAGTGGCCGCCCCGGACGACGTCGCCGAGCTCGCCGCCACTCGCGAAGCCACCCAGGCTGCCTGGCTGGCCGTCCAGCGCCTGCCCGAGGATCGCCGCCGGGTGGTCCTGCTCCGCTTCGTCAACGAGATGTCCACGTCGGAGATCGCGGCCATACTCGGCCGCTCCGAGGGCGCGGTCCGGGTCCTGCTGCATCGGGCGCTCCGATCCGTCGCCGACGACCTTCGCCGGCGGACCAACTGATGCTCGGTCACGGAGACAGGGACGCGTCGCGGACCGGACGCTACGTCGACGAGCTGCTGGCCGCGGAGGATCGCGGCGCGACCGCCGTGCCCGCGGATACCCAGGCCGATCAATCCGTGCTCATGGCCGCGCGCCGGCTGCGGGCGGACCTGACCCGGGTTCATCCGTCCTTCCAGATTCGAGGAGGCTCTCGCGGAGCGCCTCGCCATCGCGGCCGCTCGGCGCAGGGCCGGCCTGGCGATCGACGGAGAGCGGCGTTTCGACCGTTCTCGGACCGATTGAACCGGCCAACCTGACCGTCTTCCCCGCGCCCGGGGCTATCGCGGATCGCGATACCGCTGGCCCCTGGAGCCAGTGGCGCGCTATCCTTCCGCCTGCTGCGTTTCGCCGCATACCCGAGGTAACCGCCCGTCCATCCCGGCCGTTCATCGTCGGCGGCGTGGGCGTGGCCTCGGCGGCGATCTCGATCGGAGCCGTTTACGTCGCCTGGCGATACTCCCGCCCGACGGCCGGGCGCATGGGCAGAGCAGTGAAAGCGGCCCATGACCGGACAGCCGGTCCTGCCCGCAACCGTCGCAGTGGGGCAACCCACGGAATCTTTGGGGTTTTGTCCTGATGCCGGTGAGACTTCCGTTCCGACCACGGCGCGACGCCTATCCGAAAGACCTCTGGAAGAAGTGCCCCGGCTGCGGCGAGATGCTCTTCAACAAGCAGCTCGACAAGAGCCTGGGAGTCTGCCCGCACTGCGGCCACCACTTCCGAATCTCGGCCCGGACGCGGATCGAACAGTTGATGGATCAGGGCACGTTCGTCGAGCAGGACGCGGACCTCGCGCCGGTGGACGCCCTCGGGTTCGTGGACACCAAGCCGTACGCGGACAGGCTCGTGGCGGCGCAGCTGGCCACCGGCATCCGCGACGGCGCGGTCTGGGGTCTCGGTGAGATCGAGGGCCGGCCCGTGTCCATCTGCGCGATGGACTTCTGGTTCATGGGTGGCTCGATGGGTTCCGTCGTGGGCGAGAAGATCGCCCGCGCCGGTGAGGCGGCCCTGGAGAATCGGGTCCCGCTCATCATCGTCTCGGCGTCGGGCGGGGCGCGCATGCAGGAGGGCACCTACTCGCTGATGCAGCTCGTCAAGACGATGAGCGTGGTCGAGCGAGTGAAGGCGGCCCGAATTCCCTACATCTCGATCCTGAGCGATCCCACGACCGGCGGCACCTTTGCCTCGTTCGCCGCCGTGGGCGACGTGAACATCGCGGAACCCAACGCCCTCATCCGATTTGCCGGAGACCGCGTCTCGTCCGGCACGATCGGCGAGGAGCTGCCCGCCGGCTATGCCCGGGCCGAGTTCCAGCTGAGCCACGGCTTCGTGGACCGGATCGTTCCCCGCGCCAAGTTGCGCGAGGAGATAAGCACGCTGCTGAGCTTCCTGGTGGCGCCGGCGGCGGCTCCGGTGGAAGCGGCCCCGGCCACCGGCTTCAGCCCCCGCGGGTTCCTCAACGCCTTGACCGGCGCCCTGACGGGCGAAGGCAGCGGCAGCTCGGCAGCGGCCCCGGCGGCGGTCCCGGCAACGGCAACGGAACCGCCGGCAACGGCAACGGCGGCGGCCACACGGCAACGGCAACTCCGGAAACGGCACCGGAACCGAGGAGACGTCCCGTGGTTGATCGATTGTTGGGACGCACTCACCCGGAGGCAGCTCCCCAGCCCGAGAGCCCGACGGCCATCGCCTGGGCTCACGTGCAGCAGGCTCGAAACCTCAAGCGCCCGCACACGCTCGAGCTCCTCAAGGTCATGGCCGACGAGTTCGTCGAGCTTCACGGCGATCGCTTCTTCGGCGACGACCTGGCCATCGTCGCGGGCCTGGCCAAGATCTCCGGCCGCAGATTGGCCGTCATCGGTTTCCAGAAGGGCCAGGAGCTCGACGAGAACCTTCGCCGCAACTTCGGCCTGCCTCACCCCGAGGGCTATCGCAAGGCAATGCGGGTGATGGACCTCGCCGAGCGATTCTCGCTGCCCGTCCTGACGTTCGTGGACGTCCAGGGCGCCTTCCCCGGGGCCGCGTCCGAAGAGCGCGGCATCGCCGAGGCCATCGCCAAATCGGTCGGCATGATGAGCCGCTTGCGGACGCCGATCGTGGTGGTCATCACCGGCGAAGGCGGTTCGGGCGGAGCGCTCGCGCTTGCCGTGGGGGACTGCGTTCTCGCCCTCGAGAACTCCATCTACTCCGTGATCAGCCCCGAAGGCTGCGCCGCGATCCTCTTCCGCTCCTCGGAGCAGAGCCAGCAAGCGGCCGTGGCCATGAAGGTGACCGCCGCCGAGCAGAAAGAGCTCGGCATCGTGGACGAGGTCATCCTCGAACCCGGCGACGGGCGCTCACACGGATCCCGCCGAGACCGCCCGGCGCGTCCGCGACGCGGTCAACGCCCGACTCGAGGTACTCACGCGCATGCCGCTCGACGAGCTCATCGAGGCGCGGTTCCAGCGCTACCGATCGTATGGGCCGTACACCGTCGCGGAGAAGGTCGCCCCTCCGATCGAACGGCCCGGTTTCGCCGATAAGCTTCGAGGCTGGTTCCCCAACCGGCCGAACGTGCCGCAGCTGCTCGGCAACAGGCATAACGGCCAGTCCGGCCGAGGAGAGGAGTAGCGGATGGCCGTCACGAGGCCGGAAACGCATGGCTCGGAGCTCGATCGCGACGCCGCTCGCGCGCTCCGTGACCACGCGGCCATCAACAAGCTCGCGGACGACCTACTGCCGGCCCTGATCGCCCGACTCTCGGGCAGCGGACTCGGCGAGATCGAAGTCCGGGAAGGAGCCTGGAAGGCCCGGCTGCGAAAGCCCGCCTCACCGGTCCGGGCCGCCCGCGCCGAAGACCACCGGCCCGCCGGCCAACCCACGGCTCGGCCCGCGACCGCTCATCGCGAAGATCGACACGCGGTGGACCGTTCGGCCGAAGACGAGCTCGGCGTCGTCGTCGCGAGATCTCCGGCGGTCGGCATCTACACCCCGCGCCGCGACCTCGTCCTTGGCATGAGGGTCCGCTCGGGCGACCGCATCGGTTTCGTGGACGTGCTCGGGGTCCAGCAGGACGTCCTCTCGCCCATCGACGGCGTCATCGGCTCGAGCCTGGCGGAGACCGGCGAAGCCGTGGAGTACGGCCAGGAACTCGTCCGCATCGAAGTCCCCGGACCCGAAGCCGCGACGGACCGGCCGGCGCCGGAGCAGAAGGCCACGGCCGCCGTGGCGGGCAGGCCCTGATGTTCAACAAGATCCTGATCGCAAATCGCGGCGAGATCGCCCTCCGCGTCCTGCGGGCCTGCAGGGCCCTGGGCATCGGCGCCGTCGTGGCCTACAGCGAGGCGGACCGCGAGAGTCTCGCGGCGCAGCTCGCCGACGAAGCCATCTGCATCGGCCCCGCCGACGCCAAGCGCAGCTACCTTTCCGCTCCCGCGGTCGTCTCGGCCGCCATCGTCACCGGCTGCGACGCCATCCATCCCGGCTACGGGTTCCTGTCCGAGGACGCCGGGTTCGCCGACGTGGTCCGGGCTCACGGCCTGACGTTCATCGGTCCGCCGGCCGAGGTGCTCGAGCGCTTCGCTTCCAAGGAAGCCACCCGCCGGCTGCTCGCCGCCCACGGCCTCCTGACCGTGCCCGGCTCCGGAATGCTCCGCGACGAGGCCCACGCCCTCGAGGAAGCCGAGGCGATCGGCTATCCGGTCCTCATCAAGCCGTCGGCCGGCGGCGGCGGCAAGGGCATGCGGCTCGTTCGCACGGCCCGCGAGCTCGAGGCCTCGTTCAAGGTCAGCCGCTCCGAAGCCCAGGCCGGTTTCGGCGACGACTCGCTGTATCTGGAGAAGTACCTCGACGACAACCGCCACGTCGAGATCCAGGTAGCGATAGACCGCTTTGGCAACGCGATCCACCTGGGCGACCGCGACTGCTCGGTCCAGCGCCGCCATCAGAAGCTCATCGAGGAGACGCCGAGCCCCTCGCTCTCGGCCGCGGCCCGCAAGGACCTCGCCGAATGCGCCCTCAAGGCGATCGCCTCCGCGGGCTACGAGAACCTGGGCACGCTCGAGTTCCTGATCGACGCCAAGGGCGACGCCTACTTCATCGAGATCAACTGCCGCGTCCAGGTGGAGCATCCGATCACCGAGCTGACCACCGGCATCGACATGGTCGGCCTCCAGATCAGGATCGCCGCCGGCGAGCCGCTCGGCCTCACGCAAGCCGACGTCAATCCCCAGGGCCACGCCATCGAGTTCCGGATCCTCGCCGAGGATCCCGCCAAGGACTTCCGTCCCCAGGCCGGCCAGATCGGCGCGTACCTCGCTCCGGGAGGCCCGGGCATCCGCATCGACTCGCATCTCTATCCCGGCTACGAAGTCCCCACGTTCTACGACTCGCTGCTCGGCAAGCTTTCCGTCTGGGCGCCGGACCGGCCGCAGGCCATCGCCCGCGCCGACGCCGCGCTCCGCGAGCTTCTCGTGGACGGCCTCACGACCAACATCGAGCTGCACCGGGCGATCCTCGCCAACCAGGTCTTCATCGACGGCAAGGTGACCACGAACCTGCTCGACCGCGTCGGCAGCGCCCCGTTCGTCGCCGCCGGCAACCGCTAGCCCCGCCCGCCACAGGAGCCGCCACGTGACCGAGACCACCGCGCCCGGAGGACCGATCCTCACGACGCGCCAGATCGAGAAGCTGATCCCGCATCGCTGGCCATTCCTCCTCGTGGACCGGATCGTCGAGTACGACCCGGAGGCCAAGCGGATCGTGGGCCTCAAGTCGGTCACGGCCACCGAGTGGTTCTTCCAGGGCCACTTCCAGGGCCAGCCGATCATGCCCGGAGTTCTCCAGGTCGAGGCCCTGGCCCAGACCATGGGCGTCTACGTGGCCCAGCAGCCGGGCTTCGGCGATCGGCTCGGGCTCTTCGCCTCGATCGAGGAGTGCCGCTTCAAGCACATCGTCACTCCGGGCGACCAGCTCCGCCTCGAGGTCACGATGGAGCGGCTGGGCAGCAAGTTCGGCCGCGGCCACGCCATCGCCACGGTCGACGGCGACGTCGCCTGCGACGCCAAGCTGAGCTTCATCATCGCCCCGGAGAGCGCTCTCCGCTGATGACGCGAATCGCCGCCATCTCCGACGTCCACGGCAACCTGCCGGCCCTCGAGGCCGTCCACAAGGCCGTCAACGCCGCTCGCCCGGACTACGTCGCGATC
Organism: uncultured Chloroflexia bacterium; assembly: GCA_963816135.1. Lineage (GTDB taxonomy): Bacteria > Chloroflexota > Limnocylindria > Limnocylindrales > CSP1-4 > Fen-1039. The sequence goes on from CAWFJD010000024.1 coordinate 303,195, forward strand.
TGCGGCGACCTGGTCATGAACGGCCCGGATCCCGCCGGAACGCTGGCCCTCGTCCGCGACCTCGAGCGGGCCGGCGCGTTCGTGACACTCGGCAACACGGACCTGGCCGTCTCCGACGGCGACTACACGGCGGCCTTCCCGTGGTTCTCCGACGGCGCGCCCGACTCTTACTGCCGGGCGGCCGAGTGGGCGCGCGACCAGATCGGCGACGACGGGGTGGACTACCTGCGCCACCTGCCGTTCGAGCGGCGGCTGCGGGTCGGCGACGAAGGGGCGCCCCACGGCGACCTGGTCCTGTTCTGCCACGCCTCGCCGGGCTCGCTGACCGACGGCCTGGGCGCGGACCTCGATCCGGTCGTCACCATCGATCGGGTCAGCGGAACGGACGCCAGGGTCATCGTCTGCGGCCACACCCACATCCCCGAGGTCCGCGAGGTCGGCTGGCGGACGATCGTCAACGACGGCAGCGCGGGCTACGTCTTCGACGGCGACCCGACGGCCAGCTGGGCGCTGATCGACATCGACGACGACGGCATCAAGGCCGAGATCCAACGGACGAGCTACGACGTCATGGCGGCCGCGAACGCCGTCTCGGCGCGCGGCCTGCCGGGCGACGTCTACCGCGCGGCCACCATCAGGACAGGGAAACTCGTTCGATGATCAATCGTGAGAGCGGGCGAGTGCCCCGCGTCGTGGTAACCGGCATGGGCGCCGTTACTCCCCTCGGCCTCGACGTCGCGAGCACCTGGGCCGGCCTCGTCGCCGGCCGCTCCGGCGTCACCCGCATCACCCAGTTCGATCCCTCACGGCTCACCTGCCAGATCGCCGGCGAGATCAAGGACTTCGACTCCTCTGCCGTCCTCGATCGCAAGGACCAGCGGCGCAACGATCTCTACGTCCAGTACGCCCTGGTCGCGGCCCACGAGGCCATGGACCAGGCCGGGCTTGCCGGCGCACCTCGAGGGCGACCTGGCCGAGCGGACCGGCGTGATCGTGGGGACGGGCATCGGCGGCATTCGAACGCTCGCCGACCAGATCCTGCTCATGGGCGAGCGCGGCCCGGACCGCATGTCTCCGTTCCTGATCCCGATGGCCATCGCCAACCTCGCCGCGGGCGTCGTCTCGATCGTCTTCGGCGCCCAGGGCCCCAACTTCAGCGTCGTATCCGCCTGCGCCACGGGCGGCCACGCGATCGGCGAGGCGTGGGAGACGATCCGCCGCGGCGACGCGGACGTGATGCTCGCCGGCGGCACCGAGGCCACGATGCACGAGTCCCTCGTCGGCGGCTTCGCCGCGATGCGGGCGCTCTCCACCCGCAACGACGAGCCGGAGAGGGCTTCGCGGCCGTTCGACCAGCACCGCGACGGCTTCATCATCGCCGAGGGCGCGGCGTCATGGTCCTCGAGACGCTCGAACACGCCCGAGCCCGTGGCGCCGAGCCCCTCGCCGAGATCGTCGGCTACGGGGCCACCGCGGACGCCTCGCACATCACGCTGCCGGCGCCGGGCGGGGCCGGCGCCGTCCGCGCCATTCGCCGCGCCCTCGAGAAGGCGGGCCTGAGCGTGGACGACGTGGACATGGTCAACGCCCACGCCACCTCCACTCCGGAAGGCGATCCGCGCGAGCTCGAGGCCATGCGGACGCTCTTCGGCGAGCGCGTCGGCGAGGTGAGCATCACCGCGAACAAGAGCATGCTTGGCCACACGCTTGGCGCGGCCGGCGCGATCGAGGCCATCGCCACGATCATGAGCATCAGGACGGGGATCGTGCCGCCGACGATCAATCTCGACGAACCGGATCCGGCCGCCGAGGGCATGGACCTGACCCCGGGCCAGGCCCGCCACAGGAAGGTCGACGTAGCGGTTTCCAACTCCTTCGGCTTCGGAGGCCAGAACAGCGCTCTGGTGATCCGGGGCTGGGCTGAGTGAGGGTCCAACGATGAGCGAGAAACGGGAAGAGCCGGCCGCCGACAAAGCGGCCGAGGCCGCCGCCACGACCGGGGCCGGGGCCGCCGCCGGAGCCGGGGCGGCCACCGCCGGAGCCCCCACCGCAGCCGCGGGCCAGCCGGAGGGCGCGGCCACCGAGCAGACGGCGTCGCTGCTGGCCCTGATCGACCGCCTGGGATCGCTGCTCGAGAAGAGCGACCTGGTCGAGATCGAGGTCGAGGCGGGCGAAACCGGCATCATCCTTCGCAAGCCCGCCGCGCTCGCTCCGACGGTGATAGCGGCCACTTCCGCGGACCGCGGCCGAGACCGGCGCAGCTCCCGCGGCCGAGGCGGCCGTGCCAGCCGCCACCGTCAAGGCGGTCCGGGCGCCGCTGACCGGCGTTTTCTACAACTCGCCGTCCCCCACGGCTCCGCCGTTCGTGTCCGTCGGCCTCCGGATCGAAGTCGGACACGTCATCGGTCTCATCGAGGCGATGAAGCTGTTCAACGAGATCAAGTCCGACCAGGCCGGCCGAGTCGTCCGGATCGTGGCCGAGGCCGGGAAGCTGGTCAAGGCCAAGCAGACCCTCATCGAGGTCGAACCTGCATGACGTCTCCCGTCACGGGCGTCCGCCTGACGGGCTGGGGTGCCTACGCGCCCAGCCTCGTCCTGACCAACGCGGACCTGGAGAAGATGGTCGAGACCAATGACGAGTGGATCGTCAGCCGGACGGGGATCCGCGAGCGCCGCATCGCCGGCCCGGGGGAGACGACAGCCACCATGGCGGCGGTCGCGGGTTTGCGGGCCATCGCCACGGCCGGTCTCGAGCCGGACGACATCGACCTGATCCTGGTCGGCACGCTCACCGCGGACTACCCGATGCCTTCCGCCGCGGCCCTGGTCAAGGGCGCGATCGGGAACAAGCGCGCCGCCGCGATGGACCTCGCCGCGGCCTGCTCGGGTTTCGTCTACGGCTACGCCACGGCCTACGCCTACATCATGTCGGGCCTGGCGAAGCACGTCCTCGTGATCGGGGCCGAAACGCTGAGCCGTGCCACGGACTGGACGGACCGCGGCACCTGCATCCTCTTTGGCGATGGGGCAGGTGCGGCGGTGATCTCCGCGTCGGACGAACCGGGCGGGACCCGCGGCATCGACCTCACCACGGAGCCTTCGGGCGCGTATCTCGATCTGGCTGCCGGCGGGCGGCGCGGCGCGGCCCGCGAACGAGGCCACGCTCCTGGGCCGCGAGCACTACATGAAGATGAAGGGCACGGAGACCTTCCGGATGGCCGTCCGAACGCTCGGCTCGACCGCCACGGCCGCCGTCGCGAAGGCCGGCTGGACGCTCGACGACCTGGACCTCGTCATCCCGCACCAGGCCAACATCCGGATCATCGAGGGCCTTGCCAAAGCGCTCGACTTCCCGATGGAGCGGGTCTTCGTCAACGTCCAGTGCTACGGCAACACCTCGGCGGCATCCGTGCCGCTGGCGCTGTCCGAGGCCGTTGCCGCGGGCCGGGTGAAGCCCGGCCACAAGATGCTCCTCGTCGCCTTCGGCGCCGGGCTCACCTCCGCCGCGATCGCGTTCGAATGGACCGGCGACCCGGCGGACGCCTCACGAGCGCTGGGGATCGGCCCGGAGCAAGTGGGCATCGTGCCGGGCTATCTCGAGGCGGTCAACCCGTTTCCGCCGGATCTCGAGTGGGTTCGAGCCGGCAAGTCCTCGCCGTCACCTTCGTCATCGACGTCCCCGGCGTCCCCGGCTTCCCCGGCGTCGTCCGCGGTGTGTCCGGCCTCTTCGGTCGCCGACCCGGCTTGACGCAGCCCGCAACTCGAAAGGGGATGAACCGGATGCTCGATCTCACCGGCAAGACCGCTCTCGTCACCGGCGGCTCGCGTGGCATCGGTCGAGCCATCGTCCTCCGGCTCGCGGCCCAGGGCGCCGACGTCGCCTTCAGCTACCGCGGCAATTCGGCGGCGGCGCGAGGCGACCGTCGAGGCGGTCGAGAAGCTCGGCAGGCGAGCGCTGAGCGTTCAGGCCGACGTACTCGATCCCGGAAGACGCCGTGCGGCTGGTGGCCGACGTCGGGGCGGCATTCGGGCGGATCGACATCCTCGTCAACAACGCCGGCATAACGAGCGATCACCTGATCGCTTTCATGGGCATCGACGCCTGGGCTCGGGTGCTCGACACGGATCTCTCCGGCGCGATGTACGTCACCAAGGCGGTTCTCGGCCAGATGTCGGGGACTCGTGGCGGTCGCATCGTCAACATCAGCAGCGTGGCCGGCCAGCTCGGCAACGCGAGCCAGGCCAACTATTCGGCGGCCAAGGCCGGGCTGATCGGGCTGACGCAGTCCATGGCTCGGGAGGCGGCCGGCGCCGGGATCACCTGCAACGCCGTCGCGCCGGGCCTGGTGCCCACGGATCTAACCGAAGAGCTTCCGGCCGCGGCCCGCGACGCGATCGTCGCCCAGGTCGGTATGGCCAGACCCGGCACCGCCGACGAGGTCGCCTCCACTGTCGTCTTCCTGGCTTCCGACGAAGCCGCGTTCATCACAGGCCAGGTGCTCGCCGTCGACGGCGGCATGGCGATGATGTGACATCCAAGACAACCAACGACGTCGCCCGGGAGTGGCGCTGAACTAGCCCTTCGCAGGAGGAACTGATGCTCGATCTCACCGGCAAGTCCGCCCTCGTCACCGGCGGCGCGCGCGGTATCGGCAAGGCGATCTGCCTCAAGCTCGCGGCCCAGGGCGCGGACATCGCGTTCGTGGACGTGGGCCGCGCCGAAGTCGCCGAGGCCACCGTCGCGGAGATCCAGGCCCTCGGTCGGCGCGCCCTCTACATCCCGGCCGACGTGACCGATCCGGAAGCCTGCGTGGCCGCCGTCGGCGCCGCGGTCAAGGAATTCGGCAAGATCGACATCCTGGTCAACAACGCCGGCATCACCCGCGACGACCTGATCATGCGCATGCCGATCGACGACTGGAAGAAGGTCCTCGAGGTCAACCTCTTCGGCGCCTTCTACATGATCAAGGCCGCCATCCGGCCGATGCTCAAGGCCCACGCCGGCCGGATCATCAACATGTCGAGCGTGTCGGGCCAGGCGGGCCAGATGGGCCAGGCCAACTACTCGTCTTCGAAGGCGGGGCTCATCGGCCTGACCAAGGCCACGGCGCGAGAGGTCGCGTCGCGCGGCATCACCTGCAACGCCGTCGCGCCGGGCTTCATCGTCACGGAGCTGACGAAGGATCTGCCGGACGCGCTCCAGACGCAGATCAAGACGGCCACTCCGCTGGGCCACTTCGGCACGGTGGACGACATCGCCAACGCCGTCACGTTCCTCGCCTCGGACGAAGCCGCGTACATCACCGGCCAGGTTCTGGCGGTCGACGGCGGCCTGGTGATGATGTAGGTCCGTGGGGCCGGCTCCCGGCCGGGGCGGGCCGGGGGCACGAGCGGGGGCCGGGCGCCGGCGCCGGCTCCGGGCCGTAGTGCCGCTGCGGAGACGAGAGTGGCCGGCCAGCCGATGCGCGAAAAGGCCGCGCCCGGGCCGAAAGTTGAACAACTTCCCTCAGGCGAAAGTCATGCGAAGGTTCGAGGCGATTCGGCGCCCGACGGCCTGCCCGGTGCCGTCTGAGGGTCGGTCCAGACCGGATTCGAGCTCCAAACGGGCGTCCGATCCCCTCGGATCGGACGGTGGCGGCGTCGTCCGGGCCTGAAGTTCGAATAACCTACGCCTCACGGAAGTTGTTCGAGATTCCCTGGGGTAGCTTGCCGGCCAGCCGTCCTCGCGGAACAAGCGATGGCTCGGCCGCGTCACACGACCGGCCGGAGGCGCGCGAAGTCGCGGTCTCGGGCCATCGCCCGTGCACTACACTCCCGGCGAAGAGGGTTAGCCAACTGAACGATCCCTCGGCTTCGGAGCCGAATTCCGTCACGCCAGTGAACACGAACCGCGCCACCGGGCCGCTCGGGGCGGACCCGCATGCCCGCCACGGCGTCGACCACGTCACGGCCCAGGCTACGGACCCCGCCACGCCCGATCGCCGCGCCCGCTCCGGCTCTGCTCCACGCCCGCCACGCCCCAGACCGCCGAGCCCGCCCCGGCTCCTGCCCCTCGCCCCCGCCACGCGCCCCCGTCGGCGCGTCCGGCTCGCGCCACTCCTGTCGTTCCTGTGGCCGGGCCTCGGACAGCTGGCCCTGGGCCGCCGCAAGACCGCGCTCTTCTTCACCCTGCCCGCCCTCGCCTTCGCGGCCTGGGCCGCAATTCAGCTCGACCAGGGAGCGGCGTTCTTCGCCCTGAGCCTGTGGGACGACAACTACTTCGCCACCGTCGTCGGCGTCGTGCTCGCCTTCGGCCTGTGGAGAGCTGCGGCCGTGGCCCACGCCTGGTACGCGAGCCGGAAAGGCCGGGGCTGGCCCAGATTGGAATCGGCCGCGGCGCTCGCGCTGATCGCGACCATCCTCGCCATGCACGGCGCCTTCGCCGCGGGGACGTGGATCTGGTACGACGCGTCGGTCCAGGTCAACCAGAACGACATGTTCGCGGACTCCGAGCCCACCCCCAGCCCCACGCCCGCGCCCACGCCTACCGCGAGCCCCAGGCCCAACTACACCTTCGCCCTGTCGGGAGGCGCCGCCCCCGCCGCTCCCGGTGAACCCCTATCCCGCCAGTTCGCCGAGCATCGAACCCAACGGCAACCGGATCACCTTCCTGCTGATCGGGGTCGACTTCATGGCCGGCCGATCGCACTCGCTGACCGACAGCCTCATGGTCGTGAGCGCGGACACGGGCACGCGGAAGGTTTCGATGATCAGCATCCCCCGTGACACGTCCGGCTTCCAGCTCTACTACGGCCCCTGGGTCAGCTACAACTTCAAGATCAACACGCTTCTCAACTCCGTGGACGGCGGCCGGCTCAAGTCCCCGGATTCGGGCATCGTCACCCTCGAGAAGGAGATCGGCTTCCTCGTCGGGATCCCGATCAACTACTACGCCGCCATCGACATCGACGGTTTCGTCAAGATGGTCGATGCCGTGGGAGGCGTGGACGTCAACAACAAGCACGCGATCAACGACCCGCCCTTCCTGATCCTTCCCACGGGCCCCGCCCACCTGGACGGCGACACGGCGATGCGCTACGTCCGATCCCGCGAGCACGGCGGCAGCGACTACCTGCGCGCCGAACGCCAGCAGGAAGTGCTCAAGAACCTGGAGAAGAACATCACCAGCCCCGGCATGGTGTCCCGGCTGCCCGCGCTTCTCTCGCTCGCGGGGGACAACCTCTCCACGAACTTCCCACTCAAGACGGCCAAGAACTACGTGAAGCTGGGGCAGCGCGTCACCGTCGACGGCTGCGTCCTGGGGCCGCCCTACAACTGGCATCCGGATTCGAGCTCAACGGGCGGACTGTGGACCAGCAGGCTGGACCTCCAGCGGGTTGCCAGCCTGTCCGTCCAGATGTTCGGCGTCGACAGCACGTACTACGGCCAGGTCGGCGTGACGCCGGTTCCTTGCCAGTCGGCGTCTTAGCAAGACTCACCAAGAGGTTTGGCTTTGGACTTGGAGACACCCGGGGCGACGACAAATCGACCGAGGACTCGGCGCGCGAAACCGAGGCGACCGCCAGCCAGAGACGATGGCCGCGTCACGCCGCGACGCGGCCACCCCGAACGACCGAGCCGGACGACCGAGCCGCCGAGCCGACCCGGCCCCGCGCTCCACAGCTCGCCGGCCGACACGCGCTGATCGCCGGGCTTGCTGTCGTTCCTCTGGCCGGGGCTCGGGCAGGTCTTCGCCGGCAAGCGCCGCGCCGGCATCGCCTTCGCCGTCCCCGCCGCCGTCTTCCTGATCGTCGCGATCCTCCAGATCGTCACCAACCCCGTCCTGTTCGCCGTGAGCCTGTGGGACGAGTCATACGTCGATCTCGTCATCCTCGGTCTGGCGGTCTTCGGAGTGTGGCGAGCGGTCGCCGTGCTCCACGCCATGTCCTGTGCCGGGTTCCGGCGGCCCTGGCGGCGCTTCGAGGTTTCGGTTGCCGCGGTCTTGATCGCCGCGATCACGCTCATGCACGCCGGCGTCGCCGCCGGCACCTGGGCCTGGTATCAGGCCTCGGTTTCGATCGACCAGAACGACATCTTCGCCGTCGGCTCTCCGTCACCCGGGGCCTCCACGCCCACCCCGACTCCCACTCCCTACTGGGCTACGGGCGACCCATCGTGGAGCGTGACGCCGGCTCCCACGCCGACCGCCGAGCCGACCCGAGCCCCGGACCCCAACCGGATCACGTTCCTGGTCGTGGGCCTGGACTTCACGTCGGGCCGCGACCATTCGCTGACCGACACCCTGATGATCGTCAGCCTGGACACCGTCACCCACGAGGCGGCCCTCATCAGCGTCCCTCGCGACACGACCAGCTTCCCGCTCTACTGGGGCGGTTCGGTGGCCAATACGTTCAAGCTCAACACCTTCCTCAACATGGTCACTCAGAAGAGGTTGAACGCTCCCGACGAGCCGATCGTGGCCCTCGAGAAGGAGATCGGCTTCCTCGTCGGTATCCCGGTCAACTACTACGCGGCGGTGGACATGGACGGCTTCGCCAAGGTGATCGACGCCGTCGGCGGGGTTGACGTCTACAACCCGCATGCGATCAACGACCCCGCCACCGGCATCATCCTGGCGGCCGGGCCGGCCCATCTCAACGGCGTCGAGGCCGTCCTCTATGCCCGATCCCGCGAGAATGGCGGCAGCGACTACATCCGGGCGAACCGCCAGCAAGGGATGCTGGTGTCCCTCAAGAGCAAGCTCCTGAGCGCCGGCAACCTGCCCAAGTTCAACACCATCCTCTCGATCGCGGCCAAGTCCGTGGGCACGGACTTCCCGCTCAAGACGGCCAAGAACTACGTGAAATCCGTCCAGCAGGTCAAGAAGATCAGCATGTGCGTCCTGGGGCCGCCCTTCAGCATCCACCCCTCCACCACCGAAACGGGCGGCAAGTGGACGAGCTACCTGGACATGAATCGGGTGGCCGCCATGTCGGTGAGCGTCTTCGGCGAGGACAGCCTCTACTACGGCCAACCCGGCGTCACGCCGAAGGCCTGCTGACGAGGGGGCCAGGCGGAGCGCCACAACGAGGCCCTGTGGCATACTCGCGGACGAGGAAACACCGTCAGGCATGGACGCGAAGCTCTTCAGGGCCGGCGCGTCGGTTCGCACGCGAGGTAGTCAGCCAGGATGGAGGTCGCAGCCGATACGGCCGCGGTGATGGTCACCCACAATGGAGGGCGCTTCATTCGGCCGCAGTGCGAGTCGATCTTCGGTCAAACCATCCTGCCCGGTGTCGTGGTGGTCGTCGACGATGCTTCCACCGACGGGACCCGGGAGGCCCTTCGGGAGATCGCCCGAAACGCCCCGGTCCCCTTCCAGGTTGAGTGGTTGGACGGCTCTCGCGAGTCGGACGTCAAGACCAGGATCGCCTCGAACTTCCAGCTCGCCCTATCGCGAGTGCCCGAGTACGAGTACGTCATCCTTTCCGACCAGGATGACGAATGGCTCGACACGAGGCTCGCGAGCCAGCGTACGGCCCTCCGCGACTCGCCCACGTCGATGCTTGTGGCGGGCGATGGCTTTCTTGTCGATGAGGCTGGCACTCCCACCGGCGGCCGCCTGCGCGCCGAGTTTCCGCTGCCCGAAGGTTGGACGGACTTGGACCCGGCCGGTCGGATGCGGGTGGCGCTGCGGCGCTCATTCGTGACCGGTGCCGCGTCGGCCGTAAGGGCCGAGATGGTCCGCCAGATGACGCCGATCCCTCGCGGCTGGCTGCATGACCGCTGGGCGACGCTTGTCGCGGCCGCACGTAACGGGCTGCTCGTCCAGGATGAGCCGGTCATCAACTACCGGATCCATCCGAGCCAGGTGGTCGGCCGGGAGCAGGCGCAGACCGGAGTAGGGCAGCCTCGCTGGCGGCAGGTGCTGGCCAGAGGATCCAGCCCACTTGACGCGGCCTCCCGCGCGAGGGACGTCGTGAGACGGCTCAGGCCGATCGCCGCGGACCCCAAGACTCGGTCGGAGCTCTCCTGGCGAGCCGTGCTCGGCTCCGCGATGGATCGCGCATGACCAGCTCCGCTCGGCCCAACGCGTCCCCGTGGCGATATCGATCACTGATCTGGAATTTCGCCCAGCGTGACCTCAAGTCGCGGTTCAAAGGGACTGCCCTGGGCTGGGCATGGTCGTTGATGCTGCCTCTGGCAACGTTGCTGACCTACAGCCTCGTCTTCTCCGTGATCTTCAGGCTAGAGCCGCCGAATTTCGGCAACGGACAGAAGGGCTTCTTTCCGGTGTGGCTGTGGGCCGGGCTCATTCCGTGGACGTTCTTCCTGATCACGATCAGCGTGGCCATGCCCACGCTGCTGGCCAGCGGACCGATGCTCCAGAAGGTGTACTTCCCTTCCTATGCCCCGATCCTCGGCGGCGTGACCGCCATCCTGGTGCAGTCGTCGATCGAGCTCGCCCTCCTGGGCGGCGCGCTCATCTTGTTCGGGAACGTTGGGCCGACCTGGCTGCTGTTGCCACTTTGGGCCGTGTTCTTCGTGACGTTCGTGGCCGCGCTATCCGTATCGCTGGCGATTATGAACGTCTACTACCGCGACCTCGCGCACCTGGTGAACGTGGCCCTGCAGCTCCTGTTCTATCTGACGCCGATCATCTACCAGATCAGTCTCGTTCCCGAGTCATGGCACGGCATTCCGCTCCAGGCGGTCGTCCGCCTGAACCCCCTGGCTCTTTTCGTGGATACCCTGCGCGCCCTGGCGTACGACCTGAAGGTGCCGGATATCTGGACGTGGCTGGGCATGGCGGCCTGGACGGCCTGTGCGATGGGCTTGGCAGTGATCGTCTACCGGTCGCATGGCCTGGACATCGGTGAGTCCATATGACGGACTTCGCCATCCGAGCCGAGAACCTCTCGAAGCGCTTCTGGCTGCACACCGAGCGCCGGACCGGCCTCAAGGAGCGGTTCATTCGGGGCCAGGCCCCCAGGGCCAAGGAGTTCTGGGCACTCCGCGAAGCGTCGTTCGAGATCGAGCGAGGCACGACGTTCGGCCTGATGGGCCAGAACGGTTCCGGGCAAATCCACCACGCTCAAGGTGCTGGCCGGGATCTACCGGCCGACGAGCGGCCTGGTCGAGGTCAACGGCCGCGTCTCGGCCCTGCTGGAGCTGGGCGCCGGCTTCCACGCCGAGCTGACCGGTCGCGAGAACATCAGGCTCAACGGCGCGATCCTGGGCCTCTCGCGCCGGCAGATCGACGCGTCGATGGACCGGATCATCGATTTCGCCGGCCTCGGAGATTTCATCGACTCGCCCGTCAAGGTCTACTCGAGCGGCATGTACGTCCGGCTCGGCTTTGCCGTTGCCGTCTCGCTGGACCCCGAGATCCTGATGGTCGACGAGATCATCGCCGTGGGCGACGAGGAGTTCCAGCGCAAGTGCTTCGACCACCTCCACGAGCTGCGAAAGCGCGGCTCGACGATCGTGCTGGTGTCGCATTCGCTCGGGCTGATCCGCGACCTGTGCGATCAGGCGGCCTGGCTGGACCACGGCCACATCCGCGAGCTGGGGCCGGCCGGGCAGCGTCGTGGACAAGTACATTGCCGACGTCAACGAGCGCGAATTCCGAGCCGGCGCCCCACAGACCCAGGTAAGCGCGGACGGATCAGGTGATGGAGCGGCGGTACCGGAGCCAATCCGGCCCGAGGCACCGCATCGCCTCGGGTCTGGCGAAATCCGGGTAACGGGCGTGGAGTATCTGGACGCCGAAGGCAAGCCTTCGCCGATGCTGCTGTCAGGCTCTCCGTGCACCTTCCGGATCCGGTACTCGTCGAGCCAGACGATCCAGAAAGCCATCTTCGGGATCGGCTTCTTCAACGAGGCAGGCGTCGACGTCTCGGGCACCAATTCGCGGCGGCTTGGCGAGTGGCGAGTGGAAGCAGGGTCCGGATACGTAGATTTCGAGCTCCCGGAATTGCTGCTCCAGCCGTCCACATACCGGATCAGCGCCGCGATTCAAGATCGAGGCCACACGTACGACCTGGCTGACCGAGAATACGAGTTGCGGGTCAGGGGAAGCGGGGACGACGATCCGGGCGTCGCGCGAATGCCGGGCATCTGGAAGCCACCAGTGCCGATGCGAGCAGCCGGTCCGGGCGAGGGGTCCTAAGGGGAGGTTGCCAGTGATCAGTAGGGAGGTCCTGTCCAGAATTCTCCTGGCGGTCGCGATCGGCGACGGCGAGCGGGCGCAGGAGATCGTCGCGACAACAGGCGACCTCGAAGGGGAAGCTCGGACAGCGCTGCTGGAGGCTGCCAGCCCGGAAGGGGATCCTTCACGGACGGCCCGCCGGATTGGCGATGCGCTCAGATCGCTCGGTGCCGACCGCGACCTCGTCAACGAGTGCTATCGAGTCGCGTTCTACAGCGGTGAGGATTGGGCGGCTTTGTCGGCCAATCCGTTGTATGCGTTCTTCACGGCCAACAAGGGCGGCAGCCCCCTCGACAAGTGGATCCATTACTTCCCGATCTACGAGCGCCACCTATCCCGCTTCCGGGATCGGCCATGCCGGGTCCTCGAAATCGGCGTCTATCGAGGCGGCGGCCTCAAGATGCTGAGCAACTACCTTGGGCCCCAGGCCTACGTCGTCGGGGTGGACAATGACCCTGCTGCGCGGGTTGCGGCCGGTCGATCGCACGTCGTTGAGCTAGGAGACCAGGCCGACGCGGCATTCCTGCGCGAGGTCGCCGAGAAGCACGGCCCGTTCGACGTCGTGCTCGACGATGGCGGCCACACGATGCGCCAGCAAGTGATCTCCGTGGAGACGCTCTTCCCACTGCTGACGGAGGGCGGGACCTACATCGTTGAAGACACGCATACGTCTTACCGGCCGGAGTTCGCGGATCAGGCGCCCAGTGAGCCGACTTTCATAGAATGGGCGAAGAGCCGCATCGACGATCTCCACGCCTTCCATTTCTCGACATCGCTCGAGCTCTCCGAGCCGTGGCAGACGGATGTCGAGGCAATGCACGTGTACGACAGCGTCGTCATCCTCGACAAGAAGCGACGTCCGGCGCCCTTCAACGAGGTCAGCGGGACCCAGGAGTACATCAACTACGATCGACTTGCCGTGGCGGCCGAGATCGAGTTCGTGGCCAGTCGCGACCGAGCCCTCCTTCACGCGGCCCAGATAGAAGCGAACGTCGAGGCCCGATCCACGGACGTGGAGGCCAGGGCCGCCGAAGTGGAGAAACGGGCAGCAGAGGTCCAAGCGCAAGTGGTGGAGGTGGAGGACGCAGCCGACGACTTCGCCGCGCTGGCCTATCAGGCAGATAGGCTGGAACTGGACTTGCTCCGCGAACGCGAGGAGCTGGAGCAGACGAAGAGCGACCTTTACGGGGCCTGGGGGATCATTCGGGTGATGCGAACGAGCACGTCCTGGCGACTGACGGCGCCGCTGCGGCGCGCCAAGTGGATCCTTCGAGGCCGGCCATGAGGATCCCCTCGTTCCGCCGGACCAAGCGGGTGCGTGTGCTCGATGCCCAGATGGGCGTTCATACGGAAGGTCCGGACCATCTTGCGGAGATCCCGGCGCCGGAACGAGTCGCTTTCGTGGCCCACTGGACACCGGACAGCCGTGTCAGCCGCTCCGTCTCCGAGCTGACTCGCGCCCTCATCGACGATGGCTACTCCGTTGCCCTCGTGAGCGCGGCGCAAGGCGAGGAACCTTTGGAATGGCCTGCCGGCCTGCCCGAGGGCCTGACCGTCATCCGACGTCCCAACATTGGCTACGACTTTGGGTCGTGGGCGACGGCGCTCGAGAGATATCCTGCGGTTCCCGGCGCGCAAGAAGTGCTTCTCATCAACGACAGTCTCGCGGGCCCTTTCAGGCCGATTGGGCACATCCTGGCCAACTTCCACAATTCCAAGGCCGATGTCTGGGGCCTGACGGACACCACACAGCACACGCACCATATCCAGAGCTACTGCCTGGGCTTCAAGAGCCAGGTCTTGACTGAGCCACCGCTGATTGAGTTCTGGCAGAACGTGTGCGAAGAGGCGTCTCGCGACGACGTAATTCATCGATATGAGCTTGGCCTCAGCAAGCTGCTCCACCGTGAGGCCTATGTCATCGAAGCCGCCTTCCGATATCAGAACGTGATAGGCGAAGGCCTCAACCCCAGCGTCCATGGATGGCGGCGGCTGCTCGATCTGGACTTCCCGTTCGTGAAGCGAGAGATCCTGCGAAAGCCGGAGGTTACCCGCGACGGCGCCCAGGTCCCGGCCGAGATACAGCGAAGGTATGGCATCGACATCAGAGACTGGCTATGAGCGTGTCACCGCTGCCAGACGCCTATGACCGAGCTCGCCCGTGCCTCGTCCGCTGACACGGGCAAGGGTCAGGTCCGGGATATCTCGGGTTCGGGCCAGCCTGAAGAACCGCGCCCGACACGCGGTTATGGTCGTGAACCCGTCCGCGTTCTCCGGCTATTCGAAGTCGCCGGCCAACTTCGCGGCCTGGGTCGATCGAGGCGCCGGCAGGCAGGTCGCGGGATTCCCGGATGTGTGGCGAGGTCGCTCGGATGTGCCATTCAAGTCGCCCGCCCGCGTCGCGGTCGTGGTCCACGTCTACTTCCGGGAGCTTCTCGACGAGATTCTGGACCAGCTATCGGCCATTCCCGTTGGCTTCGACCTGATCGTGACGAATGCGTCCGGGGCCTCGTTGGCCATCGAGCCTGGCCGCGTAAAGGGCGCTGTCAACGTGGCCGTTCTCGACGTGCCGAACCATGGACGCGACATTCTGCCCTTGGCTCGGGTCGCGAACGCGGGCCTGCTCGATCCATATGACGTCGTTCTCAAGGTCCACACCAAGAAGAGCGGCTGGCGGGACCGGCACTCGCTCGAAGGAACGGGTGCGGAATGGCGTGGCCGGCTGCTGAGCTCACTTCTCGGCAGCACGGAAGACGTCTCGGCCATCCTGAATGCCTTCGCGAAATCCCCCGACCTGGGCATCGTCACGGCGGATGGCAGCCTTCTCGGGCCTGAGTACTGGGGCGACAACCAATCGGTAACGGCTTCGCTGCTGCGCCGCCTGGAGCTGGACATGCCGCACGACCTGAAGTTCGCGGCCGGCTCCATGTACTGGACACGCGGTTTCGTGCTCCAGGGACTGCGCGCCCTGGCGCTCTCGGAGGCCGACTTCGAGCCCGAAGCGGGACAGGTCAACGCGACGACCGCCCATGCGATCGAGAGGCTGATCGGGATACTCGCGACCGAGGCGGGCCTGACTCTGGTCGAGCGCTCCGCTATCGAGGAGACCGAGGACGACAGCTTCGGAGGATACGAAGCCGGAACGCCGCTCCGGCCGGGCGTGCGTGCGATTCCCTTCTATCTTCCGCAATTCCATCCAATTCCGGAGAACGACCGCTGGTGGGGCCCGGGCTTCACCGAATGGACGAACGTCGCCGCGGGCCGGCCGTCTATCGTGGCCACGACCAGCCCAAGCTGCCCGCGGACCTGGGGTTCTACGACCTGCGGATGAAGGATGTCGTCGTCCGGCAGACCGACCTCGCGGAAGGCGCCGGTATCGGCGGTTTCATGTACTACCACTACTGGTTCGCCGGCAAGCAGCTGCTCGAGATGCCGATCCAGGACCGACTGACGGCGACTCCGGCGCTGCCCTTCTGCCTGATGTGGGCCAACGAGAACTGGACCCGCCGCTGGGACGGCCGCGAGTCGGACATCCTCATCGGGCAGCGCTACGAGGAAGTCCCGGCCGGCAGGTTCCTCGAGGACGTCATGCCGATCCTGCTCGACGAGCGCTACATGCGCATCGACGGGCGGGCAATCCTGGCGATCTACAGACCCGGCCAGATTCCGGATCTTGCCTCGGTCATCGAGCATTGGCGCGATGCGGCACGGAGCGCCGGGGCAGGCGAGCTATTCGTGATGGGCGTTGACGTCGCGAAGGAATTCCACGGTTTGGTGGGCAGCCCGGAGCAGGCCGGCCTGGACGGGCGCCTTGGCTTTCCGCCGCACAACGCCCTTTGGGAGTGGGTTTCCTTCGAAAGCATCGAGGCGTCGAGGCGGTTCAAGGGCCGAGTCCTGGGCTATCGGGCCATGGCCAACGATGCCATTCGCCGACTCGCGGAAGGAATACCGGACGACTACTTTCCTGGCGTCATGGTCGGGTTCGACAACACGGCGCGCCGGCAGCAGAACCCCGATCTCTGGTACGGATCCAATCCCTACACGTTCCATCGCTGGCTGGCGGCTGCCGCGGCGGCCGTTCGTGAGCGCGAGCCCGACCGCCGCATGGTCTTCGTCAACGCCTGGAACGAATGGGCCGAGGGAGCGGTCCTGGAGCCGAGCAGTCGATTCGGCTGTACATTTCTGCTTGCCGCCAGGGACGTAACCTCCGGATAGGCTGATGCTTGACAGCGTCTGTTTGCAGGCGGATTGGCTTCATCCAATCCCCCGCCAAACAACACGCGCGGGAGTGACCTTTCGTCCTCGCTTCGATAGAGTAAATGCGCTGCCCTGGGTTCGGTGGAGTCGAGATACGAACGGATCAATGCTGGTCCGGCCGACCTCCAGGACCGGACGTGCTGGTGTTTGGCGGTTGGTCAGAGGTATCCCTGCAGGAACAGGCCAACCCAAGGGTACGTCCACACCGCTAGTCCCAAAATTCCGATCAGGATGGCGGCTCGGCGCTGAATGGACGCCCCAAGAGCCGCACTTGCTGCCGCGAGGAAAGGTAGCCCGTACCGAGCGGAGCTGGCAGCCGCCCCGCCGCTGGACGCCCAGAAGATCAATACCAGCGCTATCGCGGAAAGCGGGATCGCGAGGGCGGACTTCGACCTGAGCGCGATCAAGCCTGGAACGTCTGCGGATCGATGCGCAGACCCAGGCACATATGCATGACTCCCAAACCGCGAGGACGACGATTTGGCCAACCACATCCAGCACGGTATTGCTGAGCACCGAGTATCCCGCCGGTGCGCTGGGGTGCAGCAACGTGGCCAGCTCGTCGGCCACGCGCTCGTGCGGCCCGAGGGTGCTTTGAAGCATCGCGCTCATGCCGCCGTCTGATGGAGCCCCAGTGGTATTCCGCATTGCGGCCAGTCGTGCCCACCCGAAGGAGCCGGCGGCGCTCAGGAGCACGGGCAAGGCTACGACCGGTCCGATTGCCAGAAGTCGTCGCGCGGTCTGCCAGGACAGCGTGGGTCGCTCGAGGGAGGCCCAGCGAAGGAGCAGCAGCATCGAACCCAGCACCGCAACAACAACAAAGTTGCCCTTGGTCAGTCCCGCAACAACACCGACGAGAGCGGACGTCAGCACCGCCGATCGCCACGTGGGCGTCATGAGCGCCGCGGCTATCATCGCGGCCACCATAAGGAACGCCAGCGAGTCCGGCGTCGCTGCGGCGCCAACGCTCAAAGCCAAACCAGTCGAAGACGCCCGCGAGGATCATCCCCCCCGCTGCGAGTGCCGAGAAGGCCATTCGCTGCGCCACCAACAGCAAGGCCGCCGCTCCCAGGGCGTAAAGAAGCGCGGACACGATCCGCGCCCCGGTGAGGTCGTTGAATTCCAAGGTTGCCTAGGATGGATGCCCCACCTGCCGCAATGGCGTAGTAGATCGGCCGCTTGTCGCCTCATAATTGACGCCTTGGAAGGGCAACCGGGGATCACTGGCTGAATTGGGCTCCCCGCACAACGGTGCCACGGAAAACGCACTGTCTGTGGGTCGACATGCCCAAATCTGAACGGTCTCTTCCGCGTATCGCTGGCCGGCGGGCACAGGAAAGTTGCCCTGCTGCAGTTGCACAACATAGTCAAAATGGGCCTGTTCGTCGTACGCGTTTATGGCTTTGTGCCTCACGGCGATCGTCGCCGACAACCCCAATACGAGCACAAACAGGACGGCTGGGAGCAAGAGGCTACGCCACCGGAAACCGCTGGGCGCCTTCTCCGGAGTTCGTGCTTCTGTCGGCTGGACCGCCGGAGTGTCTCTTTCGACCATTTCAGCTGTTCCCATGTGCATACGCCACCTGCCATCTGCGCTATTGGCATCAAATCGGGGATCCCCGGTGGGGTCAGCCGTCCACCTAGGCCAGCCACCGAGGCCCGCAATGATAGATCGACGGGACGGTCGCAGCGCTCGTCCGACGCACCCCGGGTACCGTTTCAGACACTCGGAGGTAACCTGCTTGTGGGCGTGACGAGCAGTGAGTAGATGTCAGCCGACCAAGCTAGACCTATAATCGCCGAGCCGTCGGCCTCTGCGTTTGGCCTACCCTCGGTCCGTCGCGTGAGCCGCCGACCTTTCGAAGGGCCGACCACGGGGGGACGACCGGGCGGGTCGGCCGGCACTAGCGGCAGAAGCCGCGGTCTTGAGCTTGTCGGACGAGGAGACCTAAAGTCATGGACGAAGCCGTTCCGGTGCGTCCGGAAGTGAGCGCCGTGATGCCGTGTCTCAACGAGGCGCGCACCATCGGGACGTGCATTCGAAAGGCGCAGGCGTGCTTCCGAGAATTGGGCATCAATGGCGAGGTGGTGGTAGGCGACAACGGGTCGTCCGACGGATCGCAGGATATAGCCCGCTCCCTTGGCGCGAGGGTTGTGGACGTAGATCGTCGAGGGTATGGCGCTGCGTTGATGGGTGGCATCGAGGCAGCCCAGGGACCGATCATCATAATGGCCGATGCCGACGACTCCTATGACTGGTCCGGCATGGGGGTCTTCGTGGACAAGATCCGATCCGGCTTCGATCTCGTGATGGGCAATCGCTTCCAAGGTGGAATTCGGCCGGGGGCGATGACTCGATCGCACAGATATGTGGGAAACCCAATTCTCTCATTCATCGCCCGTATTGCCTTTCACGCTCCGGTCGGTGATTTCCACTGCGGCATGCGCGGGTTTACGGCCGAAGGCTATCGCCGCATGCAGGTACGCACGCCAGGAATGGAGTTCGCCACCGAGATGGTGGCAAACGCCGTCCTCTCCGGACTCCGCGTCGGCGAGGTGCCGGTGGTCCTCTACCCCGACGGCCGAGATCGCCCGCCACACCTCAATACGTTCAGAGACGGCTGGCGCCACGTGCGCTTCATCGCCACATATGCCCCTGACCATCTATTCCTGATCCCAGCTCTGGCGATGCTCGTAGTAGGGGCAATCCTGGTTGGACTGCTTGCCGCGGGGCCTGTCAGGATCGGTTCGATCTACCTAGGCGTTCACTGGCTCACTCTGGGTTCAATGCTGACCCTATGCGGCCTGTCGCTATTCGTGTTCGGCACGCTGGCAAAGCTGTTGATCAGCCGGACCCACCCGACCATACGTAGCCGCCTGGTGAGCTGGACGCTCAACCGTTTCCGTCTCGAACACGGCCTGATCGCCGGGCTCGCCCTCGCCACGGCGGGAATTAGCGTGCAGTCGGCCGTCGTGATGGGCTTCATTGCTGCGGGAGGGGGCCCATCAGAAGGCACGGTGCACCCGACGATCGTTGCTGCCACGCTCGTCGTGGCGGGAGTGCAATTGTGCTTCAGCTCGTTCGTCATGCATCTTGTGGCCGAAGAGAGCCACCGTGCCCACGACGACAGGCCGAGGGCCCAGGAGACTGCGACCGAAGACTCCGCAGTAGACCGTGGGGCTACGCCCGATCGGCGCGCGCACTCGGCAGGGTGACGCAGGGCGTTGTCAGGGCCGAGCGCCGAAGCGCCGTTCTTGACGTCTGAGCTCCGGCCTTTGTCGACTAGTGGCCATCGTCTGAACGCCAGGTAGGCATACCGCGCGATATGCCTACGATCTGGCGCCCTGCCGTCCCAAAAGCTCACGGTCGAAGCAAGAAGACGCGAAGATTGGGCACACTCGGCGACACACCCCAGGGCTAGCAGCTTGGTCGGTTGGCTCCAGCCAGTCCGGTAACGTTCCTATCCGGTCGTTTTAGGCTTGCGGAAGGTGAAGTACTTGTTGCCGAGGTACGCCACAACAACCGCGGAGGCTGCGAACAGCGCCTGGACGATGTATGCGTTAAGGGTCGTGTAGATCAATGCGAGCGGCAGGACCACTACGTTGACCGCCAAGATCGGGAGATAGACTGCCTGATACCGAAGATACTCGACAAGCGGGTGGCGAGCTGGCCCAAACACCAGGCCGCGGATCGTCAGGTATCCGTTTACCGAAGCCACCGCATAAGAAACCGTCAGAATCACGGAAGGTGCCAGTCGGTCACTTAGGAGGCGGTACAAGACGGCAAAACAGCCGTAAGCGAACGCTGAGTTCCACCCACCTACGATCAGGTACATGACTTTCTGTCGATGGCGAGGCCAGTGCTTTCGTGCCCAGCGCTGTAGGGTGCCCACCGGCAACGTCACCTCCACTGACCGAGGCCCACCGTCTGCCAGTGGCGGCTGCAGGCCCTGAGGCTCGCGCAGCGCTTGAACGTCTCGTGCATGTATCCGCCAATGTTGGGGAATGGAGAGAATTCTACGAGGTGAACTCGTGGCCGTGAACTAAGCCTTGTCCGACTGCCGCAAGGGGCCGAAGCACCGGCGCGACTAGAATAAGCCATGCGCCACCGCTCAGAGCAGAAGTCCTGTCCGAAGTGCCCCAGCCCATCGACTCTTGGGCATGCGGCGCCAAGAGGCCAATGCTTACTGGCCCAGCCCTCCAAGCCGCGAGCGAGGTCGACGTGATGACACCGCCCCGGACGGGCGCCGGGCGTGAGCTGCCAGCTAGTCTCGATGTGGCATGGGGATGGAGTTGCCATCAGGACGAGGTCGCGATCCAGTGACCATTGCGGGTTGATAGCGCAGCCATCGTTTCCTCTGGCGAGGGCCGGCGGCACGTCGCTGCCTGCGAGCGCCGCCCGCGATGCCCCGGAACGAGTGGGCGGAGCCCGATGCTCACACCCGACAATCCTAAGCAGGTGCAGGTCAGGGCGTCCCACTACACCGCCGGTCTATTCCGAGTGCCAATCTCTCTGCTCGGCCGACAGGAAGGTTTGGTGACCTACCGCGCAGTATATGATTCTGGCCCGCAGGCCTCTCACGTTGCAGGGCCGCGCTTCCGACTTCAGGTTTCGACGTGCTGATATGTGGGAGAGATGAACTCCAGACATTGAGTCTCGAGTCGCGTTGGGGTGGTCCAAGAAAACCAAGCGGTGCGCGGTCTTGACCATGCGCCTGTCGCCTGGTTCGTCGCGACGAGATCGCATCTCAGCAACCCGACGCGACCGGTTCCGAGAGGCGACCACATGTTTTCGTGAGGTGTTAGTGTGAATTCCCGAATTGACGGCGTAATTGTGAACCCGCTCGCGCGCATCGCGGACGAGCGTGGAACGATCATGCACATGCTCCGCGCCGATGCCCCAAATTTCCTGGGCTTTGGCGAGATCTACTTCAGCGCTGTCTATCCCGGCATCGTTAAGGGATGGCACATCCACCGAGTCATGACGCTCAACTATGCGGTGCCGGTCGGTCGTATCAAGCTTGTGTTGTACGACGACAGACCCGAATCGCCGACCCGTGGCGAGCTAGAGGAGCATTTCATAGGCGATGACAACTACGTCCTTGTGACTGTGCCGCCAATGGTTTGGAACGGGTTCAAGGGCATTGGGACCAACCTGGCAGTCGTTGCCAATTGCGCAACCCATCCACACGATCCGTCCGAGATCGACCGCATGGATCCGTTCGATCCTTCGATACCTTATGAATGGGGGGTGCGGCAGCGATGAGTAGGTTGTACCGCGCTGTCGTGTTGGGCGCAACTGGCCTTGTAGGGTCTGCGCTCGTGCGGCAGCTGCTCGACGACAACTGGCAAGTCGCGGCAACCATTCGCGACCCGGGTTCTCTTGCCCCCGTTCTGGATGCCGTTGAAGGCGCGCAGGTTGTGGCGCTGAAGGATGCTCTCGACAGCGAGGCTATTGCCAAGGTCTTCGCCGAGCATCATCCAGACGTAGTGATTAACTGCATGTCGACGAACCCGACGTGGGCAGCTGACGCCGCGCGCGCATACGGGAGCATGAATGTGACGGCCGTTGCGGTCGTCTTGGACGCTTGCGTTCGGTCGAACGTGGACCGGGCCATCGTAATCGGCTCAGGCTTTGAGTACTCGCCGGCCCCATCACCCCTAGATGAAACCTCGCCGATTGGGCCAAACACGCTATACGGGGCCACCAAGGCTTCAGGGTCTGTAGTCGCAGGCTACTTTCGGAGGGTTGGCGCTCTTGACGTCTGTGTGGCACGTCCGTTCAGTGTCTACGGGCCTCGCGAGCGCTTGACACGTTTCGTCCCCTGTGCAATCACGGCAGCGCTTAGCGGTCGACCGATTGAAATGTCTTCCGGGCGCCAGAAGCGAGATTACCTCTACGTCGCAGACTTAGTGGACGGCCTGGTTAGGCTGGCCTCGCATGAGGGGCCGCTGCCGGAAACGATCAACTTCGCTGGACCTGAGGTTCACTCGCTGCTGGACGTCGCGAGCCACGTCGCTGGGCTGGCCGGATCTCGTGCGGGGGTCGATAACGGTTCACGTCCCGAGAACCCAGGAGACCGTCCTGTGTTCCTGGGCGATTGTCGACTTGCACGAGAGGCTCTAGGATGGCTGCCACAACATGATCTGCAGTCTGGTCTGGCGAAGACCGTCGACTGGTACAAAGCGCATCGGGGCCTCTGGGAAACGCCTGCGTAACGACCAGCGCGGAGAGGGGCTGCGGCAAGGTATCCTAGGAACGGTCGCTGGCCGTTAGGTCGCATGTTTCGGGGAGCCTATTCGGTATGGGGACGAGGTCCGGGATGCACTCGCAGGAGTGGCACGTCCGACGGACCGAGTCGACGCGATGCTCGGGTCCAGCCGCTGAGGTAGGGCGCGAAGCAAGGGGCTCGGACCCGTTCCGGGCTCCAGCGAGCCATGCGGGAAGGCACGCCCCTTGACCGTCAGGAGCCAAAGTCCAATTTGCAGCGATAGACTTGCTGGCATCGATACTCCTCGACGCCGGCAAGACCCAGAACGAGGATCCCAATGTCTACCGTCGACATAATGCTGCCCTTCTACGGTGATGTTTCCCTTATGCAACTCGCCGTACGCAGCATTCTTGCCCAGACGGACCGAGACTGGCGCCTAACGGTCGTAGACAACGCGTACCCCGATGCCTCAATCCCTGGTTGGTTCGAGTCTCTGAACGACCCAAGGGTGCGTTACTTCCGCAACGACACGAACCTTGGCGGCGTTGGGAACTTCAGCAAGTGCCTTACCTTCGTGGAGCACGACCTAGTCGTCATGATGGGCGCCGACGACCTCATGCGTCCCAACTACATCGAATGGTTGCGTTCGACTATCGCGGACTTTCCGCAGGGAGACATGTTTCACCCGGGCGTGCATGTGATCGATGAGCACGGCGCCGAGGTGAACGGCCGGGTTGAAAGGGCGAAGCGGCGCTATAGGCCGAAAGGCACGAGCCGCCGTACGTTGACTGGTGAGGAACTTGCCACCAGCCTCCTGCGGGGCAACTGGATGTACTTTCCGTCCCTTGCATGGCGGGCTGATCGGATGCTGGCGGCAGGCTTCCGCCAGGGACTGGACGTGGTCCAGGACTTGGCGCTAGCTCTGGACATAACGATTGCTGGCGGAACCCTCGTTGTGGATGATCAGGTCGTCTTCGACTATCGCCGCCATCGCGCCAGCGAATCGTCTTGGCGGGCCGTCGCAGGGACACGGTTTGTCGAGGAACGCCGCTACGCCGAGGAAATGGCCCGGCAAATGGATCTAATTGGCTGGAAGCATGCTGCACGTGTAGCGCGCTGGCACCTGTCCTCGCGAGTGCACGCCGCAACCTGTCTGCCTGCGGCAGCCCGAGCACGTAACTGGGGGGCAGTCCGCATCCTTCTCTCTTGCGCGTTCCGGTGATTTGGCCGCGACCGCGCAGGAGTCTGGGAGACTCGGAGCAACGCCCGGTCGGAGAAAACCAAGGGAGCGAATCGCGGCCTGCGGTCAGCTAGGAGCCATCGACGATTGGCCCCTAGTCGTCGCGGAAACGCTTCGGCGCTTTACCCTTACGGCGCATCTCACTCCCAAGCATCGGTTCTGATCTCGTTGGACGAGACGCCGTGTTCACGTAGTTGCATCGTCAGCGCTCGGAGCATCGGCGGCGGGCCACTCAAGTAGAAGACCGGGTTGTGAAGTGCTTCGATTGCCTGCCATTCGTTAGCAACCCGCAACGGCCCGTCAGTCTCTTCGCAAATGAGCGCGCAGTCCAGCGACGGCACGTCGCGCGCACACGCTCGTACCATCGGACCGTAGACGAAGAGGTTCGGTTTGCGAGCACCGTAAAACAGCAGGACGCGCGTGACCTGGTCGGGTTGGAGCGATTGCAGAAATGCCGTGAATGCGGTGACACCGGTCCCGCCCGCAAACAATACCGCGTCGGTGCCCGGATCAACCACGAACTCGCCGTACGGCAGCTTGACCCAGACGTTGCGTCCAGGGGCCAGCTCGCGCTCCATCCGCGTCGTGAAGGCGCCCTTGACAGCGTAGGTGATGGCGAGCCGGTCCGCGTTCCCGGGGAGAGCTGGCGATCGAGAACACCCGCGACTCAGGCCAGAAGCCTCCCGGCTGGTAGACGTCGAGGGCTAGATGCAGGAACTGCCCGGGCTTGAAATGCGCCACCGCAATGGACGGCGTGAGTTCGACCGTGTAGACGCGCTCACCGTGATCGGTCACGGCCCGGACCACGCAGGGGATCTTGCGAACTACCGCCACGGGACCCTCAGCGCTCGGCAGGCGCTGGCGCGCTGCTCGGCCCGCTCCCGAGCCACCCGGTCGCCGGCCATGAAGCGATCGAAGGCCCCGATCATGTAGTCCAGGCGCGCATCGTCGATGCCTGGGTAGACGCCTACAAAGAAGGTGCGCTCCATCACGGCATCGGTGTTCGCGAGGTCGCCGACCACGCGGTGCTCGATGTCCTGGAACGCCGGGTGCCGCAGCAGATTGCCGCTGAACAGGGTGCGCGTCTCGATGCGGTTGGCTTCGAGGAAGCCGGTGAGATCCTGACGCGAGAAGCCGGCATCGTCGCGCACGGTGATCACGAAACAGAACCAGGACGGGTCGGTGTGTGGGCGGCGCCACCGGCAGGATCAGCCGGTCCTCGTACGGGCGCAGAGCCTCGACGCAGGCGGGAGTGGTTGTGCTTGCGCGCGGCGATGAACCCGTCGAGGCGAGCGAGCTGCGCGCAGCCGATCGCCGCCTGCATATCGGTGGCCTTGAGGTTGTAGCCGAGGTGGCTGTAGACGTATTTGTGGTCGTAGCCGTACGGCAGGCTGCCGAACTGCTGGGCGAACCGCTTGCCGCAGGTGTTGTTCTCGCCGCCCGCGCAGTAGCAGTCGCGGCCCCAGTCGCGGATGGACCGGGCGATTCTGGCCAGCTCGTCGTCATTGGTGACCACCATGCCGCCTTCGCCGATCGTGATGTGGTGCGCCGGATAGAACGAAAGGGTGGCCAGGTGGCCGAACGTGCCGGTGAGGCGGCCTCGGTAGCGCGAGCCCAGGGCGTCGCAGTTGTCTTCGATCAGCCAGAGGTTGTGCTTCTCGACCAGCTCGGTGACCGTGTCCAGGTCGAAGGGGACGCCCAGCGTGTGGGCCATCATGATGGCGCGCGTGCGCGGCGAGACCGCCTCTCGCAGTTGGGCCGGGATCTGCATTGTAGTCGCCAAGGCGGACGTCTACGAATACCGGCACCAGGCCGTTCTGCACGATCGGCGCCACCGTGCTCGGAAAGCCGGCGGCCACGGTAATGACCTCATCGCCGGGCCTGAGGCGACGCTCGCCAAGCTTGGGCGATGTGAGCGTCGTCACGGCGACGAGATTGGCGGACGAACCGGAGTTGACGAACAAGCGCTCGAGACGCCCAGGTAGTCGGCCACGCCTGCCTCGAACTCCTCCGAGAAGCGGCTGGCCGTCAGGTAGAAGTCCAGGCTGGAGTCCACCAGGTAGCGCATCTCTTCTTCGCCGAACACGCGGCCGGCGTAATGCACCCGGTCGCGCTCGGGATTGAATGGCGGCAGCGCATGGCGCTCCCGGAAGTACCGGCCCACCAGCCCGAGAATCTCGTTGCGGGTGTCTGCTCCATCGTGGCGCGTGTCCGTCACCTGATTGTCCTCATCTGCGATTGCCTGTTTCTGCGGTCGCCCAGGCGAGCCCCGCCATCACGGCGTCTTCCTGGTAGGCGCGTATCTGATTCTCGACCAGGTCACGGGCAGCCGCTGGCGCGCGATAGTACTCGCAGTACCAGGAGGCTGTCCGGCGCACCGCGGTCTCAGCATCCCATACGGGAGCCCACCCGAGCTCCTCCCGCGCCTTGGCGCTATCCAAAGTCAGCCGGTGGGCCTCGTGAGGTTTCGGCTCCGCCCCGTCGGTGGCTACCCACGAACCCGTGCCCCACTCCCCGAGGAAGTGCTCTACCACCCAGCGCACGGAGTGATCGCCGGACTGGTCTGCGGGGCCGAAGTTCCATGCGCCCTCGTATCGGCGCCCCTCGTGCAACATGCGAGCCCCGAGCCACAGGTAGCCGGCGAGCGGCTCAAGCACGTGCTGCCAGGGACGGACGGCATCAGGGTTTCGCACGACGATGGGCTTGCCGTTCGCCAATGCCCGCACGGAGTCTGGGATGATCCGGTCCGCTGCCCAGTCGCCCCCGCCAATGACGTTACCCGCGCGCACGGATGCCACTGCCGCCCCCTCGACCGAAGAAGCTCTCGCGGTAGGCTGCCGTTACTAGCTCGGCGCAGCCTTTGCTGGCGCTGTAAGGATCCCGCCCGCCCATAGCGTCCGTCTCGCAAAAGGGGCGTCCGCCTTCGTGGTTCTGGTAGCACTTATCGCTGGTCACGACAACGACGACTCGGACTGAGCCACAGGCGCGGGCCGCCTCGAGTACGTTTACGGTTCCCATCACGTTGGTCTCGAATGTCTCGTGCGGCTCCGCGTACGACCGCAAGACCAGGGGCTGGGCGGCCAGGTGGAAGATAACGGATGGCTTCACGGCCTGCACTTCGGCCACCAGCCGTCCTCGATCGCGGACATCGGCGACCACGTGCTTGAGACGTGTCCCCAGGTCCAGCGCAGCAAAGAGGCTGGGTTCTGTTGGCGGGCCGAGCGAGTAACCGGTGACCTCGGCGCCAAGGGTCACGAGCCAATCGGCAAGCCACGCCCCCTTGAAGCCCGTATGGCCTGTTACGAAGACGCGGCGGTCGGCGTAGCTCTCGGTCAGGCCCAATTGCAGCCTCCGTGCGGGATGAGGCACACGTCAGGCCCGACGCGCTCACCATAATCGCCGCGTCGGCTACGAGCAGGTCGGGCAGCGCGATCGTCCGCTGTCCACAACGCCAGCTTTGCCTGGGACGAGGAGTCCATTATCTACCCGTCCAAGCCGCCCAGGGCGCTTTGCCGGACTCCCATAGCGCCTGGAGCGTGCGGACGTCGCGCAGGGCGTCCATAGGCTGCCAGAAGCCGCGATGGCGATAGGCCCGCAGCTCACCATCCGCGGACAGGCTCTCGAGTGGTTTGCGCTCGAATGGCATGTCGTCTCCGTCAATGCGGTCCAGCACCGGCGGCTCCAACACAAAGAATCCACCGTTCACCCAGGCGCCGTCCCCAACGGGCTTCTCCTGGTAAGCCCGCACAGCAGGAGCGGAAAACTGCCCGACCATGTCCTCGTCGATTTCCAGTGCGCCGAAGCGCCCCAGCGGCTGGACGGCTGTGATCGTCGCCAGTTTGCCGTGGGCTCGATGGAATTCGAGCAGCTTGGAGATGTCCAGGTCCGCGACGCCGTCGCCATAGGTCAGCATGAATGTGTCGTCGCGGACGTACTCGGCGACGCGCCTGATCCGGCCGCCAGTCTGCGTGTCCGCCCCGGTGTCCACGAGTGTCACGCGCCACGGCTCAGCCGCGTTTTGGTGGATCTTCATCGAGTTGTCGCGCATGTCGAAGGTCACGTCGGACATGTGCATGAAGTAATTGGAGAAGTACTCTTTGATGATGAAGCCCTTATAGCCGAGGCAGATCACGAAGTCGTTGAAGCCGTAGTGGCTGTACGTTTTCATGATGTGCCACAAGATCGGCCGCTCGCCGATCTCAACCATGGGCTTGGGCCTAGAGGCAGTCTCTTCCGACAGACGGGTGCCGAGTCCACCGGCAAGGATCACGACTTTCACGACGCTCCCGCTTTCCCCAGATGACGAACCGCGGAGATGGCTGCCAGTGTAAGCGACTTCTCACGGAGGGATCGGCGTGTCCAGAGCTGCGCCACCGTCGCATTGTTGAGACCGCCGGCCTAAATCTGCATGGGATAGGTGCCCAGCACCAACCCATTCGATTCCATGCTCGCGGCGCCATGGCCGAGGACGCGAGGAAGAGCGTTGGAGCGGTCTCGGGACCCGCAGGCAATTCGGCCGGATCGGCCCACCGTGACGTCGATGGCGAGCATCGCGCCTTCGAAAACCGAACTAGCGGTCGAGGCGCCTCAGCCTCTGGGTGATAGCACGCAATGGCACGGTGACGCGCCATGACTTGGAAGTGAGGACTTCATTCAATGTCTGCTGGCATGCCATCAGAGCCTGTTCGCTCGTTCGAAGAGTCGTCTCCTGCGTGGCCAACGCTTCGTTCTGCGTGGCCAACGCTTCGTTCTGCGTGGCCAACGCCGCGTTGAGACGCTCGGCCTCGGCTGCCGCGGCTTGCTGAGTCGCGGCCAACGCCGCGTTGAGACGCTCGGCCTCGGCTGCGGCGGCTTGGTGGCTAGCGGCCAACGCCACGTTGAGACGCTCGGCCTCGGCTGCGGCGGCTTGGTGGCTAGCGGCCAACGCCACGTTGAGACGGTCGAGCTCGGCTGCCAGAAACAGACCTACCTTGGCCGAGCGGACCGGCATCTCTCGTCGCCAGAGGTCCTCGAGCGCTCGGCGCGTGGCAGCCGCGTCTAGCCCACTAGCCAGGGCCTGCACGGACGCCAACCACTCGATGAACCCAACCGGTGGATCGGATCCAAGTCGGTCCCGGCCGATCAGACTGTCGAGGATCGCGGTCGCAAGCCCTCCGGCGTCGATCGGCACATCTTCCGCCGGCTCGGCCGCGCTCGTGAGCATTTGAATACTGAAGAGAATGCCTCGGAGGGCGACCCAATCCTTCGGGATCGGCTCGGCCCACGTCCACTCCTGGTCGAACGGCATGACCTGTCCGTTGTGGACCATCACGTTGAAAGGCGCCAGATCGACGTGCCGACCGCCTACGAGGCCCGAACCGTCGTCGGCCTGATCGACGAGTTGCTGGTACCAGCCGCGCAGAGCCTCAGCCACGTCCGCGACCGACCATCTGGCGCGGTTGACGGACGCTACGAACTGCAGCCATGCGGAACGTCCGGGCTGCAGCGGCTCTGAGTCGAGCCGCTGGTTCAGGGGCGGCAGACTGTCTGGGTCGGGCCCGAGTCGCCGATGTTCAACGCTGATCTCGTCGCCTGCGCGGCACAGGACGGTCGCCTTCGCGAAGCGTGGATCGCGTGCAACGGCGTACGACCAGCCAAACTCACGCCCGTCCAGTACCGCGGCGAGAGAATCCTCGTCGCGTGCCGCCAGAACGAGGAATGAGTTGGCGAGCGCGTCGAACCCACCGTTCGACACCATTGCGGCCCCGGCTTCCTCGAGCGAGAAGGGGGGAATGCCTCGGTGCTGGGGGTCGTCATGGAATGACGCGGCGACGAGGTGGGCCAGCGACAGGAGCGACCCTTCCGGCGCCTCGGAGAACCGAACGACCGATCTGACGATCTTGTAGTCCGGGAGTGGGATCAGGAACTGCGTGACCGGCAGGCCCGCCTCGGCGATGAGCCCGCTGAGCTCGCTCTTGGTGAAGGTTCTCGGGCCGTCCGGAGCGTAGCCGTTGTTGATCCCAATGTAGGGCTCTCCGGTGTGATCTTCCGCGGCGCCAGCCAGATACTTGAGCCCGAGCCGGTTCTCGATCGCGACAACGAGAACGCCGTCTGGGCCTAGCAGTTCGGCGCATCGCCGTACAAGCGCCAGGTGCGAATCCACGCCTGCGTCACCGTACACAGCCGCATACTCGAGGACTCCCACGAGCACCACGGCATCGAACGGCTCATCGAAGTCGATTTCGTCGAGACGTCCCTGGACAACGCGCACGCCTGGAAGGTCGCGCGTGCGCATCGCCGCGATTTGCGCCCTCTTGCCACTGCCCTCGATCGCGACGACGGCGAACCCACTCTCGCCGAGATACCTGGTGATGGCACCGCAACCAGCCCCGACCTCCAGGATGCGAGCTTGTGGCCGAAGCCGGAGGGGGCGCAGCAGGTTGGCTCGACCGGGGTCGAAATGGTATCGGCTGGGCCAGTCCGTGATGAGGGCGCGGATCTCGGGGCTCAGAACGGAGAGGTCCGACGCCGCTGAGATCTGTTGGAGCATCCGATCTTCGACCGTTGCTCCGTCCGAGTAATCGAGGCCTGTCGTTCCTTCGGCCACGAGAACGCCTTCTCGCACTGAGAAGGATCCGGGGAAGACGGCGCGACCGCCGGTGCCCTCACTCAGAGAATCGACCTCCGAAACGCGGACATGGGCAACACGCCGGGGAACGGTAGCACTCGGCCGAGTTCCGTTCTCCGCAGTCTCGCGTGGACCGTTCCGGCGGGGGCGGTAGAGTGGAGCGAACAGAGCAGTGAGATAGCCATCAATCGCGTCCGACCCGCCCCCCGCCGCCAGACGACGATCCCGAGCCGATATCTCGAGCCGAGGAAAGGATTCGAGCGGTCCTGTCATCCGTTGACACGTCCGGCCTCGGTCTCGAAATCGGGCCTTCATACAATCCGCTGCTGCCAAAGCGGTCCGGCGCGCGGGTCGAGATCGTCGATTATGCGACGCGGTCCGAGCTCATCGCGAAGTACCGTGAGCTCGGTGTCCCCGACGCGCAGCTCGATCGAATTGAAGACGTGGACTACGTTTCGCGGAACGCCAGCCTCGCCGAGACGGTCGGCCGCGCCTATGCCTACGACTACATCATTGGCTCGAACGTCGTCGAGCACATGGTGGATTTCGTCGGGTTCTTGCAGGACTGTGACGCGCTTCTCAAGCCGGAGGGCCGCCTTTCGATCGCCGTGCCAGACCTCCGGTATTGCTTCGATCTACTGAGGCCGCCGGCCGCTATCGGTGCGGTAATCGACGCTCACCAGTACCCGACCCGATTCCACACCCCCGGCACACTCTTCGAGAGCACGACATACGCGTGCCTTCGTGGCGGGGAGGAGGCCTGGAATCGCGCCGACGACCGGCCAGTGACCCTCCGCGCGGAAGGCGTGAATGGGCCAGAGCTGGTCCAGCGGGGGATCGACCAGGCCGAGTATTACGACATCCACCGCTGGACGTTCACGCCCGCCTCGTTCTCTTTGCTGGTCCAGGATCTGCGTGATCTCGGCTACCACACTCTGGGCGAGGTTCGAGAAGCCCCGTCGATCGGCTTCGAATTCTTCGTCACGCTCGGGCACGCCGATCCGCCGCCACGTCGCAATCGCCTGGAGCTTCTGCAGACAATCCGAAGCGAGCTGGCAGTTGTCGCGGAGCTCGACAGGCTCGGCCCGACTGCCGTCCAACTCGAGAGTGCTCTCGCGGAGGCGCGGAACCAGGCGGAAGAGCTCCGGACGCAAGTTGCGGCCAAGGACAAGTCTCTCGCCGATGCAGAACGCCGGTCGGAGTCGCTGGCTTTGGCTCTGCGAGCAACGGAAGAAGCACTGAGGGTCGCACGGGGCGAATAGGACAGGTTGCTGCCCGCCGCTGATCGCGGGCCAGCAGCGTCGGCATTCGTCCGAACCTGCCTGCCGTTACCATGCCACCCATGCGCATCGCGATCCTTGGCACGAGAGGGGTGCCCGCCAATTACGGCGGGTTCGAGACGTTCGCCGAGCAGCTCGGCCGGCGGCTGGTGGCGCGCGGGCATGAGGTAACGGTCTACGGCCGCGACACCTCCGTTCCCAAGAACCTCCAGAGCTACCTGGGAATGCGGATCGTGCGGCTGCCGGCGCCGCGATCCAAGTACTTCGAGACGGTCATCCACAGCCTGTTCGCGGCGATCCACGCGCTGCGCGGGCACTACGACATCGTCTACGTCTGCAACTCGGCCAACGTGCCGGCGGTGATCCTGCTGAGGTTCTTCCGCCAGAGGGTCGTGCTCAACGTCGACGGGCTCGAGTGGAAGCGCCGGAAGTGGAGCCCCATCGGCCGGGCCTACTACCGCCTGTGCGCCTGGACGGCGGCCAAGCTGCCCGTCTATGTCGTGACCGACGCCCTCGTGATCCAGCAGTACTACAAGGAAGCGTACGGCCGCCACACCGACTACTTCCCGTACGGGACCGAGCTCCAGCCGGTCGCCGACGACGGGACGCTCGCCCGGCTGGGCCTGGAGGCGGGCAAGTACGTCCTGTACGTGAGCCGTCTCGAGCCCGAGAACAACGCCCACGTCCTGCTCGAAGCCTACGAAACGGTCAAGACGGACCTGCCGCTGGCGATGGTCGGCGACGCGCCGTATTCGACCGAATACATCGCCTCCCTGCACGAGACCACGGACGATCGCGTCCGATTCCTGGGCGCGATCTACGGCTCCGGCTACAAGATCCTGCGCTCGCACGCCACGGCCTACGTCCAGGCGACCGAGGTCGGCGGCACGCATCCGGCGCTCGTCGAGGCGATGGGCTTCGGCAACACGATCCTCGCCAACGACGTGCCCGAGCACCGCGAAGCGCTCGGCGAGGCCGGCCTCTACTACCGCGGCCCGGAAGCGCTGGCCGGCCAACTCCAGAAGGTCCTCGACGACAGGAAGCTGGCGGACGACCTGGGCAAGCAGGCTCGCGAGCGAGCCCGCCAGCTGTTCGGCTGGGATGCGATCACGGACTCGTACGAGACGTGGATGGAGCATCTCTGCACGGACACGGCGCCGACGCGCGGCTCGCCGCCGGACGGTCACGCTCGCCGGGATCGAGATCAGCGGCATCGACTTCAACGGCACG
This sequence comes from uncultured Chloroflexia bacterium, assembly GCA_963816135.1. Lineage (GTDB taxonomy): Bacteria > Chloroflexota > Limnocylindria > Limnocylindrales > CSP1-4 > Fen-1039. The sequence goes on from CAWFJD010000024.1 coordinate 336,211, forward strand.
GTGGACTGGATCGTGGATCGGGCCATGACCGGCAAAGGCGGCTACGTCTGCACTCCGAACGTGGACCACATGGTCAGGGCGGTCCGGGATCCGGCCTTCCGGCGAGCGGTCCAGAACGCCGATCTCCGCGTCCCGGACGGCATGTGGATCATCTACGGCTCGCGGATCGCGGGCCGGGGCTCGCTTTCCACGGTCACCGGACGGCTGCTGCCCGAGGCTGTGGGCAAGGCCCTGGCGGCCAGGGGCGAGTCGATCGCGCTCTTCGGCGGACCGCCGGAGATGGCGGAACGAGCGGCCTGGACGCTTCGCAAGCGCGGCGCTCTTGTCGCGGACGCGTTCGGCCCATCGATGAGGTTCGTCGTCGGATCGCCAGAAGATCAGGCCGCGACGGATCGACTGCGCCAGTCGCCCGCGAAGGTGGTCTTCGTGGCCCTGGGCGCGCCAAAGCAGGAACTCTGGATGGAGTACCACGCCGAGGAGCTCAAGGATCGGGTGATGATCGGGGTCGGCGCCGCGCTGGACGTCCTGGGCGGCCGGGTCCGCGAGGCGCCGCGCTGGGTTACTTCGCTCGGCCTCGAGTGGTTCTTCCGCCTGGCGCAGGAGCCTCGCCGGCTGTCTCGCCGTTATCTCTGGGACGATCCCCGTTTCCTGTGGTGGATGTTCCAGGCTCGCCGAGGTCAGGAGCAGCGGCCAAAGGACGAGTAGCTGCCGGAGTAGCCGCTGGGTCCGGGCGCCCGGACTTTCGCCGACCGACACCGAGCGTGTCGTACAAGCCGTCCATTTCCCGAACGAGCCTCGAGACGTCGTATTCCTCAGCTCGCGACCGCTCGAGCAAGCCGAGGTCCAGCTTCTCGTCCTCGGTCATCGAGAGGACCTCGCCGATGCGTGCCGCCGCCTCGCCGGGCCGGCCGAAGTCCACGAGTTCGGACGCCAGATCCGTCCCCAGCAGCGCCCGATGGGCCGGAATGTCGTTGGCCACGACGGGAACCCCGGCGGCCATGGCTTCGAGCAGGGCGAGCCCGAAGCCCTCGCCCGCGCTCGGGAAAGCCGCCACATCCGCCTCGGACAGCAGTTCGCCGAAGCGCGCGTCGGAGTAGGAACCTTCGAACGTGACGCGGTCGCGGACGTCCAGGCGGACGCAGAGCTCTTCCAGGCGAACCTTCTCGTCCGGCTCCTCGGTCCCGGCGATTCGCAGCTCCCAATCGCGATCCGTCAGGAGGGCCAGCGACTCGATCAGGTTGCCGAGCGACTTGGACCGAGCGACGCGGCCGAAGGCGAGCACGCGGCCGGGCGTGGGTTTGCGTTTGAGGGCGAGCAGACCCTCGAGGCGGATCGCGTTCTCGAGCAGGACGATCCGATTGGCGAGGTACGGAGCCAGGGCCAGGAGGGCGTCGCGGTCCGGCTTGCTGCTGGCCACGACCGTGGCTCCGGACACGCGGAGGATGGGTCCGTAGTAGGTCCGGACGAGGAACCGCTTGAGCCGGGCGGCCCACTGCGTGTGGAAGATCAGGCCGTGGGTATGGACCACCACGGCCCGACGCATGAGCCGAGCGGTCAGGCACGTGGTTCCGGTCATGAATCGGATGTCGTGGAGGTGGACGGCGTCCGCGCGGCGGATCTGGCCGACGAGGCGCCACGGCCTGCTCGTGAAAGCGAAGCGCTTCGCCCCCACGCCGGGGACCCGGATGACGCGTGACCCCGGACGCGGTCTCGTTCGCGGGCAGGCGGCCCGGCCTGACGCCGGTGACGTCGTGGTCCAGGGTCAGAACCGCGACCCGGCGACCGCCCCGACTCTGCGCTTCGGCGAGGTCCCGGACGTAGGTCTCGGTTCCGCCGAGCAGCGGGACGTACCGGCGGACGACGTGGAGGATCGCGGTTGGGCGCGGCGCGGGCGAAGTGGTCCCGCCCCGCGCCGTGGTCCCGCCCGGCGCCGCGGGCAGCCGGACGTCCCGGGGAGCGGTCACTTTCCAGCGCACTGCCGTCGCAATGCCGGCCGCCAGGCCTCGTGTCTCGGGCAGAGGAGCGGCGCGTCGCCGCAGAACGGCGGAAACCCATCTCCGCGCGAGAACGTAGCCAAGGTGGCCGCCCGCGCTCAACGCCGTCCGCAGGCCCCGATGTCGGAACGCGACCAGGACCGCGTTCCGGAAGTGGTAGTAGGCCACCACGCCTTCTTCCGTGGCGCCGTGGATCTGATGATGCAGCCAGGCGCCCGGGACCAGGCACGTCTGCCAGCCCAGCCGCTGCGCCCGAAGATCGAGGTCCGTGTCTTCCCAGTACAGGAAGAGCCGCTCCCAGAACATGCCCGTGTCCTTCAGGGCGGCGGCCCGGAACATGAGGGCGCAACCCGTCAGAAACGGCACGGGCGCGGGCGGTGCGTCGTCGGGCAGAGGCCGGACGCGATGCCTGGTCTCGCCCTTCGAGAGATCGACATCTCCGCCCGCGAACCAGATGCCACCAGGAGCTTCCGGGCCCTCGGGCGCGGTTATCTGCGGGCTGGCGATCCCGATCGTGGGATCCGCCTCCATCGCCGCGACCAGGCGCTCCACGGTGTCCGGCCGTGCAATGGTGTCGTTGTTGAGGACCCAGACGTATTTGGCGTCGCGCGCCAGAGCCAACTCAATGCCCGCGTTCGCTCCCGCGCCAAAACCAAGGTTCCGGCCAGGCTCCAGCGTGGCGACGCGCTCGCCGAACCGGGCCCGGACCGCCGCCGCGTCGCCGCTCTGCCCGTTGTCCACCACGAGGATCTCGTGTGTCGGATAGGTGCTGGCGAGCAGGGACTCCAGGCAGGCCATCGTATCGTCGAGCCCGTTGTAGCTGACGACGACGCTGACCACCGCGGGCGAGTGCTCTGGGCCCATCCATCCTCCCATCGAACGGGGCCAGGGTTTTGGCCGCTGGCGCCGGGATAGACTACCTCGTGGCCGGACCTCGAAATCGCGTCGTTCGCCGGGCGCCGGTTTTCGCCCGCTGGAGTGAGGAGCCGTCTTGCGGATCTGCTTCGTGAGCGCCGCCCTGCCGGACGTGCCGTGCGGGATCGGCGACTACACCGATCGGCTTGCCCGAGAGCTCGTCGGGATGGATGTCGAGGTCGTGGCCGTTACCACGAAAAGGGCGGGCATCCGATCCGACCTGCCCTACGAGGATCGGCCACTGCCGGTCTCCTGGCAGCTTCGCGATGGGCCGTCAGTGGCGCGGGCGATCCTCGCGACGCGGCCGGACGTGGTCCACATCCAGTTCCCGGGCTTCGGCTACGGCCGCGCGTTCGGGCTGACGGTGTTGCCCTGGCTTCTGCTCGTCGCTCGTCGCCGGCTCCCCGTCGTGTTCACCTTCCACGAGTTCGACCGGTTGAGCTTGCGACATCGATTGCGGCTGGCCGCCGGAGCATTGCCCTGCCGGTTGATCGTCGCGCCGGGCCCCGAACTCACTCGCTCTCTGCGAAGGTTCCTCGGCTGGCGCCCGGGCCTCCGACTCGAGGACATCGAGCTGGCCTCGAACGTCATCCCGCCCGCGTCTCCGCCACCGCCGGGCCCCGGCTTCCGACGACGCCCCGACGAGCTGGTGGTCGGTTTCTGGGGTTTCCAGCGGCCCGACAAGGGGCTCGAAACGCTGGTCGACGCGTTCGAAATGGTCCGTGCCCATCGAGAGGCCAGGCTGGTGCTGGCCGGCGACCCGGGCCCCGATGAGGCTTACGCGTCGCTCGTCCGCCGGCGGATCGAGGAGCGGGGTCTCGGCGGCGACGTCCTCACGACCGGGCCGCTACCGGCGGATCGCCTCTCGGACACGCTCCTCGGCTTCGACGTGTGCGTCCTTCCGTTCCGCGATGGCCTGGCCCCGAACCGGGGCACCTACGCCGCGGCGGCGGCGCACGGAATCCCGATCGTGACCACGAGCCTGGATGGCGTGGCGATCGACGGAGCGTCTAACACGCTGTTCGTGGCGCCGGGCGATCCGGCCTCGCTGGCCGAGGCCATCGAGGCTCAGGCGGCCGCTCCTCGGATGGCGCCGAGCGTCTCGGTGGCCCAGCAGTGGCGCTCGATCGCGGACCGCCACCTGGACCTGTATCGCAATCTCGCCCCGAATGCCTGACGAGGTCGCCTTCGATCTCCGATCCGCGGGCGGCTCGCCGACCGGAGTGGGCCGGCATCTCCTTTCGATCGTCCAGGCGGTCGCCGAACATCGACCGGACATTCCTCTGCGGGCCTATGTCCGGGGCGACGTCGCCGGGCTGCCGGAGCGGGTCGACGTGGTCAGGATCGGGTCGGGCGGGCCTCTCTGGCACCTCCGGACGTGGCGCCATCTGCGCCAGCATCCCGTCCGGGCCTACTGCTCGACCAGCCTGCTCATCCCGGCGCTCACCGGGGTTCCGTGCCTGCCGGTCATTTTCGACGTGATCAGCTTCCTGTATCCGGAGCATCACACCCGGCGAACGAAGCTGTTCGAGCGGGCGTTCATGGGCCGAGTGGTTCGGCGCCGGCCGCTCCTGGTGGGCAGCGAGACGACGCGCGAGGACGTGGAGCGGCTGTTCGGCCGGTGCCGGGCAGAAGTCGTGACGCCCTGGGTCGCGGTGCCCCGCGTGGCCGCCGGCGCGGGCGAGAGGCCTGGCGCGGAGTCCGCCCCCGACCAGGCCCCGGCGCTCGACCGTTATGGGATCCGCGGACCCTACGCCCTCTACATCGGGACCGTGGAGCCGCGCAAGAACGTGACCGTCGCAGTGGAAGCCGTCGAGAAGCTGCGCGCCGAGGGCCGCGATATCCGACTCGCGGTCGTGGGGGCGCGCGGCTGGATCGATCGACGTACCGGCGAGCAACTCGACGCCGGGGTCGCGGCCGGCAGCGTCGTGATGACCGGCTACATTCCCGACGATGACCGGGACGCGCTCCTGGCCGGGGCCGCGTGCCTCGTTCTGCCGTCTATCTACGAAGGTTTCGGCCTGCCGGTCCTCGAGGCGATGGCTCATGGTGTGCCGTGCGTTTGCTCCACGGCCCGCGTCTTCGAGGAAGTGGCCGGCGATGCCGCCATCCATGTGGACCCGAAAGACGCCACGGCCTGGGCCCAGAACATCGCCCGGATCCTGGACCAGCCGGAGGTAGGCCGGGCACTCGTCGAGGCCGGAAGAGCACGAGCCTCGGACTACTCGAGCGACGAGACGGCCCGCCGCTTCGCGGTGGGTCTGGAGCAACTGGTCTGATGATCTCCGCGGCCGCGTCTATACTCCCGCTCGGTCGGCCCGCCGCCCCGGGAACCTGCCCGGCGGCCGGATCGCCGATTGGCCGCAAGGGGTCTGCCGTACTTTGAGCCTCGCCGGTGAGTTAGCCGCGCCCCTCTTCCCGGCGCGGGAAACGTCCTCCGCGAGAGTGGCGAGCCTGGCCACTCTCGGCGTCGCCATCCTCATCGCCTGGCTGCCACTCCAGACTCCGATCGCCATCCTGGTCTACCAGTACGGGCACGCGCAGCGACTGGCCTGGTGGATGCTGCTGGCCAAGGATGCCTTCGCGGCCGGTCTGATCGTCCTGCTGTTCCTGGCCACCTGGCGCCGGATCAGGCTCGCCTGGTTCGACTGGGCGGCACTCCTGTATGTCGGGCTGATCGGGGTGTATTCGGTCGTCCCGTGGCTGCTCGGCTCCCACATCTCGGGCATCTCGGTCTTCGCCTCGATACGAGAGCTGGGCGTTCCCGTCGAGCTGTATGCCCTCGGCCGGCTGGCGGTCCTCGCCGGCGCGGACGTTTCGTCGCTGATCCGCTGGTTCTTCGCCGTCGCGATCGCGGCAGCCGTCTTCACCGTCGGGATCTTCGTCTTGTTCCCGGCCTCGTTCTGGGCTTCGACCCTGGATCTCGTCAGTTTCGTCCGCGACGTCCAGGGCATTCCCGACGCCCACACGATCTGGGACATCAGCCTGGTCGCCCACTTCGGCGGCGGCGCGAGCACGATCTACTCCCGAGCGGTCGGTCCGTTCAGCCAGCCCGTTGGCACGGCCCACTACTTCGTCCTGCCGACCGTCCTGGCGGTGGCCGTCGGGTTCTGGGCCTGGGCTCGCCGCGACAAGAAGGCCTTTGCGATCGCCCTCGTCGGGGGGCTGATCCTCGCGCTGGCCGTCCTGACGCCGATCTCGCGTGGCAGCTGGATCGCGGTGGGCGTCGCCTTCGCGATCTGCGCCCTGGCCTATCGCCGCCCCTGGATCGTCGTGGCGATGTTCGTCCTCGGAGGGGCCGTGCTCCTGGCCGTGCCCGCGTCGCGCAACTCGATCACGGCGTTCGTCCGCGGCACCGACGCGTCCACAGCCGATCATGCCCAGGCGCTGGACACGGGGCTCAATACGGTCATCGACAACCCCCTCGGCCTGGGGGTCGGGCAATCCGGGCAGTTCGGCCAGGCGCTGGCTTCCGGGGACGCCGCCGGCGCCGGAGTCGGCGAGAACATGTACATCGAGCTGCTGGTCAGCGTGGGTCCGCTCGGGTTCCTGGCTTTCCTCGCCTGGATGCTGGGCCTCTTCCGTGCGATGGCTCCGTCGCTTCGGCGCGGACCGCCTGCGGACTGGATCGTGATCGGCACGGCGGCGGCCTTCGTTGGCTACGTGGTTTCCGCGATGTTCGCCTCGCCACTGATGCGGTTCACGACCTCGGCCACGGTCTGGCTGGTCGTCGGCCTGTGCGTCGGCCTGATGGTGGCACAGGCGGCACGGCTTCGGGGAGCAGGCGATAGCCCAGGCGCCCGCGGGCGCCCTCGACCCGGCGAGCGCCGTCGATCCGGCCGCGACATGAAGGCCGGGACGGTGGCGGCCCCCGAACCGAGCGTCATCGTTGAAAGGCGCGGGCTTCGAACCCGGCTCGAGACGCGCGCCGCCGTCACGGGCATCCTGGCATTCCTCCTTCTCTGGATGCCGCTCCAGACGCCGATCGCCCTGATCGTCTTCCAGTACGGGCACTCGACACGTCTGGCCCAGGCCCTCCTCCTGGCCAAGGACTTCATCGCCGCGGCCTTGATCCTCTTTCTCCTTCTTCGCTTCTGGCGCCAGATCCGCCTCTTCTGGTTCGACTGGCTGGCCCTCGCCTACGTCGCCTTCCTGGTCGTCTACTCCATAGTTCCCTGGATCCTCGGTTCTCATCTGCCGGTGATGTCGGTCGTCGCTTCCCTGAGAGAGTTCGGCCTCCCGGTCGAGCTGTACGCCCTGGGCAGACTCGCCGCGATCGCGGGCGTGGACGTCGAGTGGCTCCTGAAGTGGTTCCTGGGCGTGGCCGCGGTGGCGGCGGCTTTTACCGTGTTCGAGTACTTCTTCCTGCCCGTGACCTTCTGGTCGAGCACGATGGACCTCGTGACCTTCGTCCGAGTGGTCCAGGGCGTCCCCGACGCCACGTCCCTCGGCACGATCGGGCTCCTGGGCCAGTTCGGCGTCGGCCAGCTCGGCAACTTCCCGCGGGCCGTCGGCCCGTTCACGCAGCCCGTCGGCACCGGCCACTACTTCGTCCTGCCCTTCGTGCTGAGCGTGGCCCTGTTCTTCCGCTCTCTCGACGGCGGCGATCGGCGCCGCGCGGCCGCGATCGCCGCGTTTGGCCGCACTGTTCGGCCTGGCGGTCGTGACGCCGATTTCGCGCGGCGATTGGCTCGCGGCCGGCGTGGCCACTCTCCTGACGGCCCTGATCTACCGGCGGCGGGCGCTCGTCGCCGCGGCGATGGCACTGGGGCTCGTGGTCCTGCTCTCCGTGCCGTCATATCGCGCCGCGATCACGTCGATGTTCACAGGCACGGACACATCCTCGGCCGGCCACCAGGCAGCCATCGGGCGCGGGCTCGACGTGGTGATCAACAATCCGCTCGGCATCGGCGTGGGCCAGGCGGACCAGTTCGGCCAGGCTTTCTCCGGCGGCGAGGGCGGAGTGGGGGAGAACATGTACATCGCCCTGGCCGTGACCGTCGGGCTTGCCGGCATGGTCGTGTTCGCCCTGTGGATGGTCGGCATCATCTGGCGCCTGATTGGCTCGCGCCTCCGGCCGCCTCCGGGCAGCTGGGCGATCGTGGCGTGCGGAGCGGCTCTGGTCGGCTATGCGGCGTCGTCTATGTTCGCCTCGCCGCTAATGCGCTTCACGACGTCCGCGTCCGTCTGGCTGGCGATGGGACTGTGCGTGGGATTGGTCGTGTTGCGGGCCACGAGCGGAGAGGCCGCCTCCCCCGAAACCAGTTCCAGCCGGCCCTGAATCGGCTCGTGGTTCCTCGCGTGTCGCGTGCCACGCGAGCAGGTACCGTACTTTCGGGCCGTCCTTCCGCCGGGGCGTTCCCACCCAATGGCGTGGTAGCCTTCGCCCGCCATAGCCCCGAATCTGGGGGCAGGCCGGTCAGACTCAAGGAGCCCGCGCGCTTCGTCGCGACGTCGGACCGAAATCGAACTGGAGACATGGCATGCGCAAGCTAACGCTGGGGGGCCGCGGCAAGCTGACGCTCAAGGGCCGCACGAAGAAGGTCGCGATCGTCGCCGGAGCTCTGGCGGTGGTCGTGGTCATCGCCACGGCCGGCATCCTGGTGGCGGCCAGCTCCAGCCCGCAGGCAACTCCTACCCCGACCGCGTCGCCGACGCCGACTCCCACGGCCTCGCCTACGCCAACCCCAAGCCCCACGCCTTCGCCGACCGACACTCCGGTCCCCATGGCGACCGGCCCGACGCCCATCCCGTCAGGCTGGGTCTACAGCGACCTCGACGGCGTGGCCGCCCCGCCCGACAAGGCCCACCGCCTGCCGATGGCGATCATGATCGACGACAACAAGATCGCCAGACCCCAGGCGGGCATGAGCAGCGCCTCCATCGTGATCCAGGCGATGGCCGACGGCGGCGAAGACCGCTACGAGATGATCTTCCAGGAGAACGACGCCACGAGCATCGGACCCGTGCGCAGCGCCCGTCCGTACTTCGTCTACTGGGCCGCGGAATATCGCGCCCTGTACGGCCATTTCGGTGGCGACGCCGAGGCGCGCCTGGTCACGATCCCGGCGATGGCCAAGTACATCTACAACGAAGACGACCTCAGCGGCGGGTCGTGCCCGTACCACCGAGACGCTACCAAGGTCGCGCCCCACAACGCCATGACGGACTCCGCGACGCTGATCTCGTGCCTCAAGAAGCGCGGCTATCCAACCACGTACCAGAAGGCTCCGACACGGCCTTTCCGCGACGACGTGGACTGGTCCACCCTCCCGGCTTCGCAGTACATCAAGATCGCGTACCGGACCGGCAACGTCGAATACAACTTCGATCCAACCACCGACTCGTACATTCGCCAGATCAGCGAGACCGTCGAGATCGATCCGGCCAACAACCAGCAGATCCACACTCGGAATGTCGTCGTCATGTTCCAGTCGTATGCGATGGTCAACGGCATGGACCATTTGCGACCGGCAGTCGGCAATATCGGATCCGGGCAGGCGATCGTCTTCCAGGAAGGCAAAGCCATCCAGGGCACCTGGAAGAAGACGTCCCAGACCGCCCTTACCCGCTTCTACGACAAGAACGGCAAGGAGATCCCGCTCGTACGCGGCCAGATCTTCCTGCAGAGCGTGCCGATAGGCACCGCCGTCACCTATTAGCCGCCAGACGCGTCGCCAAACCGCGGAAGCCCACATGTTAGGCTTCCAAACAGACCGGCTACTGCCGTGTCGAAACGGGAGAAATCGATGATCGAGCGACCTCCGAAGGGACCCAGCGGACGCACGCGGGCAGCCCAAATCCTGCCCGCCCTGACCGCCGTGATGGCCATCGTCGCCGCCTGCGGCGGCTCCACCGCAACGCCATCCGCCGCCCCTTCGGCCTCCGCCTCGTCCTCCGCGCTCGCTTCTTCGAACCCCAGCGACAGCGGCCTCGTTACGCCCGAGCCGTCTGTCACGCCCGCGGGTTTGCCGACCGGATACGCCTATTCCGATCTCGACGGTGTCGCGGCGCCGGCCGAACTGGCCCACCGCCTGCCGGTCGCGGTCATGGTCGACGACAACGCCGTCGCCCGTCCGCAGTCGGGCTTCTCGTCAGCCTCGATCGTCTATCAGGCTCCGGCCGACGGCGGCGAAGACCGCTACGAGATGATCTTCCAGGAAGGCACGGCCACGGACATCGGACCGATCCGCAGTGCCCGGCCGTACTTCGTCTACTGGGCGGCCGAGTACAAGGCCGGGTTTGGGCACTACGGCGGCGACGCCGTGGCCCTGGGCCAGACCATCCCGTCGATGGCCAAGTACATCTACAACATGGACGCCCTCAACGGCGACTCCTGCCCCTACCACCGGATCACCACCCGCGCCGCGCCGCACAACGCCTACACCAACAGCGCGGCGCTGATCAGCTGCGCGGTCAAGGCCAAGCAGCCGGCCGTGTTCCAGACCGTTCCGACGCGCACCTTCACGGACGACACCCCGGTCGCCTCGCGCCCGGCTTCTCAAACGATCAACATCGCCTACCGCACGGGCGCGATCGGCTACCAGTACGACCCGTCGCTCGACGCCTATCTCCGACTCGTCGGCGGCAAGCCTCAGACCGATCCGGCGAACACGAAGCTCGTGTACGCCCGAGACATCGTCGTGATGTTCCAGCAGCTCACCTACGACGCGGCCCAGGATCCCGGCCACAACCGGCCGATCCTCGTGACCGTGGGAAGCGGCGAGTCGATCGTGTTCAAGGAAGGCGTCAAGATCCACGGCAAGTGGAAGAAGGCGACGAACACGGACCTGACTCGCTTCTACGACGACTCCGGCGTCGAGATCCCGCTGGTTCGCGGCGAGATCTTCATCCAGGCCGTCCAGGTCGGCACCGGCGTCACGGTCAAGTAGGCTTCCGGCGCCGCGGCCCCAGAACGACGAGTCTCAGGGCCGCGCGCCAGAACCGTCCGATCGCGCGTGGAATGCGTCCAAACGTGGGATCGAGGTACGCCTTCTGCAGGAGCTCCTTGCCCGCTTGACTGCGCCAGCGCATCCCGTTGCGGCGGCGGACCTTGAGATCCTCGCGCGCGGACGCGACCGCGAGGCGCTCGGACTTGGCCCGCGAGTGGACTCGATATCGAGCCAGGACTCGATCCGGCAGGACCACGTACCGCCCGATTTTGGCCAGCTTGAGCCACAGGTCCAGGTCCATGGCCAGGTTCAGGTTCGTGTCCAGGCCGCCAACCTTTCGGTAGGCATCTGCCCGGAAGAACGTGGCCGGCTGGGCGGGATTGAGCCGGGTGCGGACCAGGCCCGCGAACGTCGGCACGGGTGGGGTGGCCATCGCGCCGAACACCTTGCCGTCCGCGTCCACGAACAGGCAGGCGCCGGTGACCATCACCGCGTCCGGCTGAGTGGCGAAGATCTCGTGGACCTCGGCAAGGGCTCCGGGCTCGAGCACGTCGTCGGAGTTGAGCCAGCCCAATAGCTCGCCGCCCGCCTTTTCGAAGCCGGCGCGGATCGCGGCCGTCTGGCCGTCGTCCTTCTCGAAGATCAGCTGCCCGCCGATCTCGGGATGGGCCTCGAGCCACTCGCGCGAACCGTCGGTGGAGCCGCCGTCCAGGATCAGGTGCTCGAGTTCCAGGCCGCTGTCGCGCTGCCGGGCAACGGACAGCATCGCCTCGGGCAGCCAGGGCATGCCGTTGAGGACGGGGCTGACGATCGTGAATCGCACCGCGCTGACACTCCATCGCGTCCGGCCATGAGCCGCGGCCGGAACCGCGCAAATGCTACCGTGTCGAGGTGACCGAACCTGACCGATCCGGAAGGCGCTTTCCAGACGCGGCCGAATTCGCCGCGCATGTGGCCTCGCTTCACGGGTTCCGGAGGGTCGTGGACGGGAGCGGAACCTGGACCCCGGAGCTGACGATCGCCTATCCGAAGGTTCGCGCCGTGTCCGCCGGTCCGACCGGCGGCGCCTTCGATTGGTCGAGCGTGGCCGTGTTGCTCGCCGGTTCCTCGGCCGAGCTCCTCGGCGGTCCGGCAGGTCCGCTCCGCCGAGCTCGACGCGGCTCGGCGCTCGAGGACGCGCCGCTGGTCGTGATCGCCACCGACGATGCCGTCCCCGTGCTCTCGCGGCTGGCCGAGCAGGGTCTCGAGCCCACCTTCACCGGCCGGACTCGCGTCACGCGAAGAGGACGCCGAAGCGCTCCGGCCACCTCATCGTCGTGGATCGGGCAGTGGACCGGGCCATCGCCGAAGCGGGCGAACCTCCCGAGGATTTCCGGGTCGTCGCGATCATGGCCGCCTACAACGAAGAGGACGTCATCGGACCCGCGATCGAGAAGCTCGTCGGCGACGGCGTTGGCGTGTACGTCATCGACAACTGGTCCACCGATCGAACCTTCGAGATCGCCGGCGCATTTCGAGGGGCGCGGCCTCGTGGGCATCGAACGATTCCCGAAGAGCGCCGGCGATCGGTTCGTGTTGCGTTCGCTCCTTGCCCGAACCACCGAGTTGGCCGCCGGCCTCGACGCGTCCTGGTGCATTCATCACGACGCCGACGAGCGGCGCCTGGGGCCCTGGCCGGGCGTCGGCTTGCGGGATTCGCTGTGGCGGGTGGATCGAGCGGGGTTCAACGCGGTGGATTTCGCCGTCGTCAACTACCGGCCCATCGACGACTCGTACCAACCCGCCACGGATTTCGAAAGCCACTTCCGGCACTTCGAATTCGGCGATACCTCGGACCTGCTCCTCCAGATCAAAGCCTGGAAGAACAGCGGCCCTGTGGATCTCGCGGGCTCCGCCGGGCATCAGGCGCGGTTCGCCGGCCGGCGCGTCTTTCCGTACAAGTTCCTGCTCAAGCACTACCCGATCCGGTCCCAGGCGCACGGCGAGCGGAAGATCTTCCGCGAGCGCCAGCCTCGCTGGGACCGCCACGAGCGCGTCCGTGGCTGGCACACCCACTACGACGCATTCACGGCGGGCCAGTCGTTCCTGCGCGACCCGGCGGAGTTGATAGAGGATCGCGGCCCGGAGACATGGGCGGAATATCTGCCCGAGGCTCTCACCGGCGCGGGCCTGTCCCATCGGGACTATCCGGAGTGGGCGCTGCGTGGCGGCGCGGGGCGAAGCCTTCTACCTGGGCCGCGCGGCCTGGGGACGGAGTGCGGCGGCAGGCCTCGCGCGCGAGGCGATGGGCAAGCCACGGGGCCTGGTCCGGCGCATCCGCGGCGCGTTCGGCGGGCGTGGCTGAGCCGCCATCTGGATCGAGGCCGCCGGCGCTGCCGTGCCCGTTCACCCGAGCGGGGATCGCATGGGGTATCGTGTCGAACCGGCCGATGCCGAGGAGGAGTCGCAAATCCGCATGCTGGTGACCGATAGCTCGAAGGCCAAACCCGCCCAGGGCGCCTGGGACGGCAAGGTCGTAGTAATCGAGCCGAGCAGTGGCTGGCGGAACCTGGGCCTTCGCGAAGTCTGGGCCCATCGGGAGCTGCTCTATTTCTTCGTCTGGCGCGACCTGAAGGTTCGCTACAAGCAGACGGCCTTCGGCGCCGCCTGGGCCGTCCTCCAGCCTCTCCTGCTGATGGCCGTCTTCTCGGTCTCGCTCGGCCGGGTCGCCGGCGTCGGACCCGAGGGCACTCCGTATCCGCTGTTCGTCTTCGCGGGCCTGGTTCCGTGGACCCTCTTCGCCTCGAGCCTTGCCGGCGCGTCGAACAGCCTCGTGGGCGGCGAGGCGATCATCACCAAGGTCTACTTCCCGCGGCTGCTCCTGCCGTTCGCCTCGGTCGGCTCCTTCGTGCTCGATTTCTGCATCTCGCTCATCGCCCTCGCCGCGGTGATGGCCTGGTATGGCGTGGCTCCGACGGCGGCGATCCTCTGGGTGCCCGCCTTCGCGGTTCTCGACGTCGTCACCGCCCTGGGCGTGGGCACGTTCCTGGCCGCGGTCAACGTCCGCTACCGGGACGTCAAGTACGTGGTCCCGTTCCTCGTCCAGCTGTGGATGTTCGCCTCGCCCGTCGTCTACGCGATCAAGCTCATCCCCTCGGAGTGGCGATCGTTGTTCGCCCTCAACCCGATGACGGGCGTGGTGGAGGGCTTTCGCTGGGCGCTCATCGGCGGCCCTGCGCCGGACGCCTCGCTGGCGGTGTCGGCCGTGGCTTCGTTCGTCGTCCTGCTCGTCGCGCTGGTGTACTTCCGCCGCGTCGAGCGGACCTTCGCGGACGTGATCTGATGGCCGACGTCGCGATCTCGGCCAGCGGCCTGGCCAAGAAGTATCGGATCGGACTCCACCAGGATCCCTACGGTCGCCTGACCGAGAGCCTCTGGAACGCGATCACCGGACCGTTCCGCCGGACCGGCGACGGACCGCGGGCGGACGACTTCTGGGCGCTCCGCGACGTCTCGTTCGAGGTTCCGCGCGGCTCGGCGGTCGGGAATCATCGGCCGCAATGGCGCGGGCAAGTCCACGCTGCTCAAGATCCTCTCGCGGATCACCGAGCCGACGATCGGCCACGCGGAGCTCCACGGCCGCGTCGGATCGCTCCTCGAAGTCGGGACCGGGTTCCACCAGGAGCTGACCGGCAGCGAGAACATCCTCCTGTCGGGCGCGATTCTCGGCATGCGCCGCGCGGAGATCCTGCGCAAGTTCGACGACATCGTCGAGTTCGCGGACATCGGGCAGTTCATGGACACGCCGGTGAAGCGCTACTCGAGCGGCATGAAGGTTCGCCTCGGTTTCGCGGTCGCGGCCTTCCTGGAGCCCGAGATCCTTTTCGTGGACGAAGTCCTCGCGGTCGGCGATGCCGAGTTCCAGAAGAAGTGCCTGGGCAAGATGTCGGAGATCGGGGCGGCCGGCCGGACCGTCGTCTTCGTCTCACATTCGATGCCGGCAGTCCTGCGCCTTTGCGACCGGGCGATCCTGCTCGACCACGGGCGTACGGTCGTGGACGGGCCGACGCACGAAGTCGTGCGGCGGTACCTGGAGTCCGGGCCCGGCCAGTCGAGCTTCCGCGAGTGGCCGGACGCCGCCCATGCCCCCGGCGACTCGGTGGCCCGTCTCAAGAGCGTTCGCGTGGTCCCGGGCGGTGGGGGATCGACCGACGAGATCGACATCCGCCAGCCCATCGATATCGAAGTCGAATACTGGACGGACCCGGGCGAATTGCGGCCCTCGGTCAATCTCCATTTCTACAACGACGAGGGCGTCTGCCTGTTCATCAACAACGACTGGAACGATCGCGATTGGTGGACCTCGGAGCGCCGTCCGGGCCTCGTGAAAGTCGACGTGCCACATCCCCGCCAATTTCCTCGCCGAGGGCCGGGTGATCGTTACGGCCGTGGTCTCGACCTACAACCCGACGCTGGTCCACGTGATCGAGCGAGACGCGATCGCGTTCGTCGTCGTGGATCGCAGCGAAGGCGACGGCGTGCGCGGACCCTTTGCCAACGAATATCCGGGTGCGGTCCGGCCGATGCTGCCCTGGGACGTCGAGCAGGAATCCGAAGACAAGTCGCCCCTGGCTTGAGGCGGCGACCCGGAACCGGTCGCTCGGCTGCGCCGGACCACTCGCCCCCCTCAACGGGGTGGCCTATTCGGCCTACAAATACGGGTATCGGGCATTCCCTCAGGTAGTACCTTAGAGAGGCTGCCAGATAGCTACCCACCCCCGGTAGCATCGCTAGAGCGCCCATTGGGAGGCATGCGCCCTCGCGGCCTCACAGGTTCTCAGTGCCAAATCGAGGCGGGGGCATCGGTTGAGGCATGAAGATGAATTTCTCCCGGCTGTATCGTCGTTTTGCCGTCGTCGCGATCGGCCTCCTTCTCGGCGCTCTCCTGCCGACCCAGACCGTCCTGGCCGCGAGCACCATCTACGTGGGCCCTGGTGGAGGCAGCGGCGGCTGCGCCGTGCCCATAACCAGCAACATAGCGACGGGCGTGGGCTTCGCGAGTCCCGGAGACACGGTCCATGTCTGCGCCGACACCTACACGCTTACCGGGCCCATTTCGATCTCTGGCGACCTAACCATCGAGGGCGACGGTGCCTCAAACACCTTCGTCGACGGCGCCAACACCTTTGGTATCTTCGCGACCGATTCCAGCCTTACGATCAACGACATCACTCTCCGGAACGGGTCGGACACCAACGGCGCCGCGGTCCTGGCCGGTGGCGGTAGCACCATCGTCACGATCAATCGATCGACTTTCGCGAACAACAATGCGACAGCGGGAGACGGCGGCGCGGTCGACGCATCGACGGCCAATCAGGTCGTCGTGAACTCCAGCACGTTCGTGGGCAACAACGCATCGGGCAATGGCGGCGCGATCATCGCGAAGAACCTCAACACCACGAACAGCACGTTCTACGGCAACCATGCGGGTGTCGATGGCGGCGCCTTGTACTCGCTCTCGGGCAACGCATCGGCCGCCAACTCGACGTTCTCGGGCAACACGGCAGGGGCGAGCGGCACCGTCATCTACACCGGCGGTACCAGCTCCTTCCTCAATAGCATCATGGCCAGCAGCAGCGGCAACGCATGCGCGGGGACGCCGCCGTTCGCTACGTCGGGCAGCCGAAGCACCGACTCGTCCTGCGCAGTCGGCTTCACCGTGACACCGGCAGAGCTTGCCCTCCAGGCGTTGGCCAACAACGGCGGCCCCACGCAGACCATGGCGCTCGGGCTCGGCAGCGTCGCCATCGACGGCGGCCTCGGCGGCGGCTCCTGCCCGGCGTTCGACCAGCGGGCTCTCGCGCGGCCGGCAGGTTCCGGATGCGACGTCGGCGCGTTCGAGGCTCAGATCACGAAGCTGGCCCTGAACCCCGGCTCCAAGAGCATCCGGGCCAACCAGCAGCAGAGCTACCTAGCTGAGGCGCAGGACGACTTCGGCAACAGCTTCGGAGACGTCACTTCGTCTACCACCTTCGGGATCACCGGCCTGGGTAGCTGCCTGACCAACGCCTGCGGTTCCACGACTCACGGCTCGTACACGGTCACGGGCACGTACGCGGGGACGATCACCGGTACGTCGGCGCTCAACGTGACCGCCTCCAAGCTCGTCGTCACCGGCCCAGGTACGGCAACGGCGGGAACCGCGACCGCATACACGGTCACGGCCCAGGACGAAGATGGCAACACCGTCGCGGACTACCCGGGCACGGTGACGATTGCCAGCTCCGATGGGGCGGCTGCGTTCTCACCGACGAGCTCCACTCTGACCAACGGGACCAAGGACTTCGACGTCACCTTCCACACTGCGGGGTCGATGAACGTCGGGGCGCATGACGGCACCCTGACCGCTACCGCACTGCCCGTCACCGTTGGACCGGACGACCTCAACCACTTCACCGTGGTCGTGGCGTCGCCGCAGACCGCCGGTGCCGGGATCGTCGTCAACGCCACGGCCAGGGACCAGTACGGGAACGTCGTAGACACCTATAGCGGCACGCCGACGCTCACCAACGACTTCAGCAGCACCCGCGGGGCGCCGGTGGACGGAACCTTCCCGGCATGCTCCAGCGGGCTCTGTACGTCCAACGCCAACACGATCGACTACACGGCAGAGACCGGGCGTCACGTGACAGTCACCGACGGCTCGGCCGGCGGCAACTCCGCGGCGTTCACCGTCAACCCGGCGACCGCCGCCACGTTTGCCGTTTCGGGCTTCCCGGGGACGACGACGGCCGGCGATCCCCACAGCGTGACCGTCACGGCCAAGGACGCGTTCGGCAACACGGACACGGCCTATGCCGGCACGGTCCACATCAACACCACTGAGAACACGAACCTGCCTCCCGATGCCGGGCTGACCGGCGGGACGGGCACGTTCAGCGTCCGGTTCGACACCGCGACCACGACCGGCACCGTCACCATCTCGGCCACCGATACGGTCACCGCGTCGATCACCGGACATCAGGCGAACATCGTGGTCACCGCCGCCGCGCTCAACCACTTCAACGTGACGGTGGCCAGTACCCAAACGCAGGGTGCGCCGTTCGTTGTCCATGCGACGGCGTCGGACAGTACGACAACACGGTCACCTCGTACGTCGGCATCCCGACGTTGAGCTAACGACTTCGGCAGCTCGGGTGGGGCGCCCGTGGCCGGCACCTTCCCGGCCTTGTCGCCGGCGTCGGCACGTCCAACGGCAACACCATCGACAACACAATCGAGAACGGTCGCACGGTGACGGTCACGGACGGCGTCATCGAGGGCATTCCAACCTCTTCAACGTCTCTGCCTCGGGAGTCGCCGACCGCACTTCAGTCATCACCGGCCCGGCGACCGCCGTGGCGGGTGTAGCGGGTGACTACACGGTCACCGCCAAGGACGGCTTCGGCAACCCCACTCCCGCTTACTCCGGCACCGTCACCCTGACCAGCTACGGACACCGCGGCGAGTCTGCCGGCCCCGCAGTACGCTTCTCCAGCGGAAGCGCACGAACGTTCAGCGTGACCCTCAAGACCGCCGGCTCGCGGACCGTGCACGCTTCCGACGGCACCATCAACAGCTCTCCCGACGCCACCACGGTGGTTAGCCATGCCGCCCTCGACCATTTCGTCGTGACCACCGGCGCCCTGCAGACCGCCGGAACGTCGTTCGCCGTTGGCGCCACCGCCAAGGACGCGTTCAACAACACCGTCTCCAACTACACCGGCACGCCGGCGCTCGGCAACAACTTCAGCGCCACCGGCGGATCGCCCGTGGCGGGAACCTTCACCCCGTTTGCGGCCGGGCAGGGGACCGCCACCGGCACCACCGACTTCACCGCTGAAGAGCGGCCGGACCGTCACCGTGACGGACACCGGGCTCGGCAAGATCGGCACGTCGGCGGCCTTCACCGTCAATCCCTCCAGCACGGCGAAGCTCGTCGTCGGCGGGCTCGTCAACGGCTTCCATCGGCGTCCCCCAGGGCTACACAGTGACTGCCAGAGACGCCTACAACAACACCGCGACCGGCTACTCCGGCACGGTCACCATCACCAGCTCGGACGCGACCTTCACTTCCTCGCCCGCTTCCGGAGGGCTGAGCGCGGGCTCCGGCTCGTTCAGCGTCACCTTCAACAGCTCCGGCACCAAGTCGCTCGGCGCCCGCGACGCGTCGTTCACGGCGGCGACGATCAACGTCACCGTCTCGGCGGCCGCGGCGGGTAGCACCTACAACGCCATGTCGCCGGTTCGCGTTCTCGATACCCGAACAGGTGCCGGCCATGCCGGAAAGCTCGGAGCCAAGAGCCCGGTCAGCTTCCAGGTCGCGGGCCAGCAGGGGATCCCGAGCAACGCCACCGCGGTCACCGGCAACGTCACCGTCGTCAATTCCTCCTCGGGCTGGGCCGTCTATCTCGGTCCGGTTAGAGACGACAACCCCAGCACCTCCAACGTCAACTTCCTGGGCGGCCAGGTGGCCGGCAACGGCCTGACCGTGGCCCTCAGCGACACGGGGGCTCCTCTGGGCGACATATATCTCGTCGGGCGGCAACACCACCGACCTCGTCTTCGACGTCACGGGCTATTTCACGCCGGACCCGAACGGCGCCACCTATCACCCGATCCCTCCGGTGCGGTCGCTCGACACGCGAACGCCGGGTAAGGGTTTCTACGGCAAGCTGCCGGCGAATACTCCGAGGTCCTGGCAGGTCGCGGGCGTAAACAACGTCCCCAGCGACGCGATCGCCGTCACCGGCAACGTCACCATCGTCAACGCGACGATGTCGTGGGCCGTCTATCTCGGGCCCCACCGCTCAAGTCCAACCCGACCACCTCGAGCGTCAACTTCGGCGCCGGAGAGGTCAAAGGCAACAGCCTGACCGTGTCACTGGGTGACGGAAAACTCAATGCGACATTTATGTCCGTCGCGGGCAACACGACCGATGTCGTCTTCGACGTGACCGGCTACTACACCGCCGGTTCGGGCGGCGCCAAATTCGTGCCCATGTCCCCGTCCCGTGTCCTTGACACTCGCAGCAACGTCGGACTGACCGGGGCGCTCATCGCAGGCCAGCCGCGACAGTTCGCCGTGGCCGGCGACGGCCGCTCGGTTCCGAAAGCCGCCAATGCCGTGACCGGAAACCTGACGGTCGTGGGCGAGACGAGCGGCTGGGCCGTCTTCGTCGGCCCCAATCCCGATTGCGAATCCGAGCACTTCCACGATCAACTTCCAGCTCGGCGACGTGAAGGGCAACGGCATGACCGTTCAGCTGGGTCCCAATGGGAGCCTGGCCGCGACGTATATGTCGCTCCAATATCAGACCACGCATCTCGTCTTCGACGTGACCGGCTACTTCGTCCCGTAGAAGGCGCCGGCCGCGCCCGGCGCTCTCGTAGATAGCTAACCGATTGGACAGCTGACCCTGGGCCGATGTTAGGATAGGTTCAGGGTCAGCCCGCAAGAGGTTCCGTCGTCGACATAAGCGCAAGTCCAGGCATCCCGTCCGGACCCTGCGACCCAGTCATCGCACCGTCAAGCAGATCGCGCGAGGCACCAAGGTGTCGGCCCCTTTCGGAGGTCCCCCCTCGCGCATCGCACGAGGACCGTCATGTTCGACCACATGTGGGCCTCACTGTTCCCGCCGCAGCCGCAGAGCCTGCGCCGGTCGAGCCGTGAGACCCGAATCCCCTCCCGCAGGCCCTCGATCGCCAAGCTCGGGCTGATCGTCGTCGCCCTATCCGCGTCCGTCGCATTTCCGTCGGCTGTCGCGGCCGCCGACCCGACCGAACCCCTGGGTCCATCGATCATGTACCAGGAAGCGATGGCCCACGCCCACGACACGTCCACGGCGCAGCCCGGCGGGCCGGTCACAGTGCCATTCCGACCCAGGCCGAGCGACACGGACACCGTCGGTGGGAGTCTGCCCGTGCCGCTGCCGGCAGCCGCGGCGAGCGGCGTGGCCGCGCCATCGGCCGCGGAGCGCGCGGCGGCGCCAAACGGTGCCGTAAACGTCCTTCGACGTGAGGTTCTCGGGTTCCTGCCAAGGTGGGAGTTGGGGACGGTAACCCCCAACTACGCGACGCTGTCGACGATCGCGTACTTCGGGCTCGGCGTGAACGTCAACCTCACGAACCAGAACGATCCCGCCATCGGTACGCTCGCCAAGTCGGGAGACGACTGGGACCACTGGAACAGCGCCGACATGACCAAGGTGATCAACGACGCCCACGCGGCCGGAACTCGGGTCGTCTTCGCGGTCAACGTGTTCGCCTGGGACGACCCTGGGCGCGCATACCAGGCGCAGCTCCTGGCCTACGACCCCAACAGGCTCAAGCTGGCCCAGTCCATCGCGGCCGAGGTCGCCCGCCGAGGGGTGGACGGCGTCAACCTGGATTTCGAGCCCATCGCCTCGGGCCAGATGGCCAACTTCACCACGTTCGTCCGTGAGCTTCGTGTGGCACTGGATGCGGTCCACTCGGGCTACGAGATGACGTTCTGCGCCAACGGCTCGGCGGGCAGCTACGACCTGGGCGGATTGCTTGCTCCGGGCGGCGCCGACGCGGTCTTCGTCATGGCGTACGACCTTCGGGGCGGCTCACCGGCGACGGCGGGCTCGATCGACCCCATGGGCGGGACCATCACCTACACACTGCCCCACATCGTCAACTACTTCCTGACTCATGGCGCTCCGGCATCGTCGGTGATCCTCGGATTGCCTTTCTATGGCGCCGCCTGGTCTGTTGGCACGACTTCGCCGCCGGTCCTCAACGCGAAACCCGCGGACATACCCACATACGGAGCCCCGGTCCAGCCGTATTACGCCACCGCGGCCTCACTGGCCGCCCAGGATCCAACGGATCCCAAGCTGTGCAGGCCGGGTTTTCCATTTCCTTGCGTGACCGGGGAGCAATACGACCCGGTCGAACAGACCGCCTGGGTCGGCTACTGGATGATCGTCGACGAAGGGACGAAGTTCCAGAAGCAGGCCAACTGGCGTGAGGCCTACTACGACAACCCGCGATCCATCGGCGCCAAATGCGACGCCATCGACGGTTGGAATCTGCGCGGCGTAGGCATCTGGGCGATCGGATACGACAACGGCACCGTAAACAACAGCGCACTCACAAATGAGATAGCCGCGAAGTTCCTCTCCGTGGCCACGGCCGGCACATACCACGCGATCCCGCCGGCGCGCGTCCTCGATACACGAAACGGCACGGGTTCGGCCGGCCGGCTGGCGGCCAATACTCCGCGGACCTTCCAGGTCGCGGGCGTCAACGGCGTCGGCGCGGACGCTACCGCGATCACGGGCAACCTCACCGTCGTCAATCCGACGAACTCGTGGGCGATCTACCTCGGGCCAACCGCGATCGCCAGTCCCAGGACTTCGACGCTCAACTTCAGCAGAGGCCAGACGATCGGCAACGGCTTGACGGTCGCCCTCAGTAACACCGGAACGCTGTCCGCCACATATATGTCGAGCGGCGGCAACTGGACGGACGCGGTGCTGGACGTGACCGGCTACTACACCGCCGACTCGACCGGAGCCACGTACCATGCCGTCGCCCCGAGTCGGCTGCTCGATACTCGTTCCGCAATTGGGCTCGGGGGCAAGTTCACCGCCAACTCCTCACGAACGTTCCCGGTCGCGGGTGCCGGAGGTATTCCGGCCAACGCGGTCGCCGTTACGGGCAATGTCACGACCGTGAACTCGACGAACGGCTGGGCCATCTACCTTGGCCCGATCGCCACCTCCACTCCGGCCACATCGACGCTCAACTTTGGCAAGGGGGACGTCAAGGGCAACAACCTCACGGTGTCGCTCGACCCAAACGGGCAGCTGTCCGCGACGTTCATGTCCTCGGCCGGCAACTCGACGGACCTCGTCTTCGACGTGACTGGCTACTACACCGCGGACGCGACCGGCGCCCGGTTCATTCCGATGAACCCCGCCCGTTTGCTGGACTCACGCGCGGGGACCGGTCTGAGCGGCAAGTTCATCTCCAACACGCCCCGTACGTTCCAGGCTGCCGGAGGAAGCGGCGTGGCCTACAACGCCATCGGGATCACCGGGAATCTGACCGTGGCCAACTCGACCAACGGCTGGGCCGCCTACATCGGGCCGAATCCACAGACCAGTCCCTCCACATCGACGCTCAACTTCGCCAAGGGCCAGGTTGCCGGCAACGGCTTCACGGTGGCGCTTTCCAAATCGGGCTCGTTGAGCGGCACATACATCTCGTTCGGCGGCAACTCGGCAGATCTCGTTCTGGACGCCACCGGCTACTTCGTACCGGTGCCGTGAAAATCCTCCGCGAAGCGGCCCGGCATCGGCCCGGCCGCTTCGGACGGCTGGCTCTTTCGGTTGCGGCGTTCGGGATATTCGCGGGCTTCGGTTTCCCCGCCGTCGCGGCTCCGCCGCCCGTCCGGGCCGCCACCTGCTCTCCCTGGACGAGCACGATCGTGGCCCCGGACACGATCGACGTCTATCGCTATTCGAAGGGCATCATCGAGGCCGTCGACTTCAAGACCTACGTGAAGGTCGTCGTCGCGGCCGAGTGGCCCACTTACTGGCCGCTCGAGACCCTGCGCGCCGGCTCGGTCGCGGTGAAGCAGTACGCCTGGTACAAGGCCCTCCATCCCAGGACGAACAAGGCCGGCAACTGCTTCGACGTCTACGACGACAGCGACGACCAGCTCTACACGCCCGAGAAGTACCAGCCGACCGCCACTCAGATTCAGGCGGTGGAAACGACCTGGCTCGAGTCCCTGACAAAAGGTGGCAGCTTCTTCTCGACGCGTTATGGGCCCGACTACCCGCCCATCGTCTGCGGCACTGACAAGAACGGCTCGATCCTCTACCAGCAGAGCTCGCGGCAGTGCGGCCTGGACGGCATGACCGGCGAGGAGATCCTCGCCATGTACTACTACCCGGACCTGGTAATCCAGAACTCGCCGGTTCCGCCGGGAGCGCCGACGGCCGTCACCGCCACCGGTCTCGATGAATCCGCGCGGGTCGCCTGGCAAGCGCCCGCCTCGAACGGCAACTCGCTGATAACGGCCTACGCCGTGACCTCGAGCCCCGGCGGCAGGACCTGCGCCACGACCGGAGCCGCGACCTGCGTCGTGGACGGGCTGGTCAACGGCACGGCCTACACCTTCACCGTGACCGCCACGAACGTCGCGGGTACGAGTCCGGCATCCGATCCATCCTCTCCCGCAACCCCCGAGCCCGTGCCGGGAGCCACGTTCAACGCGATCGCGCCGGCCCGGATGCTCGACACACGAGCCGCGGTAGGACTCCCCGGCGCGCTCGTGGCCAATACTCCGCAGACGTTCCAGGTCGGCGGCAGATCGGGCGTGCCCGCGGACGCCGTCGCCGTGACGGCCAACCTGACCGTCGTCAACTCGAGCGGACCGTGGGCCGTCTATCTCGGTCCGGACCCGATCGCCACGCCGGCGGCCTCGACCATCAACTTCGCCCGAGGCGAGACCGCGGGCAACGGCCTGACCGTCGAGCTCGGCGCCACCGGGACGCTGTCGGCGACCTACATGGCCAGGCCGGGCAGCACCACGGATCTCGTCCTGGACGTGACGGGCTTCTACACCATGGCCCGGACCGGCGCCACGTACCACCCCGTGTCCCCGGCGCGGTTGCTCGACACTCGATCGGGAAGCGGCTTCGGGGGCCGGCTCGCGGCGAACGCGCCGCGGACGTTCAAGGTTGCCGGACGGGAGGGCATCCCGGCCGACGCCACTGCGGTCAGCGGCAACATCACCGCCGTGAACCCGAGCTTCGCCTGGGCCGTCTACCTGGGCCCCGATCCGGTCGCGGCACCGCCCGCCTCGACCCTCAACTTCAACTCCGGCCAGACCAAGGGCAACAACCTCGTCGTCGCGCTGTCTTCGGCCGGGGAGCTGTCCGCCACGTTCATGTCCGCCGCCGGACAGACCACCGACCTCGTGTTCGACGTGACCGGCTACTACACGCCGGACATGACCGGCGCCACCTACGTTCCCATCGCTCCTTCGCGGCTCCTCGACACGAGGTCCGCCATTGGGCTCGCGACCAAGCTCGCCGTCTCGGTACCGGCCACCTTCCAGGTGACTGGCCGCGGCGGAGTGCCCAGCCGGGCGTTGGCCGTCACCGGCAACGTCACCGTCGTCAACGAGACCTCCGGTTGGGCCGTGTACCTGGGTCCCGCGCCCCTCGCCACGCCATCCACCTCCACCATCAACTTCGTCCGCGGCGACACCAGGGGCAACGGCCTCTCGGTGGCCCTCGGCAGCACCGGCACGTTGAGTGCCACATACCTGTCCTCGGGCACCAACACCACGGATCTCGTCTTCGACGCTACCGGCTACTTCCAGCCGCCGCTGCGGTGACCGGGCCCTCGAGGTCCTGGGACCAAGGCGCGATTGTGCCGCAACCACCCGAAGTGACAGGCTAGAAATTCAGATTGGCCTTCGATGCCAACCGCCCACTGGCCCGTCGGCACGCCGACCCAGCCATCAGGGAGGCAAAGCAGATGCGAAAGCTCGCTCTCGCGCTCGCTTGCGGACTCGCCTTGTCCGCCGGCCTCGGCGCTCCCGGACACGCCGCCGCCATGAGCGGTCAAGACAAAGTCGTAATCGTCGTCGGTGCCACTCAGGGCAGCACGTCGTCCTACAGGGCCGACGCCGACAACGCCGCCGCCGAATTTGCGAAGTACACCACCAACATCGTCAAGGTCTACTCGCCCAACGCCACCTGGGCCAACGTCCAGGCCGCGGCGCAAGGCGCGAGCGTCCTCGTCTACCTGGGCCACGGAAGCGGTTATCCGAACCCGTACAACAAGTCGCTCACGCCAAACGGCGACAACGGCATGGGCCTCAACTACGCGTCGGGTTCCTATGCCAACAGCGATAGCTACACCCAGTACTTCGGCGAGAACTACATGGCCCAGCTCGGCCTGGCCCCAAACGCGGTCGTGATCCTCAATCACCTGTGCTACGCGTCGGGGGACAGCGAGCCCGGATACGGGCTGCCGGCCCTGAGCACGGCCCAGACCCGGGTTGACGGCTACGCCTCTGGCTTCCTGCGTGGCAACGCCCGGGCGGTCATCGCCGAAGGCGTCCACGACATCTCGTCCTACATCGACGCCCTGTTCACGAGCCACCAGACCATCGACCAGATGTGGAAGTCGGTTCCCAACTTCCACAACCACGTGACGACGTGGGACAGCTCGCGGAACCCGGGCTTCGTCTCGGCCGTGGATCCGGATATCGAACGCCCCCAGCGCGATGGCGACTACTACTACCGCTCGCTGGTCGTGGCTCCCGGTCTGAGCATCGACGACATCGGCGGCAAGGTCATCACCTACGACCCGACGACGTTCTTCTCGATCGATCCCGCCCGCCTGCTCGACACTCGGGCCGGCATCGGCCTGGCGGGCAGGCTGGCCGCGAACAAGCCCGGGACGTTCCCGGTTGCCGGACACGGCGGGGTCCCGGCGGGCGCCACCGCGGTGACGGGCAACGTGACCGTCGTGAATCCGAGCGCGGGCTGGGCCGTCTATCTGGGCCCCCAGGCCAACATCGCGCCCTTCACCTCCACGATGAACTTCAACAAGGGCGAGACCAAAGGCAACAGCCTGACCGTGGCCCTGGGAGCGGACGGCAGTCTGAGCGCCACGTTCATGTCCACCGCCGGCAGCACCACCGACCTGGTCTTCGACGTGACCGGCTACTTCGTCCCGAACACGACGGGGGCGAGGTTCCAGCCGCTCGCGCCGGCGAGGCTGGTCGATACCCGGACTGGCACCGGCATCGGCGGCCCATCTCTCGGCCAACCAGCCCGCCACGTTCCAGGTGACCGGACAGGCGGGAGTTCCCGGCGAATGCCGTGGCGGTCACGGGCAACGTGACCGTGGTCAACGCGACCAACGGTTGGGCGGTATATCTGGGCCCGAAGGCGCAGGCGGCCCCGGCGACCTCGACGATCAACTTCGGGGCGGGCCAGGTGAAGGGCAACAGCCTGACCGTGGCAGTTGGTGCGGGTGGCACGCTGAGCGCGACCTTCATGTCCGCCGACGGCAGCACCACGGATCTCGTCTTCGACATAACCGGCTACTACTCGGCCGACGCGTCGGGATCGCGGTTCACGCCGCTCACCCCTTCTCGTCTGCTGGACACGCGGAGTGGCAACGGCCTCTCGGGCAAGTTCTCCGCCAACGTTCCGCGAGCGTTCCAGGTCTCCGGCCGGGCCGGAATCCCGGGAACGGCCACCGGCATCACGGGCAACGTCACCGTGGTCAATCAGACCAATTCCTGGGCCGTCTACCTGGGCCCCACCGCGACCGCCACGCCGAGCACGTCCACGATCAACTTCCTTCGGGGTGAGGTGGCGGGCAACGGCCTGGCAGTGGCCATGGGAACTTCGGGGACGCTCGGCGCGACCTACATGTCCGTCGCGGGCAACACGACCGACGTCGTCGTCGACGTGACCGGCTACTTCGCCCCGTAATGGTTGCCGGGCCTGGGCCTCGTTCGGTGCATCATTGCGCGATCTACCACTCATCGGAGGGGCCAGGTGCTCTTCAGCTCTCGGATCCGACGGGCAGGGACTCTGGCCGCGATCTCCATCGTCGCGACGATCACGGGCTTTGCCGCACCCGGCCCGGCCGCTGCGGCCGCGCCTCCGACTCCCGCGCCGCTCGCAGTCCGGGCCTCCTGCGCCGACGCCGGCCCCGGCAAGGCCCACTGCCTGGCTCTTGAGGTCATAAGTCCCGTGACGCCGAACGCCGCGGGTACGAACGTGGCGGGCTCCAACCTGGTTCCCGTCCGGCGGCTACGGACCGGCCGACTTGCGGAGTGCCTACAACCTGCCGAGCGGCTCGGAAGGCAGCGGCATGACGGTCGCCGTCGTCGACGCCTATGACTGGCCGAATGCCGAAGCCGACCTTGCCGCCTACCGCAGCCAGTTCGGCCTGCCCGAATGCTCAACGGCCAACGGCTGCTTCCGGAAAGTGAACCAGCGCGGCGTCCAGGGCAGCTATCCGATCGCGGATGCGGGCTGGGGCCAGGAGATAGACCTCGACATCCAGATGGTCTCGGCGACGTGCCCCAACTGCAAGATCCTCCTCGTCGAGGCCGATACGAACAACATGACCGACCTGGGCGCAAGCGTGAATATGGCGGTCAGCCTCGGTGCCGTCGCCGTATCCAACAGCTACGGCAGCACCGAGAGCATCCACGAAAGCATCCTGGACTCTCAGTTCTACAACCATCCCGGCGTCGCCATCACGGCCTCCACCGGTGACTGCGGCTGGAACTGCACGGGCATCTATCAGCACGACGCGGCCAACTTCGTCGAGTATCCGGCGGCGTCGCAGTACGTCGTCGCGGTCGGCGGCACCTCGCTCCGGCGCGACGGATCGGCGCGCGGATGGACCGAAACCGCCTGGGGCAACGGCGGCGCGACCGGCAACGGCGGCGCCGGCAGCGGCTGCTCCTCCTTCGAGCCCAAACCCGGCTGGCAGGTGGACGCGGGCTGTCCCAACCGGACCCAGTCCGACGTCTCGGCCGTCGCCGACCCGGCGACCGGCGTGGCCATGTACTACAACGGCTCCTGGCATCTCTTCGGCGGAACGAGCGCCTCGTCGCCGATCATCGCCTCGCTGTTCGCCATGGCCGGTGCGATCGGCGCGGGCGACTACCCGGCAAGCTATCTCTACGCCCATTCGGGCCAGCTCAACGACGTCGTGGGCGGCAACAACAACGTCGAGAACTACGCGGGTTGCGACGCGGGCTCCTACCTGTGCAACGGCGTGCCCGGCTACGACGGACCCACCGGCCTCGGCACGCCCAGCGGGCTCGCGGCCTTCGGCTCCACTCCTCCTGTCCCGGCGTCGTATCACCCAATCGAGCCCGTCCGGCTCCTGGACACCAGGGCCGGCATCGGGTTGTCCGGCAAGCTGGTGGCCAGGACGCCGCGAACCTTCCACGGTGACCGGCCGAGGGGTTCCCGTCGGGCGCCACCGCGGTGACCGGGCAACGTCACCGTCGTCAATTCCGGCGGCCCGTGGGCCGTCTATCTGGGGCCCATGCCCAACAGCTCGCCGAGCACCTCGACGATCAACTTCGCCGCGGGCCAGATCCGCGGCAATGGGCTGACCGTGGCCCTCGGAGCCGGCGGCACACTCAGCGCCACGTACATGGGCAACCCGGGCGCCACCACGGACCTCGTCTTCGACGTCACGGGTTACTTCACTCCGGACGCTACCGGCGCCACCTACCACGCCGTCACGCCCGTCCGCCTCGTCGACACTCGGGGCGCCGTCGGGCTGCCGGGCAGGCTTTCGGCCAACTCGCCGCAGACCTTCGCGGTGGCCGGCACAAACGGGATCCCGGCCAACGCCACCGCCGTCACCGGAAACGTGACCGCGGTCAATCAGACCAACGGCTGGGCGGTCTATCTCGGCCCGATCTCCACCGCGACCCCCACCACGTCTACGGTCAACTTCGTCAAGGGCGAGGTCGCGGGCAACAACCTGACCGTGGCCCTGGCGGCGGGCGGCAGGCTTTCGACCACGTTCATGTCCACGCCGGGCAACACGACGGACCTGGTCTTCGACGTGACGGGCTACTACACCCCCGACGCGACCGGCTCGATGTTCGTGCCCATGAACCCGGCCAGGCTGCTCGATACCCGGGCCGGCATCGGGCTGAGTGGCAAGCTCGCGGCCAACAGCCCCCGCCCCTTCCAGGTGATCGGGCGCGGCGGCCTGCCGGCCAACACCGTCGCCGTGACGGGCAACGTCACCGTGGTCAACCAGAGCAACTCCTGGGCCGCCTACCTGGGCCCGAGCTCCGACGCCTCGCCCGGGAACCTCGAGCATCAACTTCGTCGTGGGCGACGTGAAGGGCAACGGCTTGACCGTGGCCCTGGCATCGGGACAGCTGTACGCGACCTACATGTCCACGTCGGGCCAGGCGGCGGACCTCGTCTTCGACGTAACGGGCTACTTCCTGGCGCCGACGTCCTGAGGGCCGTCCGCGGTCGACGCCGCCCGGTTCGGGTAGGGCTGACTACGTTGCCGGTAGGCACCGCTGCCGCGAATTCCTGCCCAAATTCCGTTGACGGTAGGACCATCTGGGTAGTACGTTCGGCGCCTCTGCGCGATCCTGGCCGGATCGAAGGCCGCTGACCGTCCGTTCTGGCTCGAAACGCTCCACAGAGCTCGGGTACGAGTCCGTCCCGCGGGGACCTGGGGAAAGCTCCTAAGGGAGCGGTGGAGGAGGACTTCGATGAGCCAGCAGGCGCCTCCGCGGTACGCGGATGAGGGTAGCAACGGCATTGGCCGGGCGGTTCGGTCTCTTGGTCGAATGCCAATCGGCGTCATTTCGGCGGGCCTGCAAGCCGGCCGGCGATGGCCGGCGATGAGGTTCGTCGCGGCCGGCGTTCTGGCATTGAGCGGCGCTATCGCGCCTACCCTTGCCGCGCCCGTGGCCGCTTCCGCGGCCGCTCCGGCGCCGGTCGTCTCGACAGCAGCCGCTGGCGCTGCCCAGTGGCCCTTCCACCGCGAAGCTCGTCGTCTCGGGCGACTACCACACCTGCGCGCTCATGACGGACGACACGGTCAAATGCTGGGGCAACAACGGCCTGGGTCAGCTCGGTGACGGCACCACGACGGATAGGCCGATTCCGGTCCCCGTCTCCGGTCTGTCGGGCGCGATCGTAATCGGGCTTGCCGCCGGCGAGAACCACACCTGCGCGTTGATCAGCGGCGGCACGGTCAAGTGCTGGGGGGACAACCAGTTCAAGCAACTCGGCAACGGCACCGCGTCATTCAGCGCCACTCCGGTCGCTGCCGGCGGAAGCCTGGCCGGCGTTTCGGCTATCGCCGCCGGCGAGAATCACACCTGCGCGCTCGTGTCCGGGGCGGTG
This sequence comes from uncultured Chloroflexia bacterium, assembly GCA_963816135.1. Classification (GTDB taxonomy): domain Bacteria; phylum Chloroflexota; class Limnocylindria; order Limnocylindrales; family CSP1-4; genus Fen-1039. Next base: position 366,955 of record CAWFJD010000024.1, read on the forward strand.
AAATGCTGGGGCAAGGATGATCATTCCCAGCTCGGCGACGGCCTCACCGTCGACAATTCCACTCCCCAGACTGTAGCCGGCGTCACTGCGGTCGCGATCGCGGCCGGCGAAGGCCATACCTGTGCGTTGCTTGGCGACGCCACGGTCCGTTGCTGGGGTTGGAACAACAACGGCCAGCTTGGCAACGCCTCGAACCTGGACAGCCTGACGCCCGTCGTTGCGGGCACTACCGGTGTCGTTACGGCCATCACGGCCGGCGCCACGCATACATGCGCCTTGATATCCGGTGGCACGATCCAGTGCTGGGGCTACGGACTCGACGGTGAGCTCGGCAACGGGACGACCAGTCGGAACACTCCCATCTCGGTGACCGGTCTCGGCGCCGCGGCGGCCTCGATCTCCGCTGGCGACGCGTACACGTGCGCCACGCTCGTCGGCGGCGGCGTCAAGTGCTGGGGCGCCAACCACTCGGGACAGCTCGGCAACGGCCTGGTGGGCAACAGCTCGAGCCCGGTGACGGTCGCCCTCGCTGACCCTAGCGACGTTTCATCGATCTCGGCGGGAGGCAGCCACACCTGCGCTCTCTTTGGCAACGGGTCGGTTGACTGCTGGGGAGCCAACTGGGACGGCCAGCTCGGCGACGGAAGCCAGGTCTTCACAACATCGCCGGTCAGCGTCCTGGGCCTGACCGGGATCACGGCCGTGGAGGTCGCCACGGGCGGTTACCACACCTGCGCCCGGTTCAGCGATGGCTCCGTCAAGTGCTGGGGAGCCAACTGGTACGGACAGCTCGGCGACGGAACCAACACAGACAGGACAACACCAGTCTCCCTCAGCCTGACCGGAGCCTCGGCGCTCGCCGCCGGCGAGTACCACACCTGCGCCATCGTCACCGGTGGAGTGGTGGAGTGCTGGGGTCTCAACGACTATGGCCAGCTCGGCAACAACAGCAAGGTCTCGAGCACGACGCCGGTCGTAGTCGGCCTGGGCACCACAGCCACGGCGATTGCCGCGGGCGACGAGTTCACCTGCGCCCTCTTGACCGACAAGTCCGTGAAGTGCTGGGGTCAGAACAGCTATGGCCAGTTGGGCAATGGCGTAGATATCACCGATGGCTTGAACCACGACAGCCAGATTCCGGTCGCGGTCTCGTCACTTACGGATGCCACCTCGATTACTCTGGGCGGCTTCCACGCGTGTTCGCTACGGACGGGTGGGACCGTCGTCTGTTGGGGAGCCAACTGGGACGGCCAGCTCGGCAACGGCGCAAACATCAACGTGCCCGGAATCGTCTACAGCTCCACTCCGGCTGCTGTCGAGACTTCCATGGGCGTGAGCCTCGATAGCGTAAGTCAGGTCGCCGCCGGGTCGTGGAGCACTTGCGCCCTGATTACCGGCGGAACGCTCAAGTGCTGGGGAGCCGATGGCTACGGCCAGCTCGGTGACGGCCTCGCGGCGAGCAACTCGAGGCCTGTCAGCGTGACAGGCGTCACCACCGCGACGTCGATCGGCGCCGGCGGCTGGCACAACTGCGCAGTCATCACCGGCGGCACCGCCAGGTGCTGGGGATACAACAACGACGGGCAGGTCGGCGACGGAACCGTCGTCAACCGCTCGGCTGCGACGGCCGTCCTGAACCTGACCAATGCCGTGGCTGTCGAGGGCGGCAAGAACCACAGCTGCGCTCTGCTCGCCGACGCGACCGTAGCCTGCTGGGGCTACAACGCCTATGCGCAGCTGGGCAACGGCCGCACGCTGTACAGCACGACGCCTGTCGAGGTCCTCCACCTCGGCTCGCCTCCAGGACCGCCGACCGGCGTTCACGGCACTTACGCCAACGCCTCTGTCCAGGTCTCCTGGGCGGCCCCGGCCTCCACCGGCGGCAAGCCCATCACCGGCTACACCGTCTCCTCGACCCCTGCTAGCACGGGTTGCACGACCACCGGCCCGACCACGTGCCTGGTGTCCGGCCTGACCAACGGCCAGACGTACAAGTTCAAAGTCACCGCCCAGAACGAAATCGGTACGGGCGCTCCCTCGGACGAGTCCACCGGCGTCGTGCCGGTCGCGGTCCCGGGCCAGGCCACGGGCGTGACCGGAGTCGCGCATAACGCGGTCCGTCACGGTCAGCTGGACGGCGCCCGCGGACACCGGCGGTTCCCCGATCAACAAGTACACGGTCAGCAGTACGCCGGCGAGCGCCGGCTGCACGACGACCGGCGCGACGACATGCGACGTGACTTCGTTGACCAACGGAACCCCCTACACGTTCCGCGTCGTAGCCAGCAACGCCGAGGGCGATGGGCTCATCTCGTCCGCTTCGCCTGCCGTAACCCCGAGCGCCCCCGCGGTCGCTCCCGGCGCACCGACCGGCGTGAGCGGGCTTGCGGGCGACCGCCAGGCCGTCGTCAGCTGGACCGCTCCCGCGGACAATGGCGGCTCATCTATCACCGGGTACACGGTCACCAGCTCGCCGGCCAGCGCCGGCTGCACCACGACCGGGGCCCTTAGCTGTACGGTCGGCTTGCTGACCAACGGCCAGGCCTACACGTTCCAGGTGAAAGCCACGAACGCGATCGGCGCCGGTCCACTCTCGGTCGCCTCGGCCCCGGTAACCCCGACTGCCGGATCGACCATCGTTGCGTCCACCTACCATCCCATCGCGCCGGTCCGCATGCTCGACACTCGAGCCAATAACGGTTGGAACGGCAAATTGAAGGCCGGGACGCCCATCACCTTCGCGGTCGCCGGCAGGAACAACATCCCGCTCGGCATCAGTGCCGTCACCGGCAACATCACCGTGGTCGACTCCACCAACGGCTGGGCGGTCTACCTCGGCCCGGACCCGATCGCGGCGCCAACCACTTCCACCATCAACTTCGCCGCCGGCCAGGTTGCGGGCAACGGGCTCACGGTCGCCGTCTCGACGGCGGGCAAGCTTAGCGCGACGTATATCTCCGACGGATCCAACACGACCAATCTCGTCTTCGACGTGACCGGCTACTTCACCAAGGACGCTACGGGCGACACCTACCATCCGATGAATCCGGTCCGCGAGCTCGATAGCCGCGCCGCGGCCAACGGGTTCAGTGGCAAGCTCGTGGCGGCTACGCCCCGGAGCTTCCAGGTAACCGGACGGAATGGCATCCCGATAGACGCCAAAGCCGTAACCGGCAACATCACGGCCGTGGGCTCGACCGGCGGCTGGGCCGTCTACCTGGGCCCGGTTTCCCTGGCCGCTCCCACGACGAGCGCCGTCAACTTCGGCGCCAACCAGGTGACCGGCAATAACCTGACGGTGCAACTGTCGCCGACGGGCGCGCTCTTCGCCACGCTCATGGGTCCCACGGCCTCGACCACGGACCTCGTCTTCGACGTGACGGGCTACTACACCGCGGACGCGTCGGGCGCGAGCTTCGTCGCGATCACGCCGTTCCGCTCTCTCGACACCCGGTCGGGTTCGGGGGCAACGGGCAAGATCTCCGCCAATACTCCGCGCACCTTCACGGTCACGGGGGGTACGGTGCCGCTCGACGCGAAGGGCGTCACAGGCAACGTCACCGTCGTCGGCGAGACCAACGGCTGGGCCGTCTTCCTGGGACCTGTGGCCAACCCCTCTCCAACGACCTCCACGATCAACTTCGTCACCGGAGACGTGAAGGGCAACGGCCTGACCGTAGCCCTGTCGTCGACCGGAACCTTGTCGGCGACCTACATGAGCTCGGCCGGTAGTACGACCCATCTCGTGTTCGACGTGACCGGCTACTTCCGGTAGCCCGGCCGTGGGGCGCGAGCTCCGCGGCTGATCTCGAAAACAACGAGGAGACCCGGGCATCGCCCGGGTCTCCCCTTATGTAGTGGTGAGCGGGCGAGCGGCCTGTTCAGCCGATCTTGTACGCGGCCTGCACGAACGCGGTCTGGACGGGTGCCCGCTCCTTGAACAGCCCGGACCACCGGGGCGGGATCGGGTACTCGTCGAAGGTCTGGACCACGCGGTCGACGGGGTTCGTCCAGGAGCGCCATTGCTTCAGGAAGACGACTCCGCCTTCGGCGACCCGATCGAAGAGGTTCAGGTAGCGCTCGACGTCCGGGGCCGACATCTCCTGGAGCGAGGAGATGGTCAGGGCAAGGTCGATCGAACCGGTCGGCAGCAGGTCCGCCTCGTCGGGCGAGAGGAACCGCAGCCGTTCGGGCGGGAAGAGCTGGCTCAGATACCAGCGCGAGATGCTGATCGCGGGTTCGATGTCGACGATCGTGTAGGTCGCCTCCGGATACCGCGACAGGAGCGCGTAGGCGGTTCGGCCGTAACCCGCGCCGAGCTCGAGGATGTTCTTCGGTTGTCGGGTTCCCAGGGCTCGCGATATCGCCGCGGCTTCCAGGGCGCTGTTGGCGAGGTCCTGCGAGATCGGGCGGCCCTTCCACTCGATCGGCAGCGGCCGCCCGACGGAGGGCTCGGCGAGCGCGGTGGCGGCCAGCGGATCGTGGCGCGATGCGTACTCCCAAAGGAGCCGAACCGCGAAGGCGTACAGCCAGCGATCCCGTTTGGGCCACAGCCGCCCCACCGGCTGGCCCGAGATCTCCTCGAGCGGGCGCTCGGCGTCGGTTGAGCTGCCGTGCCCGGAACTCGGCCAGCGGACGTCCGCCCAGGCCTCGTCGGACAACGAGGCCGGAGTCAGGGCGCAGCGCAGGACATCGAACGGTGACGAATGGCGAAGCAGGAATCGCATCTGCTCGCTGCGCCGGATCGAGGACCAGCTCCAGCGCCAGGTGAAGTAGCGGAAGGCCTGGTTTCGCTTGAACGCCTCGTAGCCGAAGGCGTCGAGATCCTGGCGATGCTTCTCGCCAAGCTGCTGCCAGAACCCCGACTCGCGGTCGGCCGCGGCCGTATCCGGCCCTCCGTCCGAGGTTCCTCGCGCGGTCACAGCGGCTTTTCGACGCGGCGCAGGAAGCCGCCCGGGCAGTAGCTGACCGCCAGCCGCTCGTAGCTCGGATCGGACTCGAAGTCCGAGTGAGCCTGGAGGAACTCCGTGACGGCGGTGAGCGGATTGTCCTTGTCCCAGCCCGGCTTCGAGTTGGGGGCATCGGCGACGAGCGTCATGACGCCGTCGAAAACGACGATGTAGCTGCCCGGGCCTACGAGCGGCGCGTAGAGCTCCAGCTCGGCGCGGACGTGGTCGTGGGTGTGGTTCGAGTCGAGCATGACCATGACCCGCTCGCCGGGGCGGATCCGCGACTTGACCGCGTCGAGGATCGCCGGATCGGTGGAGCTGCCTTCGATCAGCGTGATCCGCTTGCTCGCGGGGTGGCTTTCGATCGCCAGGCGGTTGTACTTGCGGATCTCGATGTCCACGCCGATGACCCGGCCGCGGCCGAGGAGCTCGAGGAGCGACGCGTAGAGGATCAGGGCGCCGCCGTGGGCGACGCCGCTCTCGACGATGACGTCCGGCCGGTTCTTCCAGATCAGCTCCTGGACCATGAGGATGTCTTCGGGGAGCTGGATGATCGGGATGCCGAGCCAGGTCACTTCATAGGAGAGCTTGTTCTGCCAGTTCGACCGCGTCCAGAGGTTCGCCATGACCCGAAAGCCTTCGGGCGTGTAGATGTCGAATTCCCGCTCGCCCTCGGGCATCTGGACTTTGATCAGGTGGCCGGGCTGGCCTGGCGCGGATGGGTCGGTCACTGGGCGACTCCCTCTTGGGCGGCCCACCATTCGGCGGTCCGCTGGATTCCTGTGTTGAGGCTGTAGCGCGGCTGCCAGCCCGTGCCGAGCAGGGGAGTGGCGTCGCCGGTGGACGGCCAGTCAAGGGTATCGCTGTTCGGGCGAGCGCCGATGCGGATCAGCTCCGGCCTGCCGGTCGACCCGGCCGATCGTCCTCGAAGATCTCGCGGAGAGCGACGGGCTGACCGCGTGCAGATGTCGACTCGGCCCGTCAGGTCGCTCGCCGCCACGGCGCAGAGCGCGGCCGGCTACGTCCTCGACGTGGAGGTAGTCGCGCAGCTGCGTTCCGGCCGTCACGTCGATCGAGCGGCCCCGCGGAGGACCGAGCGGATGACCGAGGGGACGACGCGCCGCTCGTCTTCCCAGGGTCCGTAGAGGTAGTGGATGTGGGCGCAGGCGGCGGTCGGCCCCGTGCGGTCGGCCCCGTGGCACCCAGGCCCATTGCCAAAGCGTGCTGGGCCGCCTTCGCGGCCGCGTAGACGGTCGGTTGGGGAGTGGCCATGTTCTCGAGGCCCGTGCCCGCGACGACGACGCGCCGGCACGTACCCTCCGCCACGAGCGCCTGGAGCAGGTTGATCCCGCCGCGCAACGAGGCCAGGTTCTCCGGCACTGCCGTCAGATAGGCTCCCGGCTCGGCGTACCAGGCGAGGTGGATGACCGCCTCCGGCCGCACGTCGATCGACGAGCTGCCGCGTCCAGTCGAGGTCCGAAAGGTCGCCTTCGAGGACGTGAACGCCGGGCGCCAGGCCGGCAAGTCGCTCGCGCGACGCCCCGGGAGAGCGCGGCGCCGTGGACCTCGTCGCCGCGCGCGACAAGAGCGGCCGCGACATGCGCGCCGATGAACCCGGTGACGCCCGTTACGAGGACTCGCATCAGTGCTGGCGGACTTCCCAGTCGTACGGAATGTCGTTGTCGAACGGGATCGAGGCGCTGCGAGCGGCTGGGGTCGTGGGGATGGGTGCGAGCAGTTGGCGACGATGGCCATCTCGCTGCCCAGACCCTTGAAGCCGTTCCAGAGGCCCGGCGGGATCTGGACCAGGCTGTGGTTCTCCGGACCCAGGAAGATCTCCATGATCTCGCCCTTCGTGGGCGATCCTTCGCGGTCGTCGAACAGGACGAGCTTGATTCGGCCGTGGATGCAGGCGTAGTTGAGCGTCATCTCGGCGTGCTTGTGCCAGCCCTTGACGATGCCCGGATAGATCTTGGAGAAGTAGATCTCGCCGAACTCGATGAAGTGGGGATCCGTCCGTTTGAGCATCTGGAGGACGGCCCCCCGCTCGTCGGGGATGCGTTTGAGCGGAACGACCAGCACGCCATCGATCATCGTCACACCACGCTCAGCTTGGGGACCGGGATGATGAACTTGGCCGCCCCGCCGCCGGTATTCGGCCTGCTGGGCGAGGATCTCGTCGGCGAAGTTCCAGGCGAGGAGCAGGCGTCTCCTGCGGCTGCCGCTCCAGGAGCTGGTCCGGGCCGACGATCGGGATATGGACTCCGGGCATCAGGAAGCCCTGCTTGTGGGGGCTTCGATCCGCGACGAACGAGATCAGGTCCGTGCCGATGCCGAAGGCGTTGAGCAGGACCGCGCCCTTGGCCGCGGCGCCGTAGGCCGCCAGGGTGTGGCCCGCGGGCAGTCAGGGCGTGCAGACTCGCCTCGAAGTGCTTCGCCGAGCGCGAGGACGCCCGCGCCGAAGCTCGAGTAGTAGGCGGCGCTGCACAGCCCCACGGCTTCCTCTTCGTCGAGAAGCGCCCGAACCGCCGCGGTCGGTTTCGCCCCGGCGTCGGCCCGCATCGCGTAAACCCGCAGCGAGCCGCCGTGGACCGGGATCCGCTCCACGTCCACGACCGTCGAGGCCGTTGCGCTCGAACACGCGGCCAAGGGCCGTGAGCGAGTGGTAGAAGACGTGCTCGTGGTAGATCGTGTCGAACTCGAGCCGCGTCGATCAGTTCGCGGAGGTACGGCGTCTCGACGACCGCCAGCCCGTCCGGCCGCAGGACTTCCGCGATGCCCGCCACGAAGTCGTTGATGTCCGGGACGTGGGCGATGACGTTGTTGGCGTGGACCACGGCCGCGCTCTGTCCGCCGGCCGCGAGCTCGCGGCCCAGGTCGCGGGTGAAGAACTCCGCGAGCGTCGGGACGCCTCGGGACGTGGCCGCTTCCGCGATGTTGCGGGCGGGGTCTATGCCGAGCACGGGGACGCCGGCCCGGGCGTAGTGCTGGAGCAGGTAGCCGTCGTTGCTGGCCAGCTCCACGACCAGGCTCCGGCCATCCAGACTCTGCCGCTCGATCAGCCGCTCGGCGATCTGGCGGGAATGCTCGACGAACGCGTCCGACACGGACGAGAAGTACGTGTACTCGCGGAAGAGCAGCTCCGGCGGGACGGTGTGGGTGATCTGGACGAGCCAGCAGGCGGGGCAGTAGGCCAGGGCCAGCGGGTATCGGGGCTCCGGCCGCGCCAGGTCCGCCTCGCTCAGGATGGCGTTGGCGAGCGGCATCTCGCCGAGATCCAGCACGACGTCCAGGCCCGGTCGGCCGCAGCCGCGGCAGGGCGACGGATCCGCTGAAGCGTTCATCCGGCCACGCTCGAGGCCAGATAGGCTCGATACCAATCGATCGTCTCGCGCAGGCCGGCGTCGACGGTCGTCTGGGCACGCCAGCCGAGCAGGCGTGCGGGCGAGCTTCGCCGAAACCCGCTGTTCGGGGATCTCCTTGAGCGGCAAGCCGAGGATCGACCGGCTCCAGGTTCGAGCCCATCAGCCTCAGGATCCGCCGGACGATTTCGACGACCGACAGCCGGTTGCCCGCCGCGAAGTTGACCGCGGTCCCGGCGAGGTCCGGTCTCGAGCCCATCAGCTCGGCGAGGGCGAGGACTCCGTCGGCGGCGTCACGGACGTACAGGTAGTCGCGCACGAACGTGCCGTCGCTCCGGATGATCGGGGCCTCGCCTTCCAGGACGGACCGGACCGTGCCCGGCACGATGCGACTCCAATTGAGGTCGCCGCCGCCGTAGAGGTTGCCGCATCGAGTGACGGCCACGGGCAGGGCGTAGGTGTGGGCATAGGTTCGGGCGAGCATGGTCCGTGATCGCCTTGGAGGCGTCGTAGGGATGGAGCGCCCGCAACGGCATGTCTTCTCTATAGGGCCGGCCGCCCGCGTCGCCGTACGCCTTGTCAGACGAAGCCACCACGATCCGCCGGACGCTGGGGGCGTTGCGACACGCTTCCAGGACCCACCACGTGCCCTCGATGTTGTTGCTGAACGTGTCGACCGGGTCGTCGATGGCCGGGCCGACGAGGGTCTGGGCGGCCAGATGGATGACGGTGTCGATCCGGCCGTCGCCCAGGAGCTCGGCCAGCAGCACCGCGTCTCGGACGTCGCCGTCGATCCGCTCGACCCCGGGTCGCGGCGAGAACGGCTCGCTCGCCATCCCAGGCCTTGTCCAGGCCCAGGACCGTGGCGCCGCCGTCGAGGAGTCGATCGCAGACCCAGCCTGCCGAGCAGGCCCGCGGCGCCGGTAACCAGGACCGTCCGCCCGCCCCACACCGGCGACGCGTTTGTGGCGCCTACCGCCATGTCGCCCAGGGCGCGTTGCCCGATGCCCACAAGCCCCGCAGGTAGCGGACGTCGCGGAGCGTGTCCATCGACTGCCAGAAGCCCTCGTGGCGGTATGCGCCGAGCTTGTGTTCCTCGGACAGGCGCTCGAGGACGTCCACTTCGAGGCTGGTCGCGTCGCTCTCGACGTAGTCCAGGACCTTGGGGTCCAGGATCATGAAGCCGCCGTTGATCCAGCCCTCGCCGATCTGCGGCTTCTCGATGAACTGGACGGAGCCGTCGTCGGCGAAGCTCAGGCCGCCGAACCGCGACGGCGGTCGAACGGCCGTGATCGTGGCCAGGTTTCCCGTGGCCGTGTGCATCGCCTGGAGGCGGCCGAGATCCACGTCGGAGACGCCGTCGCCGTAGGTCAGCAGAAACGGACCGTCAGTCGAGCCAGGGGCGAAGTCTGCCCACTCGGCCGCCGGTCCCCGTTTCCTGCCCCGTGTCGATGAGATGAACCGTCCAGGGGTCCTGCTCCGTCTCGTGGCGGGTCACGGCCCGAGCGCCAAGCTCCACGGTCATGTCGCCGTTGAGAGACAGGTAGTCCACGAAGAACCGCTTGACGTCCTCGGCCCGATACCCCAGGGCGATGACGAACTCGGTGAACCCGTAGCGGGCGTAGTGCTTCATGATGTGCCAGAGGATCGGGCGGCCGCCAATGTCCACCATTGGCTTGGGGCGCGTCTCCGTCTCTTCGGCCAGGCGTGTACCCTGTCCGCCTGCGAGGATTACGACTTTCACGCTGGGAATTATGCCCGATCGGGCAGTGGGGAAAGGCGATTGGTCGGATCGGAAGGGGTCGGGGCGGAAGCGAGCCTGCCGCTGGTCACGATCGGCATGCCGACGCGAAATGGCGCCGGATTCATCGGCCAGTCAATCGAGGCGCTGCTGAGCCAGGATTACCCGAATTTCCAGATCCTCATCAGCGACAACTGCTCCACGGACGCCACGGAATCGATCGCCCGCGAGTGGGTTGCCAGGGACAGCCGCATCACATATTTCCGGCAGCCGAGCGACATCGGGGCGGTCGCGAACTTCAACTACGTCCTTCATGAGGCCGCCGGCGAGTACTTCATCTGGGCCGCGGACCACGACCTGTGGGCTCCGAACCACCTCTCGACCTGCGTCGCGGCACTGGAGGCGAATCCCGGCGCCGTCCTGGCGTACCCGGGCAGCAACCTGATCGACGCCGACGGACGGGTCGTTTCCGAGATGGACGACCAGCTCGACGTCGACCAGGAGTCGGCCCTCGAGCGCTACAAGCGGCTGGTCTGGCTCCTCGACAACTGCAACATGATCTACGGCGTCGGCCGGCGCAGCGCCTTCGAAGCCACCGGCGGATTTCCCGACGTCATCAGCCCGGACCACCTCGTCCTCGCCCGGATGGCGCTCCAGGGCCCGATCGTCCGCGTCGGCGGCCACCTGTATCTGCGACGGCAGAATCGGCCTCCGGAGACGGTCGAAGAGAATCGCCGCCGATCGCTCTCCGAGCTGAGCCCGGCGACATCCGCCGGGCGGGTCGAGAGCGACGCCGCGCGGCTCTACCGCGAGCTTCGGGACCTCCACGTGCGGGCCGTCTGGGCTTCGACGCTGTCCTTCGACGAGAAGCTCGAAGCCACGCTGGCGACGCTGGCGAGCTTCCGCGACCGATTCGGCGTCCGATCGATCCCGCTCGGCCTGACATGGCAGCTGGCGGCCTTGACCGGCCAGCGGGCCCGGTTCGATCGAAGGGTTGGGATCCGACCGTGAGCGACACGCCTGAGGCCGGGCCCGCGCCCGAGGGTTTGGCCGCGCCCGAGGCCTCGGCCGCGCCCGTCGTCAGCGTCGTGATTCCCGCGCACAACCGGGCCGGGAGAGTGGCCCAGGCCATCGAGAGCGTCAGCCGCCAGACGTTCAGGGATCTCGAGATCCTCGTCGTGGACGACGGCTCCACGGACGAGACGGTCGAAGTCGCCCGGGCGATCGCCGCCACGGAACCCCGGCTTCGGGTGCTGACGCTGCCGTCCAATCGCGGCGCCCAGGCCGCGCGAAACGCCGGAATCAGGGCCGCTCGAGGCGAGTGGATCGCCTTTCTCGATTCGGACGACACCTACTATCCCAACAGCGTCGCCGCCCGGCTGGAGCTGGTCGTGGAGGGCGGCTTCGACGTCGTGCATTCGGACTGCGACGCCTTCGATTCGAACGGACCGGTTCCAACTCCCATCCGAGGAGTGGCGGGGCAGGTCTATCGGGACCTCCTCACCGGACCCGGCCCCATGTTCCAGGGGCTACTCGTCAGGCGGACGCTGCTCGAGCGGATCGGACTCCTCGACGAGGCCGTGCCTTCGTACCAGGAGTGGGACACCTCGATCCGCCTGGCCGCGGAAGCCGCCTTCGGCTACTTGCCCGCGGCCACGTTCCGCTACGACCGGGGGACCGCGGGCGCGATCTCTGGCGACCCCCGCCGGAGCGCTCGCGGCTACGGGTACGTGGTCGGGAAGCATCGCCGGGCGATCCTGCGAGTGGCCGGGTTCCGAGCTCTGGCCGGCCACTACCGGCAACTGGCCGAGATGCGGGCCCAGGCTGGCGACCGCGGCGCCGCTCTGGTCAGGCTCGGCTTCGCCCAGGTGCTCTGGCCGTTCTCGCCGAGGCGGAGTCTCCGGGTTCTTCGGCGGATCCTGCGGGGGAGTGGAGTGGCGGACGCCGCCTCGGCCGGCCGGTCGATCAAACGGCCTTGATGCTGGCAATCCTCGTCGGCATAGCCGCTCCGGCGGTCGCGGGAGCGCTCTTCTTTGTCGCGTTGCTTCACCGGGCGCCGCAGGCCCATCCGCTGGGCAGGACCTTCATCAGCGCCACGCTGGCTCTTGGCGTCGCCGTGTTTGCCATCACCGAGACATTGAGTGCGCTCGGCCGGCTCGACGCCCTCCACGTCACCGCCGCCTGGCTCGGCCTGGACTTCGCGCTCGGCGCCATCAACGTGCGGCTCGGCCGGCCGCCCTTTCCCGCGAGCTGTTTCAGAGAGGCGTGGTCTTCGAGGGTCTTCCGTCTCCTGATCGCCGGCTGCGCGATACCGCTGGGCCTGACCTTGCTGGTCGCCATCGTGTCCCCGCCCAACAACTGGGACGCGATGGCTTACCACCTGGCGCGGGTGGCTCATTGGCTCGACGCGGGCAACGTCAACTTCTACGCGACGAGCTACATGGCCCAGCTCTATCAGGGGCCGTGGGCTTCCTACGCGATGCTCAACCTGTTCCTGCTCGGCCACGGCGACCAGTTCGTCAACCTGGTCCAGTGGCTCTCATTCGCGGGCTGTGGCATGGTCGCTGCCGTTGTGGCGGGTCAGTTGGGTGCCGGCAGGATGGGACAGGCCGCCGCGGCCCTGGTGGTGCTGACGCTGCCGATGGCGATCCTCCAGGCGTCGAGCGCCCAGGACCACCTCGTCGTCTCGTTCTGGCTCCTCTGTCTGGCCAGCCTGACGATCGCGGCGGTTCGAGAAGGCTTGACCCTTCGGCTTGGCCTGGAACTGGGTATGTGCCTGGGCCTGGCGCTCTTGACCAAAGCCACGGCCTATGTCCTGGCGCCGCCGTTGCTGCTGTGGGTCGCGGTCGTGGGGATTCGGGTTGGGCGGTGGCGAGCGATCGCTCCACTGACCGCCATTGGGGTCGCGGCGATCGGTTTGAACGCACTCCACTGGACGCGAAACCTGGCGCTCTTCGGTTGGCCCCTCGGGCCCGCAGTCGGAGACGGCTTCTTACGCGATCTCCCCGATCGGCCCAAAGACATTCCTCGAGAGCCTGTTCGACGAGACTTCACTCCAGCTCGCGGTCCCGACTCACGCGCTCAACGCGCGCTTGAACGACGCCATCGCAGGCCTTGCCGGCGCCCTTCATCTGGACCTCAACGATCCGGCAGTCGCGTGGCTCGGGAAGTGGGCGGTGCCCGCTTTCGGGACCAACGAGGACACCACCTCGAACCTGCTGGCGTTCGTGCTGATCGGGGCCGTCGCCGTATTCGTGGCCGTTACATGGCGCCGGCGCGGCATCGCGCCCATCTACCTTGTGGCGATCGTCGCCGGCGCCGTGCTGTTCGTGGGCTACGTCCGATGGCAGCCCTGGAACTCGCGGCTGCAGCTGCCGCTCTTCATCCTTGCCGCGCCGCTCCTGGGCATCGTCGCGGCGGACCGGAGGAAAGCCGCGACACTGGCGCTCGCCGCCGCGCTCGTGGTCGCCTCGACGCCGTGGCTGATCGCCGGCGCCGCTCGGCCGATCGTGGGGCCGAACAGCGTTCTGACCACCGACCGGACGGCCGGCTACTTCGTCAATAGGCCCGAGCTTCAGGCTCCATACGAAGCCGTCGTTGGAGCCATCCAGACAGCGGGCTGCACGGACGTCGGATTTGCCGAACGGGGTGACGAGCATTGGGAGTATCCGCTGTGGCGGCTGCTCAACCCCGGGGAGCGGACCATCTCGTTCCGCGACGTTGACGTGGCGAACGAAACCTCCAACCTCGAGACCGGCACGGCACCGTGCATGATCGTCTTCGTCGACGGGCAGTTCGTGGACGGCCAACCGCAGACATCGGGCGTATCCCGCTCGCCATGGGCGGCGGAGTATCGCGGCGTCCGCTACGAGACGGTCCTCACCGCGGCCCCGGTCTATCTGTACCGGGCGGTAGGTCCCTGAGCTCAGGTTCCGAGGTCGAGGATCACGATCGTGGGACCCGCCATCGAGCCACTCGGCTCCACCTCGAAGACCCTGGGCAGCGCGAAGAGACCCTCGTAGAAGGAGTTCTCCGCGGGGAACGCTTCCGCCGTGTATCGGGCGTTGACGCGACTGCTGGCGATCGCATACCGGAAGCCGTGGGCCCGATACCAGCTCAGGCTGTTGTAGGACAGCGTCCACGAGAAGCCGACGTGATAGCGCGACGCGTCGAGCTGGGGCGTGTACTCCTCCCGAACGATCGCCGTGCCCGCCGCCATGTGGCCATCGACCCACTGGAGCGCCGCGGTTTCGGTCCGAGGCAGGCTGGCTCTGTGGGCGTCGGCGACGGCGGCCGCTGTCGGCTGGAGCAGCAGCGCGATAAGGATCGCGGCGGTCGCGGCGCGCCTGACGGGCAGTGGCCTGGACCGGAGCGCCGCGTCGAGGGCCGCCACCGCGTCGGCGACGAACCTGCCCGCGAGAAGCGCCGCGAACGGAACCATGGGCAGCAGATCGCGCTCGAAATGGACCCTGGGAATCGAAACGAGGACGAAGTAGACGAGCCCGAATGAGACGAGGACCAGATCCGAGGCCCGGTGCCGGACGAGCGCCCAGGCCGCTCCGGCGAGCGTCAGGACCGAAAGCACGGGGCCGAAGCCGGTGGACCAGAGGTAGTTGACGTAGTAGCCGAACGAGTCGCCTTCGTTGCCCGGGTCGCCGTTGACGTTGTAGTGGAGGATGACGTCGCGGAGCCCGTGGAGGACGTTTCGGGCGTCGAAGATGATCCCGGGCGTGACGACCACGAAACCCACGACGGCGGCGAGCGCGACCACGTAGGGGATCCTGGACCGCACGGCCCGAAGCGCGAAGCCAGGTAGTTCGCGGACCGAGCCCGCGCGGATGAGGTAGGCAACCGCCGGCACCAGGGCCAGGGCCGCGGCGTTGTACTTGCTCGAAGCGGCCACGCCGACGAGCAGTCCCGACAGGATCAGGTAGACGTCGCTGCGCCTGTCCGCGGGCCTGGAGACGGCCGCCAGCGCGGTGAGGGCCACCGCGGCGGCGAACAGCGCCGATGGCACGTCGGTGACGAGGTATCGGGCGTAGTCGAGCGGCAGGATCGCGAGGGCGTAGAACGCGCCGGCCACGAGTCCGGCCACCCAGGCGTAATCGGGCCGGCTCGACGCGGGTTCGGCAGTGGGTTCGGCGGTGGGTTCGACCGCGGGTGCGACGGCGGCGTCAACGGGCGCGCCGGTCGCCTCGGTCGCCTCTCCGCGCCGCCTCGGTTTCCAGTAAAGCCCGGCGAGCGCGAGCAGGAGCACCGTCAGAACGCTCAACGCGCCGACGACGAGCCGCCCTCCCAGCACGTACGGATACTGGGCCGTCGTGAAGTCCGACTGGCTGGATCCCGCGAGCCCGCCATAGCCGGGTGCGATCGAGGTGTCCAGGGAATCCCCGTTGGCCGTGTGGACCGCGGCGACGACCGCCGTTTCGGCGTAGATCAGGAAGGCCGGATAGGCGTCCAGACGGGGAATGAGGTTCCCGGTCGCGACCACGCCCATGGCCGGCTTGGCGACCGCGAATTCGTCGGGGTAGTAGACGTAGGGCTGGTCGAACGCCATGCCGACGAGCCGGAGCGTCGCCGCCGCGACGAGCAGGAGCAGCAGACCGCCGACTTTGACTGCCCGTTCGGCCGCGATCCCGCGGCGGGGAGTTGGCGCCAAGGCGAACCCTCGGAATGGCGGGGTGGGGGATCAACGATACAACCTGGGGCTCTGGCAAGCCGGGGCGTAGGCGATACTTCGCCTGTGCGACCGACCTGCTCGATCTTCTTCTTCGACGGCCATCTGGGCGTCTCGCCGACGGTTCTGAACCTCATCAAGATCCTGGACGCCGACGGATACGACGTGGTCGTCTACGCGACCCGGAACCCATACCCCGAGCCGCGCGATACCGGCAAGCGGAGCGTCGTCCTGTACCTTCGCCGGCTGGCGGATCTGCCCGGGGGACGGCAGGTGGCCCGAGTCCTTCGCCGCATCCGGGGCGGGTCGCTCCTGTCGCTCGCCGAGGCCGACGATCTACGCCACGCAATGCCTCGTCGGCCGGGCGGGGCGGGCGCCGCGGGTCCGGGCGGTCCGGCAAGGGCATGAGCATCGGCATCGACACCAACGGCGTCATCGCCGCCTGGGCCCGGCATCTCGTCCGGCGGACTCCTTACGCGTATCTCTCGCTCGAGATCGGGCCGTGGCCGCCGTTCGCGAAGATGTCCGGCCTGGTCAAGCTGCTGGAGCGGCGGGCGTATCGGGCGGCCGAGTTCGTGATGATCCAGGACGAGGAGCGATTCGAGGCCCTGACGGCCTATCTCGGCTATCGGCATCCGCGGGTTCACTACGTGCCCAACTCGCCGGTGCTCGGCGCCGACGTCGGCGGCGTGGCGGCGGGCGTGGCCGAGGGCGAGCGGGGCGCGGCGCCGGACGCCGCGCGGCCGCGGCCGCGGAACCGAACTTCCTCCGTCGGCGGTGCGGCATCCCGGCCGACAAATACCCGCACATCCTTCTGCAAGCCGGGATCATCGACGACGCCGTCTATTCCCGTGAGCTGGCCGCCGCTTTTGCGCAAGTGGATGACGGCTGCGCCCTCGTCTATCACGAGCGGCTCCGCCGGGATCCCTCCGAAGCCGAGCTCGTGGAACTGCTGCGCCTGAACCCGACCAACCTGTTCCTCTCGCTGGAGCCCGTCGCGATCGAGGATCTCGACGCCATCTACGCCGGGGCCACGATCGGGATCGCCTACTACCGGCCCCTCGACGACAACCACGCCCTCATCTCGACCGCGTCCGGGAAGCTCGGCTA
Organism: uncultured Chloroflexia bacterium; assembly: GCA_963816135.1. Lineage (GTDB taxonomy): Bacteria > Chloroflexota > Limnocylindria > Limnocylindrales > CSP1-4 > Fen-1039. The sequence continues at coordinate 383,794 of CAWFJD010000024.1, forward strand.
CTACCTGAAGCACGGCAAGCCCGTGCTGGTCCACGGCTCGCCGTCGCTGGCGCGCTTCGTCGAAACCCGCCAGATCGGCCTGGCCATCGACGATCCGACGAGTTCAGCCGAGCTGTCGGCCGCCGTGCAAGTCGATCCTGGCCGACTACGACAGGCTCTCGGCCAACGCTCGCCATTGCTACGCCGACGAATTCGACTTCGAGCGCACCTCCGCTGGGGCCCGGGCCGCCTTGCACGCCCTCTGCCCGCCCGGCGAAGCGTCGGATCTCTCGGCCGCCCGGTAGTTCCACTCAACAACGCCCCATGCAATCGTAAGGGGACTCGATCAGGCCGGAGCTCTCCGGATCGCCCGTGAGCCCTCGCCATCGTGCGTGACCGAGCGTCGAATCGGGCTCTCGGCCGTCATGCGGCCCGCCGTCGTCCACTTGCGCCCACTTATGATCACCCGGGCCGAAGTTGAGCAGCGACCCCTGATCCGCACCGGTGAGGAGGCCGTGAATCCAATCAAGCGCGTCTTGCTCAAGGTGGTGTCGGAGGTGGCTGGCTCGCGAACGCTCTGAACCAGATGCCCGACGGATTCAGGGGTGACACGCACGTTCGTCCGTTCCTGGTCGCCTGGTTCATCGCGTTCTTTGGGCTCGGATCGGTGGTGTTCTTTCCTTTGACGCCGACCGGCATGCGTCGCCACGGCGTGCTACTGGATCTTGAAGCGCTTTCGATCTCCCTCACCTTCGGACTCGCCGCCGTTGTGACGAGCGTTGGCCTACTGGCAGGCTATGTCCCTTTCGTGCCCAGCGCAGCCGAAGGCTCGAAGCCAACCGGGCCGGCTCCCACGCATGCGACCGAGAAGTGGCCGATATTCGTAACGGGCGTCATCGAAGAACGGGGCCAGCGACGCCGATATCGAAGCCGGTCGGGGACGCTCATTCGGACGGCTTCTGGACTCTGTCGGCTTGAGGTTCGGACGTGGACCTGGTGGTGGGGACAGCACGGTTTGGCTCGCCACGGCGGATCGCCGCTGATGCAGCGCTATGTAGCTTCGTCTGTCTTGCAGGCTGCCGACATTGCCAGCGTGGGTCGCGGGGGCGCATGCCTGCTGTTTTCCGAGAAGCCGGCGATTCGACTCATCTGGAAGCATGGGCCGCTGACCATCGCCTTCGGCGACAGTCGGCAGAGGGACGAGGTCTTCGCCTGGCTCAAAGATGAGTCGGAGCATCCGGTCAGTACCGAGATCCGGAAGCAGCAACGTGACCTAGAGGAAAGGAGGATTGAAGCGACATGATCAGGGTTGCGGCTGGCGTCGTGAGTTCCGTGGCCATTGTTGCCGTGTACCTTCGATTTAGGGTTATCAATCCTGGGCCGACTGACCGCGCTCAACTCCAAAGGGCGTACCAGCGAGCCTCCAACCGTCTGGGCCTCCTCGCCCTCATCCTGTTCGTCGTCTACGTGGTAGGGATGTTGCTGTTCCGGTAGCAGGCGTTGTCGCCGGACTACGGCAAGTCACGTTACTGTCCTGTTCGGGCAGTCGTGATTCCTATGGCGGCGAACGGCGGCCCCGCCGCCATGGGCCTCGCCCACGACTCGAGCCTATATTCCGCGGGCGTCGCCTTGGTGGGGAAGTCCAATTATCGGTTTCTTCATCGGCCTTTTGCCTGGCGACCAGCGGAGTCCCTGAGTGTTATGAATGCATACCTCGGCCATGTGGGAGCCGTCCTACTGTTGTTTCCTATATTTGCGCTGGCGGCGTCGAACCTGGCCGTGGGCCTTCTCCATGTCGAGTACGAACGATTGCCGAGATGGCAGCGCCATCCGAAGGTGAGACTGTTCCTGAGGCACGTGGATCATTCCCACGGCCGGCCCAGGTCGCCTACCGCCGTGGACTACGTGTTCGCAACGATTGGTCTTCTTCTCCCTGTGTACGTCTGGCTCCCGGGCAACTATTTAGATCTTGGCGTGCGGCTGATCTGGGGCGCCTCCATGCTCGCCTCCATCTCCTGGCTCCTCGTGCTACTCATGCTTCCGAAAGATCAGGACCGGATCTAGGACAGCTGATCGCAGACCGGTCAGGCTGGACTTCTTCGCTGTGGACCAGAGCAGACTGAAGGTGACTGCGCGATCCCTCGGTGCTGTTCGCGGCACGGCCCTGGTGCCGTGACCACAGAGCCCAGTTGGCAAACCGGTGCCTGTCGTGCGTCGCGAGCCGATATCATGCAGCCGTGAGCACAATGCAGAATCTGGATGGATCCACCGTCGGCATCGAGTCGATCCGCTACCAGGACCGGCTGATCGCTTACCTCATTCGAGGGTCCGCCACGAGCCCGGCGACATCGTTCTTCACCACCGACGATGCCGCCTTCCAGGCCGGGTTCGTCGTCTATCCGGCCGGGGGAGCGGTTCCTCCGCATCTCCACAAGCCGATCGAACGCAGGGTCGTCGGGACGTCCGAGCTGCTCTTCGTGCGGCAGGGGCGCTGCATCATGGATCTCTATGGTGACGATCAGGTCCTTCTGACCTCCCGCGAGATGGTCGCCGGCGACGCGGTCCTGCTCATCGAAGGCGGCCACGGCTTCCGGATCCTCGAGGACACCGTGCTGTTCGAGGTCAAGCAGGGCCCGTACGGCGGCGCGGCCGAGAAGGTTCGGTTCGACGCCCCGGGCGAGCCGGCAGCCGAGTGATCCCTGTCAACGAGTTCCGGCTCGACGGCCGCGAGCTCGAGTACGTGACCGAGTGCATCAAGACCGGCTGGATCTCTTCGGCCGGGCGTTTCATCGGCGAATTCGAGCAGGAGTGGTCCGCCTACTGCCATCGCCGTCACGGCGTGGCCGTCTGCAACGGGACCGTGGCTTTGCAGCTGGCCGTTGCCGCTCTCGATCTTCAGCCCGGCGACGAAGTGATCATGCCGTCGTTCACGATCATTTCCTGCGCCATGGCCGTGATCTACCAGGGCGGCGTGCCAGTCCTCGTGGATGCGGATCCGGAAACCTGGGGCATGGACGTCGAGGCGGTACGGGCCCGGATCACGAGCCGGACGCGAGCGATCATGCCCGTCCACATCTACGGCCACCCTGTCGACATGGACCCGCTGCTGGACATGGCGGCCGAGCACGGGCTGGCAATCGTCGAAGACGCGGCCGAGGCGCACGGGGCCGAATACCTGTCTCGCCGCGGCCCGAGCCCGGAATGGCGGCGCTGCGGGAGCTTCGGCGAACTCTCGTGCTTCTCGTTCTACGCCAACAAGCTCGTCACGAGCGGCGAGGGCGGGATGGTCCTCACCGACGACGACCGCCTCGCGGACCGGCTGCGGCTCCTGCGGAACCTGGCGTTCATCCCCGGCCAGCGGTTCCTCCACGAGGAGCTCGGGTTCAACTTCCGGCTGACCAACGTCCAGGCCGCGATCGGCAAGGCCCAGGCGGAGCGGATCGACGAGACGGTCCGGCGCAAGAGGCAGATCGGGCGCGCGTACGTCGAGGCGCTGGCCGACGTACCCGGTATCCGGCTGCAGGTCGAGCGGCCCTGGGCGCGGTCCGTGTACTGGATGAACGGCCTGGTCCTCGCCGCGGAGAGCGGCTACACGGCCGTCACGCTGGCGTCCAAGCTCAGGGAATTGGGCGTGGAGACGCGGCCCTTCTTCCTCGGCATGGACCGCCAGCCGGCCCTGCGGGCGCGGGGCCTCTTCGAGGGCGAGGCGTATCCCGTGACCGACGAGCTGGCCGGCATGGGCCTGTACCTACCGTCCGGAGCCGGCATGAGCGACGGGCAGCAAGACGAGGTGATCGAGGCCGTGAGGACGATGCTCCGATGACGGACGTCTTCGGTAACCCATATGCGGACGTCTACGACGCCCTCTACGCGGAGAAGGACTACGCGGCCGAGTGCGATCTCCTCGAAACGATCTTCGGGAAGTCGGGCCGGCCCGTCGGGTCGCTGCTGGACCTCGGCTGCGGGACCGGGCGCCATGCCGCCGAACTCGCGAAGAGGGGCTACGAGATCGTCGGGGTGGATCGCTCGGCCGCAATGCTCGAGCGCGCTCGGGCGAGGATCCCAGCCGATGCCGCGTCGCGCGTCTCGTTCGTCCAAAGCGACATCTCGTCGCTCGCCCTCGAGCGGCGGTTCGACGCGGTCGTGTGCATGTTCGCCGTGCTCGGGTACCTCATCGACGACGGCGACCTGCGGGCAACGCTGGCGAACGTCCGGCGGCATCTCGAGCCCGGGGGCGTCTTCGTCTTCGACGTCTGGTACGGGCCCGCCGTCGAGTCGATCGGTCCGGACTCGCGGACGAAGGTCGTCCGTGACGGTGCCGACGAAGTCGAGCGCAAGGCCCAGGGGTTCCTGGAGCCGGGCCGCAGAGTCTGCACCGTGGCATACGACGTGACGCGCCGCGGCCCCGGCCATCCGCCGGCGATGACGCACGAAGAACATCGGATGCGCTACTTCGACGAGCCCGAGATTTGGTCGCTTCTCGCCGAGGCCGGCCTGGAGCTTCGCTCCCTGACGGCTTTCCTATCGGACGAAGAGGCGCCCTCGGTCGAGTCCTGGAACGTCCTGGCGGTCGCCGCCGGCTGACGCCGGCTCGGCCCGGCCGGGCGGAGGCCGATGCTATAGTCAGGCCGTGGAGCTAGTCGTCATTGGCGCGGGCTACGTGGGCGCCGTCACGGGAGTCTGCCTCGCCCACCGCGGCCATCGAGTCCGCCTGGTCGAATCCTCACCGTCTCGTCTTGCCGGATATCTTGGCGGGCACGTGCCCTTCTTTGAGCCTGGCCTCGACGAGCTGTTCGTCGCCGTTTCTTCGGCCGGCGCCCTCGATGTGGCCGGGGAAGCAGGCGACGCCCTCGGGACCTGCGACGCCGTTCTGCTGTGCGTCGGTACGCCTCTGAGCGCCGAAGGCGTGTCCGATCTGAGCCAGGTCAAGGCCGCCTGCGAGTCGATCCGGGATGCCGGCGGCGACCCGGTGGTGGTGGTGAGAAGCACCCTGCCACTGGGCGTGACACATCTGCTCGGGGAGTGGCTGGGCCGCGATGCTCTCGAGAGAGTCGTCACCAACCCGGAGTTCCTGGCCCAGGGAAGCGCCGTCCGCGACTTCCTCTCTCCAACGCGCATCGTCGTCGGCACGGTCGATGGCCTGCCGTCGCCGGCCTCAGAGCTGATGGATCGACTGTACGAGGGCTTCGACGCGCCGCGGATCGTGACCGATTTCGCCTCCGCGGAGATGATCAAGAACGTGGCTAACGGCTTCCTTGCCACGAAGCTGAGCTTCATCAACGAAGTCGCGGACCTGTGCGAGGCCTACGGCGCGGACGTGGACGCCGTCGCTCGTGGCATCGGCCTCGATCCCCGGATCGGCGCCACGTACCTCAAGCCCGGGATCGGGTACGGCGGCTCCTGCCTGCCCAAGGAGCTGGCTAACCTGGTCCGCCTGGGCCGCAGCCGCGGGCTCCCGATGCGGATGCTCGGCGCGGCCGGCGCCGCCAACGACGAACGGGCCGAAGTCATGGCCGGCCGCCTGGAGCAGACGTTCGGACCCCTCACGGGCCGCCGCATCGCGATGCTCGGGCTCGCGTTCAAGCCGGACACGGACGACACGCGCTACTCGCCGGCACTCGCCCTCGCCAGGGCACTGATCGATCGGGGCGCGGCAGTCGTCGCTCACGATCCTGCCGTGCCGCTCGCGACGACCGCCGCCGTCAGCGATCTCGAGCGCGCATCCACACCGGAGGCCGCGATCCTCGACGCGGATCTGGTGGTCCTCGCTACCGAGTGGCGCGAGTACAAGGCGCTCGACTGGGCTTCGCTGGCGTTGCTGGCGAAGTCACGGGTCATCTTCGACGGCCGCAACGCGCTCGACGCCGCGGCCTTGCGCGAGGCGGGCTGGTGGGTCCTGAGGATCGGCACGACGATGTCGGTTCCGGAAAGCACGACCGCCTAGAGCGCGGTGACGGCCGCGGGACGCCGCCGGCCCGGAGGATCTCCAGCTAGCGCGCCGGCTCCGGGTCGGGCTTCCCGGTCACGCTTTCGTACCAGGCGATCGTCCGGCGCAGCCCCTCTTCGAAGCTCATCCGGGCGGCGAAGCCGAACTCCTTCTGGGCTCGGGAAACGTCCAGGGCGCGGCGAGGCTGACCGTCGGGCTTGCTCGAATCCCACCGAATCTCGCCCTCGAAGCCGGTCAGCCGGGCAATCAGGCCGACCAGCTCGCGGATGGTGATTTCCCGGCCCACGCCGAGGTTGACCGGGTCGCGGCCGTCGTAGCGCTCGGCGGCCAGGACGATGCCCTCGGCGGCGTCGTCGACGTAGAGGAACTCGCGAGACGCGGAGCCCGTGCCCCAGACCTCGATGGGGCGTCGCCGCGCCTCGCGCGCGTCGATGCACTTCTTGATGAGCGCCGGGATGACGTGCGAGCTGGCCGGGTCGAAGTTGTCGCGCGGGCCGTAGAGGTTGACCGGCAGCAGGTAGATCGCGTTGAAGCCGTACTGCTCGCGGTAGGCCTGGGCCTGCACCAGCAGCATCTTCTTGGCCAGGCCGTAAGGGGCGTTGGTCTCTTCCGGGTAGCCGTTCCAGAGGTCGTCTTCGCGGAACGGCACCGGGGTGAACTTGGGATAGGCGCAGACCGTGCCGACGGCGACGAACTTCGCGACTCCGGCCAGGCGCGCCTGCTCCATCAGCTGGATGCCCATGATCGCGTTGTCGTAGAAGAAGCGGCCCGGGTTCTCCCGGTTGGCGCCGATGCCGCCGACGACGGCCGCCAGGTGGATGACCAGGTCCGGCTTGGAGTCGGCCAGGGCGCGGTCGATGCCGTCCCGAGTTCTCAGGTCGTACTCGGCCGACGCGGGAACGAAGACATCGGTCGCGCCCGCGGCCGCGAGCCGGCGGACGACGGCCGATGCCGAGGAAACCGGCTACCGCCGGTGACCATCACCCTGCGGCCGGCCCAGAAGTCGTTCACGAACGCGACTCCCGGCCCGTCGTGAGTCGCTGATGCCTGTAACAAGAGCCTTGCGCGGCTCGGGCGGAAGAAGCTCACCATTATGGCCGCTGGCAGGAACGGCAGCGTGGATGAGCGGCCGGCGCTGGGGTGTCGGCCGGCAACGGCTCCGGCCGAGATCAGCGGCCCGTTCCGCCCGAGAACATCGCCGGGACGGTGCGGGCGATGATCTTGAAGTCCAGCCAGAGCGACCAGCTGTCGATGTACTCGAGATCCTGCTCGACCCAGTGATCGAACTCCGGGCTGTGGCGCGCGCCGACCTGCCACAGGCCGGTCATGCCGGGCTTCATCGAGAGGCGGCGGCGATGCCAGACGTCGTAGTTGGCGACTTCGCTCGGGAGCGGCGGCCGCGGGCCGACCAGGCTCATCTCGCCCCGGAGCACGTTCCAGAGCTGCGGCAGCTCGTCGAGCGACGATGCGGCGCAGGAAGCGGCCGACGCGGGTGATCCGCGGATCGTCGGCGAGCTTGAAGGCGTGGCCGTTGATCTCGTTCTGCTCGCAGCAGCTCGTCGAGCTGGTCCTCCGCGTCCACGCACATGCTCCGGAACTTGACGACGTTGAACGGCCGGCCGTGCAGACCCGACGCGCTCCTGCCTGAAGAGGACCGGGCCGCTCGAGTCGAGCTTGATGAGCGAGCGCGACGAGCAGGCCAGGACCGGCGAGAGGACGACCAGCAACAGGGCCGAGCCGACGAGGTCGATGACGCGCTTGACGAACAGGCCGAAGGCGCGGTCCGGGCCGTTGGCCAGCGAGTAGACGCCCACGCCGTCGATGCTCTCGAGACGGCCCGACGTCAGGAGCGCGCTCCACCGGAGCGACCGGCATGCGGACGACCTTGCCCTCCTGCTCGCACAGGTAGGCGCGCCTGCTCGATGAGCTCCTCCATCGAGAACGGCAGGCAGATCGCAACCTCGTCCACGATCTGGCTGTGGAGGATCTGCTCGAGGTCGTCGACCATGCCCAGGAGCGGCCTCTCGAGGACGACGCCGCCGTCGGACGGATCCGCCTTGAGATGGCCGATGACGACGAGGCCGAGCTCGGCGTGGCTCTCGACCAGGTCGGCGAACGCCTTGGCCCGCGCGTTCGCCCCGAGGACGAGCATGTAGCGGACGTTGCGCCGTGGTCGCGGGCGAAGATCAAGACCTGGCGGATGACGATCCGGATGCCGATCGCGGCGACGGCGAGCGACGGGAAGACGACGACCAGCAGCAGCCGGCTCACGTCCGGCAGCTTGAAGAGGTACAGCAGGCTCAGGGTCAGGGCGAGCTGGACGAGCGTGGCGCGGAGCACGGCGCGAGATGTCGCCCCGCCTGGTCCATCGGGCCCGGCTGCGGTACAGGCCGTGCAGCCACAGCACGACGATCCACATGCCGACGAAGACGGCCACCGCGAGGTTCGGGTCGGGGAGCGAGGCCTGACACGTCGGCGCGGCCACCAGCCGTTCGGGCGGCCGAAACGGAAGTAGGTCGCCCCGACGACCACGATCAGCGCGAGAACGTGTCCGCGGCGGCGAGCATCATTCTGAGCACGGGCTCATACCGCCGGATCATGATCCTCCCCTTCTCCTCTCCAAGGCGTGCGCCGCGGACAGCCGGCTGAGTATCGCGCGTTGTACATCGAGGCGCAACCACCATCCCGATCGACGATGTGCTATAGTCGCTCGCGATTTGGAGGACGAGGTACCGACCATGAGGGGTCCGGACGGTCGCCAGCCCTGGCCGCAGGGCTGTCCTTTCTGTGGCCGGGCTCGGGCAGCTGTATGGGGCAGGCGGTTGCTGGCCGCCTTCTTCGCCGTTCCCACGTTCTGATCTTCGTCATCCTGCTCCTGCAGCTTCGTCAGGGGTTCCTCGTCCTGGGGGCGAAGCTGCTGACGATCCCGCCTATGCGATTCCCGTGGTGCTGGTCATCGTCGTCGCGGACCTTCGGCTCGCGGCCGTCATCGACGCCTTCATGTGTGGAATACCCAACCCCACCCGCAGGGTCCTGGAGCGTGGCATCTTGACTGCCCTGGTCCTGACGGTCGTCCTGACCCACAGCGCCGCGGGCTACGGCATCTGGTACTTCAACCTAGGCCAGCAGCCTTCGAGGACAACCTCGACCTGATCGAGCAGCCCACGGCTCCGCCGAGCCTGCCGCCGGGCGAGACCAAGGCGCCCTCGACCACGACTCCGGCGCCGGCGACCATCCGCCGATCAACAGCCGAGTCACGATCCTGTTCACCGGCGTGGACGCCGATCCCACGCGCCAGGAGCACCTGTACGACTCGATCATGGTCGTGAGCTACGACCCCAAGACCAATTCGGTCCAGATGGTCAGCGTGCCCCGAGACAGCGCCAGCTACCCGCTCTATTTCGGCGGCAAGGTAAGCAACAAAGTCCGGATCAACTCGCTGCCAACCTACGTCCGGAACGGCTGGGTCAATTCGCCGGACGCGCCCTACACGACCCTCGTCAAGGAGATCCAGTACCTGGTTGGCATCCCGATCAACTACTACGCCGTGATGGACCTCAACGGGTTCGTCCAGATGGTCGACATGGTCGGCGGCATCGATGTCAACAATCCCGACGGCCATCGACGATCCGTCGTACGCCACGCCCGGTGGCCAGATCATCGGCTTCAAGCTCGCCGCCGGTCCACAGCATCTCGACGGCGACCAGGCCCTCGCGTACGTCCGCTCGCGGCACGGCGCGGGCAACAACGACTGGGCGCGGGGGGCGCCAGCAGCAAGTGCTCGTGGCGCTGCTGCACAAGATGGCCGACCGGGCGCCATCCTGCAGCTGCCGAGCCTGATCTCCAAGCTCAGCGCGAGCGTCAGCACGACATTCCCGGCGGACAGGGTGGCGGACTACGTCGCCATCGGCCAGAACATGCCGAGCTCAACATCCAGCAGGTCGTCCTGGGGCCGCCGGACTACACGATCATCCCTCAACGGCTCCAGCACCGCGGCAACGACGTGCCTGCTCAACGCCAAGGTCGCCGCGCTGTCGGTCCAGCTGTTCGGCAAGGACAGCCTCTGGTACGGAAAGCCCGCTCCGGCGAATACTTGCTCCTAGCGTCGTCCCGCCACGAGGGAGACATGGCTGACAACACCGGGGACCGAGGCCCCAGCGGGCTCGAGCCGCGGGCGCGGTCGCTCGCCGAACCCGGATCGCCCAGGTCAACGACATCGCGGCGGTGGCGAGCACGCTGGCGAGGCGATGAACGGGCTCGGCGCGGACGCGCTAGCTCATCGAGCCGGCGCGAGCGGGGGCGAGGCTGCGTTATCCGCTGAAGGCGGCGGCGCTGCCCTTCCGAGCCGCCGGCATCGTCGGCGCCGGGGCTGGCCGTCCGGCGCGGCCATTTCGACGTGGTCCACGTCCACTTCGCCCGCGTCGGCATGATCGGGGTCCTGGGCGGCCGGCCCTACACCCTCCACCTTCACGGGACGGATATCCGCGGCGTCCGACCGGGCAGCCTCTGGGGCCGGGAGAGCGGCCCGTTCCTGAAGCGCGCCCGGCTCGTCTACTACTCCACCCCGGATCTGCGCGAATGGGTCGAGCCGTTCCGCCCGACGCCGTCTTCCTGCCCAACCCGATCGAGACCGACCTTTCGTCCCGCGGCCGAGCTGCCGGCGGCGGACCGCGCGCCGCGACCTGCTGGTCGGCGTCAGGTCTCGCCGCGATCAAGGGCCTCTCGACGATCGTCGAGACGCTCCGCCTGCTGCGCGGAGCCGGCCCCAGACGACGATCACGATCGTCGCCCAGGGCGAGGGAGTGGCCGAGGCCGTGGCCGCCGCGGGGCCCGCCGTGGTCGTCGATCCGCGAAGCTCGCGCGGACCGAGCTGCCGGCGCTGTTCCGCGGCCACAGGCTCGCGCTCGGCCAGATGCTCGTCGGGGCCATCGGCAACTACGAGCTCGAGTGCTCTTGCCTCCGGCGTGCCCGTGGTGACCCGTTTCGACTACGCCGACGTCTACCGAGGCCGCCGCCGATCGTGGCGGCTCCAGTCGCGGAGGAAGCGGCCGCGCGGATCGCGGGGCTGCTCGACGACGAGGCCGCTGCGCGGGGCTCGCGCCGAGGGGCCCGGCTTGGGTAGAGGCCAACCACTCGGCCCTCACCGTGGCGCGCCGCGTCCTCGCGGACTACGGCGGACGGGTCAGGGGCGGCCAGAGTATAGCCGGCGGGCGGTATACGAGCCGGACGGGCGCATCGGCCCGATGGCGCCGCCGCCTGGCGGCCGTGGCCGCATCGCCTGCCGCCCGCGCGCTAGGTCAGCGGGCCGCGGTCCTCCCGTCCAGGACCCTCGAGACGGCCGCGAACCGCTTCGTCAGGTTGACGCGGTCGTAGCGGCCCTCCGCGTCGGCGCGCCGGTTCGGCGCCGGAGTGGCCAGCAGCCGCTCGAGGCCATCCGCGACACCGGCCGGCGTGGGATCGGCCACGATGCCCCAGTCGAGCTCCGCGAGGAGGTCTCGGGCCCGGCCGGGCGGAACCACCGCCAGGATCTGGCGGTCCAGGCCGACGTACTCCATCAGCTTGCCGCCCTGGATCTGATCCTTGTTGGGTTCGCGGCGATGATCTGGAGCAGGGCGTCGGCCCGGGCGAGGCGGGCGACGGCCTCGCGGTGGGGCATGAAGCCCGTGAACTCGACCATCCAGCCGAGGCGATCCGGCGTGTCGAACCCGGCGGCGACGGCCTGATTGTGCAGGTTCAGCCAGCCGATGAACTCGACCGAGAGCCGGTCGCGGACCTCCGGCCTGCGGGCCACGAGCGCTCGAGACCTTCGAGGAACAACTCCAGCTCGTGCTCGCCGTAGATACTGCCGCCGTAGACGAGGTGGAAGCGGCCGTCGGCGGCGCGGCAGGTTGCGCCGGCTCCGGCCGCCGGCTCCACGGCGCGGGCGCCGCGAAGTCGGCCCGGTCGTAGCCGTTCGGGATCGTGACGAAACGCTCGCGGGCCCACGGATAGCGTGCCGAGTAGGCCTCCGTCAAGCCCTCGGAAGCGAAGACGACCCGCTGCCGCGTTGTCGACGATCCGCCGCTCGATCTCCGCTGCAGCAACGCGTGCATGCCGCTCGGCTGCTCGGCAAAGGCGTTGCCGATCCACGGATCGCGGAAGTCGGCGACCCACGGCAGGCCGGTCCGGCGGGCGAGCGCCGCGGCGGCGAGGTGGCACGAGACGGGCGGCGAGCTCGAATAGATGACGTCGAGGGGCTACGCGCGGTGGACTGCGAGACCTCTGCGCGATCGCGAACGGAACCCAGCCGACCTCGTCGTCGGGATAGAACGTGGCCTTGCACCGCCGGCAGCCACAGAAGCGGCGGCGCGGCTCTGCCAGACGTTCGCGCCGCGGCGGGCCCTGCGCGCCGTTAGTCGCCGCCTGCCGCGCCTCCGCGGGCGGCGCGCTCGCCGGTCGCCGGCCGCGGGCCGGGTCGCGACGTCGCCGCGATCCGGGCGACCTCTCGCGCGGCTCGGCCCAGGGCCGACGCAGCTTCACCGGCTCGGGCGAGAAGGCTCGTTCCACTCGAAGGCTCGGCGGGAGATTGCGAAGCGCGTCTTCGTCGAGAAATCCGATCGGGTCCTTCGCCGTCAGGACGATCGGCTCCCAGCCCGAGTCCGGCAGGTAGGTGGCGTATTTGAGGCGTCCGGAGCATGCCCACTCCTCCGAGCGGCGGGAAGTTGTAGGCGACCATCAGGACGCGGCCGGGCATCAGCCGACTCCTCCGGCGGACAACCGGCCGACCACCGGCAGTCCGCGAGCAGGCGGCAAGCGTCGTCAAGAGGGGTCGCACCTCTTCGCGGCCCGGGAACGAACAGCTCGAGGGGCGAGTGGCCGGATAGCCGGCTGGCGAAGAAGACGGCCACGGCAGCCTGGAGCGTGTAGGAGAAGACCGACGCGAGCGACGCGCCGACGATCCCGAAGCGCGGGATAAGGGCGAAGTTCAGGCCGATGTTGAAGACCAGCGAGAACGTCGTGCCGAACGCCACCAGTCCGGGCCGGCCCCGACCGGAGATGTAGCTCGTCATCACCTTGCCGATGCTCAGCGTGATCATGCCGGGCAGCAGGGCCACGAAAGCGGGCAGGCAGTCCACGAAATGGGGCAGGACCAGGTGGATGCCGATGAACGCGACGGGAATCAGCGCCATCGCCACGCCGACGTCAGCAGCGTGGTCAGCCGGCCGACCCGGGCGACCATGCGGTTGGCGTCTTCCGGCGTGGAACCCGCGACGCGCGGCAGGAACAGGGTCGCGATCGAGTTGGGAACGTAGAAGATCAGCTCGTCCATGGTGACGGCGCGGCTGTACAGAGCCAGGGGTCCCTTGGAATCGGCGCCCAAAACGTCCTGGAGGATGTAGTTGTCGGCGCGGTACGAGAAGTAACCCGAGAGGCTCGCGGGATAGCTGCGGATCCCGTAAGACGCCAGGCCGCGATAGGAGACTCGTTGGCCGTCGGATTGCCGGCGGGCGGACCGGGCGAGGCGATGGACCGCGACCATGACCAGAACGGCGGTGACGCTCGATGTGACGATGCTGCCGGCCACGGCTCCGGGGACGCCGCCGTGGTTCAGCCCCACGACTACGACACCCAGCCGAGCAGGAAACTCGCGGCCGCCATCTGGATGACGTTGTAGACGCGGACGGCCTGGCGGCCGTAGAGGATGGCGCCGCCGAAAGCGGAAAGGATGCCGAGCGGCACCACGAGCGAGATGGCGCGCAAGTAGTCGTCGTGGCCGCGAGCCGCGGACAGGAACGACGTCTCGAGCGCGGGCAGGACCAGCCAGACGAGGCCGACCAGCACCACCGAGACGCCGCGGTGAGCAGATAGGCCGCCCGGATCAGGCTGCCGACGACATCCCCTTGCCGGCGAAATAGTTCGCCGCGGACGGCAGGCCGAGCGTCCCGAAGCTCGCGAGCATCGTCGGCAGGGTGACGACGGCGGTGTACACGCCGGTGTTCTCGACGCCGAGGATGCGGGCCACCAGGATGGAGTTCGTCAGGGCGATAGCGAACAATCCGATCTGGGTGGTGAATACGCCGGCGACTCTTCGGCGAAGGCGCCGTGTCGTGGTCGTAGTCCGGCGGGGCCGGCGGACTCGCGAGCGGCGGCTCGGATGCAAGCGGTACAGGCGCGGTGAGGTCCGGGACTTCGGGAGCGGGAGGAACCTCGAGCGCCGGGGAGACTTCGGGAGCCGGGGGGACTTCGGCCGCCGTGGCGGACTCCGGCGCCGGTGTAGGCGTCGAGGCGGCCGGCGTTCTGTCGCGATTCATCGGCCGGACTCTACCAGCCGCCCGGGGACGAGGCGCCGGTACTCCTCATCCATGATCGCCATCGTGCGGCGTTGATCGGCTCGCTCCAGAACGGCGGCCCGGCCCCGTTCGGCCAGCTCCGCCCGACGCTCGGGACTCCGTGCAAGGACGGTCCGAAGCGCGGCGACGGTGGCGGCGACGTCGCCCACCGGCACCAGGCACTCGGGGTCGAGCTCCGCAAGCCACTCGTGAACCGGCGGCAGATCCGAGCTGACGACCGGGCGGCCAACGCCGAGAGCCTCCACCAGCGTGATCGGCCCCGCGTCGCTCTCCGGCACCGAGACGACTGCCTCCGCGAGGCGGTAGTAGTCGGGCATCTCGGAGTGGGGGATCGGCGGCACGAGCAGGACGCGATCGCGAGGCCCCGGTCTTCGATCTGCCGCTCGACCGCCGCAAGGGTCGCGGGGTCCGGCACATACCTGGTCATTACGAGTGCCACGTCCTCGGGCAGCTGGGCAAGGGCGTCGATCACGACTTCGTGCCGGTAGATCGGCTCGATGATCCGCGGCGAGAAGAGGACGCGCTGGCCCACCAGGCCGAGCCGCTCCCGAAAGCCACTGGCTCCGGGCCCGCGGAGAAGAGGTCCACGTCCACGCCGAAATGGATGACCCGGGTCCGCGAGCGCCTCGCCCCGGCGGCGATGGCCGCGTTGACCGCGTGGCGGGAGATGCTCGTGACGAGGTCCGCCGATCGAAGGGTCAGCCGGGCCAGCAGCCATGCCCGCCGGCTGTGCTTGACGTCGATGAGCACGTCGTCGCCCCAGACCGTCACGACGTACGGATGGAACCCGGACATCCAGGCGCGAAAACCGTTCACGGTGAGGTGGTGGACGTGGAGGATGTCGGGCTTCACTCGGGCCACGGCCTCGCGCATGGATCGCCGCGTCGCGATCATGCCCAGGCGCCGCATCCGCCAGGCGGTGTGCGGCTGGAAGCGCTCGACACGCACCCCCGGCGCCAGGCCGGGCAGGATTTCCAGGCCGCTTGGAACCAGGAGCGTGACGCGGTGGCCGCGGCGGTCGAATTCGGCTGCCCAGCGGCGCACGTGGACGCTGTTGGGGTCGCCGAGATAGGCGATCGAGAGGTCCGCCGCGTCTGCCGTCCGGGCGTCGGCCGCTTCGCTCGAGATGGCGCGGTCGCCTCAACCATGCGAGTCGGGGCCAACGATGGCTGATCCTGCCCGACCAACCCGAGCGTGCGCAGCACCGTGCGAGCCCGGGCATCCCAGGTGGACTCGGGCGCACAGGCAAAGGCTCGAGCGTTAGCGGACATTCGCGGCGGCCTCGGCTTCGTCCGTGAGGAGCCGGAGCAAGCCTTCGGCCAGACCCTCCGGCGTGTCGGGGGTGGCGATGCCGGCGCCGCTCGCCGCAAGGATCGCGGCCGTCTCGGTCGCCGCGGTGGCCACGACCGGCTTGCCAAGGCTCAGGTAGTCCCACAGCTTGATCGGCACCGCGAGGCTCGAGTAATCGTTGATCGGCCGCGGGATGACGCACACCCGGGCGCTCGCGCAGGAGCTCGGCCAGGCCCTCGCGCGACGGACGCTGCGATCGGACGTAGCCGGCAGAGCTCGCCGGCGGGCGGCGCGCCAACCAGGCAGCTCGCGTCGGGGCAGCGGTCGTGGACGATCGCCATCGCGCTCGAGCAGGAGGTCGAAGCCGTCGGCCCGATTGGTCGCGCCGACATAGGCCACGACCTGGCCCTTGCCCGGGCCGAGGTCCGGCTGCGATGGGTCCGTGCCCGGGCGGAAGGAGCACGGCATCGCGCAGGTGGAGCGCTTCGGCCAGTCCGCGCGACGGGGCGAAGCGTCCGCGAGGCGAAGCGCGCGGAGCATCGGCGTCGTGATCCGCCACAGCGCGTCCGAGACGATTGGCGGCGGCGCGGCGCGGATACGTGCCCGGAAGAGCTGGTAGGCGTCGCGGAAGTAGACCCCCACCGGCTTGCGAGCAGGCGCATCAGCGCCAGGAACACCAGGTCGGTGGGCATGGCGCTGCTCGTCGGCCGACTCGACATACACGGCGCCGACTCGCCTCGGCCCGCCCGACGCCAGCCACTTGATCGCGGCCGCGAACGCCCGAATCGTCCGCCGGTGATCCGCTCCGTGTGACCGGCCCTCGAGCGCCGCCGTCATCATGGCGATGCGAACCGTCGGCGCGCGGTCAGGGCGGACATGTCGTACATGCCGTACAGAAGGATCCCCGAGCGCGAAGGGCGTGGCTCGCCCGTGGTTCGTGGCAGCATCGCGCCTACGATACAGGCACGGGACGGGCCGGGGCGCCCGACGGTGGCCTCGAAGGCCCCTCCCGGCGACCATCGGCAGTGTCCGTCTCTCTGCTTTCGCCAGGTGCTCCCGGCGCTCCCGACCCCATCGCCCCGGCCGCCCTCACGGCTCAATCTGCTTTGACTCGGTCAGGGCCGTATGCGAACCTGCCGGCCATGCGGGTCCTCTTCCTCACGTCCTGGTATCCCACCTCCGAACTGCCGTACGGCGGCGTGTTCGTCCGGGAGCACGCGCGGGCCGTTCAGGCCGCGGGAGGGGAAGTCGCCGTCCTCCACATTCCCGACGGCGCCTCCAGGGGCTCCGGGCCGTGGCGCCTGGAGCGTGAGACCGACACCGCGATTACCGCCGGCTTCCGCACCGCCCGCCTTACGTCGCGGGCGATCCGCATTCCCGGCTCGCGACGCCTCAGCTACTGGGCCACGTACGGGCTTGCACCTCCTGGCCGTGGCCGCGCCATCCGCGGCTTGCGACGCGAGGGTTTCAAGCCGGACCTGATCCACGCCCACGTCTTCAACGCCGGAGCCGTCGGCGTGGTGATGGGCCGCCTGTTCGGGCTGCCGGTCGTGGTGACCGAGCACTCCACGCTGTTTCCGCGCCGGGAGCTGGACCGGGGCATGCTCAAGCGGGCTCGATACGCCTTCTCGCATGCGGCTCGGGTGCTGCCGGTCTCGAGTTCGCTGAAGGAAGCGATCGAGGCGTATGGGATCCAGGCGAAGTTCGAGGTCATCCCGAACGCCGTGGACGTCGATCTCTTCCACCCGGCGCCGAGCCGCAAGCCGAAGCCAAAGTCGAAGGTCCGGAAGCTGATGTTCGTCGGCCGCCTCGAACCGACCGAGCACAAAGGCTTTCCGACGCTCGTGGCCGCGCTCGAGATCCTCAGGGAGCGCCGGTCGGACTGGCGTCTCGACGTCGTGGGCGACGGGCCGTCGCGCGAGGACTGCGCCGGCCGGATCGCGGCCGCCGGTCTCGCGGAGGCGGTCACGTTCCACGGCAATCTGCCCAAGCCCGCGGTGGCTTCGATGATGCGAGCCTCGGACGTGTTCGTGCTGCCGAGCCGGTTCGAGACCCAGGGCGTCGTCCTGCTCGAAGCCATGGCCTCGGGCCTGCCGATCGTCTCGACTACCGCGGGTGCGATCCCGGAGGTCGTCTCGGCTCGGGACGGCATCCTCGTCGAGCCCGGCGACGCGCCGGCGCTCGCCGACGCGCTGGATCGAGTGCTCTCGGGCGCGGCCTTCGACCGGACGGACATCGTCGAGCGCGCCCGGGCCAGCGTACAGCCTGGAGGCCGTCGGGGCGAGCCTGATGAACGTCTACGAAGAGGTGCTCGCGACCCGGGGCAGGGTGGTCGTGAAGCCCGGGAGCCAGATGCCATAGAGTTGGGTGGCCGCGAACGAGCGGCTGGCCGTCGGGTGACGGCACGACGCCCGAGCGAACCGGCGTCGGCAGATACCGGCAGAGCAGGGTGGACATGTGCGGCATCGCGGGAATCCTCGGCCTGACTGACCGCGATCCCGACCTCGCCCTGCTCGGCCCGATGCTCGGCAGCATGGTCCATCGGGGCCCCGACGACGAGGGACAGCTGGCGGTCGGACGAGCCGTCCTGGGAATGCGACGACTCAGCATCATGGATCCAACGCCGCGCGGCCATCAGCCGATGACCTCGCCGGACGGCCGCTTCACGATCGTCTACAACGGCGAGATCTACAACTTCCTGGAGCTCGCGGATGAGCTGGCGGCGCAGGGCCGGACGTTCTCGAGCGAGTCGGACACCGAAGTCCTGCTGGCCGCCTATGCGGCCTGGGGTCCGGACTGCGCGCGGCGGCTGAACGGGATCTGGGCCTTCGCGATCTGGGACGCTCGGGAGCGCTCGCTCTTCCTTTGCCGCGACCGGTTCGGGGTGAAGCCTCTGTATCTCGCCGAAGGTGGCGGGATGCTCGCCTTCGCCTCGGAGATCAAGGCGCTGCGGACGTTGCCCTGGGTCTCGAGCGCCCCGGACGTGGAAGTGGCGGCGCGATACCTGGTCGACGGAACGCTCGCCCGCGGCCGCCGGACGTTCTTCAAGGACGTCGAGTGTTTCCCGCCGGCCCACTCGCTGCTGATCCGGGACGGGAACCGCCACTGGGACAACTACTGGCCGGCGCCGGGGCTGTCCAAGGATTCGTCCTTCGCCCCCCAGCCGGGCGACGCCGGCAAGGTCGAGGAGTTCAAGTCCCTCCTCATCGATTCGGTCGCGCTCCAGCTGCAGTCGGACGTGGCCATCGGCTCGTGCCTGTCGGGCGGCATGGACAGCTCGTCGATCGTGAGCATCGCCGCGGGGCTCCGGTCGGGCCGGTTGCTCGCCCCCGGCCACGCTCCATCACGAACGCGAGGCCACGGCCCAGCTTGCCTTCTTCGCCCAGTTCCGCGAGGAGGGGATCGACGAGCGGCCGTTCGTGGACGCCGTCGTCGCCGCCACGGGCGTCGACCTCCGAACCACCACTCCCGACACCAACGCGCTCCTCGAATCGCTGCCCGCGATCCTGCGCGCCCAGGACGAGCCGTTCGGGTCCACGAGCATCGTCGCCCAGCACCACGTCATGCGCATCGCCCACGAAGCCGGTGTGAAGGTCCTCCTCGACGGTCAGGGAGCCGATGAGATGCTGGCGGGCTATGTCCGTTACGGCGCCACCAGACTGGGCGGCGCGCTCCGGTCGCGGAACGCCCTCGCCGCCACACGGGTTCTGGCGGGCGGCGGCGGGCCGCTTCGCGCCACGCTCGGCTATGCGGCCCTGGGCGTCGGCCGCCTGCCGCTCCTGCTGAACCGCCGCCGGATGCCCCAGAAGTGGCTCGGTCGCGTGGCCAGGTCGAGTCGCATGCGTATCGAGGAGCCGGCGGTTCCAGCCCGGAACGCTTCTCGCGAAGCGGCTGTGGCTGGACCTCGCGGCGGACAACCTGCCGGATCTGCTGCGCTACGAGGACCGCAACTCGATGGCCCACTCGATCGAGGCCCGGGTCCCGTTCCTCGATCACCGCCTCGTGGAGGCAAGCCTGCTGCTGCCGGACCGGCTCAAGGTCGCGGGACCGAAGGAGCGCAAAGTCGTCCTGCGCCGGGCAATGACCGGCATCGTCCCGGCGGAAGTTCTGGCCCGTCGCGACAAGGTCGCGTTCCAGTCCCCGGAGCGCCGCTGGCTCCTCGAGGCCGAGGGTTCCTGGCGGAGCCTGGCGGCCCACTCGCGCGCGGCGTCGGCCGGCTTCATCGCTCCTGGCGCGATTCCCCAGGCGGTCGATCGTCTCAAGGCCGGCGGCGACCGCCACGAGCCTGCTGTGGCGGATGTTGAACCTGGAGATGTGGCTCCGCGATTCCGCCGGAGAGCCGCCGCTCGGCTAGTCCGGGCGCGCCCGGCAGGAACTCGCTCAGCCTCCGATCCCGAAGACCGACGTCGCCAGCAGGATGACCGACAGCAGGACGAGCAACCCCGTCCCGAGCCAGCCGATCGCCAGCAGCCAGCGCCCGCTGACGAGCGGACCCATCACGCTTCTTGTCGGCCGAGAGCCTCATGACGAACACGAGCACGAACGGCAGCAGGATGCAGTTGATCATCTGCGCCGTCAGCATCAGCTGGACCAGGCTGTCCTTCGGGAAGAGCAGCACGAACAGCGCCGCGAACACCACGAAGAAGATCATCAGGCCGTAGAACGCCGGCGCCTCGCGCCAGCGCCAGTCGACGCCCGGTCTCCCAGCCGAAGGCCTCGCAGGCCGCGTAGGCGCTCGTCAGCGGGACGACGCCCAGGCCCGAGGAACGAAGCCGCGAGCAGGCCGACGGCGAACAGCACCGTGGCCCCGTCGCCGGCGAGCGGCTTGAGCGCCTTGGCGATCTGCGTGACCGCGTCCGGCGGAGTTGGTGTCGACCTGGGTGCCGGCGGAGAAGACCGCCGCCGCGCAGGCCACGACGATGAACGCCGGCGATCAGGTTGGTCAGCAGGGCGCCGAGGCCGACGTCCAGCCGCTCGCCCACGAGGTCCTCGGGTCCCAGGCGCTTGTCCGCGACATACGACTGGATGAACGCCTGGCCCCACGGCGTGATCGTGGTTCCGACCGTCGCCACGACGGCGACCCAGTACGCCGCCGACGACGACAGGCGCGGGATGACCAGCGACGATCCGGCGAGGCCCCAGTCGGGATGCGCCAGGAGGGCGGAGATGAAGTAGGCGATCGACACGCCCAGACCTACCGCGACGAAGAGGTACTGGACCTTGCCGTAGCTGCCCCTGGTCAGGAGCAGGATGACGACCGTTCCGGCGAGCAGGGCGCTGACCACGTCGTGGACGCCGAAGAGCCCCAGGGCCGCGCCGCAGCCGGCGAACTCGGCGATGATCGAGCCGACGTTCGCGACGAGCATCGTGGCGATCATGAACGTGGCCCAGCGGACGCCGTAGCGCTCGCGGACGAGGCCGGCGAGGCCCTGGCCCGTGGCGAGGCCGAGCCGCGCGCCCACTTCCTGGGTGAAGAACAGCACGATCTGGCTGGCCAGCAGGACCCACAGGAGGTCGTAGCCGAACTTGGCGCCGGCGACCGAGTAGGTCGAGATGCCGCCCGCGTCGTTGTCCGCGAAGCCGCTGACCAGGCCCGGGCCGAGCACGCCGAGTATGGCGGCGAGTCCTGACCCGGTTGACCGCCCGAGGGGTAAGGGCGATCGACGGTGCCCGAAGGACCGGAGCCCTCATCGCTCCGACGTCCCGGAGCGGCTGAAGATGTGCGGCAGCCGCCGCCGGGACGCGGATGGCAGCAGCGTGTCGATGGCGTCGTCGACCGTGACGATGCCCTCGAGGCGGCCCTCTTCGTCGACGACAGGCACGGCGAGCAGGTTGTACCGGGCCACGATCTCGGTGACCTCTTCCTGGCTCGCGCCCGTGTTCACGGCGACCGGCTCGTCGAACATGAAGTCGGCGATGACGCGCGTCCGGCTTGGCCACGATGAGGTCTCGCAGCGAGAGCACGCCCACGAGCCGGTCGTCCGAATCGGTGACGTAGACGTAGTAGATCGTCTCGGCGTTGGGCTCGAGCTCGCGCAGCCGGTCGATCGTCTGGGCCGCGGTCAGCGTGGCCGGCACGGCGACGAACTCGGTGGTCATGATGCCGCCGGCGGTTTCCTCGTCGTACTCCATCAGCTCCTGGACTTCCTCGGCCTCGTCCTTCTCCATGAGGCCCAGGATCTCCTCGCGGCTCTCCTCGGAGAGGTCCGCGACCAGGTCCGCCGCCTCGTCCGGATCCATCTCTTCGAGGATGTCGGCCGCCCGCGCCGGGCTCGAGGTCCTCGAGGATGTCGACCTGGGCTTCGGGCTCCATCTCGCCGATGGCGTCGGCCGCGGCCTCGTCGTCGAGCGAAGCGATCAGCCCGACACGGTCGCTGCGGCTGAGCTGGTCGATGATCGTCGCCAGGTCCGCCGGATGAAGCTCGGCGAGACCCTTGTGAGGGACGCGAAGCTTGACGCTGGCGATCGTCCGCTCGACCGGATCGACGTCCTCCCAATCGATGTAGCGCTCCGGAACCTCGCGGTGGAGGCCCCGGGCGATGGTCCGCCACGGCCCCTCGATGCCGAGCCGGCGAAGCAGCCCGGACGCGCCCACGTCCACCGCGACCAGGTGAAGGGCGCCTTCGACTTCGTCGAGCCGCAGGTCGTTGACGCGAACGACTTTTCGGCCGTCGATGTCCACGATCTGGCGGTCCATCAGATCCTGCTTGAGCCGGATCTCGATCGGGCCGCTGCTGGAACTTGCGTGATGTCGATCGCCGAGGTCCCCAGCGTCGCGCCGCTGGCATCCAGCGAAACGACGGATTTCCAGCTCAGGAAGATCTCGCGGCCGTTGGTCTTGACCACGATTCCGGTCACAGGGGGATAGCGATCGCCGATAGCGACGATCAGGTCGGCAACTGTTCCGATCGGCTCGCCGTGCTGGTCGCGCACCGGCCGGCCGATGGCCTGGCTCAAATAGAGCATGTGCCACCTCAGACGCTGAGTCTGCGGATGGGCCCGTCCCGCCCATCGTCGCAGGCGCCGTGTGGCGCGCCGCTAGCCCGTGCAGGCCGGGCTCGAAGGCGGATCGGACCGGGGTCATTTCCTCGACGCCGTGCATGCGGGATGCTCGCCGTGCGTCGCTGGTACTAGGTCCGGGCTCCACTTAGGGAGAGACTCCAAGAGCGGGTCTTGACGATCGAAGAGGGCGTAGATAGACCACCCCCGATCCCCCGGAGTGTAGTTGCTCGGCCGCTACGCGGGTCAACGAGTCACCTGGGGGCCAAATCGGGGCCGGGACGCGGAAGTAAGATCTGCTGACGTCGGACGTTCCTCCGGCGGCACAGCCAAGTCAGTCAACAGGGGCACTCTTGTACCCGTGAAGCTCCCCGCGCAACGGTCTCTCTTGATGGGTCATCGCCGTGTGCGCGCGCCTCGAATTGCCGTTACCTGGGGACTTCTTGCCGGGTTCCTCGCGGCCCTGCTGGGCCGCCTTCTCATCGAACTGGTGACGGGCGGGGAGAGCATCCCGGACCTCCTGTTCTCGATCGCGCTCGCGTTGCTGGCCGGTTCGGCCGTCCTCACCGCGCGTGTCTCGGGCATGGAGGTCGAGCGCCGAAACGCCGAGGCGGAGTCTTTCGGGCGCATCCTCCGGGCTCTGTCGAGATCCGTCTCGCCCGATGCCGTCGTCGAGGCCATCGTCCACGAGCTCGGCGCGGTCACTGAAGCCGACCACGTCGCCGTGATCCGGGTGCGGCCCGGCGGCACGGTGATGGACGTGACCTTCGTCTCGATGCTGCCGGGCGCCCCCACCTCGAACACCGTCATGCCGCTCCGCCAGCTCGAGCCGGTGGACGCCAGCCAGCTCCGCGACCTGCCGAGCGCGGGGAAGGGACGGGGCATGCTCCGGTTCGTGGACCGTGCGCCGCAGTCGATTCTGCGAGACGCCAGTGTCCCCGCCGACGGGCACGACGACGCGAACACGGCCACGGCCGAGCTTCGGCGCAATGTCCGGGCCCGATCGGCGTTCAGCTCGGTCGCCAGCATCGGCCAGGCCCGCGAGGTCGCCGATCGAATCGCCTTCCGGTTGCGAAACGCCTACGGGCTCCGGAACACGCTCGCGGCGCCGCTGCAATCGGAGCGCGGCAGCATCGCCGGGGCCATCGTGCTCTCTCGACGGACCGACGACGTCTGGCCGGACTCCGCCGTCCGGCTGCTCAACAGCGCCGCCGCCGAAGCCTCCGCCGCCCTGGCTCGGGTCTACTCGCACCAGGCGGCCGAATCGGAGGCGCGTACGGACCAGCTGACCCAGCTGCCCAACCGCCGCTACTTCGACGAGTACTGCAAGCTCATCACCAGCCGCCGGCGAGCCGCGGACCGGGTCGCGATCCTAGCGGTGGACGTGGACCATTTCAAGCGAGTGAACGACGTCTACGGCCACTTGATCGGCGATGCCGTCCTTCGAGAGGTCGCCAACGCGATCTCATATTCCGTTCGCGACGAGGACGTGCCCGCCCGCTATGGCGGCGAGGAGTTCGTCGTCCTGCTGCGGAACCCGGCGCCGGGCGTGGCTCTCGAGATCGGGGAGCGGATCCGCAAGAACGTCCACGACCTGGACCTCACGCACGCGGGCATCGAGCATCCGGTCACGGTTTCGGTGGGCGTCGCCTCCGGCACGAGCGCCGGCGAGGTCATCGAGGACATCGTCGAGCGCGCCGACCGCGCACTTTATGCGGCCAAGCGTACGGGCCGGGATCGAGTCGTAGAGGCCTGGACAGCCGACGTCGCCCAATAGCGTCGGCGCTGGCGTCGGCGCTGATGCGGCCCGATCGCGGCGTTGGATCTGCGTTCCTCGGCTCACGCACCTTCGAGGTGCGCTCGCCTCCGGTACTCGATCCGCCTTGCGCTCGAACCGCCTGAGCGCCGACGCGGTCACGTGGTGCGGCCCGATCGCGTGCGGCCCCTCCGCTGATCGCCGAAGCGTTCGGCCGCCCGGTCTGCGCCTTCGGCGGATTGATCGACCGGTCCCTCACTTCGGTCTCGGCCTCGCCTTGCGCTCGAACCGCCTGAGCGCCGACGCGGTCACGTGGTGCGGCCCGATCGCGTGCGGCCGCTCCGCTGATCGCCGAAGCGTTCGGCCGCCCGGTCTGCGCCTTCGGCGGATTGATCGACCGGCCCCGGATTTCTCCGAGTTTCACGCCAGACGGTAGTTACGCGCAGCCTCGGCGCTGGTCGGGGGATCTCGGGTTGGCATCGGTGTGGCCATAACGGTTGTGTGACCATGAGCGGCCGGAAATGGGTGTTAGAGGCCCAATCTTGGGCAGCGGCCGGTCCATCGTTCTGCCGAGGGAGGCCTGGGAGGACCGAGCCACGCGTAACTACCGCTCCACGAGAAATTCGGACGACTCGGCGGCCGCCGGCCCCGCCACTCGGGCCGCCGGCCCCGCCACTCGGGCCGCCGGCCCCGCCACTCGGGCCGCCGGCCCCGCCACTCAGGCCGCCGGCCCCGCCACTCGGGCCGCCGGCCCCGCCACTCGGGGCCGCCGACCCCGGCCACTCGGGCCGCCGGCCCCGCCACTCGGGCCGCCGACCCCCGCCACTCGGCCCACGCCCGCGCCACTCGGCCGCCGGCCTCGCCACTCGGCCCACGCCCGCGCCACTCGGCCCACGCCCGCGCCACTCGGCCCACGCCCGCGCCACTCGGCCCACGCCCGCGCCACTCGGCCCACGCCCGCGCCACTCGGCCCACGCCCGCGCCACTCGGCCCACGCCCGCGCCACTCGGCCCACGCCCGCGCCACTCGGCCCACGCGCCGCGCCACTCGGCCCACGCCCGCGCCACTCGGCCCACGCCCGCGCCACTCGGCCCACGCCCGCGCCACTCGGCCCACGCCCGCGCCACTCGGCCCACGCCCGCGCCACTCGGCCCACGCCCGCGCCACTCGGCCCACGCCCGCGCCACTCGGCCCACGCCCGCGCCACTCGGCCCACGCCCGCGCCACTCGGCCCACGCCCGCGCCACTCGGCCCACGCCCGCGCCACTCGCGGGCCGCAACCTCTTCCGACCACGCGGCCACGGCGGATACCATTTCGGCGATGGCCGTACAGGACACTCCACCGGTTCTTTCGAACGGCGCGCTGGCGCGCATCTTCCACGAGATCGGCGACATGCTCGAGGTCAAGGGCGAGCTCGTCTACAAGACCGTGGCCTATCACAAGGCCGCCGACGCGATCGCGCACTCACCGGTCGAGATCTCGGCCGCGTACCTCGCCGGCAAGCCGCCGCGAATTCCCGGAGTGGGAGAGGCGATCGCGAAGAAGATCGAGGAGCTCGCCAAGACCGGCCGGCTCGAGTACTACGAGAAGCTTCGTCTCGAGGTCCCGCCGAGTCTGGTCGCCCTGCTCGACATCCCGGGCATCGGGCCGCGGACGGTCAAGCAGCTCTACGAAGAGCTCCAGATCGAGTCGCTCGACGATCTCAAGCGGGCGGCCGAGGCCGGCGCCCTCCGCGGCCTCAAGGGCATGTCGGAGAAGACCGAGCAGCAAGTCCTGAGCGGCATCGTGGCCCTGGAGAACCGCCAGGAACGGATGCGCCTCGGCCAGGCGGAGGCCATCGTCGAAACGCTGCTGGCCGAGCTCTCGGGCGTTCCCGGCCTGCGATCCATCCAGTACGCGGGTTCGTTCCGGCGCCGCCGCGAGACCATCGGCGACCTGGACCTGCTTGCCGAAACCGACCAGCCGGCCGAGCTGGTGAAGCGGTTCGTCGCCATGGGCTCGGTTGACAGCGTCCTCGGCACTGGTCCGCACAAGGCCGCGGTCAAGCTGCTGCGGGGTCCCCAGGTGGATCTCATGATCATGCCGCCCGGGCAAGCGGGCACGTATCTGATCCACTTCACCGGGTCGAAGGACCACAACGTCCGACTTCGAGGCCGGGCCCGCGACCGTGGCTGGAGCCTCTCCGAAAAGGGCTATCTGCGTATCGGCGAAGACGGCGAACCGCTGACAGGGCCGAACGGCGAGCCTGCCGAGCTCCGAACCTTCGAGACCGAAGCCGAGGCCTACGCCTTTCTCGACCTGCCGTTCATCGCGCCCGAGCTTCGGGAGGATCACGGCGAGATCGAAGCCGCGCTTGCCGGCACGCTGCCGACGCTCATCACCCAATCCGACCTGCGCGGCGACCTCCACTCACATTCGGACTGGTCCGATGGCGTCCACACGATCGAGCAGATGGCCGAGGCGGCGCGACGTCGCGGCTACTCGTACCTCGTGCTGAGCGACCACACGATCAGCCTGGCGATCGCCCGCGGGCTGGACCTCGAGCGAGTGGCTATGCAACGGGGGATCGTGGCCGCGCTCAACAGCCGCTTCGAGGCGGAAGAACGGGACGGCACCGCTCCTCCCGAGACGCCGCCCGAAGGTTTTCGCCTGCTCCACGGCTGCGAGCTGGAGATCCGCGCCGACGCAACGCTCGACTACCCCGACGAAATCCTCGCCCGATACGACTTCGTCGTGGCCTCCGTCCACGTCTCCAGACGCCAGACCAGAGCACAGCTCACCGCCAGGACCCTCGCCGCCATCCACAACCCGAACGTGGACGTGATCGCCCATCCGGCCGGCCGCTACATCGGGACGCGCGACGACCTGGATCTCGAGTGGGACGAGATCTATCGCGCGGCCGCCCGGACGGGCACCGCCCTCGAGCTGAACGGATCGGACGAGCGGCTCGACCTGTCGGACGTGCGAGCCCGCCGGGCGGCCGAGTTCGGCTGCGTCTTCTCGATCGACTCGGACGCCCACCGGATCGAGGAGCTCGACAACGTCCGCTGGGGTACGGCCATGGCTCGCCGGGCGTGGCTTTCGGCCGAGCAGGTGCTCAACGCCCGGTCCCGCGCGCTGTTGCTCGCCTGGGTCGCGGCCAAGCCGGATCGGCTCGCTCACTGAGCCCACGGGGCGCGCTCGGCCCGGGCGCTCGCCCACTGCCGGCCACCGCGGACGAGCCGTTCGGAGGTTCGGTCCCGTACCATGCGGGCATGCGCCAACGCAATGGAGCCCGCGAGCTCGGTCTGATCGTCGCGGCCCTGGCCGTCTCGGTCCACTTTCTGGCGATCGCCCCCGCGGTCGCCGTCACCGCCCTTGCGGCCCTGGCCGCCGGCGCCGGCACCGCCCGATTGATCGGCGACTGGCGTCCCTGGCGGATGCCTCTCTTCCCCCTCGCCCTGCCGCTGCTCGCCACTTTCTCGATCGCGGGCGTGGCGCGTTTCGCGGGTCCGGCGCAAGCCCTCTTCGTCATCGGCCCGGCGGGCTGGCTCATCCTGGCCTGGGTGGTGGAGCTCGAGCTCAACGGCTTCTACCAGGCGCCGCCATCCGAACAAGCCGCGCTGGCGGAGGCGGCAAAGCCCGTGCGGAGGGTCCGGACGCGCCGCCGACCCGAGTCGGAGCTGCTTCAGATCGTCGTCGACGAAGCCGTCATGGAGGCTGAGGCCGCCGGTCATCCGCGCCCGCTGGCCGTTCGATCGGCCGCCCTCGGGCTCGCCTTCCTCAGCTTCGTGGCCGTGGGCGGGTTCATTTCGGTGGCACTCGCGGACGCCGGCGAGGTCATCGGAACTCGGGATCTGGCCATCGTGATCGGCCTGAACGCGGCCGTAGCGGCGGTCGTCGGCTACCGAATCGCCGCGCTCATCGCTCCGGGCGCTCGGGACCGGATGATCCGGATCTTCGCCATCGGCGAATACGCGGTGCCTGTTGCCGTGGCCACATGGCTGCTCCGGACGATGTCGCTGCCGAGGCTTTTCATCCCGGCGCTGCTGACACTCGCCGTCTACGTCATTACGATCCTGCGCGAATCGCCGGAACCGGTCGTGGTCAATCGGCGGCTCCTCCGGGAACTGGCGGTCCTGGTGGTCGTGGCGGCGGTCGCGATCGCCTGGGGTCTGATGGCCCGGTAGATCCGCGCGCCGACCTTCCCAATGGCCCTCTGGACGAGGCGCCCTGACGAGGCGCCGACCCCCTCGCGTTGACACGAGCGCCCATGGGTGCTAGAAACCTTCGACGCGGCCGGCACTCCAACCGGCCCTTTTCCGGCGCGCGACACGTTGGCGAGACAGACGAAAGGACGCAGCTAGTTGGCCTTCCCCGAGATCGAAAAGGGCTCCGGCGGTAATACCGTTCGGATCAAGCGCCAGCTGGCGGAGCAGGCCATCGCCGTCGCCGCCTCCGGCAAGTGGTCCGAAGCGGTCGAGGTCAATCGCAAGATCCTCGAGCTTGGTCCGGACCCCGAGGCCGAGAACCGCCTGGCCAAGGCTCTCTGGGAACTCGGCGAGCTCGGCGAGGCGCGCGAGCGCTACCAGGTCGCCCTCGCCCTCGACCCCACCAACCGAATTGCGGAGCGCAATATCGAGCGTCTGCGAGTCCTCATGAGCGAGGCGGGCGACAAGACCGCGGCGC
The DNA here is from genome assembly GCA_963816135.1 of uncultured Chloroflexia bacterium. GTDB lineage: Bacteria > Chloroflexota > Limnocylindria > Limnocylindrales > CSP1-4 > Fen-1039. The sequence goes on from CAWFJD010000024.1 coordinate 412,764, forward strand.
CGGAGAAGTCCGAGAAGGCGCCGGTGGCGATCTTCGTCGAGGAGACCGGCAAGACCGGCTTCGCGATGCTCACGGATCTCGCCGCGCCCCGAACCCTCGCCCACGTCAACCCGGGCGATTCGGTCGAGCTCATGCCGGAGGGCAATCGGCTCTTCGCCATCGCCAATGGGACGCGGATCGGCATCGTGGAGCCGCGCGTCGCCGCCCGACTGCTCAAGCTCCTCGTCGACGGCAACAAGTACTCGGCCGGCATCACCTCACTCGGCGACCGCGACGTCCGCATCGTGATCCGAGAGATCTTCCAGGACCCCCGCAACTACGGCAAGGTCAGCTTCCCGACCGCCGCTCGCTCCTCGGACCTCCGCCCCTACACGAAGGGCACGCTCCTTCGCGAGGAGGAGTTCATGGAAGAGGAGCTCGAGGACGACGAGGAAGACGAGGAGATCGAGGACCTCGATCGCGTCCTCCCCGCCGAAGTCACGGGCGAGGAAGCCTTCGAAGAAGAAACGGACGAGCTCGAAGAGCCGTAGATCGCGGCTCTGGCCCATCGCAGAAGCTCACCGCCGCCGGCCACCCGGCGGCGGTTTCGATTTCGGCCTGGCCGAGGGCCGCTAACGTACCGGGGAAGTACAAATCGGACCGACCTGACTGAGAGGAACCTCCGAGGTACGTTTCGACCCGGCCGAGGCCCGGTTGCGTACCTCGGGTGTCCGAACCGGATCGGCGCGGCTGAGATGAACCTGGGACGTACGTATGTGGCCCAGCCGGGGGTGGTCCACTGAAGCGCGGCCCGGCCGGAGGCTCGCTGAACGCCTTCTAGGTGAGAGCTCGTCCAGACTCCAGACCGTTCTCGTCTGACTGACTGACCGTCGGGTTGAGCCCTACCACGAGCGCAAGTAGCAGCAACACCGAGCTAGACCACCCAAGGTAGGTCAGCATCTGCCAGTCGAACTGGAAGGCCGAACTCAGGGTGTACATGAAGAGGAGGGTTGCCAGGACGACTTGCGCTGCGCTTCCTGCCGCCAGGAGCGCCCAGCTAGACCGGATCCCACCGCTCCTACAACATCGAATGGCCACCCAGAGAAGCCAGAACCACGCGAAGGTGACCAATAGCGATGTGATCGCACCGAACTGGAACCTGAGCATCTCGAACGGATAAACGGGGACCCCCACGGACAGCATCATGGCGGTTACGTAGTCCACCGTCGAAATGACGGTCCAGAGCAGCAACGCCGCCATGATCCCGGCACCCAGGGCAACGAACCGCCGGCGGGGCCAGGTCGTCGGGCCGGACCGCAGTCCGACGCCGATGGCCAGACTCAGCCAGCCGACGGCAACAAATGAGTCCGTGGCGAATGGGTACAGGTCCGACGCTGCATTACCGAGGTCGTTGCCGTCGAACCAGCGGAGGCTACCGGCCGTGCCCAGGAGAAGGCCGGGCAACTGAGCGATCGCGATGGCCATGCCGCCGAGGAGCAACCATCGGCCGGATCGGTCGCTCCTCGCGTAGCGCAGCGCCACGATGGGCGCGACGGCCAGGCTCAGGAAGATCGAGAAGTAGAAGCCCGGGCTCGATAGCTGGCCGGTCACGGGCTCCCACAACAGATACTCCCAGATCATTACGCCCATGCAGGCCAAGGACAGAACCACTGCCAGCCACGGGACTTCGGCAAGGCCGCGCGGCATCCGCCGGATGCTCGAAGGAAGGTCGTTTCCAGCTATCCAGCCTGCGAACCGCCTGAGTGGAAGCACCGGGGCCATAACCGCGGCAAGCGCCGCGATCGCCAGCAGGGCGGCTATGAGCATCGGGTTCCAGCCACCCATTCGCACCGACACATCCGGCGAGGGAAGGGCTGGCTGCGGCAGCAACGGCGTTGTCGATCCGCCCACGGAGGAACCCAATCCGCTGCGAAGGGAGGCAAGAAGGACGAGCGCAAGGCCGGCGAAAAGGAGGACAGACGCGGCGATCGACCCGAAGTCTCGACTCAATCGAAGCGGACGCCTTCCCGGTCGCCCACCCTCGGCTCGCAGATCCCGGGAGATGCGGACGCGTAGTCGAACCGGGGCTTCGCCGGGGTCGAAGCCGCGCAGCCAGGATGAGAGTTGCGGCTCGAGGGCGGCGGAAGCGCTCGTGCCGTCTCGACCGTTCGTCGTGTTCATCGTTCGTCCTCCCCTCGCCAGCCCTGGCGATCGAGCTCGACCCTCAGGCGTTTGAGGCCCGTGTGCAGCCGGGATTTCACCGTCCCGAGCGGGATGCCGAGCAGCTCGGCGATGTCGTCGAGTGGAAGGTCCCGGTAGAAACGCAGCGCTACGACCAGCTGGAGGTCGGGATCGAGCTTGGGAAAGGCGCCACCGATGGCGTCCCGCTCCGCCACGGAGGCGAAATCGTCACGCCGACCCATCTCCATCGCGGTTCCGAGCTGGGTCTCGCGGATGCGTCCGCGGGCGCGGGCGCGAAGCCGATCGCGGCAGAGATTCAGGACGATCCGCCCGAACCAGGCATCGAATCTGGCGGGATCTCGAAGCGAGTCGAACTTGCGCCAGGCGAGCAGTGCGGCGTCGTGAACGATGTCTTCGGCCTCGGCCGGGTCGCGCAGAATCACCGCTGCGAGACGGTAGGAATCGTCGAGGCAGCGATCGCTCAACGCTTCGAACGCGTCGAATGTCCGCTCCCTGCAACCCACCTCAATCGTCACCGCGTCGACCATCGGTCGCCCCATTCGGTCCATTGTCGGGCCCGGCCCAGTCGGCCGTTCGCCCGTTTGACACTCACCGACGTCTGGCGGCCGCGAAAGGTTCGAGCCGAGGGAGGACCGGGGCAGCCCTCTGGCGGCCATCGGCGGGCTCAGCGGTCAGCCCGCGGCCTGCCCTGGCGCGCTCGGCGGCAAGTTGATCTCGCCGGCCGGGTCGTCTGTCACAATGGGCCCATGGTCGGGCGCGCCGTCAACAACCCCTCGTCCAATCTGGCGAGTGTGCCGCAGCTGCCCGCCTTCGAGCAGCTGGGGAACCCCGCCCCCTCCGAGGACCTCGTCGCCCAGATCGAGACGTACACCAGGCCCGGCGACGCCGTCCTGGACCTCGACGGCCGGGGCGGCTGGGTGGCGCGGGCCGCGATCGCCGAGCAGCGACGAGCCGTGGACTACGAAACGTGGCCCCTCACGCGGCTCCTCGCCGAAGTGGTGCTCCGTCCGCCAGACGTCCGCCAGATCGACGCCGCGGCAGCGGGCATCGCCTCGACCAAGATCGCCGGATCGACCGTTCGCCGGACCATCGACGCCATGTTCGCCGCCACGTGCCCGAACTGCGGCCGGCCGGTAACCCTCGACGCCATGGCCTGGGAGCCGACACCGGCTGCCGCGCCTGGGAAGGCCGCCCACCCCGAGAAGCCGGCGCAGGCGCCGCGGCAAGGCCCCGCAGGGCGATCCGTTGCCGCTCTACAGCTACAACCCCGAGGAGTCGCTGCGGGCCATCGGCATCGAGTACCCGTGCCCACGGTGCCACGAGCAACTCGGCGGCTCCGAGACGCGCCAGGCAAACGCCGTGGCCGGCGACGTGGTCCTGGCCCAGTCCGTCCACACCAGCGGCCCCGTCCGGGAGGCCATGCGGCTCCGCTTTCCGGCGCCGCGGCCAACGCACCCGCTCGTCGACGAGATCATCGATCTCCACACCCCAAGGCAGCTCGCGGGGCTCCAGGCGATCCTCAAGTGCATCGAAGCCGAAGAGCGCATCGGGGCCGTGACGCCGGCGCTCAGGCTCGCCCTGCTCCACGCCGTCCTTCTGGCGAGCCGGCTGAACCTGGGCCACGACCGGCCCGTGCCGATCCGGATCGTCAACGGCGTCCTCCGGCCGCCGGGTACCCACAACTGGCGAGAACGAAATCCGTGGCTGGCGTTCGAGGACGGGCTCAAGATCGTCAAGGCGTTCGTGCAGCGCCTGGACGTCGGCACGCCACGCGCGGCTCTGGCACGTCTGGCGGTCGAACTCTCCGGCATCGAGAGCGGGACGGCCAACATCGTCCTGGCCGAGGCCACGCCGGGCGCTCTCCGCCGCCTGGGCCTCCACGGCGAGCGGACCCGCCACTCCGGCGCTTCCTCCCGAGTGAAGCTGATGCTCGGCCACACGCCGCTGCGATGGACTCCGGAACGTCTCGCGGTTTCGTACCAGGCCACGGGCTGGCTCTTTGGAGCGGCTGCGGTATCGATGCTGCCGTATCTAGAGCTCTTCGAGACGGAACCGGGGCCCGCGGCGCCGAGCCCCCTGGACGACGCCGTCGACATGGCCAGGGCCCTGGGCCGTTCGCTCGCGATCGCCGCGCCGGCACTCGCCAGCGACAGCCGGGCGGTCATCCTTCTCGACGACGCCGAACCCGCCACCCTGATCGCGGCCGCTCTCGGGGGCGCGGCGGCCGGCTGCCGGCTCGTGGATGCGAGGCTCCGTCGCGGCGGGGAGGATTCCAACGGCATCGCCGTCTACGTGCCCCCGACGGGAGTGGTCGCTCCCGGGCCGCGAACTCGCGCCAATCGGCCGCTGCCGCCGGTCTCCGGCGGAGCCGGCGATCCCGGGCACGTACTCCGGCCGCGGGCTCTTCGCCCCGCCGGAGCGACTCGACGAAGGCCCGTTCCGCCCGAGCGTGGCGCTCCAGACCGTGACGGACACTGCCGTCGAGCTGTTGAAGGCCCGAGGCGAGCCGGCGAGCTTCGAGCAGCTCCTGGGCGAGCTGCTGATGGGCCTGGATCGATGCGGGCAGCTCGCCAGGCTGGCCCGCCAGCTTCGACCCGGGGCCGCGGAGGGGCCGCGCGGCGAAGCCGCGCCCGAGCCCAGCTGGGAAGCGTGGATCGGCACGGACAACACGGACGGTACGCCGCCGAACGGCGAGCAGCCGATCGCGGGACAGCCGACGAACTCACGCAGCCGGCCGGCGCACCCGACCGGCGGCCACCCGGCCGCCGGGCCGGCAATCGCCGAACCCAGGCCGGGCCCCGTAGAGCAGCTCCTCGAACCTGATCCGCGAGGAGCTCGATCGGCCCAACAACCGCCGCATCTGCCAGATCGAGCCCGGTCGGTACTGGCTCGCGTCGATGGACGATCGGGCCAACGCCCAGCAGCCGCTCGGCGACCGCGTCGAGTGGAGCGTCTTCTCGCTGCTGTCGTCCGCCAACCCGATGAGCCACCGGGCCGCCTTCGACCGGACGGCGGCGATGTTCAGAGGCGGCGACGCTCCGGATGGCTCGCTGATCGACGCGTGTTTGGAGAGCTATGCGGCTCGCACGAGCACCCCCGAGTCCGTTTCCGGTTTCGATCAGCTCGAGACCAGGACGATCGAGCACGACGCGATCATCGCCCGCCTGGCCGACGTCGGCCACCGGCTCGGCATGCGCGTCTGGATCGGCACCCGCCAGCAGTCGCGCAAGATTTCGGGCCGCCCGCTCGCGGATTGGCTCGACCAGGAAGAGCTCGACGTCCATCTGCCGCTCATCACCTGGGCGCCCGACGGCGAACTCGAGCGAGTGGATTGCGCCTGGTACGTGCGGCGCCGGGCGACGTTCCTGTTCGAGGTCGAATGGACGGCCATGCTCGGCGAGCCGATCCTGGTCCGTCACAACCGCTACCCCGTCGACGACAAGGTCGTCCGGTTCCTCGTCCTGCCTCCGGAGCGGGCCAAGCTCGCCGCCTACAAGCTCGCCCGCTCGCCGCTGCTGCGAAAGGCCGTGGCGGATCGGAACTGGCACTTCCTCAAGTGGAACCACCTCGCGGAGTTTGCCGCGGCTGAGGAACTGACCCTCGACGCCCTGGAGCCGTACGTGGGCCTGGAAGCACCCGCGGATAAGGCGGGCGAGCAGCTGCCGATGTTCGGCGGCTAGACCTGCCGGGCGAATCCGGGGAGAATCGCGGCCCGGCGCCGGGATCGCGTTACGCTAGCGCCAAACCGCGAGCCGGCGCTGCCCGGCTCCTATGCCGGCTGAGTTGCGGCCGGCCCGCGCGATCTGGATGGAGGGTTCCAGTGGCTCAGATCACGAATGCCGCCGAGGCGGCGAACCAGCTTGCGGATCGATTCTGGGACGGGCTCCTGGACCTCTCGCCAACCACCGCGACGGTGTTGGGTTACCCGCAAGGCAGCGATCGGCTCGACGATCCGGGTCCCGCCGGACGCGAGAAGCTCCGCCGGCTCTGCCAGGAGACGCTTGCCGCCGCCGAACGAGATCGATGCCGCGCTCCGGCGACCGGCGACAGTCTCCCGGTGGAAGAGCGGGTCACGCTGGATATCCTGCGGGTGATCTGCCAGATCGAGCTCGAGCAGCAGAGCCAGAGGATCGACCGGCTCAAGGTCGTGGACCAGATGGAAGGTCCCCAGACCTTCCTGCCTCAGCTGGCAGCCTTCCAGCCGACGGCCACTCCGGAGCAGCTCGACGCCTTCCTTGCCCGCCTCGCGGACTACCCGCGCTTCATGGCCGCGAATTCCGAGCTGGTCCGGGAAGGCCTGGCCGGGGGCTTGACCGCGGCCCGTATCGTGACCGAGAGGACCATCGGCCAGCTCGAGCGGATGCTCGCCGCCGCGCCCGAGGAGTCGCCGATTCTCGCGGCCATGCCGCATCTCTCGCCGGCGGATCGGGAGCGGGTGCTCAAGGCCGTCACGGACTGCGTTCGGCCCGGCGACGCGGCATTCCTCGAGGCCCTTTCCGGGGAATACCGCAAGGCATCGCGCGAGGAGCCGGGGCTATGTTCGGCGCCTCACGGCGAGGAGCTCTATCGAACCCAGATCCGCTACTGGACCTCGATGGACTTCGAACCGGCGGATCTGCATCGATTCGGGCTGGAGGAGCTCGCGTCGATCGAGGGCGAGCGACGTGTCATCGCCGCGGATCTGGGTTTCGGCGACGACACGAAGGCGGCTCGGGCGGCGCTCAAGGCCGACCCCAAGTACCGGCCCGCCTCGGTCCAGTCGCTGATCGAGCGGGCACGCGGCCAGATCGGACGGGCGATGGCCTGCGCGCCGCGGTATTTCGGCAATCTGCCGAAGTCCGCCTGCGAAGTCTGGCCGGTCGAGCCATACAAGGAGGCCGACGCACCCGCCGCGTACTACTACCCGCCCACGGTGGACGGCAGCCGGCCCGGCATCTTCTACGTGAACACGTACGACCTGCCGAGCCGGAGCTACGTCAATCTCGCAAGCACGAGCTTCCACGAGGCCGTTCCCGGCCATCACTTCCAGATCGCGCTCGAGTCCGAGAATCCGGGGCTCAACGCCTTCCGACGGCATGGCGCCCGAATGGCCGGCATGGCCTACGTGGAAGGCTGGGGCCTCTACGCCGAGCGTCTGGCCGACGAGATGGGCCTCTACCTCGACCCGGCCGAGCGGTTCGGCATGCTCGACGGTCAAGCGCATCGGGCGGCGCGGCTGGTGGTGGACACGGGCCTGCACGCCTTCCACTGGAGTCGGGAGCGGTCGGTCAACCAGTTGCTCGAGGCCGGGCTCTCGGAGACGGAGGCCGCCATCGAAGCCGATCGCTACATCTGCTGGCCGGGCCAGGCGCTGGCCTACAAGACCGGCCAGCGGGAGATCGAGCGGCTCAGGTCGGAGGCTTCGACCAAGCTCGGTGCCCGCTTCGACATCCGGGCATTCCACGACGCGATCCTGGGCCACGGCACGCTGCCGCTCGCGACGCTCGCCAAGGAGCTGCCGCGCTGGCTCGAAGTCAGCTAGCCCGGAATCGCTCCCGTCAGCGCCGTGAGGAGGTTCGGAGCAGCCTGGCCAGCGCGGAGTGGCCGGCATCCTGCGCCACCTCGACCGCGGTCTTGCCGTCGTCGGACTTGCGGGTAGCGTCCGCGCCCCGGAGCAGCAGCATGTCCACGATCGCCTCGTCGCCATAACGAGCCGCGAGGTGGAGGGCGGTCAGTCCGCCATGCTCGATCGCGTTGGGTGAGGCGCCGAGCGCCAGGAGCAGGCTGGCCGTGTCCCGGTGGCGGGCCGTGATCGCGGCGTGCAGCGGCGTGGCCCGCCGCTCGTTCATCGAGACCGCGTTCGGGTCTGCGCCGCGTCCGAGGAGCAATCTGACGACGTCCACCTGCCCGAACTCGGCCGCGAGATGGAGCAGCGTGTAGCCGTCCGATCCTCGCTCGTCGATTTCGCCCCGGTCGGCCTGGAGGAGCGTTCTGATCCTCGCTACGTCGCCGAGGCTCGCGGCGTCGAAGATGTCGATGCCGTCGGGCGTCGCCCCGAGCTGGGAGGCGAACCGTTCGGCCAGCTTGCGGTTGCCGGCCCGCATGGCCGTCACCACGGCGGAGCTGCCGTCCCGATCGCGCGCTCGGAGCAGTTCTCCCTCTCGCGCCAGCAACGTGTCGATGGCAAGGTCGTTGCCCTTCCGGACGGCGTCGAAAAAGGCGGGAACCGAGTCCGATCGCTCGGCCATGCGCATCCTCCCGGTTGCTCGATCGAGTCCGGCCCTGGCAGCGGCTACGCGGTGACGCCGCCGATTTCCTCGAGGGCTCGCCCGAGTCGTTCAATTTCTTCGGGCATGTTGTAGTGTGCCAGGCCGACCCTCACCATTCCGCCGCTTTCAGCAAGACCGAGGGCCCTGATCAGCTCGTAGGCGTAGTAGTCGCCATCCCAGACCGCGATGCCGCGCTCGCCAAGCTTCGCCGCCACCTCGCGAGGCGAGTGGCCGTCGAGGGTGAAGGCGAACGTGGGCACGCGTTCGTCGAAGCGGTCCGGATCGACGATGCCGCGCAGATGAAGGCCCGGGACCGCGCTCAGGGTCTCGAGGGCCGTCAAGGCAAGGCCGTGCTCCGTCTCGCGGATTGCGGCGAGGGCCGCCACGAACGCCTCTCGGCGAGTGGCGGCGTCGCCTGCGCCCCCCGGCTCGCGGCCGAGCCACTCCAGGTACTCGAACGTGCCGAGGAGTCCCGCGATCGACTCTCCAGGCAGGGTCCCCGTTTCCCATTTCCCCGGCGCGTGGTCGGGAGCGGGTCGGACCTTGTACGAGGCGAGCTGTTCGAGCCTCTCGCGTTTTCCGTAGAGCAGGCCGAGGTGCGGCCCGAAGAACTTGTACGGCGAGCAGACAAGGAAGTCCGTATCGAGCGCGGTCACGTCGATCGGGATGTGCGGGGCCGCGTGCACCGCGTCCACGTAGGTCATCGCGCCGGCGGCATGGGCCAGGGCCACGATGCGCGGGATCGGGTTGATCGTGCCGACCGCGTTCGAGGCCAGCCCGACGGCGACCACTCGGGTCCGCGGTCCGAGGGCCCGCGCGAGCTCCTCCATGTCGAGGGTGCAGTCCTCTCGTCGGACATCCACCCACCTGATCACCACGCCGCGTTCTTCCTGAAGGGCGAGCCACGGAGCCACGTTGGCGTCGTGGTCGAGGCGCGTGACGACGATTTCGTCGCCCGGCCGGAGGGTTCGACCGATGGCGCGGCTGACGGCGAACGTCAACGTCGTCATGTTCTGGCCGAAGGCGACTTCACCCGAATCTCGGGCGCCGAGGAAGTCCGCAGCCGCCTCGTGAGCCTTCGCGAGGATGTCATCGCTCTCGACGCTGGTCGCGAAAGCGCCTTCATGGTTCGCGTTGCAACGTTCCAGATAGCGAGTCATCGCGTCGATGCATTGCCGTGGCACTTGCGTGCCGCCTGGTCCATCCAGGTAGGAGTAGGGGACACCGCCGTGGAGCCGCGAGAGCGCCGGGAACTCGGCCCGGATTCGATCTCGGGCGGCGTCAATGCTCGACATGAAACCTTTCATCGGCGCGTATCCCTCAATTCCGCGGGGCACGGAAATGGGCCGGTAGCCGGCCTTGCCGGTCCAAAAGGCCGGATTGATGCGCCAGATGGTACAGGTCGGGTGTTATCCGGGGACGTGTCTTGCCTAGCGGACGACGCTGCGAGTCCAGGTTGACAGGCGTTTGAAACCCTTTCGGGACCCGCCGGTGGGCCCTTGCGACGGCCGCGACGGAATTGTTAGGGCTGCCGATGGGGAGGACCAACGGCGCCAAAGGTCTAGCTCTTGACTAATTCCAACTAACTAGGTATACATTCTCTCGTTGCACCACCCGGGACGGTAGGAGCCAGATGGCAGGGGTGGGGGCAACTCGAAACGGTAGGCAGGGAACAAGAACCGCGGGACCCTCGGGCCTCGCTAACGGCAAGTGCGCCTTCGTAGTGGGCAAGAAGGCGCATGGCAGCCAACGGCTGCGGAGACGAGCCACGAGGCTCGCGGAGGAAGCCCAACATTAGGAGACTACGATGCTCGACGGGAACGCAGTACGGTCGGTTGATCGAGCTGCTTCACTCCTGATCGCTTTGGGGGAAACGCAGGGAGAGGCCGGAGTAACCGAGCTTGCTCGCCGCCTGGGCTTGCACAAGTCGACGGCCTCTCGCTTGCTCGCGACGCTCCAGAAGAGGGGCCTCGTAGAGCAGGATGACGACTCGGGGAAGTACCGCCTGGGTCTGGCCGTCGTCCGACTCGGCGGTCACGCCGAGAAGTCGCTCGACCTTCGATCCATCGCGCTTTCCGAGCTCGAGTCTCTGGCGCGATCGGTCCACGAGACCACCACCCTCGAAGTCCTCGAAGGCGACAGCGTCCTGACCATCGCTTATTCGGACGCGTCGGGGATGGGTCGAGATCGGACCGGCCGAAACTCGCCGCTCCACGCCACCGCTCCGGGCAAGGTCCTGCTTTCCAGCCAGCCTGAGCGCGAAGTTATCCGACTCTCCAAGATCGGCTTCACGCCATACACCTCGCACACCATCGTGCGGGTGGACCTGCTCCTCGAGGAGCTGGCCCGAGTCCGCAAGCGAGGATTTGCCACTGCCTTCGGCGAGCACGAGCCCTCGGTCAACGCGGTCTCCGTGCCGGTCTTCGATCAGCGCTCCGCGGTCGTGGCCGCCCTCGAGATCCGCGCCTCCGGCAACCGGATCACGCCCTCGCGCGTTCCGGAACTTGTCGATCGCGCTCGCGAGTCCGCGGCTATCATCACGGACCGCATCGGCGGCGTCGTCGCTTCGCTCTAGACGCTCCGTCCAGGTCCGGCCGCCCCTGGCGGCGGCCGCTCGGCTCAACATAGCAGTCCACTTTCGCGGCCCCTCGGTCCCCCTCCCGAGGGGCCGCCTTCTATGTTTCTTTGGCGAATAGCTTGGCTGCGTCGCCAGCGGCCGATCGCGGCGTTGAGCCCTGTGCTCCTCGGCTCACGCACCTTCGAGTGCGCTCGCTCCGGTGCTCGGGCTCGCCTTGCGCTCGACTCGCCGGACTCCGCGACTGCAAGCCCTGCCGGGGCTTGGCTGCGTCGCCAGCGGCCGATCGCCGCGTTGAGCCCTGTGCTCCTCGCTCACGCACTTCTGAGACGCCACGGGTTCGCCGGCATGGTCGAGCCCGTCGCGACGACGGCCAGAGCGACTCCGGGGCCAAGCCATAGCATCGACGGGCCGAGCATGATCAGCGTCAGGACGACCGCTGTCAAAAGCAAGAAGGTCGATGCCAGGAGCGCCAGCCAGGCCGCGAGACGCCGTGTGGCCAAATGAGCTGCCGCGGTCAGCGTCACGGCGACGAAGAGGAGTGCGACGACGACCAGGAGGAGACCGAGCAGCGGTGAGACTCCGGTCTGTAGCAGGGGCGCGGGCGACTGCGTCGTCACGACCGATCCGTCGGGCTCGATCGCGCTCGTAGCCGTGGCGTAGAGCGGGCCACTCATCGCGATAGCGAAGCCCATCAAGCCTGCGAAGGTCGCGGCGACGGCGAGGCGCACCTCACGACCGAGAGCGTCATGGGGGATCGCAGGTAGCCGGATCCTCAGTCCCGCGAGGTCGCACAAGGCGAAGGCCGCTACCGCCGGCAGGACGAACCAGCCGCCCTCGAACGCAGCAAGAACGCAGAACCCGCCGAATAGCAGATCGAAGAGGAGGCGGGCACGGCGCTCGCTGGCGAGGGAAACCATGCCGCGGAAGACAAGGAGGACCGCGGTCCAGATCACGACCAGCCATAACCCGCCGTCCGGCCATAGCTGAACCTCGACCAATCCGAGGCTCGCCTCTGCCAGGATCCACGGAATCCACACCACGATCTGGCCGCCCATCGTGCCGTAACGATATCCCGCCAAGCATCGCCGTCCAAGTGGCGAGTCATCGTGCGATCGCCCTCCGGCTTCGCGAAAGTCCGAGATACGCATGGGGAGAGTAGTAAGTGCGATCCGCAGGTCGCCCAGAGGGATCATCGGCCCCAGGTGCGGTCATTGATAGCCGGCTGCGGCTATCAAGCGCCTGTTGGGGGCCGCGATTCGGGCCCGGGGCCGGGCGGTCGGGGGCCGAGATTTCCATAGCACTCTCCGGGTGCGTATCTCGGAGAAACCGCTCGGCTTGAGGCCGCGCCACGACTCGGCCGATCGCGCCAGGTGCGGCCGGCGACGGTCGACGGCCGATCAGCCCGGCGCGGAGAGCGCATCGGACGCAGCGGCGGCCACTCCGCATCCATCCCCAGGGTCGATGGGCCATGCGGTCTGCCGGCGAGGCGGTCGCGGCGCTACGCTATTGCCATGCCAAGTGCTGCCGCATCCTTCCCGGACTTCACCATTGAACTGCCGAACGGCCAGGTCTGGAACGTCGAGATCGGCGGTCTCCTTGGGACCATCGCCACGACGCTGGTCATCATCCTGGCCGCGGCGCTGGCCATGCGGCTGGCCCACCTCGTGATCAGGGGCTCGCTGCGGACCCTGATGACTGCCAGCGAGGGGGAGGGGACCGTCCTGGAGCTGACCGCCGCGGAACTCCGCAAGCGCCAGGAGACGATCGAGACGCTGGCTGTCAACTTCGTCCGGTTCTTCGTCTTCGCGATTGCCGGATTGATGATCCTCGAGACGACGTTCCGGCTGGACATCGGGCCCGCCATCGCCGGGCTGGGCATCGCCGGCATCGCCGTGGGCCTCGGAACGCAGCACCTGGTCCGCGACTACCTCAACGGCGCTCTCATCCTGATCGAGAACCAGTACGCTCGAGGCGACGTGGTGAACATCGCCGGCATCGGGGGCACGGTCGAGGACTTCACGCTTCGGCGGACGACGCTGCGCGACCTGAGCGGAACCGTCCACACCATTCCGAACGGCGAAATCACCGTCGCGTCGAACCTCACCCGCGCCTGGGCCCGAATCAACGAGCGCGTCCAGGTCGTTTACGGGACGGACGTCGCTCGGGTGAGTCGGGTGATCGACCAGCTCGGCCAGGACATGTCGGACGATCCCGACTGGGGGCCTCAGATCCTCGAACCGCCGCACGTGGAGCGGGTCAACGAACTCGGCGAGCACGGCATCGTCCTGCTGGTCCTGGGCAAGGTCCGGGCGGCGTCGCAATGGTCCACCGCCGGCGAGTTCCGACGCCGCCTGCTGATCGCGTTCGCCGAGCATGAGATAGCGATGCCGCAGGGAGTCATCCTCTCCGGCCCGAACACACCGACGGGGAGACTGCCCGCCGACGACTGAGGCGGCCGCGACGGGGCCACCAAAGGCCGACCGTAGGGGCCAGGTGCGTGGAACCAGGGACGGCCGCGACGTGGCGCCGTGGTGCCGGCGAGCGGCCGCGACTGGCGCCGTGGCGCCGTGAATCCAACCTCGAGAACGTGGCGCGGACAACGCGCCGAGGAGCCGTTTGGGGGTTACGAAGCCCGGATCGAGGGGTTCGTGTTGCGGCCGCCCGAGAAGATCCCGAGGAAGCCCGAGCCCGACTTGGCGGCCCCGGTCTCCTTGGTGGACATCATCCGATCGACCAGCGTCTCGATGTCCTCGATCACCTTTTCCTTGGGGAAGCGTTCGACCGCCGAGCGACCCTCGTTGGCGGCGCGGACGAACAGCATGCCCGCGGATCGAACTTCGGCCAGGGCCGGCATGCCAACCGTGCGCTCCATGTCCGCGACCGAGACGCCGCTGTTGGCGCGGTTCACGACCATGGCGAGACGCTCTCGGATCTCCAGCTCGACGGCGACTTCGCGGAACTGGACCGCGGCCCGGATGGCGGGAACGTCCGGCGTGACCGGGACGATGATCTTGTCCGCCCGCTCGAAGATGACCTGGTTGAGCGGCCCGTAGTCCGGGTGCATGTCGACGATCACCCAGTCGTAGACGCGGCAGGCCTCGGTGATCGCCTCCGCCACGCGCTTGGGCTCCAGGATCTCCGTGTGGAGCGGCGACTCGGCCATGACGAGGACCGAGACGCCGTTGAGATGCGGGGCGGCGATGTCCGCGAAGGGCTCGGAGTTGCCGGACACGAGGTCTTCCGTCCAGGCATCCGCGACAGTCCGCGTGTTCTCCATTCCCAGGGACGAGGCCACGTGGCCTGTGACGGTGTCGCAGTCCACCAGAAGGACACGCTGGCCCTTGCGGACGGAGAGCATGGCGGCCACGTTGACGGCGATCGTGGTCTTGCCGACTCCGCCCTTGGGGTTGAAGACGATGACGATCTGGCCCCGGTTGTCGTCGTGGCTGCGGTTGTCGCTCGTGGCCTCGACGGTGGGCGTGTTCTCGATGATGGGCCCGTGCGAATCCTGCGGAGTGATCTCCGCGCGGATGAGCATCGCCTCGACCCGCCAGCGGAGCGACTCCGCGGAGTAGGGCCGGGTGAAGTACTCGTCGTTGACCCTGGCTCGGCCGGCAAGGCCCATCCGATCCAGCGCTCGCGCCGCCACGACCATGAGCGCCGGGATGTTGCGATCCTCGTCGTGGAGGAGGGCGTACATCTCGAGCGTTCGGTCGAAGTCGTTCTCGCCGTCGAGGATTGCCACGCCGATGTCTCTGCGCTGCGCGAGCAGCACCTCGAGCTCATCGGCGGTGTTGACCGCAATCGGCTCGTAGCCAGCCTCAGCCAGCTGGGCGCTTACGGCGACCAGCTCAGCCTGAGGTAGAGCGATTGCGACTGCGGACCGAGGCACGTGACGGGACTCCCTGTGGCATAAGCCGTGGGTAGAAGTCTAGCCTTCCGCCTCAGGGTCGTGCGCGCTGACGTTTAGCACGCCTTCGCGCTCGTTTACGACTCGTGCCTGGAACTGCGGCAGGGTCGGGATGAGGACGCCGAGCTGCGTGTCGGCAGCGTGGCCTACGGTGAAGATGAACTCGCCGTCAGGTCCTGACGACACGCCCACGTTCTTGACGCCGGGCAGGCGGCCGAGCTGTCGCTTGAAGGTAGCGATGCTCGCGACGCTCACCAGACCGACGACGACCACCTGGGTCGACTCGGAGCCGGCGGGCTTTGCCGGGGCCGGAGCGGGCTTTTCGACGGGAGCCTCGAGAACCTGCTCGGGAGCCGCCGACACGCCGTTGCCGGGCGCGGGGGATTCCACGGAGGTGAGGCCTGTCGGCCGCATGATCTGCTCTCGCCGAGCTCGCAGGTCGACGGTCAGGGAGCCCCGGTCGGCCTCGGTGAAGCGAGGCGGATCGGGCATCTGGGCGGCCATGCTGGCGAAGACCGTCGGATCGGCTTCCTGGAGGAGCTGCTCGAAGAACTGGGCAACTTCCGCCTCGAAAGTCGAGACGCGCTTCTGCACGCGCTCGATTTCCAATTCGATGGCTGAGTTGTATTCCTGGAGCTCCTGCTCGAGGAGCTCTCGCCGTCGGGCGATCCGCTGCTCGGTCTCGACCCGGACCCGCTCGACTTCAGCCTTTGACCAGTCGCGGATGGCGCTTACGTCGGCCTCCGCGGCTTTGCGCAGGGAAGCAGCTTCATCGTCCGTGCGGGCATGGAGCTGCTCGGTATAGCCCTTGGCATCCGCCTGGGCCTGTTCCATCGTCGCCTGCCGCGCCGTCTCGGCGGTCGCGCGCATCGCCTGCGTGAGGTCCGCCAGGAAGCGGTTCGGATGACGCGCGGCCGTCTCGTTCACGCTCATCTCCCCGTTGTGTGGTAGGTCGGGCGCGGCTCTTCGCCGGTGCCCAGTGCTTGCCCCGAAATTCGACTCGGAAACCGTGACGTGGTCACCGGGAACCGGAGACTAATCCGATTGGGTGGTGCCGTCGATAGCGTCCTTGTCGCAGGGAATGATGGGACCGGTGTTGCCAGGGGGCACTTGACTGGAGGTACCAGTACTAACCGTCTTACGTACCCTCCGTCTCGCTTGCCGAGTGGTCTATTTGGGCATTCCGCGAGGCTGAGGTTCACGCGCCGGCGCGCGCTGGGCAGGTTGGGGTTGCGTCCGGAATGGAAGGGAGTACGACCATCGGGTCCCACGATTCTGGGACCGGGCGGCTCGGCGTCGCCTACCTGGACGAGCCGGACGAAGCTTCCGCGGTCGTCGCGAGCTTGGCGGGCGAGTCCAGCCACCAGTGATCCGGCAACGCGGCCCTGGGAGCCGGTCCATCGGCGGGCTCTGACGGCTCACTCGCCGCCGAACCGGCCGTGGCCCGAGAGGCGGACCGAGCATCCTTTGCCGCGGGCGCCGGGCTTGCCGCGGGCTCCCGCAACTCCCGTACGATCGCCGCCGGATCTGGCTCGCCGAAATAGGGCGGATCGGGCATCTGGGAGGCAAGCGTGGCGAAGATCGTGGGATCGACTTCACCGACCAGCTCGTCGAAGCTTTCCCTGAGGCGCGCCTCGAATGCGTCCGTACGCTGCTTCACTCGGAGCAGCTCGAAGTCGTATGCCTTCTGGAGTTCGGCGAGCTCTTCTTCGAGGAGGGTCTGCCGCCGCGCGACGCGCCTTTCGGACTCGTCGCGGACGTGCTGCGCCTGGGTCTTCGATTGATCTCGGATCACCGCAACATCGTCCGCGGCGATCTTGCGCAGCCCGGCGACTTCCGCGCCCGCGCGCTCCCTGATCTCGGCGACGTACTCGTCGACGCTGGTCTGGCATTGAGCGACTGAGCTCTCTCGGGCCGATTCGGCCGTCGCGTGCATAGCGGCCGCCAGGCTTGCCAGGAACTGTTGTGGGCGTCCCGCCGTCGGCTCGTTCACGCTCATCTCCGTGGGCCCGGCTCTGTCCTGCCCCGGCCAGCACGGACGCTGCCCGGACCGCAAGGCGGAATCTCGTACCCATGGTCGATGATGGGCGGCCCCCGCCGCCTCACTACTAGGTGAAAGTACTGGGCCGCGACGTCCTTCAGTACGTGCCGAGACGGAGGCAGAGCGGTACCGGCTCTATTCGGCTCCGGAAGTGCCGACGACGTTCGCCTTTGCCGACCGCGCATGCTCGGCCCAGGCCCCGAGGACTCTGTCCTTGTGCGGTCGGATGCGGCAGTGCTCATCCCTGTTGCCGGCTTCGTCGCAGTACCCCAGGGCGACGCATTTAGGGGCGAGGAAGCTGCCCAGGAATGGGCTCACGGAGAAGACCTCGTGGCGGATGAGCTGGAACAGCCGGCGGATCTCCCACTGGGCCATCGTGCACAGCCGCAGGCCCGACATGTGGATCAGGGCTCGTAGATTGGCCGTCATGACGAGGTTGGTGCGGGTCGCGTTGGGAAAGACGAACCGTGCGTCCTCGCCCGGGATGCCCGCCTCGAGGAGCTCGCCGTACAGCTCGATCGCGCCGTCGATCTGGTCTTCGTATCGACCCCGGAGCTCCGGCTCCGCCTCGGCGATCGTGGAGGGCAGCATCGTGGAAGCGCCCTTCTTGTAGGAGACGTAGCGCTGGCTCTGCTGGTCGAACGCGACGCCGGCGCGGTGGCGGACCAGCTGATGGCTCAGTGTCCGGCTGACGCCCGTGATCGCGAAGCTGAACGTCACGTGCTCGATCGTGCTGCCGTGCCCGGACTCGATGACGCGGGAGATGAGTTCCCGCTGCTTCTCGAGCTCGATCCGGCCATCGACCGCGCGCTCGAATATGTCGTCGGGCGCCAGCTCCGAATAGCAGGTGCGACAGGCCGTGTAGATGAGCGGAACGTAGTAACGCTCCACGATTTCGCGGTTGGGGAAGATCAGCTTTGCTCGCATCCCGAGGTCGCGGGAGGCGGATTTCCGGGCAGCCGAATCGGACGGCGCGGACTGGGGATCGGCGCCGGAATTGACGGCGGCGCCTGGTTCTCTGATCACGCCCTCAGGATAGCGAGTGGAGTTCCCGAGCGGCCACTTTTCAGGTTGTCGTGCGGCGAGCGCGACGGCCGCGGCGAGTGGCGGGCCGCGGCGCCGGCCGCGAGCTACGCGACGCCGACCGCGACCTACGGTTTCGACTACTTCCGCCACGAGTAGCCGTTGACGGCTACCGCCTCGAGCCTTAGCGTTCGATCCGTGGAGGAGATGAGAGGCATCGTTCTGGTGTGCGGCGTTTCCGACGCGGGTCGCGACCGTACCGGGACGGCGGCCTGGCTTCGCGACCTGGCCGCGGAGCTCGACGAAACCTACGGATCGCAGTGTCTCGCTCCGTTCAGCTCGACACAGGGTGACGAGCTCCAGGGCCTGCTGGCGCCCGATGCGGACCCCTTGTCCGCGGTCCTGGCCACGGCCCTCGGTCGCAGGGTCCATCGCACGGTTTGGGTCGTGGCCGGGGGCCCGATCGATCCGGGCCAGGGGCCGGCCTCGGAGCGAACCGGTCCGGCAGTTCTCACGGCGCGGGAGACGATCAGGCAAGCCCGGCTCGCTCATGAGCGGTTCGTGCTCCGTACCGGGGACCCGAGCGCGGATGAGTTGCTCGCCGAGCTGACGCCCGTTCTCGCCGACATGCTCGCGGGCCTCACGACGAGGCAGCGCGAGGTGGCTCGGCTCGCCCTTCTGGAGGGACTCCGTCAGTCGGGAGTTGCCGATCGACTGGGCGTCCGGCGCGCGACGATATCCGTCTCGTTCGGACGGGCGCGCGTAGGTTCGATCGCCCGTCTGGTTTCCGCGATTCGGCGCGTCTCGTCGGTGCCAGCGCGACCTGAGCCGCCGGCGACCTGACGCCGCTAAGGAATGAGGTGCGCGGCCCGCAGATAGAGCGCGCCGACGCCGGCAACCGCCCAGGCGATCCACAGGAGGCCGACCAGGGCGGGAACCCGGTTCTCGATGAGCCGGCGGGTCGCGCTGAAGGGCTCGATCAGTCGATCCAGGCCGTCTTCGTCAAGGCCTTCGGCCGAGAGGGCAAGTCCGGTCAGTTCGGCCGTATCGGACTTGAGCCGGGAGCGCTGGAGCAGCTTGAATCGGGTGAAGACCCGCCGGTCGGGTGGCAGCTCGCGTTCGGCCCGGACGATCTCCCGATGCCAGAACCGGACGTCGTCGCCGAGGCCGATCGCCGCTCGCCGCATCCGGACCAGGAGCAGCATGCTGGCGCCGGCGTCGACCAGGAGGAGGACCGCCGGGACCCAGGCGCGCTGGACGTCGAGGTTCAGGATCGATACCAGGAGGCCGCCGGCCAAACCCAGAAGGATGACCTCGATCATCAGATACAGGCTCCGGACGCCGTGGAGCCAGGAGTCGCGCCACTGAGCGCCCGACAGCATGAACTGGAGCTGGGGAGCGGCTTTGCTGGCGCTGTCGAGCCCTTCGATCGAACGCTGGAGTTGCGTCCGTTCGATGGCCGGCTCGGAGGCGGCGGTTTCGGTGGTCATGAGCTCTCGCAGTTGGGACGGCCGGCCGGATGATGGCTTAGCCGTTATCTGAATGATCGCCGGCTCGAGGTTCCGGGTTGAGTGCCAGCGGACCCGCATCGGCGGGACCAAGGGCTGGCGGCCGGGTTGAATCGGGCACCTACCGGCCGTGACGCTCGGCCCGGGGCGCGGTCCCAACCGGCCTCGATCCAGGATGGTCTCCGGGCTGCGGATTCCCGAGAGTCGTGTAGGCTGACCTGGCTGACCTGGCGATGAGGAGCGATAGATGGCCACATCCGGCAAGCCCGTGACCGTGCAGTACTTCTACAGGATCCGCTGGGGCTTCCAGGACGAGTTCGTCGAGCTGTTCGAGCGAAACCATTGGCCGCTTCTGCGAGCGCAGGTTGAAACGGGCCGGATGCTCGAGGTCCACGCCTACGAGCCGCGGTTCCACGGCGACGGACGGCAGGACTGGACGTTCGAAGTGACGATCACCTTCCGCGACTGGGAAGCGATGGAAGAGCACACCGATCCCGCGATCGTGGCGCGTCTCTACCCGGACCAGGACAAGCTGCAGGCCGAGGAGCGCCACCGCTTCGAGCTGATCGAGGCGCACTGGGACACCCCGCTCGAAGAGCGTGAACTGCCGCGCTAGGCCTTGAGCGAATTGAGCGTCTGGTGCAGGACGTCGGCCGATTTGCGGACACCGCGCGCTTCACGGGGCGATAGCTCGAGGCGCAACACGCGCTCGATGCCTCGCCGGCTCACAACCGTCGGCAGGCTCAGGCACACGCCGTCGATGCCGTAGAAGTCCTCGATAAGGCTCGAAATCGAGAGGACCGTGTTCTGGTCGCGCAGGATCGCCTCGGTGATCCGCATCAGCCCGGCCGCCACGGCGTAGTACGTCGCGCCCTTGCGGCGGATGATCTCGTAGGCGGCGTCGCGGGTCTGGCGGAAGATGCGCTCCATGTCTTCCGTGGTGAGGGAGATGCCGTTTTCCTGGCAGAACGTGGGCAGCCGCATGCCCGCCACATTGGCCAGCGACCAGACCGGCACCTCGCTGTCGCCGTGTTCGCCGACGATGTAGGCGTGGACGCTCCGCGGGTCCACGCCCAGATGCTCGCTGAGCATGTAGCGGAAGCGGGCCGTATCGAGGATCGTGCCCGAGCCGAAGACCCGATGGGATGGAAAGCCGGACAGGCCGAGTGTCACCGAGGTCAGGATGTCCACCGGGTTGGTGGCCACGACGATGATCCCGTCCGGGTTCGCGGCCGCGACCTGGGGCACGATCTGGCCGAAGATCGAGGCGTTGCGCCGGACGAGGTCCAGGCGCGTCTCGCCGGGCTTCTGGTTCGTGCCCGCGGCGATGACCGTAATGGCCGCCCCTTCGCAGTCGGAGTAGTCGCCGGCGCAAATCTTGGTGGGGTGGGCGAACGGGACCGTGTGATTGAGGTCCATCGCCTCGCCCTCGGCCCGCTCGCGATTGACGTCGATGAGGACTATCTCCGCCGCCAAACCCGAGAGCAGGAGGGCATAGGCATACGTGGAGCCGACGAGCCCGACGCCTACGACGGCGATCTTGAGCGTCCGGGTACTCAGGAGGACCGGTTCGCGGGTCAGCGACGGCTCTCCGGTGGGCCGCCGGCGCGTTGACGATCGGAGTGTCGCGCCGGAATCCGTGCCCGAAGTGACCGGTTCGTCGTTCGTGGAGACGTCGCTGTCGCTCATGGCTCCATCGTGCCACGGGCAGGTCCGGTCCGCCACCCACGAGGGCCCATTGAGCCATTGCGATACGCGCCCGCGGGGTCTAACGTGGGCTGGCCGACATTCGAATGGGCACCCACCTGGGGCCGAGGACGGTGGGCGGCGACGAGGAACGGCGATGAGCGCGCAGGGGGCCGAGCCGGTCAGATTTGGCGCCGCCGATGCTCTCCATTCGAGTGGGAGTCTGGGATTGGCCGCTCCAAGGGCGATGAGATCCAGCGTCGGTTACTACGACCGCGAAGGCCGATTCCTGTATGCCACGCCCGCCCTGGCCGCCGACTTCGGGATGACGCCGGACCAGCTGATCGGGCGGACCTGGTACGAGATCGGCGTCCCGCCCGAGAGCGTGTCATCGCTCGAAGCGATACGCCGCGAGGTTCTCGAAACCGGCAAGCCGGCGACCGCCAGGGCGAGTCTCCAGATCAACGGGACGCGCCGCGAGACCGAGTTCACGATAAAGCCGACGGCCGGCCCGAACGGGTCGATCGTGGGTACCGTCGTGACCGCGCGGGATTCGGGCGAGCGTCGGTTCCCTTCGCGCGGCGCCTCTCGAATGGGTCGCACGTACCACATCCTGAGCGCGATCGACCAGGTGATCCTCCGAACCCAGGACCCCACGGTGATTCTCGAGGAAGCCTGCCGGATCGCGGCCGGCGTGGGCGGGTTCGAGCTCGCGTGGGTCGGTCTTCTGGACCCGGACACCAAGCACGTGCGCCTCGCCTACAACTCCGGGCGCGACGAAGGGTTGCTCTCGACGATCACCGTGACGGCCGGCGACGAGGCCTCGGGGAATGGAGTGGTCGGAACCTCCATCCGGGAAAACCGCAGCGTCATCGTCCAGGACGTGCGAACCGATCCGAGGATGGCGTACTGGAAGGATTTCTTCGAGCAGCTCGGCTACCGGACGGCCGGAGGTTTCCCGCTGCGCGTTTCCGGCAAGCCCATCGGCGCCCTCGTCCTGTATTCCGCCCAGTCAAGCCATTTCGACGCCGCGGAGGCTCATCTTTTCGAGCAGGTCGCGGAGGACCTCTCCAACGCCCTGACCGCCATCGAGGCCGCCCGCTCGATCGCGGCTGCACAGACCGCCCTCGCCCGATCCGAGAAGCGCTACCGCGACCTCTTCGATCTGAACCCTCACCCGCTTGCCGTCGTGGATCTGGAGACGTTCGGTTTCCTGGCGGTGAACAACGCCGCGGTCTCCGACTACGGCTACAGCCGCGACGAATTCCTGGCCATGACCGTCCTGGACCTCGAGCCCCCGGAGGAGGCCGCCGAGATGGTCGCGGCGATGTCGAGGGTTCTGGCGGGTGGCGGATTCCGGACGAGCGGCCCCTGGCACCAGATTCTCAAGGACGGCTCGATCATTCGAATGGAGGTTTCGGCGCACGACATCGACTTCGACGGCCGGCCCGCCCGCCTCCTCCTCGCTATCGACGTCACCCAGCGGGACGCGCTCCAGGCCCAGCTTGCCGAGGCGACGCGTCTCGAGGCCATGGGCCACCTCGCGGGTGGAATCGCCCACGACTTCAACAATCTGCTGACCGCCGTCAACGGCTACTCGGACATCTTGATCGGGGAGCTCGGCGACGATCCGAGAGCCGAAGCGGCTCGCGAGATTCGACGGGCCGGAACCCGGGCGACGGACCTGACTCGCCAGGTGCTTGCCTTCGCCAGGAAGCAGGAGGCCGTGCCTCGGGCGATCGACGTCAATGCGGTGGTCGCCGGCGTGGGCCAGATGCTCCGGCGTCTCATCGGCGAGCACATCCGGCTTGGGACCAGGCTCGCGGATGAGCCGGTCATCGTGTGCATGGATCCGGGTCAGCTCGAGCAGGTCCTCGTAAACCTGGCGGTGAATGCTCGGGACGCGATGCCTTCCGGGGGCTCCGTGGAGATAACGGTCGAACAGGTGGCGGAGGCGACCGCGGTCGGCCGCGGCTGGGTTGGTCCGGCGGTGCTGCTCACCGTCGCCGACAGCGGCCTGGGTATGGATGAGACAACGCTGGAACGGGCCTTCGAGCCCTTCTTCACGACGAAGGCCGTCGGCCAGGGAACGGGCCTTGGACTCGCCACCGTCTACGGCATCGTCAAGCAGTCCAGTGGCCAGATCTGGGCCGAGTCCGCCATCGGCCAGGGAACCCGAATCCGGGTGCTGCTGCCGCGCATCGACGCCAAGCCCGAACCCATCGCCGGCGAGCATCGGCCGGTTGCGGCCTCGGCCAGCAAGGGCGTCATCCTCGCCGTCGAAGACGATCCGTCGGTCCGCGGGTTCGTGATCTCCACGCTCGAGCGCTCGGGGTATCGAGTCATGGTTGCGGCGACACCCGCCGAAGCCTTCGCCCTCGCGGACGGCCTGCCGGACAGGATCGATCTGCTGCTGACCGATATCGTCATGCCCGGGGAAAACGGCCACGATCTGGCGGACCGACTTCTCGCGTCTCGGCCGACCCTTCGGGTTCTCCTGGTATCCGGCTACGACGTCGATCCGATAGGGACGGACGACGAGCGGCTCCGATTCCTGGCGAAGCCGTTCGACCGCGGGCAGCTCCTCGCCGCCGTCGAGAGGGCACTGGTCGGGGGCGACTAAGGGCGCTCAGCCGCGAGGCGGCACGGCGCGGCCACTCACCGGATCGATCATGCCGACGGCCAGTCCGCGGCCCGCGAGACCCGCGACGATCCGAGGAATGGCGGCGATCGTCGTCGCATGCCGGTCGTGCATCAGCATGATCTGGCCGTCCTGAAGCCTCGCCGCCGCTCCGACGATCTCCTCAGTGGTCGCCCCGTTCCAGTCGCCCGAATCGACATCCCACATGACGACCCGCAAGCCCAGGCTGGACGCTATTTCTGCGAGCCCTTCGTCCGTTTCCCCGAACGGTGGACGGAAGAGCGTTGGCCGGCCACCTCCGGCTTCGGCGATCGACGTCTGCGTCCGCGCCAGCTCCTCACGCACGACGCCCGGATCGAGGGTGAGCAGGTGCGGGTGGGTGTAGCTGTGATTGCCGATCCACATGCCCGCCTTCGCCTCGGCCCGGACGAGCGACGGATCGGCGTCCGAGCCCTCGCCGAGGTTGAACAGGGTGGCTCGGACGCCGCAGCGCGCGAGCGTTTCGAGCAGCGTGGCCGTGTTGTCGTTGGGCCCGTCGTCGAAGGTCAGCGCGACGTGCCCTTTCCCGCCGTTCGAGTCGACGTCCCGAGACACGTCTGCCACGACTCCGCCTTTCCGCTACCGGCACTCAGTTTGGATCAGGTTACGCCCGGCTCCGCGGACTAGACTCATGCCAGTCACCCAAGGGGCATGCAAGGGGTTCGCCAGTCTCGATGCAACCTGGTCGGCGCTTCATCGTGGGCTTGACGGTCGCCGCCCTCATTCTCGTCGTCGCCGGTTTCGGAATCGCCGCGTTCGATCCGGTCTTTTCGAGTGCGACGTCGACAGGCAGCGGCCACGTGAGTCCGCTTGCCAACCCGACGGCGACGAAGCCTCCGCCGAGTCCAACGCCCGGTCCGTCGGCGAGCCCGACCCGGTTCAGCAGCCCGACGCCCTCGGCCAGGCCTACTCCGTCGGCCACGCCGGCGCCGTCGAAGCATCCCATCGGCTTCGCCCTGGTCGGGGAGAGCATCTACTACTACGCCGAGGATGGAAGCCGCATCCCGGTAGTCGCGGTCCCTGGCCTGCAGGTCCAGATACAGTCGGGCCGGGCGATCTACTACGCCCTCGCAGGCAACAAGTACGGCCTCAAGATCGGCTCCTATGCCGGCGAGTTCATGCCCCTCGTCACGTGCGGCCAACCGGACGGCTCGAGCGCCCAGACCGGCGGAGTCGTGCTCGCGGGCCCCGTCGTGGCGCGCCTCGTAAACGATGCCCTGGCGGCCATCACCGAGCCATCGGACCGCTGGATCGTCGCCCTGCCCGTCGACATCCGATCCACTCGGGGCGCGCCGGTGGACGTTTCATTCGACGGCTTTGGACTGAGCGGCCTCTCCAATACGCCACGGGTCATCGTCCGCTTCCCGGGCTTCCTGCCGCTCGTCGAGTCCGTCCCGACCAACGGCGGATACCACGCCCTCGTGGAGGGGCTGGGGGTCACGGCCTGGCAGGTAATCGACCCGGTCAGGCTGTCACTGCCGTCTAACAAGATCGACCCGGCCCACGCAGATGAATCAGCTGCTCATCTACGGCGACGGAGCCTCGAGCCTGGGCTTCGACCAGTTCATCGACGGCCGCCTGCCCGTTGGCTCGCCGATCATGGATATCTCGGGCGACGTCAGCGTCTCCCTGGTGGTCAACGGCAGCCACGCCGATCTTGGGACGGGCAAGATCCTGCAGGTCGACGGTGTCCCTGTGTTTGTCGCGGCATCCTCCTGAGGCAGTGGCCGCGGATCGCAAAAGTCGAGACTCGCGAATGATCTGGCGGCATGGGTCGCCGACTAGACTGCCGGCAGAAGGAGGCGGTGAGATGTCCACGGGCGACGGTTGGCACGATCGAAGTGACAGGCGGGGCGGTTCGGATCAGGGTGCCCTGGCTTTTGGGCTACTCCTGATACTCGCGGGAGCCGCGTTCCTCGTTTCGAACCTCACCGGGTTCGACGTCGGCCGTTACGGCTGGCCGGCCTTCATCATCGTTCCCGGCTTGTTCTTGCTGATCCTCGGTCTGGCGATTCCGAGCGAGGGCGGTCTGGGGGCGGCAATTCCCGGCGGGCTGCTTACGAGCGTCGGCCTGCTGCTGGCATTCCAGGACGCCACGAACACCTATGCCAGCTGGTCCTACGCCTGGGCCCTGGTTGCACCGGGTTCGGTGGGCGTCACGCTGTTGCTGTTCGGGCTGACCCATCGCCGCATGGACCTGGTCGACTCGGGCCTGCGGACGGCCGCCGTGGGCTTGGGCTTGTTCGTTGCCTTCGGCCTCGTGTTCGAGAACGCGATCGGCCTGGACGAGCCGAACTCGAGCACGATCCTGCGCGACTCACTGCCGTTCATGGCGGTCGCGATGGGAGTCGTCATCGTCGTTCTCAACGTCCTTCCGAAGCGGGATCGAAAGGACGACGAACGCGCCGACACCGCGCCGAACCCGGGCGGGCCTCGCTAGGCCGACGGCCCCTCGGCCGACCCAGCCGGCCACTTGACCTCGACGACGTGTGGTCGAGGACCCACTCGCCTATTTCACCTCGACCACGTGTCGTCGAGGACCCAGCCTGCCACTTGATCTACTTAACCTCGACGACTTTGAAGTCCATCGTGCCGGCCGGGACCTGGACGCGGACCATCTCGCCGGCCCGATGTCCAATGAGGGCCTTGCCGATTGGCGAGGTGAAGCTGATCTTGCCGGATGAGGCGTCCGCTTCGGCCGAACCGACGATCTGGAACGTCTCTTCGCCGTGGCGATCGGTTTCGACCACGACCGTGCTGCCCATCACGACCGTGGAGCCGCCTTCGCCCGTGGTGTCGATGATCTGCGCGTACTTGATCATCTGCTCGATCTGAAGGATCCGGCCTTCGAGGAACGACTGCTCCTTGCGGGCCGCTTCGTAGTCGGCGTTCTCCGAGAGGTCGCCGAGTTCGCGGGCTGATTTGATCCGGGCGATCACTTCGGGCCGGCGCAGCGTCGTCAGCTCTTCCAGCTCGTTCTCGAGAGCGATCAGGCCTTCGGCCGTGATATGGGTCGCGGCGATCGCGCCGCCCTTCTTCTCGGCCTTGGAACTGCGCCGGATCACGACCGGCACGATCGCCGACGGGCCGGTCGTGGGCGCGGGGATCGCCTTGCGCCCGCGCGAGGCGGGCTTCGTCGCGCCAGTTCGCGGGGCTCGCGGGCGGCCTTGGCCCGGGTCGCCGGGCGTTTCTCCGCCGCCGGCGCGGGCTCGGTCGATGCCCCGGCCGCGACAGCTTCGGACTCAACGCCTTCGGCCTGCGCATCGGCGGCGGAGCCTGCTGTCGCCGGACCGGCAGATGCCGGCTGCGGGGCAGCCGTAGTGCCGGTAGTCATTGCTCGTGCGCCTCGACTTCGTTCGGGACCACTACTCAAAGCCATCTCCTCCTCATTTGCGTCCGGCAGCACCGTCACCTTGGTGATTTTCACCGGACGGGCCGGTTCTACGTCATGGAGCGTGCCCGTCAGCCCATGCTCGCGCCGTTCCCCGGACGGCGTGGCGAGAACCGCGTAGGGCAACGCTCCGGCGGCTTTCATGAACGCGTCGAGGAGCATGTCCTCGTACAGGTCCGGATCCGGGGCGGGAGCCCACCATATCCGGAATTTGCCCAGATCGCGAAGGGTGCGCAGCCAGTACCCGGATGGCTGAGGCCGCCGCTCGCCCAGCGGCGTCTTGTACATCCCGGCCAACCGAGCCGCGACGGACTTCTGGCTGGACCCGATAAAGAGGATCTGCTGACTCGGGACCCAGAAGGAAGCCAGGCGCGTCTGAAGCTCGGCGACGCTCGGTTTCTTGCCATCGAGGCGAAGGTCCGGAGCGCGCCCGATCCAGTCTTTGATCGCGTCAGGGTCTATCGACACCTTGGGCGCCGGAGCCGGCATCTCGACGACGAATACGCCCGGGCTGCTGCCAACCACGGGCCGACCCCAGAGGACTGGGCCTTCGACTGAGAGGCCGATCGCGCGCAGCAGATCGCGACCGTTTAGTAGAGGGGGCGGGGAAGTTGATGTCATGACCCACGAACCGTGCCCTGCCCGCGCCCAACTGTCAAACGGGCGCCCTCCGAGCGGCCGGGATGGCCTCCGGAGGGCCGATTTGGAGGGGTCGAAGCGCTCTTTCCGGCGAGTGGTCTATCGCCGAAACGTCGGAAGCCCGGGCGAAACGCCCGGGCTTCCGAATATCTGGCGGGGAACTCGCGGGCCGAGGGCCCGGGCCCGCTACTTCAGCAGCAGCGAGGGATCCTCCGCGACCGGGATGCCGAGCAGGAGCGGCAGGCCGTCACGGCTGGTGTAGATGGGGCGGTAGCGCTCGGTGTTGTACATCGTTGGGATGTCGATCGAGCGCGGGCCCATGCTGGGATCCGGGAGCGGGGAGTGGCTGTACTTTCCGCCGCGGATGGCGACCATTCGGCCGCTCACGCCGTTGGCGACGAGGTTCATGGCCACGTTGGCGAAGGTGATGCCGACCATGGAGTCGACCGCGTCCGGATCGCCGGATCGGAGGTCGTAGGTCAGCTCGGAGGCGAGCGTTTCCTGGCCGGAGCGGGCCTGGATCTCCGAGGCGAGGACCTCGGCGATGTTGGCCTTGTGGCGGTGACCGAAGGAGTCGGCCGGACCGTACTCGCCGATCTCGCCGCCCTTCCAGATCGCGCCCTCGGCGGCGATCACGATGGCGTAGCCGCTCGGGTTGTTCTTCTTGTCCTCGACCGCGAGCTCGACGAGCTTGTCCAGATCGAACTGGTACTCGGGGATCAGGCAGCGGCAGCTGGTGACATAGGCCGTGTACAGGGCGGTGAACCCGGCGTCGCGGCCGAAGATGCGGAAGACGCCGATGCGCTCGTGCGAGCCCAGGGTGGTTCGCTGGCGATTGATCGCGTCCTTCGCCCGGGAGATGGCCGTCGAGAAGCCGATGCAGTACTCAGTTCCCTGGACGTCGTTGTCCATGGTCTTGGGAACCGCCACGACCTTGACGCCCTTGTCGGCGAGAACCTGGCTGAAGCTCAGGGTGTCGTCGCCGCCGATCGGGATCAGGTAGTCCAGGCCGAGCTTCTCGATGTTCTCGAGGACGACCGGCGTGAAGTTGTAGACGCCTTCCTTGACCTCGAGCTGCTTGAGCCGCTCGGGTCCGATGTGGGCCGGCGTCTTGCCGGCTTTCATCTTGCGGGCGTTGGTTCGGGAGGTGTGCAGCCAGGTGCCGCCCGTTCGGTCGATTGCCCGAGTGTTGTTCCTGTCGAGCGGGACGATGTAGTCCTCGTCCAGCCCGGGTCCCGGCTTCATGTGGGTGAGGCCTTCCCAGCCTCGCCGGATGCCGTAGACCTCGTAGCCGAGCTCGGTTGCCCGGTAGACGACGCTCTTGATGACGGCATTCAGACCGGGGACGTCGCCACCGCCGGTGAGGATGCCGATGCGCGGAGTTCGACTCATGCGTACCTTCCGTGCTTGATTTCTCTTGACGGTGGGACATTTTAGGGCGCTCGCGAACTGTCGGACGGGTCCGAAGCGCCCGAATAGCGTGTTCTATGATGACGGCGCGTCGGCGAGGAGGCAGCGCGGGGAGGGGAGGGCACCGGTGAGGGTTCGAGGGAGAGTCCGAGGGAGAGTCCATTCCTGTTGCTGGTCATGGCTGCCACGATGACGATGGGCACGCGGGGCTGCCTGGACGCGGTGCCTAGCTACCCACCACCACCGACGCCGATGCGGCCGAACTTCGTCGGCGTGGTCGCCAAGGTCGAAGGCGCCAGCTACGGGCGGCACTACACGATGACGGACGGGCGGACGATCGACGAGGTCCAGTCTGACGCGGACACCAAGTTCCTCGGAGGAATCCCGCTGCCTGGCCATCTCGTCGTTGCCAGCACCGTCGCGCCAAAGTTCCAGGCAGGTCTCAGGCCGATCGAATCGCAAGCGGGCTGCTGGGATCCGTGGCCGGGCCAGTCCGAGTGGCACATCGCCTGGGACATGGGCGACTCGATCCTGTTCACCAATGGCGGACTCGAGCTGCCCAAGGCGCCGGACTACCACTCGGACGTACCGACCGAAGACGTCGGCGGGAGGCAGGCCTGGACGACCACGATCGAGTTGTCCCGGACATACACGATCTGCGCCAACAGTTCGGGCGAGATCGAGTGGTTCAAGTTGACGAGCGAACTGCCCCAGTGACTCGGTAGGGGTTGCGGTGAGGCCTACTCGCCGAAGCGATAGCGGAGGAAGAGGTCGTCGCCCGCGCGGCGAACGCCCGCGAGTCGAGCCCAGGCACCGCCGGCGCCGAGGATGTCGGCGCCCTCGACCAGGCCCAGCCGCTCGGCGTCTTCCGGCCGGCCGACGACCTGCGGCGCAACGGTCAGGAAGAGCTCGTCGACCAGCTTCGCCGCCAGCAACTCGCCGAGGAGATGCGGGCCGCCCTCGCACAGGGCCACTCGAGCCCGGGTGTTCATCCGGATCGCGTCGAGCAATTCGCCAGGCTTGACGCCCGCGCCGTTGCTGTTCACGACCACTTCCAGGTTCGCCGGCAGCTTGTGTTCGCTAAGGCGCCGCGCTCCGACGTGGGTCGTGACCACGAAGACCGGCACGTCCGGTGCGCACAGACCCCGATGCCGCAGGTCTACGTCGCCGCTCGCGGTAACCACGACCGTCGCCGGCTGCGGCGTAAGGCCTAGATGGCTGCGCCACTCGGCAAACACCGGCGCGAGATCTGGCCGTAGATGGCGAGCCGTCCATTCGTGGTTCCGACCCACTCGAACCGTGCCGGCGCCCACAACCACCACGTCGGCGAGGCAGCGGAGCAGGGCCATCATGAATCGATCGGCATCGGAGAAGCCGCTGATCTCGCCACCGCCGGTCGAGTGCTCGTCGCGGCCAAGGGCCACCACGCCATCGATGCTCGAGACGAAATTGGCCACGACGGCCGGCCGGTCCTCTCGAAGGTCGAACGCGAGCTCGCCCGCGAATCGAGGCGAGAGCGCATCGGGCAGCCACCCACCTCGGCGGTGCTCCCCCGGCTCGACCGCGGCCTCCCACATCGCTTCGAGCGGGAGTCCTTCGCTTCGACTCGCCATTTCTCCCTCCTGGCGTGTGAATGTCTAGAGCCGCCGCAGCTCCGTCGTCTCGTTCCGTTCGATCGAGCGGGCGCAGGTCGGGCAATACCAGCGCGCCTCCAGCGGCGTGCCGCACGTCTCGTGGCGCATCGTGGCCGGCTCGCCTGCCCGCGAGCCCCAACTCGCCAGAAGCCGGAGCGCCCCGGCGAGTTCGCGGCCGTCCGCGGTCAACTCATAGCTGAGGCGAATCGGGCGCTCGGAATATCGGCGCGACATCAAGACGCGATCCCGCTCGAGTCGCTTGAGCCGGTCCGAGAGGATGTTCGGGGCAATGCCCGGCAGTGCGGCCTGGAGGTCGTTGAAGCGTCGCGGCCCGTCGAGGAGCGACTCCACCAGGAGCAGGCTCCAGCGATCGCCGACACGTTCCAGGGCGACCCGGAGCGGGGATTGGGGATTCTCGTTTTCCACGGCGTTCATGGTACCCGCACCGCCTCGCGGTTCCATCTTGCCGGGTTGGCTGTTGCATGGTAACTTGCGAATTGCTAGTGGCTACTGACCACCGAGAAGAGAAGCCAATCACGGCCTGGGCCGGAGTGGCGGGAGATCGAGAAATGGGCGTCCTGGACGAATTCCAATCGGCAATGACCAAGGTCGCGGATCGAGCCGCACCGGCGGTCGTGGGGATCGGTGGCCGGTGGCTGCGAGGCAGCGGCCTCGTGATCGCCAAGGATCGGGTTCTTACCAACGCGCACAACGTTCGCGGCGAAGGGGCAACGTGCGTCTTCGCTGACGGTCGACGGGAGCGCGGCACGCTTCTGGCGGCCGACTTCGACGGCGATCTCGCCGTCCTCGACGTCCCAACGGCTGACGCGACGCCGCTCGATTGGGCAACGACGACGCCCGAGGTCGGTTCCGTCGTCTTCGCCGTGGCCAAGGCGGCCAACGGCGGTGCCAGAACCACGTTCGGCTTCGTGTCCGGGCGCGAGCGGTCGTTCCGCGGCCCCGGCGGGCGGCTGATCGGCGGCAGCATCGAGCACACGGCGCCGCTCGCACCCGGCTCGTCCGGTAGCGCGATCTTCGACGCCGAAGGCCGGCTGGTCGGCGTGAATACGCAGCGGGTCGGCGAAGGCTTCTACCTCGCCCTGCCCGCGGACGCGGATCTCAAGGCCCGCATCGACGCGCTTGCTCGTGGCGAAGAGGCCGTTCGGCCGCGGTTGGGGGTCGCCGTGGCTCCGGGCCACGTGGCTCGCCATATGCGCAAAGCCGTGGGTTTGCCCGAGCGCGATGGCCTGCTCGTTCGCGGCGTCGAAGAAGGCAGCCCCGCTGAGGCGGCCGACATTCGCGAAGGCGACCTGATCGTCTCGGTCGACGGGGTCGAGATCACCGATCCGGACGCCCTTCACGCGGCACTCGTCAAGGCGGGCGATGGCGCCGTCAAGCTGGGCCTCGTTCGCGGGGTCGAAGAGCTGACGGTGACGGCCCAGCTCGGTGCCCCGGCGGCCTGACCGACCAAACCGGACGGAACGGCGCCGGCGCCATGTCGGCGCCGTTCCGCGGCCCGGCCGGCTCTACTAGGCGGCGGCAGGTTGAGATCGTCGCTGCCGATGCTCACGTCGTCGTCGGGCCAGGCGGGCCAGGCTTCGAACCGGCTGTCGGCCAGGATGGCTTCGACCGCGGCGGCCGAGCCGCCGACGTAGGTCGAATTCGAGGTCCGGGTCCGTGGCCACGAACCAGGCATGATCGGCCGGCCAGAAGAGCGTCGGCGGCAGCTGATAGCCGAACGGGCCGTGCCGGTCCGCCATCTCGGAAACCGTGGCGATGGAGCCTTCCAAGACGACGAAGGCTCGATAGTCGAACCGCAATTCCCTGCCCTCTGCCCAGAGCGGAGACGTGGGAGCTTCGACGGCCGGTCCCGTATGTCCCGGCCCGGAACCTTTGGTGAGCCAGACGGCGGGCGAACCGTAGCCATCCCACAACCCGATGAAGCAATGCTCCGGGTCGGCGGTGTGGCCGGCGAGCAGTTCGGACAAGGCGCGCAGCTGGCCCTGCGGCAGCCCGCCCGCTCGAGGCGGCAGCACGAAGGGACGCGGTCCGAGCTCGCGCCCGCGGATCGGTTGGGCCAGCCATTCCCACTGGGCGAGCGCGTGCGCGGTCTTGCCCGACCAGCCCGCGACTTCGTCCCATCGAACCGGCCGGTTGTCGTAGGTCGAAGCCGGATGCAGGACCCGGGCGTATCGATCGAAGGCGACGGGCACGAGCGATCCGACCGAGAAGGTGTCGAACGATCGGCGGTTCGTCGAGACCCAGGTGGTTTCCCGACGATCTAGCGGCTGCCGCGCTGGCGGTTCGTCCTGGCGGCGCTTCAAGAGGAATCGCATGTTCCCTATTGTGAGGGAACGTCCTTGACCACGGACGACGTGCGGCGGAGGCACCGCGCCGAGCGGCCGCGTACGCCATGATTTGGCCGTGACCAACCAGGAGGGCGGGCCCGAACAGAACCTGATCGGCGTCGACATCGGCTCGACGCACGTCAAGGCTGCCCTGATCGCGGCCCACAAGGGCATCGTCTACGTGGCCCGCCGGCCGACGATCACCCATCCCGTCCGGGGAGGAGGCGCTTACCACCTCCCTTCGGAGATGCTGGCGGCCGTTTCCGCCGCGATATCCGAATGCGCGGCCGCGGCCGGCAAGTCCAAGGCCGCTCGGCCGCTTGCCATCGGAATCGCCAGCATGGCCGAGTCCGGAGTGCCGGTGGACCGCCGAAACCAGGCCGTCGGCGAGATCATGGCCTGGCACGATCCCGCGCCCGCAACGCCAGGCGGCGTTCCTCGAGCGGCAGGTCGGGGCGGCGCAGCTGTTCGCCCGGACCGGGTCTGCGGGCGGAACCGAAGTACACGCTGCCCAAGCTGCTCTGGCTGCGCGAGCAGCGCGCGGCGGACTTCACGCGGCTGCGCCACTGGGCGGGCGTCGCCGAGCTGGCCGCACTCGATCTGACGGGCCAGCTCGGCACCAACGCGTCCCTGGCGTGCCGGACGATGGCCTTCGACGTCACGAGCACGGACCTGGGACCGCGAGCTTCTCGCGTTCGCCAGCCTCAACCCCGACGAGATGCCGCCGGTGCTGCCGCTCGGCCAGGCGGTCGGGCATCTCACACCGGCCGCGGCCGACGCGGCTGGGTTTGACGGCCGGAATTCCCGTCGTCGTCGCGGGCCACGACCATCTCGCCACGGCCATCGGAGCCGGCGTCTCGAGACCCGGCGAGGCGCTCGACTCGATGGGCAGCTCGGAAGCGACGCTGGTGGTGACTCGCGAGCCGGCGCTGGCCGACGAAGTCCGTCGGGGCGGTTTCTCGACCGGCTGCCACGCGATCGACGGGCTCTGGTACATCGTCGGCGGCCTGCAATCGTCGGGCGCCATGGTGGAGTGGTTCGTTCGGGCGTTTCTCGGCCAGACCGCTGCGCGCGATGACGATGTCGACGGTACGCGCGACTTCATCCGCGCTGCTCGAACAGGCGGGGCCGGGACCGGTCGAACCGGTCGTGCGACCGTACCTCCGGGGCCGAACCGCGCCTCATCCCGACAGCACGGCCAGCCTCGAATTCGAAGGCCTGCGCGAGGAACACGGCCTGCCGGACATGGCCGGGGCGATCATCGACGGCGCCGCCTACCACGTCCGCTGGATGCTCGACGAGCTTGCCCGGGTCGCGGGCGTGCCGCTCGAGCGGGTTCGGCTCGCCGGCGGCGGCGCGCGGAACAAGCGCTGGCTGACCGCCAAGGCGGCGCTCGGCCCGGGCCGTCTCGAGGTGGTGCGGGCCGAGGAATGCGGCGCTCTCGGCGCGGCGCTCGTCGCCGGAGTCGCCGGCGGTGTCTACGGGACCGTCGCCGATGCCCTGGCCGACGCGTCGCCGGTGGATCGGATGACGGCACCGGCCACGATCCGCGCCAAATACGATGCGGCCTACTTGGATCGCTGGCTGCCGCCGGTGATCACGCGCCTCCGCCAGAGCGGCCTCTTCTAGGCGTCGGCGCTGATGCGGCCCGATCGCGGCGTTGGCTCTGCGTTCCTCGGCTCACGCACCTCCAGGTGCGCTCGCCTCCGGTACTCGATCCGCCTTGCGCTCGAACCGCCTGAGCGCCGACTTGGTCGCGGGCTGTGGCGCTGATGCGGCCCGATCGCGGCGTTGGGCCTGCGTTCCTCGCTCACGCACCTCCAGGTGCGCTTGCTCCGGTGCTCGGCCCGCCTTGCGCTCGAACCGCCTGAGCGCCGACGCAAGGCGAGTGGCAGTTCGCCGATGCGGCCCGATCGCGTGCGGCCACTCCGCTGATCGCCGAAGCTCGGCCGCCCGGTCTCCGCCTTCGGCGGTTTGCTCGATCGGTCCCTCGCTTCGGCCTCGAACCGCCTGAGCGCCGACGCAAGCCAGTGGCAGTTCGCCGATGCGGCCCTGACCTCCGGCCCTGACAAGATTCCAATAGGGACGACACTAAGGGAGATCGAGAGGCCTCTACTTGGCCAGAGTCGGAAGTCGCCGCTCGGCTGGTTGACGTTTGGCTCGATGGCGAGGCCTCGGAGGTCCCAAGTCGCGCCTAAGGTCGCCGTGATTGGAATCTGGCCAGATGGGCGTGGGCACGGATCGGGGCCGCCCTCGAAGCTTCGTGCGACGCCCCTACGGCCAGATCAGCCTGGGGCTCGCCGGGTCCGCGTTCTCCACCACCACGTCCGCTCTGGCCTGCGGCTTCTCTCGGGAGTAGTAGAGCTGCTGGCCCGGCACGTATCTGGTCTCGTAGCGGCGACGAACTTCGTCCTCCGATCCGAATAGGTAGACGTCGCGCTCGACCGCTCGTCGGACGGTCTCGGCGAACGGCACCGAGACGAAGATGGAGAAGTCCCAATGGTCGACGAGTTCGCTCCGCAGCAGGAAGACGCCGTCGAACAGGAGAATCGCCCGAGAGTCGGCAGTCTCGACAGCCGCCTCGACCGGCGCGTCGAGCCGATAGTCGAAGACGCGGCGCCGAAACGCCCGATCGCCGTCCGGCCCAAGCGGTTGGAGCAACGCGGAGTTCAGCGCCGCGTAGTCGAACGAGTCGAAGAAGCAGCCGGCCGGAGATTCCGAGCCCCGCGCCGTGCGTTCGGCTCGGGGTCTGTGGAAGCCATCGATCGAGGCCCGGATGACCGTGCGTCCGGAACGCTCGATCTGGGCGGCCAGTTCGTCGGCGAGCATCGTCTTGCCGGCGGCATCGGGGCCGTCGATCGCCACGCGGACGGGATGTGGGCGCCGGATCTCCACGATATGGCGCGCCAGGATCGCCAGGCAGCGCTCGCGCTCGAGTGTCACCTTCATCCTCTAGCTCGGGCTGGACGACAAGTCGCCCGCAACCTGGAACGCGCCCTGCGCGATGTGGCGTCCCTCGGAGTAGGCGTCGACCCAGTAGGTCGTCATCTGGCCGCCGGCGTTCGGCTTGAGCCCGGCTGCCGGCCCGATGGAGTTCCAGTCGCCGTCAGGATTAGCCATCACTTGAATGTCGAGCTCGCGGACCGTGGTCCCCGAATCGCCCGCCATCTTGGATACCTGGATGTGGATCCAGCCGTCAGCGTAGAAAGGCATCTCGATCCGGAAGGCTACGGTCTGATCCTGGTAGAACGTCGGGTCCTGGCCGGCGGCAGCACAGGAATTGATGATGGCCTGGGCCGAGAAGCAGATATGACCGGAGCCGATGGTCGGCACGGGCGACGGCGTCGGAGTGGCCGCCCCAAAGCCGGGCCGGGCGATCACCCCGGCCAGGATTGCCGCGGCCACCAAGGCAGACAAACCCGCGGCCCGGATAAGCCACCCGCTCCTCATGGATTGGCGCCCTCTTGCTCTTGGCGGGTGCGTGGTTTTCGGATTCTACCTGCCTTCGCCGGCCGGGCGAGCACGCACCCGGTCCCCCTCCAAAGAAGCGGCCCGCGAACCGTCCGGTCGAGGAGCGGAAGGCGCGGCGCGCTCGACGTAAACTCGCCACATGAACTGGTTCGTCGATCCTCGCAAAATGCGATTGCCCAAACCCGAAGAAACCCTGCCCGGCCGCCCATCGGCGATGCCGGTACCCGAACGCCACGCCGTTCTGGGGACCCCGCTTCGGCCGCCGTATCCGGAGGGCATGGAGGTCGCCGAATTCGGGATGGGTTGCTTCTGGGGAGCGGAAAAGCTCTTCTGGGGCCTGCCCGGCGTGTATTCGACCTCGGTCGGCTACAGCGGTGGCTCTACGCCAAATCCCACGTACGAAGAGGTCTGCACCGGCCGAACCGGCCATATCGAGACCGTTCGCGTCGTCTTCGATCCGAAGAAGACCTCATACGCGGAGTTGCTCAAGGCCTTCTGGGAGGAGCACGACCCCACCCAGGGGATGCGTCAGGGCGCCGACCAGGGCACGCAATACAGGTCTGCGATCCTGACCCGTAGCGAGGAGCAGCAGCGAGAGGCCGAGGCGTCGCGCGACGCCTTCGAGGCGAGCTTGAAGGCTGCCGGACACGGCTCGATCACGACCGAAATCCATCCCGCGCCCGAGTTCTACTTCGCCGAGGCCTACCACCAGCAATATCTCGAGAAAGTCCCCGACGGCTACTGCCCGAACCACGCCACTGGCGTGACCCTGCCCGCCGACTTCTTCAAGACGGTTGGGGCGGCGCAGAAGGTAACCGAGGCGGCGGAGGCCATACAGAAGGCCCGCTGACAGAGCGGTCGCTCAAGGGATCAGTGGCCGCGGCAATCCACCCAGAGCACCTGCGCCCAGGCTGAGCCGTCGATCCAAACCCAATCCGCAGCGACGCGGAGTCCGTTTACCCCTGACAACGGCGGAAGGCATTCGGGAGTACCGCTGTCGTGCATGCTGCCGAACTTGTCGGTCCAGGGCACTCCCAGCGGGATGCCGTAAGCGACGCCATTCGCCATGCAGGTTCCGTCGCCTGTATCCATGGTCGAGCAGTCGGCCTGGACGATGGGCGGATAGTAGCGGGCCTGGTCCTTAGCCCAGAGGCCGGCACCGAATGCCAGAACGACCAGGACCGCGACTGCGGCGATCATCCGAATCCTCGCTGGCACTTGCCCCTCCCTCCCGTGGCGATGGATGCCAGGTCATTCTGCCAGGCCCAGGGAGCCACGAGCTCGAAAATCGCGCCCGCGGCGCCCGGCCGCTCCCATATGATGGCCTCGATGAGCGACCGAGCCCCTCACCCGCTGGACCAGATCCTCGCCGAGATCATTCTCGAGGAGGGTGGCACGTGTTCGGCGATGGATGTGCGCACGGAGGTTGCCGCCTGCCTGGACGAGATCCGACAGGAGCAGGCCGCCCGGGGCGAGGAAGAGGGTGTCATCTGCCACTTCTACGTCAACGACGGTGTGGCGATTTTCACGATCGTGGGCGACAGCCTGGATCTCTACGTGATCCGCTGCCCCAAGAAGGGCCAGTGGGAGCTGGTCAACCGATTCGAGCGGCTGGCCCGGAGCGACGGGGAAGGTTACCGACGCGTTCTCGCCGCGAAGTACGGCAAGGACAAGCCGGACCTCCTGATCGAACCGACTCTCGCGATCGAATGGCTATACGGCGGCGAGCTTCCCGCGCTGGAGCCGGCCGAACCGTCCGGCGGGCGAGATCGAGGACACCGGGGCGTCCGAATCCGTTGAGGCGCCGCCGCCCGTGGAATCGGCCGCGGTCGCCTTCGCCGCCGCGATCAACCAGAGCGCCGAGGGCAATAGCACCGAGTCGGCCGAAACAGCCGTGGACGGCGAGGATTATCAGGCCGACCACACGCTCGAGGAGATGATGGCGGCCATTCGCGCCGCAGGCGGCGGCAAGGGCAACAGGCCACTCCGGCCGCAAGACCTCTAGCGCCGGCGCGCCACGCGTCCATCGACCGCGCCCCGCGCCGCGCGCCCGCGCCCAGCCCGCGAGGCCCGGTGGCGCCACGCGGATCGATCGGGCGGCAGGATGGGACCCCGAGGGGTAGGGTACGTCGGTCGTGGCACCATGGTTGTCCGAACGACCCGACCATTCGGCTCGACCGCGCGATGCCGTCGACTGCGCCGAAGCCCACCCAAGGTGATCATGCCTCATCCAGGTCCGCTTGCCGGAATTGCCAGCGAACCCATGCCCAGATCAAGATCTCGGCCGGTCGGCCGTACCCATTGGGCGCGACCTACGACGGGGCCGGAACCAACTTCTCCGTCTTCTCCGAGGTGGCACAGCGCGTGGAGCTGTGCCTCTTCGACGAACGCGGCAACGAGCGTCGCGTCGATCTCCCCGAAGTCGACCGGCTACCGCTGGCACGCCTACCTTCCCGGCGTCGGACCCGGTCAGCGATACGGCTTCCGGGTCCACGGGCCCTGGGATCCCGCGCACGGCCTGCGCTGCAACCCGCACAAGCTCTTGCTCGACCCCTACGCCCGGGCCGATCGAGGGAGCGGTCGACTGGGACCCGGCGCATCTTCGGCCATCGTGCGGACGAGCCGGACGAGCCTCGACGAGACCGACAGCGCGCCGTTCGTGCCTCGTTCGATCGTCGTCGACTCGAACTTCGACTGGAAGGGCGACCGCCTCCTCAACCTGCCGGAGCACGACATCGTCATCTACGAGCTCCACGTCAAGGGCTTCACCGAACGCCATCCGGACGTTCCGCCGGAGCTCCGCGGCACGTACGCCGGCCTGGCCCATCCCGCGCCATCCGCCACCTGCGCGAGCTCGGGGTCACCGCCGTCGAGCTGATGCCCGTCCACCAGTTCGTGCAAGACGGCCACCTCCTCGATCGAGGGCTCCGCAACTACTGGGGCTACAACTCGATCGGCTTCTTCGCGCCGCACAACGAGTACTCCTCGACGCGGGAGCCCGGCGGCCAGGTGGCCGAGTTCAAGTCGATGGTTCGGGCGCTGCACGAGGCCGGCATCGAGGTGATCCTCGACGTCGTCTACAACCACACCGCGGAGGGCAACCACCTCGGACCGACGCTCTCGTTCCGCGGCCTCGACAACGCCTCCTACTACCGGCTGGTCGAGGGCGACGAACGCTATTACATGGACTACACCGGCACGGGCAACACCCTCAACGCCCGCAACGCCCACGTGCTGCAACTGATCATGGACAGCCTCCGGTACTGGGTGCAGGAGATGCACGTCGACGGTTTCCGGTTCGACCTGGCCGCCGCGCTGGCGCGCGAGCTGCAGGACGTCGACCGCCTCTCGGCGTTCTTCGACCTCATCCAGCAGGATCCGGTCGTCAGCCAGGTCAAGCTCATCGCCGAGCCCTGGGACGTCGGCGAGGGCGGCTACCAGGTGGGCAACTTCCCGCCGCTCTGGTCGGAGTGGAACGGGAAGTACCGCGACGCCGTGCGCGACTTCTGGCGAGGCGAGCCCGGAACGCTCGGCGAATTCGGCTATCGGCTGACCGGCAGCTCGGACCTGTACGAGACGACCGGCCGCAAACCCTACGCCAGCATCAACTTCGTCACCGCCCACGACGGCTTCACGCTCCGAGACCTCGTCAGCTACAACGACAAGCACAACGAGGCCAACGGCGACGACAACCGCGACGGCGAGTCGAACAATCGATCCTGGAACTGCGGCGCCGAAGGCCCGACAGACGACCCGGCGGTGCTGGCCCTGCGCGAGCGTCAGGAGCGCAACTTCCTGGCCACGCTGCTGCTTTCCCAGGGCGTGCCGATGATCCTGGGCGGCGACGAGATCGGTCGCACGCAAGCAGGGCAACAACAACGCCTACTGCCAGGACTCGCAGATGACCTGGTTCGACTGGGAGCACGTGGACCGCGACCTGCTCGACTTCACCACGAAGCTCGTGGCCTTCCGGGCGGACCACCCGGTCTTCCGGCGGCGCGGCTGGCTTCCAGGGCCGCTCGCCCGACGACGGCGAGGTCCGGGACATCGAGTGGTATTCGCGCCCAGGGCACGGAGATGACCGAGGCCGATTGGGGCCGGCGG
Organism: uncultured Chloroflexia bacterium; assembly: GCA_963816135.1. Taxonomy (GTDB): domain Bacteria; phylum Chloroflexota; class Limnocylindria; order Limnocylindrales; family CSP1-4; genus Fen-1039. Next base: position 453,616 of record CAWFJD010000024.1, read on the forward strand.
CTCAACCGCAGCATCGGCGTGTTCCTCTCCGGCGAGGCGACTCTGCGGCCGGACCGAGCGACGGCGACGCGACGTCGACGACGAGAGCTTCTACCTGGCCTTCAACGGCAGCCCCAACGGGGTTCGCTTTCGACTGCCCGAAAGCCTCGGTCTGCGCTGGCGGATGATGCTCGACACGTACGCGCAACCGGCCTGGGTTCGGCGCAAGCACGTCGTCGAGCCCGGCGGACGGCTTGTGCGTGCGGCGCATCGCTCGTCGTGCTCCGGCCGCGCGTGAGCGCCCGCAACGGTCGGCCGCTCCGACCCGCAAGCGCCCGGGCACGACGCCGACCCAGGCCGTCCCGAGCTCCACCTACCGGCTCCAGCTCCAGCCCGGGTTCGGCTTCGCCGAGGCGGCCGGCGTCGCCGGCTACCTCGCCCGCGCTGGGCATCAGCCACGTCTACACCTCGCCGTATCTGCAGGCGGCGCCGGGCAGCACCCACGGCTACGACGTCGTCGATCCGCGCCACGTCAACGCGGAGCTGGGCGGGGCCCGCGGCCATCGCCGCTTCGGCCAGGCGCTGCGCGCCGCACGGGCTGGGCCAGGTGCTGGACATCGTCCCGAACCACATGGCCATCCCGGGGCCCGAGAACCCCTGGTGGTGGGACGTGCTGGAGAACGGCCAGGCCAGCCGTTACGCGCGGACCTTCGACGTGGACTGGGAGCCGCCCGAGGCCCACGCTGCGCAACCGATCCTGCTGCCGATCCTGGGCGACCACTACGGCCGCGTCCTCGAGAGCGGCGAGATCCGTCTGGAGCGGGACGGCGACACCTTCCGCGTCCGCTACTGCGACAACGTTCTGCCGGTGGCGCCGCCATCGCTGGATCGAGTCCTGGGCGCGGCCGCCGCAGTCGCGCGTTCGCCGGAGCTGGCCTTCCTGGCCGAGTCGTTCGCGACGCTGCCGCCGTCGGCTCCGCCGATACGGCCGAGCGTCCGCCCGCCGGCACCGCGACAAGGAAGTCCTCCGGGGTCTGCTGGGCCGCCTGCTCGCCGAACGTCCCGAGATCGGCGACGGCGATCGACGCGGCCGTGGCCGACATCAACGCCGACCGCCGACGCCCTCGACGCCTCCTGCTCGGACGCAGAACTACCGGCTCGCGTTCTGGCGGGCGGCGGGCCGCGACCTCGGCTATCGCCGCTTCTTCGACGTGACGGGCTTGTCGGCCTGCGAGTCGAGGACGAGACCGTCTTCGCGGACACGCACGCAACTCGTGCTCGACTGGCTTGCCGCCGGCGCACTCGACGGCCTGCGCGATCGACCATCCGGACGGACTGCGCGACCCGCTGCAGTACCTCGCGCCGGCTGCGGGCCGGCACGCCGCGCGGCTGGATCGTCGTCGAGAAGATCCTCGCGCCGGGCGAGCGGCTGCGCCCGGAGTGGCCCGTGGCCGGCACGACCGGCTACGACTTCCTCAATCTCGTCGGCGGGCTGTTCGTGGATCCGGCCGGCGAGGCGCCGCTGACCGCGCTCTACGCGGAGCTCACCGGCGAGGCGCGACCGTTCGCCGAGGTCGCGCGCGAGAGGCAAGCAGCTGGTCGTTGCGCGAGATCCTCGGCTCGCGAGCTGAACCGGCTCACGGCGCTCTTCCTCGACGTCTGCGAGCGGCATCGCCGCCATCGCGACTACACCCGCGCACGAGCTGCACGAGGCGCTGCGCGAGGTCGCCGCGTCGCTGCCCGGTCTATCGGACCTACATCCGCGCGGACAGCGTGGTCAGCCGGAGGACATGGCCGCGCACGGACGCGGCCATCGACGCGGCGCGGGCGCGACGGCCGGACCTGGACCGCGCGACCTGTTCGACTTCCTCGCGACATCCTGCGGCTGCGCGTCCGCGGCCCGCTCGAGACCGAACTCGTCATGCGCTTCCAGCAGCTCACCGGCGCGGTGATGGCCAAGGGCGTCGAGGACACGGCCTTCTACCGCTACCTGCGGCTGGTCTCGCTCAACGAGGTCGGCGGCGATCCGGGACGGTTCGGCGCGTCCGTCGACGGAGTTCCACGCCGCCAACGCAGGGGCGGCCGAGCGACGGCCGGACGCCATGCTCGCGACGCTCGACCCACGACACCAAGCGCAGCGAGGACGTGCGGCTGCGCATCGCCGCTGCTCTCCGAGATGCCCGAGGCGTGGGCCGCCGCGGTGAAGCGCTGGCGCGGCTGCGCGACCGCACCGCAACCGCGGCGCCGCGGATCGACAACGCCACCGAATACCTGCTCTACCAGACGCTCGTCGGGCGCCTGGCCGATCGACCGCGAGCGGCTGCAGCGCGATATCGCGTGAAGGCGCTGCCGCGAAGCGAAGCTCTCGCACGTCCTGGACGCGACGCCGACGAGGCCTACGAGACGATCGGTCGACAGATTCGTCGCGGCGACTCCTCGGGGACGGGGCTTCGTCGCGGATCTCGAGGCGTTCGTCGGGCGGCTCGGTCGCGGCCGGCGCGGGTCAGCTCGCTTTCGCAGACGCTGCTGCGGCTGACCTCGCCGGGCGTCCCGGACATCTACCAGGGAACGGAGCTCTGGGACCTGCAGCTCGTCGACCCCGACAACCGGCGCGCCGGTGGACTTCGATCGCGCGGCGCGAGCTGCTCGGCGGACTCGAGGCGGGCCATGCCGCAGCGAGGCGATCGAGCGCGATCGACGACGGATTGCCCAAGATGTGGGTCGATCCGGCGAGCGCTGGCGGCTCGTCGCGACGTCCGGGGGTCTTCGAAGCCGGCGCGGCCTATCGGCCGCTGCGCCGCGACCGGCCCATGCGCCGCCAACGTCGTGGCGTTCGTGCGCGGCGACGACGCCATCTCGATCGCGCCCCGGCTGGCGCTTGGACTTGGCGGCGATTGGCGCGGCACGACGGTGGAGCTCCCCGACGGCGAGTGGCGCGACGAGATGACCGGCGACGTCCACGCGGGCGGCCGAGCGCCGGTCGCGCGGCTGCTCGGCCGGTTCCCGGTAGCGCTCCTCGCGAGGGCCTCCGCGGCGGCCCCGGGGCGAGTGGCCGCGCTCGCCGAGGACGCCGCGGAGGCGCCGCGAACGTGACCCGGCCACGGGTCTGGGCTCCGACCGCGAGCGAGCGTCGGAACTGGTAGAGTGGAGCCAGGCGGGCGATGGCTCAGGAGCCGGCGGCTGGTGGGGATGAGGCGCCGGAGCTCTGGCCCGGCATCGATTACGCATTCGCGCTCGACGGCGGCGAGCCTCGGCCCGACCCACGGCTCGGCGTGGCAGCCGGACGGCGTGCACGGACCGTCGCGCTGATGGTGGATCACCGGCGTTCGCATGGCCCGACGACGGATGGCAGCCGCCGGCACTGGCCGACGGCGCCGTGATCTAGGAGGTCCACGTCGGCACGTTCACGCCGGAAGGGACATTCGATGCCGCGATCGAGCACCTCGACGACCTTCGCGGCGCTGGGCATCAGCCACGTCGAGTTGATGCCGGTCGCCGAGTTCCCGGGCCGCTGCGGCTGGGGCTACGACGGCGTGGACCTGTTCGCGCCGCACCACGCGTACGGCGGTCCGGACGGTCTCAAGCGGCTGGTGGACGCGGCGCACGGCCGCGGGCTGGCCGTGATCCTCGACGTCGTCTACAACCACTTCGGCCCGGACGGGAAACTACCTGGACCGAGTTCGGGCCGTACTTCACCGACCGGCACCGGACGCCCTGGGGGCCGCGGTCAACCTCGACGGCCCGGGCAGCGACGAGGTCCGGCGCTTCCTGATCGACAACGCGCTGACGTGGCTGCGCGACTACCACCTCGACGGGCTGCGGCTCGACGCGGTCCACGAGCTGTTGGATCTCACGGCCATCCACTTCCTCGAGCAACTCGCCGCGGAGGTCGAGGCGCTGGAGCGGCGGCTCGGCCGGCGGCTGACCCTCATCGCGGAGAGCGACCTCAACGACCCGCGCCTCCTGCGCGGCGCGAGCAGAAGGCGGCTACGGCCTGGACGCCCAGTGGAGCGACGACTTCCACCACGCGCTGCACGTGACCCTGACCGGCGAGCGGGACGGCTACTACCAGGACTTCGGGGGCTCGAGCGACGTGGCCCGCGCCCTGGAGCGGGTATGGGTCTACGACGGCAAGTACTCGCCGTCCCGAGGACGGAGGCACGGCCGCGCCGGCCGAGGGACTGGCGGCCAGCAGGTTCCTCGGCTACCTCCAGAACCACGATCAGGTGGGCAATCGCGCTCGCGGTGAGCGGCTGGCGGCGCTGGTGGACGACCGCCGGCTGCGCGTCGGAGCGGCCCTCGTGCTGACGTCGCCGTTCGTGCCGATGCTCTTTGCCGGGGAAGAGTGGGCGGCTTCGACGCCCTTCCAGTTCTTCGCCGACTACGGCGATCCGCGGCTCCGCGACGCGGTCCGCGAAGGCCGCCGCAAGGAGTTCGAAGCCTTCGGTTGGGATCCCGAAGACGTGCCCGATCCCACCGACGAAGCGGCATTCCACCGTTCCAAGCTCGACTGGTCCGAGCTCGAACAGCCCTCGCACGCCTCGGTTCTCGATTGGCATCGACAGCTGATCGCCCTTAGGAAGATCCTCCCGACGCTGCGCGACGGCACGAGGGCCACGGTGGACCTGGACTCCGCCCGTAGACTCCTCGCCGCTCGTCGTCCTGGAGTGGACGTTCTGGTGAACCTGGGCGACGAGCCCACGTCGATGGCCACGCTGCCGCGCGCCCACCGGGTGCTGGCGTCCGACCCGGCGATCGCTGTCGCGAATGGTCGGGCACAGCTGCCGGCCGGCTCCGTCGCGATCGTCGTCGACTCGGCGGCCGTGGAATCGCCCCCGGTGAGTCGAGGCTAGTAGATCGCGACCGGCCGCTCGATCGCCGCGTCGCCGCGGAACCGCCGGTCCACCAGGGCCCGGATCACGTAGTTGATCTCGAGCCCGGCGCCGTCGAACGAAGGTGCCGATCCCGGCGGGATCATGAGGCGAACTTCGGCCGCGCCACTCCGGAGGTCGGCGGGAGTAACCGCGACGGAGGCGATGATGCCTTCCTGGCCGTTGGGTGCGTTGGTCCGCCGATGGAGTTCCACTCGGGCTCCCTGGCCGTCGGGCGCGGATGGCCACGTGACCTTGGCCACGATCTCCTGGCCGGCGGGCGCGGGCAGCGGCGACTGGATGCCGATCGTTCCGCCGTTGGAGTCCACGGACGTCAGCAGGCTCTGCCCGCCCTGCTTGCCGACTCCCGCTCGGAGCAGATCCGGATGCTGGGCCAGAGGCAAGTAGCAGGCGGCCCAGTGGTCCGAACCCATGGCGATGTCCCAGCGAAGCTCGAGAGCCCAGGCGATTATCGATTCGCCCAGATGTGCCGTCGGCGGGCCCAGTCGTGGCGCCGGCACCATGAAGCCGGCTTCCCAGCTCTGGCCTGCGGCCAGGGCGGTCGGCACCGCGGGCTCCAGGAACGCGTCCGTAACGAACAACTTGCCCGACGTCTCCACCCAGCGCTCCGTCCAGGTCACCTCGCCCTTGGAGTTGCGGTGGTCCTCGGAGCGCCGGGTCTCGTCGAGTCGGAGACCCACGAGCCGCAGATAGGCCTTCCGGGCATTGACGTTCTGGCCCGCGGTGATGCGCAGCTTGCCCGTGATCCCCTCGCCGACGATCGCCGGCTTGTCGAGCGCGAACTCGGCGACGATGGTCCCGTCGGTCGGGCAGAGCAGTTCCTCGGCGGCGACCGAGTGGAGCGGATGGCTGCCTTCGCCGCCGGCAAGTCTCGGGCCGTTGAGGGCGTTGAAGGGCGATGGTGCCGAGCCGCTGTGAGCGCCCAGACCCAGGCCGCCGAATCCGAGGTTGATCGACATCCCGCACCTCCGCATGCCCGGACGACCGTCCGCTCGTGCCAATGGTAGAACGGCCGGCCCGCCCGTTGATCCTTTGCGGACCGCATCGCCGGCCGTGAGCGCGGCGGGGCGATGATCGGATGACCGCGGGCAGCGGCCGCAGGGAGACCGGTCAATGGATCGTTTCGACTTCGTCGTCATCGGCGCCGGCGCGGCCGGCGAAGCCGCGGCTGACGCGGCCCTGAAACGCGGACGGACCGTCGCGGTCGTCGAGCGCGAGCTGTTCGGCGGCTCGTGCCCGTTCTGGGCCTGCATTCCGTCCAAGTCGCTCCTCCACGCCGCCTCGGAGCATCGCCACGGCTACACCTGGCAGCACGCCTCGGACCGGCGGGACTACATGATCGTTCGCGAGAACACCGATTGGCCCGACGACTCCGGCCACATCAAGGCGCTGGAATCGGCCGGCGGCAGGACCTATCCGAGGAGTCGCGCGGATCACCGGTCCGGGCCGGGTCGAGGTTCGGGCCGCCGACGGCTCGGTCCAGACCGTGGCCGCTCGGACGATCGTCGTGGCCACCGGCTCCCAGCCCAAGATGCCGCCCATCGAGGGTCTGGCCGAGACGCAGCCCTGGACGAACCGGGAGGCCACCTCCACCCGCGAGCTGCCACGCAGCATGGTGGTCCTGGGCGGCGGCGCCACCGGAGTGGAACTCGCGTCGGTCTTCGCCCGTTTCGGCGTCGAGACCTCGCTCGTTCATTCCCACGACCGATTGCTCGACAAGGACCATGCCCGCAGCTCAGAGGCGGCGGGCCGCATCCTGAAGGACAACGGGGTCGAACTCCGGCTAGGCGTTCACGCCAGCCGCGTCCGGGCCCGCGCCGGCGCCGACGACGCCCACGTGGTCGAGCTGAAGGAAGGCGGATACGTCGAAGGGGAGCGGATCGTCGTCGCGCTCGGCCGCGAGTTCAACCTCGGCAGCCTGGGCCTCGAGAACGTGGGAGTGGATCCGGCCCGGCTGCGGCCCGACGGCCGGCTCCGGATCGCCGACGACGTCTATCTGATCGGCGATCCCGCGGGCCCGGAACTGTTCACTCACGTCGAGCTACTACCAGGGCGGGCTGGCCATTCGCATGGCTCTCGGCGAGGACGTGTCGCCTGACTACCGAGCGATCCCGCGAGCGCGTTTTCGTGGAGCCCGAGATCGCGTCGGTGGGCATGGACGTGGACCAGGCCAGGTCTGCCGGCATCGACGCTTTCGAGCTCGTCGCGGACTTTGCCACGACGGCCCGCGGGTATGAGTTGGAGGCCACCTTCGGGCACCTCGCGATCGTCGTCGACCAGAAGGCGGGACAGCTCGTCGGGCGCGTCGATCGTGGCTCCGGATGCCTCGGCGGCGATCCACGAGGTCACCCTCGCGATCCAGGCACGCGTCCCGATGACCACGCTGGCGGGCATGATCCACGCCTTCCCGTCAACGTCGCGAGCCTTCGACGGCCTGTACGCACAGGCCGTCGCAAAGCTCACTGGTCAGCCTGTTCCGGCGTAATCCCGGACGGGCTCGGGGGTCAGGCGAGGGCTAAGCGGCCAGCTGCTCCTCGTCCCGGAGCGATTGCGCGGAGGCCGGTTGCGAAGACTGAATCTTCGCCACCGCCGAGGGCAGGGCCAGCGGCCAGCGCGGCCCCCGCGAAGAGGACGGCCACTCCGGCGAACACTCGCGGGGATCAAGCCGGCGACGTAGGTTTGCGGGCTCGCGTAGGAGCCGTTGGCCGAGAAGATCGCGCCGAGCACGGCCACTCCGAAGACGCCGCCGAGTTCGCGGATCGTGTTGTTCGCGCCCGATGCCTTGCCTTCGTCCTCACGCGGCACCGCGGACAGGACGACGTTGGCGATCGGGGCGAAGAAGAGGCCCATGCCGGCGCCAGCTGATCACGAAGGCGGGCACGAGGCTCGCGTACGCGACGGTCGGAGACGTTATTGCGGCAACCCAGGCGAGACCGATGGCCTGGAGCGCCAGACCCGCGGCGAGGAGCGGGCGGCCGCCGATTCGACCCGATGCCCAACCGGCGATCGGGGCGACGATGATCGGCGTCGCCGTCCAGGGCAGGATGCGCAGGCCGGAGTCGAGCGGGCTCAGGCCCTGGCAGAACTGGAAGAACTGCGAGAGCAGGAAGATCGAGCCGAACATCCCGAAGGACATCACGAAGGACACGCCGTTGGCGGTCACCGAGGTGCGGCGCCGCAAGAGGTGGAGCGGCAGCATCGGCTCCCTCGTGCGGGCTTCCCATGCCAGGAAGGCGACGAGGAAGGCGAGGCCGATCGCGATCGCGCCGAGGACCTCGACGTCGGTCCAGCCGCGGCCGTTGCCGTGGGTCACTCCCCAGACGATGCCGACCAGGCCGATGCTGGCGAGCGCGACGCCGCCGAGATCGAGGGAACGGTCTGGGCCGTAGCTCTCGGTGAGCCGGCGAGCGGCGAGGATCATGGTGACGATGCCGATCGGCACGTTGACCCAGAAGATCCAGTGCCACGAGATGCCCTGCGTGATCGCCCCGCCCACGACGGGCCCGACGGCGATGGCGAGTCCGCCGATGCCGCCCCACGCCCCCAGGGCGAGTGGCCGCCGTTCAGCCGGAACCGCGCCGGAGAGGATGGTCAGGGTGAGCGGCATCGTGATCGCGCCGCCGATGCCCTGGAAAGCCCGGGCGGCGATCAGCGTCCCGGCCGAAGGGGCCAGGGCCGCGAAGGCCGATCCGAGGGTGAAGAGGCCCACGCCGACGATGAACAGGCGCTTGCGGCCAAATCGATCGCCGAGCGCGGCGCCCATCAAGAGCAGGGCCGCGAACGTGAGGGTGTAGGCGTTGACCGTCCACTCGAGGTCGCTGAGTGAGGCGTTGAGGTCCTGCCGGATGGCCGGCAGGGCGATGGTCACGACGAGGTTGTCCAGGCTGACCATGAACAGCGCGATCGTCATGATCGCGAATGTCCAGGCCACCGAAGTTCTCTTGGTCACCGGAAATCTCCTCCAAAGACAAACATCAAGGTCGGCGACCGGGCGTTCCGCCGGTCATTAGTGAGTACTCGCTAACTTCAGAAGGCAAAAAGGGGGTCAGATGGGGCAATCGTCGGGCGCACCTCCATGGACGAGCGATTCGAGGTAGTCCTCGAAGGTGGCGCCCTCGCCGATGCTCGCTACGACGTTGATGAGCATGCCCATGGCAAAGAAGTCCCTGACGCTCGGTTGATCGCCGCCCGACAGTTCCTCGACCGTCTGCCACAGGAGCTGGTAATTCCGCCGAACCGCGGTCCGTATCACCGGGTCGTCGCAGGCGGCGTAGGCCTGGAGCTGCAGCCGCAGGACGTTCGGATCCGCCTGGAGCAGCCGGACGTAGCCGTGGCCCATCTCCATGAGGATGCGGTCCGGACTCGGACCGTCCGACTTCGCCTTCTTGCCTACTTCTTCGAATGACCGCCGAGTACGGTCGAAACAATCGGTCACCGCGGCGATGAAGAGCTCTCGCTTGGTGCCGAACAGCTGGAACAGGTACGGCTGCGAGACGCCCGACCTGCGTGCGATCGCCTCGGTCGGCGTGCCCGCGTAGCCGGTCGCGGCGAACTCGATCGAGGCGGCCGCCACGACCTCGTCTCGACGTTCTTCGGCCGTAAGTCTGGTGCTCATGCGCGTAACTTAGTGAGTACTAAGAAAGTTGTCAAGGGGACCCAGGAAGCCGAGTGGCCCGCGGGCGAGCCGGCCCTTGACCTACCTGAAGCGAGCGGTCGAGAACTCGTCGAGACGGCCGAGCGCGGCCGGCAAGTTCGTCCGCCCGAAGCCGATCCGGAAGTGATTGCCCGCCTCGCCGAAGACGCTGCCTGGCGCAAGCAGCACGCCGGTTTCCGTGACCAGTTCCTCGCAGAAGCGGTCCACCGGGAAGTCGGCGACGAGGCGCGGAAAGCCGATGCTCCCGCCGCGCGGGCGGACCCACTCGAAGACACCCGTCCAGCGTTCGAAGAAATCGTCGAGCTGGGCCATGTTGCCGGTCACGATCGCCCGGTTGCGGGCCAGGAGCGTGTCGCGTGCCCGCAGGGCGATCAGGGCCAGGATCTCGCTGGGGCCCGAGTTGCAGATCGTGGTGTAGTCCTTGAACGCCGCCAGGCGGGCGATCAGCTCGCGGTCGCGACTGGCTATCCAGCCGATCCGCAATCCGGCGAGCGCGAACGACTTGGACATGACGCCGATGCTGACCCCGTTTGGCGTGGCATCTGCTCCGGCGGGCAGCCGATCGGCCTCGTCGAACTCGAGGAAACGGTAGACCTCGTCCACCACCAGCCGGACACCCGCCGCGGCCGCCAACTCGACGAGCCCATCGAACGTGGCCCGGTCGCTGAGCGAACCCGTCGGGTTGTGCGGCTCGTTGACCAGGATGAGCCGGGTTTCGGGCCGGAGCGCCGCCCGAAGCTCGTCGAGGTCGAGTCGCCAGCCCTTCGATTCCCGGAGCGAGATGCGAGTCACCTCGGCACCCGCGGCCCGCGCCACTTCCGCGAGGGACTGGTAGGCGGGCCGCACGATGACCGCGTGGTCGCCCGGTCCGAGCAGAACGTTGTGAAGGCCGAAGATCGCTTCCTCGGCGCCGCTGAAGACCAGGATGTCGTCCGGCTCCACCGTTTCGTAGAGAGACGCGATCTCGGCACGCAGCTCCGGCAGGCCCGGTGACTCGGTGTAGCCGAGGCGCAGGCCGTCCCAGCGTCGGCGGCCATCTTCGTCCGCGAGAGCCAGCAGCTCGGCCATCGGCCAGCCCTCGACGTCGCTGGCGCACAGCAGCATCTCCGCCTTGAACTCCCAGCGGGCGAAGAACCGTTCCAGGGCGAAATCGGACAGGCGCATGGGCGATCTCGAGGCTGCGGCCAGGTCCGCGTCCGCGTCGGAGGCACGATTCCCGACGGTCCTACGGTACCGAATCCCGCGCGGATACGGGCGATTGGGTACTGAGCGTCGGAGATCCCCGGCCGATACCTAGCTCGCGTGGTCGGTTCATGCCTGCGGTGATCGAAGCCCGCAGCGGGCCGCCACGAAACGTCGTGGGTTCGTGGTACAGGGGAAGCGATGGGACTCGGCATCGCGCATAGCGGTCCTCCGGGCCGGACGGGCGAGGACCTCGCGTGAACCTGCCCGCCGTCGGCTGGGTCTCCGGGCGAAGCCATGGGCGCGGCTGGTCGATTCCCAGGCTGCGTCGTCGAGCCGTATTCAACTTCGGCGAGCTGCTGCGTCAGCCTTGCCTGGCGGTAGTGGCCCTGGGCTCGGTCGTCGTCGGCCTGGCCGCGATCCTGGAGCTCATCAACTTCCGGAACGGCTGGGTGGCCTACGAGGACATCTCGTGCGCCGCGGCCCCTATCGCCGCAACCGCGGGCATCGCGCTGTCCGGCGCCCTGGCCGGACCCGAGTACAGGCGTCTACGCACTTCGCTCGCCATCTCGATGGCCCTGGTGGCCGTCGGCCAGGTGGCCGCTTTGATCCCCGATCTGACGGACCTCGGTCGCGCCCCGCTCGCCAGCCTCTCGGAGGTCTGCTACGTCCTCGGCGCGGTGCTCGGGGTCTTCACCCTTCTCGCGTCGCTGTATGCACGCCTTCGCCCCGAAGATCGCTGGGCAGTGGCCCTCAACGGCTTCGCGATCATCGCCGCGGCCATGACCTTCGTCTTCGCCAACTGGATTCACCAGAGCTCTCCTGCCGGGAGGCCAGGCTGCCTACTTCGCGGATCCGGCCGCGAACCTGTTCGTCCCGCTCGTTTCAGCGTTGTTCTTCTCCACGGCCGGCGCGGGCGCCGTGGCCGCCCTGTCGCTGCGGGTCCAACCGAGCAAGGGCGGCGTTTGGGCTCTGACCGCCGGCATGGTCCTCCTGGCGATGGCCTGGGAGGGCTGGCTCGGGCGCTTCTTCGCCGGAGGGTCCGACGCCATCGAGCCGATGGACTTCATCTTCCCGGCCGGGGCCTTGCTGGTCGGCTGGGGAGGCGCGACCTGGAACCTGCGCAGCGGCGGAGGCGAGCGCTATGAGCGTTTCGCGCGCCGCACCTCCGACTGGCTGCCCGTAGCTCGCCATCGCGGGCTGCGCCATCCTCGACGTCATGCCGCGGTCGCGACCGCTGGAAGTCGACCCGGTCGCGGTCGGCACCTGCACCGTCGTCTTCCTCGCGGTCGCCCGCCAGGCCATGGCTCCAGCGGCGCGAACACGAAGCCACGGAGCGCCTGACCACGGAGATGAGCGATCGAGCGGCGACGACCGTCTCCCTGGCCAGCCTCGAAGCCGGGGCGACCATCGAGGAGAGCGCCGAGCGGATCTGCGCCGAGGCTCTCCGGATCGAAGGCATCGACACCGTGAGCGTCTTCGCCTTCACGCCAAGCGGCGTGGTCCCGCTCGCCCACGGCGGCCCGCCAACCCGGGCGGTCGCGATGGGCCAGGCCCTGCCCGAGGAAGCGGGGCTGGAGCTGCGAGAGCACGCGGCCTTCGGGTTGTGGCTCGAGTCGTGGGCCGGCAAGTCTCCGTCCAGTGGCTTCGACCGCGCGACGGTGTCGTCGGGCTTGATCGCCGAAGCGATGGCGCCCCTGATCTGGAACGACCAAACCCTCGGCGTGCTGGCCCTCGGCGCGACTACTCCCGCGCATGCCCGCCGGCTGGCCGATCGCCTGGCCACGCTGACCGAGTTCAGCGTCATGTCCGCGGCGCTGCTCGGGCCGCCGCTCGCCGACCGGTCCGTGCGGGAGACGATCATCGCCGAAGTCCAGTCCGTGATCTCCAAGCGCGAGTTCACGCCGGTCTTCCAGCCCATCGTGGATCTCGTCTCGCGGGAGTTCGTTGGCTACGAGGCCCTGACGCGGTTCTCGGATGGAACCCGGCCCGACGTCCGATTCCTGGCCGCCGACAAGGTCGGCATGATGGTCCAGCTCGAGCGGGCCTGCCTTCGCGAACAGATCGCCAGGGCTCACAAGCTGCCCGGCGACGCGTTCCTGACCCTCAACGTCTCGCCGGCCCTGGCGATGGATCCGGATCCACTCATCGAGCTGCTTTCGCACGTCGACCGATCCGTCGTCCTCGAGGTCACCGAGCATGCCGAGATCGAGGACTACCCGCGGCTTCTGGAGGCCCTCGGCCGGGTCCGACCCATGGCCATGCTCGCCGTCGACGACGCCGGTGCGGGTTACGCGGGCCTGCACCACATCCTGGAACTGCGGCCCCAGTACGTGAAGCTCGACATCTCGCTCGTGCGCAACATCGACTCGGATCCGGCCCGTCAGGCGATGGTCACGGGCATGGCCAGCTTCGCCGAGAGCGTCGGCTGCAGCCTCATCGCCGAGGGCATCGAGACGGCCAACGAGCTGACCGCCCTCCGCCTTCTCGGGATCCCGTTCGGCCAGGGCTTCTACCTCGCCAAGCCCGCACCCGTGGCCTGAGGTTCCGTCGGGGTTGACCCTCGGCGGGTGCCCGATGGCCCTTGTCCTGGCGTCGGGCCGATCCCGAGGATGCGAGCGTCTACCGAGCCGACAAGGAGGACCACGATGATCCAGGCTGCCCCGGCCGTGAGCGAGATCCCCGTTCCTCTCATGACCCGGACGGGCCGTTCCGTCGTCGGGCTCCTGCTCTTCCTCAGCGTCGGCGCGCTTGCGGGTGGTGCTTCCCTGGCCCTGAAGCCGGACGGCAGCGTCATGCAATTCGACCCGGCGATCCTCGCTGGCAGCCCGTTCCCGGACTTCTTCGTCCCGGGATTGATACTCGGCGGATTGTTCGGCGTCGGCTCATCGATCGTGGCGGCCCTTGGCCTGCGACGCGTCCGTCTCGCACCGTTCCTCGCCTTCGGCCTGGGTTGCGGGCTGATGATCTGGATCGTGACCGAGCTTGCGATCATCAGGGAACTCTCGGTCCTGCACGCCCTCTACTTCTGCGTTGGGCTGGGCATCGCGGCCAGTTCGGTGGCTTGGGGTTGGCCAACGTTCGCCGGATGGCGGTCCGTCCGCAGCCGCTAATCCTGCGGCGGCCCGCCCCGCGCAGAAAGCCCCGCGCCGGGTGGCAATGGTCCTGATGGACATTCCACGGTGGGACCTCAGGCAGGACCGCACCCCCACCCCTGTCCTATCAATCGGGCCTCCCCGGAAGCCGACTCCCCCCGTGTACGTCTGCACCTGGGGGCTGAGCGGGGGCGCGATGATAGTGAACGCCAAGGATCTGTCGATCCACGACACGGTGACTGTCGAGGTCGATCTCTTCGGCCTGCCGATAGCCCTGACGGCTTTCGTCACCAACGTCCTGGCCGACGAACTGTGGCTGGCGACCCGCCTGCCGGACGACCGCATCTCCCGGATCCAGCGCGGCCAGGGAATCCACCTGACCTTCGATCGCGACGGGCCCGTGGTTCTCGGCAGCATCTTCCTGCGGCGTCTCGGAGACAGCACCCGCTTCGAGATGCAGAAGTCGCGCGTCTTCGCGGTGGAACGGCCCGACGGCATCGAATCGAGCCAGCGCCGAGCCCACGTTCGCGCCGACCTCGAGCGGGGCGTTCGGATCAGGTCGATGGGCGGACTGAGCGGCGAGCGCATCGGTATGGGCACGACAGTGAACATCGGGGCCGGCGGCCTCCTGTTCTCCACGTCGATGCCGTTGCTCTTTGGCGAGGAGCTGCGTCTGGCGATCGCCCTGAGCCCGAGTGAGATCGTCATCGCCGGCGGCTCCGTCGTCCGGATCGAAGGTTGCGAGAGCGAGCCGCCGGGAATGGTAGGGGAGGCCGAACGGTCCAGGGCCCTTTCGAACATCGCCGTGCGGTTCGACCAGATCAGCGAGGTCGATCAGGAGAGGATTACCTGCCACATCCTGCAGGCCCACCGCCAGCGGCGAACCATGGAGTACGGCTCGCCGACTCTCGACACCAAGCTGGCCGAGGCACTTGCCGACGGCGAAACGCTGGAACTCGATGCGGTCGCGAGCGCGCCGGTAGCGGACGTCGTGGCTAGACCGAAGACCCAGCCGAAGACCCAGCCGAAGACCCAGGCCAAGGCGTCCTGAGCCCGGACCCGGTCGCTATTCGGGCGCGGTCGGGCGTCGGCTCGTCGAGTCTCGGGCGGGGAAAGAAAACTACCGGCGCATCGAGCCTCGACGCGCCGGTAGCGGAACGGTTGCGCGGCTATTTGAGCGTCAGTTTTCCGTCCGAGACGACGTCGCCCGAGGCGGTCGTCAGTTTGAATTCGTACGTTCCCGCCCCGTTGAGCAGTTCGCCGAGGTTGGAGGTGTCCTCCAGGCAGTCGACGCCGTTCGTCATCTCCGCGCCGAGCGGTGTCGGCGGGATCAGCTGCTGGCCGTCCTTGATGACCGTCAGGCTGACCGTCTCATTGGACAGGCGATCCTTGTAGAAGTAGATGGCGTAGACCGGGGTTCCGACCGATACCGACGTGACCTGATTGCCGACCTGGCAGGTCTTCGCTCCGCCCGAGGTTGGGGCGTCGGTTGTGAAAAGGACCTGGCCGGCGTGGTTCGGAAGAAGCATCCCCACGACCACGAGCAGGGCAAAGATCCCCACCACGAAAACGACGATGACGCCGATGACCTTGGGAAGAATGCTCTTGTGCGGCGCCGGCGGCGGCGCTCCCCAAGGCTGGCCATACCCCTGCTGCGACGGATCGAAGCCCGGAGGCGGCGCGCCCCAACCCTGAGGCACCTGGCCTGCCGGAGGAGGTCCGTACGGAGGCTGCGAAGGGTCGTAGGGCGGCTGCTGGGCGTCATAGCCCGGCTGCCCCGGGTACTGCGGCTGGCCCGGAGCCTGAGGCTGCGGCGGCTGCGCCCACGGGTCCGGCGTCGGACCGCCGGGGTTCTGCCCGGGGTTGTTAGGATCCATTTGCACTCTCCCTGCTTGACGGCCCTGACGATGCTCCGTGGACGGTAGGCGCAGCATATCGTCCCGGGCAATGGCCCATGCCGGTCGTAGGGCACCTGACCATCGTGCAGCGGCCCGCTCTCATCACGCTCGACGGGGGGCACATCACGCGACGCCGGGCCCGTGATCTCCCTCGTCGCGAGGCCGGTGCTAGCCTCGGATTCGACGGACAAAGGATGCGAGAACGGAGCCAGAGCCGATCATGCGACCCTTCTTCAGCTATCACATGCCGAGCTTCACGTTTACCGGAACGCCGAACGACCAGTTGTTCGATCGGGTCGTCGAGCTGGCGCAGGCGGCGGACACTGCCGGCTTCGACATGCTCACGGTGATGGATCACTTCTATCAGATCGGGCCTGTGGGCGGCGAGGAGGAGCCGATGCTCGAGGCCTATACGACGCTCGGCGCCCTGGCCACGCAGACACGCAACGTGATGCTCGGCACGATGGTCACCGGGGTCACGTACCGGAACCCGGCGATGCTGGCCAAGACCGTGACCACGCTCGACATCATCTCGAAGGGACGAGCGGTTCTCGGCATCGGCGCGGCCTGGAACGACGTGGAGCACGCCGGCTACGGGTTCGACTTTCCGGGGATCGGCGAGCGCGAGGACAGGCTCGAGGAAGCGCTCACGATCGCCAAAGCCATGTTTACCCAGGAGCGCCCGAGCTTCGAGGGCAAGCACTACCGGATCGACCGCGCCTGGAACAGCCCGCGTCCGGTCCGGCCGGGCGGCCCCAAGATCCTCGTCGGCGGCGGGGGAGAGAAGCGAACGCTCAAGATCGCGGCCCGCTTCGCTGACATCACCAACTGGTTCGGGAGCATGGAGGAAGCCGCCGGCAAGCTCCAGATCCTCGACCGCCATTGCGAGGCGATCGGCCGCAACCCCGCCGAGATCACCCGCACGGTTGGGCTATCGATGGGCGTCGTGGAGTCCGACAAGGACAAGGCCGCCTTCATGAGCCGGATACCGGCGGACAAGCGGGCGATCGTCGTCCTGGCCACCAGGTCGGAGGCCGTGGATTTGCTTCAGAAGTATCTGCAAGCCGGCTTCGACGGCTTCAGCTTCCGAAACCTCGTCGTCCGGACGCCCGAGGACGTCGCCCGACTCGGCGAGGTGATCGGCATGATGCGTAAGGAAGTGGTGCCGGCATGACCGCTCAGGTCGACAAGAACGAACTCAAGAAGCGCCTTTCGCCGCTGCAGTATTCGGTGACCCAGGAGGCCGGAACCGAGCGAGCCTTCTCCGGCGCCTACTGGGACAACCACGATCAGGGCACGTACCGCTGCGTCGTCTGCGGCGAGGTCCTCTTCCGCTCGGCCGAGAAGTACGACTCGCGCTCGGGATGGCCGAGCTTCTGGGACGTGGTGGACAAGTCGAAGGTCGTCACCAAGACGGATCGAACCTTCGGCATGGCCCGGGTCGAAGTCGAGTGCGCCAACTGCGGCGCGCATCTTGGCCACCTTTTCGACGACGGACCGCGCCCGACGGGCCTGCGCTACTGCATCAACTCGGCCTCGCTGGACTTCGCGCCCGCCGGCGCCGAGTCGGCGACGACGCCCGGCGAGCCTGCCGAGCCGGTTCAGGTGACGGAGTCGCGGCCGAAAAGCTAGGCCCCGTGGCCCGTGGCCCGTGGCCCGTGGCCGTGGCCGTGGCCGGCCGTGGCCGTGGCGGCCTGGCGCGGCCCCGAGAAATTGCTCAATGACGGCCTGCGCGTCGTTATCCGGAAATTCGAGAGTCCGCCGCCCGTTTTGGGGCGTCTCCGGGGGCTACGTTAGCCGTCGGCGGCTAACACTCCAGGTCATTGAGCCACGCGTTGTCGCCGAGTGCTTCCCAGGCGGGCATTGAGCAGAAACCGGCCGGCCGAACGTGGCCCCGGCGCCACGCACCTGGCCACCGCTCCCTCAGCGGCTCGAGATCGAGAGCTTCGCGGCGCCGCCCAGGATCTCGATCTCGTAGCGGTTGGCCGCGCTGTCCGCGCCCGGGGTCTGGATCGAGAGTCGTCCGGCGCCCCGGCGGGTTTCGCCGTCCACGACCACCTCGCCAATCCCGCCCTTGATCTCCAACCCGGTCGCGGTTCCGGCGGGCCGCTCGATGGACATCTTGTTGAGCCCGCCAATGAGGCGGATCGGGACGATGCCGACGGGCGCCGGCAGGATCAGTTCGATCTGGCTGGCCCCGCCCTTGAGCTCGAACGACTCGAGGCGCAGCCCGCGCAGGTCCGCGGTCCACGACGAGACGCCGCCGCGGAGCTCGATCGCCCAGGGCACGGCCGGATTCAGAAGGATCTCGCCGTGGTCCTTCTGCCAGTGAGCCGAGGCGTCGATGAACTGGCCCGCGATCTGGGCTCGCCAGTCGATCCAGCCGAAGCGCGGGTAGGCGACCGTCACGACTCCGCCGCGGACCCGCATTCGCGGCACAGGACCGGCGAAGTCCGCCCGGTACAACTCCGTCAGCGCCGTGTCCGCTTTGACCGTGATCCGCGGCGCGCCCGTGAGGAAGATCAGGCGGCCGGTGCTGACGCCGCCGAGGGGTGCCGCGTAGCTGCCGCCGGCGTCCGCTTCCTCGCTCGGCGCCCGGAGCTTGAGCGTCTCCTGGCGGGCGACCTCGCCACTCTGGTCGAGGAACTCGATGAGAGTGCGCAGCTGCGCATCGCCGTAGCGCGAGATCACGTCCGTCTGGGCCTTTTGTATGGACGCGTGCAGCGCGGCGAACTTCGACCGGAGGCCGGGGACGGGTTCCACCTGAACCCGCCGCCGGTCCGTGGCGTCGGGGACCCGGTGGACGAAGCCCGCCTGCTCCAGCCGATCGACCATGCGGGTCGCCGAGCCGGTCGTCAGTCCGGTCAGCTCGGCCAGCCGACCGACCGTGACACGTCCCTCCTCGAGCAGGACCTCGAGGCACTCCACGTCCGTCCCGGCAAGCCCAAGCCTCTCGGCCACGGCCTGGCTGAACAGCGCGGCCTGGCTGCTCTCCTTGCGGACGGCGCGGAGGACCGCGGCCACCAATTCGTCTCTCGAAACGTCGCTTGACATCTTTCGTCTGCCCTGGCTATTGTCTGCACTGCGCAGAGAAAGTATAGCGCAGTAAATCGAGAGAGCAAGCGAGGCTCACTGGCGGAGGGATCGCGGCGGAGACCGTCGCGGTATCCGATCCAGGAATGCCAGGCGCTTGACTCTCAGCCAATGCGAGACGTGACAGTTCCGATCTTCCGCACCGGAGATCGGGCGCGGGATCCAACGAGGTAGAGATGAGCTCCACGGCAATCAAGTTTGACAGGAAGAGGTACGCGCGATGAACGGCCAGCCCATCATCGAGACGTCGGGGCTTCGCCGGACGTTCAAAGGCCGCGGCAAAAAGGCCGGCGAAGTCGAGGCCGTCGCCGGGGTCGATCTGCAGGTCACGGAAGGCCAGATATTCGGCTTCCTGGGCCCGAACGGCGCCGGCAAGACGACGACGCTCCGAATCCTCGCGACGCTGCTGCCACCGACCAGCGGGACGGCCCGGGTCGCCGGCTTCGACGTCGCCCGCCATCCCGACAAGGTCCGCGAGCGCATCGGCTATGTCGCCCAGTCAGGCGGCTCCTACCGCGAGTCGACCGGCCGCGAGGAGCTCGTCATCCAGGGGCGCCTGTTCGGGATGAACAGGCAGGCCGCGCTCGCTCGAGCCCAGGAGATCCTCGACGCGCTCGAGCTCGCCGACGCCGGCGATCGAACCTGCGGAACCTACTCGGGCGGCATGCGGCGGCGCCTGAACATCGGCATCGGGATGGTCCACAAGCCGTCCCTGCTCTTCCTCGACGAGCCCACCACTGGCCTTGATCCGCAGGCCCGGGCCCGAATGTGGGACGAGATCAAGAAGCTCCGCGAGATCCGGCACGACGGTCTTCCTCACGACCCACTACCTCGAGGAAGCCGACGCGCTGTGCGACCAGCTCGCGATCATCGACCACGGTCGAATCGTCGCCGAGGGCTCGCCCGACGAGCTCAAGCACGAGATCGCGGGCGACATCGTGACGATCGGCGTCAACGGCAACAGCGAGAAGGTCATCGCCCTGATGCAAGCCCAGCCGTTCGTCCGCGAGGCGTCGCTCGAGGACGGCCTCGTGCGGCTGTACGTGGACCGCGGCGAGGAGGCCGTGCCGCAGGTGTTGCGCCTGCTCGACGGCAACGGTCTCGCGCCCTCGACGATGAATCTCCATCGCCCGAGCCTCGACGACGTGTTCCTCAAGAAGACCGGCCGTTCGCTTCGCGAAAGCGCGGCTTAGGAGAACGAAATGCGAACGATCCGAGACACCTGGCTCATCTTCGAGCGCTCGCTCGGGCTGACCCTCCGAAACCCCGTCTGGGTGATCATGGGCATCATCCAGCCGATCCTCTACCTGCTCCTGTTCGGGCCGCTGCTCAAGAACATCGCGAGCATGCCGGGCTTCCCGCCCGGCGGCGCGTTCAACGTCTTCGTCCCGGGCATCCTGGTCATGACGGCCCTGTTCGGCTCCGCGTTCGTGGGCTTCGGCCTCGTGCGACGAGATGCGCGAAGGAGTCGTGGAACGGATGCGGGTGACGCCCATGAGCCGCGTGGCGATGCTCCTGGGCCGTTCACTGCGGGACGTCGTGATCCTCGAAGCGCAGGCCGTGATCCTGGTCGTCCTTTCGGTCCCGTTCGGCCTCGAGCTGAACATCGGCGGCGTCGGTCGTCGCGTTCGCCCTGCTCGCCCTGATCGGCCTGATGATGTCGCCCGTCTCGTACGTGCTCGCCCTGGTCCTCCAGAGCGAAGACGCCCTGGCTCCGGTCGTCAACGGCTTGACCCTGCCGCTCCTGCTCCTCTCGGGCGTGATGCTGCCGATGTCGCTGGCGCCCGATTGGCTCCAGAAGCTCGCCGACATCAACCCGGTCTACCACGCCGTCGCGGCCATCCGGGCGCTGTTCAACGCCAGCTACGGCGACACGGAGATTCTCATCGGAACGGCCGTGCTCGGAGCGCTGGCAGTCCTCACGATCTGGATGGGCGCCCGGGCCTTCAGTCGCGCCGCGGCGTAGCGGTTTCGCCGCAGTCCCTCGCCGAGTATGTGGCGGGCCGCCCGAGAAATCGGGCGGCCCGCTTGTTATCGTGGCAGGGCAGGTTCGGCGAGTGCGATCGACGAACCGCTCGAGCGGAAGGGGTCGGTCGATGGGGGACTCGGCGGAGGTTTCCGCACCCGGTGGCGATGGAAGACCTGCGCTCGACGCCAGGCCGAGGGACCCAGCGATGCGGGAGTGGTATCCCGGGCTCGCGACGTATCAGTGGTGGGTAATCCTTGGCGGGCTCCTGGCCGGGTTCAGCGGCTTCGCGTATCTCTGGGTCGCTTTCGGCAGCATCCCCAATGGGATTTCGATCAACCTCGCGCTGGCGGCGGCGCTGATCCTGGCGCTGGGCGCCGTGCACGAAGGGGTTCACGGACTTGCCATGTTGGCGTTGCGGGCGCAGCCGCGGTTCGGCATCCTCAGGTACGGTCGAACCGTCCTGGGGCCCTATACGAGCTCGCCGGGGCGGCGCTTCACGCGCCGCGAGTTCCTCATCGTCGGGCTCGCGCCGATGGCGGTCATCGCTCCGGCGGGGGTGCTGATGTGCCTGACGCCTGCCGGCTCGGCGGTCTGGTACGCGTTCGCCGTCCATCTCGGCGGTTGCATTGGGGACCTGACGATCGCCCGACTGGTTCTGCGAGAGCCAGCCGGGACGACTTTTGAGGTTCGATCGGACGGCCTGAAGATTTGGGCTGCCGCCTCCGCGCGATCGAGCTAGAGATCCGATCCATCCGAGCGAAGCCCGAACCTCGATCCGGCGCCGCCTCGGCTAGACTCATCTCTTCCGGAACGGGACTGCCGGGCCGCCACCCCGAGGATCGCCCAATGACTCGAAATCGACTTCGATTCCTTTCTTTGCCGCTTGCCGTTCTGCTCGTGGCCGCGTGCACGAGTTCTGCCGCCAGCCCGAGCCCGACTCCGGCACCCACGCCCGCGCCGGCCACGGCGACCCCGGCCGCCACCCCGGCCGCCGCGACGCCGACGCCCGCGCCCACGGCCAATCCCTGCGACAAAGCCACGCTCAAGACGCTGGCCGCCGGCAAGCTCACCATCGGCACGGACAACCCGGCCTACCCGCCGTACTTCGCGGCTCCGGCCGACGGCAAGTACCACGCCCCGTGGAAGGATCAGGGCGATCCGTATACCGGCGAAGGCTTCGAGAGCGCCGTTTCGTACGCCGTCGCCCAGAAGCTGGGCTTTGCTCAGGCCGACGTGACGTGGACGGTTGTCCCGTTCGAAAACAGCTTCGCCCCGGGCACCAAGACCTTCGACTTCTACGTCGCCCAGGTCTCCTACACGCCCCAGCGTGCCCAGGCGGTCGACATGTCCGACGGCTACTACTTCGTCAACCAGTCCGTCGTCGCGCTCAAGTCCAACGCAATCTCGAGCGCCAAGACGGTCGCCGATCTGAAGAAGTACAAGTTCGGTGCCCAGGTTGGCACGACCGCGTACACGACCATCCAGAACACGATCGCGCCGACGGCCAAGCCGTCCGTCTACAACACCAACGACGCCGCCATCGCGGCGCTCAAGGCCAAGCAGATCGACGGCCTCGTGGTCGACCTGCCGACCGCCGACTTCATCACTTCCGTCCAGCTCGATGGCAGCGCCATCGTCGGCCAGTTCCCGGGCGCCCAGGGCGCCGACGCGGAGCACTTCAGCCTGGTCCTGCAGAAGAGCAGCCCGCTCACGACGTGCGTGAACCAGGCGATCGCGTCGCTCAAGGGCGACGGGACCCTCGACTCGATCACCAAGAAGTGGCTGGCATTCGTGAGCGTCCCGACATTCGGCCAGTAACGGCCCGGACGACAACAGACTCGTGAGCGGCTTGGGGGCAGGCGCCCCGCTCGATCAAGGGGAGTTGATCCTCCGGTCGGGCGGACGCCCGCCTGCCCAGGCCCGCTTCGACCGCTCCGCTCTGCGCTCGACGCTGATCGCGCTCGTCAGCACGGTCGTCTTCTTCGCCGTCGTCGGCTTCGTCGTCGTGAACTCACCGGGCTGGGGCGCCGTTCAGCAATCGTTTCTCAACGGCAAAGTTTGGGACGCGTCGGTGCAGGACATCGTTCCTGCCTTCGCGACCAACGTCCAGCTGTTCTGCATCGCCGAAGTCCTCATCCTGGTCTTCGCCCTGCTTCTCGCGGTGCTCCGCAGCCTTCCGGGACCGGTGCTATTTCCCGTTCGGCTGCTGGCGACCATCTATGTCGACGTCTTCCGCGCCATCCCGGGCGTGCTGATCATCTACATCCTCGGGTTCGGGATACCTGGCCTCGGCCTGGCCGGCGTGCCATCCGATCCCTTCTTCTACGCGGTCGTCAGCCTGACGCTGGTGTACTCGGCGTACGTCTCGGAGGTCTACCGGGCGGGCATCCAGTCCGTGCACCCGAGCCAGGAAGCCGCCGCCCGATCGCTCGGCCTCAGCCAGCTCCAGGCCCTTCGATACGTCGTCCTGCCGCAGGCGATCCGGCGTGTCATCCCGCCCCTTCTCAACGACTTCATCGGCCTGCAGAAGGACACCGTGCTCGTGTCGTACATCGGCGTGGTCGAGATCTTCAGGCAAGCCCAGATAGACGAGTCGGGCAGCTTCAACTTCACGCCGTACCTGGTCGTCGCGCTCGTCTTCCTCGTGATCACCATTCCGCTGGCGCGCTTCACGGACCTGCTGGTCCAGCGCGACCGGCGCCGTTTCCTGGCGAACGCCCGATGACGACAACCACCGACCGTTCCCGCCCTCGAGGTCTCCGGACTCTGGAAGTCGTTCGGGGTGTTGGAGGTTCTCCGCGGCATCGACCTGACCGTCGCCGAGCACGAGGTCGTCTGCCTCATCGGTTCGTCCGGCTCGGGCAAGTCGACGCTCCTGCGCTGCGTCAACCTCCTCGAACGGATCGACGGCGGCCGCATCTTCGTCGAGGGCGAGGAGATCACGGCGCGCGGAACGCGACGTCAACCGGATTCGGCGCCGCATTGGGATCGTCTTCCAGTCGTTCAACCTGTTCCCGCACATGTCGGTCATGCGGAACGTGTCTCTCGCGCCGCGCAAGGTGCTCGGGCTCACGCAGAAGCAGGCCGAGGCGGAGGCACTGGAGCTGCTCGAGCGGTTCGGCCTCGCGGACAAGCGATCCGAGTTCCCCGACCGCCTTTCGGGCGGCCAGCAGCAGCGGGTCGCGATCGTCCGGGCGCTGGCGATGCATCCGGACCTGCTCCTCCTCGACGAGATCACGAGCGCGCTCGATCCGGAGCTCGTTGCCGAGGTGCTCGACGTCATTCGCGAGCTCGCCCGCGGCGGCATGACGATGGTCATCGCCACTCACGAGATGGGCTTCGCCCGCGACATCGCCAGCCGGGTCTGCTTCCTGGACCAGGGCTGCATCCTGGAGCAGGGGACTCCGGCGGAGATCTTCACCGCGCCGACGGCGCCGCGAACGCAGCAGTTCCTCCAGCGGGTCCTGGACGCCGGGCGGCTGTAGGGCGCCCGCGCCGGTCGCCGGCCGAGGCTGCGGACTCGCCGCCGGTCGCGGCCACCGCACGCGCGCCGGCCCGGCCCCGCATGCGCGCCCGGGCCACCGCACGCGCGCCGGCGGCGACAACATGCCAGATTCCAGCCGGCACGACGTTGGGACTGTGCTGGGCCGGGGTAGTTGGCCATCGAGCCGATAGAGCCGCACACCGATTCGCATCTGGCAAGTAAGGCTGGCCCCCACCTGGCCCCTTTTCGCGCCGAGTGGTCGGCCCGGTTGGAATTTGGCCAGGTGCGTCCCACCGCGCGAACACTCCCCTGAGCCAGCGATATCGGCGCCTGGCCGACCGCCTCTACGCGTCCCTGCCCAAGCCCGGGACGGCAACTGTCGAGGACAACCTGGTGCCCGTCGTGGCCACCATCTTGCGCGGCCTGGAGGAGGCGCCGCCTCCGACGCCAGGCCGCTCGGCGCCGGCGGCGCCCTGGGCACTAGCCGTGTCGGAGGCTCGGAAGGAGCATCGGCACGCGAGCGCATAGGCCGCGTAGGCGTCGCCGAAGTGGCGGATCAGCATCTCCTCTTCCGCTGGACGCGCCCAGAAGGCGGGAACCAGGAGGACGAAACCGAAGCCCGACGGCCAGTTGAGAATCGCCAGCGCGCCGCCGAACCACATCAGCAGGATCGACAGATACATCGGATGCCGGACAGGCCGAAGGGCCCGCTCGTGACGATCTCCGTATCCGGGCGGACCTCCGCCGCCGAGGCCATGTTTCGGCCCATCGCTCGGATGCCCCAGAGCGAAAGGCCGCCGGCCCACAGAGTCACGATGCCCAGCAGGCGCAGCGCGTCTCCAAGGGGTTCGGCCAGGGTGGAGCCGATCCCCAGACGGGTGACAGCGAGCACCACGCCAAGCACAACGAAGAGGAGGATCCCGCGTAGTTGACCAGGGCGAGCGGGCCGGTGTCGCGATCGACCGGCTCCGGCCGCCTGGCCATCAATTCGCGAGCCAGCACCGTCATGGCAACGACGAACAGCGACACGGCACTGGCGGCGACCACGAACCTGGCCGCGGACTCCATCGTCACGTCCATGATCCGCCCTCCCTGAACGGCATCGTGCGCCGCCGGATCCAGCGCGCAACGGCCGTGGGCGGCCCGGTGCTGATAGGATGGGTGCCGGAGGCCGGCGCCGGCCCCCCGCGGCCCGGCGGGTCCGCGGCTCGGTCGAGGCCCACGATGGCGGCTCCCATGACTGGACCGGTTCCCACTCCCGGACCGGCTCCGGCAGAGCCCGCGTCCGCGCCCGACGTCCGCGTCCGCGTCCGCGCCCAGGCAACCTGATCCGCGATCGACTCCGGGGTCGAGCTTGCTGGCCCGGCGCCGACGGCGCTCCACTCAAGTCGCCACTGGCCGGCGCCGAGCCGCTGGGCCACCGTCCTGATCGTCCACGGGATCGGCGAGCACGGAGGCCGATACGAGCGAACCGGCCGGCTGATGTCCGCCGCCGGGCTGGACGTCTACGGCCCGGATCTGCGAGGCCACGGGCTTTCCGAGGGCGGCGCGTGTACGTCCGGCGCTGGGACGACTACCTCGACGACCTGGCCGTTGGATCGCCGGGGTTCGACGGGCCGGCCTGCCGTTCGTCCTGTTCGGTCATTCGATGGGCGCGCTCATCGCGCTCACTTACGCCTGCTCCGACCGGCCCGCGCCCGATCTGCTCGTGTTGAGCGCGCCACCGCTGGGCGCCAGTGTGCCCGCCTGGCAGCGCGTCGCCGCGCCCTTCTGAGCCGCCTGGCGCCCGGGCCTCGTGCTCGCGAACCCGATCTCCGGCGACCAGCTCTCGCGCGACCCGGCCGTGGCCGCCGCCTACTTCGCCGATCCGCTCGTCCAGCCGCGATCGACCTGAGACTCGGGGCGGAGCTGTTCGGGGCGATGAAGCGGGCGCGCCCGAACTGGCCAGCCTCGACGTCCCTACGCTGGTGATCCATGGCGGCGCGGATACGCTCGTGCCCACGCATCTCAGCGAGCCGCTCGCGCGATTGCCGGCGTGGAGCGCCGGGTCCTGGCCGAACCTGCGCCACGAAACCCTCAACGAACCCGAAGGCCCGGAAGTGGTCGCCCGGGATCGTCGCCTGGCTGCATGCCCGAGTGGCGGCAAGCCGGGGCCCGAGATCGCCTCGATCGGGACCCTGAGTCCGCGTAGCCGTACTGGCGCGCGGACGCAAGGCTCTGTCACCATTCCGGCCATGACTGCCGAGATCCGCATCGTTCCTGAAGACCGTTTCGCGGAGCTCATCAAGACCGCCGAGATCGCCTTCGGCGAGGACCTCAGCGACGACCTGATCGCCCGGATCGAGAAGGTCGCGGACAAGGCAGCGCTTCCTGTGCGCGATCGACCACGATCGTTTCGTCGGCACATCCGGGGTCTTCACTCAGCGCCTGAGCGTGCCCGGCGGGGAAGTTGCCGCGGGCGGCATCACCTTCGTCACGGTCCTGCCCTCGCATCGCCGCCGCGGCCTCATGAGCGGCATGATGCGGGTGATGATCGACGACTGCCATCGCCGTGGCGAGCCGATCGCGATGCTCTGGGCGGCCGAGGGTGCCATCTACCAGCGGTTCGGTTTCGGCTTGGCGACCGACTGCGTCAACCTCGACGGCGGAGACTGCGAGCTATCACGTTCACCCGCGACTGGCCGCGCGAGGGCAGCGTCCGGCTGGTTCCGGCGGGCGAGGGCGCGGAACTCGATCGCGCCCGTCTACGAGGCTGCCCGATCGGCCGCTCCGGATTCCTCGTGCGCGACGAGCGCTGGTGG
The DNA here is from genome assembly GCA_963816135.1 of uncultured Chloroflexia bacterium. Taxonomy (GTDB): domain Bacteria; phylum Chloroflexota; class Limnocylindria; order Limnocylindrales; family CSP1-4; genus Fen-1039. Next base: position 480,663 of record CAWFJD010000024.1, read on the forward strand.
CTCGGCGTTCTGCCGGATCCGGAGAAGGACAAGAAGGGCGGCGAGGCGCGCCGGCTGGCCGTGTATCGAGGTCGACGGCGCCGCCGAGGCGTACGCCGTCTACAAGACCAAGGCCGAGTGGAACGAGCGGGGCCCGCGTCCCTGCTGACGGTGGAAGAGGCGATGGGCTGCCACCCCCGCGGCACGCGTGAGATCTGGCGCTTCCTCTTCGAGGTGGACCTGGTTCGGAACGCTCAAGACCTGGCGGCTGCCGATCGACCACCCGCTCTTCTCGCTCGTCGCGGAGCCGCGCCGGCTCGGGAACAACCGTCGGCGACGGCCTGTGGGTCCGGATCGTGGACGTCGCCGCCGCTCTCGAAGCCCGCACGCTACGGGCTCGACGGCCACGGCAGGGGCCAGCTCACGTTCGACCTCGCCGACACGTACTGCCCCTGGAATGCCGGCCGCTGGAAGCCTGGAGGTCTCGGACGGTCGGGGGCGCGTGAGCCGCTCGACGGGCGACGAAGCCGATCTGGCGCTGGACGCCAACGACCTGGCGTCGCTCTACCTGGGCGGCTTCGGCGCGACCGCGCTCGCGGGCGCCGGACGGGTCGTGGAACTCAAGCCCGGGCGGTTTATCGGCAGCCGACGGGTTGTTCCGGACGGCTCTTCCGCCGTGGTGCCCGCAGGAGTTCTGCCGGCCGTCGGTCGCCCGGCCGGAGCTTGCCGCGGACTAGCGCTCGAAGCGAACCGGCTGCTGATTGCCCGACGGCGCGCAGACGTCGCAAAGCGTCAGTCCGTCCTCGATGAGCGCGGCGTGCCTTCGGCCTGGCCGCCGCCCCGCAGGAACACGGGGTGTCTTGCAGACAGAGCAGCGAAGCGTTTTCGCGTCCATGCGATTCGCCTCCCATCGACATCCTGTCACCCGTTGACGCGACCTGCCGTGGGCCGGTCGGGTCACCTCGTCAACCCTCTCTACTCTCGGGTGTCGGCTGTCTCGGGAGCTCGGACAATCCGCCGTCCTGACCAGACGAGAGGGTGACGATCCTCCAGTGTCGCCCCGATCCGAACGGACCCGCCTCGACTACTCGCCTGCGCATCCATTCGGTCGCGGGGGTGGGTCTAGGCGGAATTCCGTACCGGCGGATTGTAGGGCTGCCGGACGGTGATTTCGGGTCGTTATGCATTCGAAATCACGATCCTGCAGGGTGGCGTGGATCCCGCCTGGCGGACCGAAAATGCAACCTTTCCGAGACGCCGCGGCCCGGCGCAAGGTCCCGGGAGGATGGGCGGGTAGGGGACGGGCAGGAAGATGATGTAGGCGCCCAGCCGGTGGCGTACCGGATGAGCATCCCGTAGAGGCTGGCGGCCCAGCCGGGGTAGCGTCCGTTGAACAGGATCGGGATCCACAAGATCAACAGAGAGGCCCGCGATGGTTCACAGGATCGCGATCACGATCAGATGCGGGATCAGGACCAGGAAGCGGACGAACCAGTTGATGAACGGGATGCCCCACAGGCGGTTGATCTCGAGGCTGTCCAGCGAAACCTGGACGTTGATGGGCTTGGACGGTCCGGGCTCGAGCGGCGGATAGCCGCCGGGCATCAGCAGAACGTAGCCGCCGACGCGAGCCTGACGCTGCATGCTCTCGGTGGCCAGCGTCACGAAGGGCCGGGACCCTGCCGAAGGCGAGGATGTAGATCCAGCCGAGGAGCCACCAGATCCCCAGGCAGAAATTGAGGACGCACAAGACCACCATATGCGGAATGAAAGGAACGCCGCACGGCCATACCCAGGATCGGGATGCCCCACACGCGATTGACTTCGCGATCGGTGGTAACGCCGAGCTGGATCGGGTATCCGCCCTGCGGGCGGTGCATAGGAAACCTGTTCCGCGGCCATTCGAAGGTTGCCTCCCTGCCATCAACGCGGACGCTTCGACCTGTTCAGAATAGTCGGGCGAAAGGACGCGCTGCAGGCCCAAGTGCACGTCAAATTCGATCGGGGCCGCGGCCACAGCCGCGCTGCGGCCGCTCGTGACTCGCGCCGCCGAACGAGATCCCCAGATTGCTCCCTAACCCGCCCGCGGCTGCTGGCAGACTTGACCCGACGCGGCGGACAATTCGAGCAGGAGGTGCCAATGGCTACTCGACCCGGGCCGCTCGGTTTTAGGGTCTCGGCCCTCCAATCCGCGGGCGTCGATTGGCCGACTCTCGGCGGCGTGCTGGACCCTCGCCGGAGAGACGCGGCTCTTCGACGCGGGCTGGCTCAGCGACCACCTCACCGACGCGAGCCGCGACCGGGGGGGGCCGGCGTTCGAGGCGATCACGGCACTGGCGGCGCTGGCCGGCCGCGTGCCCGGGATGTGGGTCGGAGTGGCCGTCGCCTCCAATACGTTCCGGCATCCGGCCGTGCTCGCGAAATCGGCCGCGGTCCTGGACAACGTGACCGGCGGCAAATTCATCCTGGGCCTCGGGGCCGGCTGGCACGAAGGCGAGCACGACCAGTTCGGCATCCCTCTGCCGCCCATCTCCGAGCGGTTCGACCGATTCCAGAGCGCGATCGAAGTGCTGACCTTCCTCTTCTCCGAGCCGCCCGACGTCCGCCCGGCGTCACGCTGCCGGACCGTTTCTACCCGCTCCGCGGCGCGACTATCGAGCCGCAGGCCATCCGCCGGGGCGGACCGCCGCTGTGGCTGGGCGTGGGCAAGCGGCGTGGCATCGAGCTCGCGGCCAGGTTCGGCGAGGGCTGGCCGATGCCCGGCAACAGGCCCGGGCGACGTCGCCTACTTCTCCAAGAAGCGCGACGAGATCCGGCGGGCGGTTGAAGCCGCGGGCCGCAGACCCGGATGCCTTCACTTTCGCCGCGCAGATGACCGCCGGGTCCACGCGACGGCGAGCTCCGCGAGGCCCGCGAGACGGCCGAGGCCTTCTTCCGCGCGGGTGCGAACCACGTGATCATCGGCGTGCCGGCGCCGCTCGGGCCAAACGGCGTCGCCCGGATGGCGACGGAAGTGGCGGCGCCGATCCGGGACAGCATCGGTTAGCGGCGGCGCCCGACCCTCCCAGAACGGCTATTCCACCAGACGATATCGTCGTCGATCGCGGCCGCTGGGCTAGACCACGCGAATCGTTCTCCGCGATCGCCTAGATGGCCACGAACCGCCTCGGGTCCGATCCCGGCGGGCGCGTACGTGGTGAAGACGGCCCGGCTCGTCGCCGGACCAGGCGCGTTCGATCGTCGGGTCCGTAGACGATGCTCGAGACGATCCGGCGCCGTCCCGGATGCACATGTCGCCGGCAGCAGCCGAGATCTCGCGCCCGCCGATGCCCATGTACGCGTCGCCGGCCGCGGCGACGTCCACGATAAGTCCGCCGACCAACAGCTCGGCGTCGTGGCCCGCGGTCAGCATTCCATCGAACCTCGGCCCGAAACATCGCCGCCACCAGTGCGCCTCGGGCTCGGAGCGGCTTGCCCTTCAGGGCCACCGACTCGAGCTGGAGGAGGACGTGGTAGGTCTTGTCGAAGCGGCGGTAGTAGGCGGCATAGGCCGCGAGCTCAGGACGGGCCAGCAGGTCGGCCCGGCTCGCCCCCGCGTAGCTCCTCGTCGAAGTCGGCCGCCGTCTCGTCCAGCAGCGCCTCCAGCCCGGTTCGCTCTCCGGATTGCGAAGGCCGGACATGGCCATCGCGCCGACGCAGGCGGCCGGCCAGGCCTCGATCCAGGCTCGGGATGCGGTGAGCGGCGCATGGCGGGAGGCCTCAGTCGATGGCCTCGTCAGGACCAGGGCTCGAAGCGGTGCGAGGAACTCGGTCGACGAGCGCGGTCAGCCGCTCCGGTTGCTCCATGCCGATGAGGTGGGCGACGTCCGGCCAGATGACCGCCCGGGCGTCTGGGCGCGCCCTCGGCGATCGTTGCGCGGCCTTGACCTCGTGGCTGATGTCCAGCTCGCCCGCGACCGCCAGAACGGGGCAGCGGAGCTCACCGAGACGGCCGTTGGCGACCGGTTCGAGAGCGAGCGGTGGCCCGCGACGTAGCCGGGCAGGAATTGCCTGCCGAGCCATCGCCCGGACGGACTCGCGGTCGCGGCCGGGAGTCGAGTCGCCGGCTGGCCGGGGCCGTCGGCCCAGACTGGACCAGAGTTCGGCGATGGCGTCGGGATCCTGTGGCGAGGCCGATTCCAGGCGCCTGCCCGCGCCGAAGAGCTGCATCTCTTCGGGCGTCGCCCCGCCCTCGAAGCCGCCGGGCGAAGAGCCGAGGGTGACGACCGCCGCAAACCGATCCGGGAACTCGATGGCCGCCTCGAGGGCCGTCTGGCCGCCCATGCTGTTGCCGACACTGCCGCACGCCCCACGCCGTGAGAGTCCATCACCGCGATCAGGTCGGCCCGCGGGTTGAACTCGACGTCATCTGTCTCGGTCCGGCCGAAGCCGCGCATGTCGTACCGGATCACGCGGTAAGCCGCGGCAAGAAGGCCGGGCACCATCGGATCCCAGGCAGTCAGGTCCACGATCGCGGCGTGGATCAGGACCAAGGGCGGCCCTTCGCCCTCCGCGACTGTGAAGATGCGGCCGCCAGGAACCTCGACGAAGCTATCCATTCGGGCAGTGTAACGAGCTCTCTATCGAAACCTGCAGGAATTCGACACCGCTGCGGTCATCCGCGTCGCGCGCGCCCGACCGGCGGGGTCGTATGGTTGGCTGAATCCAGCGTCACGATCCAGCAGCAGGGGAGAGAACCGTGGCCGTGGATCGATCGGGAGTTGGGCGAGCCGCGGGCGCGTCGAGGTCCGCTGGCGGCGCGCCGCTGCCGTCGCCGGGAGTCGCCGCCGTGGCGGGGCGGCGGCGGCCATTGTCTGGATGGCCGTTCTTGCGGGCGAGGTCGCCGGACCGGCCTGGCGGGTTCGCTGAGGTCGCGGCCGGACCGACTCCTCGGCTGGGACGGAGCGGCCTTCTGGGCGCCGCTGACGCTCGCCACCGCGCTCGCCGCCGTCCTGGTCGTGGTGGCCGCTTCTGGGGCTGCGAGCCGCCTTCCGCGGCCGGGCCGCCTGGCTCGCGACCGTGGTCCTGCTGGCCGCCGCGGCTCTCGGCGAGCTGGCGATCCAGCTCTTCACTCCGGACGCGAACATGTACGAAACGAGCCCGCTCCGAGGCCTGGGGGCCTGGCTCCTCGTCCTCGCGGCGCCCGGCGCGGCCGCTGGTCGCGGGCGTCGGCCTCGTCCGCGCGGGATCGCCGGTGGCGGGCTGGGCCTCGTGGCCGCGAGCCTCGTGATGGTCTGGGTGGCACTGGATTTTGCCGCGATCGGCGCCGTCGCGGGCGCGGTCCAGCCGCAGACCGAGGCTTCGATCGGGGTCGAAGTGGTCCTGGCGGCTGGCTCGTGGGCATGTCGATCTTCCTGGTGGCGCTCGCGGGGCGGCGCTCGGTTACCGGCATCGCTCGCGTCGCGGCAGGCTCGCCCTCGGGGGGGTCGGCGCCGTCGCTGTCGTGGCTGTTCGCGCTGCAGATGGTCGCCGCCTCGTCCGCTACTCGTACCTCGGTCCCACGGTCCTGGCGCAGATCGCCGGCCGCACTCAGGCCGCGACGATCGAGGTCGACGGCGTCACCCGTTCCTACCGAGATCCATCGCGGCCGAGTCTCTGGATCCGCGGCCCGGCCTCGTCATCTCCCTGTCCGGCGTCTTCGGCGACGGCTTCCAGGCCGAGTTCACGACCGGCTTCGACGACGAGGTCGACCGGCTGGGCTGGATCGCGATCTACCCGGACAGCGTCCTCGACGGCTGGATGGCCTACGGCAACGACGACACCTGGGGCAATCACCCGGGCGCGGACGACGTGCCGTTCTTCCGCGCGCTGATCGATCGGGAGATAGCCCGAGACGGCGTTGATCCGGGCCGGGTGTTCGTCACCGGCATGTCGCGCGGCGGAATGATGACCCACCGCGCCGGCTGCGAGCTGGCGGACAAGGTGGCGGCGATCGCGCCGGTGTCCGGGAACATGGCCACCGCTTCCGGGAGCGCGGCGGACGTGCCCTGCCATCCGGCGCGGCCCATCTCGGTGCTGGCGATCCACGGAACCGCCGACGGCGTGATCCCTTTCGCCGGCGGTCGGGTGGACATCAACTTCTCGCCGTTCTCGGAGGTCATGGCCAAGTGGCGGGCGTCGACGGCTGCGGCGGCGACGGCAAGGCGGTCGTCGACGGGGCCTCGACGACGACGAGCTGGGCCTGCGCCGGCGGGACGACGGTGGCGATGCGGGTGTCGACGGCGGCAGCCACGTCTGGCCGGGGACGTGGGGCAAGACGGGTCCCGGACGGCTTCGACGCCGCCCGAGTCATCGCGGACTTCTTCGCCGCCCACGCACGCGACTGAGTGGCTCACGGCCGGGCCGCCCTGCCGCGCCCAAACGGCACCGTATCGCGCGACCGAGTTCCTTCGGCGAGCGGCGGCCCCACACTCGCGGCGTGGATGAGCCGGACGTCGACTACCTGCAGCTGGCCGACTGGCGCCGGCGGATCGCCGAGCTGTACGCGAGGTGCGAGCCATGGCGGGGAGCGGGAAGCGGGGCCAGGGGCGACCCGGCCACCGCGCATGCCTGGCGGGCGAGCGCGAGAGGCTCTACCGCGAGCATCCGGCGTCGCCCGTCCCGGCCGACAAGCGATCGAGCTTTCGCGCGATCCACTTCCCGTACGACCCGGCCTCCGCTTCGAGGTGCCGCTGGTACGCGAGGCAGCGGACGCCGCGATCCGCGGCGGCCGCGGCCGGTCTGACGACGGCGGGCTGGTCGCGCCGCGCTCGGAATCGAGCTGCCGATCAGCACGGGCCAGCCGCGGCCGTTCGACCGAATCGGCTGGCTCGAGGTTCCGTTTGCCGGCGGCCCGCGGCGGCTGGCGCTGTTCTGGCTGCCCGAGTACTCGGGCGGGCTGTTCCTGGCCTTTCGCGACGCGACGAACGGCCAGCAGACGTACGGCGGCGGCCGATATCTGCTGGACACTGGCAAGGGCTCGGACCTGGGCGGCGACGCGGCCCGGGAACGGTGACGGTCGACTTCAACTTCGCCTACCAGCCGTCGTGCGCCTTCGATCCCCGGTGGTCGTGCCCGCTCGCGGCTCCGGAGAATCGATCTCGACATCGCGATCCGGGCGGGCGAGCGCATCGCCTGACCGACGATCCGCCGGGGGCAGGGCCGCGGCTCGTCTGTCACCATTCGCATGTGAGCCAGAACACATCCGAACGACCGAACTCGACGGCACGGGCCCGGCAGGTCGAGCCCGCCGCGACCGGCGAAGCCTCGCCCGGCTGCCCGAGCCCGCCGCGCTCCTCTTCGACCTCGACGGAACGCTCGTGGACACCGTCCCCGTTCGGGTCGAGGCCTGGCGCCGCGCCTTCGAGGAGGTGGGCCTGGAGATCGAGCCCGAGTTCCTGGGCCAGTACATGGGCTCGGACGGCCGCTGGCTCGCCGGCGAGGTGGCCGGCAGCACGGCCGCGAATCTGAGCTGGGTGGAGCGGGACGAGCTCGATAGGGCGAGCGGCGACGCGTTCGTCGTGCTGAACCGCTCGCCCGAGCCACTGCCGGGGCCACGGAACTGCTGACCGCGCTCGAGAAGACCGACAGACTGGTCTTCGCGATCGCGACGTCGAGCCAGCCGGGCCAGGTCGCCGCGTCCGTCGATGCGTTGCGGCTGCCGGCGCCGCCGCGGATCACCGACGGCAGCCACGTCGAGCACGCCAAGCCCGAGCCGGATCTGCTCCTCGAGTCGGCCGGCCAGGTGGGCGTGGCGCCGGAGCGTTGCTGGTACGTGGGCGACTCGAAGTGGGACATGATGGCCTGCGTACGGGCCGGAATGGTGGGCGTGGCGGTCACGACGGGCGCCACTCCCGGCCGATGCTCCTGCGAGGCCGGGGCCTCCGTGGCGTTGGACAGCCTCGCGCCGGTCCAGCAGGAGCTCGACGGCGCGGCCTGATCGGCTGAACGGGCGGCGGCGCCGGGCGCGGCCTCGCGGCTACATCGGGCTACTTCGCGGCGGGTCGTTCACGCGACCCATGAAGAGGACGGCGCCGGTGCGGTTGTCGTGGATGAAGTACAGGAACGGCTTGTCCACGTGGAGCTGACCTTCTCCGGCTGACCCGGAGCCGCGCCCGCCGTCATGACACCGCGGTCACGGCGGCGGCCGTCGTGCCCTGCTCGACCACGTCGATGTTGGCCTGATGGATCACCTTCGAGATGAAGAGGCGTCTTGGGTGGTGATGCCGCTGAAGTCCGCTACCGGGGCTCGAAGGCGATCCATGCCCATAGCCGCCAGAACGTCGGCAAGCTCGATCCGTGTCTCGATCGAGAACTTGGGCAGCTGGAGGTCGACTTCCGCTCGTCCTCGGCCGCGATGATCGCCGTGTAGCTCGGCCGCGTTAAGTCCTCCACGAACGCGGCCATATCGTTCGGGACGACGATGTCATGGCCATCCCGTTCGTAGGGCAGCTCGACGGCCTTGTAGCCGGCACCCTCGCGTACTCGAAGTGGCTCTCGATCGCCATCGTCGGGACCTTCTTGGCCTTTCCGTCCGCGGCGTGAACGGTCGATCGGCGGTCAGCTTGGGGTCGAATTCGCTCTCCCAGGCGGCCTTGAGATAGATCGCGTTCACGAGCACAAGCCGAGTCAGGGTGTCGACGTCGCCCTGGTTGAGGATGTTCGGGATCCGGCCCTTCGTCTGGCCCGCGCCCACGCGTTGATGAGAAGCCGGGACGCTTCAGGGTCGCGCTTGTAGTCAACGAGGCCGACGCCGGCGTTGAAGCTGGAGCTGAGCGAGTCGAGATAGGCGGCCGCGAGGTTGGCCCGCTGGATGAACGCCTGGTCGGAGACGTCCAGCTCGACGGCCGGTCGTGGCCGGCGCTGGTCGGTGGCTGCACGGGCGCCGTCGTCCAGGTAGACGTCTTACGGGCCAACGTCTCGAGCAGCGCGCCGATCTCGTTTGCCTGGCCGTCGGCGCCGAAGGAATGGAGCACCTTGTCCATCTCCGTGGCCGTCAGGCCGTTCGCGCCGGGCCGGACCATGCCGAGTGCCAGAGCGATGCTGGCGGGCGAGGCGACGAGGTTGCCCTTGGATCCAGGCGGCGCAGGAGGTCGAAGCCGAAATCGTTGATCTGCGTCGCCGCAGCCGCGCCGCCGTCCGCGGCCGGGGCGGGCGCGGCGTTGCCCATCGCCATCTCGATTTCGCGCCGCGGCGAGGGGGCCGTTATCGTGGCTCGGGCTGGCCGCGGCGCTGCATCCGGCCGCGAAAATGGCCACGAGGACGAGCAGCCGAATGTTCGCTTGCTTCGCTTGTGAGGCCCAGCCGGTCGCCGCCTCGGAACGCATGGTCCGCGAAATCATCGTGGCCTCCCTCACCGTGCCGCGGCGCTCATGGGCGGCGCTCGCTCTCATTCGATTCGCGGGCGTGGCCCGAAGGACCGCCTGAGCTGCATCATGACTGCTCGTCAGACGGCGCGACCCATGGGTCGAGGTTCCGATGGGGCCGCCGGAGGGGCAGAGACGATGCCGCGAAGAAGTCGACGACGCGGCGCTCCCATTCGAGCGGGTACGCGGACAGGGCGCCGGTGTGCGATGCGCCCGCTGGTTGCCAGAGCTGGATCGTCGAGGGAGAGACTGCCTGGAAAGCGTCCGTCGCGGCGTGTTCCTCGTCGAGGTCCGCGGCGATCAGGAGGACCGGCGGATCCCGAGCCGGCTCAGTCGTCGGAGCAGTGGCAGGTTGGGGCGCGTCGTCAGCAGGCCAGAGACGTCCAGCCGAGGCAGCTGTCGAAGTGGTGGATCGCGCCTTCCGATCGTTCGGGAGGAACGTCAGATCGTCGCAGATGCGGGCCGTGGCGCCTTCGGCGACGACGGCCTTGAGGCGAGGATCGAGCGCGGCGCCGGTGATCGCGACTTCTCCGCCCATCGACAGGCCCAGCACGCCAATCCGTGCTGCGTCCACTCCGAACGGGCGCCAGGTACGTGACCGCGGCGTTCAGGTCGCTTTCGCCGCCCCAGCCATACAGCATGGCGTGGCCGCCGCTTTCGCCCGCGCCCCTGGGATCCATGGCGAGGACGCCGTAGCCGTTGCGCGTGAGGACGGAAGCCTGGTTCGCGGTATCGGCCTTGGTTCCGCCGGCGCCGGCGAGGACGATCACGGTCGCGCCGTTTCTGGAGGGAGTGAACCAGCCCGCGAGTGTGGTGCCGTCGGCGCCGGTGATCGTCACAAGCGCGGCGCCCTGAGGCGGCGGTGGCTGAATTCGGGCCGGGGTGCGTGCGTGGCCAGCAGTCCGGCAAGCAGCGGCAGAAGCCAGAACTGGGCGACGATCAGCGCCATCGGCACTCCGAGCAGTCGAGCCGCGGCGGAGCGGCCGGAGGAGCCACCAGCCTCGCGGCGATCCCAGGAAGAGGCCGGCCGGCGACCGCCACGACCCCGAAGAGGCCGGCCGGGCTCAGGCCGACCACAGCCAGGTTGACCACCCCGACGGCCACGCCGGCGCAGAGGCCGACGGTCCCGAGCAGGATGGCGAGTAGCGCCGCGCTGCGGGCTGCCGGTCCTCGGTTCGCCCGAAGTCGTCCGTGCGAAAGGGTCAGGCGGATGTAGGAAGCGTGTGAGCGGCCGACAGCGCCGGCCGAGGGCCAGTGGGAGCCCCGGTGAGGTCCGTGTCGACAGGATCGACCAGGTATGAGCCCGGACGACGAGTTCGGCCGCGAGGGTGATCCAATCCGCTATGCCGGCCGGCCGCCTCGGGGATCGAAGTAGGCGCGGCGCGGGACGGGCATGCGATCATTTCGGGGCTCCCTCGGATGTGAGTGACGCGCCATCCTGCCCGGGCGAACGATGCCGGAGCCTCCGGAGTGCCATCCCGGGTCCGACCCAGGTTCCGGGGCCGTGCGCGAGGCCGGAGGGATTCGGTTGGCTCGCCGCGGGCCTCGGCCCTCGTTCGGCGGCTCCGCCCGGGCGCGTGACCGAAGGACCACGGTCGTGAACGGGACCCGGATGTCGCTGAAGACTTCGATCGAGACGAGGAAGCCCGCGAACAGGAAGAAGACGCCCAGGAACTCGCCCACGAAGAAGCCGCTCGTGTCGCCGAATCGGTTCAGGCCGCTCGTGATCGCCGGGATCAGGCCGCCGACGGCGATCAGCAGGGTGGCCGGGACGCGGGAATTGAGCCTGCCCGGAGAACAGGGCGGCCATCGCGCCGGGCAGCGATGCGGCGAGGTTGACCACGATCGCGATCGGCGCGAGCGCCAGGTTGGCGAGGAACGGAGACGCCGTCGCGGGGCTCGAGCGAGTAGCGAATGAGCCGAAGCTTCGGCATGAAGATGTACGTGGAGTAGACCCCGCCCAGCACCAGCGCGAAAGCGCCCGTGACGTTGAAGAGCGGTGTCAGCAGGCGGAGGTAGCCCGGAAACAGCTCGCCCGTGGGAATGTGCGTGACCGGGTCGACTACCCAGCCCGGGGCCGGCAGCGACGACGGGCCATCATGACGGCCGAGACGACCGTGCCCGCGATCATTCCCGCCGCCGCCAGTCGAGGCCAAAGCGTCGCCGCCGCGATACGTGTCGATGGCGATCGCAACGGCCATGACCGCCGCGAGCCCGAAGTAGATCAGCGGTGCGGGACCGCTGTCCGCGTAGTTGTATTTGGACTGCGCGAGGGCGGAGAAGAGCCCGGCGAGGAACAGCGAGACGGCGAAGGCGTAGCCGAAACGCGTCCGGCCCAGCAGCAGCACCGTGCCGAGTCCGAGCCAGCCCGCGACCCAGATCGCGCCGATGAGATACCAGGCTCGGTAGAGCGGCTCGGACCAGCCGAACGCTCCGCCGAGGAACTCCGTGCCGGCCGAGAGCCCGTACCAGAGCATGCCGAGCGCCCATACCGCCTGGTACGACCGCCGCCGCTCCCGCCACTGATCCACCAGGAACAGGAAGAAGACGAAGCTCAGCGCCGACGAGCAGAAGGGCAGCAGAACGTTGAAGTCGATCATCCGAAAAGGATCGCATCCGCCAGCAGACGGACGTTGGGCTCGTTCGGTCTCGCGGAACGAAGTCCGCGCCGCGGTGGGATACGCTGCGCGGCCGCGTTTCCGTCGATTACCGCCAGGGGGGCAAATGTGGGCCAATCGGCCGCAGGTTCCCGTCGGATATCGCCAGGGAAGATATCTGAGCCCAAGCGGGCGTCGTTTCGGCCAGACGTGTCCGGAGAGTCCGCCGCCGCGAGCCCACCACGGCCGACGGATCAGCGGGGCCGACCGTCGCGTTCGCGGGCCAGCTCCTTCGAGACGGGCGTCGGAGATGCCGAAGTGGTGAGCCACCTCGTGGCGGACCGTGTCGGCGACGCCTCGTTCCAGGGACTCGCGTCGTGGAACAGGCGCAGGTGCGGTCCCCGGAAGATGACGATCTTGCTCGTCACGGCGAAGGTGTCGACGCCGTAGGCGGTTCTGGGTACGCCCGTGTACAGGCCCAGGAGGCCCCAGGCATGGACGGAGCTGAGCTCTTCGGCCGTGGGTTCGTCCTGGATAACGATGGCGACGCTGCCGAGCCGCTCGAGGAACGTTTGGGGCAGCGACTCGACCGCCTTCCAGACGAGAGCCTCGAAGGGTCGGGCGCAGAGCCGTCGAGCTCCGCGGCATCGTCCGTGCCCGGCATCGTCGGTGCCCGGGCCATCGGTCGGTGGCATCTCAGACCTCCCGCCGGCCAAGACGATCTTCGAGCCGGACTCGAGTCCAGGCGGCTCCGATGAGGAGCACCTGGAAAGCCAGGTGCAGCCAGGCCAGGGCCGCAAAGACGGTAGCGACGCCGCCGAATACCGACAGGCGCCAGTCAGGAGCGGAGCGATATAGACGAGAAGCTCCGCCAGAATCGTCAGGACCATGCCGACCACGAGGGCCGGCACTCGGAGGACCGCCACCGGCACCTCGGGTGTTCGGCACGACGCGGTAGACGATCCCGACCGCCACGACGACGACGGCCGCCGTGAAGAGAGGCAGTGTGTAGGTTTCGATCGTCCGTGTGAGGTCGCGCTCACCGCCGACGTTGACGCTGTTGGCGATCGTCGCCTGGATGGCCAGGATCACGATCGCCGAAACCAGGCCGCCTATCAGAAGCAGCAGCGAAACGAAACCGCGCAGGAGCCGGTCGAGACTGCCTCGAGCCGGGGTCCGATTGAAGATCCGGGAGATCGCCAGGTCCAGGGCTCCATAGAAGTGGCTGGAGCCCCAGGCCAGGCCCGCAAGGCCGACCAGGGAGAAGGCACCGGCGTTGGCCGCGACCGTCGAGAGGCCTCCCCGGGCGATCGACGCGAACGGCGCGAGCTGGCCCGTGAAGGCGTCGATGATCCGCTGGCGGTCGGCCGGTGCAGGCACCAGGTAGCCAAGGAGGCCGACGCATAACAGGAGGGCCGTCAACCCGGCGAAGAGCGCGCTGTAGGCCAGGCCCTCGGCCAGCAGGCTGCCACCGGCCCGGTTGTAGATGGCGAAAACCCTTTGCGCCCGTTGGAAGGCGGCGGACTTCAGCAGCCGGTGGAGAAGGCGTCGAAAGGGCAACGAGTCTACGCCTCGATCTCTCGGCTCGTCGGCCGCGGTCCCGGCTCTCGTCGTCGCGAGTTCGCCATCGTCTCCCCCGAAACGGCCGCGCACTCAGCCGCGGCCTGTTGGTTCGATGAGTCTGACATCCTCCGGGCCCGGAAGGTTCGGAGCGTCGGCGGCGGCTCGCACGGTCGACGGCGACTCGGGTAACATCGGGATCCCGGCCCCGGACAGCGACCTTCGCCGGCTCCGCCGCGCCGGTCCAACTCGAGAGGCTCGATGAGCGTTCCGATCAGCGCAGTGACGTTCGATCTGGGCGGCGTGCTCATCGACTGGAACCCTCGCCACCTCTACCGGAAGCTGTTCGGCTCCGACGAGGCCGCGATGGAGACCTTCCTCTCACAGATCTGCACGCCCGAGTGGAACTCTCGGCTGGACGCGGGCCGCTCCTTCGCCGACGCGGTCGCGGAGCTCGTGGCCGCGCATCCCGATCAAGCCGAGATGATCTCCGCGTATCGCGTCCGCTGGCCGGAGATGCTGGGCTCCGCGTTCGAAGGCACGCTGGCGATCGTGCGCGAGGTCAAGGCCGCCGGGTTCCGGACTTACGCCCTGAGCAACTGGTCGGCCGAGACGTTCGATTGGACACGCGAGCAGTTCGCCTGGCTCGACGAGCTCGACGGCATCCTCATCTCCGGCGAGGTCAACATGGCCAAGCCCGACCCGGCAATCTTCCGCGAGTTCCTGCGGCGCTTCTCTCTCGATCCCGCCGCCACGGTCTACGTGGATGATTGGGACAGGAACGTCGCCGCGGCGACGAGCCTCGGCCTGACCGCGATCCAGTTCAGGGACGCGGACCATCTCCGACGCGAACTGCGGGCCCTCGGATTGCCGCTGGCCGCTCAACCGACGGAGGCATGAAGAGCAGACATGGGCAGGACTCTGGGGAGCCTGATCTCCCCTGGCCATCGGCCTCGCGGCGTTGGGCGGAGCGATTGCCTGGCTGCTGAACACCGGCAATGGCCTGGGTCCGTGGCTGCTCGCGGGCTTCCTGGTCGCCCATGGATCTTGTCCATTTCCTGTTCTTCGTGCCCGCTCCGCCGGAGTCGGGTTCGGGGACGGCCTGGCCTTTCGACCTGGGACAGTCCTGGCTGCTGAGGGTCGGACTCGCTGGCTCCGCCGTCAGAATTGCGGGAGCCGTGCTCGTGGTCGCCGTCGCAGGGTTCTTCCTGCTCGCCGGCCTGGGCCACCGCCAACGTGATCGTTCCGGCTGGCTGGTGGCAGGCGCTCGTCATCGTTGGTGGGCTTGCCTCAGCGGTGACGCTCGTGCTCTTCTTCGAGCTGCAGCTCCTGCTGGGCCTCGCGATCGACGGCGTGCTTCTCTACGTAGTCGCGTCGGCGGCCTGGGCCCCCGCGGCCTGAGTCCCAGCGCCCGCCACGCGCGGCGGGGCGGTGCGGCAGCCCGCTGGCCGCCTCTTCGCGTCTGCTTCCGTCAAATATCTCCACTGGAGATGCTAGACGCGGCCGCCGCGAGGATCGGGTCCGCCAAACTGGGCCGCCACGGCGTCCTGAGCGTGGCCGGGGCGCGATCGGCCGGCCCAAGACCTGCCCACCCGGCCGAACCACTCCCAATCGCGGATAGCATCTCCACCAGAGATACCTGACGGAGAACGCAGCAGATCAGTCTCAGATATCGCTAATGGAGATATCTGAGAGAAACACGGTGCTCAACCGCCGGGCGAGCTCCAGTCCCGGCGCGTGCCGATGGCCCAGGGTAACGCCAGCGAGCCCGGCGGAGCGGGCCGCGCCCCGCGGCATGAGTCCCAGCGCCCGCGCCGCCCCGGCCTCAGCCCACTCAGGCTCCGAAGAAGCTGATCAGCTCGGGGCAGAGGGCGTCGGGGGAAGGGCTGTGGGCCTGGCCGCGGAGCATCGCGAGTTCGGCGCGGGGGACGAGGTCCGCGACTGCCCGGGCGGTCGCGACGATCCAGGGAAAGCTCGCGCTGCCGGCGAGGACCAGCGTCCGGATACCGATCGGCCGAGCCGGGCCTGCGGTAGCTCGTGCCGGCCGAGGAGGAGGGCGTCGTAGCGCGTCGAGGGCGCCAGCTCGAGCATCTGCGACCAGGCCGGCGACTGTGACATTCCCTGGACGGCCGCCGCCGGTAGACCCACGACGTCGCGCAGGAACAACTCGATCATCCCGGCCCGATCGTCCGCCTTCGCCAGGAGCGCGAGCTGACCATTGGTTTCCGTCGGTGGGAGCGTCCTTGTTCCGGGCAGGATGTAGGGCGGTCGTTGACCGCAAGCCTGGCGATCGGGACGCCGCGTATCGCCGCCTCGAGGGCCAGCACCGCGCCGCTCGAGTGGCCGAAAACGAGCGCATTGGGGCCGTTCGCGGCGATACCGCGGCGATGTCCTCGACCTCACGTTCCAGGGAGTAAGGGTGCGTATCGCCGCTGTCCCCGCGGCCGCGCCTGTCGAACCCCACGACGGTGAAGTGGGGCTCCAGGAGCGGGCGTATAATGTCGGTGGTCGCGTGGTCCGACAACGCGCCGTTGACGACCACAAGGACGGACCCGATCCGCCCGAATACCAGGCGATCCTGGTCCCGTCCGCCGAACGCGCGAATTCCATCCCGACCTCCCGACCCGCCGTAGACGTGAACCGAGTATCAAGGTAGCGCGTTTGCCGCGGCGGCCACTCGCCGCGCCCGAGGCGGCGCGATTCGCGCGAAGGTCGGAGGCCGAGTCGTTGGTCTCCGGGACTCGATTGGCCGCCGGCTCGCGCTCGGGGGCGATGCGTTCGATGTCCACGCCACGGACCCGGCGCGTCTTGCCGGCGTCGGTGCGGACCACGGCCGCGGGGATAAGGCCGCCGACGAGGGACTCGATCTTGCCGAAGTCCCCGGCGTAGAGGCCGCTGCCGCCGATCCGGACCCTATCGCCGACGATCAGGTCCTTGCGGCCGATCAGGGCCGTCGGATGGATCTCGGCGACGGTCGCTCGAGCTCGCTGCTCGGGAGTGAGACCGGGGGCGCGGGGCTGGCGGGTGGCCGTCCTGGCGACGGGATAGGTGACTTTTCGCTTTCGCATAGATCAGGCCCTCCTCAACGATTGTGGGCGGCGAGAGCCGGCTGGAAGGAGCCGGATCCGCTTCGGCCGTAGCCGTTACCCCTGGACCGCTCCAGCGATCGTACCGGATGAACCGGGCGGTCGGGATCGGGCAGGAATTCTTCTACGACGCCGCACGGGATGGCCTTGCGCAGCAGCCGCTGGATGGCTCGCAACTGCTCCACTTCGGAGGGCGAGACGAGCGAGATGGCGGTGCCGCTGGCACCGGCGCGACCTGTTCGGCCGACGCGGTGGACGTAGTCCTGTGGCTCGAACGGAAGCTCGAAGTTGACCACATAGGGAAGGTCGTCGATGTCGAGGCCGCGCGAAGCGACGTCCGTCGCCACGAGGACCTTGACGAAACGGCCCTTGAAGGCCGCCAGGGCGCGTGTCCGCTCGACCTGGGTTCGGTCGCCGTGGATCGCGGAGGTGCTGACGCCTCGTCGATCGAGGTAGGAGGCCAGCCGGCTCGCGCCGATCTTGCTTCGGGTGAAGACGAGGACCTGGTCCATCTGGTCGCGCTGGATCAGATGAAGCAGGAGATCCGCCTTGCGCTCGTCGTCGACGGGGTAGAGGACCTGGGTCAGATTGTCCGAGAGGGTGTTGCGAGCGGCCACTTCAACCGTTTCCGGATTCTCGAGGAACTCGCCGGCGAGGCGCCGGATCTCGTCCGAGAACGTGGCCGAGAAGAGCAGCGTCTGGCGCTTGGCGGGCATGTGGCCGGCGATCTTGCGAACGTCCGGGATGAAGCCCATGTCGAGCATCCGGTCCGCTTCGTCGAGAACGAGGATTTCGACCTGCGAGAGGTTGACGCTGCGCTGGCCGATGTGGTCGAGCAGACGGCCCGGAGTCGCGACGAGCACTTCCACGCCGTTCCAGAGGAGCTTGACCTCAGGGTCGATGCGGGTGCCGCCGTAGACGACCGCGGAGCGGAGCTTGCTCGTCCGGCCGTACGTCTTGACCGACTCGGCAACCTGGACCGCGAGCTCTCGCGTGGGGGTCAGGATGAGAACCCTGACGGGGTGGCGGGCCGGCGAGTAGCCAGTGTTGGCGTGGCGGCGAAGGATCTCCAGGATCGGGAGAACGAACGCCGCGGTCTTGCCGGTGCCCGTGGGGGCCGCGGCGAGGACGTCGCGGCCGGAAAGGATCGAGGGGATTGCCGCGCTCTGTATCGGCGTCGGCTCCTTGTATCCCTCGTGCTCGACGATGTCGAGCAAATCGGCCGAAAGGCCGAGGTTCGAAAAGCTCAAACGATTACTCCTGCATGCGTCCTGGTGACGCGGTTTCTGATGCCCGGGCAGGTCGCGCAGGACCCGCTCCGAGAGGCTGGCGGTTCAGACAACCGCCGCCGTGAGCTTCCGTCCGGTGGGCTGCTGGGCCCTGGACGGGGGACGAGATCCGGCGCGGGCGGCTCGGTCGAAGACTTCGCGATACCGGCGGCCGACTTCCCACCAAACCATGCCCCGGCTGCTGTCGTAGACCCGCTTGCCCATCGCTTCGCGCAGGCCCGGGTCTCCGAGCAGGCCGAGGATCGCATCCGCGTATTCCTTCGGCGAGCCGGATTCCACGAACCTTCCGCGATCGTCGGAAAGTTGTTCCTCCGCATAGGCGGAGCGCGTCGACACGATCGCCTTGCCGGCGCCCATCGCATAGGCGAGTGGACCGGAGACGGTCTGGTCGAGTTGAGGTGAGGGAGCCACGAACACGTCGGCGGCTTCGAGCCAGGTACCGAGTTCCACCCGGCCGACGAATCGGTCGATGAACTTGACGTGTTCCGAGAGGCCGAGCTTGGTGACTCGCTTCTCGATCTCGGCCCGGTATGCCTCGCCATCCGCGGCGAGTGTGCCCGGGCTGGAAGCCCCGAGGATGATGTATCGCGCCGACGGATAAGCCGCGATCACGGCCGGCATCGCCTCGACAACCGACTCGAAACCCTTGCCGGGCGCGAGCTGGCCGAAGCTGAAGATGACCGACTTGCCCTGCATTCCGAGCTTGGGCTTGATCGTGTCCGGATCCACGAGCGGCAATTGGGATACGCCGTACGGCACCACGTCGATGCGATTTCGATCGATCTGGTACACGCTGTCGAGGACGTCCGCCGCGCTTCGCGACATGACGATCGTCGCGCCGGCGCGGTCCACGATCTCGGCGATCACGCGGCGCTGGGTGGCGGACGCATCCTGGCGAACGCGATGCAGCGTCACGACCGACGGAACGTGGAGGGAATTCAAGAGATCGAGGGCGTAGCTGCCCTCTTCGCCGCCCCAGATTTCCGGATCGAACTGGAGCGAAACGATTTCGACCCCGCAATCGTTGAGGGCCTGGGCGACGTAGCCGTAATCCCCCTGGACGTCGCGACGGATTCGGTGGCGGACCTCGGCCGGATATGGGCCGGGCTCACCGACGGGGTGCAGGGCCACGATTTCACGCTCGCCGACGTTGGTCGCCAGGTCATACGTGAAAGTGGCGACGCCGCACTGGCGGGGCATGTACGTGGAAACGAATGCGGTTCTTGAGATCTAGTAGCTCCTGTCAGGTGCCCACGGATCCCGCAGGGCCAGAGCGACGTTTCGCCCGGACCTGGGATCGGCTTGCGCCGTCTATTCGGCCGCGCTGACGCGAACGGCTCGCGGACCGCGAGGGCTGGTCTCTACTTCGAAGGAGACCTTCTCGCCGCCGGCGAGGCGGTCGAAATTTAGAGGTGCCTGGAGGCCGTCGCGATGGAAGAAGTATTCCTTCCCGTCCTCGGCCGTGATGAAACCGAAGCCGCGGTCGCTGACGACCTTCTTGACGGTACCGGTGGTCATGTGATGACCCGTTTCTCTTCCCGAAACCAGAAGGCAGACGCACGGTCTGTTCGAGAAGGGAGGTCGACCACGCGAAGCGCATCCACAAGAGGTGGAAGCTCACACCACGGTACTCGCAATTCGGGATTTATTCAAATCCGCGCCGATCCTGCCGCATCCCGCGCACATGACCGGCCTCGTGCGCGGGCGCGCCCGGCCGCGTGCGGACGCGTGAATTTGACCGATCGGCGGTCAGGCCCCATCGTGGAAGGTCGCCGAAACGCGCCGGTCGCCCTTCAATCGCCCGCAGCGCATGGCAGATTGGAAGGCCCGTCCGTGGCCCGCAGACCGTTTACGACCGCCGACGCGCTCATCGTCGTGAGCACCGACGGCTATTTCGATGTCTTCGCCCCCATCGAGCGCCGCCCCAACGCCAAGCCCGCCTACCGCGGCACGATTTCCGAGCTCGGCGGCACCGTCCGCGGCGAGGACGGCCGCCTCGGTGTCAGGCCGGACTCGATTGCCCTCGACGCTGCCGTGACCGTCTGGTCGCGTAGCCACGGCGCCGCTGCCGTCCGTGGAGACATGGGCCTCGGGCGCAACGACAGCAAGGCCAAGCCCGCCGCCAAAGCCGCAGCCAAGGCCGTGCCAAGGCCGCCGCGGAGACTCCGGCCAAGGGAGCTCCGAAGACGCCAAGGCCGCGAAGGCCCCGAAGCCGGCCAAGGCTGCCAAGCCGGCCGCGCCGCCGAGGCTTCTTGACCTTTCCGCTCGGCTCCCGAAGGCGGCGACAAATCCGCTGCTCGGCCCGGATATTTCGAACATGTTGAACGGCACGGTCATCGCGGCGAGGGGCCGCAACCGTCGCCGCTGTCCCTGGCTCACCGCCCCGTGCCGTGAGCCACTCGAAAGGATTTCCCGATGACTGAAGAAACGAAGCCCGCGTCAACCGCTCCGACTTCAACCAAGGAAACCGAGCGTGGCGGCTATACCAAGCGCTCCGCACCGGCCGCGACGGCCGTCGACAGCCGCCTGACCGGTGGCTCGGGCGTCCAGCGCAGCCACCTCCGCGATCGCAAGACGTGGCTCAAGAACCGAACCCGCAACGGTCAGACGTGGGCCCAGCGCAAGGCCAACAGCCTTACCTACTGCCCCGCCAAGACGCGGGCATAGGACATCAAGTGAAGGCCACACGCTCGTCGATGCCAGCGGCGCCGGCGAGCTCCGCCGCTTCGCCCACCAGGTCGGCGGGCCGGAGTCCCGAAGACGATCAATTCAACGACGAAGTCAACGAGATCCTTCGAACCGCGGCAGAGCATCGCGAACGCCAGCAGCAGGCTATAGCCGCCGAAGACTCCGCTCAGGCGCGGGTCGCTTTCGAGGCCGTGGTTGCCATGGCTCGAGACCGGAAGTCGCCGGCGCGATAGGGAAGCTCCGCTCCCCGAACGAGCGGGTCTGTTCGGCTCTGGCGACTCTCCGAAAGTGTCGCTAGTGTGCGCTCCTGTCCGGTTCGGTCCTGATGGGAGTGACCGAACCGTAGAGCCGCCAGGCCCCAGCCGCGACCGTGCAATCAGGGATTCCTCGCGGATACGGTGACGGCTGGCATGTGAGGTGAGCCATGCGCTGCCTTCGCCTGCTTGTGCCCGCACTCTTTGCCGGCGCCGTTGGGATCGGAGGAGTGGCCGCCCCGCCTGCGCCAATAGCCGCTTCGGGCCTTGTTCCGGCCGCGTGGACGCAGTTCCACTACGCCTCCACTAATTCCGGATACAACCGCTCGAAACCACGATCGGCGTCTCGAACGTGGGCCGGCTCACGCTTCGCTGGCAGACCGCGTTGGCCGACACCTGGTACAGAGATACCATCGTCTCGGGCAACAGGGTCTTCGTTCTTGGCTACTACGGCCACCTCTATGCGCTGCGTCGTGAGGACGGGCACAGGCTGTGGACCGCCCGCGTGGGCACCTGGGCCAATTCCACGCCGCCTGTGGAAAGACCTTGTGGTCGTCCCCGGAGTGGATGCCACAGGTCCGCTAGTGGCCGCCTACGACGCCGCGACGGGAAGCTGCGCTGGCGGACTCGTCTGAGCGGCGGCTCGTGGGTGAGTCGGCGGCGGTCTATGGCGACGGCCTCTACCTCGCCACGGCCACGACCGTGTACGCCTTTCCGCTTCCACGGGACGAGATCCGCTGGAAGACGATCCTGAGCACGGCCCAGTACGGGCCGATCGACGGACCCTGGCCGTATCCGGCGGCGGCGAGTACGTGGTGGTTTCGACGAATGACGGCCACGTCTACGCGCTTTCCGGCGCCACGGGCAAGGTCGCTGGGACGTCGACGCGGGCGGCGGTATCGACCACGGCGGCCCGGCCATCTACTCGGGCATCGTCTACGTGCCGAGGGCCGTGGCCAGGGCGCGGAGGGCGGCGGCTTCGACATCTGCGCACTGCAGGTTTCGGACGGCCGACTCCTCTGGCGCAGCTACGCCGGCGACGACGTTCATGTGACCCCGGCTGCGGGGCAGGGGAGGGTCTTCATCGGCTCGATCGACGAAGGCCTGCTGGCCCTCGACTCGCGGATCGGCGAAGCTCTCTGGACCACGCTATACGAAGGCGAAGTCTGGGGCTCGCCGGTCCTGGCGAACGGAGTCGTTTACGCGGGAACGGACGCCGGGCAGGTCGGCTACGGGCGTGTAGGGCGCGCGCTGTTCTCGACCCATTGTCGCCGGCGTTCGGTGACCTGACCGGGGGTAGTGGAGGTCGCGTCTACTCGGGCTCGGGTCAGGGCACCATCATGGTCTTCGGGCTCCGGTAGCTGCTAGCCGATCTCGGCCACGGGCTCGGTGTCGGCGGACAGTCGATCGTGGATGCGCCGCCGCTTGGGCGGGGCCAGCTGCCACATGTAGGCCAGCAGGTCATCGAGCCGAGCGGTGGCGAGCGCGATGACCGAGTCGCCGGCGCCGTAGTAGAGCGACAGGATGTCGGTCGCCGGCGTCGTGGACCCAGCCGGTCGGGAAGACGACCTTGTTGACGTCGCCGCGAGCGCTCGTACGGCGCCGTCGGCCCGAAGACCCACTCGTCGGTCCGGCGGAGCACGACCCGCGGGTCGTCGAGGTCCAGCAGCGCCAGGCCCGACGCGATAGATGGGCCCGGACGCGGTCGTGTGGGCGCCGTGGTAGCAGACGAGCCAGCCCTCCGGGTCTCGAGCGGCGGCGGCCCGAGGCCGATCTTGCCGGCGTCCCACCAGGCGCCGTCGCGGGCCTCGAGCAGCAGCTCGTGGTCGCCCCAGTGGCGCAGGTCGGGCGAGAACGAGATCCACATGTGGGCGCCGCCGCGCAGCGGCGAGGGCCGGTGGATCATCGCCCAGCGGCCGTCGATGCGGCGCGGGAACAGCGCCGCGTCCTTGTCCTCGGGCGGCATGACCGGGCCGAGCCGCCGGACCGTCCGGAAGTCGCGGGTCATCGCCAGCGAGACGAGCGGCCCGCGCCGGCTGTAGGCCGTGTAGGCGATCGCCCACTCCTCGCGCTCGGGCAGCCAGGTCAGGCGCGGGTCCTCGCAGCCCCAGATCTCCTCCGGGTGGCCGTCGCGGCTCGGGCGCGAGCAGCGGCTCGGGGTCGAACCGCCAGTCCGTGACGCCGTCGCGGCTGCGGGCGACGTGGAGATGCGAGATGCCGCGGAGGTCCTCGACGCGGAGCGAGCAGGACGGTCTCGTCGCCGACCCGGCCGGCGCCCGGGTTGAAGACCGAGTTGGCCGCGATACGGCAGGTCGGCGGCCGTGAGGATCGGGTTGGCCGGGTGGCGGCGGAACAGGTCCCGGCGTCGACCGGCAGGCGATCGAGTCACGCTGCTCCGTGCATCGACGCGCGGACTCGCGGCCGCTCGGCGTACGGCCGCGACCGGGCGCCGTCGCGGCCGTGACGTGGCTCGGCGGCGCGCCGCGGATCGCCCGCACGTGCTCGAGCGCGATGAGCCACATCAGCGTCGACTCGGCGCCCTGGTTGACGTTCACGCCGGCGGCGTCAGGCCGTCGTGGCAGCCGCCGTCGGCCGGATCGGCGACCGGCAGCGCCGAGGTCGTTGTCGCCGAGGAACCAGCCATAGGCGCGCTCGACGGCTCGCAGGTAGCGCGGCCTCGCCGTGTGGCGCGAACGCGGCCTCGGCGGCCAGGATCATCGACGTCGCCTCGATCGGCTGCTGGTCGAACCGGCTCCGCGCGCCGCCGCGCGGCCACCAGCCTGTTGCCGATCGGCGAGAAGGTGCCGTCGGGCGTGGTCTGGACGCGATGAGCCAGTCGAGCACGCGCAGCCCGGTGCGGAGCATCGGCCGGTCGCCGAGCCGGCGCCCGGCGACGATGAGCGCCTGCGGCAGCAGGGCGTTCTCGTAGGTGAGCGTCGGCTCGGGCCACGGCCAGTCGCGATCGAGGCCGGCCGACGCGAAGGCGCGGCGCAGCTCGGCGAGCGCGCCAGGGCGATCGCGCGATCGTCCGCGGCGCCAGTCGAGCCTGCCGAGGCCGCGTCAGCGCGGCCGCGCAGCCCAGAGCCGATGAGGCGATCGCCCGCGGGAGGTCGAGGCGCGGGCGGCCGGCAGCGCGGCGCGAAGAGCGCGCGGCCTCGGCGACGCATGCCGTCTCGGGTGCGTCGGCGATCGCGTCGCCGAGCGCCAGCATCGCGCGGCCCTGGCTGTCCTCGGAGCCGGGCCTCATCGAGCCAGGACCCGTCCGCGCTCGCGGAAGTTGCGGAACCGTCCCGTGGCCGGGTCGAAGGCCTCGTCGAGGAACCGGAGCGAGCGCCAGGCGGACGCGCGGACCGCCTCCCAGCCGAGCTGCCGGCCGTGGAGCAGGTCGACGAGGAGGGCCCGGGCGACATCGTCGGTGCAGTAGCCGAAGGCCGGGTCGGGGACTGTCGCCGACCGCGTGCTGCCAGATGCCGAGTCGCCCGGTCATGGCGCGTCGAGGTGCGCGCGGCTGACCGGGTAGAGCGGCGCGGTCAGCCACCGACGGCCGCGAGCTTCCGGGACGGCGGCCGCGGACGGCGTCGATGGCCGGCACTGCGCGGCACGGGCGAAGATCGCGCCGGTACTCGCGCCGACCTGCGGACCAGACCATGCCGCGGCTGTGGTCGTAGGCACGCCGGCCGATCGCGGCCCGCGAGCTCGGGTCCCGAGCAAGCTCGATGAGCGCGCCGGCGAGCGCGTCCGGAGAGCCGGGCGCGACGAGCACGCCGCGGCCGTCGGCCAGCAGCTCGCGAGCGTAGGCGTACGGCGTCGAGACGATCGCCTTGCCGGCGCCCATGGCGTAGGAGAGCGTGCCCGAGACGATCTGGTCGAGGTTCGGGTACGGCGTGACGAAGATGTCCGCCGCCTCGAGCCAGGTGCCGAGCTCCGACTCGGCCGACGAACCGGTCGACGAACCGGACGTGCTCGGTCACGCCCAGAGTCGCGGCCGTGGCCTCGAGGCTGCTCGCGATAGGCCTCGCCCTCGCGGCGGATCAGGTCCGGGTGCGTGGCGCCGAGGATGACGTACGTCGCCGATCGGGATGGCCGCGACGACGGCCGGCATCGCGGCGATCGCCGACTCGTAGCCCTTGCCCGGGCCCAGCAGGCCGAAGCTCAGGATGACCGTGCGGCCCGCGAGGCCGAGGCGCGGCTTGACGCTGTCCGGAGCCACGAGCGGCAGGTCCGGCACGCCGTGGGGGACGATATCGAGCGCGCGTCGGGTCGACGCCGTAGGCGCGCGTGAGCAGCGACGCCGCGGTCTGGGACATGACGACGGTCGCCGTCGGTCGCGTCGACGAGCTCGGTGAGGATCCGCCGCTGCGGACGGGGTCGGCTCGCGCAGGACGGTGTGGAGGGTGGCGACGGCCGGCACGCGCAGCGCGCGGACGAAGTCGAGCACGTAGGCGCCGTCGTCGCCGCCCCAGATCCCGTACTCGTGCTGGATCGAGACGACGTCGACGCCGCAGGCGTTGAGGGCCCGGGCGGCGGAGCGTAGTCGGTCGGGACGTCGCGCCGGATGCGGTGGCGGACTTCGGCGGGATACGGCCCCGGCCCGTCGGCCGGGTGAGGGCGACGATCTCGCGCTCGCCGACGGCCGTGGCCAGATCGTAGGTGAAGGTCGCGATGCCGCAGCGGTGCGGCGCGTAGGTGGAGACGAAGGCGGTTCTGGGAATGGCGTACTCCTGTCGTGCGTGCCCGGACGCGGTCGATTGGCGCGCATCCGCGGGCGAGCTGGGGCGATGCGAGAAGCCGCGAGGACGTGGCGGCCGGGCTGCAGATGCCTCCGGCCGTCGCGATGTCTCGACGAGTTAGGCCGCGCTGACCTGGGTGGCGCGCGGGCCCTTGGGGCTGGTCTCGACTTCGAACGAGACGCGCTCGCCGCCGACGAGGCGGTCGAAGTCGAGCGGAGCGACTGAGGCCGCCGCGATGGAAGAAGTATTCCTTGCCGTCCTCGGCGGCGATGAAGCCGAAGCCGCGGTCGGCGACGACCTTCTTGATGGTGCCGGTGGTCATGAGTGACCCCTATTCACTTCCCGAACCGGAAGAGCAGACGCACGGTCAGTTCGGAAAGGGGGTCGACCACGCGAAGCGTCGCCGCGAAAGGCGGCGACCACTCACGGTACTCGCTATCGGCGAGCAACACAAAGGCGGACTCGAAATCGGCCATTCCACGAGGCGGGATCAAACGGCGGCCCCGGCCGTCGAACCCCTTGACGGACGAGTACCGGGAGCGGCACGCTCTGAGCGGACTCGGCCTCGATGAGGCTGAGTTCGGAGGAGGGCGAAAGAGAAAATGAGAAGCCTGGGCACTTCCTACAGACTGGTCATTCCGACCGTTGCGGTGATCCCGAGCGTCCTGTTCGGGCTTCACTAGTCCGATCCACTCGGTGTACTCGTTCCCCTGGCAGGGGGATGGCTGGTCGGCCTGGCGCTGGCGGTCATCGCCATCAGGTACGTTGAACGCAGCCGATCGCACCCGGAACAGGGGCTGGCCGGGCCAGTACAGGACACGTACCTGGCCGGCTTCTGGCTGCGGACGGTGGCCTTCGCCATCGACTGGATGGGCCTGTTTCTCCTCGAGTCGGATTTCTCTTCTCGGTGCTGAATTCCTCTTTTGGAGCATCGGCCGGCTGGGCGGCATCAGTAGTGTTCCCGGTCTACTTCATCGGCTGCTCGAGAGCATCAGGCGCAGACAGTCGGGATGAGGGTGGTGGTTTGCGCGTCGTCCGTAAATCGGACGGGGGCAAGCTTGGCTGGTTCGGCGCCACGAAGCGTTTCGTCGGGCTGCTGGTTTCGTTCGCGTGCCTGTATGCCGGAGTCATCTGGGTCGCCTTCGAGGAGCGGAAACGCGGCTGGCACGACATGTTTGGCGGCACCGTAGTGGTCCTCGTGAGCACGGCGCCGACCACCGAAGCCGCCACCGCCTGATCGCCCGTCGTCTGGCAGCACCCGATCGCCCTTGCCGGCCCCTCGCTCCGGGAGTACGTAGTGGAAAAGACTCGGATGGCCTCGTTCAGCGACGGCGTGATCGCGATCCTGATTACGATCATGGTCCTGGGCCTGAACGCGCCGCACGAGGCCACGCTCAATTCGCTTCGACCGATCCTGCCCACGTTCCTGAGCTACGTGCTCAGTTTCGTCTTCCTGGGCATCTACTGGAACAACCATCACCACCAGCACACGGCCGCCAACCGAGTCGACCGCCGGACTCTCTGGGCGAACCTGCACCTGCTCTTCGGGCTGTCGCTCTTTCCGTTCGTCGCGGGCTGGGTCGGCCAGACAATTCGCCCCGTTTCCCGTGGCGGCGTACGGGGCTGTTCTGCTCCTGGCGGCGATCGCCTATTTCCTTCTTAAACGGGCCATCATTGCCAGTCACGGCCCGGGGTCGACCCTGAAAGGGGCCATAGGCGGCGACTTCAAGGGCAAGGTGTCGATCGTCGTCTACGTCGTCGCTATCCCGCTCGCTTTCACCGGCTCGTGGATTGCCTGCGGACTCTACGTTCCGTCGCCTTGTGGTGGCTCGTTCCCGATCGCCGGATCGAAGCCAAGGTCGCGGGCTGACGGGCCCGGTCGGACCGGACGAGCCGGGGCCGAGTTCGCGCTGGAGCTCGGCCCGCTCGTGTCCTATTCGGTCGGCGAACCGGCGCCCGGCTGATCGTCCTCGGCCAGAAGCCGGTAGAGGGCGCGGCGCGCCTCGATCAGGATCGTCCGAGCCTGGGCGATCGTCTACGGGAGTGCCTACCTGGGATACCTGAGCCACCGCCGCCCCGAGCGGCCGGAAAAGGCCGTACAGGTTCACGGCGTCGGACGCGCCCGGCATGTCCCAGGGCGCTGGACCCCTGCGATCCCGCCGGACCGCGGCAGACTTGCCGTCCTCAGTCAGCGCGTACACCTTTGCGGCCCTCCTTCTCCTCACCCTGACCAGGCCCTCGTCTTCGAGCTGCTGGAGCGTGGGATATACGGAGCCCGCGCTCGGCCGCCACATGCCGCCGCTTCGCTCGCCGAGCTCGCCGTCGATCTGGTAGCCGTGCATGGGCTGCTCGGCGAGCAGGGCGAGGATTGCCGTGCTGCACGTCGCCGCGGCGGACCATTGGGCCGCGTCCCGGACCGAACATGAAGTCGCGGGGCAGCCAACCGAAGCGGCCGTGGCCAGCTCTGTCCTCCCGGTCCGTGGCCGCCGGGTCCGTGCCCGTGGCCGTGGCCATGAGGCCCGCCCGGTCCCGGCGCGAAGTGCGGCATCGGATCTTCGTCTTCGCCGCGATATCGACGTCCGCCGCGTCCGCCGCGATCGTCGGATTGTTCGGGGCGTCCGCGCCAGAACCTGGCTCGCCCCTCTTCCTGGTGAAACACCTTGTTTCTCCTGTGTCTTGAACTGCGCTACGTTGCGCAGGATCACGATATATCGTGATGGTATTGCTGTCAAGCCGTGAGGCGGAGGGTGGGTGGTGGCCCGCGGCGCGGGCGGCGCGGGCCATTGGGCGCCGCGGGCGGCGCGGGCCATTGGGCGCCGCGGGCGGCGCGGGCCATTGGGCGCCGCGGGCGGCGCGGACCGGCATCGATGGAGGCGCCGTGTCGGCAGGCCCAGGCGACAGGCTCAGCCGGCCGGGTCGATCAGCTCGTAGGTCACCTTGTGCCAGTAGATGCCGAACGTGGGGACCGCGTGATCTTCCGACTTCGCCATCCGATAGCCATCCTTGGCCATCTTCGCCGCATCCTCCTCCATGGCGCGGGCGGCTCGCTCCTGCCAGCCGTTCATGCCGCGCGAGGTAGTCGGGGCGACAACGGCAGGCTGATGACGGCCAGGAAGCTTCCCAGTCCGTACATCTTGGTGACCCGCTTCGGTTGGCCCCTTTGAAGAGCGCCATGTCAGCACCTCCTGGCCCAAACGTGATCAGGCTAGTTCGAAGGCTGCCCGCGGCGCGCTCTGCCTCGGGGCCGGATCAGCTGCCGGTGAAGACGAAGCTCAGCATGGGCAGCGACTGGTCCCACATGACCGTGACGAGGCCGCCGGAGGCGTTGTACTGGTCGTTGAGCTGCGAAGTCGTGGCGGTCTGCTTGAGCACGTCGTGCTCCCACGTTTCCGCGTCGGGCGCGATCACGGCAAAGACGTTGTCGATGTCCTTCTGGAACCCCGTGTAGGAGGCGTAGTACACGCTCACCATCATCTGGTCCTTGGCGTCGGCGGTGTCCAGGACAAGATTTGGAGCGTGTGCGGGGCGTTGGCCGATCGCCATGTGCTCTGATAGTGGACGAACTGGTAGCCGTATTTGGTCGAAAGGGTCTCGCGCGCGTCGCCGGCGGTAGGCCACTTCTGCGGCGTCGACGAGCACGCGCCAAGCACCAGCGCCAGTACGGCTGAGAGGGCCACCAGGGCAAGGAGCGATCGCGGTCGCTCGTGACGGATTTGGTTTCGCATCTCGCTCTTCCCGGAATCGGTTGATCTATGCCCCTCGTTGCCGAAAGATAGCGCATGACCGAGATCGGAGAAGCCCCGGGCGGCCCGAACTTCGCCCTGGACGTCGGAAACAGACTCGCCTCCCGGCCGACACCGACTTCTGCCGTCGGAAACGGACTCGACCAGCCCGACACCGACCTTGGACGTCGGAAAGCGCACGCCTCCCGGCCGATACCGACTTCTGACGTCGGAAACGGCCTCGACGTCGCGGATACTCGACGTTGGACGTCGGAAAGCGACGAGCCACTCAGCCGCCACCGACTTCTGACGTCGGAAACGGACTCGACCGCCCGATATCGACGTTGGACGTCGGAAAGCGACGAGCCACTCAGCCGCCACCGACTTCTGACGTCGGAAACGGACTCGACCGCCCGATATCGACCTTGGACGTCGGAAACGAAAGACGAGCCGACCGCCGGCGTCCGGGCGCCGGAGCGATGGGCCCGTTGAGGGCCGGATGAGCAGCGGGGACTTACCCGGCGTGCGCCGAGATCGTCCGGGCGAAAAGCCGCGGCATGGCGACGGAAACAAGCCCACCGATCACGCCCAGGGCCATGAGCGCCGCCCGCGCCGGGTCGGTCGGCTGAAGGCCAATCGCATTGTCGATGCTGACCGTGCCCGGCCCGGCGATGCCGACCGACAACGCTGCGAGCGCCAGGAGCATCGGGTACTCGAACCCGCCCTTCATTGCGAAGAAGCCGCTGGTCCAGTGGACCTTGAAGATGATCACGACAGAGAGGCCCAGTAAGGCCATGACCGCAGCCGGCGTGAGAAGCCCGACCGCGAGCATCAGGCCGCCGCCCAGCTCCGCCACGACGGACGCGGCCGCGAACAGCGTCGCGGGCTGGAATCCCATGCTCGCGATGGCGCCCCGCGAGCGGCGCGAAACGCAGGGCCTTCCGACCAGCCGAAGGCCTTCTGGGGCCCCACGAGCGGCGTGCGTGAGGCCGACGGCCAGGCGCTACCAGTAGCATTGCCAAATCAATCGAATGCATTTCCAGAACCTTTTCCTGAGTCGACGGAGGAGCTCGGCCGGCGGCCAATCGCCTGTCCTGACTACCTCGTCAGGATAGTTGTCACATGCAACTGACGGGGGCTGCTTCCGCCCGGTTGTCCCGCAGGACGAGGCACGTCGCCGAGCCCGGCCGTTGTAACCAGCCAGTGACGCGGGTAGGCTCTGGTGCGCTCGTCGTGCGAGGGCAACGGCCTTGCGTCGCGTCGCGGCGCGTCACGTCTCGACGCGCGTCGGGCTCAGACTGCCGCGCAGGGGGACCAGAATGACGATGAGGCATCGGTCGCGAGTCCTGCTCGCCGTGCTCCTGTTCAGTGCGGGTCTTGCGTCGGCCTGCTCGGATTCTGTGGAGTCCGCCGAGCAGATCACCGTCGCCCGAGAAGGCGGCCATATGGTTCTGACCAGCTCGGCCCAGGGTCGGGCTGACGTGAGCGCCGAGTTCATCCCCGCGGGCGCCCCGCCCCTGGTGCACTTCTCCGCGTTCTCATGGCCCGGCAGAAACGTATCGGACGCGTATCTGTATGGCCTGGCTCCGGCAAATGCCACGAGTTTCGAGACCACTCCGGCAGGCACGGCCAAGATCGAGCCGGACGGGACGTTCCTGGCAGTGCTTCCGAATATGGCGACTGCGCCGCCCCAGAGCATCCACTGGCGCTTCCTCTCAGCCGATGGAAGTCTCCTGGACGAAGGGAACGGCCCCAACACGTGACGCGCCCGCGTACGAAGGCTGCCGAACGTTAACGGTTCTCGACCAAAACCCTGACGTTCCGGTAGAGGTGGGTGCCTAGCATCGGTGGCGTCGTCGTTAACGCCCTTGCCAGGAGGAGGTAAGTCTCATGCGACGTTTCGCGCAGCTTGGCCGCACCCGACGGGTCGCGACGGGCATCATGGCCCTCGTGCTCGCGAGCCTGCTCGGCGGTGCCGTGGCCATGGCCGCCGGACCGGCGATCCAGACCTTCACGCCGCATTCGGCAACCAGATCACGAACCTCGACGTGCTGCGCCAGCAGATCAGGAACTACTACGGCGATCCGATGGGCACCGGGGTCTTCGCCGCGGACAGCAACTACGCGAAGGAGGCCGACTCGGTCGCAGGCCGGCGCGCGCTGGCTCGCCGGGCGCACGGCCAGGCGCCGCGATGAAGGCGATCGTCCTCGACGTGGACGACACGACGCTGGCGACGTGGAACTACGAGCTCTACAGCAACTGGGCCTACAACCCGAAGACGAACGCGACCTACGTGTTCGGCCAGCTGTTCCCGGCCGTTCCGGGCATGGTGGACATGGTCAGAAGGCCGCGAAGGAGGGCTACGCGATCATCTGGATCACCGGCCGGCCGCGCCCAGGAGGCCGCCACGCTCGGCAACCTGACGTCGGACGGTATCGGGGTCGATGCCGGCTATCCCGTGCCGACCACGCTCAACGACGGCGAGGAGGCCTCTTCACCAAGCCCGCCGTCGCCAGTTACCCGGCCTATCTCAAGGCCGCCTGCGCGGCCGAGATCGCGGGCGGTTCGGCGTGCACGACGATCCACTACAAGTCGGCCACGCGAGCGCACATCGAGTCGCTGGGCTATGAGATCGTGGCCGACTTCGGCGACCAGTTCAGCGACCTCACGGGCGGCTTCGCGGACCCGACCTTCAAGCTCCCGAACCCGAACTACTCCTGCCGTAGCCCCGGAGCTATAACGACAGGCGAGGGCCCCGACTCCCACCGGGGTCGGGCCCTCTTGTTGATCCGCCGCTCGCCGCGCCGGCCGGAGGCGTGCCACCTGCGAGCGCAGCGCCGGGACCCCCCCGGGATCGCATCTTCCCGATGGCCCGGCCGCTACGATGCGATCGACATGCCGGACGTTGTTGCTGCTATCGGGATCGGAGCGTCTTGGGGCACGGTCGTCGTCGTTTGGGTCGCCGGCGCGGTGTACAACGCGTGGCGGGCGCCGCAGCGGACGCGAGATCGATCCGGTACGGCCGCCTACGTGGTCGTGGTCGCGATTTGCGCCGCCATCGTGTCTCTCGGCTACGGCTATTTCCACGCCCTCGTGTTCGATGCCGCGTGGGCACGCTATCTCGGGCTCGCGGTTCTGGTCGCATCGACCGTGTTGTCGCTGTGGGCAAGGTTCGCCCTCGGCACCATGTGGAGCGTCGCGCCGGAGGTCGGCGGAGATCGGCGTCTCCGTACTAGCGGGCCGTACGGAGTGACCCGTCATCCCATCTACTCAGGGCTCCTCGGAATGCTCCTCGGCACCGCGCTCCTCGTCGGCGGCCACGAGCTAGTCGCGCTCGTCGCGGTCGGCCTCGTCGTCTTCGAGGTCAAGATCCACCAGGAGGAGCGCCTCATGGTCGCGACCTTCCCGCGCGAGTACCCGGACTACCGTCGTCGCGTCCCGCAACTTGTCCCGGGCCTTCGATGGCTGCGATTACGACGCGCTGATTGATCTCCGGCGGAGGGGCTTCCTGCCAGGCGTACAATCAAGAGGCGGGCGAGGACCGGAATTCCGGGCTCGACCTGGCGGCCTGGAAGGAGGCCGACATGGCTCCCGTCGACGTTCAGCGGGCCTTCCATTCGATGACCCTGCCACCGCCGTCCGGAACGGCGCACGAATGGCCCGCCCCGATTCCAATCGAGGAGGTGGATCGGGTTGGCATCCCGGTAGGGGAGGATACCGACGAGCCCGATTGCGGAGAGTTGAGTCTCCTGTCCGAGGAGGACTCCCAGGTCCGTCAGGTCGTCGAGTTGCTCGCGGTGATCCTGCACCAGCGGCCGCAGCCGCTCAGCCTCGTGATGGACTTGCTCTCGTGCACCCTGGACTTGCCGCCCGGCTGCGCCGCAGCCCTGTTCTGGCGGGCCCAGGAGCACGGCTACGTCTCTCTCCGCGACGGCGTCGTCCACTTGGATCGGGTGCCCGCTCACCCTTGACCGCGCCCTGTTCACCAGGCGAGCCCAATCGGTAAGCGGCGGATAAGTCGCCTTCGTCATCCTGTCGCCAATTCCGCGCGCCTCGTGCGGACCGTTGAGGCTCGGCTGCATTACTGCTATGCTGCATTGCGTGAAGAAGCACTACGTCGCCGTGCAGGCCAGGGGCACCGTGGCTCTTCCGGCGGACCTTCGGCGGCGGTTGCACCTCGATGAGCCCGGGGCCCAGATAGAGATCACCGAGCAGGACGACGGTCGCATCGAGCTTCGGCCGGTGCTCCCCGTGCCGGCCGACCAGGCCTGGTTTTGGACTGAGCGCTGGCAGGCGATGGAGCGCGAGGTCGACGAAGACATCGCGGCCGGACGCCTGACGAGATTCGACAGTGAGGAAGCCTTCCTCGCGTACCTCGACTCCGTGGTCCACTCGGACCCGGCGTGAGGTACGAGCTCGCGGAACGCTTCAGCTCCGACCTTGCGCGCCTTTCTCCGACCGAACGCGCGCTCTTCGCGAAGGTGGTCCGAGAGGTCTTCATCCCGGCATGCCAACGAAAGGTTGCCGATCCTTCCGCCGCGTGGCCTGCCAGCCTTCGCATTCGCGTCATGGCCAATGCACCGGGCATCTGGGAGATGACCTGGAGCTTCTCGGGCCCAGATGGTCGCGCGACCTTCGAATGGATCCGCGTGGCCGGCGAGCCCGGCATCCGCTGGCGCCGCATCGGCGGCCACGCCATCTTCGGTGAGCCGTAGACTCGACTCGCGGGTGAGAGATTGGCCGGATGATCCCGGTCGACCGCATGATGGGAGAACGGTGAACGTCAGTCGACTGCTTCGCGAAGGGGCCTAGTGCTCGGGCGGACGGCCAGCCGCAAGCTGGTCACTGGGGCACCGTAGGGACATAATCCAGGGTGCCACCGAGCGCATCAGGTGAGCACTCGTGGGGGGCGGGTAATTGGAGGGACGAGGGGTCATGGGGGTTGCCACTTTGAGGCCCGGCCGCTTGCTGAGCGCCGCGCTGGCGGTCGCGTTGATCGTCACCGCCTGCACCGCGGCGGACCCGACCACTCAGCCCGACCAGCAGCATGAACGGGACGCCGCCGGTAGTGATCGTCTCGCTGCCGGACGAGACAGCCACGACTTCGGCGGCCCCGTCCGGGTCAGGCCCATCCGGGTCCAGCCCGTCGGAGCCGGCCGGCGCTCTCGTGACCCCGAGGCCATATCGAGATACCCCACCACCTGCACCGACCTACAAAGGGCAGACCCCCGCCCCACCAGGCTCCCTGGTCAGTGACACGACCGTGTTCAGCGCGACGGTCCCGGCCAGGGGCTCGGTCACGGTGAAAATCGACTTCGAGGGCGCGACGTCGAGCACTCTCCTCGGATACTCGGAGTCGGACGGCATCATCGTTACCTTCCGAGGCGGTCGTCTACCCGTCCAGCCTGCCGAAGCGCTCTCGACCCTGGCCACGTTTGGCGACGAGTACAAGCATCCGGTCAACGGCGATCTCGTGATCAAGAATCCGACAGCGATGTCTGCCGCGGTGAACGGATTCGCCACGATCACGACCAGGCGCCACCTGTACCTCGATCCGACTGTCAGATACCTCCACAGGGGCGAGGCTTATTCAGCGGCCCTGACCTTGTCCGAGGCAACTGAGTCGGACGGCGTCGAGGTGACAGTGAAGTGCGATGACGAGGACTTGCCCCTGCAGGTGTCCAGGGTGGGTGTGGGCCGCTGGACGGTCAGCGCGACGGCGTCGATAGCGGGCAACTGCTCCATGTCGGCAATGACCACCGGGACTCGCCGTCGCTCTGCAGTGGGATCGATCGAAGTCATCTCGGGAGAGACCAAGGTGAGCCATTCCATGATTACGAAGATCGTGGATGAGGATCGCGACGGGCTCATCGACGAGCTCCAGATCAGCTCCACACTCACCGTGGCCAGGCCCGGCGTATACGAGATCTCCGCCGGTCTCAAGGATGAAACGAGCGCCACGGTCGCTATCGCCTCCACCGTTGAGCTCGAGCTTCAGCCCGGCGTCGCGCCTCTCACCTTCCGGTTCAACGGCTCTGACATCTACCGCTCGGGGCGGTGGGGACCCTACAGCCTGCAGGTCAGCATCATGTATCTCGGGCCCGATGACGTCACGGTCGAACTCGCAAGCGAGATCGTCGGCTTGACGGCCGCCTACGACTACATGCAATTCGAGCGCGATTGCGACTCACTCGGTTCGGTGAAAACGCCGGCAACGCCCAGCCTCTGCCGCTGACGGTCAGACAACGTCCGAGCCGTGACCAATTCGTACCGGTCACATCCGGGTTGACGGACGAGTAGGGGATTGCGGCGGCGCCGGCGCGCCGTATCGTTTGGGAGTCCACGGAGGGTGAATCCAATGGATACATTCGTCGGCGCCCACGCGCGCGCCGGCCGGCATGCGGTCCGCAATATTGCCCTGGGGCTCGTCCTGGTCCTGGTGTTGGTCGCAACCGCTGGTTGCACCTGGGTATCCCGGCTGGCCCAGGCCCAAGCCTTTCCAAGTGTGTCGGCGCAGCCGGTCGCGACGGGATTCGTCGTTCCCTCGCCGTCTTCCTACTCGTTGGCAACGCCAGCCGCGACCTGTCCGAGCAGCAAAGCCGGTCGCGTCCTGGCTGACTCCCAGTGGGTCTTCCAGCTCACGATGCCCTCGACCTGGCGGAGCCTTCGCCCGGGCGACTCCGGCTGGGTAACGGTATACCGGCAGCATGGAACCGTGACCGAGCAGCAGGTCAGCGACGGCTACATTCAGGACTATGCCGTCCCGCTCGAGGACGACAGCGCTCGAAACGAGGCCAACCTCACGGTCTATGTCGACCGCATGGAGGGGGACGAGAAGGGTCTCTACATGGAGGCCGTGAACTACGCCGACGTCATCCGACGCGCGACCAAGGGTGACGCCACCGCGGTCGACTTCCTCGCGCTGCCGGCTGGGCAAGCCGTTCGAATCGTCGGCACCCACCCCGATCCCGATCAGCCTGACTGGCTTTGGCACCTGACGGCTTACTTGCTCTACCACGGGGACTATCGGTACAGCCTCGTCCTCGTGGCGCCCGAGGCGAAAGCCACAACCTACGCGCCAATCTTCGATTGCATCGCAACGTCGCTCCAGTTCCTGCCCGGCGTGCCCACGGCCACGAGCAATCGACAGCCCCAGGCACCGGACAACTAAACGCGGCGACGATAAAGGTGCCGCGCCGCGGCCGCCTCCCATGAGATTCGTACCAGGTCACAAGCGGCTTGACGGGCGAGTAGAGTTGTGGGCGTCCCAAGGCAGGGGTGGGATCCAATGGGGCAGCTCGCCGTCACGAGCGAATCGCGCGGGCCGGCCGGCCCGAGCCGCGCGCCGCCACGCCCCTGCCGCCCCCGCCTCCCGCCGCGACGCGTTCAACCAATGGTTCCTCACCCACGAGGTCGCGTGGGAGCTCCTCATGGCCGCCCTCGCGATCATCTACGTGGCGCTCGGCTTCATCGCCGACGACGTCGAGGCCGCGGCCGCCGACCGGCCCGAGATCAACGCCGCCGAGCTCGCCCTGACCGCCGTCTTCGCGGTCGAGTTCGCCGTCCGCATCCTCGCCCTCGCGTCCGCCTCGGCTACCTCAGGGGCCACTGGATCGACGTCGTCGCCCTCGCGCCGCCCATCCGCGGCGCCCGAGTCCTGCGTCTGCTTCGCCTCCTTCGACTCGTTCGGGCGTTCGCCGGCATCTATCGCGCCGGCATGCACATCGGCGGCCTGGCCCGCCACCGCGGCTTCGCCTGGCTCCTGCTCGCCTGGCTCGGCGTCATGGTCGTCTGCTCGGCCGCGATGTACGTCGCCGAGAAGGGCGCCAACAACGCCATCGAGAACCCCTTCGACGCGCTCTGGTGGGGCGTCGTCACCCTGACCACCGTCGGCTACGGCGACGTCGTCCCGCACACCATCGAGGGCCGCCTCGCCGCCATGGCGCTGATGCTCCTGGGCATCGGCCTCTTCGGCGCCATCACCGCCACGATCACGAGCTACTTCCTCACCGCGACCTGCGCCGCGTCGAAGCCAAAGTCGAAGCGGACGTCGTTCTGGACACGACGATGGAGAGGAGAACCGCGCCTTCAGGCGAAAGGACCTCCTCTGCCAGCGGCACCCTCGTCTCCGAACTCGAACGGCTGGCGGCGCTCCACCGCTCGGGAGACCTGACGCCCGACGAATTCGACCGGGCGAAGACTCGACTGCTCGGCGGCCACCGAACTGAGTCCGCTTGTCTGGGGAGTCGCGTGTGCCGCGGGCGCCCTTGTCACCGCGATCTGGCTGTTGCGCGGCGGCTGGGGACGTGACGTCGATCTGGACGCCCGTCTTCTTCTGCTCGCCCAATCGGGCTCCCGGATCGCCGAGGCGACGACGGGTGGCCGCGTTGGTTGGGTCAACTTGGTTTTCCAAGTTGCGGTGTGCCCCGGAGGCCTCGTCGTCAACGGGATCGGATACGGCATGCGGGTCATCCTCGCATCCGAAATTTCGCCGTCGTCGGTTAACAATGGCCTGGGCTCCTCGGCGGCGTCTGGATCGAGCACGACGGGGTTGCATGAGGATCTCCCGTGTCTATCCGGACCCGACGCAACTCCCAGCTCGCCACCGCGATCTTCCAGATCGCCTCAGGGAAGGCGGCCTGATGAAGGGCTGGGCAGCCTATAAAAAAATTTTTTTTTTTAAAAAAAAAAAAAAAAAAAAAAAAAAAAAAAAAAAAAAAAAAAAAAAAAAAAAAAAAAAAAAAAAAAAAAAAAAAAAAAAAAAAAAAAAAAAAAAAAAAAAAAAAAAAGAATTCGAGGGCAAGGGGGGCCGAAGACTGCCTTAACTGGGGGGGGGGGGGGGGGGGGGGGGGGGGGGGAAAAAAAAAAAAAAAAAAAAAAAAAAAAAAAAAAAAAAAAAAAAAAAAAAAAAAAAAAAAAAAAAAAAAAAAAAAAAAAAAAAAAAAAAAAAAAAAAAAAAAAAAAAAAAAAAAAAAAAAAAAAAAAAAAAAAAAAAAAAAAAAAAAAAAAAAAAAAAAAAAAAAAAAAAAAAAAAAAAAAAAAAAAAAAAAAAAAAAAAAAAAAAAAAAAAAAAAAAAAAAAAAAAAAAAAAAAAAAAAAAAAAAAAAAAAAAAAAAAAAAAAAAAAAAAAAAAAAAAAAAAAAAAAAAAAAAAAAAAAAAAAAAAAAAAAAAAAAAAAAAAAAAAAAAAAAAAAAAAAAAAAAAAAAAAAAAAAAAAAAAAAAAAAAAAAAAAAAAAAAAAAAAAAAAAAAAAAAAAAAAGGAAGGATGCTCAGGTACCAGCCGTCAAGGATATCACCGCTCCGTTCATCTTAAATATTTAAAAAAAATATATAAAAAAAAAAAAAAAAAAAAAAAAAAAAAAAAAAAAAAAAAAAAAAAAAAAAAAAAAAAAAAAAAAAAAAAAAAAAAAAAAAAAAAAAAAAAAAAAAAAAAAAGAAAAAGGCCGAACGACCGCTCGGCCGGGCGACTCCAGTCTAGCCGCCCCTGCCGGGCTGGATGGGGTGCCCCACCGGGTCTCCCGAGACTGTCGAAGGTCCGGATCGACCCGATTTGCGTTCCCGCTCGTCGTTGCCCCAGTTGCAGGAAGTAAGCCGGGTGCAAGTAAAAATAAAAAAAAAAAAAAAAAAAAAAAAAAAAAAAAAAAAAAAAAAAAAAAAAGGGGGGGGGGGGGGGGGGGGGGGGGGGGGGGGGGGGGGGGGGGGGGGGGGGGGGGGGGGTGCGTAACTGGGCAAGTAGAGGGAGGAGGGGGGGGATAGCGCGATGGAGCGGGATGAGGGGGGGGGGGGGGGGGGGGGGGGGGGGGGGGGGGGGGGGGGGGGGGGGGGGGGGGGGGGGGGGGGGGGGGGGGGGGGGGGGTTTTTTTTTTTTTTTTTTTTTTTTTTTTTTTTTTTTTTTTTTTTTTTTTTTTTTTTTTTTTTTTTTTTTTTTTTTTTTTTTTAAAAAAAAAAAAAAAAAAAAAAAAAAAAAAAAAAAAAAAAAATTTTTTTTTTTTTTTTTTTTTTTTTTTTTTTTTTTTTTTTTTTTTTTTTTTTTTTTTTTTTTTTTTTTTTTTTTTTTTTTTTTTTTTTTTTTTTTTTTTTTTTTTTTTTTTTTTTTTTTTTTTTTTTTTTTTTTTTTTTTTTTTTTTTTTTTTTTTTTTTTTTTTTTTTTTTTTTTTTTTTTTTTTTTTTTTTTTTTTTTTTTTTTTTTTTTTTTTTTTTTTTTTTTTTTTTTTTTTTTTTTTTTTTTTTTTTTTTTTTTTTTTTTTTTTTTTTAAAAAAAAAAAAAAAAAAAAAAAAAAAAAAAAAAAAAAAAAAAAAAAAAAAAAAAAAAAAAAAAAAAAAAAAAAAAAAAAAAAAAAAAAAAAAAAAAAAAAAAAAAAAAAAAAAAAAAAAAAAAAAAAAAAAAAAAAAAAAAAAAAAAAAGGGGGGGGGGGGGGGGGGAGAGAGGAACTCGTGCAGTGGGACTCGTATCGCCGATGGTTGTTATATATGGCGATGATCTTGGCGGTGTCGACGTGACCGCTGCCGATGAAGCCTGGATCTCTTCCAGCGCCTGGCGGATGTTGCCACCGCAGACGTTCTCTCCAAATTCGATCAAATCTCGGTTATTTCGGAAGGAGTCGAGGACTGCTCTGAGGAAGCTATCGAGGCTTGGCGCATCGACCCCGACTCCGGCCAAGGAAGCGAGGCGACCGGTATGGAGAAGTCCGAGAGCGTAGTTGAGACGCTTCTCAATCACAACATCCAGCCGCGGTGGCGCGATCGTGAAGGCTCTGAGGTGGTATGCGCTGAGTGCTGCACGCTCCCTTGAGCGATGGAAAGTTTCAGGGCGAAGGGCAATGAACACAGTGGCCGGCCATGTCTCGGCCATGGGTGCGACGAGAAATGCCTCCTGCTGGATGTCGTAGGGCCGTTGGTCTACATTGTCGATGAACAGCACAACCTGTTGGTGCCGCGCATCCTCGAGGTGGAGCAGCGACGCGCGGAGATGTCCGTTGCGGTCGGCGAGTTTCGCGGCTAGGAACTCGGCCCTAGTGGAGCGCGAACGTGGCCCGATCTTCTCGCGCAACTCCGAAAAAACACCTTGATTGAACCGTTGCAGCTCGCCGAAGTACACACCCCTCGACAAAATCCCTCTCCTCTATGTCGACGTGATGATCTTCTCGAAGTTGGCGTGAGATCTACGCCGTGACGAACGAAGTCAACTCGTTGGTGAATGTTGGCTGCGACCCAGATCGATGTAGAGCACTACGGCTCGTTTGAGGATTTCGCTCGCGTCAACCGAGATCGGTGCCGGATGAACATGGTCTTGCCTGCGCCGACGTCACCCACGAGCAGAACAGGTCGTCGACTGAGACCTTGGGCCAGCAATTCCGGATCGACGCCCAGTTTGGTGCGGGCCGGTTTGAGGTTGGTACCACCTTCTTGACCCAACAAGTCGGAATACCGAGACTTCGAGGATCTTCCTGCTCACGACGGCGTATTGGGACAGGGCTCCGCTGGGGCTGTCGCAGGACCTGAGGAAGTCGGTCTCGTTCTCAGGCACACGTCCGAGGTCTTCGGTCACAGAGATCGACCGGAATCTGAAGGTTCGTCTGAAGGGTATTCCGGTTCTTGAAATCCAGGATAGCCGTGTATCCGAGTCGACAGTTTGTCCGGCGGCGGGACGGTTGCCTTCAGCAGCTGTCGAAGAAGCCCTTGTTGTTTGACGCCGGCCATGGACAGAGCGTTCCAAAGGTCTAGAGAGTCATCCACCAGTGCGTCCATCGATGGAAAGACCAAGCATTCGCCCTCCAGCGGAGAGAGACCATCAGCTCGTGTCGCTAGAAAGGCGACGAGCTGATGTCCATTTGCCACGACACCATAAGGAGTGCCGCGACTCTGACCGTGACGGGCGCACTGCTCGATCGCGTCGAAGACGGATTGATTGTGCTTCCTGAAGAACTGGATGTTCGCGTGATGAAAATCGCCGGCCGGAACTTCAAACGCGATGCCCTCACGCTTGGCTTCGACGATGAGAATGCGGAACGGTGCCGAGAGCGCGTAGTCCGCGTACGTTCCTTCCTGCCTTTGCACTGCTGCGCAGTCGGCGCGGCTCCATCCGAGACAGTCGAATAGCGGGCAATCGATCAGCTGCAGGCGAGTCGTAGACTCGTTACGTCCGCGAGCGGGGGCGTGGACCAAGCCAGGTGTCTCGAAGCCGCTGGATGCCCTCTGAGCCCTCTTCAAACGATGTCATCGGGCTACGGTCCTCCTCATCGCCGTGTTCCTACGCCCGCAGGAGCCGACGCGGTCGGCACGGCATAGTCTTCGCGGGTACGATGTGACTTCTACCCAGTCGAACTCATATGGCAGCTTGGTTATTAGCACGGAATCCGAGTTCAATGAACTCGTCGTATACATCGGCGGCATTCAAGCAGTTCGGCGTTCTGCTGCGTTTGGCTTCTTGAATGGGATGCGGGTTACCGGACAGACCGGCGGTTGGGTACCGACAATCGCCTTCGTGAGAAACGTACTGATCGGCGAAGTTGATACCGACAATCCCGACAGTGAGCGCGGTCACGGATTTCTGGTGGAACTGGTCGGCCTGACTGCAAAGGTCGCCGACCAAGCGGTCGATTTGCTTGATCATGGCCTTCGCGAGGATCTTCACCTCGGCTCCTATCTCCACATCGGCCGTTGGGCCACGGGCCACTGAGAGCCCGGCACAACGCGGCCGGCGAGCCTGGGATCAGATCCCCGAACGAGCCATCACCCCGGCGTGCGCGGATCCCCGGGCTATCCCCTTCGGATTCAGGACATGGCTTCGGGCGTCCACGCGATCGTTGAACTCCGCGAAAGGCCGAGCGCGTACAGATCCTCGTACAGGAGTCAGCGACGCGGTTGCCGAGCTGGGAGTTCCGGTGGATATACGGCCGTTCCGGAAGGTCGCCTCAAATTGGCGAAGGAGCGCGAAGGTCGGCTGGTTCGACATCGTCCCTCTCGATTCGCTCTGCTGACGGCGCAAGAAGCGAGATCGGCTCGATGGTAGCGCTCCGCGGCGCCTCTTTGCTGAGCCTCTGGTGCGCCATCTCCAGGTAGGCAGGGTCAATGTCGATGCCGACCGACGATCTGCCGGCCAGCGCGGCGGCGACGTTGGTCGTCCCTGTTCCTGCGAACGGATCCAGGACGGTGTCGCCGACGAAGCTGAACATCCGGATCAGGCGGCTCGCGAGCTCACCGGGTAGGGGGCTGGATGCTTGCGTGTTGACTCCCCCTTCAATCGGTCCAGATCTGGCTGAACCAGCGCTTGTGGCTCGAAGCCGGGATCAGGCTGAGGAGTCGCGTCTCGATCGTCGGGGCTCGATAGCCGCCGGGCTTGCGCTGCATAAGGATGAACTCGATGTCGTTCTTGATGACGCTGTTGGGCTCGTAGGGCTTGCCCAGGAAGGCGCTTGCCCGCTCCACTTCGTGGACGGCGTTTGAGATCTTGTGCCAGATGACGGGCGCTAGGCCATCGAAGCCGATCCGCCGACAATGCTCTTCGATCGAGGCATGTAGCGGCACGACCGTGTGACGACCGTGGTTCTGCCGGCGAGACAGGCAACATCGCCGACGACGACGATGAGCCGCCCGCCTGGCACGAGCATGCGGTAGACCTCCGACCAGACGAGGTCGAGCTGGTCTAGGAACGTCTCGTAGTTGGCCCAATGGCCCAGTTGGCCGTCTCTCTCGTTGTACTTCTTGAGGGTCCAATAGGGCGGCGAGGTCACCACGAGATGGACGCTCTCGTCGGCGAATGAGGCGAGGTCCCTGGCGTCACCGACGATCATCTGATGGGAAGTCGGTACCTCCAGGATGGCAGCCTCTATCAGACTCCGAAGAGATGAGTCGCGCGCCAGCCGCGGGAGGTCGCGCTGTGGGTCGGGAGACCCGCCGCGATTTCGCGTATCTGCTCGAGTGCGCTCTCTTCCGATGACGGAACGGGAGAGACGGCCATGCGCTACACCGGCTACTTGTGCGTTTCTATGGCTTGGCCTGGCTTACGGCACTCCCGGCGACTGCCTTGACCTTCGACGGAGGTCTTCGGATTGCCCAGGAGCTGTCCCCGCTTTGTGTGCCGACCTTCGCACTCGTCGTTCTGTTCGCCATTTGGACCTCCTTGGTCCGATTGTGCAGCGGCAAGTGTGACACCTCGCGTGTCACCGCACTCGGGGCTAGCTGCAGCCGCTCGTGGAGCCGCAGTTGAGGCACTTGTAGCAGGAGCCGTTGCGGACCATGATCGAGCCGCAGTCGGCGCAGCTGGGGGCGTCGGCCTGGGCGCTGAAGGTGACCTGGTTGCGGCCGATGCCGAGGTTGCCGAGGGTCACGCGGGGCTTGCCGTTGCCATTTCCGTTGCCGTTGGAACTGGGCGAGGAAGTGGTGGGCGAGGCGCCGGCGGAGGCGGAGCTGGAGCCGGCGCTGGCACTGGGCCCTGAGGACTCTCTGGCGGGCGGCTGTGAGGCCGGCTCGGAGCCGGGAGCTGCCACTGCGGTGGCGGGTGAGGAGGCCGGCCCGTCAGGGCTGTCCGACGAGGCCGCGTTACTTCCACCCAACCCCGAAGCTGGCAGCGCGGCTCCAGGATTCGCCGCTCCCCGAGGTCCCGGCGCCACCAGCGATTCCGCCGTTTCCGCCAAAACCGAAGCTCAGGGGCTGAGTAGAAGATTCCGCGGTCGCCGAGCGGTCGACTAGACCGAGGGCGGCGCGGTCGTTCACCGGCAGGAAGCGCGAGCCGAGCCAGCGGAAGATGTAGTCGATGATCGACTTGGCGATCGGGATCTCCGGGTTGGAGGTGAAGCCCGACGGCTCGAAGCGGACGTGGGCGAACTTGAAGACCAGGTCGTGGAGCGGCACGCCGTACTGGAGGGCGACGCTGACCGTGGTCGCGAAGGTGTCCATGAGGCCGCTGATCGTGGAGCCTTCCTTGGCCATCTTGAGGAAGATCTCGCCCGGCTGGCCGTTCTCGTAGAGGCCGACGGTGAT
Organism: uncultured Chloroflexia bacterium; assembly: GCA_963816135.1. GTDB lineage: Bacteria > Chloroflexota > Limnocylindria > Limnocylindrales > CSP1-4 > Fen-1039. Next base: position 524,934 of record CAWFJD010000024.1, read on the forward strand.
GTAGCCCTCGTGGCCCGCGATGTCGAACTTGTGGGTGACCGCCTGGCGTTCGGCCGGGAGGCGCTTTCGATAGGCCTTGGGTTCGACCGGGACGGCGGCGGCGATCGGGGCGGCGAGCGCGGCGGCGTCGGCCTCGGCGGTGCCGGACTTCTTCTTGCCCGTCGTGAGCGGCTGGCTGCGCTTCGAATTGTCGCGGTAGATCGCGATCGCCTTGAGGCCCATCTTCCAGCCCTCGAGGTAGACCGACTCGATCTCCGCGGGGGTGGCGGCCTCGGGCATGTTGACCGTCTTGCTGATCGCGCCCGAGAGGAACGGCTGGACCGCCGACATCATCCGCAGGTGGCCCATGTAATGGATGGAACGCGTGCCGTTCATCGGCTTGAAGGCGCAGTCGAAGACCGAAAGGTGCTCGGGCTTGAGATCCGGCGCGCCTTCGATCGTCTCGCGCTCGTTGACGTAGGCGACGATGGCGTCGACCTGCTCGGGCGTGTAGCCGAGCTTGCGCAGGGCGCCCGGGACCGTGTTGTTGACGATCTTGAGGAAGCCTTCGCCGACGAGCTTCTTGTACTTGACGAGGGCGATGTCCGGCTCGATCCCGGTGGTGTCGCAATCCATCATGAAAGCGATCGTGCCGGTGGGGGCGAGCAGGGTGGTCTGGGCGTTTCGGAAGCCGTAGGCGCGGCCGAGCTCGAGGGTTTCGGTCCAGACCTCGCGGGAAGCGCGGCGCATGTCCACCGGGACGGACTTCTCCGGGATCGAATGGGCGGCGTCGCAATGCTTCTCGATGACCCGCAGGAACGGCTCCTCGTTCTTCTTGTATTCGGCGAACGGGCCGCCGTGGTCGCGGGCGATGATGGCCGACTGCTTGTACGCCTCCGCGGTCATGATCGCGGAGATGGCGCCGGCGTAGGCGTGGCCGTCGGGGGAGTCGTAGGCGAGGCCGCGGCTCATCAGCAGCGCGCCGAGGTTGGCGTAGCCGAGGCCGAGCGGCCGGAACAGGTGCGAGTTGTCCGTGATCTTCTGCGTCGGGTAGCCGGCGTTGTCGACCAGGATCTCCTGGGCGGTGATGGTCAGCCGCGCGGCGTAGCGGAAGGCTTCGACGTCGAACTCGCCGTCCTCGCGCACGAACTTCATGAGGTTGAGGCTGGCGAGGTTGCAGCTCGTGTCGTTGAGGAAGCTGAACTCGGAGCACGGGTTGGTGGCGTACTGGCGGTCGCTGTTGGCGACGGGGTTCCAGTCGTTGATCGTGGTGTCGTACTGGATGCCGGGATCGCCGCAGACCCAGGCCGCCTCCGCCATCTCGGCGAAGAGCTTGCGGGCCGGGATCGTCTCCATCGGCCGGCCGTCCACGACGGCGTGCGTGGTCCACGGGCCATCGGCGACCACGGCGCGCATGAAGTCGTCCGTGACTCGGACCGAATGGTTGGCGTTCTGGAAGGCGACCGAACCGTAGGCCTCGCCGGTGAAGCTCGCGTCGTAGCCCTGCTCGATGAGGGCCCAGGCCTTCTTCTCCTCGCGGAGCTTGCAGTTGATGAACTCTTCGATGTCCGGGTGGGTGACGTCGAGGATGACCATCTTGGCCGCGCGGCGGGTCTTGCCGCCCGACTTCACGACGCCGGCGAACGCGTCGTAGCCGCGCATGAAGCTCACGGGGCCGCTGGCGGTGCCGCCGCCCGACATCTTCTCCTTGGAGGAGCGGAGCGGGGAGAGGTTGCTCCCGGCGCCCGAGCCGAACTTGAAGAGCATCGCCTCGGTCTTGGCGAGATCCATGATCGATGACATGGAGTCCTGGACCGAGTTGATGAAGCAGGCGGAGCACTGCGGGTGCTCTTCGACGCCCACGTTGAACCACACGGGCGAGTTGAAGGCCATCTTCTGGTGGAGGATGAGATGGATCAGCTCGTCGTGGAAGGCTTCGAGGTCCGCGGGCGTGGCGAAGTAGTGCTGCGTCTCCGCCCAGCCGGTGATGGTGTTCGCGACGCGGTCGATCAGCTGGCGGACGCTGGTCTCGCGTCCCTCGTGGCCCACGTGGCCGCGGAAGTACTTGCTGACGACGACGTTCGTGGCGAGCTGGCTCCAGAACGCGGGGACTTCCACGTCCTTCTGCTCGAACACGACCTTGCCCGACTCGTTGCCGATGGTCGCGGTGCGGGTCTCCCAGACGACCTGGTCGTAGGGATGGATGCCGGCGGTGGTCCAGCGGCGGGGGAAGTGCAGCCCGGCGACGCCCCGGCCGGTGAAGCGGCCATCGGGGAGCATGGGTTGCGTGGCGGCGATCCGGGCGAGCTCGGCGGCCTTCTCGGCCGCGGCCCGGGCCTCCGCTGCGGCCGCTTCAGCCTCTTCGGCCATGACTGGGACGGGGGTCTTGCCGACGGCTGAACTCATTGCTGCACCTCTCTGGGCACTGTCTGGACGCTCTGTCATGGTTGCTTGGTCTCTCTGGGTTCGGGGTCCGTTGGTCCGTGGTTGGCGTGGCTTGGGCCGTGGTGTGGGCCGTGGCTTGGGCCGTGGCTGAGGTTCGTGGGTTGAGTGGCTGGGGTCGTGGCTTTCGCTCGTGACCTGGGGGCTCCAAGCCGCCTCGGTTGCGCCGGCTGGGGTCCCGTGGCTCCGAGGCGTGGCCGTGCTCGTGGCCGGGGCCGTGGCTGCGTGGCCGGTGGCTCCGTGGCCGGTCGTGGCTCGGGCTTGACGTTCCTCGCGGCTCGCCTTCTCGGGTCCGCGGCGTTTTCGGGGTCGCCGAACCAGACCTGGCGTCTGCTCCGGAGCCGATTTCGTCGCGGAACTCGCGTTGGCGATAGCTGCGAGCTTTCTGGCGACGACCCTCCCTTTACCGAGTCTGGCGGCGGTGTCGAGCCGCCTCTTTGCTGGACTTTCGGACCCTCCGGGCCTCTCCTTCGCCCGGCCGAACGCGCGGAATCTACGCCCTGCGCTGAGGCTTAGTCAAGCGCCAAAAACACAACATGTTGTGGTATCCTGCGGTCCGCAACCACCACATCTAGGCTTTGGGCCATCGAGTGGTGGAGATCCCGGGCATCTCGGTGGATGGCCTGAGGACCCCCGGTGGACCATCTGTGGATTGATTCGCGCGGCTGTCCACGCCGCCGCCGATCGCCGTCCGGTTCGCGTCGCGTTCCGCCGCCGCGGCCACTTCGCCATCTCACTTCCGAACGAGCGTTCTATTCTACCACATTCGCCAGGGCTAAGTCGGCGTCTTCAATGGAGTGATGGCGGTCGGGCAGTCGGTCCCAGGGCCGGTGGCCGCTTCGGTCAAGGCGGGACGCCTGGCGCGACCCCGGAAAGAGGATCAAGTCGGTCGGCGCCATCCAGAATTTCCGAGATACCCATGGCCGTGGTGATAAGTTCAAACGGCCAGCTAGCGGGGCGCCGTCCGGGCCGCAGCGGGGCCTAGATTGACCGATCGGAGCCCATCAAACCCCGTCCGGACGCCCTCAGCCCCGGCCCGGAGGGTTCGAGCAGGGTTTTGGGGGTCTCGCCGGGAACGTGCCGAGGGCGTCGGACGCGGTCGGGCGGCTGCGGTTTCTCGTTATCACCACCCGGGTTGGTGTCTCGGAGAAATAGGATGCCCCTGAGGGGGCCGGAGGGAGTCTGGATCCACTGGCGGACCTCGACCGTGCGCGAGGGAAAGGACGCCCCGAGCGAAGCCGCGTGCCGGGCTACCGCGTCGCGATGAGTGCTTCCGGACGGAAGCACGAGCACAACACCGAGGTGGGCAGGCCGCCATCCCAGATCGCGGGCCACGAGCGGTGGCACGACTCTGGTCTTCATGTGCAGGACGCGCACCGTCTCTTCAATGCTGTCCAGCTCGGTCTTTATCTCGATGATCAGGAGTGCCAGGTAGTCCTTCCGCCACGCGAGCAGATCGAGCGACCCGCGATCGCCGTACCGATTGAAGGTCGCCTCGGTGAGGATCTCCCAGCCCCGCGCCACGAGCATGGCAGCGACGATGTTCTGCAGCCGGGCATGTCGTCGATCGAGCAGCCGGGCGAGCTTTCCGCCCCGCCATCGAGGCTCGAGCGTTGCCTCAGCCCCTAGAGCATTGGCGACCGCGCTGTAGGTGTCGATCGATAGGGAGCCGAAACGGCCGCGCTCGAGGTTCGAAACCGTCTGCTGGCTGACGCCGGCGCGCTTAGCGACGTCGACCTGACGCAGGTGCCGCTCCCGCCGCAACGCCCGAAAGATGAGGCCGACACGTACGCGATCCACCGTTCGAGGATGCCAGGCGCCCATAGGCCGCCACTTATCTCCGGATTACTCGGTTGCCGGCCCGAGGCCCGGTTGCTGCGGCGAGGTCGCCGGCTTGGTTGCCGCCGCCTGCCTCGGGGCCCCGCCACGTGCCAGGGCCGCGGCTCGGTGCGACGTCTACCAGCCGCGGTGAGGGTTGCCTCGCTTGCGAGTGGCGCCGCGGCCGGGAGACCAGCGCCGCGCATCAGCCTCCTGGTCGGCGGGTTTCGGGGCGCCGGTCCCGGCTCCGAGGGTGCCGCTGCCGCCGGCGCCGCCACTGCCGGCCCCGCTGCCACTGCCGGCCCCGCTGCCACTGCCGGCCCCGCTGCCACTGCCGGCCCCGCTACCGCGGCCGGCCACGCCGCCACTCCCGCGGCTGCCACCGGCCCCGCCTCGTACCCCGCCACGGATCCCAGGACGCCCGCCACTTCCAGCGCCACTCCCCCCACGAGTCCCCCGGCCACTCCCACCGCCGCTAACCCCCTCAGCCTCAAAAGGGCCGGCCCCAAAGCCGACAGGCCGCCCCGGGGCAGGGGAGGAGAGTCGCTGGCGCGCCAGTCGAGCGAGGAGCCAGCCATTTCGGACGGTCCGGGCGCCGGCCCGGCGAACGAAGCCCGCCAGCTCGATGTCGTCGGTCACCACCAGCAGGCTCGACGTACCCGAGCCCGCGCCGCGGGCCCCGGCCATCGCCTCTCGTTCAACATATTGCGTGATCGCCTCGTCACCGGACATGCGGCCCGCGTATCGGACCTCGACGCCGGAGGCGATGCGCCGCGACACCAGGCCGTGCTCGGGCGAACCGTCGAGGACCACGACAACCGACACTCCGGGCGGAACCACGGACCGCAGCCGGCCGATCAGCGCCGCGGGCGGTAGCGGGCCGGGCGTCCGCGACAGGGCATGGAGAACGTTGGTGCCGTCGACGACGAGCCGCTCGATCCCCTCGAGGACCTTCCTGTCGTCAGGCACGGTCGATCCAGCCGGCCACGGTCCCCTGAACCGGACGCGCCGAAACGACGCCTCGAGCGCGCCCATGCTCGCGCCTCCGCACGCCTGAGTCTCGGCTCCGGTAGCATCCTCGCCATGCTCCTTCTCGTGGACCTCGATGGTGTCGTCTACCGTGGCGCCGAGCCCGTGCCCGGCGTGGCCGCCGTGCTGGCCGCTCGAGCGGCCAAGGGCGACGAAGTCGTGTACGTGACCAACAATTCGATGTGGTATCGCGCCGACTACGTTACGCGCCTTTCGGGAATGGGCGCGCCCGTGCAGCCGGATCGCATCGTCTCGTCCGCCCGCGCGACCGCGCTCTACCTCCGCGATCTCGAGCCGGCGGTCCACAAGGCCCTCGTCGTGGGCGGCAAGGGGCTCGTCCACGAACTCGAGGACGTCGGGATCGAAGTCGTCTTCTCGGGCGACGCGGCCGAACGCTGGAAGTCGAACGGTCGCGACGGCGGCCGCCGCCGTCGGTCCGGTCGATGCCGTCGTCGTCGGGCTCGACACCGACTTCACCTACGCCCGGCTCGCCTGCGCCGTCCGAAGCGGTTCGGTCGGGCGCTCGAATTCATTGCCACGAACCGCGATCCGGTCTATCCGCTCGAGAAGGGCCTGATGCCCGGCGCGGGATCCGTCGTCGCGGCCATCGTCACCGCCACCGGCGTCACGCCGGTTTCGCTCGGCAAACCCGAGCCGCTGCTTCTCGAGGTGGCCGCTCACGCCGTCGGCCGCCGGCCGAGGAAGCCGTGATGATCGGCGACAGCCTCGTCACGGACATACCCGCCGCGATCGCCGTGGGCGCCCGGTCCGTCCTGATGCTCACCGGCATCACGACTCGGGCCCAGCTGGCCAAGCTCGCGGATGCCAACCGGCCGACCGCGATCGCCGCCGATGCCGCCGAACTGGCGGCCGCGCTCGAAGGCCTGGAGCGGCAGGACGCCGCCGGCTCGAAGCCGGAGCGTAGTCGGCCGGTCGCCGTCTCGACTCGGCGCCGAGGCCCCATCGCGCCGACGCAGCCGGTGCATGCTGCACCCCAAGTGCACACTTGCCCCTCAGACCCCACCTTTGGCACCCCAAACGCCCAGCAGCCACCTGCCCGACAGAGTAGCCTTCATGCATCGCGGATTCAGTGCATCCGTCTGGGCGAAGACCGACTTGGAACGCACAGGTTCTGCGTCGTTCTGCGGATGCGCGAAGGTAGTGATCCGCCGACCATAGTGGTCGACCGGGCAATTGCTGCCCCGGTTCGACCACGCCTAGATAACCCCACGAGGGGACGAATATGGACGCCGGCGTACCCAACGCCGAGCACCGCGAGCCGGCCGGAAACTCCATCCGGATGCCCGCGGCGCTGCGCGATCGAATCGGCCAGATGATCATGGTCGGCTTCCGCGGCATGTCGCCGCGCGACGCCCAGCCGACGATGCGCAACATCGCCGAGGGGTCGGTCGGCGCCGTTGTGCTGTTCGACGTGGACGCCGAAACCGGCGGGCCCGCGGAACATCCAGTCGCCGAGCAGCTGCGCGAACTCGTCGCCGCGCTCAAGGACGCGGCGAGATCCCGGTTCTCGTCACGGTCGACGCCGAGGGCGGCTTCTACCACCGACTCAAGGAGAGGTACGGTTTCGCGGCCGCCACGTCCGGCCGCGACCATGGGCGAGCGCAACGACCTGGCGTTCACGCGGCCGAAGCCGGGTGACCGCCGCCGAGCTGGCGCGAGTCGGCATCGACATGAACCTCGCGCCCGTCGTCGATCTGCTGAACCCGGCCAACCTGACCGTCAGCGCCCGACGCCGGAGCTTCTCCGTCGGATCCCGAGCTCGTGGCCGCCCACGCCCGCGAGTTCATCCTGGCCCACACGAGACCTGGGCGTCCTCACGGCCCTCAAGCACTTCCCGGGCATGGGCGGCGTCCTGCGGCCGTATTCGCCCGGCGTGGGCGAGCTGATCGAGGACTGGTCCGACGGCCGAGCTCGAGCCGTACCGGACCCTCGTCGCCGGCGGCCTCCTCGACGCCGTCCTGGCGACCCGGGTCACCCACCCGGAAATCGACGACGTCGACCCGGGCTGCCTGTCGAACAAGATGGTCGACGGCTGCTCCGCAAGGACATCGGCTTCGACGGCGTGGTGATCACCGACGCGATGGAGATGCTGCCGATCTGGGACGTCTACGGGTTCGAACGCGGCATCCTCAAGGCCATCAACGCGGGCTGCGACATCCTGCTCTTCTGCAACGAGTCGGGCATCGTGCCCTACAGCGACGAACGCGCACCCGCCGCGGTCCAGGTGATCCTGGACGCGGTCGAGCGCGGCGAGATCGCCGAGGAGCGCATCAACCGAGCCTGCGCGCGGATCCTCGCCCTCAAGGCGCGCCGCCGGCGCTGCCGACTCGGGTCGTTAGGCGGCGTCGCGCTCGCGACGTCCGTCAGGCGCGGCCCTGTCGTGGAGTCGCCGCGTTGGCATCCCGGTCAAGCGGTGGTCGGCTGCGCGCAGCGGCCGCGCAGATCGCGGTGATCGCTCGCTGGAGCGGCCGCGAGAACAGGTAGCCCTGGCCGAGGTCGCACTGGAGCGCCGCAGCCGGTCGGCCTGCTCGACCTTCTCGACGCCCTCGGCGACCGTCTCGAGCCGCAGCGTCTTGCCGATCCGGATCATCGCGTCCACCAGGGCGCAGGCCGTCGGTTCCGTGGCGACGCCGTCCACGAACGACTTGTCGATCTTGAGGATGTCGACCGGGAAGCGGCGCAGGTACGCGAACGACGAGTAGCCCGGTCCCGAAGTCGTCGACCGCGAGCCGGACGCCGAGCGACTTGAGCTGGAAGAGCCGGCTCAGCGTCGCCGCCGTGTCGATCATCAGGACGCTCTCGGTGATCTCGAGGATCAGCCGGCTCGGCAGCAGGCCGGAGTCGTCGAGGGCGTCGGCGATGTCGCGGACGATGTTCGGGTGGCGGAGCTGGCGCGCCGAGAGGTTGACGTTCAGGCAGATCGGCTCGTCGGCGGGGATCTCGCGCTGCCAGACGCGGACCTGGCGGCAGGCTTCGGCGATGGCCCACTGGCCGAGCGGCACGATCAGCCCGCGTCTCCTCGGCGAGCGGGATGAACTCCATCGGCGGCACGAGGCCGCGGCGCGGGTGCTGCCAGCGGACCAGCGCCTCGACGCCGGTCAGGCGGCCCGTCTTGAGGTCGATGAGGGCTGGTAGTGGAGGACGAACTGCTGCTCGTCGACCGCGGTCCGGAGCAGCGACTCCATCTCGATCCGGCGGATCGCGTCGGCGTGCATCTCCGGGTCGAAGATCGCGTAGCCGCCTTCGTAGACGCGGGCCTGGTGCATCGCCACGGCGCCGTTGCGGAGCAGCTCGTCGGCCGTGCCCTCGCCGGCACATCGCGACCGCGATGCCGACGTGCGGCTGCAGCTCCACCTGCGCCCCCGGCAGGACGAGCGGCTGGCGCAGCACCGCCATGATCCGTTCCATCGCCAGCGTCGCGTCGGCCGGGGTGGCCAGCCGGTCGAGCAGCACGCCGAATTCGTTGCCGCCCAGGCGGGCGACCGTGTCCTGGCCGCGGACGCAGCCGCGCAGCCGCTCGGCGATCATCGTCAGGGCCGTGTCGCCGGCGCCGAGGCCCAGGCTGTCGTTGATCCGCTTGAAGCCTTCGAGGTCGCAGAGCAGCACGCCGATGGTGCCGCCGTCGCGCCGGGCCGCCAGGAGCGAGTGCTCGATGCGGTTGATGAAGAGCGTCCGGTTGGCGAGGCCGGTCAGCGCGTCGTGGAAGGCCTGGTGGCGCAGCTCGGCCTCGAGCTGGTGGCGCTCGGTCACGTCGCGGGCGTTGAGGACGACGCCGCCCACCGCCTCCACGTCGACCAGGTTGGTCATCCGGATCTCGGTGTGGCGCCAGGACCCGTCGGCGTGCCGGATCCGGCATTCGCGTCACGGCGTAGTCGCCCGAGTTCGAGCGCCGCGCTGGAAGTCGGCCCGGACGCGGTCCGCGTCGTCGGGATGGACCAGGTCGCAGAAGTCGATGCCGACCATCTGATCCGGCGTCGTAGCCGAAGACCTGGAAGGCGGACGGGGACTGGTAGCGGATGCGGGCGTCCGGCGTGACGATGCTGATCACGTCGGAGGAACTCTGGATGAGTGCCTGGAACCGGGCCGCGGACTGCTGCTCGATGGCGTCGCGCTGGAGGTCCACGCGCGAGATCGCGAGCGAGACCTGGGTGACGAGCAGCCGCATCGCCGCGGCGACCTCTTCGTCCAGCGGTTCGAACGACTCGGCGAGGAGCAGCGCCCGGGCGACGCCGGAGACGGTGATGCGAGTGACGAGGACACGGTCGCCGACGAGGCCGGCCGGACCCGCCGAAGGGAGGACGAACTGTCCCTTGAAGCCCGGGCGAACCTCGAATTGATTGCCGATCTCGCCTGCCTGCGACTCGAACGCGGCCACCAGAATCTCGGCTCCTTCGAGCCCGATGGAGCGATGGCCGGCCGAGGCGATGACTTCGAACGCGACCGGCGGTTGTTCGTCGTCGCGGACCATGGCCAGGCTGACGCGCGAGCGAGCCATGTACGGGCAGAGTGCCAGGGCGCCCTCGAGCGCCGCCCGGGCGATGGATTTCAGGTCCGAGGCGCTGACCAGGTCGAGGCCCATCGTGGAGAGGATCTGAGCTCGCCTGGAGGTCCACTCCGCCCGGGCGATGGCCCGGACCATGCCGTGGACGAGGAGCCCCATCACCGAGAAGACGAAGACGAAGATCAGGGCCGTGACCAGGGAGGTCGGTTCGAAGCGCTGGTTGCTGATGCCATTTCCCAGAGCCACCGCGGAGAGGAGCGCGATCCGGACCAGGACCCGGCGCAGCGAGGAGAAAGCCGAGCCGTACAGGGCCGCGGCCGTGAGGAAGGCGAGGATGGCCGCGTCCCAGCGCACGTCGGCGGCCATGGTTACGACGATCGCGCACAGCAGGATGAGGGCGTCGGCGAGCGCGGGCGATGTTGCTACGCCGGTAGGCCCAGATCCAGATCGCCGCGACCACGACCGGAGCCGCGGCCCCCGCGGCATAGAGGATCGGGGTGCTGACGCTCGCGGTGGCCGCCACGATGAAGGCCCCGAGCGCATTGGCCAGGGCGAAGCCGAGCAGCAGCAGCTGCATGCGCTCCAGAAGGGTTCCGGATCGCAGCTTCGGCGCAAGGCTGGGAAGCTTCCGCACCATCTTCAAGCCGACCAAGACGACGAGTGCCTCCGGGTCCCGGGCGCATCCACGGTTAAGACGCGACAAAGCGAATACGTCTACTCACGGCGTCGGTTGACCACGCCCGCGACTTAGGGAGGATCCCTACGTCAGATGCACTAACTTGGCATAGGGTCCTCGTTCCAGGGCGACGGGGAGTCCCGGCGGTGTAGCATCCCGCCACGATGAGCAGCCAGTTTCCGCCGCCCGGAAGCACCCCAAATCCACGGCTTCGGCCGGTGGAGGAGTGGGATTCCGTCGCTCGCGCGGACTCGGACGGCTACCTTCTCCAGGGCTACGACGACTTCGGTTACGACGATCTCGACAACCTGCGACTACGAGCCGAGCGTCGCGGATCGAGTCAGGGCCTTTGGCGGCCGGCTCCTGATCCGGATCGGCTGGGGATTTCTGGCGGCGGCGCTGGCGCTCGGTGGCGCCGGCATCATCGCCGTGATGTCGCGGACTCCGGCATCGACCAACCGGCCCGAGCTGACCTACAGCGCGGACAGCGAGCTGGCGATCAAGCTGGACGCGGCGGTCCGGGATCTCGCGATGCTCGACGACGACGTCCAGTCGCTGGGCGATCAAACCCGAAAGGCTCTCTCCAGCCTTGCCCAGGTCAACCAGGTCGGGCTCGAAGCGTCCTGGAACGCGGGCGCCAACGCCGTCAATTCGATCGAGGTGGGTTCGGCCGCTCTGGACAAGAAGCTCGCCTGCGCCAGCCTGGGACGCGGATCGGGCGGCGCTGCTGCTCGAGAGCTACAGCCCGGCGATGATCGATCGATACGACCAGGTCTGCAGCGCCCTCGAATCGGTCGGGCCGCTCCGAGGCGGACTGGGAGTCGCTCGTCGCGGGCACCCGGACGGCCATGCGGGTGGCGACCGACATCAACGACCACGATCAGTCGGCCACGACCGCGCTCCAGCTCGCGACCCAGGGGAAGTATCCCGAGGCGCTCACGCAGCTCAAGACCGCGGCGGCTTCCATCGCCGACGCCAGACTCCATCGCCACGAACATGGCCAAGATCGCGGACGTCTCCACGTTGCAGGATTGGCTCTCCCGGACCAGGGCAATGGACGACGCCCTCGCGACCCTGTGGCAGACGATGATCGAGACGAAGGGCAAGGTCACGGTCCAGGTCACGGCCGCGCTCAAGAACGTCAATTCGGCGAAGGCGCTCCTGCCGGACAGCACGGCGGTGATGGGCATCGCCCTCCACGAGATGGCCGGCGGCCTCACGTCGGACGGGATCTCGATCGAGACGGCCAAGGGCCATCTCGCCGAGCGCGCTGGCCCAGCTGGTCGGCAGGCCGAGCGTCGACCAATAGGTCCATGGGACTCCGGCGGTCCGGCACGCGGCCGAACCGGGGCCGTGATCTGCCCGCCGGGCCGCGAGCGTCGAGCGGGCGATAGACTAGCCTCAATCTCACGTGCCGGCGCCACGACGGCGCCTGGGTCGGCGGCGCCCCGATGAGCCGCGAGGCCGGAGGATCCTGGTCATGGAGTTGCGCGTCGTCAGCGATCAGCCCTGGGACGTGGCCGCGGACGTGCTGGCAGTCCCGTTCGTGGGCAAGCCGGCATTCGAAGGCGTCATGGGCGAGCTCGACAAGCGGATCGGCGGCAGCCTGGCCACCCTGGCCGGTTTCGGCGAGCTCAAGGCGGAGCGGTACGGCAGCGTCCTGGTCCGCGCGGGCTCGGGCTCGGCTCGGGCGAGACACGCTCCAAACTGGTCCTGGCCGTCGGCGCGGGCGATGCCGAGACCCTCAATCGCCAGGTCGTGGTCCGGCTCGGTTCGGCGATCGAACGCCGCCTCGCCGGCCGACGCGGTGAAGTCGCTGGCGATCTGGCTCGGAGACCTCCCGTCCCGCGTGGACGGCGGCGCCGCGGCCGTGGCCGAGCTCCTCGCCCGTGGCGTGGTCGAGGGCTCGTTCGAGCCCGCCACCATCTACCGTGACGGCTACGAGAGCGCTCCTCCCGCCCTCGACGAGCTGATCCTGGTCGCGCCCGGAGCGGACGCGGCTTCGCTGAAGAAGGCCGCGGAGCGCGGCATCGTGATCGGCGAAGGGGCCAATATCGCGCGGCGCCTGGACAACCGCGCCGCCAACGACGTCACGCCGGAGGTCCTCGCCGACGAGGCCCGCGCCATCGCCGAGAAGAACGGCCTCACGATCGACGTCATCGAACCCGCCCGCGCCGCGGAACTGGGCATGGGCATGTTCCTCGCGGTCGGCCGCGGCAGCGACAACCCGCCTCGAATGATCGTCATGCGATCGGGCGGCGCGGGGGCCAGCGATCCCCTCGGACGCCGGCTCGCGCTGGTCGGCAAGGGCGTCTGTTTCGACTCGGGCGGCATCAGCATCAAGCCGGCGGATCGGATGGAAGAGATGAAGATGGACAAGACCGGTGCCTGCACCGTGATCGCGGCCATCGCCACCGTGGCCCGACTCTCGCCCGGCCGGCCGCTCATCGCGGTCGCGCCCGCCGTCGAGAACATGCCGGGCTCCCATTCCACTCGGCCCGGCGACATCATCAAGGCCATGAACGGCAAGACCGTGGATGTCCTCAACACCGACGCCGAGGGCCGGCTGATCCTCGGCGACGCGATGACCTACGCGGAGCGGAACCTGGGCGCGACGCACATCGTGGACATCGCGACACTCACCGGAGCGATCGCCCGCGCCTTCGGCGACCAGGTGACCGGCGCTTTCGGGACGCCCCAGGACTTCTACGACACCGTTGCCCGGGCAGGCGAGCGGGCAGGGGAGCGCTACTGGCAGATGCCGATCGTCGAGGAATACCGCCGCGATCTGGACAGCGTCTACGCCGACATGACCAACACGGGCTCCGTGGAAGGCGGCGGCATCAAGAGCGCCCTATTCCTTCGCGAGTTCGTCACCGTGCCGTGGGTTCACCTGGACATCGCGGGTACGGCATATTTCCGCAAGAAGACCAGCTACGCTCCGGCGGGTGCCACTGGAGTGGCCCACGCCACGCTCGTGGAACTCGCTCTCGCCGAACCGGCCCGAATATCTTCGTAACCGTCACGAGCAGGCCGCCGGCTCAGAAGCCGGTTGGCCTGCCGATCGGTGAGGCCTCTCGCTTCTCGTGCCGATCGGTCGCAATAGCTCCGCCTCTCGACGGCCGAACCAGGACGCCGGGGCCGTCAGTCTCGCCTCCAAGGAAGGACCGTCAAAAGTGCCGTCGCTCTCGGGGGACATCAGCTGGCTCGCGATTCCCTTCGGCCTCGGGGGTCTGGTCTGGGGCATCGCCGCGGACCGCATCTCGGCTCGCTGGCCGGCCCATGAGGATGGGCTGGTTCGGGGCATCGACTGGCGCTCGGTGGTCGTCGCGATCGTTGCCACGGCCATGCTGGCCATGGTGCCGATCCGCTTCGAGGATGCGGGCCAGAGGCTCCTCTTCACGGTCTTCTTCGCCGCCTGCGCGCTGCTGCTCGCCACGGACCTCGACCAGCGGCTCATGCCCGACGTGATAACCCTGCCGCTGATCGTGATCGGGGCGGTGGCGCTGGCCTGGGGCGGCGATACGCTCGTGACGAAGGCTCCTCCGTGGGTCGCGATCGCGGCCGCCATCGTGGTTCCGCTGGCCATGCTGGCGCTCTCTTTGCCGTTCGGGGAGGGAGCGTTCGGCGGCGGCGACGTCAAGTTCCTGATCGGCGCAGGGCTGCTGATCGGCGCCACGCGCCTGGTCATCGGCATGTTCGCGGGCGCGCTCCTGGCGGGGGTCGCGATCGTGGGCCTGCTCGTGAGCCGGCGGATCACCCTCAAGAGCTACATCCCGTTCGGGCCGTTCCTGATCGCCGGCGTGATCTGGGTGACGCTCCTGCCCTCGTCCACCTGAGGGCGGCCGCAACCCAAACGGCGCGGCGGCACGTTGACACGGCGGCACGTGCCACGGCGAACGGTGCCGGCGCGGAGCTGCCCGCGGCCTGGCGCTCGGAGCCTCGGTGCAGGGCCTCGAACGACGCCTCAGGCGGTTCGGACGGTGTCGCAGGCCGGGCAGTAGTAGAGCCTCGCGTCGCCCTGCTCCTCGAAGCCGAGGATGGCCGGCCAGCGGCGAGCGCTCGCCTTCCGAGCTGACGCGCGAGATCGGATAGCCGCAGGCGCACAGCTCGAGCGTGTCGCCGTTCTCCGCGTTGAACAGGCTCTGTCCGGCGAGGAAGTCCGTCATGGCCGTCTTCTTGTCCGCGTCGGCGGACTCTCCCTCGGCCGGCGAGTCGAAGATCGCGAGCGCCTGAGAGGCGAGGTCCACGTTCTCGAAGGGCGCGTCCGGCTGCTGCTCCAGGTTCGTGAGGGCTTTGGCGGCCGCGAGCCGGTCTCGCCAGTGCGGAGCTTCCTTGAGCGCGGCGGTGAGCGAGCGCGATCGCCGGCTCGCCCATCTCGACGAGCTTGTCCCATTGGCCCCGGGCCGCCCAGATGGCAGCCGCGAGCGTGCTCGGCTCGTCGGGCTCCCAGCCCAGGCCCACGAGGCCGGCCACGATCTCGTTTCGGCCGGGGGCATCCACGAGGTCGTACGCCTCGACCAGGATGGGGATGGCCGTGGGACCGGATTCCGCGCACCGGCGCCACTCGCGCAGCGCGGCCCAGTACTGGGCGCCCTACCTCGTCGCTCGTGGGAGTCCAGCCGATGTCGGCGAGGCCACGGGCGGCGGCGCGGCGGATCATCAGTTCCTTGTCCGCGAGGCACCGACGCGAGCGGGCCCGGCCACGGCCGGCACGCCGATCCGGCTCAGCCGCCGGACCACGATCTCGCGGACGTCGAAGTCGTCATGCCCGATCCCGGGCTCGAGCGCACTCGATGGCGCTGGGGCCGCACAGGGCGTCGAGCGCGGCCGAAGCCGCTCGATCCACGGCCAGGCTCGATCGCCCGGTCGCCCGCTGGCGGACCTGCTCGTGGGCCTGGACGATCACGAGCGGCATGACCGCGCGAAGGTCGCCGATCGACTGGAGCGCCCGGATGGCCGCCAGGCGGACGCCTTCGTCGGCATCGTTCACGGTCTTGATGAGCGGCTCGACCGCGTTGGGGTCGCGGATCTTGCCGAGCGCGACGGCAGTGGCGCGCCGCGCGTCCTGGTCCGGGTCGGTCATCAGGCGTCGGTACACGGCCGTGCTGGCGGCCGCTCTGACGTCAGGATCGGGGTCCGCAAGCGCGCCGACAAGCGGCTCGACGACGCGGAAACCGCCACGGGCCGAGAGAGCGCTCACGGCGGCCCGCCGGACGCCGGGGTTTTCGTCCTTGAGGAGCCCGACCAGCGGTTCGACGGCGAGCGGATCACGCAGCGGCGCAAGCGCGTCGGCCGCCGCGATCCGGACGACCGGATCCTTGTAGGCCAGCGCCTTGATCAAGCCCTGGGTATCCCTCTTGGCCTCCAACTGGCTGATGTTGGGCGGTCCGAAGAGCGGCATGTTGAGCGCCTCTTTCCCTCAACTACTGGTCGCGCAGGTGTGTTCTTGACGGATATCGAACGAGCGGCGCGGGCCCGTTGGGCGCGCGCAGTCCGCCAGAGATGTGTGCTCGCAGAGGCTAGCACCGAACGGCCGTCCGAGGCATATGCCCATCGTCCTATATCGATGGTTTCCACACTTTCCGGCTAGAGATTTGCCTCTTGCCCCGCCGCGCCGCCCGGTGTGCGGGCCGGCAGCCGGGTCGACGTTCCCGTGCGCAGGTGTATGATCCGGGCAGCCGGAGTCGTCTTGAGGTAGTGCCCTTCCGAGGGACGGCGTCAAACCGGCGGGCATAACCGCACAGCGTGCGTCGAGCGCGCCCCTACGGAGCTCGCACGATGACCGCCTCGAACGACAGCCGCCCTACCCCCGGTTGCGCCCGTTTGGCGCCCGCGTGCCCGGCACCCGCGCCGACTCGTGGCCGCCGATTCCTCCAGATCCTTCTCGCCGTGCTGGTGCTGTCCCCGACGCTCCTTTCCGGCCGCGCCGGTCCCGACCGCGCGGGCCGACGGCCTGTCCGACGCGCTCGCCGAGCAGCAGCGGCTCGCCCAGCTGATCGCCAAGCCAGAAGGCCCAGCTCACCAAGCTCAGCTCCCAGCAGACGAGCCTGACCCAGACAGATCGCGGCCACGCAGCAGAACCTCTCCGGAGTGCTGACCTCGCTCGACGATGCCCAGGCCCAGGTGGACGCGCTGGCTCAGGACCTGACCTCGGCGCAAGGCGCGCTACGGCTCGTTTGCCGGCCAGGAGAGCCTGCTCGCGGCCCAGCTCGCCGAGATAACGGCCGAGCGCGACGCCAAGCAGAGCGAGCTCGATCGCCGACGCGAGATCCTGGCCGCCCGCCTCGTCGAGGCCTACGTCACCGACCAGACGCCCCTCGTGCAGCAGATCCTGACCGCGCATTCGCTGACCGAGGCGCATGTCCGACGTCTCCTACTACAGCGGCATGGCCGAGGCCGACGAGCGCTCGCGGCCCAGATCCAGCAGGACGAAGCAGGAGCTCGCGCAGCTCCAGCAGAACGTCGCGATGGCCGCAGGACGCGGCCCACGAGATGACGGCCCAGGCCGCCTCGCGAGAAGGCCGCGCTCGACATCCAGGCCCAGCAGCTGGCCGCGTCGCAGGCTCAGCTGGAGGAGCTCAAGACGACGCTCCAGACGCAGCTGGCCGAGCTGCAGTCGAACCAGCAGGCAGCTCGCCCAGAACAAGAGCGCCCTCGACGCCGCGATCGCCTCGAACGGCAAGGCGCTCGACCAGCTCGGGCACGAAGATCGACTCGTACATCAAGACCCACGGCGGCACCGGCCAGATCCCGTCGCAGTACAACGGGCACCTTCAAGTGGCCGATGGGCGGCGTGATCACCCAGGAGTTCGGCTGCACGGGCGTGACGTCCGAGCCGCGGGTCGGCAACTGCGCCCACTTCCACCAGGGCATCGACATCGCCGCGCCGTGCGGCACGCCGGTCTACGCCGCGGGCGCCGGGCGTGGTCGTGTTCGTCGGCTACAACCCGTACGACGCGCCGCCGCGAGCCTGGCTCGTGATCATCGCCCACTCGACGAGCGTCGTGACCTGGTACGCCCACATGCAGGGCAAGGCGCCGGCCGGCATCTACGTCGGGGCGCACGTGGCGGCGGGCCAGCTCGTGGGCCTCGAGGCGTCCACGGGCCACTCGACGGGCTGCCACCTTCACTGGGCCGTCCGCGTCAACGGCGTGTTCACGAACCCGCGCCTATTCCTTTAGGGGGCTCGGGGTCCAGACCGGGCCGGGATGCGCAGCAGATACGGGAGCCGGCTTCGATCCGTATCGGCGGCGTCGGCGTGGTGCTAGCATCGTCCCAGCCCCAGCGGGCTCCAGGCAAGGACCGAGAGGACCCCGATGAAGCGAACTCTGGCGGTCATCCTCGCCGGCGGCGAGGGCGAGAGGCTCTCAATCCTCTCGTCGCTGCGCGCCAAGCCGGCTGTGCCGTTCGGCGGCAAGTACCGCATCATCGACTTCACCCTCTCCAACTGCGTCAACTCGGACATCGACAACGTCGTCGTCCTGACCCAGTACAACCCCCGCTCGCTCAACGACCACATCGGCATGGGCCGGCCGTGGGACCTGGACCGCAACTACGGCGGCGTCCGGATGCTCCAGCCGTACATCGCCCGCGGCCGGGTCGCCGAGTGGTACCGCGGCACGGCGGACGCGGTCCTCCAGAACATCAACGTCATCGAGCAGGCGCCCGGCGACGCCGTCCTCGTCCTCGCCGGGCGACCACATCTACAAGATGGATTACCAGCCCTTCGTGGCCGCCCACCGCCGCCACCGGGCGGACGTCACCATCGCGGTCCGGCGCGTGCCGCTCGCGGACGCGACCCGGATGGGCATCCTCGCCCTCGACGACAACGACCGGATCGTCGAGTGGCACGAGAAGCCCCGCCAGCCCAAGAGCGACCTCGCGAGCATGGGCGTCTACGTCTTCTCCAAGCGGGCGCTGCGCCAGTGGCTCACGGACGACCGGGCGGACTTCGGCCACAACGTCATCCCGGCCATGATCGAAGGCGGGGCCCGGGTCTACGGCTACCGCTTCGACGGCTACTGGCAGGACGTGGGAACGGTCCAGTCCTACTGGGAAGCCAACCTCGCGCTGCTCTCCGACGCCCCGGAGCTGGACCTCTACGACCGCGAGTGGATCATCCACACCCGCTCCGAGGAGCGCGCCCCGGCCAAGGTCGGCGCCACGGCCCAGGTCCATCGCAGCCTCATCAGCCACGGCTGCGTGATCAACGGCTCCGTGGTGAACTCGGTCCTGTCGCCGGGCGTCGTGGTGGACGTGGGAGCGGTCGTCCGCGACTCGATCATCCTCTTCGACTCGGTCATCCGGCCCGGGCGCGGTCGTCGACCGCGCGATCCTCGACAAGGAGGTGGCCGTCGGGCCCGGCGCGATCGTCGGCGAGGGCACGGACTACGACGTTGTCAACCGGCGCGAGCCGAGCCGGCTCAACACCGGCATAACCGTCGTCGGCAAGCGGGCGGTGATACCTCGGGGCGTCCGGATCGGGCGCAACGTCCTCGATCGGCGAAGGCGCGCGTGCCGCGGACTTCCTGTCTCGCGCGGTGAAGAGCGGCTCCACGATCGAGCGCCCCAAGGAGCGGCCGGTCAGGGCCGCGCCACGGGCCAGGGCCGGTTCGGAGATCGCGGATGGCCGCGAGTCTCCTCCGGCGGAGCTCGATCGCGTCGCCGAGGCGGATACTGGGGTCCGAGCCGATTCGGGCAGGCACGCGGCCGAGAGCGGCGACTGAGGTCGATGGTCAGGTTCATGGACGAGGGACGGCCGGTCGGGTCACGCCCGTCAGGCGTCGTCACGGACTCTTGATCCGTCGGGGTATCCCGTTCGGGGGCGGGCGGAGTGTGCCGGCCAGAGGGCTGGTCGCCGCCATCGCCGTCGCGACCGCGCTGTCGGCCGTGGCCGCCATCGCCCCGCCGCCGGCCGCCGCGGCCTCGCAGACGGGCCTGAGCTACTACTCGAGCACCACCTGGACGGCGGACACGGACGCCGCCCGGCGTCCACGTCGCGTCGGTCATCACCGCCACTTCTCATGCCCGCCAGGCCAGCGGCTTGCCCGCGCTTCTACAGCAGCCTCGAGATGACCATTCCCGCCGCGGCCGTCGCCATCAGCGCGTCCGCGAGTGACGGCACGGTGAGGCCGGTGGCGATCAAGGGCCGGACCGCGTCCGGAATCGCGGTCAGCATCGCCCTGGGCCAGCGACTGTACGCGGGCCAGAGCGTGACGGTGGTCCTGCACTTCGACCTCGTGGACGCCGGCGGCTCGACCGATCGCGACCTTCGCATCGGTCACAACCTCATGTCGTTCCCGGTGGCCGCCTTCGGCAGCCCCGATACGCCAGGCAGTTCCGTGACCGTCGTGTTTCCGTCGGACTTCACGGTGCAGGAGGAGTTCGGTTCGCTGACTCGCTCGATCTTCGGTTCCGGCGAGATCGTGTTCACCTCCGGCGTGCTCGACGACGCGACGTCGCTGAGCGCCTGGTTCACGGCCGTCCAGCCGGTTCCGGCGAGCGATTTCCGGACTCGGGCTGTCACGATCGGCTCGCTGGCCGTGTCGCTGCGCTACTGGGCCGACGACCCGGGCTGGGCGGATGCCGTCGAGAGCGTGCTCAGGCAGGGCCTGCCGGTCCTGCGCGACGTCGATCGGCCTGGGCGAGCCCGCCAATCGCAACCTGACCGTCATCGAGGCATCCTCGCAGGAGATCGGCGGCTTCGCCGGAGCCTACGACCAGACCTCCGGCCAGGTCCAGGTTTCGTACCTGGCGGACCCGTTCGTGATCCTTCATGAGGCGGCGCACCTGTGGTTCAACGATGCCCTGGCCTCGGATCGCTGGATCGAAGAAGGCTTCGCCTCCTACTACGCCGAGCAGGCAGTGCTGGCCATCGGCACGGTGGATCACGCGCCCCAGCTGAGCGAGCGCCTCCTGGAGGCCGCGGTGCCCTTCAACGACTGGGTCGCGGCCGGCGTGCCGAGCTCCGCCACGGACGCCTATCTCTACGCCGCCACCCTGGACGTCGCCCGCGACATCGCGGATGCCGCCGGGCCCGCCGCCATGCGAAAGGTCTGGCAGTCCGGATCGGCAGGAACCGCGGCGTATCAGCCTCTGGGCAGAGGCGTGCCCGAGACACAGGCCGGGCCGCTCGACTGGCGCCGGTTGCTCGACCTCCTGGAGCTCACGACGGGCCGATCGTTCCAGGCGACCTGGACGGGCTCGATCGTGACGCCCACACAGCTGCCGCTCCTGAATCAGAGGCTGGCAACTCAGGACGTCTACCGGGAACTCGTGTCGCTCGCGGGGAACTGGACACTGCCGCCGGAGATACGCCGCTACATGTCGAACTGGCAGTTCGACCAGGCCTCGGGCGCCCTCGATGAAGCGCGCCAGGTCCTGCGCCAGCGGGCACTCATCGATTCGGGCGCGGCGACGGAGCTGACGACTCCGCCTGCCACCCTCGAGCGAGTCTTCGAGAACGGGTCCGCGCTCGCCGCGGCGTCCGAAGCCAGGTCCGAAGTCGCCGCCCTGGGCGACCTCGCCGCGGCCCGCCAGGCTCAGACGGCGAACAAGGATGCCAGCGGCTTCCTGATCGGCGCGGACCCGAACGCTCAGCTGGCCGCGGCCCGCGAGGCCTTCGCCCGGGGCGACCTCCAGGCCGCGGTCTCGCAGGCGCAGAGCGCCCAGAAGGCCTGGGCAGGCGGCTACGCGGCCCAGCTCGTCCGTCTGCTCGGGCTCCTTGCGGGATCGCTCGGCCTGTTGCTGCTCCTTGCCGTGTCGGTGTGGACGATGGCCCGCCGGTCGAAGGGGCTCGAAGGGTTGGCCGGGGCCGCCTCCGGGGTATCGACGCAGGTTCCGGCCGTTTCACATGCCCGCTCGGCAGACGCCCGGGCCGAAAGCCTGGCAGACGGCATCGCCGCCATCGCCGGCTCCAAGTCGCGTTCCGATACTCGCCATGGCCTCCCTTGGAGGCGAGCAGGAAGACGAGTCGGCGGGGAGTTTCGACGACTCGGACGGGGACGACGGCGGGGCGGGCGGAGAAACCGACGAGCCGAGGGCGTCCGGAGGGCGTCGAGGCCAGGACGAGCGCCCCGACGCATCTGAGGCGAATCCCTTCGGTGCGGGCTTTGGCGACGAATTGCCCGATCGCGAAGAGTCGGCCTACGAACTCCTGCAGCGGGGCCAGGCCCTCCTGCGAGACCGGCACAACGCCCAGGCCGCGGTCGTGCTGGAACGCGCCGCGCGAGTGGAGCCGGGCAAGGGCTCCATCCTGGAGGCTCTCGGGCGCGCCTACTTCAACAGCGGCCAGCACGGGCGAGCCGCGGAGGCGTTCGAGGCCCTCCTCGACGTCGATCCGTCGGCCCACTACGGCCATTTCGCCCTGGGCCTGAGCTTCGTCCGCCTGGGCCGCGACCAGGAAGCCCGGACTCATCTGCGTCTCGCGGTCGCGCTCCATCCCACGAGCGAAACGTATCGGCGGGCGCTTGGGAGGCTCGAGTCCAAGGACGAGCCCAAGGACCCCTAGGCGTGTGGTCGAGCCGCGGGCTCGGCCGCCCGGGCCGATCGGCCGCTGACTGACCTGAGGCCGCGCCCAGGCGTCTGGCAACCAGAAGGATGCCGGCGATCGACTTGGCGTCTTCGATCAGGCCCGCTTCGATGGCGGCGACCGCGTCGGCGACGGTCAGGACGACGAGGCTGAGATCCTCGTCGAGATCCGGCGCCAGCCTGTTCTCCAACGCTTCCGTGAGGTCCGTGGCCAGGTAGAGGGTCAGATACTCCGTCGAGAAACCCGGCGCACTCCAGAAGCCCCCGAGCCGCTCCATCGACCCGGCCCGAAAGCCAGTCTCCTCCTCGAGCTCCCGATGGGCGGCCCCGAGCGGATCCTCGACGTGGCCCTCGTGGACGTCGAGCGTGCCCGCCGGCAACTCCAGCAACGTCCCGCCGGCGGGCAGCCGGTACTGGGTCACGAGCAGCAGACGGCCCAGCGAATCGAGCGGCGCGATCACGACCGCTCCGGGGTGGACCACGAGTCTCGCGGATCACGTGGTCGCCCTTTGGCGTCGTGGCCACGTCGCGCTCGAGGCTGAAAAGGCGGCCGCGATGGAGGACGTCGCGTTCGATGATCCGCTGTCCGGTCGCGGTGTCCGCCAACGTCAACTCGTCGACCAGGGAGTCGAGCCTGGGGATGCCCGGTTTGGTTCTGTTGGGTCTGACTCGGACCGGGGAGTCGCCGGATTCGGCCATGCCCGAACTATACGAGGCTTCGCGCTCGGCCCGCCGCTCGTGGCTCCGAGGATGCGCCCCACGCCGGCCGACACGGAGCTGCGGGCGAGGTCACGGGGCCGAAGCCGCGGGCCCCGGGAATCCCAACGCCCCGGCGCGGGCCGGGGCGTTGGCGGAACTGGCGCTGAGAATCCCAACGCCCCGGCGTGAGCCGGGGCGTTGGCTCCCTGAACCCGGGGTCAGGCCGTGACCGGTCCGAACGGGAGTGCGAAGTTGGTGTCGGGGTCGAACAGCTGGATGCGATCCAGCGGGACGCGCAGTTCGAGCATGTCGCCCGGCCGCACGCGGTAGGAGGCATCGACGAGGGCGACGATGTCGCGGCCGGCGCCGGATGCGTGGATGAGCTCCTCGTTGCCGAGGTACTCGACCACTTCAGCCTTGGCGTTGACCGTGGCGGACGCGCCGCTGACGGGACCGAGGATCAGGTGCTCAGGCCGGAAGCCGACGATCAGCTGGCGACCCTGGCTGCCGATGGACTCGCGGAACTGCGGCGGCAGCGGAACGCTGACGTTCGAGCCGGTGAGCTCGACCTTGTCCGACGTGCCGGCGACTTCCACGGTGGTGAAGTTCATCGCCGGGCTGCCCATGAAGCCGGCCACGAAGCGGTTGATCGGCCGGTCGTAGAGCTCCTGCGGAGTGCCGACCTGCTGCAGGCGGCCTTCGTTCATGACCGCGATGCGTGTACCCATCGTCATGGCCTCGATCTGGTCATGGGTGACGTACACGAACGTGGTCGCGAGGCGCTGGTGGAGGCGAAGGATGTTGGCGCGAGTCTCGACGCGGAGTTTCGCGTCGAGGTTGGACAGCGGCTCGTCCATGAGGAAGACGGCCGGCTCGCGGACGATGGCTCGGCCGAGGGCGACTCGCTGTCGCTGGCCGCCGGAGAGTTCGCGCGGCTTGCGATCGAGGTATCGGCTCAGGTCCAGGATGGCAGCCGCTTCCTTGACGCGGGCTTCGATCTGGGCCTTGGGGACGTGGCGCAGCTTGAGGCCGAAGGCGAGGTTGTCGCGGATGCTCATGTGCGGATAGAGGGCGTAGCTCTGGAAGACCATCGCGATGTCGCGATCTTTCGGCGCGACGTCGTTGACGATCCGCTCGCCAATCCGGAGAGTTCCCGAGCTGATCTCCTCGAGACCGGCGATCATCCGCAGGCTGGTGGTTTTGCCGCAGCCCGAAGGCCCGACAAGAACCATGAACTCGCCATCGCGGATGTCCAGGTTGAGATCGTCCACCGCGACTACGTCGCCGAAGCGCTTACTGACGTTCTCGAAAGTGACTGTTGCCATTCGGCGGCTCCTGGTTACTAGGCCGACCTGGTCGGCCGATGTCGCTGGATGCTACCAGCCTCGTTTCCGGCCGCAACCGCGGCGAGGCAAGCACCAGGGTAAACGTTTAGGTGGATTTCGCCCGCCTTATCCCTTGACCGAGCCGGAGACGATTCCCCGGACGAAGAAGCGCTGCAGGGCCAGGAACACGAGAAGCGGCAGGGCCATGGCGATGAAGCCCGCGGCCGCCACGAACTGGAAGCCGTTGCCGTAGGAACTCACGAGGTTGGCAAGGACCTGGGTGATCGGCTGATTCGTCGTGTTGCCGCCGATGTAGACGAGGGCGACCAGCAGGTCGTTCCAGACGAACAGGAACTGGAAGATGACGAGCGAGGCGATCGCAGGCACGCTCATCGGCAGGGCGAGGCGGAAGAAGGCCGTGACAGGGCTGGCGCCGTCGATATAGGCGGCTTCGAAGATTTCTCGCGGCAGGCCGCCCATGTAGTTGCGCAGCAGGTAGACCGCGAAGGGCAGTCCATAGCCGGAGTGGGCGAGCCAGACGGAGAGGAAGCTGCCGTTGATGTTGAGCCCGAGCGGGCCAAAGATCTTGAGGATCGGCACGAACGTGATCTGGAGCGGCACCACGAGCAGCCCGACCACGAACACGAACAGCACGTTCCGGCCCGGGAAGTTCATCCAGGCGAAGGCGTAGGCGGCAAACGCGGCGATGAACACCGGGATGACCGTGGCCGGGATCGAGATGAAGAGGCTGTTCACGAAGTTGCGCGACAGGTCGTTCTGCGAGAGGACGTGGGTGTAGTTGTCGGTGGTAAACGTGTCGGGCGGGAAGAGCGCCGTCCACCAGCCGGTGTTGCTGATCGATGCCGCGCCTCTGAACGAGTTGACCAGCAGGCCGATCGTCGGCAGGAGCCAGACGATCATGAGCAGAATGAGGACGACGTGGACGGGGATCCGGCCCGGCCGGAAGGCCAGCCGGTGCGACCTGACGACCGTCGCCCGATCCGATTCGACTGTTGCCGTCCGGTTCATCGGATCGCCTCCTGAGCCTGGAAGTTGCGGATGTTGTAGGCCATGATCGGGACGATCGCGACCAGCAGAACCACGGCAATGGCGCTCGCGCGGCCGGTGTTGCTCGAGATGAAGAGCTGCTGGTACATCGCGTTTGCCACGACGTTGGTGTCGTAGGCGCCGTTGGTAAGGGTGTAGACGACGTCGAAGGCCTTGAGGGCAGTGATGATCATCGTCGTGCCCACGACCGTGAGGGTCGGCCAGAGCAGCGGCAGGGTGATGCCCCGAAAGACCTGCCACTCGTTGGCGCCGTCGACCCGGGCCGCCTCGAGGAGCTCGGGGTTGAGGCTCTTGAGGGCGGCCGAGATGATCACCATGGCGAACCCCGTCCAGATCCAGGTCATGATGAAGATCAGGGCGAAGGTGTTGAGCTTGAAGTCGCTGGTCTGGAGGAACGCCACGGGCGCGATGCCGACATGGGTCACGATCTCGTTGACCGTGCCCGTCTGCGGTTGGCCCGCCGGCTGATAGTCGTACATGAACTTCCAGATCAGGGCCGCCGCCACGCCGCTGATCGCCATCGGCAGGAAGAGGATCGTCTTGGCGAACGATTCGTAGCGGACCCGGTCGGCCAGGATGGCCACGGCCAGGCCGAAGCCGACCGTGCTCGCGGTCAGGACGATGATCCAGAAGATGTTGTTGATCAGGGAGCTGAGGCCGCCCCCGACGCCGAAGAACCATTCGTAGTTGGCGGTCCCCACCCAGGCCGTGCTGAAGCGGTTCTGGAAGCTGAGCAGAACGGTCTGGATCGTGGGATAGACAAGGAAGAAGGCCAGCATCGCGAGCGCCGGCGCCAGCCACAGCCACGGCCGGATCCGGCCGTGGTACCGCTGCGGGGCCAGGACCGAGCACTCGCTCGGTGGCCCAGATATAGGCGATCAGAACCCCGGGCACGCCGAACAGGACGATGGCCGCGGTCACGATTCGGGAGTCCACGTCGACCTCCGATGGAAGGGCCGGCGCCGCAACCGGCGACGCCGGCCCCGAGTTGGTCCGATCAGCGCGTAGTCGTCATTGGCCGTACGAGCTGGCCTGGACCTGGTCGAGATGCGAGAGGATCGAGTCGAGGCTCGCGGGAGTCTTGACGTAGTCGAGGATCCCGCTCCAGAACGCGGCGTTCATGTCGGTCGGCATCTGGTCCGACGCGTCGAAGACGAACAACTTGGCGTTCAGGAGGGCGTCCGCGGAGCGCTGGCTGATCGGGTCGGGGTACTTGGTGACCAGCTTGTTCGCGGAAAGGGCGCCGCCTCGGTCGACCCAGATCTGCTGGGCCGGGGCGGTGGTGAGGTAGTTGATCAGCGCGGCCGCTTGCGGGGTGTTGTGGAACATGCCGAAGAGGTCGCCCGCGCCTTCGAGGGCTCCGCTGTACTGGGCGTTGATGTCCGGGAAGGGGAAGAAGTTGTAGTCGGTCCCGGCCGTGAGCTTGGCGAACCCGCCGAGGCCGGTGATGAAGCTCGCCTGGTGGTGGAAGAGGCAGCCCGGAGGCGTGCTGAAGAGCTTGTCGCCGCCGTTGGCGAAGTTGGTGGACAGGATCGAGTTGGCGCCGCCGTAGGAGTTGGCGATGACCTGGCCGAACATCTGGAAGGCGTTCTTGATCGCCGGATCGGTCCACTTGGTCTTGCCCTGGTACCAGCTCTTGTAGACGTCCGGTCCGGCCGTCCGGAGGACGAAGTCCTCGATCCAGTCGGTGCCGGGCCAGCCGGAAGCCGCGCCGTTCTCGAGGCCGACGCACCAGGCTGCGGCTGCCTTGCTCTTGTCCGTGGTGATGAGGGTCTGGAGATCGGTCCAGGTCTTGGGGGCGGTCGCGCTGAGGTCGCCCACGACCTTGGGGTTGTACCAGATCAAACCCTTGACCGAGAGCTTGATGAAGACTCCGGCCAGGACCCCGTTGACCGTCCCAAGAGTCACGAACTGGGAAGCCGTGTTGGCCTTGTACGTGTTTACGTCGAGCACTTTGCTCAAGTCGATGAGCTTGCCCGCCGCCGCGTACTCGGCCATCTGGCCAGGTCCGGGCAGGCCTGCCAGGTCGGGGAGCGTCCCGGTCTGGATGCCCTGGGCGAGCTGGGCGTTGATGTCGCGGGTGCTCGTGTACTGCACCGTGACGCCGGTCGCGTCCTCGAAGGGCTTGACCATCGCCAGGAAGGAATCCTGCTCTGATCCGCTCCAGGTGCCATAGACCGTCACCGTGCCACCGATGTGGCCGAGCGTGGCGGCCGCCGCCGACGCTTGGGCCGAAGCCGTCGCGGCGGCGAAGGCTGGTGCCGGAGCTCGGCACCACGACCGGGGCGGCGCTCGGTGAAGCCGCATTGCTTGAGCACGCGGAGGCCACAATGGCGAGTACCGCGCAAAGGGCTACTACCGTTCGGGGCCTGCTAGTCACTCTCGACTCCTTCTCTCTTGGAGTCGCGCCTCGGGCCGGCAGACCTGCCGGGGGCGAGAGTCGGGCGATCGCCGGGAACCACCCAGTCGGGTCGAGACATCTCGGGCCGCCGCGGCCGGGCGGCTCTCGATAGGCGATCGTTCCAGCTGCACCGTCTCCTAACAGGCAGCGGAAAGGGGCGCGGCGCTTGTCAAGCGGCTGGCGAGCAAGGGAGAGGCGGGCAGTTCTGCCGCGTTCGGTTCAGCCGGATCGGCTGTCATCGACCCGGACGCGCCATTCAACTCTTCGCCAAGCTCGGTTGTTGCGTCGACCCCGGGCATCCTCGTCCCGAACTTGGACGGGGCCGGCGGGAGCCGCTCGTCGTAGCTGTCGTGATCCGCTCCGAATGAATAGCGAACACGACCTGTTAACTATCCACAACACTGACGGCCTGGGTGGCATCTTCGCCGCTCGTCCCGCTAACTGCGACCTCTGATCCGGCCCACGGAGCCAGCGACCGCCCGGACGCGGCGGGACGAGCCCCGCTCCGACCGCGCCTGGCTTGGAGCTGCCGCCGGAGGCGGATTCGGCCCGCCGGAACGCTTTCAGCGACACTTAAGAAAGCAGGCCTACAAACGGGGCAGGGAAAAGCGCTCGGCGCAGCCGCAAGGGCAGGTTTTGAGCCCCCGCAAGTGAGCGGTCTTGATGAACGAAAACACAGGTCCAAACGGCGCCGGCGGGCAGCTTCCTCCTGAGCGCGACCCCGCCGACCCTGGGCTGCGCTGGACGCCGGACCTGGTTGACGACGTGGATCGGGCCGCGCCGCCCGCATATCAGGCGCCGATAGCGTCGCCTGCGCCTCCGGCGCCCGTCTACCCCGCGCCCGGCCAATATCCCGGTCAGGCGGGGGGTTACCAGCCGGACGGTTATCCCCCCGCGTACCAGCAACCGTATCGACCCTATCCCGGCTACGCCCCACAGCCACAGCCGCAGCCGCAACCACAGCCGGCCTGGTACTGGACCCAGCCGCCCTCCGGACTCCCGGCCGAGCGTCCGGCCGGCGGGACCGGCGGCAGAAGCCACGTCATGCGAGTCGTGCTCGTGAGCGCGGTGCTGTCGGCGGCCCTGTCCGGTGCCGGAACCTACCTCGCTTTCTCCCTCACGCGCGGTCACGACGCCGCAACCAGCCCCCTGGCCAGCCCGGCGACCGGCCAGACGATCAGCCTGACGCAGAGCGAGGCGATCGTTCGGGTTGCGACACTCGTGAAGCCGTCGGTCGTGACCATCACGACGTCGGGGCTTTCCGGGCTGTCGCCCTTCTCGGTGCCTTCGACCGGCGCCGGGTCCGGTTTCGTGGTCAGCTCGGATGGCTTGATCCTTACCAACAACCACGTGGTCACGGGCGCGTCCAAGCTCACCGTCACCCTCGACGATACCCGCCAGCTTCCGGCCACCGTCGTGACGACCGACACGACCCATGACCTGGCCCTCGTGAAGATCGATGCCAGCGGCCTGACACCGGTGACCCTCGGCGATTCGGGCAAGGTCCAGGTGGGCCAGCTGGCCATCGCGATCGGCAGCCCGCTCGGCACATTCACCGACTCCGTGACCCAGGGCATCGTCTCGGGCGTCAACCGCAGCATCACCGTGGGCGATCAGGCCACTCGCACGGAAGAGAGCCTCACCGGGCTCATCCAGACCGACGCGGCCATCAACCCGGGCAACAGCGGCGGGCCGCTCCTGGACGCGAGCGGCGCGGCCGTAGGGATCATCACCGCGACCGCGAGCGACGCTCAGGGAGTCGGCTTCGCGATCCCGATCAACCAGGCCAAGCAGATGATCTCCGCGGCCAAGAAGTAGCTCGGCTCTTCGCCGTCCCCCGCGACATCCTCCGCGCCTGCCTGCGCGCGCCCGCGCCGCCGAAGTTCGCCGCCGCCGCGGCGTCCAGGACGTTTCAGAGAGGTTTCAGGCCCCAGGACGATATATGTCCTGCGTCCCAGGATCGATTTGAGCACCAGCCGCAGACAAGCAGCGAATCAGAGACCGAAAGGCATAGTCGTATGAAGCTCAGATTGGCGGCGATCGCCCTGATGGTGGTCGGAGTTGGGGCGGTGGCACTGACGGTCGTGGGTCCCAGTTTTGGCGCTTCGTCCTCATCGCAGTACGTCACCGCGGCCGTGTCCGTGGGAACGGTAAGCGCCACATCGGTCGCCACCGGGACGATCCAGGCGAGCACCGTTTACGGGTTGAAGTTCGGTGCCACGCCGGACGTCGTGAGCTCCGCGAGCACCACGTCCGGGACCGGCGGCTCCACCTCGAGTAGTTCGAGCTCGAGCAGCTCCAGCAACTCGAGCAGCTCGAGCGGCGCCCTGACGTGGCCGGTCCAGACGGTGACCGCCACGGTTGGCCAGACGGTGACGAAGGGCCAGACTCTGGCGACGGCCGACTCCGCGGCCGCGCAAGTTCAGCTCGCCACGGCTCAGGCAAACCTGGCCGCGGCTCAGACCAAGCTGACGCAGCGATCAGAGCGGCCTGGACTCGATCTCGCTGGCCCAGGCCAAGAACCAGCTGGCCAGTCCAGCAACAGCTACAAGCAGGCGGTCGCCAACCGCACCACCACGAACCAGCAGAACGCCCTCAAGCTCAGCCAGGCCCAGAACGCCGTGACGGCGGCCCAGGACAAGCTGAACACGGACACCGCCGCCGTTCCGCCCGCATCCGCCCAGCAGCTCGCCTCGGACCAGCAGGCACTCTCCACGGCCCAGTCGAGCCTCCAGTCGACGCAGCTGCAGGTGAACCAGTCCAACCAGCAGGCCGCTCAGCAGGTGACCAACGCGTCGCTGAGCTATCAGGCCGCTCAGCTCCAGTACCAGGCGAAGACCGCCCCGGCTTCGAGCTCCACGGTTCTGGCCGACCAGACGGCCGTCGCGTCGGCCCAGCAGGCTGTCGACACCGCTCAAGCCGCGGTCAACGCGGCAACTATCAGTGCCCCGGCAGACGGACTGATCATCGCGGTCAACCTGCTGCCCGGCGTCAACGCCCCCACCGGCTACGCGGTCGAAGAGTCCGTCGGGCCCATGGTCGCCTCCGCCAGCTTCTCCGAGACAGACGTGGTCAAGCTCAAGGTTGGCCAGACCGCCACGGTGTCGGTGACCGCGGCGGGCGCGTCCGTGGCCGGCACGCTTACGCAGATCGTGCCCGTGGCCTCGTCCGCCAGCGGCTCGAGCAGCGTCGCCACCTACGCCGTGACCGTCACTCTCACGGATCCGCCGGCCGCCGTCCTCGCGGGCATGAGCGCCACGGTGACCGTGACCACGGCTTCAGCCCAGAACGTGTTGCGGGTCCCCGCGACCGCGCTCGCCGGAACGGCCGCCAACGGATACTCGGTCCAGGTCATGAACGGCAGCGCGGTATCGACGGTCTCGGTCCAGGTCGGCCTGGTGACCACGTCCTTCGCCCAGATCAGCAGTGGTCTCACCGAAGGCCAGCTGGTCGTCGTCGGCTCCAGTACGGCCCGAACCGGCTCAACGACAACCGGCAACGGCGGGGTCAATCTCGGCGGCCTCACCGGCGGCGGCGGTGGGTTCGGTGGCGGCGGGTTGGGACGATGAGCGTCCTCACCGCGCCCTCCGGCAGGCCATCGCCGGGCGCGATCCTGCCACCGATCATCCACCTCGACGGCGTCTCCCGGATCTACGACACGGGTCGGATCCAGGTCCCGGCGCTCCAGAACGTGAATCTTCGCGTCGAGGACGGCGAGTTCCTGGCGATCGTCGGACCTTCGGGCTCGGGCAAGTCCACGATGATGAACATCCTGGGCTGCCTCGACCGGCCCACTTCGGGCCGCTACATCCTCGACGGCCAGCCCGTGGACGAGCTCGACAACGACGGGCTCGCCTACGTGCGCAGCCGCTCGATCGGCTTCGTCTTCCAGAGCTACAACCTGCTGCCGCGAACCACGGCCCTGGAGAACGTGGCCACGCCGCTCATGTATCAGGGCGTCCCGCGCAAGGAGCGCCTGGCCCGAGCCCGCGCCGCCCTGGAGCGGCTGGGCCTCGGCGATCGGTTCAACCACGAGCCCTCCGAGCTTTCCGGAGGCCAGCAGCAGCGCGTGGGCATCGCTCGGGCGCTGGTCACCGAGCCCGCGCTGATCCTCGCCGACGAGCCGACGGGCAACCTCGACAGCCACTCCGGCACCGAGGTGCTCGACCTGTTCCACGACCTCCACTCCCTAGGCCGGACGATCGTGCTGATCACCCACGACGCCGACGTCGCGCGAACGGCGGACAGAACCGTCCACCTGCGCGACGGCGAGCTCCTCGAAGGAGCCGCGGCATGAGAGCCGGCGACCTCATCGGCGTGGCCCTGTCCCGGCTCGGGACGGGCAAGCTCCGGACCGTGCTCACGATGCTCGGCGTGATCATCGGAGTGGCCTCGGTCGTGGCTCTCGTCAGCGTCGCTCAGGGCGCCACCAAGGGCATCAGCGATCGGCTCGAGGCCCTCGGCACGAACCTCCTGACGGTCAACCCGGGTTTCAGCCGGACAGTCGGCACCGTGACCCGCGGCTCGTTCGGTGGCGCGACCACGCTCACGCTCGACGACGCCTCGGCGATCTCCACGCTCAAGGGCGTGGCCACGATCGCGCCGCAGCTGTCGACGCAGAAGCTGATCGTGGTCGGCAGTCAGAACGAGACGGGCCGCGTCGTCGGGACGACGCCCGGTTATCTCCCGGTCTTCGCCTACAGCATGTGGACCGGTTCGTTCCTCAACGAGGCGTCCGTGGACTCGAACCTCCGCGTGGCGGTCATCGGCGCCACGACGGCCGACAACCTTGGCCTCACGGCCTCATCGGTGAACAACACGACGCTCTACATCGGCGGGCTTCCGTTCGAGCTGATCGGGATCATGCAGCCGAAGGGCGGAACCTCCAGCCAGGACGACATCGTCCTCATCCCCGTTTCGACCGCTCATGAGCTCTTCGTCGGCAGCAACAGCGTCTCGGCGATCGGGGTGAGTGCCACCAGCGAGAGCGAGATCTCGACGGTATCCGCCGAGATCACCGCGCTGCTCGAACAGCGACACGGCATCACCAACGGCAGCGACGACTTCTCGATCACCACCCAGGCGCAGCTGCTCGGGACGGTGAGCGGGGTCAGCGACGTCCTGACGTTCCTGCTTGCCGGCATCGCCTCGATCTCGCTCCTCGTGGGCGGCATCGGGATCATGAACATCATGCTGGTCTCGGTTCGGGAGCGGACCCGCGAGATCGGCATCCGGAAGGCGATCGGCGCGCGCGGCCGCGACATCCTTTCCCAATTCCTCGTCGAGGCCCTGGCGTTATCTCTGGCGGGCGGCCTCGTGGGCATCCTGTTAGGCGTGGTCGCGTCACTGGGCATCGGCATGTACGCGGGCTGGGGCTTCGTCTTCAATCCGTTCACGGTCGTGGTGGCGCTGGGCTTCAGTCTGATCGTCGGGATCGTGTTCGGCGTCTGGCCTGCCAGCCAGGCGGCCAAGCTCGACCCCGTCGTCGCACTTCGATACGAATAGGGGTCGACTTCGATGGAACCAAGAGGAGAACAAATGACCGCAGCGGCCCGACCGGCCAAGCAGGACCGCACGACTATCGCCCTGCTCTTCATCGCCGCGCTGGTGGCGGTGGGCGGCATCGGTTTCGCGGTGGGCCATCTCACGGCGCCTTCCGCCAACGCGGCGGCCCCGACCTTCGCAAGAGGGGGTTTCGGACGCAACGGCGGCGGCCTCGCCTCGCTCGCGCCGGGTCAGACATTCAACCCCGGAGCTCTGGGCGGCGGCTTCGGCGGCGGAGCGGGCCGTGGCGGACTGGGCGGCGGTCTGACCGGCGACGTTGCCGGAACCGTCCAGTCGGTCAGCGGTTCTACGATGACAATTCAGCTGGCCAACGGGACGACCGTTACGGTCGATCTGTCGGGCAGCACCACTTACCACAGCACGGCTCCGGCCGCGGCGGATCAAGTCAAGGTAGGATCGAGCGTGACGGTGCAGATCGACACGAGCGCCCTCGCCAGCGAAACGCCAAATCCGGGAGCCAGCGGCGCGCTCGGCGGTCGAACCCTCACCGCCAAGGACGTCCTGATTTCGAATCCATAGGAGCGTTCACGTGCACCTGCTGGTCATCGAGGACGATGCCCGTCTCGTTCGATTGCTGAAACGGCTGCTCAGCCAGGATCGGCACGTCGTCGAGACGGCCATGACGGCCGAAGAAGGCCTGGAGATCGCGACTTCGGACCTGGGCCTCGACGCCATCGTCCTCGACGTTGGTCTGCCCGACAAGTCCGGCTTCGAGGTCGCCCGAACGTTGCGCCGGCAGGGCTCTCAAACGCCCATCCTGATGCTGACGGCCCGAGACTCGGTCAACGACCGGGTCTCCGGCCTCGATGCCGGCGCCGACGACTACCTCGTCAAGCCGTTCGCCTACGAGGAGCTTCTGGCCCGCCTGCGAGCCCTCGGCCGGCGGCCGCCCACTCGCAAGTCCACCTCGCTGCGGTCGGGCCGGATCGAGCTCGACGAGAGCACGCGCCGGGTCCTGGTCGCGGGCAAGCCCGTGGATCTGAGCCAGCGCGAGTTCTCGATTCTCGAGTGCCTGCTCCGGCGGCCGGGTCAGGTTCTCTCGCGAGATCAGCTGCTCGACTATGCCTGGCCGTACGGCGTCGCCCTGACGCCGAACACGGTCGAGGCCTACATCCATCTCCTGCGCGAGA
Source organism: uncultured Chloroflexia bacterium (assembly GCA_963816135.1). Taxonomy (GTDB): domain Bacteria; phylum Chloroflexota; class Limnocylindria; order Limnocylindrales; family CSP1-4; genus Fen-1039. Next base: position 559,120 of record CAWFJD010000024.1, read on the forward strand.
AGCTCGGCAACGAAGCGGCGAACCAGGTCGAAACGGTCCGCGGAGTCGGTTACCGGCTCAAGGAAGTCTAGGTACGTGAAATTCCCTTCTCTGCCGCGCGTTGAAGCTCCGGGCTTTGGCTGGCCGATGTCCGTCGACCGAAGCTGACGCTGCCCTGGCGGCGTCGGACCCGAGAGCGGAGACTCCGGCGCGAGTTCGCCTCGAACGGGGCCATGAGCGCGGCCGATCAGGCGCTCCATGACGAGGACAGTCGAATCCTGCGGCGGACGCGCTTGCGGCTGATGGCGGTAAGCGGCTCGTGACCCTGGTGATCCTCGCTCTGGGCGCCACGCTATGGGGTGGTCTGCGTACCTCGTCGTCATCCCGCGCCATCGGCGACTCGGACGCCCAGGCCCACGCCGGCGCCTACCTGGACCGAGTTGAGACGCATCGCCGAGTGAACCTGAACGGCCCCGAGCCCGCTGGGACTCGGTGGCGAGGCGCGCCAACCTCTTCTCGATCCAGGTCATCGCCAAGACGGGCATCTTCGTTCCACCGAGGGACCTCTACCGTCGGGCTGCCCGATCCGAGCGAGCGTCGCGGGAGCCGCCGTTAGCCCGAAGGCGATCGACCAGCGAGATCGTCGTGACCGTCCGACGGGTCGACCCACTACGTGTCTACATCGTGTCAGGCGGTCGTTCGACCCAGTCCAAGTCAAACCGGCTGGTTCATGTCCAGGTGGTCCAGAACCGGACGGCGGAGATCGTACGCTTGCTGAATCACCTCTGTCTGGGCGTCCTGCTGGTAACGGCGGCGCCGCCGCGCTGCTGCGCGTCTGGTTCTGGCGGGCTACTTCTATGCGGGCCGCGCGCTCGTCCCGATCAAGGCTTCGATGAACCGCCGAGAAGCGGCTCTCCAGCGGCAGCGCGAGTTCGCGGCGAACGCGAGCCACGAGCTCCGGACGCCGCTGACGGTCATCGGCGCCAGCATCGAGGACTTGAAACGCAACCGGCGCAGCCGGGTCGAGGACGTGGGTGAAGCCCTGGGCGACATCGACGCCGAGGTCGACCACATGACCGCGCTCGTGGAAGATCTCCTGCTCCTGGCTCGAACCGACTCGGGCGTGGTTCAGGTCGAGCGGCTGCCGGTAGATCTCGGCGACATCGCCGTCGAGGCCGCGTCGATGCTCGCGAACCTCGGCGAGGAGAAGGCCGTCAAGGTAGAGATCGACGCGCTGCCCGCGTTCGTCCTGGGCGATCAGCTCCGCCTGCGGCAGCTGGTCACGATCCTCACGGACAACGCGATCCGGCACACGAACCAGGGTTCGACGGTCCGCGTCCACATCCACCCGGACACGACGGTCGCGATCATGCGGGTGGACGATGAGGGTCCGGGCGTCAAACCCGAGGATCTGCCGCGCATCTTCGAGCGGTTCTGGCGAGCCGACGACGCCCCCGCGGGCGGGCACGGGCCTGGGCCTTTCGATCGCCAAGTGGATCGTGGAACAGCACCACGGCGCTATCGGCGCCTACAACCGGCCGGAAGGCGGCGCGAGCTTCTGGGTCCAGCTGCCGCTCTACGTCGCACCAATACCCGGCCTGGCGGGGGCCGCGGCCGCTGCGGCCAACGCCCCGACAACCCCGGGCGTGGCGTCAGTCGACGCCGAATCCCCGATTCCCCCGAGTCGCTCGCCTGGCGTCCGCAGGACCGTCCGGACTCGACGGATCGGAGCGGGCCCGGAGGCGGTCAGGCCTAGCCGAGCAGCAGTCGCGCCTCGGCGACGAGCCCGACGGCGATGATGGCGCCGCGCAGGACCGGCGGGGGAAGGCGCCGCCCGATCCGCGCCCCGATCTGCCCGCCGATGATCGATCCGGCCGCGATCAGGATCACCACGTCCCAGCGGACGTCGGCGACCAGGATGAAGAGGATTCCGGCGACGCCATTCACGAGAGCGGCCAGGACGTTCTTGAGGCCGTTGAGGCGTTGCAGGCCGTCTGGGAGGAAGATCGTGAGCAAGGCGATCATCAGGATTCCCTGGCCCGCGCCAAAGTAGCCGCCGTAGACGGCCGTGGCGAAGAAGAGCAGGGGCAGCGGCCACGACTTGTGGGCCTCAGGGTGGCGGTGTTCGGCGAGGGCGCGCGAAAGCCAGGGCCCGATGGCCACAAGCACAAGGGCGAGCGCGATCAGGATCGGGACGATCGTCTCGAAGGCTCCCGGGTTGAGGATCAGCAGTACGCCCCCGGTCAAGCCCCCGGCGCCGGACGCGACCCCGAGCCAGACGGCCCTCTGGGTCTGGCCGGAGAGCTCGCGCCGGTAGCCGATCGCCCCGCTGATCGAGCCCGGCACGAGGCCCACCGTGTTGGAGACGTTGGCGGTCAAGGGCGGAAAGCCGAAGGCCAGGAGCGTGGGAAAGGTGATCAGCGAGCCGGAGCCGACGATCGTGTTTATGGTCCCGGCGCACAATCCGGCGGCGAAGATCGCGACGACTTCGAGAGGGCTCACCGAGGCACTCGGAACTCGAGGGGCAAAGGAGCCTGGGGCATGCGCGGATCCTAGCGGGTTCGGTCGTTCGCGGGCGTTCGGCCGGCCGAGTCAAGACGAGCGAGGTTCGACGTCAGCCGTAGAAGTCGACGGCCAGCCTCGTACACCTCGAGATCCAGATCCCGATCCCGGCCGAGCGGAAGTACTTGCTCATGATGTTCGTGTAGTGGTTGTTGCCCCGCAGGCGCGATTCGTTCTGGAAGTAGATCTCGACGGCCGCCAGACTCCCGGCCGAAAGGCCGCCCGGAGACGCGATGTTCTCGCCCCATGAACCGGAGCCGTAGCCGGCCGCCGCCAACCGGGAACGTGGCGTCCCGTTGATGTAGTGGTTCAGCTGGCACGTGTCCGCCAGGTACTTGGCGAAGGGGCGCGCGACCTTGTCCGAGATCCCCGCGTTGAGCGAGAGCGGCTTCTGCGCGGGCTTTGTGTGGTGAGTGTTGGATCCGCAATAGCCACCGGGTTCCACCCAGCCGCCCGTGCGAGTGCAGTTCATCAAGTCCAGGTAATACCGCTCGGCTGAGAGATATTGCGGACCGACGTTGTTCCATTTGATCTGCGTCGGAGGCTTGTAGGCGATCCTCGTGGCGCGGGCTTTCGCGATGCTGAAGTTGACGCTCTGCGCGGCGGCCACGCTTATGCCGCCCACCGAACGGGCTCCCGTGCCGACCGAGATCCCCACCACCGCGCCAGTCGCGAACGGCCTGCGTGGGGTCCAGGTGATCACCGTGTCGTCGTCGGACCAGCTGACGTTGCCCGCCACCACGCGGTCGTTGGAGGTGATGCGGAGCGCCGTGGCCGTCGCCTTAGGGTCCATGCTGACGCTGAACGTCACCGAGATGGCCTGGTTCGTGTCGCGGGAGACGCTTCCGCCGGCCGGCGTGAAGTGGACCACCGCCGGGGTAGGCAGCGTCTCGGCTTCGAGGCTCTTCACCGGCATCAGCGACGACCCCGAGGAGTCGGCGCCGCCGTTGGTCATCGTCAGCAGGTATTTGGTGCCCGTGGCCAGCTGGCTTTCGGGAGTCACGGTGAAGACGGTGGACTCCTGATCCGTTGGATCGTCGCCCGACAGCTTCACGGGAGTGGCGGGATAGACGTTCAGGCGCGCGGCTACCGTGGCGAACTTCACCGGCCTCGTGAACGTGATCTGGAACGCCGTGCGGGGCGAGGCGAGGCTGCCGACCATCTGGGTCGCCTTGATCTCGCCCGAAGTCAGCGCTCCCGTCTCGAAGGTGGCCGTCACCGGCGAAGCGAGGGCCAGGCCCTCGAGATCGACTGCGCCGTTGCCTACCTTGACCGTGTACGTGGTGAACGGTTCCCAGTGGGCCTTGGGCCGGAGCGCGAGCGTCTGGTCCGTCGCGTCCCAGCGGAGGTCCATTGCGGCCGCGGGCGCAATGGTGAGCGCCTGCTCCACGGAAGGAGCGCTCATCGGCTTGTTGAACTGAATCTGGAAGGGGGCGTCGAGGGCCACGTTGGTGGCGCTGGGATGGACGTTCGCCGAAGGGGGGATCGGGTCGAACGTGGGGAGCTGGTTGCCGGCGGCCTGCTTGACCGGCAATCCCACGAGAAGCGTACCGACGACGAGGGCGATGGCGATCGCCGGGATAGCCAGCTTTGCCGGAACGGATCTGCGCAGAGAACCGAGCGGCTTGCTCAGCCGATCGATTCGAGAAGCGGGGCCCGGGGCCGCTGACAACGTCAATTCGGTCTCCTGTGGCCGGCCGCCGGGGATGCTCAGAGCCGTCGCGGCCAGGTGGAAGTGGAGGCAGGGTAACACCGCCTCGAAGGGGCAGGCAACCCGTGGGAGGTTACCCGGCACGAACTGAGCGCCTTCGCGGGGCGCGTATTTTCAGGGGTTTGGGGTGGCCTACGGGGGTCGAACCCGTAACCTGCGGATCCACAGTCCGCTGCTCTGCCGGTTGAGCTAAGGCCACCACGAGGGCCGGTTTGGGCCTCGCAAATCACAGGCCCGCCCGCACGGCCGGCGGGTCCGTCGCGATGAGGGAGAGTAGCAGGCTTGCGGCCTCGATGCCGGGGCCGATCGCCCGGAGCCCGGCCTGGCGTGTTCCGCTCGAGCATTATCCGCTCTCCGCCGCCATTGCCTACCCGGCAGGGGCACCCCCGGCTGGAATCGGCCGGACTTTAGTCGGATTTCCCCTCAATCCATCGCATCTTTGCCAGGTACGAGGGCAACGGCCGCCAGGGACGAGCGGGCGGGGGCCTGGCGCGGATGCCGGCCCTACCTTGGTGACACAAGTTCAAACAGGCACCGGGGTATCGCCGAAAATGCTGGGCAGAACCCTACTCACTGCGCACTCGCCTGCGTCGCACGGCAGAAAGCGACTTGCAGGACTCTCCTTCGTGGTCGCGGTATTCGCCGTGCTGGCGACCGCGAGCCCGGTCCTGGGCTGGTCCGACTCGGCCTTCAGCCCGGCCGACGAGAGCATGCTCTTCTCCCTTACGAATCAGGACCGAGCCTCCGCCGGTCTCAACGCCCTCGTGAACGACACCTACCTTCACAAGGAAGCCGAGTGGCGCGCCCAGGACATGGGCGATCGCAACTACTTCTCCCACAAGATCCCGCCCGACGGCCAGATGGTCTTCAGCTACATGCAGAAGGACGGCTACTGCTTCAAGGTCGCGGGCGAGAACATCGGCCTGAGCACCTACGGCGACGACGTCGCGACGACCCGGATCGAAACGGCCTTCATGGGCTCCCCGACGCACCGGGCGAACATCCTCGGGACGTGGGTTCGGATGGGAGTCGGGGCCTACAAGGCGCCGACGGTCGCAAGCTATACGCGGTCCTCTTCTCGATCCCGTGCGGAGCGAGCGTCCCCAAGACCGTGACACCGGCCCCGGTCGCACCGGTGACCGCGCCGACGGCCAAGCCAACCGCCAAGCCGACGGCCAAGCCGACAGCGAAGCCAACGGCCAGGCCAACCGCGAAGCCGACTCCGACCGCAACGCCGACCCCGACCGCGACGCCGACCCCCACGCCCACGCCGACGCCCGAACCGACCGCAACCCCGACTCCGACGCCGACGGCTACGCCGACGCCGGTCGCCACCGCCGACACCTCGACCGACGATCGATGCCGGCGCTCTCGAGGGTGGCACGCTTCGGGTTCGCGAGAAGCCGGTTGCCCAGGGCCCGCTCGACTCGCTGGTTCGCTGGCTCTTCGGTGGCCTGTTCGGCTCATAGCGCCCAGGCGCGGATCGCGAATCTGGTGATTTCGGGGCCCCCCATCGAGGGTGTGCTTCATTTCGGCGAGCCTCGCTACACTCGGCGTGTTGCCACCACCGGCTGAGCGGCTGCCCGCCCGGCCCCAGCGAAGCGGACCGATGACGAACAGGATCAAACAGGACGGCACGATCCTCGAAGCGCGGAACCTGACCAAGCGCTACAAGCTCGGCGATCACACCGTCGAGGCGCTCCGGGGCGTGACGCTCAGCGTCCACCGCGGCGAGTTCGTGGCCCTGATGGGCCCCTCGGGGTCGGGCAAGAGCACGCTGCTGCAGCTTCTCGGGGGCCTGGACCGGCCGAGCAGCGGGGAAGTCGTGCTCGACGGCGAGATCGTCAGCCGCTTGAGCGACACGCAGGCCACGCGCTTGCGCCGCGAGAAGACCGGCTTCGTCTTCCAGTTCTTCAACCTGATCCCACTCCTCGACGTCTACGAGAACGTGGCCCTGCCCTACACGATCGCCGGCGTGGATCCTCGCCGCGGCGAGGCCGCCCGGAGCATCCGCGACGTGCTCGTGCTGGTGGATCTCGTGGGCCGCGAGGACAACCGACCCGATCAGCTCTCGGCGGGCGAGCAGCAGCGAGTTGCCCTCGCTCGAGCGCTGGTCACGGGACCCGCGATCCTCCTCGCGGACGAGCCGACCGGAAATCTGGACTACGCAACCGGCGGCGAGATCCTCGACGAGCTGTGGCGCTCCTGCGACGAGCTCGGTCAGACGATCGTGCTGGTCACCCACGACGCCCGAGCCGCGGCCCACGCCGACCGCGTCCTGGTCATCGGCGACGGCCAGATCCGCGACGAGATCAGCCTTGGACGGCGCAAGGACAGCGATCCGGGCCCCCTGATCGCCCGCCTCTCGCAGCTGGGCCTCTAGCTCGTGCGGCGCCTATCGTCGCTCGCCTGGCGGAGCCTTCGCGCCCAACCGCTCCGCAGCGTCCTCACCGCGGCCGGGATCGCGCTCGGGGTGGCGGTCCTGTTCGCCTCGCTCTCCGCCGGCGCGACCATGGACGCGGCCGTGGATCGTGCCGCGGCCGACGAAATCGGCCATGCCGTCCTGCGCGTCCAGGCTCTCGAGGAGCGTGGCCTGGGGCCGGAAACCGTCTCCGCGATCGAAGCAGGTGCGGGGCCTCTCCGTTGCCGCTCCGGCGCTCCAGCGCAAGACCTACCTCGCCGCGTCGCTGAGCCAGACCGCGACCGGCAAGCTGCCGAGTCCGGTGACGGTCCTGGGCGTGGACCCGGCCGCCGAGCCCAAGCTCCACGACCTGCCGCTCGCGTCCGGCAGGTTGCTGTCCGCGACCGACGGCCAGGACGCCCTCGTCGCGGAGACGCTGGCCGCCGAAGAGCACCTCGCGGTCGGCGGCTCGATCACGTTGAGTGGGACGGTCGCCGCCGGACCTCAGGCCTTCGAGATCGTCGGCATCCTGTCGGGCGACGGCGCCCTGCCGGATGCCGAAGGCCGTCTCGTGATCACGCCGCTCAAGTCCGCCCAGACGCTGTTCGACACGACCGGCGTCACCAGAGTGGACATCGGCGCGGGCGCTCGAACCACGACCGACCAGCTCATGGTCGAGCTCGAGCAGAGCATCACCACGGAGCCGTATCTGCTCTCTCGAGAGTCGGATATCGCGGCCTCGCTGCGCGACGAGATGGCCGATTTCCGCAGCGCGCTCCTGCTCGTGGCCGCTGTGGTCCTGTTCGCGGGCGCTTTCCTGATCTTCAACACGCTCTCGATGACGGTCTCGGAACGCTGGCGGGAGTGGGGTCTGCTGCGTGCGGCGGGTGCGACTCGCTCGCAGATCATGAGCCTCGTGATGCTCCAGGCCCTGATCCTCGGGATCGGAGGTTCGGCGCTCGGGATCCTGGCCGGAGTGGGTCTTGCGGGACTCACGCTGGGCTGGGTTCGGTCGACGGGACCGATAACCCTCGCCGCCCCTACGATCCCGCTCGACGCGATGCTCCTCGCCGCCGGCATCGGCCTGGTGGTGACGCTCGCGGCGTCGCTCGAGCCTGCCTGGCGGGCCGGCCGGATAGCCCCCGCTGAAGCCCTGCGCCGAACGCCGGCCCGGGCCGGTCTCCGGGCCGCCCGGCTGCGCTGGCTCGTGGTCGTCTTCGGCGTGCTCGCGCTCGTGGCCCTGGCCGTCTGGCCGAGTCCTACGGGCGCCGTGGGCGGCAACGCCCTCGCGTCCGGGATATCGGGGCTGTGGGGACCGCTCGCCGTCTACGCCGTGCTGCTCGCTGGTCGTCCTCTTCGTCCCGCTCCTTCTCGGCCCGCTGCTTCGAGTCGCGGGCATCCCATTCCGGATCTTCCGAAATGAGGAGCGCCTGGCCCGAAGCTCGCTGATCCGAGATCGAAGCCGGACGACGCTGACCGCCGGCGCGCTGGTCGTCGGCCTGGCGATGGTCGTCGCCCTGACCACGGCCGCGTCCGAAGTGCGCCGCATCGGCGCGAGCTGGCTTGCCGAAACGATTCCTGGCAGCGAGCTCGTGAGCTCGATTCGGCCGGTTTCGACGACGGACCCGATCCGCGATCAGCTGGCCGAGAGTCCAGGCGTGCAGTCCGTGTCGCCGATCGGCCTGTTCGGCGTGCCGCTCGACGGGCTTCGCCAGGAAGCCGCGGCGATCGTGGGCCACGACTACCTGACGGACGGTCGGCTCGTCTTCGTCAGCGGCAATCGCACCAGCGCCCTGACCGCCCTCGACAAGGGCGGCTCGGTCGTGGTGCCGGAGTCGCTGGCCAACCAGGCCTCGCCGCCGATTTCCCTGGGCGACACGCTCCGATTCGCGACCGGGCCAACCGAAACGAATCTCAAGGTCGTCGGCATCGTCGCCCATTCGATCCCGTCCGAGTCGGAGGAAGCGATTCTCATCGGCTGGCCCGACGCGGAGTCCCAGTTCGGCGTCACCGGGGCGGACTTCTTCGCCATCCGCTACGCGCCCGGCCAGGAAGCGACCGCTCGTCCGACCCTCGACGCGACGGCGCTCCAGTACGCGCTCGAGCCGAACGACCTGACCCGGGTCCAGGGAACGGTCGGCGACGCGCTCGATCGGATCTTCCGCCTGCTCGACGCCCTGGCCTTGATCGCCGTCCTCGTCGCCGGGCTCGGGATGGTCAACACGCTCTCGATGAGCGTCTTGGAGCGAGTCCGGGAGATCGGCGTCCTGCGCGCGACCGGCATGACCGCCCGCCAGGTCTGGGCCATGGTCGTCGTCGAAGCCGGCATGCTCGGGATCGTCGGTTCGGCTCGTCGGCGTCGTGGTCGGCATGATCGTCGGCGCGGTGCTCGTGGTGGGCTCCAGCGGAGGCTTCGGGCTCGTCTTCGATCCACCGTGGCTGACGCTCGCTCTGGCCTTCGTCTTCGGCGTCCTGGTCAGCATCGTGGCCTCGATCTACCCGGCCGGCGTGGCCAGCCGCGTATCGCTTGCCCGAGCCCTCCAGCACGAGTAGGGCGAATCGTCGGCTCCGCCTCCACCGGAGGTGGCCCGCTTGGCGGCGTTTGTTACACTCCGGCCACCTGGAGCGGAGGAGTTCCAGGTCGCTAACCCGCCAAAGGGACACGACCTTATGCTCGCGACCCCGCATCTGAATCGCCTGCCTGCGACCGAGCGCGGAATCACCATCGGCGACTTTCTCGTCCCGATCCGCATCGGTGAGCGGATGAGCGCCCGTCTCCGCCATATCGCCCTGATCGTTACCGGCGCGCTCTTCATGGCGATCACGGCGAACGTCGCGGTCTGGCTGCCGAACAACCCGGTCCCGGTCACGGGCCAGACGCTGTCCGTGCTGGTCGTCGGCGGGGCTCTCGGACTCCGGCGCGGGGCCCTCTCCGTGGGGCTGTACCTGGTAATGGGCTTCTTCCTGCCCGTCTACGCGGGCCAGGCCCAGGGTTTGCAGAACATCGTCGGCGTCGGATCCGGCGGCGTCGTCCTGGGCGTGCGCGGCGGTTACCTCGTCAGCTTCCTCTTCGCCGGGGCCATCGTCGGCTGGCTCGCCGAGATGGGCTGGGATCGCCACATCGGCGGCGCCATCGGCGCGATGATCATCGGCGAGGCGGCCATCTACTTGATCGGCGTCCCCTGGCTCGCGTACGCGGCCGGCCTCTCGCCCGAAGTCGCCATCCAGAAGGGCTTCATGCCGTTCGTCCTCGGAGACGCGATCAAGCTCGCGATCGCGGCCGGCATCTTCCCGTTCGCCTGGTGGCTGGTCGGCCGTCGAGCCGGCGACCGGTAGACGCTCGGCGCCGGGCGGGCTGGCCCGGCGTTGGCGCCTCCGCCGCCTCACTCACGCACGCTCGGGTGCGCTCGTTCGGCTGCTCGGCGCCGCCTTGGGCGAGCCTCGCCCTGCGCCGAGCTGAAGTTGACCGCCGGACGTCCCGGGCGGGCTGGCCCGGCGTTGGCGCCTCCGCTGCCTCACTCACGCACGCTCGGGTGCGCTCGTTCGGCTGCTCGGCGCCGCCTTGGGCGAGCCTCGCCCTGCGCCGAGCTGAAGTTGACCGCCGGACGCTCCGGGCGGGCTGGCCCGGCGTTGGCGCCTCCGCGCCTCACTCACGCACGCTCGGGTGCGCTCGTTCGGCTGCTCGGCGCCGCCTTGGGCGAGCCTCGCCCTGCGCCGAGCTGAAGTTGACCGCCAGACGTCCCGGGCGGGCTGGCCCGGCGTTGGCGCCTCCGCCGCCTCACTCACGCACGCTCGGGTGCGCTCGTTCGGCTGCTCGGCGCCGCCTTGGGCGAGCCTCGCCCTGCGCCGAGCTGAAGTTGACCGCCAGACTCCCGGGCGGGCTGGCCCGGCGTTGGCGCCCCGGCCTCAAGCCGGGCCGCTGCCGCGGCGTCCCTAGAACGTACCCCACTCGTCGGGCCCCAGGTCGCCGACGCCGAAGAGCTTCAGGCAGGGCTCCAGGCCTTCGATCGTGACCGGGACCAGGTCGCGACGCCACGTCTCGCGCGTGCAGCGGACGCGGACCTCCACCATGCGCTTGCCCTCGATGGCGTAGATCTCATCGTTGAGACGCTGGTATCCGAGCTTCTCCGAGACTCGCGCGGATCGTGAGTTGCCCTCGAAATAGCCCGATTCGGCAACCTCGGCGCCGAGCCCGTCGAAGGCCAGGGCGAGGATCGCCGCTCGCGCCTCCGTGCCGAGGCCTCGACCCTGGAACTCGCGGCCGATCCAGCTGCCCGACTTCACGACTCGCCGAATCGCGAAGTCGCTGGCGATGACCTCCTGGAGGCCGACGGGCCGCCCGTTCTCGATCAGCGCAAGCCCAAGAGACCACTTCGCCGGATTCCAGCTGCCCCGGTTGCGCCACCAGTGCTGCAGGAACTGGCGCTCCATGGCAGGGGAGGGGAGCTGATGCCAGGGCACCAGGAACACGGTTCTGTCCGCGTCTACGACCCCGGCGCGAACGACCTCGACCAGCTCGAGCAGATCCTCGTCCGTCGGGAGACGCAGCTCGAGACGTGGCGTCCTGATCCGGAGATCGAACAGGGGCCAGAGATGGCTGGACATCGCTTTCTCTCCCACCTCGCTCAGACGAGCTGCGACCAGGCCGTGGCGGTGCCGGCCAGGTAGACGACACCGATCGCGAGCGACACCGCCGAGGAGGCGACGCGCTGCGGATCCGTCGGAATCTTGCGCCGAAGCCGTCCGGTGGCGGCAAGGAGCTGGGGGCCGAGCAGCAAGCCGCGCAGGAAGTAGACCGCGCCGATCGCGACCAGCGCCACCGAGAGCAGCGGCAGTCTGGGTAGCCAGCCCGCGCCCGAAAAGCCGTAGGCACCCCAGGCCGCGAAGACCGCCGCGAGCGCGAGCGCGGCCGCTCCGATGGCCAGCGGTCCCGCGGCGATGAGCCGCTCCGGAGCTCCGAAGTTCGCCTGCAGGCGCGGCTCGAAAGCGGCCACGACATGGAAAGCGGCAACGGCGAGGCTCATGAACCCCGCGAGCGCCAGCAGATTGGCTCCCACCCCGACTGACCCCTGACGGCAAATAGGGGTCGAATCTAGCAGCCCGTCAGGAAGCGCGGCGCCTGCGTGCCGGGACTGCCTCCGGCTCTTGCTCGGCGGCCTGCCGAGCGGGTTGTTCGGCGGTTTCCCGGCGCGAGTTTCGACCGGGCCCCACTGCCACCGGCCGGCGGGATTTGCCCGCGGCGATGGGCTCGGGTTCGTTCTCGGCCGCGGCGCCGGCTGCGGCACCGGCCCGACCCGCCTTCGCGGCCGCGACGCTCGCCTCCAGGGCGGCCATCAGGTCCACGACCCCGGTCGTCTGCGCGGGCGCCGGTGCGGCGACCTGCTGGCCGGAGGCCTTGGCCTCGATGATCTTGAGAAGCGCCTCACGGTATTCGTCGCGATATTGCTCGGCGTTGAACTCGCCCGTCATCGCCGCGACCAGCTGCTCGGCCATGCTCTTCTCGGCCGGCTTGATTTCGACTTCCTGCTCCGGAAGCGCGAGCTCGCCCGTGTTCCGGATCTCGTCCGGCCAGTAGAGCGTCGAGAGGAGCACGGTGTTCGCGAACGGGTCGAGCGCCACCAGCTGCTCCCGGTCACGCAGGACGATCTTGCCGATGGCCCGCAAGCCCTTCTCGGCGAGCGTCTGCTTGAGCAGGTAGAACGCCTTGCGGGCGATCGCCTCCGGCTCCAGGTAGTAGGACTGCTTGATGAAGTGCGTTTCGGCCGTGGCGTCGTCCGCTGGGACGAACTGTTCGATCTCGATCGATCGGACGGTCTTGAGCGGGACAGACGCGAGGTCGTCGTCGGTGACCACCACGTACTGGTCGCCCCCGAGGTCGTAGCCGCGAACGGTGTCGCTGCGCTCGATGTACTCGTCGTCGGCAGGGCAGTAGGTCTTCATCTGGATCCGGGCGTTGTCCTTGGCGTGGAGCATGTGAAAGCTCACGCCCTTCGACTCGGTCGCCAGATACATCTTCACCGGAATGGTGACCAGGCCGAACTGGATGGCCCCCTTCCACATCGATCGCGCCATCGCAACACCTCGCGACGCGGCTCTTCTCGGGCAAGCCGCGAGTCGGGAGCATATCGCGAGGCGGCGGGGAATCGAAGCGTTCGATCTTTTCGTTGCGTCCGTCGCCGACAGTGACTCCCGGGAACTTACCGGCGGCGCAGCTCGGCTTCCGCTTCGGCGAGCCGGGCGAGGATTCCGTCGCGCAGGCGGTCCAGACCGGCATAGACGTCCTTGGTGCTCGAGCCGATCGAGGTGAGCGTCACTTTGAGGGCGCGGAGCGTTTCGAGCTGCTCTCGTACGCCCGCGAGGGCGGTGACTACCGCGGCCGCGTCCACCTCGACGTCGTGGTCCTTGAGCGTCTGCATGGCGAGCAGCCTGGCCAGTCGAACGGCCGCTTCCAGCGTTGCCGGCTCCGGTACGAGCGGATCGATGACGCAGTAGACGTCGCCTGCACGCACGTCGAACGGAGCAATGCCGGCGGGGGCATGGGTCGGAGTGAATACCACCACCGCGACCGCGGCATCGCGGTTCGTCTTGGCTTCGCGGAGCTCGTCGCGCATCGCCCGACCCGAGACGTAGCGGTCCTTGCACTCGATCACGAGACGGAGCTCGCACCCCGAGGTGGCCTCCGAGTTGAGGGTCAGGACGAAGTCGCCTTTCTTGGATGCGGCCATGGCCCCGGCTTCCGTGCCGGTTCGTTCCAGCAGGTCGCCCGCACCGCGCGCCAGCTCGCCGAGCATGCTTTCTACGATGCCCTCGAAATCCGCGCCCTTGGCCGACGACTTGGACCGCTCCGACGCCCGGGCCGCCCCGGCCGCTTCGATCGCCGCAAGGCGTTCGTTGACCTTGGCGAAGCCGTCCGCCATCTCCACCCGGAACTGGTGGAGCGGCGAACCCATCCTGGTGGGGTCCAGCAACTGGGCGAGTCGCGAGGCGTCGCCGTCGAAGTAGCTGCCCAGCAGGACCTTCATCCGGCCGATGGCGCTGTCCCGCTTGCCCTCGTCGAACAGTTCGTCCACGAAGCTCCGCAGCTGACCCTTGTCGCCGAGGAAGCGCTCCAGCGTTCGAGGCAGGCGACCCTCGCCGTCGGCGAAGTTCTGGCGCAGCAGCGTGTCCAGGGCGGTGGCCGCACGCTCGTTGGCGGCTTCGGTTTGCCGCAGGAGACCCTGGAACTCCGCTCGCACCGCGTCCACGTTCACGGTCACGCCGACGCTCTGGATGGCCGTCAGGCCAACCCGCAGCGCGCGCTCGACGAGCATCGCCCGCTCGTCCGCGGGCCGCTCGGCGACGAAGGCTACCAGTGCGGCGTCCTCGAACGAGAGGTGCTCCACGACGAGCCTGTCCGACTCCAGGCGGACGACCGACTGGCGGCTCGACTGTGACGGCAGCGGAACCAAGAGCCCAGGCGCTTTGGCGGTTTCCATGCCCGAATCATGACAGAGTGCCGTGCCACCTAGCGTGTCACGGCGGCACGGCGCCGGGCCATCTTTCGACATCGGGTCGCTCACGGATCCGAAACCTTGCGAGCCCGGCCGCAGGGCGTCCGTGATCGACGGACGCACGCTCGCAACGCATACTCCGACGAGTCGGATAGCAGGAGGGTCATCATGCGTAGGTCCACGTTGCTGGTCGCTGCTGCCGGGGTTGCCGCGGGGGTATACGTGGTCCGGCGGTCTCGGGTCCCGCTGGAGAGCCGCGATCTTCTGGCGCGGCAGGTCATGAATCGCCGCTTGACCCCGCTCCTGGTTCGAGGCGGCGCCGCGAACGGCGCCAGGACCGGCCTCGGCATCGTCGAGCACGTTGGTCGGGTCAGTGGAACCGTCCGCAGGACGCTCGTTCACCCCATCCCGCTCGGCGACCGGTTTGCCATCCCGCTCCCGTATCGGGACAAAGGGCAGTGGACGCGGAACGTGATGGCCGCCGGCTGCTGCCGCCTGCAGTTCCACGACTCGGTATACATGCTCACGAACCCGCGGGTGATGGACGCCGAGATGGTCCAGGGACTGCCTCTTGCCGAGCGGTCAATCGTCCGCGTGGTTGGCGGCGGCTGCCTGGTGATGGACGTCCAATCGATGGCGCCCGGCCGGTTCGCCGACGAGGGGCGATGGCCGGCAGATGTGGAAGCTCCGTCGGTCTTCTGAGCGTTGCGGTCCCGGCGGTGAACCCGGGACGATCGGCCGGCATCAGGTAGTCAAACGATCAATCACATCGGAGGGCGAGGGTGGTAGAGGCACCGGCGGTGCGCTCGGCTGTGGAGCTTGCCCGTGCGGGAGACTCGGCTGCCTTCGAATCGCTCGTTCGAGGTCGGACGAACGCCATGTACAGACTCAGCCTCGCGATTCTCGGGGACGAGATGGACGCGGCCGACGCGCTCCAGGATGCGTTCGTCGGCGCCTGGCGGCATCTGCCAACTCTGCGTGAAGCGGACCGGTTCGAAGCCTGGCTGGAGCGCATCGTGGTCAATACGTGTCGAATGTCGCTACGGGCTCGGTCGCGGCGGCGGGTACGAGAGAAGCCGCTCGAGGACCTGGGGCCCACCACGAGTTCCGGCGCGGGCTCCGGCGATGCGGGGTTGTTGCGCGCGGCAATCGAACGTCTTTCTGCCGACCAGCGCGCCATCCTGGCGCTCCATTACTTCGAAGACAGGCCGCTGACCGAAATCGCGGAAGTGCTGTCGATCCCCGTGGGAACGGCAAAGTCGCGGCTCTTCGCGGCCCGCGCCGCGCTCGTTCGCGCACTCGGAGAGGAGAACCGTCGATGAGCAGGCGGAACGACGAGCCCGACTGGAGCGACGAACGGATTCGAGCTGCCTATCGCCGGATGGCGGATGGCGGGCCGGCCTCCGACGTCATTCTCCCGGTTATGGACGCGGTGAAGCGCGACCGCCGGGATCGACTTGCCGCCCTTCGCTCGGCATTCCGCCGTCCAGCGGGCGCCCTCGCGGGTGCGGCCGTGGTCCTGGCGGTCGTGTCCTTAGTCGGGGCGCTGGTGGTGTATCGCGGTGCTCCGACGACCGCCAGCGGCTCTCCCGGCCCGCAGGCTTCCGGCTCTCCAACCCCGGGCGAGGCTCTGCCTGTCCGCACTGTCTCGCAGACGCTCGCCCTGGTCGGCGCCAGTGGCCTGGTAAACACGGACCTGTTTGCCGTTCAAGGGTGGCTGTCCATTCCGACGCACATGTCCTGTGCGACGTTCACCGTTGACGCCTCCTTCGGCGTCGGATGTGGCGGCGACGTTCTGTCCATCACCGAAGACGAAAACGGCGGCGCCACCATCAAGGCCTTCGTTCTCGAGGGCACAACCGTGCCGGACTCGGTCTCCAAGAGGCCCGGCCGGCCGGTGCAGATCGAGGTCGTGGGCCACGTCAACGATATGCGCGCCTCTCGCTGCTCCGACGCCGCCAGGCCCGCTTGTGCGGCCGCCTTCGTCGTCGATCAGGTTTCGGCTTTCGACGGCAAGTCGTTCGGGCCTTCGGTTGGGATCGTGACGGGCGAATCGAACCCAACGCCAAAGCTGTCCGAGGCCCAGGTTTCGTCCGTCGTAGGGTCGGCCCTTGAGCCGGATTCGACGATCGTCTCGATGACCGCGGCGGCGCTGATTGACGCCGTCCAGACGTTCTGGCCCGGTTTAGGGCCGAGCGGGGATGGTTCCATGGTGATCTGGTACGTCCGCGTCGCCGGCCCGCCGCCACTCAGCCCGCTCATGCCCGGAGCACACTCGGGCAGCGGCGTGCTCGTGCTCTACGACGCCGGTGGAGTAGTGCGCGGCGGTGCCGGCTGGGGCTGGGATCCGGCAAAGTCGGGGCTGACGCTTGCGGACGGCAGCGTGACCCTCCACACGACCAACTGGCTGCCCGGCGGAGCCTGCGCGGGCGTTGGGCTGGAGGCGGTGCTGCGAGGCAGCAAGGACGATCCACGCATCGTGTGGCTTCAGAACATCATGGAGATGCCGTCGGGCATGGACATTGGGCCCACGTGGTCGACCGAAACCATTGTCTGGCCGGCCGGCTACCATGCCCGCTTCACCCCCAAGATCGAGATCGTGGATGGCACCGGGAACGTCGTGCTACGCGACGGTGATCCGGTGGGCGGCGCGTGCGGCACCGGTGCGGGGACGCTCTACCTGGAGCCGCCCTTCAAGTAGAAGGCGCCCCGACCAGCCACGCGGACGTGCCGCCCTCAGGCCGCCCGCCGCCCGGAACGAGGCGACCGCTCGCGGGCCAACGGAACGGGAGCCTTGTCGGGCGTCTCCGAGCCGGCCTGCCCGCTCTCGAAAGCGTCGATCGCGGCCACGACCTCGGCCGATCCGCGCCGCGCGTCGACGACGACCCGCGAAGCCGCCGCGGAGTCGCCACGGCTCTGCGCCGCGACCGCGTCGCGACAGAGCGCGTGGAAACGCTGGTGCGGAGCTTCGATCGCCCGGAAGGCCGGACTTTCGCCGTACGCGGCCTGTCCGCGGCCGTAGTACCACTTGCCCAGGCCACAATCTCGACATGCCGACGCGTCGGACTCGGCGATGGTTTCCTTGCCCGCGATCATGCGCTCGAGTTTGCCGATCCAGCCGACGTGAGCCTGCCGGAAGACCGTCAGCCGCGCTCGGAGATCGTCCTGACCGGCTTCGAGCTTGAACCTGGCGACGAGCGCCTCGAGCTCAGTGGCCATACCGGCCAAAGCGCCGGCGGAGGCCACCACTTCCTGTGACTGGGCGCTCATCTGCTCCGTGGCTGCGGACACTTCCTCGGTCGCGGCCGAGTTCTCCTCGGAAACGGCCGCGATCAATTCCATGGCGGCGGTCACCGATGACGCGGCCTCGACCATCTGAGACGCGGCGCCGTTGGTTCGGGCGGCGATGACGCCGATGGCATCGGACGCCCCGACGACTTCGACCGTGGCCTGATGAATGGACTTCAGGGCGCTGAGGACGTCTTCGAGGGCCACGTTCCGGGCGGTTGCCGCGTCGCTGATGTCGCGAAGCGCCTGAGCCAATTCCTGGGCCAGACCCGAGCCGGCTTCGACCTTCGCCGCGCCGTCCCGCATTGCGACGACGGCATCCTCGGTTTCGCTCTGGACTTGTTCGATGAGCGCCGCGATCTCCTTGGTGGCGCGCGACGACCGCTCGGCGAGCTTGCGGACCTCGTCCGCGACGACCGCGAAGCCCTTGCCTTGCTCGCCGGCTCGCGCCGCTTCGATGGCCGCGTTGAGAGCCAGAAGGTTGGTCTGTTCGGCGATGTCGTCGATCGTCTCGACGATGGCTCCGATCTGATCGGACTTCGCGCCGAGCGCGGCCACCTTGGCGGCCGACACGGATACCGAATCCTTGATCTCGGACATGCCGACGGACGTTGCCTCGATCGCCTGCGTTCCGCGACCCAGAGCGGTCGTGAACTGGCCGCTGATCGGCTTCATTCGTTCCGTGGCGGCGTCCGCGAGCTCGATGGCCGACAGCGTGGCCGCCACCGCGGCGGCGGCGGTCGTCACCTTTGCGCTCGTCTCTCGAGCGCCCGAATGGACGGCCGAGATGATCCCGGTCAGGTCCGTGACGGCGTTCGAGGTGCTCGTAGCGGCGTGTGCCTGTTCCTGGGCCCCGGATGCGACCTGGCTGATCGTGGCCGCGATCTGACCGGCGGCTGCTCCGGACTGGGCGGCCGCGACGTCCAGCTCGCCACTGGTTCGGGCCACCGAATCGGCGGCCGTCTTGATCTCGCCGATCGTCCCGACCAGGCCGGTGCGGGCCGTTTCGTAAGCCTTGGCCATGTCCCGCAGCTCGCCGAGCAGCTCGTCGCTCGTGCGTGCCGCGTCACCGATCTCATCGGAGCCGTAACGATCGAGCGGCGCCGTGGCGCCGGAGAAGACGGCCGTGAAGTCGTTGGTGGCCATCGCCTCGAGGCACTGCGCGAATTCGGCGATCCGTCCGCTGATCTTGATCAGATGGCTTTGCAGTGCCCGCACGTCACGGACAAATCGACGTGAGATGAAGAGGCTCAGCCCAAGTCCGACCACGACCGCGATGAGCAGGAACAAGGCGAGGGGGAGGCGAGCGCCGCTGGCAGCGTTGCCCACGGCCTCGATGTTCGCGCTCGTCTGCTGGGCCTGCATCGACGCGTATTTCTGGGCATCCGCGATTGCGTTGGCCGCCGCCGGGGCGGACTGATCCTGGAGGGCGAGCGCTGTGGCGACGTCGCCGGCCCTGGTCGCGTTCCTGGCCTGATCGCGAAGTGGCGCGTACAGGTCGAGGTTCTTCGAAAGGTCGGTGAGAACGGCCTGCTCGTCGGGGGCGATGCCTTCATCCGAGTTGAGGGCCGCAAGGTCCGTTGCGATCGACTTCGTGTCCGCCGCGATGCCTTCGTCGACCGCCGTTTGGGCGGCGGCGTCCGAAATCCTGGCCAGGCCGCGGTCGGTCAGGCCTCGCATGTCGAGGATCCGCACGTTGAGATCCTCGGCCTTGTCCGTGAGGACGATCGACTGGGTTCCGATCGAAGCGCTGCTGTCGGCGACGCCCTGCAAAGCGAAGATGCCAAAGATACCCACCACGGCGGAGAGCCCGAGCAGGGCGGACATGGTTCCGAGGAGCTTTGCCCGTACAGAAAGCCTCAGGTGTCGGGGGCGCACGGCAATCAAGGTTGGATCCTCACGAATCGGAATGGGCTGGATGGGGCGGCGCGGGCAGGACGGCGTGGACGCCGCGACAGGTCAGCTCCGGCTGGCCTGGCCTCGACCTGGGTATCGGCCGTTAAGGACGCCGATCCCTATCGGTAAACCACCCTAACTGGGGCACGGCATTGGACCGAGCGGCGGCGGTCGCCGCCTCCACCGGAACGCCTCAACCCGTACATTCACGTAAACGGCAATGTTGCGTTAGGATGCAACTATGAGCGACGAGAAAGTGGCGCCGCCGGGCGCCGAGGCCGCCCCAGCGCGGCCGGAGACCGGGCTCCTCCGCATTCAGGAGGCGGCCGCGGAGGTGGGTTTGACCCCGCGCTCCGTTCGCTATTACGAAGAACTGGGCCTGCTCAAGCCTGCCGCTCGATCCGAGGGCGACTACCGGCTCTACGACGAGACGGACGTCGAGCGGCTGAAATTCATCAAGGGGCTGCGGGACGACGCCGGGTTCTCACTCGCCGAGATCGCCCAGCTGCTCGAAGACGAGGCGGCCCGAGAGCGCGGCCACGCGGCCTACCACGCGACCACGGATCCGCGGGCGAGACTCCAGATCCTGCGGGACCGGGGGGTGCGCGTGGAACACCAGATCGACATGCTCCGCTCCAAGATCGGACGGCTCCAGACCATGGTGGAGGAGGCGGAGGGACGTCTGGCCCGAACCGACGCGAAGATCGCGGCGCTGGCGGCCGAGCTGGAGGGCCCGGACGGCGCGGGCAAGCCGATGGAGGCCGCCCGATGAGAACGACAGGGCGCCTCGTCGATGCCGCGGCGCCGAACTACCGCTGGTGGGTCCTCGGCGTGACGAGTGTCGGCGCGTTGCTCGCGGGCGTCGGCTTCAGCGCGGTAGGCGCGGTGGTTTCGATGATGCGCGGCGAGCATCGCTCGTATGAGGACTCCCCGACTGGCGCGTCATCTCCCGCGGTCACGGGAGTGGGCGCACGCGGCAGGGCCGCGAGGTGATGGTCGGCGGACGAGTCCGATTCACCGCCACCGGGCGAGCCCTCAAGCACCGCAACTTCCGGCTGTTCTTCTTCGGCCAGATGATCTCGGTCACCGGGACGTGGATGCAGACCCTGGCCCAGGGCTGGCTGCTCGGGACGCTGGTCGGCTGGAACACGGCCATCGTCTACATCGGAATTCTGGGAGCCGTGCAGTTCCTGCCCGTGCTCGTGCTCGGCCTCTTCGGGGGGATCATCGCCGACATCTGGCCGAAACGCCGGACGGTCATCGCCACGCAAACCGTGGCGGGCATTCTCGCGCTCGCGCTCGGCGGGCTGGATTACTTCCACCTCGTGCAGGCGTGGCACATCTTCGTCCTCGCCTTCCTGCTCGGGGTTGTCAACGCGGTCGACATGCCCGCCCGCCAGTCGTTCGTGGTCGAGATGGTGGGCGCCGACGACGTTGCCAACGCCGTGGCGCTCAACTCCGCCGTCTTCAACGGCGCCCGGATCGTCGGCCCCTCACTGGCGGGGGTCGCGATCGCGGTCATCGGAACGGCGCCCTGTTTCATCCTCAACGGACTCAGCTACATCGCCGTCGTCGTCGGGCTCCTCATGATGCGCGATTCGGAATTGCGGCCCGCCAAACGACTCGCGATGCCCAGGAGTCCGCGCGAGATCGGGGACACCCTGGCGGAAGGGTTGCGCTACGTCTGGCACACGCCCGTGGTGCTTCTGGCCATCTCGATCATCGGCTTCGTCTCGACCTTCGGGATGAACTTCAACGTCGTCCTGCCGGTCATGTCCGAGAACATCCTCCACGCCGGCGCGGCCGGCTACGGATGGCTATCGGCGGCGATGGGGGCGGGCGCCCTGACGGCCGCGCTCGC
Organism: uncultured Chloroflexia bacterium; assembly: GCA_963816135.1. Taxonomy (GTDB): domain Bacteria; phylum Chloroflexota; class Limnocylindria; order Limnocylindrales; family CSP1-4; genus Fen-1039. Next base: position 580,308 of record CAWFJD010000024.1, read on the forward strand.
AGTGGCGGCCCTGACACGGCCACGGCTGAGGATCTTGATAGGGGGCGGCATCCTGCTGGGTGCCGCCGAGCTCGTGCTGGCCAGCACGACTGCCTTTCCCGTGGCGCTCGTCGCCATGTACTTCTGCGGCGTCGGGGCCATTTCGACCGCCGCGAGCGCCAACTCGCTGGTTCAGATCACCGTGCCCGGGCCCCTTCGCGGCCGCGTCATGAGCGTCTATACGACCGTGTTCGCCGGGTCCACGCCGATCGGCAACGGACTCACCGGCGGCCTTGGTGGAATCTGGGGCACGCCGGCCACGCTTCTCGTAAACGGACTCATCTGTGCCGGGGCCGAAGCCGCGGCCGGTATAGCGGTATTCCGGGGAGGGATCCGCGTCGGAGGCGGCGGCGCCGGCCGATCGGGCAGATCGGACCGGGACACGAGCCCGGACGCGGTACCGGCGGCACTCGCCGGCAAGCCAGGTCTGCCCTCGCTCGATTGAAGCCTCGAGCGTGCTAGTTGGCGGCTCCGTACTTGCCGTCGATGAGAACGCCGCGTGGGAGGAACCGCAGGTTCTGGAGGCTGACCTCGTCCATCGGCCCGTTCCACGTGATCGAAGACCACGTCTTGCCGTCGATTGAGGTCCAGGCGTGACCATCCGGCCGGACCGCGAGGAAGAGCTCGCCGTTGGAGCCGATGACACCGTCCGGCCCGATGCCACATTCGCCCTGGCAGACTTGCTCGCCGAGGGGACCGAACTTGGGATCGTCGATCCAGGTCTCGCCCCCGTCGCTCGAGTAGGCCATCCCGACGCCGCCTGGGGTTGCCCGGTAATTGGTGTGGAGTATCAATCCCCCGGCCGCGGAGTCGATGCCCGTGCCATATCCGCCGGCGGAAACGACCGACCGCTGCCAGTTCCTACCGTCATCGGACCAGAAGACGTGGCCGGTCCCCGTGGACGAGGCTAGGACGATGCCGTTCGGGCCGAGACCCGAACCCGGGGCCAGGCCACCCATGAGGAAGAAGCGCCCATTCCCCGCCTGAACGGTCGCGCCGTAGTCGTCCCATTGAAGCCCCTGTTCGACCGTCACCGTGGACCAGTTGAGGCCGTCGGTCGAGACGACGACCTGGTCCTGGTTGGAGCCGGATCGCGACACCGCCACCAGGCCGGTCGGCGTGCCCGCGAGAGACACGATCATATCGAGGCCCTTGGGGATACCGAGGTTGGTCCAATGCGTGCCGTCGGGGCTGGACCAGGCCGTCTGACCTGCGCCTTCGCTGGTTCCCTCGACAGTGATGGCCACCAAGCTGTGGGGCGCTTCCGCGACCTGGACGAACGGAGCCATGAGGGTCCGCGTCCAGGTGGTGCCGTCAGGCGATGTCCAGACCTCTTCGCCGGGGCCTTGCGCGAGAGGCTGACCGACCATGGCGTAGCCGTGCGTCCAGTGAACGACGGGTCCGTAGAAAGCGGTCGAGCTCAGTGGGTTTTCATCGGGTTTGCCCGTCGGGATTGGGCTCCAACTGAAGCCCTTCCAGTTGGCGGTGACGCCATTGGTGGTGAAGGTTGGGTTGGACCCCGCGGGCGCGGTTGCGGGAGCGGTCGCGACCTGCGAGGCAGTCGCGATCGGCGTTGACAGCGGGTCAGGCGACACCGAGCCGCTGGGGGGCTCGGTAACCGCCGGTGAGTCGCTCGACGCGGGCCCGGTTGGCCCGAACGCACGCGGACCGATCACCGCGGCCACGATCACCAGCGCTACGAAACCGGCAAACGCCAGCCGAAGCTGGGATCGCGACGAGGAGCCGCGCGGAGCTCGAGGCGGGGGAGTCGCCCGGCTGGTGAGAGCCTGCCACTCGCTCAGGACTTCGTCGCTCTTGTGGAAGGGACTCATCGTGCGTTCTCCAGCTTCTCTCGGGCACGGCCGATCGCCGCTCTGATAGCGCCGGGGCTGGTATCGAGCACTTCGGCAGCTTCCGCGGTTGGCGTGCCCAGGATCAAGGTCAGGACCACGGCCGTGCGCTCCAGCCCGGACAGCCCGGCCATCGCGGACTGGACGTCGAGCCAGCGGTCGTGGAGGGACTCGTCGAATCTCGTTGGGCCGGGCGTTCCCAGAACGCGACGCTTTAGAGCGCGAAACCGGTCCGTAGCGAGGTTGCGGCCCGCAACCAGGAGCCACGGCAGGATCGGCTCGCCCCAGTCGACCCGATCGCGGTTGCGCCACAACCACAGAAACGCATCCTGGGCCAGATCCTCGGCCGCCCCCCAATCGTTGGTCCAGGCCAGCAGGAACTTGAAAACTGCCGGCCAGTGCTCCTCGAACGCCCTCTCGTAGAGGATCTCCGTATTGCCGATAGCTGTCTGCACCATCATGCCCTTGAACACGTCGGCCACGGCCGAAACGTACGCTGCTCGCGGAATTTGACTGCGGGTCAACGGCTTGGCCCGGATTTCCCCATCCCGAGACGCTCCGGCGCTCGAATCTGATCCGGGACATCGAGATTCCGGGGCGCGTCCGCCACGATCCCTCCGACAGGTCCGCGATTCGGCCCGGCGCGATCCAATTCGCCCCGACCGGCCGCCCATTTCACCGACCGGCCTCGAATTCTCTCCGCCACCCCCTCCCGGCGGGTCTCGAGCCGTTGACTCCGGGTCAACGACTGCGAGGACCGTGGACCGACGACGGGACGGAGGACCGAGGACGCGCGACCGAGACGGTGGACCGAGGACGCGCGACCGACGACGGCGGACCGAGGACGCGCGACGGAGGACCGATGACCGGGAGCCGAGGGCCGACCTCAGCCGAGATCGAAAACGTAGGCGAAGAGGTCGATGCCGGGCACTGGCGTGAAGTCGATCTCCGGAGCGCGGACGAAACCGAGCGATTCGTAGAGGCGCATGGCGTTGGGCATCCACGGTCCGGTGTGAAGGACGACACGACGCTTGCCCGCTTCGCGCGCCAGACGAACGCACTCCATGGTGAGCGCCCCGCCCACGCCCCGGCGGCGAGCGGCTGGGGCGACGGCGAGCATCCGGATCCCTGCCTCGTCGTCGCGGAGTTCCTCCGAGTACGGATCGTCCGGGCCGGAAACGTAGGTCACTCCGCCGAGGACCGCCCCGGACCGATCCACGGCGACCAGGACGCAGGAAACCTCCGCGCGACCGGTCCACGTCCCGGAGCTGGGCGTCGTAGTCGTCGCTCTGCGGCATGGCGCTGATGCTCTGGTACGCGGCGACCGTCAGCTCCCCCAGAGCGTCGTACTCCGAGGGGTTGACGGGGCGGACGAGGAACGAGGGCGCGGCGTCGGGGCTCATGCCGGCAGCGTAACCGCCCGCGCCGGCCGCTTGCCGGAGGTTTGAGCCGCCTCTGGCGTCTGGCCTGGCTGGGCGCGATCATTCGGCCGAAATGGCCGACGTTCGTTCGCTGCCTCTCGTCGTCTTCGGTCCGCGTTCGCTCGAATACGACTTTGGGCCGAGCCATCCGCTGAGTCCCAGGCGTTTCGGGCCGGGCATCGAGTTGCTCCGCGCCGTGGGGGCGGACGAAGGGCCGTGGCTCGAGCCCGCCCCGGCCTCGGACGAGGAACTGGAGTGGCTCCATTCGAGCGAGTACATCGCGGCGGTCCGCCGCTTCTCGGCCGATCCGGAGGCCGATCTAATGGAACCTGGCTACGGGGTCGGGCCCGGCGATGACCCGGCATTCCGCGGTATGCATGAAGCGGCAGCGAGCGTGGCGGGCGGCTCCATTCGGGCCATCGAAGCCGTTTTGCGCGGCGACATCGAGCATGCCTATCAACCGGGCGGCGGCCTCCACCACGCCATGCGGTCCCATGCGAGTGGCTTCTGCGTTTACAACGACGTGGCCCTGGCCATCGCCCGGGCACGACGCGATGGTTTGCGAGTCCTGTACCTGGACCTCGACGTTCATCACGGCGACGGCGTCCAGGCGCTTCACTACCGCGATCCGGGCGTGTTGACGATTTCGTTCCACGAATCGGGCCGCTGGCTGTTTCCCGGAACGGGCTTTGTCGACGAGCTCGGGGAGGGGACCGCGGCGGGGACGTCGGTGAACGTGCCACTCGAGCCGGGCAGCGGTCCGGCGCAGTGGCTTGCCGCCGTCCGGGGCGTGGTTCCCGCGCTTGCCGCGTCCTTTGGGCCGGACATCGTGGTCAGCCAGCATGGCGCCGACGGCCACTTCTGGGATCCCCTCGCGCATCTTGCCCTCACGACCACGGCGATGGGCCAGGCGGCGCGGCTCGTCGACGCGGTCGCTCACCGGTTTGCCGGCGGACGGTGGTTCGCGACGGGTGGCGGCGGATACGCGGTCTATCGGGTTGTGCCGCGGGTCTGGGCGCTGACGTGGTTGGCGGCGGCGCATCGGAAACAGCCGTGGGCCGGGGTCCTGCCCGAAGCCTGGCGAGAACGCTGGGGCCGGGACGCGGCTCGCTGGAATGACTCGCCGCTGCCCAAGAGGTTCGAAGACGACGAAGTGGAACGGCTCGGCGATGGCGACGTCGGCGACGGCGGCGGCCGATCCGAATTCGACGCCCCGGTCGGTCGAGTCGCCTTCGGCAAGATGGCGAGCGGGTCGGCGAAGGAGACGAACGACGAGACGGTCGAGCTTGTTCGAGCCGTACTGGTGCCGGCGCTGCTGCGCGTTGCCGAGCGCGAAGGTTGGTGGCGGTTCGACGGGGACGCGGCTGGGATCGCGGGCCCCGGCGCGGCGCCGCCGGCAGAAGCGCCGGCGGCCGAAGGTGGCGAATCGGCCGTGATGCCGCTGACCTCCGACCTTCTCGACCGGCTGCGGCTCGCCCCGAGGGTGGTCAGCGTGGCCGGGTCCGAAGAAGCGCTGACGGTGCTCCGAGCCGCGCTCGCCGCCCATGCCTACGGAGTGGCCGCCGTCTCCGGGGAGTGGCTCGTTGGAGTGGCCCTCGTGGCGCCGGCAACCGCGGCCCCGGCCCATACCGGCATCGATACCCTGGTTGCGTTGGGAGCGGCTCCTCAGTGGAGGCGACGGGGAGTGGCTACGTCCTTGATCCACGCGCTGATCGAGGAGAGCGACCGCCGGGGTCACGCGGTCGTGGCTGTCCACACGGTCGCCGAACGCGACGCCTGGGATCCGCTGCCCCGGGCGGTGCGCCGGGGAGTGGCCGAGAAGCTGCTCCTGGGAGCGGGCTTCGTACGCCGCCCCGCGCCTCCTCGCGTCGCTGCCACGGACCCGGATTCTTTCGCGGCCGCGCACCTGCCTCCCTCCGCCAGCGAGTCTCTCGCCTCGGCCGCCGCCGCCGCAACTGCCGCGGGCATCGCATAAGCGGAGCGGCCTGGCCCTGGCAGCCCGCGACGCCATGAATACGGTGCCGCGCCTCGGGGCCGCGCGTGGCCGCAGCAAGGCCGCGTCTGCGAGGTTGTAGCGGATTAGCTACGAACCGACGGCGCTCGGCGCGCAGACCTGGCTCGAGGTTGCGTGCGTCGCCTACCTGTGCGGGAGGCTGCCGATCGAGCCGACTTGACTTGCTCAAGCACGAGGCCAGGCGATCGCCGTAGACGCGGCGATGGTCTCGTTCTGTTCTGGGTCTTGTCCGCTACCATCTCGACGACGACTCGTAGCGAAGCACGTCAGTCAGGGGGAGGGAACGTGACGAACGAGACCGGCGAGCTCACCGGCAAATGGCGGCCCTGGGCCGGACTCATGTTCTGGGGGCTAACCACCGCCGCAGTCATCGTCGTCCTGTATGGCTATTTCCCTTGGTGGCTTGATGAGGACTGCGGCTTGGGCGGCTTGGCCACCGGCGTGATCAAGCTCTTCGCCCTGCTGTTGATTGCGCCCTTCGTCCTCGGGCTCATAGGCGGAGCATTCGTCCGGGTGGATCGCCCGCGCAAGGATCTCCTGCTGATCCCGCTGGCGGGAGCAGTGATCGAATTCGCAACGGTTGAGTTCGCAACGCTGAGCGCGGAGTTGAGTGTTTGGCCCATCGGATGCTCCGACCGCCACGGGTTCGACCCTTTGTCTGTCGCGGCGAGCGCGTTACTGGCCACCTTCGGCTCCATCTTCTTCACCGGCGGCGCTGCTCTGGGCCGGCTGTTCAGATCGATCTCGTCCCGTCGGTCGTCGCAGCCGTGACGGCCCTGGGGCTTGGCTCCGCGTTGCCCGCGTCGTCCAATTAACCAACCCCATTCGCATCCGCATGACAAGCCGCGGCGTTTCCCAACGGGCACGGCTCCAGGTCAGGCCCGGCAAGGCCTAATCGGCTACAGGCTCTGAGCGCTTCCCGCTCAATGGTCAATCTCGACCAGCGGAAAGGCCGCGGAGTACAACGGGTCGCAACTTCCCAGATCGGAGAGCAAGTCCGACCGGGCTGACTCCGATTTCGGCCGCGTTGGTCGTTTCGGCGTCTCCTGATGGGAAGATCCAACCGCGTCACCTCCCCGAAGCCCGAGCCACGGTCGAGATTGACCGCTGCATGGGAAGCGGGGCAGTTGCCCCGGCCATGCCCGGACCCCGGCGCTGCCCAGACCACGGCTCCCTGCCCAAACCCCGGCGCGGCCCAGACCGTCGCGCGTGCGGCGCCCTAGTCGGACCCCGCCCTCGGCCCTACCCGATCGGCATTCTGTCACATACCTGCACTAAGTGACGTAGTGATCGATTGGGACAGTTGGACCCTGCCCTTTGGGACCAACGGCACGCAGCCCGAACAGTGAGCAACTCTATATTTCAAAGCACCGAAAGCAAGGACCGGACTCCAGGAGTAGGGGACCGGTCGCAAGAAAGGTGCAGGAGATTTCAGATGGCAACCAAGGATCGCGGGATTTTCTTCCTGCGGGCCGCCGTAGGCCTGGGCATGCTGTTCGCTGGCCTCGACAAGTTCTTCATGTGGGCGAGCGGCACGCCGTTCACCTCCGCCGGGTACCTCAAGTTCGGCACCACCGGTGCCTGGCTTGGCAGTGACGCCAAGGCGATCGTCAACCCCACCCATGGCTTCTGGCTCTCGCTGGCCGGCAATGTTTCGATGGTCCATCTCGTCGACACGCTCGTCGTGTTCGGTGAGTGCGCGATCGGGATCGCGCTCGTCGTTGGCCTGGCGACTCGCTTCTCGGCGATCATGGGCGTCCTCCTCATGGCCATGCTCTATGTCTCCAACTGGAGCTTCGCCAACGGCCCGTTCAACGAGCAGTTCATGTACCTCGCGATCATGGCCGCGATCGCCTACGTCGGCGCCGGCGCCTACGCCCTGGACACCGCGGTCGCCAAGCTCGCGATCACCCAGCGCATCCCCGCGGTCAGGTACGCCCTCGGGTAACAGCTAAGAGTCCGCAGGGAGAACCGTCCCACTTTTACCTCCCTGCACCTCGAGACGGCGGGCCGAAAGGCTCGCCGTCTCTTTGATTCCGGCCCGGAGTTGGCGGCACCACACTTCCGTGCCGTTCGCGATTACGGCCGGCGTGGCCCCGGGCCGACTACTCCGGAAATGGGACGCTGCCCCGTCCCAGATTCTCGCGGAGTGGCTGGAGGCCCCGTGCCTGGTCCTCCGGGGCCGCGAGGAGTGGTTCGGGTGGCATATCGGAGGTTCCCGGATGAAGGCCCGTCTCGCCGGCTTCGGACAGACGTCATGGCTGCGGCTCGTGGTGGGCCATGCCGTGGTAGCGCCCGTGGGTGTCGGACTGGCATGTCTCGCCCTGGGCCTGCTGGGTGGATTCGCGGGTGGCGGATCGGTCGCTCTCCTGGCCGTCATCCTGGGCTCGGGCATTGCCGCCGGTGGCGCGCTGACGTGGCTCGCGGTCCAGGTGACCGTCGCAAGGCCGCTCGCGAGCATCACCAGGACGACTGAATCGCTTGCCGCGAACGACGCTTCGGCCCTCTCCGACATGCTGACGGGCATCGCGGAGGGCGACCTCACGAACCGCCTCCAGATCCACGGCGATCAAGTGGCTATCTCGCCGGTATCTTCGAGTCAGGTCAGGCACCTCGGCGAAGTGGTCGGGAGCATTGCCGCGAGGCTGGCCGAGGGTGCCAGTCAGCTCAACACCGTGACCGACGAGCCTTGCCGCCGCCTCTTCTACGTCGGTCCCGACGGCTATCAGCAGGGCCAGACGTGCGGCGATCTGATGGGTCGCACGATCGGTCGAGGCCAGGTGCTCGTGCTGTCCGGCGACCTGCGCAACACGGGCCTCGAGAGCCGCCGCCGCGGATTCTCGGCGCTGCTCCACGAGAAGTACCCCGAGATCGAGATCGTCGACGTGGTCGAGGTCCCGGACCGGGCCGCCCTGCCTGCGTCGCTGCTGCGAAAGTACCCAAGACTGGCCGGCATCTACAGCACGGGCCCCGCGACCGGCGCCGCCGCTTCTCTCGTAGATGCGGGCCTGGGCGGTCGGTTCCCGCTCATCTGCCACGACCTCACCGAGGAGGTCATGCAGTACGTGGCGAAGGGCGTCATCTCGGCCACCGTCGGCCAGGATCCCTACGGCCAGGGCCACGACGTGGCGATCCACCTCTTCAACAGTCTCGCGGCCGGTTGGCGGCCGCCGCAGCCCCGCCTCCTGACGGCCATGGATCTGGTGACCAAGGAGAACTCCGCCCATTTCTGGCAGACCGGCAAGGGGATCATCGAGTCGCAGGCGGTCATCGAGCGGCGGGCAAAGCCGATGGCAGCGTCCGCGAAGAAGCTTCGGATCGCGATCCTCGGCGTGGAAGACAGCTCGTTCTGGTATCCGGTTCGGGACGGGGCGCTCGCAGCGGCCGCCGAGCTCAAGAGCTTCGGCGCGCAGGTCGAGTGGATCGTTCCGGAGGCGGACCTCGCGTTCGATCTCGAGACCCGCAAGACCATGTTCGATGAGCTGATCAAGCGCGGATACGACGCCATCGCCTGTCCGATAAGCGATACCGCTCTCGTGTCTTCGATCAACAAGGCCGTCGCGGCCGGAATTCCGGTGGCGAGCTTCAACGCCGAGTCTTCGAGCTTGCGCGGTCTAATGTCCACCCTGAGCCATCGAGCGGCGCGGCTCATGGAGGTCAGCTCCAGCCTGGCCGAATCCGCGGGTTCGTCGGGGGCCGCCACGCGGCAGATAGCGGAGAGCGTCTCCCAGATGGCCAGCTCGGCCACCTCCGAGGCGAGCGCTGTCACCCGGGCCAACGCGAGCATCCAGCAGATCGCCGACTCCGTGGACGCGATCGCAGAAGGCGCTCGCGAACAGGCCCTGGCGGCCGAGAGCCTGAGCCAGGCCGCCACGCACATCGCCGAAGCGGTTGACGTGGCGACTACGAGCTCCGAGTCGGTCGTGGCGGCCACGAGCCAGGCCAAGGCGACCGCCGAGCGCGGCTCCGATGCCCTGCGCCAGACCCTCCAGCAGATGGAGTGGATCCAGAGCGCCGTGGACACGTCCGCCGCGACGATCCAGGAGACGAACGATCACGCCGAGAAGATCGGCGACATCGTGAGCACGATCGAGGACATCGCCGTCCAGACGAACCTGCTCGCCCTCAACGCCGCGATCGAGGCGGCCCGCGCCGGCGAGCAGGGCAAGGGTTTCGCGGTCGTCGCGAGCGAGGTGAGGAAGCTGGCGGAAAAGTCGGCGATCTCCACCCGCGAGATCAGCGCCATCATCGCCACCGTCCAGGGCAGCGCCCGCCGGGCGGCCGAGTCGATGGACGCGGCCATGACGAAGGTCCATGAAGGATCCGCGCTTGCCCGTCGATCCGGGCAGGCGCTCGACGAACTGGTGGCCTCGGCCCTGGAAACTCAGCGGCAGGCCGCCGAGATGGTCCAGGCAAATCAGGTCGTCGTCGGAGTGATGGACGATCTGACGTCCGCGATCGGCCAGGTTTCGTCTGTCATCGCCGGCAACATCGAGAAGTCGGAGGCGGCCGCGTCGGGCGTTCGGGAGATCGTCGCGACAGTCGACAGCGTGGCCGCGATCAGTCAGGAGAACGCCGCGACGGCGGAACGCGTCGCCTGTTCCACCGAAGAAGTGACGCAGCAGGTCCAGGGCGTCAACGACGCCGCGTCCGCGCTGACCGGTATCGCCCGGGAGATCGAAGGCGCCACCGCGCGTTTCAAGATCGAGCGCGACGACGAAACGGCCCAGGACGAGACACGGGCCGTGGCTCCGGCGAACCTCCATGGCGACCGGGTCGCCCCGCGGGCAGTCCGCGGCCGCGCCGCCTGACTCGACTCCTCATCCATCGGGCGGTTTGAACCGGCACGCGAGCCTCGGTGACCCGCGTCACGTCGGCCGGCCAGTCAGGTCGCTGACATCGACGCTGCCATGGCGATCCTTGGAATCCTGGCCGGCAATCTGGGACGGGCTGCCGGCACGGGTATCCGAAAAGGAGGATTGCCATGCTCGCCCCAAGAGGCTTATTCGCCCGCAGAGGATGGGGCAACAACATCGCGGGAGAGATGGTCGCCGAGTTCCTCGGCACCGCGCTCCTGATCGCGTTCGGCGATGGAGTCGTGGCCATGGCTGTCGCGGCGCTCGACTCTTCCGGCCGCGCGGCAACGTCCACGACGATCTTCTCGGCCTCCGGCGACTGGTTGCTCATCACCTGGGGCTGGGCGTTCGCCGTCGCGATGGCCGTCTACGCCGTCGGCGGAGTCAGTGGGGCGCACATCAACCCCGCGGTGACGCTCGCCTTCGCGACCCGGGGCGACTTTCCCTGGTGGAAGGTCGTGCCGTACTGGATTGCCCAGGTAGTGGGCGGGTTCGTTGGCGCGCTGGTCGTCTTCCTCAACTACAACCCGGCGATCACGGCATACGAAAACGCTTCGGGCATCGTCCGCGGAACGCTCGGTGGAGCCCAGGACAGCACGGCCACGTTCAGCATCTTCGCCACATTCCCGGCCAAGTACTACAACGGCAATCTGCTGGGCCCGCTGTTCGACCAGATCGTCGGCACGTTCCTGCTGGTGCTGCTGATCTTCGCGATCGTCGACAGGCTGAACATGACTCCGGGCGCAAATCTCGCGCCGCTCATCATCGGATTCGCGGTGGCCGCGATCGGCATGTCCTTCGGCGCCAACGCGGGCTACGCGATCAATCCGGCCCGCGATTTCGGTCCCCGGCTCTTCGCCGCCCTGGCGGGCTGGGGCCAGGTCGCCCTGCCGGGCGTCGACAACTACTTCTGGGTCCCGATCGTCGGTCCCCTTGTCGGAGCTGTGATTGCGGCCTTCGTCTACCACTACGCAATCCACCTCGTCCTGGTCGCCCGCAAGGAGCCCGAAGGCGAGCCCGCACCGAGCCGGGACAGTGTTGAAGCAGGACGCGTCTGACGCTCCCGCCCCTGGCACGGATTTGAGACGCCGAGGCCGACATGCGGTACGAGTACCGGCTGGAGCGGATTCCGATCGAGGAACGTGACAGGCTCATCGCTCGCCTGCTCGATCGTTTGAACGAGCAGAGCCCAAAGGGCTGGCGCGTGGCCGGGCTTGACCTCGGTGCGTGGCCGGCTCTGCCCTGGCGCGAGATAACTCTCCTGCTCGTGCGAGAAAGGAGAGCCGAGCCGTGATGAGGCATGACCGAGAGAATCGGGGCTCTCGACGAACTGGGCCGCGAAGGTCTTACGGGCGGTTTCATCTTCGATTTGCCCCAGGCTCAGGCCGATCGCCTCCTCTCGGATTCCATCAGGATCGATGTTCCCGCGGGCGGCGTCGTGTACCGGGAGGGTGATGCCGCCCGCTGTTTCGTCGTCGTCCGGGGCCTTCTGCGGTCGTTCATTAGTTCGCGCGACGGCCGTCAGGTCACGTTCCGCTATGGCAAACCCGGCGCCGTGATGGAGCTCGCGTCGGTGATCGGAGAACCCCTGCCGCTCACGATCCAGGCGATGACCTCCTCCTCAGTTGTGGCAATACGAGTCGATTCGCTTCGCCGAATGGTCGAGACGGATCCGATCGTCGCCCGAGTCTGCGCCGAGGAGCTCACTCGCCAGCTGAACCACGCCCTCGAGGACGTCGCCCAGAGCGCCTTCTACACGGTTCGCCAGCGCCTCGCCCGTCAGCTGCTCGACCTGGCCGTCGAAGCGACTGGCCCCCGGCTCGTGGTCCACGTGAGCCACCAGGAACTGGCCGACGCGATCGCGTCTTCGCGCGAAGTGATCAGCCGCACCCTCCACGAGATGCGCGCCGACGGATTGATCGAGACCGGCCACGATCGTCTCGTCATCCTCCGCGACGTGGATGGGCTGGCTCGCGAGATCGAAGGCCGGCCCGAGTTCTCACGCAGGCAGTCTCGCGCCGGTTGATCAGGTGACGGACCTCAGGTCACGCGTCGCCGTTTCGTCCAGAGGCAGGACGTCGGCGTCCGTGGCTTCAGCCGGGGTGTCGCGCTCGAGCAGGACCGGCCTCGTGGGCGGCCCATACCAGGGATGCGGGGTCAGGTCCACGTTGGCAACGCGCCAGCCTTCGCGGCCCCATTCGTTGAGCTTTTCGACGAGCTGGCTGCTCTGAGACGCGGCATCGGGTTCGTTGTCGAAGTGGATGTATTCGACTCGATATTCGACAGTGCTCATCGGAGTTCCTCCCGTTGACCTGGAACACCTGGAGCATCGGGCCGGCGTTTCCGCCTGTCGGTGACGTGCCTTCGGAGCAGGGGTGACGACTGTCACGAGGCGGCCGAGCGGCGCGGTGGCGGCCCACGTTCATGTGAACGCATGGTCTAATTGGCCTGGCTCGCCTATACTTGGCGCCTCGTGACTGCCCCGATTTCCGCGGATCCGCTTTCGCCTTTCTCCCCGTCAGTGGCGGAGTGGTTCCGGTCTGCCTTCGAGAGCCCCACGCCCGCGCAGGCCCAGGGCTGGGCCAGCATCGCCGCCGGACGCCACACCCTGATCCATGCGCCAACGGGCAGTGGCAAGACGCTCGCCGCGTTCCTGTGGTGCCTGGACCGTCTCTCGAGGGAACCCAAACCCACGCCCACGAAGACGGCCCCGGGCACCGTCCGCGTCCTGTACATCTCGCCGCTCAAGGCACTGATCTACGACGTGGAGAGGAACCTGCGGGGGCCGCTGGCGGGCATCCGTTTCGCGGCCGAACACCTGGGCGAGCCCATCCCGCAGATCGAGGTCGGTATCCGGACCGGCGACACGCCCGCGGATGAGCGGCGCCATCTCGTTCGCAACCCGCCGGACATCCTGATCACGACGCCCGAGTCGCTGTATCTGATCCTCACGAGCCAGGCAGCCGAGATTCTGCGCGGCGTGGAGCACGTGATCGTCGACGAGGTCCACGCCGTTGCCGGAACCAAGCGCGGCGCTCATCTGGCCCTCAGCCTGGAGCGGCTGGAGTGCCTGACCGCTCGCCCGCCGCAGCGGATCGGCCTCTCGGCGACGCAGCGGCCGGTCGAGGTGATCGCCCGGTTCCTCGGGGGCGCGGGCCCGGGCAGGGCGGGGGAGAGCCGCGACGTCGCGATCGTGGACGCGGGCTCTCGCAAGCCGCTCGAGCTTTCGCGTCCGCGTGCCCGTCGAGGACATGACACGGCCGGGCGGCGTGGACGGACCGGGCGGTGCCGAAACCCCGGGCGGGCCGGTTGGCCTGTCGACGCCCGGCGATCCGGAGGCGCGCCACAGCATCTGGCCGGCGATCCATCCCCGGATCCTGGAGCTGATCCGCGAGCACCACTCCACGATCGTCTTCTGCAACTCCCGACGCCTGGCCGAACGGCTGGCCAACAAGCTCAATGAGCTCGCGGGCGAGGAGCTGGTCCGAGCCCACCACGGTTCGCTGGCGCGCGAGCAGCGGGTCCAGATCGAGGAGGCGCTCAAGGCCGGCCGCCTGCCGGCCATCGTCGCGACCAGCTCGCTCGAGCTCGGGATCGACATGGGCGCCGTGGACCTGGTGATCCAGGTCGAGTCGCCGGCGAGCGTCGCGAGCGGCCTCCAGCGGGTTGGCCGGGCCGGGCACCAGGTCGGCGAGCCGAGCAAGGGCGTGATCTTCCCCAAGTACCGGGGCGATCTCCTGGAAGCGGCCGTGGTCGCCGCGCGAATGCACGAAGGCCAGATCGAAGAGACCAAGCTGCCGCGCAACCCGCTCGACGTCCTCGCCCAGCAGCTCGTGGCCATGACGGTCCGCGAAAGCTGGAGCGCGGACGAGCTGTTCGACACGGTGAGGCGGGCGGCGCCGTACGAGAGCCTGACGCGCGACGCCTTCGAGGCGGTCCTCGGCATGCTCGCGGGCGCCTATCCCTCCGACGAGTTCGCGGATCTCAAGGCCCGGGTGATCTGGGATCGAGGGACCGGACGCGTGGAAGGCCGGCGGGACGCCCGGACGGTGGCGATCACGAGTGGCGGCACGATCCCGGACCGGGGCCTCTACCCGGTGTTCCTCGTCGGCGAGGCGGGCACTCCCGGGCGGCGGGTGGGCGAGCTGGACGAGGAGATGGTCTACGAGAGCCGCGTCGGCGAGGTAATCGCGCTCGGGGCCACGAGCTGGCGGGTCGAGGAGATTCGGCCGGACCGAGTCGTGGTGTCGCCCGCGCCCGGCGTGCCGGGCAAGATCCCGTTCTGGCACGGCGACGGATTGGGCCGGCCGATCGAACTTGGCCGGGCGATGGGCGAGTTCGTCCGCGAGCTCGAGTCGGATCTGGGGCGCGGCGAGGTCGGCCGGTCGAAGGCGAGGCGCCGGCTGCTCGAACACCACGATCTCGACGACCTGGCCGCGGACAACGTCATCGGCTACCTCGACGAAGAGCGCGAGATGGCCGGCCATCTGCCAACCGATCGTCGGATCATGGTGGAGCGCTTTCGCGACGAACTGGGCGACTGGCGGCTCGTCGTCCTGACGCCGTTCGGCGGCCGGGTTCACGCGCCCTGGTGCCTGGCGATCGAAGCGCGGCTCGAAGAGCGGTTCGGCTTCGGGATCCAGACGATCTGGTCGGACGACGGCATGGCCATCCGGCTGCCCGAAGGCGAGCTGTTCGGGCGGCGCGACGGGTCACGAGACGGCGCCGACGGGTTGGCCGGAGGCGACGGGTTCGCCGGTGGCGATGGCCTGGACCGGGGCGGCAGCCTGCTCGATCTGCTGTTTCCTTCCGCCGAGGAGGTCGAAGACCTGGTCGTCGGTCGGTTGGCGTCGTCGGCCATGTTCGCCGCGCGCTTCCGCGAGAACGCCGCCCGAGCCCTCCTGCTGCCGAGGCGCCGGCCGGGCTCGCGGACTCCGCTCTGGCAGCAGCGCCAGCGCTCCGCGAGTTTGCTGGCCGTTGCAAGCCGCTACGGCTCGTTCCCGATCATCGTCGAGACATACCGCGAGTGCCTCGCGGACCTGTTCGACCTGCCGGCTCTTCGCGACGTTCTGGGCGGCATCGCCCGGCGCGACATCGAGATCCGCGAGGTTGAGACTGTCGCCGCCTCGCCGTTCGCGGGCTCGCTCCTGTTCGACTATCTCGCGGCATACATGTACGAGGGCGACGCGCCGCTGGCCGAGCGCCGCGCCGGCGCCCTTGCCCTCGATCGAGACATGCTCCGCGAGCTGCTCGGCCAGGAAGAGCTGCGCGACCTCATCGATCCGTCCGCGCTCGCGGATCTCGAGCTGGCACTCCAATGCCTGGTTCCCGAGCGGGCAGCGAAGAACGCGGACCAGCTCCACGACATGCTGCGCCGCCTCGGCGATCTATCTGAGGAAGAAGTCGCGGCTCGAATCGTGGAGCCGGGCGCGGCCGCCGAGTGGCTCGCGGCGCTGGCCGGATCGCGGCGCGCCATCGCGGTCCGGGTCGCGGGCGAGGAACGCTGGATCGCGATCGAGGACGCGGGCCGATACCGCGACGCCTTCGGCGCGGCCCTGCCCGTGGGGGTGCCGACGGCGTTCCTGGGATCGGTGGGGGAGCAGGCTGCCCTGGAAGGGCTCGTCGGACGCTGGGCGCGAACCCACGGACCGTTCCACGAAGCGGAGGCGGCGCGGCGGTGGGAAGTGGACGTGCCGCGCATCGAAGCGGTCCTGGAGCGGCTTCTCGAGGCGGGCACGATCCTGCGCGGCGAGTTCCGGCCGAGTGGAACCACGCGCGAGTGGTGCGATCCGGACGTCCTTCGCCAGCTTCGCCGCCGGTCGCTCGCCCGCCTTCGGCGCGAGGTCGAGCCGGTCGAACAAATCGTCCTGGCGCGTTTCCTCCCGGCCTGGCAGGGAGTTCGGGCCCTCGATCGCGGCGCTGGTGGCGCCGCGCCGCTCCGGGCCGACGTGGCACTCGAAAGGCTCGCCGAAGTCGTCGACCAGCTTTCGGGCGTGCCGATTCCGGCGTCGGTGCTCGAGCGGGACGTCCTGCCGGCTCGAATTCCCGGCTACCAGCCGCGGCTGCTCGACGAGCTCGGGGCGATGGGCGAAGTGGCCTGGATGGGCCGCGGCAGCCTCGGCCGCGACGACGGGCGAGTCGTGTTGTATCGACCCGGGCGCGAGGCACTCCGTGAGCTCGCCGCCGGCGAGTCGAAGGCCCCTGAAGGTCAGCTTCACGATCGCTTGCGCGAGCGGCTGCGGTCGCGAGGGGCTTCGTTCTACCGGGAGCTTGCCGCCGCTGCCGGCGGGGCTTCGGAGCGGGACATCCTCGACGCGCTGTGGGACCTCGTGTGGGCCGGCGAAGTCACGAACGACACGTTCGCGCCACTCCGAGCACTGCGCTGGCGGCGCCCGAGCGGCGAACGGCGGCCGCGCCCGGGACGCCTTCAGACAGGACCGCCGGAAGCCGTGGGGCGATGGTCGCTGATCGATGAGGTGGCCGGAAGTGGCGCGGCGGTCGCCACGGCCCGGATGCACTCGCTCGTGACCGTGCTTCTCGAACGGCACGGTGTCCTCACCCGCGAGGCCGTGGCCGCCGAGGAAGTCGCCGGCGGCTTCTCCGGGATCTACCCGGTTCTGCGGGCGATGGAGGAATCCGGGCGTATAAGGCGCGGCTATTTCGTGGAGGGTCTGGGTGCCGCGCAGTTCGCGCTGCCGGGAGCGGTGGACCGGATGCGGGCGATGCGCGAGGGAGCAGCAGGGACCGGCCGCGGAGCCGCCGAATCGGAGGGCGGCGCTGCCGTCCAGCTCCTCGCCGCGGCCGATCCGGCCAACCCATACGGCGCCGCGCTCTCGTGGCCGCGACGTGACGAGTCCGATCGCCGGCCGCTCCAGAGGGCCGCGGGCGCGTACGTGGCCCTGGTCGATGGGGCCGCGACGGTCTATCTGGAACGGGGCGGACACTCCTTGCAGATGCTGCCTGCGGCCGAGGACGGGGCCATTGCGGAGCGCGGCCTCGCCGCTCTGCGGACACCTCGTGGACGCGGGCCACGTCCGGGAGCTCGTGATCGGCCGCGTCGACGGCGAGGCCGTGGCCACGTCCCGCTGGCGAGCGGCGCTGGAGGGCGCCGGGTTCGTGGCCGGCTACCGGGGCTTCGTATTGCGGCCCGCTCAGCGTCGTATGGTGGCGGCGGGGCGCGGCCTGGCTCCCGAGACCGCGGAGTCCGAGAACTACTGGCGCGGCGGCGCTCGCTCCCCGCGCTCTCCTCGCCGCTGAGCCATGCCCGAAGGAGATACGCTCTTCCGGATCGCCGCGGGCCTCCGCCCGTACCTGGCCGGCCGCAAGATCGTGGCCGCCTCCGCTCGCCAGCCAGGTCCTCGGGCGGAACTGCTTCCCGGCGCGATCGTTCAATCGGTCGAGGCGCGGGGCAAACACCTTCTGATCCGCTTCGACTCGGGCCTGGTGCTACGAACCCATCTCGGGATGCACGGTTCCTGGCATCGCTATGCACCGGGGGAGCGCTGGCAGCGGCCGCCGTCTCGGGCCCGGATCGTCCTCGAAACCGAGAGCGCCGTCGCCGTCTGTTTCGACGCCCCAACGGTGGAGCTGTTCGACGCCCGTGCCGAGTCGATCCATCCCGCCCTTTCGGCTCTGGGTCCGGATCTCATGGCCCCGGACTTCGACGAAGAGACCCTCGCCGAAGCGCTCCGCCGCCTTCGCGATCCCTCTCGCGCCTCCCTGACCATCGCCGAAGCGCTCCTCGACCAGCGCGCGATGGCCGGGGTTGGCAACGTCTACAAGAGCGAGGTCCTCTTCGTCGAGCGAGTGGACCCGTTCACCCGCGTCGCCGAGCTCTCCGATGAAGCGCTCCGAGCCTTCGTCCTTTCCTCTCGCCGGCTGCTCCTCGCCAACAGCCGCGGCGGGCCCCGCGTGACCACGGTTTCCGACGCCCAGCGTCGCTTTCCAGCCGAGCCGCCCGATACCGACGATGGAAGTCGCTTTGGGCCGACCGACGCGCCGCGGGTGACCACGCAACCGGGCATCGGCACGGGGGCGGGTGAGCGTCCAGTGGCCGGACGACTCTGGGTCTACGACCGAGCCGGCAGGCCCTGCCGCCGATGCGGCACGCCGATTCGTTCGCGCTCGGTGGGCGAGCTCAATCGAGTCACGTACTGGTGCCCGACCTGCCAGCCACCCCTGGCGGCGGTCGACGCCGTGTACCGCCAGACGGCCGGCCACGCCGCCGCCCGCCCCGACCCGGCCGCCGACGAGCCAGCGCCTGAGCCCAAGGAGCCTGCCGGATGAGCGAAATCGGGGTCGAGTGTTCGACGGCCGGCGAGGGCTGGCTGGCCCTCGTGAACGTCAGCGATCGAGGTACGAGCCGCAGCTTCGAGGTCAGGGTCTCGGCCGCCGAGCTCGCCCGCTTCGACCCCGGTGCCGCCGAACCCACGGATCTCGTCCGCCGGTCGTTCGACTTCCTGCTGGCTCGCGAGGCCAAGGAATCGATCCTGCCCTCGTTCGAGTTGTCGGTGATCGGCCGCTATTTCCCGGAATACGAGCGCGAGATCAGGCGCCCCTGAGCGCCCTCTGAGTGTCCGAGCACGCCCGAGGCCTCGGGAAGCGTCTACGCCTCGAAGCCGAAGAACGCCCGGACTCGCGTTCGAGCGACGCGCCGGAACGCGTCGAGCGTTCGTTCGGGGCTGCGCCGCCAATGGATTCGCCAGAGCTTCGCCGCCGCGGTACCCGCCTGCGCGGCTCCGGGCCAGGTTGCGGGCATCAGCCAGCGGAAGGATTCGGGATGGCGCCAGGCCCAGGGGACGAGCGCCCAGAGGAAGACGAGATAGTCCACTCGGGGCGGACGCGAGAACGAGAAGAGGACCTGCAACTGGACGAGCGTCTGGGGCAGCGTGATGGCGGTCAGCAGGACCGCGATCAGGAACCAGAGCAGAGCCCACAACCGGCCGCGAGGCGACAGGAATGGCCAGAAGATGGCCGGAACCCACTTGAGGGTGGTGGCGAGCATCCAGAAGAGGCCTGCCGCGACCGGCCCCGAGAACATCGCCCCGAAGATGAGCAGGGTGAGCGGCAGGTTGATGTTGCCGGTGTCCAGATTCGCGGCGATCGGGAAGGCGAGGATGACGAGCAGCACGGCGGTCGTCATCGGCCGGCGCTTGTAGGCCCAGTGAATGCTCCACAACAGGCCGACGATCGTTGCCCCGCGCCATACGAACCAGGCCACGTCCCAGGGCAGCAAGGACCACGGCACGAAGATGGGGAGCATCCAGGGCGCGTACACGTACGGCATGAAGGGCCCCGCCGGATGGTACGGATCGCCGCCGTTCAGCCACAGCCGGCCGGCGGCCCAATAGGCCCGAGTGTCCGCGCCCGCAGCCTCGCCTCGAGCGATCAGGCCGGCCAGGATGATGCCGCCGACGAGGCCAAGCAGGACCACGAGGAAAAGGCGTCGCGGGTCTCGAATGCGAGTGAACTCGGCACGGACGGCGCGGCGAAACACTCCGGCGCGACGACGAGTGGGTCGGTCGACCTTGACCGCCGCGGGCAGGTTGGCCATTCGCTCCGACAATCGGTCGGAGACGCGGCCCTTTCGAGACGGCGCAGTACCCGGATCGGTCGGCAGCCCAGGCAACGCCAAGGATCCTCCTCCTGTGGTTTCTCGGATCATGGAAGCACGCAGGTCCGAGCGCAAGGTCCGGAAGACGTTCCGGCCGCCTTCAAGCTCGAATGTGGGGCCGCCGGTGCGTGACACGCACCACTTCTTACCTAGCGCAGGTACGTCTGCCCGCAGGTGTCGCAGACGGTGTAGACCGCTCGAACGTTTCGGGCAAAGCCGGCGGCGTGCAGGAGCCCGGGGCATCCGGCGGTCGTGCACTTCCAGACCCAGGAACGCGGCTCGGTGGGACCCGGCATCGACTCGGCCTGGACTCTCGCCGCCAGGTCCGCATGAAGCGTCAGCGTCCGATCGAGGGCCGAAGCTCGCTCGGTCTCGGATTCGCTGGCATATGGGTAGTTCTGGCCGAGATTCGACGACATCAGCTTGGGTCTCCGAAGTCGAGGGGAGCCGCGCCATCGGCGCCGGCCCTTACATGGGACAAGGCAGCCTGCCAGGCCTCGTATACCCGAACCGGTGGCAGGGGCGATGTGAGCGCGGCGAGCCACCGGCGGTTCGAGTATAGTCCCGCGCCGGGCGGCGGCCGAAACCTCGTCCGGATGGTCGCGCGTGGGCCGGTCCGTCAGCCAACCACGCGGTCATCGCTTCGCGCCGTTAGGCTATCCGCCAATGAACCGCTCGATCGTCTCCATGCTCGTGGCCACCTTCGTGCTGCGTGTCAGCACGGCCATAACCGGTGGCATGCTCGTCTACCTCGTGGATCAGCTGACCCGCGAGCATGGCGGCGGTCCGCGGGCGATCTCGTTTCTCACCGGCGGGTTCTACGCCACGGAGCTGACGGGCGCGATCGTGTTCGGTGTCCTGGCGGACCGCTACGGACGTAAAGTCATCATGATTCTCGGGCCGCTCTTCGGCTCGATCGCCGTCTTCCTGACCGGCCTCACGACTCACATGCCCACCCTCTTCGTGACGCGCCTCCTCGAGGGCAGCTCGACGGCCGCGTCGATCCCATCGACCCTGGGTTTCATCGCCGCCGAGACCGCGGACGACGAACGGCTGAGGGGCCGGGTCGTCTCACTTTTCGAGTTCGTATCGCTCGGCGGCATGCTCGCCATCGGCCCCGCTCTCTCGGGAGTGTTGTGGGATACCTTCGGCCGCCCCGCGTTCTTCCTCAATTGCGGCCTCTACATCGTCGCCCTGGCCCTCTACGCGTACGGCGTCTCGGAGGTGCCGCGTTCGAAGGCCGCGGATCTCGCCCCCAGCCACGAGAAGCGCGTCGGTTCGGAAGTCTCGCGCTACATGCGGATCATCACGAACCGGAAGGTGCTGCTCTTCGCCCCGACATGGCTGGCCATCAACGCGATCCTGGGCCTGTGGGCCATTCAGGCGCCTCTCCTGCTCAAGGGCAACATCCACGACCCCAGCCAGTTCCTGATGCAGGGCGTGTCGGCCACGGCCATCGGCATCGGCACGGCGGCACTGGCGATCGCTTTCGGGGCGGGACTGCTCTTCTGGGGCGCGGTCTATGCCCGGTTCAGGCGAACCACGATGATCCTCCTTGGCGTCGGCGCCTTCGTCGTCATGACCGCGGACATCTTCGCCATCAATCATGTCGGCGACATGTCGCCGGTCCTCCTCGGCGGTCTCGTGGCGGTCGCAATCGGCGCGCTCTTCGTGATGTCCGGGGCGACGCCCGCCGCCCTCGGTTTGCTCGCCGACGTCAGCGAGGGGTTCGAGGCGGACCGCAGCGCGATCATGGGTCTCTACTCGGTCTTCCTCGGAGTAGGCCAGGTCATCGGCGCCGTCGTCGGGGGTATCGCCGCCTCCTGGAAAGGCATCGACGGCTTGATCGTCGCGACGGTGGGCCTGCTCGTAGTCGGGACGGCCGCGCTTCTCAACCTCCGGGCACAGGAAGGCGAGTTCGTCTCGACCGCTCTGGGTGGCAGCGGAGGCGTTGGAGAGGACGGGGCCTCCCTGGCGGGACTGCGAGATTCGCTTGGGGGAGTGGGCGTGGGGAGGCAAGGGCGGGTCGAGACGCCCGTCAAGGAGGAACGATGACCGTCGCCATCGTCACCGACTCCTGCAGCGAGATGACGCCCGAGCAGCTCCGCGAGTACGGCATCGTCCAAGTACCGCTGACCGTCTTCTTCGGCGAGGCCGCCACGCTCTCGCCGAACGAACTGCCGCCCGACGAGTTC
>CAWFJD010000025.1:0-8639 GCA_963816135.1 uncultured Chloroflexia bacterium
CAGACGCCCCAACACGGACCGGGGTACGTGCCGCTCGATAACAACCAGGGACTCGGAGACGGAGATCTCGTGCTGGCCGGTAGCCAGCCCTCCGACTGGTACGTCTCCGCCCCGGCCCACGGGCCCGGTTTTCCAGGCAGCCCCGGGATCTGCTACTTCATCGAGGGCTCCGGGACGGAGAGGGAAGACTCCTTCGACTTCGATGCCGGCCTGCGGCTCCCCAAATCGCCCGTCTTCAATCCGGCGATGTCGAACGGTCCCGGCGGCGGGTTCAAGGGCGGAGCGTGTCTCGACGACCAGGGACGGGTTGTCGCGGTTGGGTACGGCGGCGCCGACGGCTAAGGCGTAGCGAGGGGGACGCGGCGACGAGAGCCGCGGCCTCTAGCGGGATCCCAAGCGCCGCCTACGCGGCCGCAGCCGCGGCGTCCCGGCTCGAGCGCATGAGCCAGACGTAGGCGTCCTCCAAGCCGGGCTCCAGCTCGGCCGCGTCGTCGGGGCTTGCCGCGCCGACGACCCGGTACTCCGTCGTGGTGTCGTGCTGGATCATCGAAACGACCGTGAGGTCGCCTTCCGGCCGGGGCCCGTCGGTATGGACCGAGAACACGTGGCCGCGCGCCGCGGCAATGAGCTCGCGAGTGGCGCCGCGGAACCGGACGCGTCCGGCATCCAGGACCGAGATCTGGCGCGAGGTCTGGGCCACGTCCTCGACGATGTGGGTCGAGAGCAGGACGGTCCGATCGCCGGCCAGCTCGGCAAGGAGCGTTCGGAAGCGGATCCGCTCTTCCGGGTCGAGGCCAACGGTCGGCTCGTCCACGATCAGCAGCTGGGGATCGTTCAGGAGCGCCTGGGCGATGCCGACGCGGCGCTTCATCCCGCCCGAATAGGCCTTCAGCTTGCGGTTGGCGTCGGAGCGAAGCCCCACGACGTCGAGCAGCTCCTCGACGCGGCGCTTTCGTCCGTTCTCCAGGCCTTTGAGCAGGGCCATGTAGTCGAGGAATTCCCGGCCCGAGAGATCCGGATACAGCCCGAGCTCCTGGGGCAGGTAGCCGAGCGAGCGCTTGACGCCGACCCGACCGGCGTCGGTCGTCAGGTCGAAATCGCCGACCCGGACCGTCCCGCCGCTGGGCCGGAGGATGCCGGCCAGGATGCGCATCAGCGTCGTCTTGCCGGCGCCGTTCGGGCCGAGCAGGCCGTGAATTCCGCCGGCGATCGAGAGGTCTACGCCGTCGATCGCGTGGACGCCGCCTCGATACGTCTTTGTCAGTCCGTGGGCTTCGATCTGCATTGTCTGGACTCCGGTTGGTTTGTCGATTGAGCGCCGGACGGCGCGTGGTGATGGAAGTAGCTCGAGGTCAGTCGCGGGCCCGCTCGCGGCGGAGCACGAACCAGCCTGCGACGAGGGCCGCGGCCGCTCCGGCCAGAAGGATCGAGATGCTGATGGCCGCATCGGCTGTCGTGGCCATGGGTCCGGGAGTGTCTTCGAAGAGGTGGAAGATCCCGCGGGCGGCCTGCCAGCCGATGGGCGCCAGCCAGGTGTCTCGGATAGTCGGCATGACCTGGGGGGGCATCAGGTTGCCCCAGAACCAGTAGCCGACGAACAGGAATTGGTACACGGGCACGGGCATTACGAGGGGGCAGCAGATGGAGAACGCGGCCACGAACAGCAGTCCCGGCAGGTCCACGAGCACGAATGCCGGGATGGCGGCCGCGACGACGGCGCCCGGGTCGTAGCCGTGGGTGACCAGGACCGCCAGACCAGCGAACAGAGTCAGGATCATCGGGACGAGGGTCGCGGCCGTCGCTCCCAGGTACTTGCCCAGCAGGCGGGCCTCCACGGGCGCGGGCGCGGTGTCGAGCAATTCGCCGACCCGCAGCTTTCGATCTCGGGGAAACCGGTCGGCGAGCAGCACGCCGAACACGACTGGGGTGAACACCTGAAGGAGCCACACCCAGCCCGCGGCCTGATCCGAGGCCGTATCGCTGACGCCCACTCTGGCATCCACCTGGAGCCAGACCATGTACGCGCCGAGGAGCCCGAGCACGAGCCACAACGAGCGGCGGCGGATCTGCATCTTGAACTCGTACGCAGCCGTAGCCCGCAGGCAGGCCAGTGCGGCGAGGACGCCGCCGTCACGAATTGCCGGCGCGGCGCCGAGGCGGGCGATGTTCTCCAACTAACGATCCTCCGAGCCGAGAAGCCACTCCCCGCGCCCGAGCCAGACCGCGGCGATCGCCAGGCCGACGGCCGCGAGAGCGAGCACGAGCAGGCGGTTGGCGATCAGGTTCGGATCTTCGGGGCGGAACGTGACCATGAAGGGATACCAGGCGCTGGCGTAGTCGTGGGCCAGGAACCAGTCCTTGAATGCCAGCCCCGCGATCCAGAAGCCCGTGACGAAGGCCCCGGCCGCGCCCCTGCTCCGCAGGGCCACTCCGAGAACGCAACCCCAGGCCGCGAAGAACGCCAGCGGCGAAAGCCACATGAGGGTGTCGCGGAGCGGATCGGCCGGACCCGGCCAGGCGTCGAAGGTGCCGGTCAGGCGGCCCGCGACGGTCGCCACGGCCGAGACTGCGGCGGCCCAGGTGAACAGGACCCCGATCCGGCGGAGCGCCGAGGGCCGGAACCCGCCTGGCGTCGCGAGCTGCAGCTCCAGGGCGGACTCGCCGGCGAGGAGCGACGCGGTCAGCAGACCGACCCCGAGCGGCAGGGCCGCCTCGAGGGCCACGGTCAGGAGACGCGCGGGGTCGCGGGCGATGAACCCAACGAACAGGAACGAGATCACGATGAGGGGCGGGGCCACGAGGCCGGGGATCCCGAGAATGGAAGCCTCGAGACGTCCCAGCAGGGCGGCGGACCGGCCGCGACCGGAATGTCCGGGCGCATCTGCCCCGGCCACGGGCCGCTCGATCGGAGAAGCAGTCATTGGCACTCTCTAGATGCTTGGGCGAGCCCCGAAAGGCTCGCGATAGGGGGTCAGGAACACCGCGGCGGCGAGGAGAAGCAGGGCCAGACCCAGGGTCAGCGGGCTCGTCTGCCAGGCGGCGTTGAGAACGTCCGTGAGGCCGCCGAGGTTCCCGACGTGCGGCTCGCCGGTGGCGGCGACAGCACGGGCGAGCCAGAGGACCATCGACCCACCGATGGCCAGGGAGCTATGGACGAAGAGCGACAGCAGCAGAGCCAGGCAGCCGAGCAGGAGCATCGGACCGAGCCAGGTCGAGACCACGGGCATGAAGACGGCCGGCCCGTCGAGGATCGCGAGGATCGCCGAAGCGGCGAGCGCGAGCCCGAGATCCCAGGCGAGGACGACCACAAGGCGAGCCACGACCACGAGGCGTGGCGAAGTCGGAGTGGCCAGGGTCAGCTCCAGGGCCGGATCGTTCTCCTGGCCGTAGATCATGGCGATGCCGATGGCCGCGGCCAGCGGCGCGAGGAGCGACAGGGCCGCGCCGGGGACTCCGGACCCGCCACCATCTTCGATCAGCGATATGGCCGCGCCAATGAGCATCACGACCGTGGAAGCGGGCCAGATCTCGCGGCGCACCAGCGGCCCCTGCGCTCCGACGAAGTGGCCGAGCCAGCGCAGTCGGGCGGCCAGCCCGGGCCGAGGGGCCAGAGCGGCGTCGGCCGATTCGCGCGCAACCGCGTCCGCAACGCGGCTCGCGAGCCCCGACGGGAGCGACACGGAGCGAGGCGAGAAGGCCTGCGCCGCTTCGGCGACCTCCTGCCAGCCTCGAAGCTCCGTCCGGCACTCCGCGCAGGAATCCAGGTGGCTTCGGACGTCGCGGGCTTCATCGGCACCGAGCCGCCCGTTTACGAAATCGGGAAGCAGATCGAGTGGATGACCGCCAGGGACCCGGGGGTTCATCGGAGCTCCTTCTCGACGAGTTGCTCGCGCATCCGGCGCCGGGCGTTGAACAGGCGGCTCTTGACCGTGCCCGAGGGGATGCCGAGGACCTCGGCGATCTCCGGGCCGGACAGCTCGTAGGCGAAAGCGAGCAGCAGCACTTCGCGATCGAGCGCCGGGACTCGCTCCAGCGCCCCCGCGAGCTCGGCACGCGATGCCGACGCGAGGGCGGCGGCCTCTGGGCCGGCATCGGGCCCGGGCACATCCAGGAGCGCATCCACGGGCTCCATCTCCGGGACGGCGCGGCGCATCCGGTCTCGGGCCTGGCGGCGCGCGATGCCAAACAGCCAGCTCGCCACGCTCGATCGGCCCTCGAAGCCGCCGGCGCCGCGCCAGGCGGCCACGAACGTGTCCTGGACGATCTCCTCGGCGAGGCTTTCGTCACGAACCTGGGAGCGGGCGTAGGCGTATAGCGCGCGACCGAAGCGCGCATATAGCGCGTCGACTGCGGCCGCGTCTCCGCGAGCGAGCTTCTTGACGAGCTCGGCTTCGCCGCGTTCCCCGTCGTTCATTGCGCGCCTGCCCAGCGCCGCGACCAGAGCCACTCTCCGCGCAACCTCCCGCTGGGCCGGCGAATGGGCCGGCTGGCCGACGCACCGCAAACGCGAGCGTCATATGGTGAGTAGCGCCGTGACGGCAAAGGGTTCACTCGCTTAGCCTAGCGAGCAAACGACGAGGATCGGGTGGCCCATGACACAGCACATCCCGCCGACGCTCGAGTGGCCCTTGAAGGGCCTCGCGCCGACCACAGCCGGCAGGGCCCTGGCCGACATCCTCGAGCGGCGACCATCCCTATTTGACGGCGACTTCAGCGCGCCGGTCATGACGATCCGCCGTTCGGCGATCGATCACAACGTCGAAACGATGGCCCGCTACTGCCGAGAACTCGGGGTAGACCTCGCCCCGCACGGCAAGACGACCATGGCGCCTCGGATCTTCGAGCGGCAGCTCGCCGCCGGAGCGTGGGCCATCACCGTGGCAAATCCGGCACAGCTCGCCGTTTGCCGCTCGGTTGGGGTGCCGCGTGTCCTGCTCGCCAATGAGCTGGTGGATCGAAGCACCGTGGACTGGGTCCGGGCGCAGCTGGCCGCAGATCCCGGGTTCGACTTCCTTTGTTACGTGGACTCCGTCGAGGGAGTGGAATTGCTCGCGCGCGCGACGGCGACCGCGGCCGGGACCGCGGCCACGAACCCAGCCACGGCCTCGCCCGCGGCCACGGTCACGGCGCCTGGCCCGGGACTAGCCCGAACCCTTGACGTTCTGATCGAAGTCGGGTTCGCGGGTGGGCGGACCGGCTGCCGGACCATCGACCAGGTGGTGGCCGTGGCCCAGGCCGCGGCAGCGAGCCACAGCGTTCGAGTCGTCGGAGTGGCCGGATTCGAAGGCGGCATCGGCTCGCAACTTACGCCCGAGGTGTTCGCCGCGGTGGACGCCTTCCTGGAGTTCATCCATGCCGCCGCGTCGGAGCTCGTGGCGCGGGATCTCGTCGTGGATCGGGGCGGCGGGGTCATCGTGAGCGCGGGCGGAAGCGTCTTCTTCGACCGGGTCCCACCCATCCTGACTCGCCCGCTGCCAAAGGCGGCGCAATCGCATTGCATCCTTCGCTCGGGCTGCTACGTCAGCCACGACTCCGGCTTCTACGAGCGGATGTCGCCGTTTACCCGCGAGGGAGCTGCCGGCGGCTACTCCCTCCGGCCCGCGCTGGAGGTTTGGGCCGAGGTGTTCTCCGCTCCGGAGCCCGGGCTCGCGCTGGTCGGCATCGGCCGCCGCGACGTCCCATTCGACCTCGGCCTGCCGGTTCCGATCACGCTCCGACGCGCGCCGGGAGCTTCCGCCGAGGTCAGCATGGAGGACGCGTCCGCTTGCTCAGTCCGGGCGCTCAACGACCAGCATGCCTTCGTCGAGCTGGCCACAGGGATCGAAGTACGGCCGGGCGACTGGCTTTCCTTCGGCATTTCGCACCCGTGCACGGCCTTCGACAAATGGCGCCTCATCGCCGAAATTGACGACGACTATCGGGTCGTCGACTTCGTCGAGACGTTCTTCTAGCCTCCGAAGCTCCCTGATGTGCGAAACCGTCGCACGCGGAGATCGATAAATCGACCAAACTAGCGGTTGACTGTTAGCGGCGGCCGTAACGGGCGGTCGCGGGTGTGCGTCCAGTTGGCAACTGGAACCGGCATGCGGTCCAGGCGCAGGATCTCGTGTCGAAGCGCATCGTCGATCGATCCGGATGAGGGAAAGGGCAAAATGTCGGCCGAAGACGCGGAATCATTCTCGGGCTCGCCGGCTGATTCTCCGCAGGAGATAGATCTCGTGGATGAAATTCTGGGCGGGCTTGGGAACGCTTCCGATGACGAGCCCGGTGCGGCGTCCAATCCGCCCGAGTTCGCGGCGGCCGCACAGCCCGGTTTCGCGCCGGACCTCGACTCGAAGTATTCGGGGACAAAGGGCCAATCCCTGGCCGCTCCCGCCGAGCCCGGCCCGGCCGCACCCAGCTTCGACGCGCCGTCCATGGACCAGCCCGGTCCGATAACGGCGCCTACGGCTGAGACGCCGGCGCCCGCTTCGCGGGGTTTCCACGTTCCTCATCCGCTCTCCCGAACCAGATCCGCCAAGGCGCCGGGCGCAGCCACGACCGGCCGTCCGACCCGCTCACGACGACCGCTCCGCTTCGCTCTCGGTTTCGCGCTGGCCGCCGCCGGCGGGATCCTGCTGTTCGTGGGTATCGCCGCGGCAACCCGCAGCATGTATTCGGATCGTGTCGTCCCGGGCGTCCGCATCGGCGCCGTGGACGTCTCCGGACTGACTCGCGACCAGGTGGTTGCCCGCCTTCAGAGCTCGTATGCGTACCTGGACAGCGGCGAAGTCACCGTGACGACGGCCACCGGCACCGCCAAGATCACCTACGAGCAGACCGGCCGGCGCCCCAATCTCGACACGATGGTCTACGAAGCCATGCGGGTCGGCCACACCGGTGACCCGATCGCGGACACCGTGGCGATGTTCCGGAGCGCCATCAGCGGCGAGACGGTGCCCATCGCGGTGACCCTCGACCCGAAGGCCGTGGCCACCCAGGTGCGGCAGCTCGTCAGCGAGAATCAGCCGCCCAAGGACGCCCAAGCTACCGTGTCGAGCCGCAGCTTCGAGCTTCAGCCCGCCGCCGACGGCAAGGGCATCGACGAAGTCGCGATCTCGAGCGCGATCGTGGATCACCTCGGCCAGCCGGACCAGCCGTCCAACTTCCAGGCCGGCGGCGCGTTCATCGTCCTCAAGCCCAACGTCAGCGACCAGGACGCCCAGGCGGCCATCGATGACGCTCAGAAGATGCTCGCCGACATTCAGCTGACGTACACGCCACCGCCTCCCTACGTGGCACCCAATCCGTCGTCGTCCGCGTCCGCCACCAGCACGGCCACGCCAACGCCCACGCCAACGCCCACCCCCGCTGCGAGCCAGTCCCCAGGTTCGACCAAGACCTTCACGATCACCTCGGACACGGTCCTGACGTGGATCAGCTTCGGCTTCGACGCCCAGGGGAAATATGTCGCGTCGGTGGACGTCGCGAAGATCCAGGCGTCGGTCGCCGGCATGGGGCTGACCGTCAGTTCGCCACCGGTGGAGCCGACGGTCACGTTTGACAGTACCGGCAAACCGTTCGATATCACCGGTGGACGGCCGGGTGCCGGCCTCGACGTCGGAGCCACCGCCCAGGCGATTGCCACCTATCTTCAGTCGCTATCGACCGGCGGCAGCCATGGTGCCGTCGCCATCGTGACGGCCGACGTCGCGCCCCAGATCTCGGTCGATAGCCTCCAGAACTACGTGATCATCGGCTCCGCGACCGTCACGTTCTATCCGGACATCAGCAACGGCTACGGCGCCAACATTCGGACCCCCGCCAAGCTCCTCAACGGCCAGGTCGTCGCCCCGGGCCAGCAGTTCAGCTTCCTCGGCAGAGTCGGCCCCATCGACCCCGCCCACGGCTTCACCCTCGGCGGCGTCATCGAGCACGGCAAGAGCGACCACACCGGCGCCATGGGCGGTGGCATCTGCTCCGCGTCCACCACGATGTTCAACGCCGCGGCCAAGGCCGGACTCTCCATGGACGAGCGTCATAACCACGCCTACTACATCAACCGCTACCCGATGGGCCTCGACGCCACCGTCTTCTCCAACGGCTACTCGACCTACGACATGAAATGGACCAACGACACCCCCAATCCGATCGTGATCCGGGGCATGTCCACGAAGGGCTCGAAGAGCACGATCACCTTCCAGCTCTGGAGCCTGCCCCTCAATCGCACGGTCGTCTTCTCGCCCCAATATCAGGCCAACGTGACCAAGGCCACGGACAGCAAGGTCTACACCAGCAAGATCCCGGTCGGCACCACCAACCGGGCCGAGTACCCCACGGACGGCTTCGACACCTCCCGAACGCGAACGGTGACCGACTCGACCGGCAAGGTCCTCCATACCAATTCGTGGAAGTCCCACTACGTCCGAGTCGACGGGATACTGCAGATCGGCGTCGCCCCGGGCTCCGAGCCGACCCCTCCGGGCGGCGGCGCGACACCGGTTCCTCCGGCGCCGACTCCCGCGCCGGCGGCGACCCCCGCTCCATAATCTCGGCGGATACCCTCGAGGTCGAGGTCGTCCGCGGCCCTGACCCACAACCGGCAAAGCGGCTCCTTCGGGGGCCGCTTTCGATTTCCGCTCCCCCGTTCCGAGGCTGCG
>CAWFJD010000026.1:0-42398 GCA_963816135.1 uncultured Chloroflexia bacterium
GCTCTCCCACACGACGACCTTCGGCTACGACCCCGCGGGCAACACCGACGAGCCGCCTCGATGCGAACGGCGTCACCACGACCTACACCTAGGACGACGCCAAGCGCAACACCGGCGTCGCCTTACAGCTGGGGGCAGGGTCGGCTACACCTACGACGCCCTCGGCCGGACACTGACGATGGTCGACGCTCACGGCACGACGAGCTGGACGTACGACCACTTCGGCCGCGTCACCGAAGTCGATCGCCTTCGCGCGCGGCCGTCACCTACGCCTACGACGCGCTCGGCAACCGCACGAGCGTGACGACCGGCGGCAAGACCGCCTCCTACACCTACACCCGACCAACGCCCTCGCGAGCGTCACCGACTGGGCGAGCCGAACGACGTCCTACACCTACGACGACGCCGGACGCCCGGCCTCGGTCAGCTTATCCCAACACCATCGCCTCGGCCTACACGATCGACAACGCCGGCCGGGTCACCAACCTCGCCTACACGAAGTCCGGCGCAGCCCTCGCGGCCTACGGCTACACCTTCAACGCGGCGGGTCAGCGTCTGACCGAGTCGAGCCCCGAAGGCACGACCACCTACACCTACGACAACCTCGGGCGCCTGACGGGCTCGACCTATCCAGGCACCACACCCGCCGAGACCTTCGGCTACGACGCCGCCGGCAACCGCACGAGCCGGACCGCGTCGGGCGTCACCACGACCTACGCCTACGACGACGCCAACGAGATCAGCTCGATCACGACCGCCGGTGTCGCGACCACCTTTGGCTATGACACCAACGGCAACCGGACGAGCATGGTCGTCCCGCCCTCGGCAGACTCATCCGCACCTTCAGTTCCGGCGAACCCTCGGCGACCGCAACCGCGTCACCGGGTCATGTCCTGGACCGCGTCGTCCGACAACGTCGGCGTCAGCGCGTACCGCATCTACCGCGACGGCGACCCTCATCGGCGTCGTCTCGGGCTCGGCCACGAGCTTCGCCGACGTCACGACCACAGGCTCGACGACCTACAGCTACACCGTCGCCGCGGTCGACACCGCGGGCAACGCTTCGACCCAGTCGAGCGCCGCCGGCGCGACGACGCCCTCGGGCACCCCCGGCACCGACACGACCGCGCCGCTCGCCCACCGAAACTGTCCGGACGCCGGTCGGAGCCGGCCGGATCGATCTAGCCTGGACCGCGTCCACCGACAACGTCGCGGTCGCTGGCTACAACGTCTATCGCGACGGGACCAAGATCAACTCGGTCCCGATCGGCTCGACCGCCTATTCCGACACCGCTCTGACCGCCGGGGTCAGCCACACCTACACGGTGTCCGCCATCGACGCCGCAGCCAACGAGAGCTCGCCAGAGCTCGAGCTGGTCCGGAGCCGCAGGTACAGGCACGGTCACCACGACCTACGCCTACGACGCCGAGAACCGCCTGACCGGCCTCTCGACCGGCGGCCAGTCGATCGGCTCCTACGCCTACGACGGCTCGGGCAACAGGATCGCCAAGACCGCCGCGGCGCGACGACGCCTACACCCTCGATCTCGCGTCGTCGCTGCCCCAGGTTCTCTCCGAGACCACAGGCGCAATCACCACCGCCTACGCCTACGCCGGGGGAGCGCTCGAGTTCGACCGCTCAGGCTCGGCGTACTGGTATCTCGCCGATACATTGGGCTCGGTCCGGATGCTGACCAACGCCGACGGGCGACAGCCCCGCGACCTACGCCTATTCCGCCTTCGGCTCTACGCGAGCCTCGACAGGCTCGGTCGCCAACGAGGTCCGCTTCACAGGCGAGCGGACCGATACCGAGTCGGGGCTCGAGTTCCTCCGCGCCCGCACCTACGACCCTGCCACCGGCACCTTCCTCTCTCGTGACACCTGGGCATCACCCCCACCGACAGCCAGAGCCTCGGGCTGTATCTGTACACGCAGAACGACCCGGCCGACGATCTCGATCCTCGGTCACTGCGTCAGGCTGTTGCCTTCGGAATAGCAGTCGGCCCAGAGGGAGGAGCGGTGGTGGAGCGGCCTTGTCGCTGTCGTGACGAGCGACGAAAGGATGCCGGCGCTAATGACAGTCGTGGGCTTTCTGGGAGGTGCACTCGGACTCCAGGTGGTGGCTACTTCGCCCGCAGCAGCCCTGCCCGGCAGGACGTGCCGCGCCTGGGCCCAGCACGGTACTTGACTGCGTGCCGCCGGCTTCAGCTCGTACGATGCGCGAAGTGAACCGGCATGCCCTTAAACGGTTCCTCCACGTGTGAAACCCGATGTGGGGGAACCTGGTTGACCACACCCACCGAACCGGTACTCAGGAACGCCCTCTGGAGGGTGGCCTGGGAGCCGTCGCCTTGGCTCGACAAGGTCCTGAAGGTTACGAAATGACGCCATCCTGAGCGTGGTCGGCGCGTTGTTCAGTGGTCAGAACACCCACGACCTGAAGTTACTGGTCCATCGCCCTCCCCCAGCCCGAAGTCCTCGTCCAGCCCCACTCCAACGCGGGTCCAACGGGCCTCCGGAGCGCGGCAGGGAGGCGTCCTGTGATCTGTGGTTCGTCGATTTTCCTTCGTCGTCGTGGTGGCATCTGGATCCTCGATGCGCCGATCTGCAAGAGATGCACGCGTCCCGGCGTTCGCACATTCTCGACATCGTCCGTCTAGGCAGTTGCGCCCGTGCCATCGGCTGGCCGGCGCACAGATCGGGTCTTGGCCGGCCAGCATCGCTCTCGCCTTCTCGGGCTCGGGCTATTCGTTCTGCCTGGCCACTGGCTCGTTCGTCTCGATGGGAGAGAAGGCGATGGTCGCGCACGACCTCTACCTCGCCGCCGCCGACATCAAGAAAAGGCGAACGGACCGCTGCCGTCCAGAGGTCGCGCGCTTGCAGCGATCGGACAAGGCTAAGGGTCTGGCGAACCACAACCGCAGTCGGTCGGATATCTGCAGATGGACGTCGATGACTTCATCGGCAACGCCTACTGGCGCTCGGATTCGCACGTCGTCTCATCCGCCGCCATGATTCAGGTGCTGCTACTCCGTGACGCCGCACCACGGGCTCAGCTGGGTAAGGATGAAGCCACTGCGGTCGCGGATTATCGGAACCATCGCCGATGCGAGCATCGGTGGACATGTAGAAGCCAGGAACTAGACGAGTACTTTGCATGGCTCGTCGGCACCCTCGGCGACTTTCGACGGGAGGACCGGCGTCGTACATCGACACTGTCTCCGAGTCGGCCACTGCATGGCTTGTGGGGCCACGAAGCGCCTTCTGGGCGGACAGTCGGGAGTCACTGGGCTGGGCCCAGACGCGGATGCCCAGTACCGACTCCTTTGGCCTCACCTGGAGATCATGCGGGCGCCGAACTCGGCGCCGATGATCGCGAGGCACTCCAGGCGTATCGGGCCGATCACGAAACGACGGACGGACTGCCCAGCGTCGCCGAGAGTCGTCTCACCGCCTTAGCGACTGGGCGAGCCGAACGACGTCCTACACCTACGACGACGCCGGCCGCCCGGCCTCGGTCACTTATCCCAACACTATCGCCTCGGCGTTCACGATCGACAACGCCGGCCGCGTGACCAACCTCGCCTACACGAAGTCGGGCGCGGCCCTCGCGGCCTATGGCTACACCTTCAACCCGGGGGTCAGCGTCTGACCGAGTCGAGCCCGAAGGCACGACCACCTACACCTACGACAACCTCGGGCGCCTGACAGGCTCGACGTATCCAGGCACCACACCCGCCGAGACCTTCGGCTACGACGCCGCGGGCAACCGGACGAGCCGGACCGCGTCGGGTGTCACGACGACCTACGCCTACGACGACGCCAACGAGATCGGCTCGATCACGACCGCCGGTGTCGCGACCACCTTTGGCTATGACACCAACGGCAACCGGACGAGCATGGTCGTGCCGCCCTCGGCCGACACCTCCGCACCTTCGGTTCCGGCCAGCCCTTCGGCCACGGCAACCGCGTTCAACCGGGTCGCCCTCACCTGGACTGCGTCGTCGGACAACGTCGGGGTCAGCGGCTACCGCATCTATCGCGACAGCACCCTCGTGGGCGTCGTCGCGGGTTCGGCCACGAGCTTCGCCGACGTCACGACCACGGGCTCGACCACCTACAGCTACACCGTCGCCGCGGTCGACGCCGCCGGCAACGCGTCCGCCCAGTCGAGCGCAGCCGGCGCGACGACGCCTTCGGGCACCCCCGGCACCGACACGACCGCGCCATCGACGCCCACCGGTCTATCCGGCACCGCCGTTGGAGCCGGCCGGATCGATCTAGCCTGGACCGCAAGCACCGACGACGTCGCGGTCGCGGGCTACAACGTCTATCGCGACGGGGTCAAGATCAACTCGGTCCCGATCGGTTCGACCGCCTATTCCGACACAGCTCTGACCGCCGGCGTCAGCCACACCTACACGGTGTCAGCGCCATCGATGCCGCGGCCAACGAGAGCGGCCAGAGCTCGAGCTGGTCCGGAGCCGCAACGGACGGCACGGTCACCACGACCTACGCCTACGACGCCGAGAACCGCCTGACCGCTCTCTCGACCGGCGGCCAGTCGATCGGCGCCTACACGTACGACGGCTCGGGCGACAGGATCGCCAAGACCGCCGCGGGTGCGACGACGTCCTACACCCTCGATCTCGCCTCGTCCCTACCCCAGGTTCTGTCGGAGACCAGCGGCGCAGTCACCACCGCCTACGCCTATGCCGGGGGAGCGCTCGAGTTCGACCGCTCGGGCTCGGCGTATTGGTATCTCGCCGATACCCTGGGCTCGGTCCGGATGCTGACCGACGTCTCGGGTGACAGCCCCGCGACCTACGCCTATTCCGCCTTCGGCTCTACGCGAGCCTCCACAGGCTCGGTCGCCAACGAGGTCCGCTTCACAGGTGAGCGGACCGACACCGAGTCGGGTCTCGAGTTCCTCCGCGCTCGCACCTACGACCCCGCCACCGGTACCTTCCTCCAGCGTGACACCTGGGGCGTCACGCCCACCGACAGCCAGAGCCTCGGGCTGTATGGCTATACGGAGAACAACCCCGTGAACCTGGCGGATCCAACAGGGCGCGATCCTTGGGCGATCGACGACTACTTGAGCTCGCATGCGTCAGCGATTACGACTCCATTCTGGATTGCCGTCACTCAGCCACCCCAGGATCACCCCATCACGCGCTCGATGACTCCGACGAGCACCGCTCAGCTGCCACCGCACTCCTCGGCTGCCCCTCAGAAGACCGCGGCCAAGAAGACGGAATCGGGCACCGATTGCGGGTTCAATCCCCTCTGCCATGCAGGCAACATCTACTCTTCGACAGTCGGCAACAACCTCGTGAACAACCCGGCCAACTTCCTCCACGACCGCGGCATCAAGTACGATGCCACCGTCGGAGCGTGTCCAAACCTGAACTGGAACTTCTTGGGCCACCTAGAGGGAGGTGTGCAGGTCTGTGCGATGGCGACCACAAGCGGCCAACTTGGAGCAACCGTTTCAGTCGGAGGCTCTGGCGACACGAAATTGCCGAAGTTCGATATCCACGGATCCGGGGGCATCGGTTTCATCCTCACAAACCAGAGCGGCAATGTCGGTGATCAAGCTGGCGCTTTTGGGGCAGTTGGAGGCCATATCAATTGGTTCGGGGGTGGCAGCGGGGAGTTCCAATGGGGATCTGGTCGCTGCGGGCAGCCGGTACACCAAGTCGAGGTAGGTCCAGGGGCTGGCATCGGAGGAGGCATTGGTGGCGGGGGTTCCTACACCACTGTCCTGTGGACCAGCAGACCTGACCAATCCTGCTAGGACTTGAGGAGCAGAGATGGCGACTCTTCCGAGCATATTCGACTTCGCTTTGGGCGCCAGTGTGTTGTGGTACCTATGGACCTATCTGCGAGGGCCCCACAACCTTGGCCGAGCGTTCCGGGGAGGTGACGCAAACACGCCGAGAGCGGGCGTCGCCGCGCTCGTCGTCGCCGGGACAGTGCTGTTGGACATGGCCGTGCGATCCTGGGATGGATCACTGCGCGGTATCCCAGCGGCTGCCGTGCGGCCAGCGTCCGCAGCTGCGGGTCTCGCCGGTGTGTTCGTGTTGATGCTCGCCGCGAGGGAGGTGTATCGGCTTAGCCCACATCGAGCGGAGCACAAATGATCCACCCGACCGTGCTGGCGGGACGCGTACCCATGGCGGCCGAGCCCCCTCATGCTCCAGCCGAAGGGGATGGTGCCCGCGTCGGTCGGGCGTTCTAAGCGAGTGATGATCCGGAGGCCGGACCAGGTCCTACCGGACGCCCGGCCTCGGTCAGCTATCCCAACACGATCGCCTCGGCCTTCACGATCGACAACGCCGGCCGAGTCACCAACCTCGCCTACACGAAGTCGGGTGGGGCGCTCGCCGCCTACGGCTACACCTTCAACCCGGCGGGCCAGCGTCTGACCGAGTCGAGCCCCGAGGGCACGACCACCTACACCTACGACAACCTGGGGCGCCTGACTGGCTCCACGTATCCGGGCTCCACGCCCTCCGAGACCTTCGGCTACGACGCCGCGGGCAACCGCACGAGCCGGACCGCCAGCGGCGTGACGACGACCTACGCCTACGACGACGCCAACGAGATCGGCTCGATTACGACCGCCGGTGTCGCGACCAGCTTTGGCTATGACGCCAACGGCAACCGCACGAGCATGGTCGTCCCGCCCTCGGTCGATACGGCGGCACCGTCGGTTCCTGCCAGTCCCTCGGCCACCGCAACCGCGTTCAATCGGGTCACGCTGACCTGGACGGCGTCGTCGGACAACGTCGGGGTCACCGCCTACCGCATCTATCGCGACAGCACCCTCGTGGGCGTCGTCGCGGGCTCGGTCACGAGCTTCGCCGACGTCACGACCACGGGCTCGACCACCTACAGCTACACCGTCGCCGCGGTCGACGCCGCCGGCAACGCTTCGGCCCAATCGAGCGCAGCCGGCGCGACGACGCCTTCTGGTACCCCCGGCACCGACACGACCGCGCCATCGACGCCGACCGCTCTATCCGGCACGCCGGTCGGCGCCGGCCGGATCGATCTAACCTGGAGCGCCAGCACCGACGACGTCGCGGTCGCGGGCTACAACGTCTATCGCGACGGGGTCAAGCTCAACTCGGTCCCGATCGGTTCGACCGCCTATTCCGACACAGCTCTGACCGCGGGCGTCAGCCACACCTACACGGTTAGCGCCATCGATGCCGCGGCCAACGAGAGCAGCGGGAGCTCGAGCTGGTCCGGAGCCGCAACGGACGGCACGGTCACCACGACCTACGCCTACGACACCGAGAACCGCCTGACCGCCCTCTCGACCGCCGGTCAGACGATTGGCTCGTATGCCTACGACGGCTCGGGCGACAGGATCGCCAAGACCGCCGCGGGTGCGACGACGTCCTACACCCTCGATCTCGCCTCATCCCTACCCCAGGTCATCGCCGAGACGAAGGGCTCGTCCACCACCACCTACGCCTTCGCGGGATCGCCTCTCGAGATCGACCAGGCGGGCACGACGTACTGGTATCAGGACGACACCCTGGGCTCGGTCCGGATGCTCACCGACGCTCTGGGCAACTCGGCTTCTTCCTACAACTACAGCGCCTTCGGTGCCACCCGCACGAGCTCGGGCTCGATCGCCAACGAGGTCCGCTTCTCCGGGGAACGGACCGATACCGAGTCGGGTCTCGAGTTCCTCCGGGCCCGCACCTACGACCCTGCCACCGGCACCTTCCTCCAGCGCGACACCTGGGGCATCACGCCGACCGACAGCCAATCGCTCGATGTCTACGCCTATACCGAGAACAACCCCTTGAACGCGCTGGATCCTTCTGGGCACTGTGCCCTAATCATCGCCGGTGACTGTGTGGCAGGAGAAGGGTCCGGCCGCAAGTCGTCGGGAATCTCAAGCGGTGCACCCACACCCACGGCGAACCCAGGACCACCACCTCCCGATTGTCCGAGCAGCACAGGATGCCCAAAAGCCGCGAGTAGGCCCGACACAAATGGAGACGGCCGTGGTTTGGCTATGATCGCGGGCGCTGTCTCTGCAGCAGATCTTGTCCAACTCGTCCACGATCTTCTCAAAAGGGGGCTGGACGTAACGAAGCAGAACCTCGCGAAAGGCTACCAGCGCATGGGACAATGGGGGCCAACCGATATCGCGGGCACCGTCGCGGCAGAGACAGGGACCTTTAGCAAAACGGTGCGTTTCCTTGGTCTCGTTGGCTACGGTCTTCAGCTGTATGGGGTACGTCAGACATACATGCACGAAGGAGCCGGACCTGCGTTGAAGGAGGGTGGCGTCGACGTCTTGGCTGATGCTGCTGGGATCGGAGCCGGCGCGGCCTGTGTGATGGCGACAGGCGGGCTCGGCAGCATAGGCTGCATCGCGCTTGGCGCCGGCGTCGGAGTGGGCACGGGGATGTTGCTCAGCCAGCTGACCGCCGATCCTCTGCGCGGTCAGCTTGGCGGTGTTCTTTCTCCGAGGATGAAGCCATGAATTTCTGGGATACAGTCGATACGATCGGTCTTCTGTTCGTGGTCGTCTGGCTCACCTGGTTCTGGTTCAGCGTTTCCCGAACCATCCTCAACCCCGACTACCCTAAGGAGAGGCATCTCGGCGCATACAAGCACATCCTCATCCGTGGCTGTCTAGGTGGAGCTCCCATCATCATCATTTTGGTTGTGCAGCAGCTTGTGACCGGGCGGTCGTAGCCCCGCGATCGGGAAAGAACAACGGCAGCGTCGCCTACACCTACGACGCCCTCGGCCGGACCCTGACCATGGTCGACCCTCACGGCACCACGGGCTGGACGTATGACCACTTCGGCAGGGTCGCCGAGGTCGACCAGCCCTCGCGATCAGCCGTCACCTACGCCTATGACGCGGTGGGCAACAGGACCTCGGTCACGACCGGCGGCAAGACGGTCAGCTACGGCTACACCTCGACCAACGCCCTCGCGAGTGTCACCGACTGGGCGAGCAGGGTTACGTCCTACACCTACGACGACGCCGGTCGTCCGGCCTCGGTCACTTATCCCAAGACCATCGCCTCGGCCTTCACGATCGACAACGCCGGCCGCGTCACCAACCTCGCCTACACGAAGTCGGGCGCCGCGCTCGCGGCCTATGGCTACACCTTCAACCCGGCGGGTCAGCGTCTGACCGAGTCGAGCCCCGAAGGCACCACGACCTACACCTACGACAACCTGGGGCGCCTGACAGGCTCGACGTATCCAGGCACCACACCCGCCGAGACCTTCGGCTACGACGCCGCGGGCAACCGCACGAGCCGGACCGCGTCGGGCGTCACGACGACCTACGCCTACGACGACGCCAACGAGATCGGCTCGATCACGACCGCCGGTGTCGCGACCACCTTTGGCTATGACACCAACGGCAACCGGACGAGCATGGTCGTGCCGCCCTCGGCCGACACCTCGGCACCGTCGGTCCCGGCGAGTCCTTCGGCCACGGCAACCGCATTCAACCGTGTCGCCGCTCTCCTGGACTGCGTCGTCGGACAACGTCGGGGTCAGCGGCTACCGCATCTATCGCGACGGCACCCTCGTGGGCGTCGTCGCGGGCTCGGCCACGAGCTTCGCCGACGTCACGACCACGGGCTCGACCACCTACAGCTACACCGTCGCCGCGCTCGACGCCGCCGGCAACGCTTCCGCTCAATCGAGCGCAGCCGGCGCGACGACGCCTTCGGGCACCCCCGGCACCGACACGACCGCGCCATCGACGCCCACCGGTCTATCCGGCACGCCGGTCGGGGCCGGTCGGATCGATCTAACCTGGAGCGCCAGCACCGACGACGTCGCGGTCGCGGGCTACAACGTCTATCGCGACGGGGTCAAGCTCAACTCGGTCCCGATCGGTTCGACCGCCTATTCCGACACAGCTCTGACCGCGGGCGTCAGCCACACCTACACGGTTAGCGCCATCGATGCCGCGGCCAACGAGAGCAGCGGGAGCTCGAGCTGGTCCGGGGCCGCAACGGACGGCACGGTCACCACGACCTACGCCTACGACGCCGAGAACCGCCTGACCGCCCTCTCGACCGGCGGTCAGACGATTGGCTCGTATGCCTACGACGGCTCGGGCGACAGGATCGCCAAGACCGCCGCGGGTGCGACGACGTCCTACACCCTCGATCTCGCCTCGTCCCTACCCCAGGTCATCGCCGAGACGAAGGGCTCGTCCACCACCACCTACGCCTTCGCGGGATCGCCTCTCGAGATCGACCAGGCGGGCACGACGTACTGGTATCAGGACGACACCCTGGGCTCGGTCCGGATGCTCACCGACGCTCTGGGACAACTCGGCTTCTTCCTACAACTACAGCGCCTTCGGTGCCACCCGCACGAGCTCGGGCTCGATCGCCAACGAGGTCCGCTTCTCCGGGGAACGGACCGATACCGAGTCAGGTCTCGAGTTCCTTCGCGCCCGCACCTACGACCCCGCCACCGGCACCTTCCTCCAGCGTGACACCTGGGGCATCAGCCCGACCGACAGCCAGAGCCTCGGGCTGTATCTGTACGTCAACAACAGCCCAGTCAATGGAATCGATCCTAGCGGCCATTGCGTGCAGGCGGCATTAGCTGGCACGGTCGCCGGACCGGAAGGGACGGTCGCTCTGGGAGGTGCATGCGTGGTGGTAGTGGGGGCGGCCCTCATCGCCACATACGTCAGCGCCCAAATGGCGGCGCACCCGGACTGGGCCAAGTCGGCCGGCGGGGCCGTCTACACGGTCGCATCGGCCCCGTTCGGAATCGCGGGGGACTGGATCCGGAGCCTGTCGAAGTGGGATGACACTCAGCCTACGCCGGTCAATCCACTTCCGATGCGAGATCAACCTCGTCAACCTAAGGCCTCCCCGGGTCCGCAGATCCCTGAGCCTTTCAAGCCGCAGGCGCCGCCCCAGCCGCAACCCAATCCCGTTAGCGACCTGCACAACCCGGGCCACTCGTGGCCGACCATCTTGGCCGCGTTGGTGACTGTGCTCGCAGACACGGTTGGGGTTATCCTCGGGAGCCCGCACAGCAGCCCGACTCCCAGTCCGACCCCGACTCCCAGTCCGACCCCGACTCCCAGTCCGTCGCCAACAGCGTCTCGCTTCCGATGGGCCATTTGAGCATGGAACTGACAGGATGCCTATGTTGCCTCGCCGGCCATCGACCTGACGAGCGTCAGCCGAACCAGTTCGCCAGCGCTCCGCGCGCTGCACCATCGGCCTGGCCACGCAACCGGACTTGGGACCCGGAGGGAGGATGACCGCGATGACGATTCAGGTGATTGGGTACCTCGGCGGCGCCGCGATGTTGAGCTTCCTCGCCGCCCTCGATGGGTTTCGAGTGGATCGAGTCCTGCGCGGCCTGAGCACGGATCCGGCGCCACGGATACTCAACGGGATTTGGCGCGGGTGCCTCATCGCGATACTCATCGCCGGATTGCCAATGCCGCCAGTAGTCCATCTGATACCGATACTCCTTGTCGCTGCGGCCGAATTGGTTTCTCGCCAACCCGGACAGTTCGTTCGAGTCTCGGGACTGCTCGGCCTGACCCGCGACAAGGCACCGGGCGAGATGCCACATGTGGCCATTGTTGGATGGAATACCGCTCGAAAGACCCTTGTGGAGGGCCAACCCTTAACGGAGGAGCTGGCGCTCGCCAGCGAATCCAACGCCTACTCACTGCAAGAAAACGGTCGGTTCGATGAGGCCATCGCCGCATGGTCAGAGGCAGTCGGGAAGCTCGCAGGCGTCGAAGCTCCGTGGGGTCGCCGAGCCAGAGCGCGCGCCCTCCTCGGCCAGGCGTACGCGTCCGGAGGCCTCGGTCGGCGAGACCAGGAGATGGCCTCTCTCTTGCTCATCACGGCGGAGTTCAGCGCGGACCTGGATCCAGTCGTAGCCAGTGTTGTCGATACCGCCCTCTACAACGAGAGTCTGGCCTTGGTTGCCGACGGCAAGTTTGCGGACTCCATCAACTCGAACGACAGACTCTTGCGACGGTTGGAGGCGCGCGGGTCCGGGACGACGGACGAACTCGTGGCCGAAACCCTGGTACAGAAGGCAATCACTGCGCAGTCGCTCGGCGATCTCGATATCGAGCTTGAGGCCGCGAGGGGCGTGCTGGCCAAATTCGATAAATCCCCCACGCTGGCAGTTCAAACTCAGGTCGCGAAGGCTTTGCTCGCGATAGGTAATGCACTCACCCTTCGCGGTGAAGTGGAGGGTTCGCTCGACGCGTACCTTGAGGTGGAAAGCCGATTTGGGAGCTCGAGCGACCCTGGTCTCCGGCAAGACGTCGCTGACGCTCTGATCGAAGCCGCCGCCCTGCATGCTCAAACCGGTCGGCTCGCGCAAGCGAAGGCTGAGTGCAAATTGGTTATCAGCCGCTATGGCACCCCGAACGATGAAGGACTGGCTGGATATGTGAAGCAGGCTCGTTCACTGGAACGCTCGATGTCCGAACCGTCCTAGCCACTCACCGACTGCGTCAAGCCTGTTTGACGACACGCTAACTGGACACGAAATGCTCGTGCATCCACGAGGGATGCCACAGCGCAGTGGCACTCTGGCCTTCTAAGCGGAAGGTCCCGGGTTCGAGTCCCGGCGGGGGCGCCATTTCTGTAGTTGTACGAGGGACGACACGCGGCCGCCTGCCATCTCGGGAATGGTGCTTCGCGATTTTGAGATCCCATCCGGTCGAGTTGAGGAGCCGTCGACCCTGAGTCGCGTCGCACCCAAGACGGTATGCCCGCGGGAGGGCTGGAGGTGACAACGAGCTACCGCGTCA
Source organism: uncultured Chloroflexia bacterium (assembly GCA_963816135.1). Classification (GTDB taxonomy): domain Bacteria; phylum Chloroflexota; class Limnocylindria; order Limnocylindrales; family CSP1-4; genus Fen-1039. The sequence goes on from CAWFJD010000026.1 coordinate 12,821, forward strand.
ATGTGACCGGGCTGCGATTCATGAGGATTGAGAGGCGATGGCGGCCGAAGATCGACTCTTCCTGGTCGTGTACGACTACGGCATGGGGGGATTGTGGGGGCTAATGAAGGCTCCCTCCGCAGAGGACATCACGCTCAAGTACCCGGAACTGCAGGTCTTTACTGCGCGCCCGCCATGGATTGACGCGGATGAATGGGCACATTTCCGGGAAGACCCGTACGGCCTCGAGGATGAGCCGCGTGGGCTGATCGCGGTCCTTCTGGAAGACAGGTCGAGACAAGGAAGCGGGGGGAGACTGCTATGAACCCATCCGGCCCGAGGTCGACAAGCTTCCCGCCCGTACCGCGATGGAAGCCGTCGTTCGGCCCGGACACTGACGATGTGGTCAAGACATTCGGCTACTACGTCAATGGCGAGCGGGACTTCGTGGTCTTCAAGCACGGCACCGTCGTGATGGTCGAGGACGACTTGAGCGATGCGCAGGCGGTCGAGGCGGCGACGTTAGTGATGGGCGAAATCTTCAACCATCACCCGGACATGCAGCCCACCGCCATGGATGACGGGAACGTCCTGGTCTCCTACAACCACCCGGCCTTCAGCATCGTCTTCGATCTACTGGCGAGCCAGCATTGGGCCGAGATCGAAGCCAACCACCTGATGGCACTGTGTGATTCTGAAGTCCTGATCAGTCCAGCCGGCCCGAACGTGTTCGACGATTTCGGCAAGAAAGCGCTGTGGGGACGGTGCTACTTCTTCATGGACGCGCAGGAGTTGGATGCGGTCCGGGTCGTTCGGAAGGGCTCGGCACTTCAGGGCTCCTGACGTGCATCCGATCGAACCCGCATCAGCAGCACCCCCAGCCAGTTCAACCCCGTGGAGGCGGCATGACGGGCGCATCGGCACTCACCCCAGAACTGGTCGTGCCAATCGTTACCTTCGACCAGGGTTTCCTCTCCCGTGGAAAGAAGAGCGCGTCTCAAGTCCGGATCCGAGAACTTCTGCCGCAAGAGGGATTCCATCACCTCGAGACGCAAGTGATCCCATCCATCGCGAAGGGTGACGCCCCGGCCCAGTCGCCTCGCCCGAGCTGGAGACGCCAGCTCCTCGAATCCTTCCGCGTTCGGCCTGATCGAGCGTCTTAGCGGCTTGAAACGCGTGTTCGACCGTCGGGTAGGCCTCGCCATCGAAAACGACGACGGAAGGCGAGAAGTTGGATAGGAATGCGTAGGTATCGATGAAGGAACGGATTGTCATGGGTCCTGCCTGGGCTATGGATCCCGACGGTTGCCGCACGATATATTGAACTCTGAGGTAGGCGCCATGCTCGCTTTGGTCTTTGGATCGAGTGCGGTCTTCTTCTTTCTGATCGGGCTCGTTTTCTGGCTCACTGCGCCACGCGCCCCAAGCGCGTTGGCAAGTCGATATCGAGCCGCCGGCGTTGTGGCCGTGGCAGTCGCCGCCCTCGAGGGCGTGATCGTTGCCTTGATGATTCTCGGCGTGGGGCCCGGATAACGGCGCTCAGCGAACGACGCGGGCCGAGCCTCCGCGGACCAGGCGCTCGACCTCGTCTCGGGTGGCCATGCTCGCATCGCCGGGCGTCGTCATGGCGAGCGCGCCGTGAGCTGCGCCCCATTCGACCGCCTCGGCCGGCCCCATGCCCGTCAGGAACGCATACGCCATGCCCGAGGCAAAGGAATCGCCACCGCCAATGCGATCGAGGATGTCGAGGTCCGTCCGATTGCGGGCCGCGAACGACCCGCCGTCGGCCCAGAGGATGGCGCCCCAATCGTTCCGGCTGGCCGTTCGGGCTGTCCGAAGCGTCGTGGCGACGACCTTCAGATTCGGATACTCGGCGACCACGCGCTCGACCATCCGCCCGTAGCCTGCCGCGTCGAGCGAGCTCAACGTCGCGTCGCCGCCTTCGACCTCGAAGCCGAGCGCGGCCGCGAAGTCCTCTTCGTTTCCCAGCAGAACGTCCGCGAGCTTGACGAGTTCTCGATTCACTTCCTGGGCTCGGCGCTGCCCGCCGATGGAAGACCAGAGCGAAGGCCGGTAGTTGAGGTCGTATGAGACCACCGTGCCGGCGGCGCGGGCGGCCGCCATTGCCTCCGCGGCGACCAGTGGAGTGGTTTCGGACAGGGCCGCGAAGATGCCTCCGGTGTGGAACCAGCGCACGCCCTCGCCCTCGAAGATGGCGGCCCAATCCACGTCCCCGGGCACGAGCTGCGAGACGGCCGTGTGCCCCCGGTCCGAGCAGCCCAGGCCGGGCCGGACGCCGAACCCACGCTCGGTGAAGTTGAGCCCGTTGCGGGCCTTCCGGCCAACGCCGTCGAACGGCTGCCAGATGACGTGGGACAGGTCCACGCCGCCGGCCAGCATCATGTCTTCGACGAGCCGGCCCACCGGGTTGTCCACGAGCGCGGTCACGACGGAAGCCCGCAAGCCGAAGCAACGGGCCAGACCTCGCGCGACGTTGTACTCGCCGCCGCCTTCCCAGGCCCGGAAGGAGCGAGCACGGCTGGTCCGCTCTTCGCCCGGATCCAGCCTGAGCATGACCTCGCCGAGCGCCACGCAGTCCCAGCGCGCCTCGCTGGACGGCCGGATCGAGAGTGGACTCATGGCCGGACCCCGATGCGCGTCTCGCGAACGATCCGGACCGCCTCCGCGGCCCGCGCCGCAATCTCGTCGAACTTGCCGGCTTCGATGTCCGCCCGCGGCGCGATCCAGCTCCCGCCGCACGCCAGGACGCTCGGCATCTTCAGGTATTCAGGCAGAGAGGCCGGCGTGACGCCGCCGGTGGGATTCCATCGAACCCTGGGATAAGGCGCGGCCAGCGCCTTGAGATACCGCACGCCGCCGACCGGCTCGATCGGGAAGACCTTGAACCTCTCCAGGCCGAGCGACAGTCCAGCTTCGACTTCGCTTGGCGTCAGGACTCCGGGCATCATCGGGATGCCGAGGCGCTGGGCATGCTCCACCACCTGCCGGTTCAGGCCCGGGGCGACGAGGAGCGCCGCGCCGGCATCGCGCGCGACGTCCACCTGAGCGGTCGAGGTGACCGTACCGGCCACGCACACGATCTGGGGTACGTGGTGGACGATCCGACGGATGGACTCCTCCGCCGCGGGCGTTCGAAACGTGACTTCGACGACCAGGATCTGACCTTCGACAAGCGCTTCGGCTAGGGGAACGGCGTTGTCCGCGTCGGTGATCTCGACGACCGGCACGAGCCCTACCGCGAGGAGCTTGTCGAAGACGCCGCCAGACGACCCCGGCCCGCTCATCGTTCGCCTTCGGATAGCTCTCGGCACCGAGCCGTCGGTCGGGTCCGCCCACCGCTCGTTTGGCACGGTCGCGTACCAGCCCGGCCGGCCCGGATCGCGGTCGTAGGGATAGCCGCCGAGCTCCTGGTAGAGCTGTGCGTATTTGGCCACCTTCTCGCGATCCAGGCGGACGCCCAGGCCCGGTCCGTCCGGCACCGCAATGCGAGCCGTTGCGGTAGGGGAGCGGGCCGCCTTCGATGATGTCGTCGGCGAGCTGGTGGTAGTGGGCGTCCGCGGCAAACTCCATCGAAGGCAGGGCGGCGCCGAAATGGAGCATGGTCGCGAGCTGGATGCCCAGCTCCCCGGACGAATGGACGCCGACGCCCAGCTGGAACGTCTCGCACACGCCCGCGGCCTTCAGAGCCGGCCGGATGCCGCCCCAGAACGTCGTGTCGAGCAGGATGACGTCGACGGCATGATCGCGGACGTTGGCCGACAACTGCTCGAGGTTCGTCACGACGGTGTTGGTCGCGATCGGCAGGTTCACGAATTGCCGGACGCGGCGCAGGCCGTTCATGCCCCAGGTTGGATCCTCGTAGTAGTCGTTCCGGAGGTCGGCTATCGCGCGCCCCACGCGGATCGCGTCGCGGACGCTGTAGGAAGCGTTGGGATCGATCCGGAGGTTGTCATCCGGGAATGCCGCGCCAAGGGCCCTGAAGCATTCGAGCTCGTAGTCCGGCGGAAAGACCCCGGCCTTGAGCTTGTGGCTGCGGAAACCCCAGCGATCCTTCAACTCTCGAGCGTGGGCCACGAGCTGGTCGACCGTCCGGACTTCGCCCTCGCCGGTCTTCTCGTTGGGGTAGCGAAAGAACAGGTAGCTCGCGAACGGGATTTCATCCCGCATCTTTCCGCCGAGCAAGTCGTAAACCGGCACCTCGAGAACCTGGCCGGCGACGTCGAGGCAGGCGAACTCCAGGGCGGCGTGGATCTGGGTGCGGTTGTCGTAGAGAGCGGCCGTGGGGTTCAGGATCTTGAACCAGAGGGCCGTGGTGTCGAAGATGTCGTGGCCGAGAAGCTTGGGTTTGAGGGATTCGACCGTGAGCTGGGCGCTCTGGCCTCCGCCGCCCATTTCTCCGAGGCCCACGAACCCGCTCTCCGTCTCCACCTCGACGATGGTTCGAACGAAGCGGCCCCAGTGGGCGCCGGCGGCGTGACGTAGGGGCGCCTGAAGGGGAACGCTCACCGTGGTCGCGCGAACGTCGGCTATCCGGTGTCGGCGGTTCGAGCCATCTCGACGCCCGCCAGCGTTCATCGTCCGCCTCCTTGCATGGGACCCGAAGGTAGCCGGGTGGCACGGCTCCGGTTCGGTCGCCTTCATGATGGACTGGTATTGACATTTTCTGCAACCGGTTTCATTGTCCGTTCATGCCGCAGATCCAGGGACCATCGGACGGCCCGTCACCGCTTCCGGAGCAAGGTCAGCAGTCGGCTGTAGTCGCCCCCCGGCGCGATCAATCGCGTCGGGTCAGGGGCGGCGATCGAACCGAGGGCCAGACCCCATCGATCCGCGATGTGGCCAGACAGGCGAACGTTTCGCCAGCCACCGTTTCCAGAGCTTTTGCCGCCCCCGGGCTCGTCAAGAGCGACACGCTGGAGAGGGTGCTCGGGGTGGCAGAGGAGTTGCGCTACCGGCCCAGCCGCGTGGCGCGAAGTCTCACCACGGGCAAGACCGGCAACATCGGCGTCGTCGTCCCTGATCTGGGCAATCCGTTCTTCCCGGCCGTTCTGAAGGGCGCGCAGGCTCGCGCTCGTGAAGCTGACTACGCCGTCTTCCTGGCCGACTCGGAAGAGAACCCGCGCCTCGAGATGGAACTGGTCAGAGAAATGGCAAAGCAGGTCGACGGTGTCGTGATCTGCTCGTCTCGTCTGGGCGATGCGCAGCTGCAGCAGCTGCGGCGCGACACCACGCTGGTGCTGCTCAACAGGCGCGTCCGCGGCGCTTCGGGCGTCTTGCTCGACAGTGCGGGCGGCATGCGCCAGGCCGTAGAACATCTCGCCGCGCTCGGGCACGAGCGGATCGGCTTCCTCGCGGGCCCGGCTCAGTCGTGGTCCAACCGGGAGCGGCGCCGCGGACTTCGAAGCGGGGCGCGAACCCACGGCCTGGAGACCATCGAGCTCGGACCCTTCTCGCCGACATTCGAGGCCGGTCAGCAGGCCGCGGATCTGGTGCTCGCGAGAGGTCTCACGGCGGTCATTGCCTTCAACGACCTGATGGCCCTGGGAGTCATCAGCCGGCTGGCCGTGCGAGGCGTCGTCGTTCCAGACGAAGTCAGCGTGGTCGGCTTCGACAACATCCCAATGGCCGGAATGGTCACTCCTCACATCACGACGGTTGCCCTACCGACCGAGATGTCGGGCCGTGTCGCCGTCGAATTGCTCATCGAACAGCTCTCTCATCCCAATGTCGGCATCCACGAGGAAATGCTGGGCGCCCAGCTGATCGTGCGGGCGTCCACGGGGCCTGTGCCCTCAGACCTTGTCACCGGTGTCCCGAGGCGGAGCCCTGCCCGGGACGGCAAACCCGGCGTAACAGCGATAGCGGAGGAGCATTGAGCGATGTCATCTAACTCCTGGACCCGCAGGCTGGGGCTCGCCCTGGTCGTGGGAGTCGTAGCCTCGGCGTGCAGTGCCCCGAGTACTGCCACCAATGCGCCAGCGACCGGAAGCCCCGCGGCCGGCCCCGTGACCATCAACATCCTCGACGTGGCCGGCAACTTGCAGCTCACCAAGGGGATGATCGAGAACTTCAAGACGGCCCACCCCGAGATCATCAACAACGTCACCTACACGACGGCCACCGCTCCTGAGATGGCCGGCAAGCTGCAGGCCCAGCAGGCGTCGAGCGCTTCGGCGATCAACCTGGTCCTCACCGGCACCGACGGCCTCTCCGCCGGCATCAAGAACAACCTCCTGACCAAGGTCATCCCGGATCATGAGGCCTCGTTCCCGGGTCTGATGGACAACTACCTGGAGCCCGCCGCGGCCATGCAAGGCCTGGCTCAGGGCTACGGCATCGAGGTCGTTTACTACCCCTCCGGGCCGTTGCTCGAGTACAACCCGACGAACGTCGCGACACCTCCACAGACCCCCGCGGACCTGCTGGCCTGGGCCAAGGCCCACCCCGGCAAGTTCGAGTACGCCCGGCCCGCCAACTCGGGCCCCGGCCGCACGTTCTTGATGTCGCTGCCATACATGCTCGCCGACAAGGATCCGACCGACCCGGTCAACGGCTGGGCGAACACCTGGGCCTACCTCAAGGACCTCGGCCAGTACATCACCGTCTATCAGACCGGCACCACGGCTACGATGAAAGACCTCGCGGCCGGCACGGTCGACATGCTCGCCAGCACGACGGGCTGGTACATCAACCCGATCGTTCTCGGCACCGTGCCGAAGACGACCAAGGTGACGAACTTCCAGAACATGACCTGGATCACTGACGCCCAGTACGCCGTCATTCCGACCGGAGTCTCCCCGGCCGTCCTGAACGCCGACCTCCAGCTCATCGCCTGGATGCTCAAGCCCGACCAGCAGGCCATCTCCTACGACAAGGGTTACTTCTACCCCGGCCCAGCCGTGAAGAACGTGACCATCGACATGGCTCCCGCCGATAGCCAGGCCGCCATCAAGGACATCGTCCCGCCTGAGTTCGCAACCTGGATCAACACGTTCCCCAAGAAGACGTCGCTGCCCGCGGATGCGCAGGTCACGGCGTTCGACATGTGGGACAAGCAAATCGGCAAGAAGTAGCCACGCTAGGCAAGGGAAACTGACAATGCGCGATCAGCGGTTCAAGGAGCTGAAACTCGACGGCATCGGCCGCCGCTTCGGCGACCAGGCCGCGCTTCGCGAGCTGAGCCTGACGATCCGAGGGGGCGAGTTCATCGCCCTCCTCGGACCTTCGGGCTGCGGCAAGACCACGGCCCTCAACTGCCTGGCCGGGCTCTTGCCACTCTCGGCCGGCAGCATCTGGCTCGACGATCGCCGGATCGACGGGCTGCCGCCGGAGCAGCGCGGATTCGGAATGGTCTTCCAGAACTACGCCCTATTCCCACACATGTCGGTCCGCGACAACGTCGCCTTCGGCTTGAAGATGCGCAAGGTTCGCGGCGCGGAGCTGCACCAGCGCGTCGACGAAGTCATGCGACTCGTCAGACTCGAAGAGCACGCGAAGAAGCTGCCCGGACAGCTTTCGGGCGGTCAGCAGCAGCGCGTGGCCATCGCTCGGGCGATCGTCTACGAACCCCCGCTCGTGCTCATGGACGAGCCCCTCTCCAACCTCGACGCGCAGCTGAGACTGGCGATGAGGACCGAGATCCGGCGGCTCCACCAGAGCCTTCATCTCACGACCATCTACGTCACCCACGACCAGGAAGAGGCCCTCTCGATGGCCGACCGGCTCGTGGTCCTGCGCGAGGGCGTCGTCCAGCAGGTCGGCACTCCGGGCGAGGTTTACGAGCACCCCGTGAACCGCTACGTGGCGGGCTTCATGGGCTACCGGAACATGTTCGAGCTCGACGTCGCCGAACAGAGCGCCGATGGCGCCGTCGTGACGGGCCCGAGCGTCCGCCTCACGGGCAAAGTGTTCGGCAAGCTCGACGGTCAGCGTGCGGTGGCAGCCATTCGCCCCGAAGACATCGAGGTCGATGGAACCGGCCCGAACCGCGTCGAGGTGACGGCCGAAGTGGTCGAGTACCACGGCCGGGAAATGCTCATCGAGGCCGCGCTCGCGAGTGGCGACCGGGTCTACTTCCGGACCGAGAAGCGGCTCGCGCCGGCGGACGTCGTGACGATCACCGTGCCGCCGGAGCGCGTGCTGATCTATCCCCTCGATACGCCCGCAGCACCCGCCGAGGTGCTCGGAGTGCTGCCATGAGTGCCGCAGCCGCAGGCTCGCCCACGGGAGCCGGAGCCTTCGCGGTTGGCCAGCGCCCGTCGCTTCGCCATCGCCTCGCGGATCGCGGCATCGACCGGATACTCCTCCTGCTGGTGCCGGGCGTCGTGTTCCTCGTTGCCCTGTTCGTGTACCCGTTCATCTACGGCCTGCAGCTCTCGCTGACCCCGGCTTCGGGCGGTCCGCTGGCGAGCTACCAGGAGTTCTTCAACGACTCGTATCTGCGGGACACGATCGGCATCACGATGTGGCTGGCCCTGCCGGCCGCCCTGCTCAACGTCCTGGTCTCCGTCCCGATCGCTTATCGGATGAGGGGCCGTTTCCGCGGAAAGCGCACCCTCACCACACTCCTGGTAGTGCCGATCACCCTGGGCACGGTCCTGACGGCCGAAGGCTTGCTCAAGTACCTGGACCGCTCGGGCTGGGTCAACAAGTTCCTGCTCGACTTCCACGTGATCAACCAGCCGCTCCTCCTGGTCCACAACTACTGGGGCGTCTTCTTCTCCCTGGTGATCACGGGATTTCCGTTCGCCTTCCTGCTCGTCCTTTCGTACATGTCCGGCATCGATCCGAGCCTGGAGAAAGCCGCCGCGATCATGGGCGCGAGCTGGCTCCAGAGATTCCGGTACATCGTCCTGCCGCTCCTGGCACCCGGGCTGGCCATCACGTTCTGCCTGGCCTTCGTGCTTGCCTTCTCCGTCTTCCCATCGGCGAACCTGGTCGGTAATCCCACCGGCGACACGCACGTGATTTCCATAGCCGCGTTCCATGCCGCCTTCGAGCAGTTCAACTACTCGCTGGGCTCGGCGATCGCCATGGTCATGGCGGCCGTGATGCTGGGCATCATCGTGCTCGTGCTCATGTGGCGCAGCCGGCTCTATAAGGGCGCGAGTGGAGGCAAGGGCTGATGGCCGTAGCGACGCAATCCGCACCCGCGCGGACCGCCAGGCGACGCCGGCTGCTGCCCGTCAGCCTCGGAGGCTTCGCGGTCTGGCTCCTCGTCGGGTTCTTCTTCGTCAACCTGATCGGGGTCATCTCCACCGTCGTCATCAACTCGTTCGGCACGACATGGTTTGCCTCGTGGATCCCCGACGGCTTCACCATCCACTGGTACGGCGACGCCTGGGCCGAGTTCGACTTGTTCGACGTGCTCCTGGTGACCGCCCAGGTCGCCGTCGCGGTCGTGGGTCTGGCGATCGTCATCGGCGTGCCCGCCGCCTACGCGCTGGCTCGCCGCAACTTCCCGGGCAAGCGCCTGGTCAACCTGCTCTTCCTGCTGCCCATCCTGATCCCGCCGATCACCTACGGCATCCCGCTGGCCACGCTGCTTTACAAGCTCCAGCTGGCCGGGCAACATCGAGGGCGTGATCCTCGCGAACCTGGTGCCGACGGTGCCGTTCGTCGTCCTGGTCATGATTCCGTTCATCGAGCAGATCGATCCCAAGATCGAGTCCGCGGCCCGGATGTGCGGCGCCAGCACCTTCACCATCTTCACCCGGATCCTCGGGCCGCTCCTGCTGCCCGGGATCCTCGCCGCGGGCATCCTCGTCCTCGTCCGGACCGTGGGCATGTTCGAGCTGACCTTCCTGACCTCGGGGCCGGGCAGCACCACTCTGATCGTGGTTCTGTACGACGCCGTCTTCGGGGCGGGCATCAGAGCGCCTCAAGAAGTGGACGCCATGGCCGCGATCTACACGGGCTCCATGCTCGTCCTCCTCGTCATCGCCCTGCGTTTCGTGAACCCAACCCAGCTCGTTACTCGCGTAGCCGACTGACGTCGCCGGCTCGAGCCGGCCTTCGCGTCCCACGCAGCCCCGGGCGGCACCTCGGTTCGTGGCGCCCATGCAACAAGGAGAGACATGATCCGAACCGTCGTCGCCCCCGAGCGAGATGGCGACCTCATCGGCCTCGATCTGGCCGACCTGGCACCGGGCGAGACCCTCGAGACCGCCGGCGATCTCGAAACCGTGGCGGTCGTACTCGGCGGCGTCGTCGACGTGCAGGCCGGAGGGCGGCCTCTCGGCCAGGCTGGCGGGCGGTCGAACGTTTTCGAGGCTCCCGGTCACGCGATCTACGCTCCGCCAGGGATTCCGCTCCGCATCGTGGCGCGCGGACCCGTTCAACTCGCGGTTGCCACGGCTCCCGCGGGAGACGCCTCGCCGTCGGAAGCCCGGATCATCGGCCCCTCGGACCAGCGGCTCGCCGAGGTCGGCTCGGGCAACTGGGCCCGCTCCGTGAGGACGATCCTTGGCCCGGAGCATGCCGCCGGCCGGCTCTTGCTCGGCGAGACGATCAATCCTCCCGGCAACTGGTCCTCATATCCGCCCCACAAACACGACCGCCAGGCGCCCCCGGACGAAGTGCGGCTCGAGGAGGTCTACCTCTTCAAGGTCGACCCGGCCGGCGGGTTCGGGGTCCAGGTTCATTACGAGGACGGCTCCGAAGAGGCTTTCGTCGTGAAGGACGATGGCGTGGCCGTGATCCGGAGCGGGTACCACCCCGTGGTCGCAGCACCCGGCTACTCGCTTTACTACCTCTGGATCATGGCCGGCGATGGCCGCCAGATGATCCCGCACTTCGACCCGGCTCACGCCTGGGTCCAGAAGTCGTAGCCATGGATGCCGAGAAGCAGGCCGCGCTCCGACGAGCGGGCGCCATCGACGGATCCATAGCCGAGACGGGCGACGCCGTTGTCGGCGTCCGGCCCGGGGCGGCAGGCTGGGAGCTTGTCGCCTGGGCCCCCAACGTCGAGGCCCTGCCCGCGGCGCTTGAGGGCGACGTGTCCGAGAGTCTCACGGGCAACGTCCTCGAAGGACCGGCCAGCGGATCGAACGCCGCGGCCCTCAGAGAGATGCTGCCGTGGCTGCGACCGCGCCTCGTGGGCTCGGGTCCCTCAGTCGGTACCGGCGATCGCCTGGGCATCGCGACGCCCGGGCACGTGATGGCATTCCGCGCGAACCCGGGGCTGTTTCCGGTTCTGGCGCAGCAATCCGCTCGGGAGCTGGGCCGGACCGGTCGGACGTTCGTCGACGTGGTCGATGCCGCCACGTTCGGGGCCCTCGCCTCGGGCTGGCGGGACGGATTTGCGGCGGACGCGGACCACCTCAAGACCAACGCGGACGCGGATGCGGGGATCGTGGCCGGCTGCACCATGTTCACCTCCGATCCGATCGAACTGGTCCCCAACCTCGCCGCGGACGCGCCACCCGCCACGATCGAGGAAGCGTTCAGGGCCGTGCCCTGGGCGGAGCTCGAAGATGACCCGGCTTCTTTCGCGGCTCGCTATCCAGCGCGGATCGCCCTGGACACGGGTTCCCTGGAGGTGCCCGGCCCGGCCATCCGCGCCGCGGCGGCCAGGTTCGGTGCCGCGGTGGTCCATGTCGTGTCGATGTACAGGCACCTGGTCGAGAACGTGGGCCACGGCAACTTCGAGTTCGAGGTTGCCGTCGACGAGATCCTTCACCGGACCACGGCCGTGGACCACGTCTACCTGGCCACCGAGCTGCACAGGCTCGGAGTGGACTGGGTGAGCTTCGCGCCGCGTTTCGTGGGCACCTTCGAGAAGGGCATCGACTTCCTCGGCGACGCGCGAGAACTCGAAACGGATGTGGCGACCCATTCCGCCATTGCCCGCGCCATGGGTGGCTACAAGATCAGCATCCACTCCGGGTCCGACAAGTTCTCGGTCTATGACGGACTCGCCCGGGCGACTCGCGGCGCCTTCCATCTCAAGACCTCCGGGACGAGCTACCTGGTGGCGCTCGAAACGATCGCCGCCACCGAACCGGACCTGATGGCCCGGATCTGGCCGGTCGCCCTGCGCGCCTATACGACCGCGCGGGCGAGCTACCACGTCTCCGCGGCCCTCTCCGACGTCCCGAAAGCCAGCGGCCTGACCCAGGGCGATCTCATGGCCTTGCTCACTCGGCCGAATACGCGGGAGATCCTGCACGTGACCTACGGCGCCGTGCTGCACGGCGAGACCGCCGCGGATTCCGGCATGGGCGACGACGTTCGAGCCGCGATCTGGCAGCACCGCGAGCAATACTGGAAATCGCTGGCCGCGCACATCGGCCGGCACCTCAACCCCTTCAGCAGGCTCGCCGCCGGCGGGGTTCACGAGGAGGAACGTTCATGACAGAGAACGCCCGAAGCGGCGTGGATCTCTTCGACCTGACCGGGCATGTCGCCGCCGTAATCGGTGGTGGCGGTGTCCTCGGCGGGGCGCTGGCCCAGGGCTTCGGTTCGGCGGGGGCCAAAGTAGCGATCATGGACCGCTCCGGAGAGCGAGCCCAGGCCCGCGCGTCGGCTCTCGGCGACCTCGGGATCGAGGCGGTCGGGATCGAGCTGGACGCCACGGACCGCGCCTCGATCCAGGAGGGCCAGCGTGCGGCCGAGGCCAAGCTCGGGCCCGTGGACATTCTTCTCAACGCCCCGGGCGTCAACAGCAGCACGCCGTTCTTCGAGATCGAGCTCGAGGAGTGGCGTCGCATCCTTGACACGAACCTGACGTCATACCTGCTGGCCTGCCAGACCTTCGGCAAGGCAATGGTGGATCGGGACAAGGGCGGGACGATCATCAACATTTCGTCGGCTTCGTCGGAGATTCCGCTGTCGCGCGTCCTTACGTACTCCGTATCGAAGGCCGGGGTCAACATCCTGACCCGCTACCTCGCCCGCGAACTGGCACCGCACCGGATCCGGGTCAACGCCCTCGTGCCGGGGTTCTTCCCGGCCGAACAGAACCGCAAGCTCCTCGACGACACCAGGATCGAGGACATCCTCCGGCGAACGCCGTTCAAGCGGCTGGGCGAGCCCGAAGAGCTGGTCGGAACGGCCATCTGGCTTGCCTCGGAGCGGGCGGCGGGCTTCGTAACCGGCGCCTTGATCCCTGTCGACGGAGGCTTTCTGGCGACCTCTATTTAGGCGCGGAGTACGCGGCCATGGGTAGCTCCCGCGGCCACGGCCGGCAGATTTGAGGAATGCGATGGACCCCAATTCTCGGCCCGCAATGCCAAGCGAGGAGCTCGCCGATCCGCCGGTCCACGACGCGGCGCGATCGGCGGGCGGCGAGTCGGAGCCGTTCGCCGAGTTCATGCCCGCGGCGTTGCCGCAATGGGCACTGGTCCGCCATCAGATGGACCGCTCGGAGATAGCCGACGTTGGAGAGGCCGTCGCGGCGGCATTCGCGCCGGTGGCGAACCTGATCCCTCGCGGACAGCGCGTCTGTCTTGCCGTCGGCAGCCGCGGCATCGACCGGATCGACGAAGTCACGAAGGCGGCCGTGGACTGGCTGCGCGCCGCGGGCCTCGAGGTCTTCGCCGTGCCGGCGATGGGCAGCCACGGCGGCGCCACCCCGGAAGGCCAGCTCGCCGTCCTGGCCTCATACGGGATCACGCCCGAGTCGATCGGCTGCGAGATCCGCTCGAGCATGGAGACGGTCCAGCTCGGCGAAGTCCGCCCGGGCGTGCCGGTCTTCATCGACCGGAACGCGCTCGAAGGGGCCGATCTCATCATCCCGATCAACCGCGTGAAACCCCATACCGACTTCCGTGGTGAGGTCGAAAGCGGCCTCATGAAGATGATCTCGATCGGCCTGGGCAAGCAGAAGGGCGCGGATACCTTCCATCGCCAGGGCTTCGCGTCGTTCCACGAGCTCATTCCACAAGTAGCCGAGTTCACCCTGGCCCACGTGAACATTCCCTTTGGCCTGGCCCTGGTCGAGAACGGTTACGCCCGGCTGTGGGCGATCGAAGCCGTCCGTAAGGACGACATCTGGAACCGCGAACGCGAGCTGCTCCGTGCCGCGAGAGACCGGATGGCCCGGCTGCCGATCGACCGCATCGACGTGCTCGTCCTTGACTACATCGGCAAGGACATCAGCGGCCTGGGTATGGATTCGAACGTCGTGGGCAGGTATTACGACGGGCCGACGGGCACCGGGCCGGACGTCCAGCGGATCGTCGTCCGGGACCTGACCGAAGAGACCGAGGGCAACGCCGTCGGGATCGGCATGGCGGACGTGGTACTCCGAGCGGTCGCGGCCGGCATGGACACGCACAAGACCTACATGAACTGCATCACGGCCAAGACTCCGGAGGGGGCTCGGGTGGCACTGACCGTGGACACGGACCGGGAGGCGCTGGCAGTGGCAATCGCCTGCTGTCTCAAGGTGGAACCGCCGGACACGCGCATCGTCCGGATCCGAGACACCAAGCACCTGGACCTGATGTACGTCAGCGGCCCGGCCCTCCAGGACGTCCTGGATTCGGGGCGCTGCACGGTGGTCAAGCCGTTGGCGCCGATCGACTTCGACGACTCGGGCATGTTCGTCGAGGCAGATCCCTGGACCGTGGAGGCCTGAGCCGGAGGGCGGCGCTGCGGCCGGCAAAGACCCAGGTAGTCGCGAGGGTCGAAGGTGGCGCGGCTGTTAGTTCTCTCCGAGCCCGTATCCAACCGAGGCCAATCGGCCCTGCTCGTCGAGACACGCGCCCCCTCGAAAACCGTGGCCCGGGCCCTCCGATCCGAATTTGGAGAAGTCGGGCGACCGACGGAGCGTCAGGCCGACATCGAAGTCGAAGGAGTCATCCCTCTCAACGCCTGAACCATCGATGAAGTAGCAGGGGCCCGGATTGTGCGAGGAGTCCACCACCATAAGCGCAGCCGAGATGTACCAGTCCGAAGGCTTGGAGCCTGCCAGAACAAGCGACCCGACGGTCACACCGAAGGAACCCTTCAGCGGCACGTAGCCCGGTCCCTTCTGGACGCCCTGCTGGAGGGCGAGTTCGTGGCCGTCGGCTAGCTTCACGTGCTCGAGACCGTCTGTACGTACCTCCACGCCGGCGACCAGGCCGACGATCTCTGGGGTCCGGTAGTAGGTGGCATTTAGCTGGCAGGCGGCAACGACCGCCGAGACGAGGACCACGAACGCGATCCGCCTGTCGCGTTGCTTTCCCCCGCTCAATCCCGCCGCCCCACTCTCAGCCAATTCGAAGCTTGCCTCTCCCTCAGAGGCGCAAAGCTGCTTGGCATGGCCAGCAGCGACGAGTCAGACATGCTCAACACCCCTCTGTGACGACCCTGATCCTCGCTGGGCCCATTGTGCTCCGTCGCGAGCTGTTTCGAGGACCCAGGCCCGGTACCGGGTCCGATGAATGGGTTCGCCAGGTGCCGTCTCCTAAGGTCGGTCAGCCATGTGAGACGTTACCGGCGCCATCTTGACCTTCGACTCGGCGCGTCCTAACCCGGCTGGGCCATGACCATGATCCGAAGCTCGGTCATGTCCTCGATCGCGTAGCGGACGCCTTCGCGGCCGATGCCGGAATCCTTCGAGCCGCCGTACGGCATGTGGTCGATCCGGTAGGTCGGGACGTCGTTGACGATCACGCCGCCGACGACGAGCTCCTCGAAAGCCCGCCAGGCATTCGACAGGTCATTAGTGAAGACGCCGGCCTGGAGACCGTAGGAGCTGTCGTTGACCTGGCGGATCGCGTCGTCGAAATCGGAGAAGGGGAACGCGACCACGAGCGGCGCGAAGGCCTCGTTGCTGCAAACTCTGGCGGTCACTGGCGTGTCGGTCAGGATCGTCGGCGGGTACATCGTCCCGTCCGCGGTGCCGCCGAGGAGGACCTTGCCGCCGAGGGATCGGGCCTCGTCCACCCACTCCTGTGTCCGCCGGGCGGCCTTGCCGTCGACCATCGGGCCGACGTCCGTGGCCGGATCGAGCGGATCGCCAAGCTTGAGATTTCGTGCGCCTTCGACGAATCGAGCCATGAAGTCGTCCCAGATCGACTCGTGGACGAACATCCGCTGGACGCTGATGCAGACCTGGCCGGCGTAGCTGAACGCTCCCACGAGCACGCGTTTGATCGTCCAGTCGAGGTCCGCCGACTTGTCGACGATGACGCCCGCGTTGCCGCCGAGCTCGAGCACGACGCGCTTGCGGCCGGCCCGCTCCTTCATCGACCAGCCCACGGACGGACTGCCGGTGAACGTGAGCAGCTTGAACCGATCGTCGGCGACCATGCGATCGCCGAGCTCGCGGGTCATCGGCAGGATGCTGACGGCGCCTTCAGGGAGGCCCGCTTCGGCGATGATCTCCGCCACGGTCAGCATCGTGAGGGGGTCCTTGGAAGGCGGCTTCAGGACGATCGGATTGCCCGAGGCGATGGCGGGGGAGAGCTTGTGCGCGGCGAGGTTGAGCGGGAAGTTGAACGGGCTGATCGCCGCGATCGGCCCGATGGGGTAGCGGCGGATGATGCCGGTCCGGCCGCGCGACGCGGGGTTGAGGTCGAGGGGCATGACCTCGCCGTTCATGCGCTCCGCCTCGACGGCGCCGAGTCGGAAGGTGAGCACGGCCCGATCCACTTCGCCGAGTGAGTCGCGGATGGGCTTGCCCAATTCCAGGGCGATCAGCCGGCCCAGCTCTTCGCGGCGGGCTTTGATGCCCTCGCTGATCTTGTAGAGCGCGGCGCTTCGCTCGTAGGCCGCGAGCTTGCGGGTCTTGTCGAAGGCCGCCACCGCGGCCGTGACCGCTTCCTCGTACTGCTCCGGAGTGGCGTTGTACGTGGAGCCGGCAGGGGAGTCCGGATCGGCCGGGTTGGAAATCTCGAGGACGTCGGGCGAATCGACCCAGCGTCCGGCGAGATAGATGGGATGCCCTTTGGCGGTGGATGGTCGGGAAGTTGCAGCAGTGACCATGTCGAAATCCTAGGACAAGCCTTCGCCTGAGTGGCGGGCGCCCCGCGCCGTTCCGACTACATCGTCATCCAGCCGCGGTCCACCCGTATGTTCTCGCCGTTGATGCCATCGTTCTCGAGCAGGAATGCCGTCGCGCCGACAATATCCGCCATGGTGACCAGCCGCCCGCCGGGCGTTCGAGCCTTGATGGTTTCGAGGTACGCGGCCTTTTCCTTCCAGTACGGGCTGTCGCCGACGATACCCGGGTGGATGGCGTTGATGCGCGTTGGGGCGATCTGCGCGGCGAGGGTCGTGATCATCGTCGCGATGCCGCCGTTGACCGTCGTGACGGTCGTGGACCCGGGGTACGGACGATCTTTGGCGAGTCCGCCGAACAGGACGACGGCTCCGCCTTCCTTGGGGAACCGGTCGAGGAGCGTGTGGATCACCGTCGTGTAGCCGACGAGCTTCATCATCACGAGGTACGTCGCGCCCTCGATGTTGTAGTCCTTGATGTTGTTCGCGTCGCGGTCGATCGCCGTGATCACGAGCAAATCGAGGTCCGTGACGCTCGTGAGGGCGGACTTGATGCCGTCCGGGCTCGCCAGATCGAATGCCAGGGCGCTTGCCTTGCCCCCGATCTCCTTTGCCGCCCGTTCGGCCTTGGCGACATCGCGGCCTGTGACGATCACCTCGGCGCCGCGGCCCGCGTAGTGGCGCGCCACTTCGAGGCCCAGGCCCTGGGTTCCACCGACGACCATGACCTTCCTGGGGTTCATTCCCGTCATCTCCTGGATTGAGCGGCCAGCTCGCGTTCGGCTTCTTCGTAGCGCTTCCACGGCGCGATCCAGCGATAGGCATGCCGGGCTGGCGGCTGCGGCGCCTGCGTCTCGATCCAGCGGACCCGCTCGGTGCCGACGTTGTAGAAGCCGTGGACCGAGCCGACGCCGGCGAACACGACGTCGCCGGCTCGAAGGTGGTACTGCTTGCCGTCCAGCTCGGCCTCGATCTCGCCCGCGAGGAAGAAGTACGTCTCCTCGAACGGATGGTCGTGGGCCTGCGCGGCGCCGCCGAGCTCGTAGTCGACCGTGAACATGGTCAGCAGATCCGCGCCCGCGTTCTTGTCGAGGAGCATCTTCACGCTGATGCCGCTGTAGGCGAGCAGCGCGGTGTCCATCCCGGCCGGCGCTCGGCCGCGCGCCTCGTCCTTGATGCGCAGCGTTTCGAGCTGCGGGGGAGTGCCCTCGTAATGGCCCACGAGCCTGGTCGCCGGGTCGCCGAATTTCGGCGGAGCCGCCTGGTCCCTGAGCGCCCCGAGGTCCGGTCGCTCACCGGCGAAGAAGGTGTCCTTTCGGGGCGCGCCGGCGGCCAGGCGCTGCGGCGTGTTCACCGACAGCCATCTCGTTTGCGTCACGCCGACGTTGGCCAGCGTGTGCCACGTGGCCACGGGCATGAGGGCAAAGTCGCCGGGGCGGAGGAGGTGGACCTTCCCGTCGAGCTCCAGGATCAGCTCGCCTTCGAGGACATAGAGGGCTTCCTCGAACGAGTGAATGTGGCGGGCGAGCCAGCCTGCCGGCGCGAGTGCCCCGACGGCCAGCTCCGTGTGAACCGCGCCTTGTTCGGGGCCGACGAGGACGCGCCGGGCCAATCCCTGGGAGTTGGCCGTCCCCGGTCCGGGTTGATCGCCGAACGACCAGTCGACCTTACTCACGTAGTGCATGCTCGGCTCCGGCGGGACCTGCCCACGATGCTGGTCCGGCCCGACAGGGTCTGCGGAGTGGGCTCGCCCGGCCTTCAACTGTGCAGTGGCGCTGAACACGGGTCAAGCACCGTTGCACAATGCGGCCGACCGCTGGCGCGGGATTGGCGCGGGGAGTGGGTCGCGCGGCGCGGGGAGTGGTGCGGGGCGGCGCGGCGCGGGTGGGGCGCGGGGCAGGCCGGGTGGGCCGCGGCGGCCCGCCGGCGGGACGCAGCCTTCCAGCGACTTCTGGCGTCGGTGTCGGACGGCGCGGTCGGAAACCGACGCTGGACGTCGGAAAGCTGCACGGCGGGCGGCCGATAGCGACTTCTGGCGTCGGTATCGGACGCTCAGGCTCGAAACCGACGCTGGACGTCGGAAAGCTGCACGGCGGGCGGCCGATAGCGACATCTGGCGTCGGTATCGGACGGCGCGGTTGGAAAGCGACGCTGGACGTTGGAAAGCTGCACGGCGGGCGGCCGATAGCGACTTCTGGCGTCGGTATCGGACTCGCGGGCTCGAAAGCGACGCTGGACGTCGGAAAGCTGCAGGGTGGCCGGCCGATAGCGACTTCTGGCGTCGGTATCGGACTCGCGGGCTCGAAAGCGACGCTGGACGTCGGAAAGCTGCACGGCGGGCGGCCGATAGCGACATCTGGCATCGGTATCGGACGGCGCGGTCGGAAAGCGACGCTGGACGTCGGCGAACATCGCCTCGGCCGGCCTATGGCGACTTCTGGCGTCGGTATCGGACGGCGCGGTCCGAAAGCGACCTTCAACGTCGGAACCGGAACTGGGCCCGCGAGCGAGACCACGGCCCCTGCTAGATCAAGATCAAGCCGTTCGCGGCCGGGATGCGACCCGCGGCGAGCGCCTTCGCGATCGCCTCGCTATCCAAGGGGAAGTCGGCCGCGAGTGCGTCCCCATGTTCGCGGAGGATCCGGCGGTTGTGTCGCGAGGCCGCGACCAGGAGGACAACCGCCCCGATCGATGGGTCGTCTCGTCGTTTGAGTGCCACCCTTCGCTGCAGCGCCTGCAAATCCCCGAGGCGCGTCTCTGCCTCGAAAGCAATGCGCCCAGCCACCGACTGGAGAAGCGCGTCCCAGGCGCGTTGGTCGTCGGACAGCGGCAACGGCACTTCTCGATGCCAAGTCCCGGGACCCGGCAGGGCCGCCCTCCCTCGCGCGAGGAGCGCCAGATGCGCCGCGTCGCGAATCGGGCTACCGCCCGGATATGCCTTCACCGAAAGGTCCAGCCCGACCACCGCCGCGAGCCGGCAGGCATGGTAGATCGATAGCCGGGGGACCATGCCCCGTTCAATTCTGCCTATGTGCACGTCCGACAGACCAACTGCGGCGGCGACCTGGTTCTGGCTCAAGCCATGTTCGAGTCTCGCCCTTCTGAGCTCTTCGCCGAAGGCCGCACACGCCATCCGGGAGCGTCGTGCTCCTCTGTCGACTGACTTCTCTCGAACGGTCACGGCCGCATCATGCCGGCTGCGGCTTATGCGCGGCTTATCGCGCTGTCGACGAGGGCGGAGATCCGAAGCGACTTCTGGCGTCGGTATTGGACTCGCGGGCTCGAAAGCGACGCTGGACGTCGGAAAGCTGCAGGGTGGCCGGCCGATAGCGACTTCTGGCGTCGGTATCGGACTCGCGGGCTCGAAAGCGACGCTGGACGTCGGAAAGCTGCAGGGTGGCCGGCCGATAGCGACTTCTGGCGTCGGTATCGGACTCGCGGGCTCGAAAGCGACGCTGGACGTCGGAAAGCTGCAGGGTGGCCGGCCGATAGCGACTTCTGGCGTCGGTATCGGACTCGCGGGCTCGAAAGCGACGCTGGACGTCGGAAAACGGCGCCTCGGCCGGCCGATAGCGACTTCTGGCGTCGGTATCGGACTCGCGGGCTGGAAAGCGACGCTGGACGTCGGAAAACGGCGCCTCGGCCGGCCGATAGCGACTTCTGGCGTCGGTATCGGACTCGCGGGCTGGAAAGCGACGCTGGACGTCGGAAAACGACGCCTCGGCCGGCCGATAGCGACTTCTGGCGTCGGTATCGGACTCGCGGGCCCGGAAGGGACTAACCCCGAAAGCGAGGGGCTACTGCTCCGGGTCGGAAGGCCGCTCCGGGGCGCCGGCCTGACCTGGGCCGCCGCCAGTGTCCACGCCGCGGCGGCCGAGCTGGAACCAGATGCCGTGGACCGGTTCCTTGCCCAGGTTGTGCATCCGATGCGGGGTCATCGAGTCGAAGGAGATCGCGTCTCCCGGCCCCAGAACGTAGTCGTCGAAGCCGATCGTGACCCCGAGGGAGCCGCTGATGACGTAGCCCCACTCCTGGCCTGCGTGGCGCTGGAACTCGTGTTCGTGGGTTGAGGCTCCGCCGACCTCATAGGTCACGTACAGGAACTCCACGCCGGGAATGGAGGAGGAGGTGAGACGCTCCCAGACCACGCCCGAGGCGAGGCGGATCGTTTTGCGCGACGAAGCCGGCTGGAACGGAACCGGCGGCATCGCGTCGGAGGCCAAGGGAAGGGCGAGCCCGGGGTCGCCGGCCGGCTGCGGCTGAGAGGGCTGCGGCTGCGTGGGCCGAGGCTGAGCAATTCCGGGCGAGGTCGAAGTCGGGGTCGCGGGCGAGGGGAAGCCCGAACCCACGGGCAGCCGGACCAGCACCCCGCCCGGCGGGTACCCGTCGAAGCCCTCCGCGGCAAGTCGTCCGGGCGCGGAAGGGTCGGGAAAGAGCAAATCGTCGAGCGAAACCCCGAGCTCGGCCGACATGGCGTACAGCGTGCTGACCGACGGCTTGGCCCGACCCGTCTCCACCTGGGAGATGAGGCTCGGCGAGACGCCCAGCCGCTCCGCCAGAACGCGGAGACTCAGACCGTGAGCCAGACGGACAGCCCGCAGCCTGCCCCCAACTTCGGCGTATTCCGGAGCGGTTCCATTTCCTCTCGCGTTCGAACGAGGCACCGGATGGGACCTCCGTGGAGACTGCCAACCGTTCTATGGGTTCGACATCTTAGCGGGCCCGCTACGCGGTCTTTGTACAGTCCCGCTGCACGAACCTTCCCACCCTGTGCATCACTGTTGAAGTGCCGAACCGCCCGGGAACATACTCGCCCCCGAAAAGTGAACGCGCCGACAAAGGCGCCGGCAGGCTACGAGCCGTGGAAACGGACGCGTCAGGCCGACGGCCGCGCGGGCCGGCCAGGGCTCGGAGCGGGCAAGGTCCCAAGCAGCTCGGCGGAGAATCCGCGAAATCCAGGAGCCGAACATGGCCAGGGTCGCAGTTCCAGTTCCAATCGCTCCGGACAAGGGCCGAACCGGGCCCGGCGAGAACGGTACGGACGGCAAGCGAGTTGTGGATCTGAGCAAGATCGGCTCGCCGGGCTCGATGGTCGTCGATTTCGAAGAGCGGGTGAACCCCGAACGCCTTCGGGCGTACAGGATCGAGCGTGTCAGGCAGGCCCTCGACGCCTCGGATCTGGGCGCCCTCCTCGTCTTCGACCAGAACAACATCCGATACATCAGCGGCACCCATATTGGCGAGTGGGCCCGGGACAAGATGACCCGCTACGTGCTGCTGACCCGTGGGGGAGAACCGCACGTCTGGGATTTCGGGTCGGCCGCCAAGCATCACCGCCTCTACGCTCCGTGGCTCAAGCCCGAGAACGTCAACGGCGGAATGATCGGGTTGCGTGGCGCCGTGGCTCCCGAGGCCGGTCTCTTCGCCGCCGCCGCCAAGGAGATCCGCCAGATCCTCGAAGAGGAAGGCGCGGCCAACATGCCGCTCGGGGTGGACAT
Source organism: uncultured Chloroflexia bacterium (assembly GCA_963816135.1). Taxonomy (GTDB): domain Bacteria; phylum Chloroflexota; class Limnocylindria; order Limnocylindrales; family CSP1-4; genus Fen-1039. Next base: position 35,251 of record CAWFJD010000026.1, read on the forward strand.
TCTCGAGCCGCCGATGATGTTCGAGCTGCAGCGCCAGAAGATCGAGGTCCGGGACGGGCAGCAGGCCATGCTCGATGCCCGCCAGGTGAAATCCCAGGACGAGCTGATGCTGCTCAACCAGGCCGCGGCCATGGTCGACGGCGTCTACCAGATGATCGCCGAGAAGCTCAAGCCGGGGATCAAAGAGAACGAGCTCGTGGCCGAGGCCAACAAGATGCTCTACGACCTCGGTTCGGACCAGGTCGAGGCCATCAACGCGGTCTCCGGCGAGCGAACGAGTCCCCATCCCCATGTCTTCAGCGACCGACTGATTCGCCCCGGCGACCAGGCCTACTTCGACATCATCCAGTCGTTCGTCGGCTACCGGACGTGCTACTACCGCACGTTCAACGTCGGATTTGCCACGGACGCACAGCGGGACGCCTACAAGAAGGCCCGCGAGTGGGTAGACAAGGCCATCGCCGAGATCAAGCCCGGCGTGACGACCGACAAGATCGCGAAGGTCTGGCCAAAGGCCGAGGAGTTCGGCTTCGAGAACGAGATGGCCGCCTTCGGGCTCCAGTTCGGCCACGGCGTGGGAATGGGATTGCACGAGCGGCCGATCATCAGCCGGCTCAATTCCCTGACTAACCCGGTCCCGCTCCTCGAGGGCATGTTCATCGCCCTCGAAACCTTTTGCCCGGCCAAGGATGGCTCGGGTGCCGCTCGCATCGAGGAGGAGGTCATCGTCACTCGCGATGGCGCGAAGATCGTGACCCTCTTCCCGGCCCAGGATCTCTTTGTGGCTAACGCGTACTGAGCGCCCGACTTGCTGAGCGCCCACTTACCGATCGGTCGATCGAACGAGGTTTGAGGATGGCTGGCAGGACGCAGGTGGCAGCCCGGCCCACGGGCAGGCGCGCGGCGGCGCGCAACGGCGGCGCGACTTCGGCCGAACACGTGGACATCGACGAGGCGACGCGTCTGCGGATGTATCGGCACGATGACCGAGGCGCGGGCATTCGAGAAGCGAGCCAACGAGCTGTTCCTCGAAGGCGTCGTCCGCGGCACGACGCATCTCGCGGCAGGCCAGGAAGCGGTCGCGGCCGGCTTCGCGACGGCAATGCGCAAGGACGACTACACCTTCTGCACCTATCGCGGCCATCACCACACCCTGGCCCGCGGCGTGCCCATGACCCCGATCCTCCTCGAGATGGTCGGCAAGAAGGGCGCACTGATGGGCGGCAAGGGCGGCTCGATGCACCTGACCAGCGTCGAGCACGGGGCCATGGGCTCGTACGCGATCGTCGGGGCGCATCTGCCCATCGCGCTTGGCGCCGCCTGGTCCGCGCAGTATCGGAAGAGCGGCCAGGTGGCCGTCTGTTTCTTCGGCGACGGAACGACCAACATCGGCGCCTTCCACGAGGCGCTGAACATGGCCGCGGTCTGGAAGGCGCCGGTCGTGTTCGTCTGCGAGAACAACCAGTACATGGAGTACACGGCCATCAAGGACGTGACCGCGGTGGAGCATCCGGCCGCGGACCGGGCCGCGAGTTACGGCCTGGAGTCCATCGTCGTCGACGGCAACGACCCGGAGGCGGTCTACGCCACGGCCCGCAAGTACATCGACCGGGCCCGGAGCGGCGGCGGACCCGCTCTCATCGAGTGCATGACCTACCGGCACGGCGGCCACTCGCGCGCCGACCCGGGGGCCTACAGGCCAAAAGAAGAGGTGGCCGCCTGGCTCGCCCGCGACCCGCTGCCCACGTACCGCGCCAGGCTCGTGAAGGACGGCATCTCCGCAGCTCAGCTCGACGAGATGGACAAGGAAGCGGCCCGCAAGGTCGCCGAAGCGGAGGCCGCGGCCCGTTCCGCCCCGGAACCGGATCCGGCCAGCTACGACACCCAGCTCTGGAGCGATGGCGGCTCGTCGTGGAGATCCGCCGGCGCGGAGACCGGAGGCGCGACCAATGGCTGAGATGACGTACCGCGCGGCCGTAGCCGCGGGCATCGCCCAGGAGATGGAGCGCGACCCGAACGTCGTGTTCCTCGGCGAAGACGTGGCCGCCGCCGGCGGGGTCTTCAAGGCCACCGGCGGCCTGGTAGATCGCTTCGGGCCGGACCGCGTTCGCGACACACCCATCAGCGAACAGGCGATCATCGGCGCGGCCATGGGCGCGGCGATGACCGGCCTTCGCCCGATCGCGGAATTGATGTTCTCGGACTTCTTCGCGGTCAGCTGGGACATGGTGGCGAACCAGATCGCCAAGACGCGGTACATGACCGACGGCCAGGTTGCTCTGCCGCTCGTGATCCGGACCGCCAACGGCGGGGGACTGGGCTTTGGGGCGCAACACAGCCAGAGCATCGAGAACTGGGCGATGGCGATTCCCGGCCTCAAGGTCGTGGCGCCCTCGACCCCTCGCGACGTCATGGGTTTGCTGGCGGCGGCCATCCGCGACCCGGACCCTGTGATCTTCTGCGAGCAGAAGTCCCTCTATCCCATCAAGGGCGAGGTTCCGGAGGGCGAAGTGCTCGATCGGCTGGGCACGGCCAAGATCGTCCGGCCCGGATCCGACGCGACAGTCCTGGCCCTCGCGGCCATGGTTCCGCGGGCCCTCGAGGCCGCGGAGCGACTGGCCGCCAGCGACGGAACCAACCTCGAAGTCATCGATCTCCGGTCGCTGGTTCCACTGGATACGACAACGATCCTCAATTCGGTCAAGAAGACCGGCCGGCTCTTCACAGTAGAAGAGAACCCGAGGCTACTCGGGTGGGGAGCGGAGATCGCCTCGTTGGTCGCGGACGAAGGCTTCTGGACCCTGGACGCGCCAATCGTCCGGATCACCGCGCCGCACATCCCGTTGGCGGCCGCGCCGACCCTCGAGTCGATGACGATGCCCTCGGTCGATCGGATCACGGACACCATCCGGAGGCGGCTCGATGAGTCGAAGTAACCGGCCGGCCGATCTCTCCCCGGACCTTGCGCTCGAATGCCGTGCCGGCCTGGACCCGAGGCCGCTCCGATGAAACTAACCGTAGGCGTCCTGGGCACGGGCCGCATGGGCGGCTCCATGGCCCGTTCACTCGCTCGAGCGGGTTTTGACCTCTATCTCTACAACCGCACGCCTGAGCGGGCCGAGAAGCTCGCCAGGGAGTTGGGCGGCCACGCGGCCAACACGCCGGCGGAAGTCGCCAGTCACGCCGACGTGGTCATCAGCTCGGTGGCCGACGGGCCGGCGGTCCAAGGTCTGTACGAAGGTCCGGACGGCGTCATCGCCGGCCTTCGTCCGGGGTCCATCGCCGCGGACATGAGCACCGTCCTCCCCGAAACGATCCTTGGTTTGGAGGCCGCGATTCGGGCCAAGGGCGCCGGCGTCCTCGACGCGCCCGTTTCGGGAAGCGTCAGCCTGGCCACGTCCGGTCAGCTCACGATCATGGTCGGCGGCACGGCCGAGGATCTCGAAAAGGCCCAGCCAGCGTTCGACGCGCTCGCTGCGAAGGTCTTCCATATCGGACCCCTCGGCTCCGCGGCGGCGATGAAGCTGGCCGTGAACGCCGTCGTCTTCGGTCTGAACCAGGCAATCTCGGAGGCGCTGACCCTCGCCGAAGCGGCGGGGATCGATCGCTCGATCGCGTACGACGTCCTGGCCGCCAGCGCGGTCGGCGCCCCGTACGTGCAATACAAGCGGGCTTCCTTCATGTCGCCCGAAGAGACGCCTCCGGCTTTCTCACTCGAGCTTGCCCAAAAGGATCTGCGGCTCATCGGCGAGCTTGCCCAGGCAGTTGGATCGGACATCGCCCAAGCGAGGGCGAACCTCCAGCTGCTCGTCGACACGGCCGGGACCGAAGGGGCCGATGCCGACATCTCGGCGGTTGCCGTGCACATACGGCGGTCGGCCCGAGGGCAGGCAGTCGGCGCGGTCGCGACCAGGACGAAGCCGGCCGGCTGACCGGCGCGTCAGGAGGATCGCTTGCTCGAAAGCCACCCGTTCGACCTCCCCGGCCAGTTGCCCGGAGGTCAGGTTCTCCAGGGTCACCTTCGCAGCCAGTCCGCGTTTCGCGGCCAAAGGAGCAGACAGTGGCGGAGCGAATTCTCATTCGAGGCGGTTTCGTCCTTACGATGGATCCCTCCCTCGGCGACCAGCCGGGCGCGGACGTTCTCATCGAAGGCGACAAGATCGCGGCGGTCGGGCGGAATCTGAGCGCTGAAGGCGCCCAGGTCGTCGACGCCACCGGCGACATCGTCATCCCGGGCTTGATCGATACTCACCGGCACACGTGGGAAGCGCCCATTCGCAGCAGCGCCCCCAACTACACCCTCGGCGACTACTTTGTGGGCATCCTCGACAGCTTCGCGCCGAAGTATCGGCCCCAGGATGTCTACGCCGGCAATCTGTGGGGCGCCCTCGAGTGCGTCAACGCCGGCATCACGACGCTGCTCGACTGGTCGCACATCGCCAACACTCCCGAGCACGCCGACGAGGCGATCCGCGGCCTCAAGGACTCGGGTCTGCGCGCGGTCTACGCCTACGGCTTCCCGAACACGTCCCTTGCGGACTGGTGGTTCAGCAGCAAGCTCATCCAGCCAGAGGACGCGCGTCGCATCCGAAGCCAGTACTTCTCGTCGAACGATGGCCTGATCACCATGGCCATGGCCACTCGCGGTCCCGGGTTCTGCCTGCCGGAGGTCGTCAAGCACGACTGGGAGATGGCCAGGGACCTGGGCCTGGACATCACCGTCCACACGGCCATGGACCGGCTCGCGGGCAAGTTCCTGATGGTCAAGCAGCTCCACGACATGAACCTGCTCTATCCCGGTACCACGTACGTCCACTCCTCGCACCTGACCGACGAGGAATGGAAGATGGTCGCCGACTCGGGCGGACGGGTCTCCTTCGCGCCCCAGGTCGAGCTTTCGATGGGCCACGGGTGGGCCCCCGCCGTCAAGTCCCTCTCGTATGGGCTGCGGCCCGGCCTCAGCATCGACGTAGTCACGACCAGCCCCGGCGACCTATTCACCGAGATGCACGCCCTGTTCACCTCCGAGCGGGCCCGCCGGAACGACATCGCCTGGACCGAGGACGTCGATCCGACCGATCTGCTGACGGTACGCGACATCCTCGGCTTCGCCACGATCGATGGCGCGGCGGTCGTCGGCCTTGCCGACCGAGTCGGCTCGCTGACGCCCGGCAAGAAGGCCGACGTGGTGATCATCGACGGCCACGCGCTGAACACCGCCCCGATCATCGACCCTGTCGCGACCGTGGTTCTCGCGGCCGGTATCTCCAACGTCGAGACGGTCATCATCGACGGCGTCTTCCAGAAGCGCGACGGCAAGATGCTGCGGATCTCTCGACGCCGCGAAATCTGATCGAGGAGTCGAAGGACTACCTCGTTCGAGCGGTTCCGGCGCAGGCCGGCTGGCTCATCCCCGAAACGGCCTAGGTTCCGGGCCCCAGGGCCCCCGCCAAAGAGTGGTGCCGCGGCGGTTCCCGCCGCGGCACTTCCGTGTCTGTGGAGTGGCGGCCGCGCCGGGGGCCGCGCGGAGTGGCGGCCGCGCGGAGTGGCGGCCGCGCGGAGTGGCGGCCGCGCCGCCCTCGTTCATCGGCCCGTTTGCAGGTGGTGCACGTAACGGCCCTCAGGGCGTCGAACGTTGCCCTGTATGCAAAGTGGCGCCTGCATTTGCGTCCGATGCAAAGGGCGTGCGGCCAATGCCTGGGAAAATTTGCAGCAGGTGCAAATCCCGGGCTCTGACCTCCGGTTGTTTGCGCGTCATGCAATCCGGGCCCGGGGATTTGCGGCGGCGGCGACCAACGGGGACACGGTGTGCCGTCGGGCCGAACCACGAGGCAGCGCGCGAACCGAGGGAACCGACGCCGGCGAAACGGCAACGAGACCCTAGAGCGTGGCCCCGCAATCCGGGCAGGTGAGCTTGCTGAGGGTGAAACCGAGGCCGCAGTTGCCTCCCGACGCGCACGTCTCGCACTTGGGGTTGGCGTGCTCGGAGGCAGGTTGGCCGCCACAGCGGCAGACCCAGGTGCCCTTGCCGAATCGCCGAAGGCGGTCGCCGTCAGTAGCCATCATTCTGAATGGACCGCGGAATTCCACGACTGTACTCACCGGCAGACGATAACAGGCGCGAGGACAAACGCGTAGGAAGATGCGGGAAGCGGCGTCTCGCACGCGCTCCCCGCATCGGATTTGTGGTGGTGAGTGTTTGCCGCTGGACCTTACGTCAGGCCGGCATCTCCGCGGGCGCTTCGATCACGAGCGGCGTGCCCGTCTCGATGAGGGTCTTGAGGCCCGAGAGGATATGGGTCCAGCCGAACTCGACCTCGCCGTAGGTCTTGTTCTCGCTCGGGAACTCATCGTGGGTGACGCGGAGCCGGCAGGCTTCGCCCATCTGCTCGATTTCCCAGGTTACGCGTGTCGGCGGCTCGGCCGCGAGCTCAGGGTCGTAGATCGCCGAGAAGCTGTGGACGAGCCTCCTCTCCGGCTCGATCTCGAGGACCTTGCAGTCGAGCGTGACTTCTCCATGGTCCAGGTACTGCAGCTTTGACCCGGGCTTCCACTCGGACCGGACCTCGCTGCCGTAGTAGTAGAGCAGGGTTTGGGCCGGGTCCTAATGGCGCGCCACAGGCGCTCGGGCGTTGTGCGGATGTAGACCTCGTAGACGTGCTTGGGTCCGGCAGCCATGGGTTCCTCCAATTCGGACTTCAGCGCACTCAGGCGCGCGACGATCGGTTGGGTGTACCGGCTGATCGAGCGATCGTGGATGAGCCGGATCGGACGGGGTTGAGGTAGTGGAGCTTCTCGCGACCGACCCGGCGCGTCGTCACCAGGTTGGCCTCCTCCAGGACATGAAGGTGCTTCATCACGCCAAAACGGGTCATCGGCAGGTCCGCCTGCAGCTCGACGAGCGACTGGCCATCTCGCTCGAAGAGCCGGTCCAGCAGCAGCCTCCGACTTGGATCCGCCAGGGCCTTGAACACCACGTCGTCCATCCCCGCGAGATTAGGTGACTGTATGGTCACGTGTCAACCGTCGTTGCCAATCTTGTGCCCCGGCAGCTGCTGATGTAGGGCCGGCGTCTTCGTGTCTCGGCTGTATCGGCGCGAAGGCCCATCCCTTGCCGCCCGTATCTCGTCGAAGGACGGAGCGGCGGA
>CAWFJD010000027.1:0-256623 GCA_963816135.1 uncultured Chloroflexia bacterium
TGATGCCCCAGGTGTCACGATGGAGGAAGGTGCCGGTGGCAGGGTCGTAGGTGCGAGCGCGGAGGAACTCGAGACCGGACTCGGTATCGGTCCGTTCGCCTGTGAAGCGGACCTCGTTGGCGACGCTGCCTGTCGAAGCTCGTGTAGAGCCGAAGGCGGAGTAGGCGTAGGTCGCGGGGCTGTCGCCCGAGACGTCGGTCAGCATCCGGACCGAGCCCAGCGTGTCGGCGAGATACCAGTACGCCGAGCCCGAACGGTCGAACTCGAGCGCTCCCCCGGCATAGGCGTAGGCGGTGGTGGTTGAGCCGGTGGTCTCGGAGAGGACCTGGGGCAGTGACGAGGCTAGATCGAGGGTGTAGGACGTCGTCGCACCCGCGGCGGTCTTGGCGATCCTGTCGCCCGAGCCGTCGTAGGCGTAGGTGCCGATGGCCTGGCCGCTGGTCGAAAGGGCGGTCAGGCGGTTCTCGGCGTCGTAGGCGTAGGTCGTGGTGACCGTGCCGTCCGTGGCGGCTCCAGACCAGCTCGAGCTCTGGCCGCTCTCGTTGGCTGCGGCATCGAGCGCGGAGACGGTGTAGGTGTGGCTGACGCCGGCGGTCAGAGCCGTGTCGGAGTAGGCGGTCGAACCGATCGGAACCGAGTTGATCTTGATCCCGTCGCGATAGACGTTGTAGCCAGAGACCGCGACGTTGTCGGTGCTGGCGGTCCAGGCTAGATCGATCCGGCCGGCTCCGACCGGCGTGCCGGACAGGTTCGTGGGGGTAGACGGTGCGGTCGCGTCGGTGCCGGGGGTGCCCGAAGGCGTCGTGGCGCCGGCTGCGCTCGATTGAGCGGACGCGTTGCCTGCGGCGTCGACCGCGGCGACGGTGTAGCTGTAGGTGGTCGAACCCGTGGTCGTGACGTCGGCGAAGCTCGTGACCGAACCCGCGACGACGCCCACGAGGGTGCTGTCGCGATAGATGCGGTAGCCGCTGACGCCGACGTTGTCCGAGGACGCGGTCCAGGACAGCGTGACCCGATTGAACGCGGTTGCGGTGGCCGAGGGACTGGCAGGAACCGACGGTGCCGCCGTATCGGCCGAGGGCGGCACGACCATGCTCGTCCGGTTGCCGTTGGTGTCATAGCCAAAGGTGGTCGCGACACCGGCGGTCGTGATCGAGCCGATCTCGTTGGCGTCGTCGTAGGCGTAGGTCGTCGTGACGCCGCTGGCGGTCCGGCTCGTGCGGTTGCCCGCGGCGTCGTAGCCGAAGGTCTCGGCGGGTGTGGTGCCTGGATACGTCGAGCCTGTCAGGCGCCCGAGGTTGTCGTAGGTGTAGGTGGTGGTGCCCTCGGGGCTCGACTCGGTCAGACGCTGACCCGCCGGCGTTGAAGGTGTAGCCAAAGGCCGCGAGCGCTGCGCCGGACTTCGTGTAGGCGAGGTTGGTGACCCGGCCGGCGTTGTCGATCGTGAACGCCGAGGCGATCGTGTTGGGATAAGCTGACCGAGGCCGGGCGACCGGCGTCGTCGTAGGTGTAGGAGGTCGTCCGGCTCGCCCAGTCGGTGACACTGGCGAGGGCGTTGGTCGGGCGTGTAGGTGTAGGCGACGGTCTTGCCGCCGGTCGTCACGCTAGTGCGGTTGCCGAGCGCGTCATAGGCGTAGGTGACGGCTCCGCGCGACGGCGCGTCGACTTCGGTGACCCGGCCGAAGTGGTCGTAGGTCCAGCTCGTGGTGCCGTGGGCGTCGACCATGGTCGAGTGTCCGGCCGAGGGCGTCGTAGGTGTAGGCGACGCTGCCGCCCGAGGAATACGCGACGCCGGTCATCCGGTTCGCGTCATCGAAGGTGTACGTCGTCGTGACGCCGTTCGCGTCGAGACGGCTTGTCTGGTTGCCCGCGGCGTCGTAGCCGAAGGTCGTCGTATGCGTGAGGGGGTCGGTCGAAGTCAGGAGCCTGCCGACCGGGTCGTAGGTGGCGCTGGTGGTCTTGCTCCGGGCGTCGGTGACGCTCGTGCGGTTGCCGTTCGCGTCGTAGACGTAGCTCGTGGTGCCGCTCGCGGCGTCGGTGACGCCCGTGAGGCGGTTGGCCCGGTCGTAGGTGAAGTGGCTGACGTGGTTGGCAGGGTCGGTCGCGGTCAGGACGTTGCCAGCCGCGTCATAGGTGGACGAGCTCACGAGGGCGAGGCCGCCCGGATCGACCGTCGAGCTGGTCTTGCGGTTGGCGTTGTCGTAGGCGGCGTCGGCGTTGTGCCCCAACGGATCGCTCGTCCGGGTGACGTTGCCGTCCTTGTCGAGGGTGTAGGTCGTGGTCTTGCCCCGGGCGTCGGTCGTGCTCGTGAGCCTGCTCGCGGCGTCGTAGGCGTAGCGGGTGATGTGGCCGAGGGCGTCGAGCGTGCTCGTCTTGTTGCCGACGGCGTCGTAGTCGGTGAGCGTCGAGAAGGTCGGGCACGACGTCGTCGAAGACGACCTGGGCACCCGACGCGGTCGAGGCGAGGCTGATGAAGAGGAAGGCGGCGTTGGCGGGTGCGGTCGTCGGCGCGAGGCTGAGTGGCAGGAAGCCAGTCGTCGAGACCGCGACGTCGATGTTGGCGGTGCTGATCGAGGCGTGGGCGGCGTTTCGCCAGGTATAGGCGAGGCGCGCGGTCTGTCCGGCGGCCGTGGCCATGGCGTAGGCGGTCAGCCCGTACTTCGCACCGGCGGTCACCGGGATTTCGGCGCTGTAGGTGGCGGTCGAGGTGACTCGGGCGGCCTTTACTCCGGTCATGACCGGGGTCGTGACGATGGTCGGCGATCCGGCCGCGGTCCAGCCAGTCGCCCCGAGCTCGAAGCCCGGATTGGCGATCGCGAAGCCAGTCGAGCCGGCGTCGGCACTCGAGGCGACCGCCTCGCCCGAACGGGCGTACGTCGTCGTCGCGATGACGCCCGCGGCGTCGGTCAGGCTCGTCTGCTCGCCATCGGGGCTGTAGGTCAGGGTTGTCGTGTGGGCCAGGGGATCGGTGACGGTCAGCTTGCGATCGTCGGCATCGTAGGTGTAGGTGGTGGTGTGGTGGCGGGGGTCCTCGCTCGAGAGGAGGCGGCCGCCCGCGTCGTAGGTCGGTGGTGACGACGTCGCCCGCGGCGTTGGTCGCGGTCGCGAGATAGCCCTTGGCGTCGTAGGTCAGGCTCGAGTGGTTGCCCGACGTCTGGCCGAGCGGGTCGGTGGTCGTGTGGAGCAATCCAGAGGCGTAGTAGGTGAAGCTCGTGACGAGGTTGACGCCGCCGTCGAGATGGACGGTCTTGGAGCTCAGGTGGTGCTCGGCGTCATAGACGAAGTCGGTGACCGTCCCCCGGGCGTCGGTGGACTGCGTCAGATCGTCGTTGGTGTAGACCGAGCCCGTCGTGAGGTTGAGCTTGCCCGTGCCTGCGTCGACGACGTGGCTCGTCACGTTGCCGTGGCCGTCGTAGGCGAAGGTCTCGACGATGCCGCGGGGATCGGTCTGGGAGGTGACCTGGTCGTCGGCGTTGTAGGCGAAGCTCGTCACGAGGTTGTTGCCGGTTCCCGGCATCGCCACGCGAGATCTGGGTCTGGCGGCCGCGGGCGTCGTAGGTGTGGGTCGTGACGGTGCCACGGGCGTCGGTCACGCTCGTGCTGCCGCCCGAGGCGCTCTGACTGCCGTAGGCGTAGGTCGTCACAGCACCCGTTGGATCGGTGACCGACTTGATCCGCCGCAGGCTCGTCCAGGCGATCGTGCTTGCCCTGCCCGAGGCGTCGGTGACGCTCGTGATCATGTGATCGGCGCCATAGGCGTAGTGGGTCACCGCACCCGCCGGATCGGTGAAGGTCAGGAGATTGCCGGCCGTGTCATAGGTGTAGCCGAGCGAGCGCGACAGCGGGATCGAGATCGAGCTGACCCGGCCGTTGGCGTCGTAGCCGAAGACGAAGTCCCGGTTCGCGGCGTCGGTGACCGTGTCGAGCCTGCCGCTGACATAGGTGAGGTTCGTCGCGTTGCCGTCGACGTCGGTGATCTGTATCAGCTTGCCGTTGGCATCGAAGCTCTTGGTCGTGTGGTCTCGGTAGGTGAGGGTCCACGTCCCCGTGGCGTTGTGGACAAGCGTCGTCTCCAGACCCGGCGGGGCGACATAGTTGGAGCCCGAGACCGTGTAGTAGTCGCGGCGGCCATCGAAGTTCTCGACGGTCACCGAGCCTCCGGCGTTGACCTGTATGCCCATCGCATAGGGAAAGCTCCAGCCAAAGCCGAAGATGCCATCGCGGGTGTCGCCGCCGTTGTATGTCCGGGTCAGCGTCGTCGGCAGGCCGAGACCACCGGATGTGTAGTCGGACTCCTGGAGAGAACGAGGTTGCCCGAGGCGACGTTGACCAGGCCCGAGCCAAGCGAACCTGCGCCGTAGTTGACCGAGGGATCCATGTACGGCGGCAGGGGCCGGTAGTAGGTGCCCGTGGTCAGGTCGGCTTCGAAGATCTGGTCGGGGTAGGCGTCGGTGACGCCCGTGCCGTTGGCGGCCATCTGCCAGAGCGCCTGGACGTGGCCGGCCTCGTCGAGGAAGAGATAGGGATTGGTCGCCTGGACGCCGTGCCAGCCATCGCAGCCGATGCCCGGATCGCAGCCGAAGGTCGTGTCGCCCGACCAGGTCGAGCCATCGGAGCTGCCGGTCTGGAGGCGGATGTAATGAGCCCACGGATACTCAAAACGGGAGTAGGCGAGGTAGATCGTTCCCGAGGCTGCCTGCGAGAGGCTCATCTCGCCTGGATAACGCGCTGCATACCAATCGTTGTGAGCCTGCGGCGCGCCCCAGTTCTGGAGGCTCGTGCCAACCACGGTGTACAGCGCCGGGAAGGCGTAGGGGTTGTAGGTGTAGCCGCCGCCGTCGAGGTAGGCGAGGAGCCACGTGCCGTTGGCGAGATAGGCGATGTCGAAGAACGGGTACGTGTAGCTCTGGTTCGGCCCGACCATGTGACCGACGGTTGCGGCCGTCGTCCAGCTCGAGAGATCGGTGCTGGTGCGATAGCGAAGGTTGCCCGCCGTGTCGCTCCAGAAGAGATAGACCGTGCCCGAGACGACGATCGTCCGCAGCCAATACGTCGCGGGCGTGCCGGTGGTCAGCTGGGTCTCGGCGCTCCAGGAGGCGCCATTGGTCGTGGTCGTCCGGGCCATGACCTGGGCTGTCCCGCTGACGGTCTTGATGTAGAAGAGACCGAGCGTGGAGGTGCTGCCCGAGTCGATGCGGACCACGTCGGGATGGGTGACGGGGCCAGTGACGATGACGTTGCCCGACTGCCAGAACGGGTCGAGCGCGGTCCCGGGGTTGAGCTGCTGGTACAGGTTGTTGGTGCTATCAGTGAAGAAGAGCAGCGAGCCTCCGGTGTTGAGTAAGACCGTCGCCGGGTCCCGTGGGTCGTCGCCGAGCTTGGGGGTCTTGTGGCGTACGTCGCGGGCCTTGCCGAGGCCGCTGTTGGCCCAAGCTTCGAGGGTTGCCGGCTCCGATAGTCCGGCGGTCTTCGGAAGGGCTGGTACCGGATCGGCGACGAGATCGCTTCGTGCAGCCACCTTGGCGGTGGCAGGTGGCGTGGTCGGCGGAGCCGGAGGGATCACGCCCGCCGGAGTTGGCGGAGTCGGGTCTGTCGGCTTGGCCGCCTGCACCACGCCGACGCTCATCGTGCTCAGCACGATTGCCGCGGTCGACACCAATAGCGCGAATCTCGAGGCCTGCCTCATTACCCACCTCCGCGTCCCGCCCCCCTGGAGACGGTCGCTCTCCACGCCCTGTGGAGCTGCATGGGGCTGGCGATTCGCGCCCGCCCACGTCAAGTAGAACTTGACCACCCTATCGGGGCGAGCGAAGTCGGCGAAAGTGGAAAGGTGGCGTATGCGAAGGTCCCGGGTAACCGGTACCGGAGTGACCGATGTACCAGACTCGGGAGCCTAGACCCGGCAGGAGCGGCGCCCCTGAGTCAGCCCGTCACAGACTCAGAATTCCTAATCGGGTTCGCCCGCCGCGACGTGGGGATCTGATCTACTCGTCAGAAGCTCGCCCGGAGTCGTGGCCGACGCCGCTGAGGCGAGGAATCTCACAGAACTAGCGTGGGGCCGATAGAACCAGCGCCGGGCGATGGGCATCTGAGAGTCGTCAGTCTGGTTGTGGTGGGCATCTGACAATCCTGACCGCCGGACCGGGCATCTGACCCTTCGGCCGTCGCCGGCGAGCCACTCAGGAAATCGCGGCGTTTAGCGGCTCGGGTTCGGGGACCTGCTGGAAAGAGTGGCGCGCCCGGAGGGGATTCGAACCCCCGACCCTCTGATCCGAAGTCAGATGCTCTATCCACTGAGCTACGGGCGCGCAGTTCTACGCTCATCTGGAGCATCTGGTTCGACGCTCAGAGTGAGGGAACGACCGACGCAGTATACGGTGCCCGAGTAGACGGGGCCTGCGGCCGGCGATCCGCCCAGAGCATGTAGAGCAGCTGATTGTGCGGATTCCAGTCGCTCAGCTAGCAGGCCATACTTGCGGGACGAATGGCCCGTGCGGGCTCGAGCTGGGCCAACGAACGGGTCGGAGGACCGTGGAGTCCGAGAGGGTCAGGAGGAAGAAGGAGCGGTGGCCACCGGGAATCGTCAATCGAGTCTCGGGCACGCAATGGGTGCCCTCGTCGACCGAGTGATCGGAACCGAAGCCCCGAAGGGTCTCATCCCCCTGCCGTTTTGGCCCAAGGCGCGCGAGGACGTGCCGGAGAGGGCATGGGGCCGGCTCGAGGCGACGTGCGGTGAGCTGAGCCTCGAACGGATGCTCGTCTTCCCCCCGTTCGGGACGCGTCCGACGTTCCGGTGCCGAGTCTGGGCACCGGCCCGCGTTATCGCGGTTGGCAGTCTCGCCATCGGCCTGTGGACCGACGAAGGGGAAGGGGCCGACCGGCTCGAATGCGTGCCCCTGGCCGACGTCCTGGCAATCGACGACCGGACGGTCTTGCTCGACGGTCAGTTATCCGTTGTGGGACCAGCCGGCCGCGTCGTCGTTGGGTACAACACCACCGCGAGGACTCGGATACGGGAGAGCATCGCCTGGCTTCGCCGTGCCGTCGCCGGCTCGGCGTTCCCCGTTCAGGAGACGTTCGTCTGGATGGCAGGGTCCGAAGCAGGCGGTAATCGGCCCCGATCGGAGCTCCCGCACAAATGGGCCTACATCCTGAACCGGCGCGACGACTTGCGGATCGATCCAGTCGGCCAGGAGATGGTGGCGGTTGGGGACGTCGCCGAGATCGGTCATTCCCGCGGACCGGCGACGGGCGTCGCGCTCCTTGGCCCCCGAGAGCTCGTGATCGCGGCGGAGCCGTCGGAATCGCTCGATATCTCTCGATACGGCGTCGATCTCATCGTCGTGCCTAGAAGCCGGCTGAGCGGCATCGGTTGGAGCCAGGGGGAGGTCACGATCCAGCTTCAGCGCGACGCCTCGCGAACCGAGCCGACCGCCATTACCCAGACCGCGACAATCAGGAGGCCCCTCGACGGGCGACTCTACGAAGCGATGCGTGTGGCCTTCGGGGACGCGGTGCCTTTTCTGGAGCCGACGGCAGGTTCCACGGGCGCCTGGCGGCGGGGCCGCGAACTCACTAGCTGAGGACCGGGATCGACGAGCGCAAGCCGGAGAGCGGTCCGATGTTCAAACGGACACAGGGGTAAGGAAGGGGCTCCCGAGTGGATCGGGAGCCCCTTCGACTGCTAGGCAGTTGGAAAGTTACTGATAGAGATCGGCAACAATCTTCGGGTCGGTGATGTTCGTCTTGTCGTACCAGTAGAAGCCGGTATCGACCTTGACGGGCTGGCTCTCGCCCTTGATTGCCTTCATGGCGGCCTCGACGCACTTGGCGCCGATGCCGACGGGGTTCTGGGTGATGGCGCCGAACTCGGTGCCGTTGTTGATCGCGTCGATCTGCGCCTTGCCGGAGTCGTAGCCGACGACGAGAACCTTGCCGGCCGCGTTCGCCTCGGTCACGCCCTGAACCGCACCCTCGGCGCCCTGCTCATTGGTGCCGAAGATGGCGGACAGGTCCGGGTTGGCCTGGATCATCGCCTTCGCGATATCGGCCGACTTCTGAATGTCGGCGTTGCCGTACTGCGGGTCGAGGATCTTGATGTTCGGGTACTTGGCCTTCATCTCATTGATGAAGCCGTCGCGCCGGCTGGTCGCGGACTCGGCCGTGGGGTCCTGAACGATCAGGCCGACGGTGCCCTTGCCACCGAGCTTCTCACCGAGCTTGTCGGCGGCGGCACCGGCGGCAGCGGCGTTGTCGGTGGAGGCGGTGGTCACCGGCACGAACGGGGCGACGCCGGAGTCGAAGCCGATGACCGGGATATTGGCGTCGCTGTACTTCTGGAGGATTGGCTGGGCGGCCTTGCCATCAAGCGCGGCGAAGCAAAGCGCCGCCGGCTTCTTGGCGAGCTCGGTCTGGAGCATGGTGATCTGCTTGTCGACCTGGGTCTCGTCGTCCGGACCCTCGAACAGGATCGTCGCGCCTTCCTTGTCGGCCTCGGCCTGGGCGCCGTTCTTCACGGCGACCCAGAACTGAGCCGACCAGCCCTTGGAGATGATCGGAATGTACGGCTTGGTGCCATTTGCGGGAGCCGCTGGGCCTGACGGCGTAGCCGCGCTGCCGCTGCAGCCGGCGACTATCACCGCGGCTGCAACCAGAGTTAGCAATCTCCTCATTTCCTTCTCCTACCTCATCCGCTTTTGGTTACCTCTGCTGACGGCGAGGACCGGCGTCAGCTCTAAGGCCGAGAGGGACTGCGCGATCAGGCCCGATTTCTGCGACGCAGAACGTCGAGATAGACCGCGACGATGACCACGACGCCGGCGGCGACGAGCTGCCACTCCTGGGAAATACTCTTGAGTTGCAGCCCGTCGGCGAGCGTCTTGACAATGAAGGCGCCAATCACGGTGCCGAGGATGGTGCCTTCGCCGCCCGCCAACGACGTGCCGCCAATGACGACCGCGGTGATGGCGTCGAGCTCGTAGCCGAAACCAGTTCCAGGTTGTGCGGAACCGACGCGGGCGGAGATGATGACCCCGGCCAGACCGGCGAAGAGACCACACACGGTGTAGACGCCGATCTTCCAGGACTGCACGTTCACGCCCGAGAGGCGGACCGCCTCCTCGTTGCTGCCGAGCGCGTACGTAAACCGACCGAGAGCCGTTTTCGACGAGGATGAAACCGGCGACCGCTGCAGCGGCAAAGAGAATCAGGGCGATGTTTGGAATATCGAGCCCGGGAATGACATCCCCGATCAGCGACCCCATGACGGTGTCATGAAGCGCGGTCGAATTTGAGAAGTAGATCGGATGGAGATCCGATATGACCAGGGCAAGGCCTCGGCACACGTTCAACATGCCGAGCGTGGCGATGAAGGGCGGCACCTTCAAGCGGGCCACCAAGAATCCGTTGACGAAGCCGATGAACCCGCCCGTGAGGACGCCGGCGAGCACGCCGACGGGCACGGGGAGATTCCAATTGACCATGACTACACCGGTCATGACCCCGGCCAGGGTCATGTTGGTCCCTACGGAGAGGTCGATGCCACCGGTGACGATGACGAAGGTTTCCCCGAGGCCGAGCAGGCCTGCGACCGCCGTGGCGATGAGGATGTTGACGAGGTTGCTGAAGGTAAAGAAGTAGGGTGAGCCCCAGGGCGAAAAGCTGAAGAAGAGAACCAGCAGCAGCAGGGCGCCAAAGGCAAGAAACCGTTGCAACGCGTCGGCGTTCATCAATGACGCGACGATTGGCGAACTGAACCGGACGTAGAGCCAATTTGTTCACGTAGGACTCCTGGCTAGGCTGCTGACTCGCGCTGCGTCGCGAGGGACATGATTTTCTCTTGCGTGGCCTCCTCCGCCGTCAACTCTCCCGTCACGCGTCCCTCACACATGACCAGGATGCGGTGGCTCATCCGGAGTACCTCGGGAAGCTCCGAGGAGATCATCACGATCGCTTTGCCTTCATGAGCGAGCTCGTTGAGCAGGTGATAGATCTCGCTCTTGGCTCCGACGTCGATGCCTCGAGTGGGCTCGTCGAAGAGCAGGATCTCCGTATCGGCCGTGAGCCATTTGCCGACGACGACCTTCTGCTGTGTCCCTCCTGAGAGGTTCGCGACCTTCTGCGACAGCTTCGGCGTCTTGATCGAGAGATTCCTGACCTGCGTCTGCGGCAGCCAGGCGCGTTTGCGCCGAGCGGATCACGCCGAATTCGATTGAGGAATCGACGCCACGAGGCGAGGACGATGTTTGTTTCCACGTCCAGCTTCAGCGCGAGGCCGTACCGTTTCCGGTCTTCCGACAGATAGCCGATGCCCAACCTGACAGCATCCGAAGGAGCCTGGATTCGGACGGGCCGGCCATGGATGAGAATTTCGCCTGACTCGATCGGGTCGGCGCCGAAGATGGCCCGGGCCACTTCGGTCCGTCCCGCCCCGATCAATCCCGCAATGCCCACGATTTCTCCGCGGTGCACGGAGAAGCTGACATCTCGGATGTGCCGGCCGCGATTGAGGTGACGGACCTCGAGGACGACCTCGGGATTCTGTACCTCGGGTATTTCGGGAGCCGCTTCGAAGATGGTTCGGCCGACCATCATGGAGATGATCTCGTCGATCTGGGCGTCCGCAGTGGCGATCGTATTGATGTAGTGGCCGTCACGCATGACGGTAATGCGATCCGAGATCTGCTTGAGTTCCTGGAGTCGGTGTGAGATGTGAACGATCCCGACGCCCTTCGAGCGCAAGTCCCGAGTGATCCGGAAGAGCTCGTCGATCTCCTTGTCCGTCAGGGCCGCGGTGGGCTCGTCCATGATCAGAACCGACGCGTTGTAGGAGAACGCTTTCGAGATCTCGACCATCTGCTGCTGGGCGACGGTCAGAGCGCCAACTCGCTTGCGTGGATCCAGGTGCAGGCCCAATTTCTCGAACAGGTCGGCGGCGCGGTCGTTCAGAGCACTTCTCGTCAAGGACGAACGGCAGGCCCTTGGCTCGAGGCTCGCGACCGATGAAGATGTTCTGCGCCACCGTCAGATGTGGCATCAGATTCAGTTCTTGATGGATCATGCTGATGCCGAGACGCTGGGCAGCCGCGGTATTGGGAATGTCGACGGAAGCGCCTTTGAACTTGATGACGCCCGCGTCCCGACGGTAGACGCCGCCCAGGATCTTCATGAGCGTGGACTTGCCCGCGCCGTTCTCGCCTACGAGAGCGTGAACCTCTCCGGGCAGCAGCTCGAACTTGCAGTCGGCAAGAGCATGAACGCCGGGGAAATCCTTGTTGATGCCGAGCATTTCGACGACAGGCTCAGGCAAGCGCTCCTCCCAGGGGTCAGCGGTGCCTGCGATGGTCGAACCTGGTCGAATACCGCGGGCGACGGACCAGCTCGGTATCCCAGACATGTTAACGATACCATGACTGTGGTAACGGTAACAGGCTTGTCAACCGGTCGCCGTGAAAAGCAAGTCTTGTCCGCCTGAACGACCAATTGACCTCGACAGAGGCGAGCAGGTCGAGACATCGCCGATCTCTCCCCATGCCGCGGGCCGGGCCGATGACACGTCGAGATCGCCTTCGGCCAGGCGTCGGGCGGAGCGGGCCGTCCAACGAGCGGGCATGGCAACCCGGCGAAGCATGACGATCAGCAGAGCGTAGGCCGGGTGCCGACCGCGACCGCGGCGAGTACCAACGCCGGAAGAGTCCAACCGAGTCTGCCGATCCCGAACCCGGCGATGGCCGCGCCGGCGGTCATGCCGACGGCGACGGCGTTCAGGCGGGGAACCAGGCCGCGCCGGAAGATAGCGAAGCCGCCGATGAGAGTCACGACCGAGACCGTCGCGACGAGATCGGGAAAGAGAGAAGTGTCGAACACCATTACCCATTCCCCATGCCGGGCTGTCCGGCTTCGGGAGACTGTCGCGTGGGCCGGCTGCGGTCCGGGCATGACAACACCGGACCGGCCTCGTGGGGTATCGGCGCGGGCGGCTTCGACGGTAGCCCTACTCCGCGTACACCCAGCGGCGCGACCCGCCGACCTCGCGGACCCGGCCGAGCCCGGGCCAGGGGAAGTGGTGCGTGACCACCAGCAGGTCTTCGGCGACGATGCGCCGCAGCAACGCCTCGCGAGACTCCACGACGCCGTCCGGGCAGACGTCGAAGCTCGCGGTCCATTCGGGATGCTCGACGCAGATCGGATGAAGCAGGGCATCGCCCACGTGAACCGCTCGCCCGCCCATGACGACCACCTGGTGCCCCGGCGAGTGGCCCGGTGTGGGCCAAACCTCAATTCCGGGCACGACTTCGCGCTCGCCCTTGACGAGGTCGAAGTGGTGGCGCATCGGCCCGAGGACGCCGCGGAACGGAATCGCGTGGACCGGTTCCGGGTTCGGTTCGCTGAACCAGTGCTCCCACTCGTCGTGCTGGATGACGTACCGGGCGTTCGGGAAGGCCGGGTTCACCGCCGCGTCGGAGCCGTCCCAGCCGCCTGGACCGTCCACGACGACCGACGAGCTCCAGTGGTCCGGATGCCCGTGCGTCAGGATGACGGTATCGATCGATTCGGCCGCGACGCCGGCGGCTTCGAGCTCCTCGACGAGCGATCCGCCGTCGCCGGTCGTCCCCGGATCGACGACGACCCGGTGCGATTCGGTTTCGACGAACAGCGGATGAACCTGGAAGGTGAGCGGATCGTCCGGGCACTCGAATTGCGCCCGCGCCGCCGCCAGATCGGTCGCCGGCGCCGAGGCGAAAACGACCCGGCCGTCAACCGAGAACCGGCTGGTCCCGAGCAGCAAACAGCGCATTCCGGCGACTTCGAACGCGTGCATCCGGTCGATCCCTCCTCGAGTGACAGCGTTCGGCTGAGCATAGCCAGCACCGTGGCGTCCTGCCGGGGAGTCCGCGGGCCGGCGGTTCCCGTATGCTGGCCGTCAAAGGAGTCCCGTCCATGCCCGAGCCGCTCGACCGGCCGGCCGCCCCCCGCGAGCCCGCCGCGCATCCCGTCTATTCCCCCGCCCCGGACCGCTATCGGAAGCTCCAGTACCGCCGCTGCGGCGCGAGCGGTCTGATGCTGCCGGTGCTGTCGCTCGGGTTCTGGCACAACTTCGGCGGCCAGGCCCCGCTGGACCGCCAGAGAGACATCGTCCTGCGCGCCTTCGATCTCGGCGTCACGCACCTGGACCTGGCCAACAACTACGGCCCGCCTCCGGGATCCGCGGAGGAGAACCTGGGCCGCATCCTGGCGACCGACCTCCGACCCCACCGCGACGAGCTGATCGTCTCCACGAAAGCCGGCTACGAAATGTGGCCCGGTCCATACGGCGACCTTGGCTCGCGGAAATACATGATCGCGAGCCTGGACCAGAGCCTCCGCCGGCTCGGCCTCGACTACGTGGACATCTTCTACTCGCACCGCCCGGACCCGAACACGCCTCTCGAAGAGACGATGGGCGCGCTCGATACGGCGGTCAGATCCGGCAAGGCGTTGTACGCGGGCATCTCCAACTACCAACCGGCCGAAACGCGCCGGGCCGTCGAAATCCTGCGGAGCCTCGGCACGCCGCTGCTCATCCACCAGCCGAGCTATTCGATGCTCAACCGCTGGATCGAAGATGGCTTGCTCGACGTCCTTGGCGAAGAGAAGGTCGGCTGCATCGTCTTCTCGCCGCTCGCCCAGGGCCAGCTGACGGACCGCTATCTGGCGGGCATCCCGGCCGGCTCTCGGGCAACGCATTCGCCGTTCCTGAAGACGGACACGATCGAAGCCAACCTGCCCAGGGTCCGGTGCCTCAACGAGATCGCCCTCCGGCGCGGCCAGAGCCTCGCCCAGATGGCGCTCGCCTGGGCACTCTGGGATCGACGCGTCACTTCGGCGGTCATCGGCGCGAGCTCCGTGGCGCAGCTCGAGGACAACGTCAAGGCCCTGGAACACGAGGAGTTCTCGGGCGAAGAGCTCGACGAGATCGAGTCCTGTCTCGCCGCGGGCTGACGGGCGCTCGAAGACTCGCGGCAGATCGCCGGAAGGCGAACGGAATCCCAATGTCGAGGGTCTTTGTTGAGTGAAACGGATGCTGCCGAGCGCGCGTGGCTGTAACCTTGGTGAGGCTGCGAGCGCACCTCGGCTGCAGGCGCGAAAGTAGGGACTGCGCAGGCCCACGGAGGATCATTGGGCATGGGCGACTCGTTCAACCTCGACAAGGCGGGGACGCTGGGAAAGCCCGTTGGGGTAGCCGCGCCCGTCGATGAGAAGGCGGCCGAGAACCCCGCCGCGCCCAGCCTTCCGACCGAGTCGTCGAGCCTGACCCTCGTGCCGCCGCAGCCGCCGGCCCAGGTGGACGAAACCCAGGCCACGGGTTCGGTGAAGCTCGACCGCGAGACGCTCATCAAGCTGGACGTGATGGTCGCGGACTTCGTCGTCGCGATCACCAAGCTGGACACCAAGGATCCGAAGTTCGAGTCGCGGATCACGGACATCCGAAAGCTCGGCGACGACGAGATCAAGGCCTCCTCGCAGGTTTCCAGCCGCCTCCTGAACCGGCCGGTCGGCTCGCTCACCAAGGGCGGCTCCGCGGCATCGGGCTCGGTGGGCAACAGTCTCCTGGCCCTGCGACGGCAGATCGACGACCTCAACCCGGGCCATCAGGGAGACCTCTTCACCGCTCGCAAGTTCCTGGGCTTCATCCCGTTCGGCGATCGCCTGCGCTCGTACTTCGCTCGTTACCAGTCCAGCCAGGGCCACATCAACGCCGTCGTCGCGGGGCTGCAGAGCGGCCAGCGCGAGCTCGTCGCGGACAACGACGACCTCGAGCGCGAGAAGGCGAACCTGTGGCAGACGATGGAGCGGCTCCGCCAGTACCTGTACCTGGCTCAGAAGCTGGACGCGGCGCTGACCGAACGGATCGCCAAGATCGAGACCACGGATCCGGAGCGGGCCAAGACCCTCAAAGAGGACATGCTCTTCTACGTCCGTCAGAAGGTCCAGGACCTCACCGCTCAGCTGGCCGTGTGCGTCCAGGGTTACCTCTCGATCGACGTGATCCGGCGGAACAACATCGAGCTGATCCGGGGCGTCGATCGCGCCACGACCACCACGATCTCGGCCCTGCGGACCGCCGTTCTTGTGGCTCAGGCACTCGGCGATCAGAAGCTGGTCCTGGATCAGATCACGGCCCTCAACGAGACCACGTCCGCGCTGATCGAAGGGACCTCGGCGATGCTGCGGTCACAGTCCGCGGCGATCAACGAGCAGGCGTCGTCGGCCACGGTGGATCTCGAGAAGCTACAGACCGCGTTCGACAACATCTACGCCACGATCGACGAGATCGACGCGTACCGGACCAAATCGATCGACGCGATGGGCAAGACCGCTTCGGCGATCCAGGTCCAGATCGACAAGGCGAACTCGTACCTCGAGCGCGCCAAGACGGCCGACCCTTCGGCACTCGCGATCCCGTCCGAAACAGGCGGCAAGCGCAGCGCCAGGAGCAAGTAGGCTCCAGCCCCAGGGCGGGCCGCGGCGCGCGTGCGGGCGCGGCCGGTCGCGCCGGTGGGTTTCGTCCGGCTCAGCCCTGAAGAGGCAGCCCGCTCGACTCCGGCGATTCCTTGGAGATCCCGGCGATCGGTCCGAGGGCGCTCGCCGGACGCGGCGTTCCCGAATGGAACTGGCCGGCAAGCTCATGGAAGCGGGCGACCGCCTCCGGCCGGATCGAGTAGTAGATCCAGGTGCCACGCCGCTCGGACTCCACCCAACCCGCCGTGCGCAGGCACCGAAGGTGATGCGAGATCGTGGGCTGGCCAACCGAGCAGCACTCGTCGAACCCGCAGGCGCAAACCGCGCCCTGGGCACTGAGCTGGTGAAGCATCGCCAGCCTGGTGGGATCGGCGGCGGCCTGGAGTAGCAAGACGTCTGGGTCTGTGGTGCGCTTCATGGCGATCATAGTATCGACAAAGATCGATATTGACAAGCCTCGATATAGAGGCTAATCTCCGGTCATCGGAAGGAGTTCGATACATGTCGATGTACTACAACCCAGAAATCGTCAAGCTGCTCATGGCCGAGCGCATCAAGGAAGCCCAGGACGCCCGGCTCGGGAGCCGGCTCAAGGGCCATCGTCCCGCGGCCCGGATCCTCGAGCTGGCGACGCGTCCGTTCGGCACGATCCACCATGCGGATGCCGCTCCGTCCACCTGCAGCTGCTAGGAGCCACCGATGAGTGCGGGCAACGACGCCTCCCTTGCCGACACGGTCCATGAGGCCGTTCGCGAACGCTACGCGCGGGCGGCCCTCACCGTCCTTCGCGGCGAGGGCTGCTGCGCCAACGGCGAAGGCTTCGGGCCCGAGCTTTACTCGACCCTCCAGCGCGAAGAGCTGCCGAACGCGGCCGTGCTCGCGTCTCTCGGCTGCGGGAATCCCGTGATGGTCGCGGACCTGCATCCAGGCGAGCGCGTTCTGGACCTCGGATCGGGTGGCGGCATAGACGTCCTCCTCTCCGCCCGGCGCGTCGGACCTACCGGACGGGCCTTCGGGCTCGACATGACCGACGAGATGCTCGCCCTCGCGCAGCGCAACGCGGCCGAGGCCGGGATCGAGAACGTGGAGTGGCTACGTGGCCAGATCGAATCCATCCCACTTCCGGCGGCCGCTGTCGACGTCGTAATCAGCAACTGCGTGGTCAATCTCGCCGCGGACAAGCCCGCCGTGTTCCGCGAGATCGCCCGCGTCCTCAAGCCGGGCGGCCGGATCGGCATCAGCGATGTCGTCGCGGACGATGCTCTGAGCGCTGAGCAGCGAACGGCGCTGGGCGACTATGAGGGTTGCGTTGCCGGCGCCCTCACCTTCTCCGAATACAGGGCCGGCCTGCTCGCCGCCGGCCTCGACCAGATCGAGATCGGAGTCACCAACTCCGGCGCCAACGGACTCAACAACGCGATCATCCGAGCGGTCAAGCCCGGGGCCGCACCGCAGACGACGCCGGGGACGGCGCCGGCCGAGCATGATGATCGGGCGATCGTGGTCAGCCCCAGTGGCGGAGGTTGCTGCGGATGATTTCGATTCAGCCGGCACGAGCGGACGACCGATCGGCGATCGAGTCGCTGCTCGAGGCCAACGGCCTGCCTCTCGACGGGCTCGAGCTCGCCCTCGGAACCGCGGTCGTGGCACGCGAGGGAGACGGCCTGAAGGGATGCGCCGCCTTCGAACCCTACGGCGATGCGGGGTTGCTCCGCTCGGTCTGCGTGTCGGCTGAGCTTCGCGGCACGGGCCTGGGCCGGTCGCTGGTCGCGGCCGCCGAGGCAGAAGCCAGATCCATGGGCATCTCCGAGCTGTTCCTGCTGACCGAAACCGCGACGGACTGGTTCCCTCGTCTCGGGTACGAGCGAACCACGCGCGACGCGGCGCCGCTGGACATGGCAGCGTCACCCGAGTTCACGAGCGCGTGCCCGGTGAGCGCCGCGGTCCTGCGCAAGCGCCTGGAGGGCTAGCCCGCTCCGACCCAGCCGACCCGCACCGTTTTCTGTCCGGCGCATATATCGATACGTATCGATTTATCGGCCATCCAATCCCGCCACTCCCCGTCACGGAGTCAGACTCATGCCTCTCGATCAACTACCCGGATACGTGCTCGAGCACACGCTCACGAGCATCGTTCACAACTGGCCGTTCCTCCTCTTCGGGATCCTCACCGCGGCCATGCTCAAGGTCTACGTGGGCACGGATCGCGTGGCCTCGCTCCTGCGGCGCAGGACTGACGTCGCCGTGGCGGGCTCGGTGGCAGTGGCCGTCGGGACGCCGTTCTGCTCGTGCGGGACCACGGCCGTCGTCATCTCGATGCTCGCCGCGTCCGTGCCCTGGGCGCCGATCGTGGCCTTCATGGTCGCCTCGCCGCTCTCCTCACCCGACGGTTTCGTGATTTCGGCGGGGCTCTTTGGCTGGCCTTTCGCGGTCTTCCTGGTTCTGTCTTCGATCGTCCTCGGGATCGCGGGCGGCGTGGTCGCCTATCTGGCCGAGGGCGCGGGGCTCCTGAAGAACCAGGCCCGGTTCATCGAGAAGGCGGCTCCAGTCGGCGAGAGGGGCGCCGCGCCCGCCCCGGCAGTCGCCGCGGCGGCCCAGGCTGCGCCCTCGTGTGGTTGCGGCTCCGGCGGGCCGGCCCTTCGCCCTTCGATCGGCCCCGGGGCGGCCAGCGTCGCCGAATTCCGGCCGTTCTGGGTCCGCTGGCGCTTCGATCAGCTGGCGGTCGAGCTCCGCGACGGCGCGCCCAAGCTACTCGCCATGTTCATCGGTTTCGCGGCGATCGGGTACCTGGCCATCGGCCTCATTCCCACTTCCTGGATGACGTCATTGCTGGGCGGCTCGAGCCCGCTCTCCGTCGTCGCGGCCGCCACGGCCGGCCTGCCTTTCTACCTCACCGACGGCAGCCTGCCCCTCGTGGCCTCGCTCCGGCAGGGTGGCATGGGCTCCGGGCCGGCGATGGCGTTCCTGATCACCGGCGCCGGAACCAGCGTCGGGGCGATATCCGGTGGCCTGCTCATTGCCCGCTGGCGAGTCCTGGCCATCGTGGTCGGCACGCTGTGGGTCGGCGCGATCGTCCTCGGCCTGATCGCCCAGGCGATCCTCTAGCCTGGCGGTCGGCGGGCCGGGTGGGACTCGATCCGGCCCGCCCGACTCGCCGGCCTATCATTGGGACGTGAACAGACGACAGCCCACGGCCGAAGCGGGGAGCAGCGAGCTCGTGCGGGCCCTCGAAGACGCCGGCCACCGCATGACCGCCGAGCGACTGGCCGTCGCCGAGCTCATCGCCAGCCGAAACGGCGCCTTCGAGACGGCCGATCTGGTGGCCGACTCGAAACGACGCCAGCTCGGCGTCGCCCGGGCCACGATCTTCCGGACACTCGAGCTGCTGACCGGCCTGGGCGCGGTGGAGCGGTTGGATCTGCCCAACGGCGACCATTCGTACGTCCGCTGCGACTCGCGCAGCCACCACCATCACCTGGTCTGCACGCGCTGCCAGAGAGCCGTAGATCTGGAGCAGATCGGGATGACGCCGATCATCGCCGACATCGAGCGCCAGACCGGCTATCGCGTCGATCGCCATCGGGTCGAGCTCTTCGGCCTGTGCCCGTCCTGCCAGGCCAGCGGCGGCTGAGTCTCAGTCGGCCTCGTGCGGGGACGCGGCCATCGACGCGGCCGTCGAAGCGGCCGGATGCCGGTAGGTCGAGACGAGCGTCGTCACGCCGAGGACCGCGATGAATACCGCGCTCTCCACGAGGACGATGGTCGCGCCGCTCGCGGAGTTGAGCCAGAAACTCAGGTACAGGCCCACGATCGGGCAGAAGACGCCGATCGTACCGGCGATGGCGACGAGCCGGCCGAAGCTCTGGGAGATGATCTGGGCGGTAGCCGCCGGCGTCACGAGCATCGCGACGACAAGGATGATCCCAACCGACTGCAGGCTGATCACGATCGTCAGGGCGATCAGGGCAAGGAGAAGGTAGTCGAGTCTGGCCGACAGGCAGGCCCGATGCGGCCGCGCCGAGCGGGTCGAACGTGGCGAACAGGAGCTCCTTCCAGAGCAGCGCCACCGTTCCGATGACCAGCGCCGCGAGGATCGACAGCGAAATCAGATCCATCAGGCTGATCCCGAGGACCTGGCCGAACAGGAATCCGAAGAGGTCGCCGACGTAGTTGGGGATGAGGCTGAACAGGAAGATGCCCAGGGCGAACATGCCCGCGAACATGACCCCGATGGCGGTGTCGCCGCGGACCTTGCCCTGGCGCGTCACCCAGCCGATCGCCAGCGCGGTCCCGACCGCCGCGATCGAGGCGCCGAAGTAGAACGGCGCGCCGATCATGTACGCGACCACCACGCCCGGGAAGGCCGAGTGGCTCAGGGCGTCGCCCATGAAGGCCAGCCCTCGCAGGACGATGAAGCTGCCAACGACCGCGCACACGAGGCCGACGATCGCCGCGGCGGCCATCGCCTCCAGGAAGAACGAGAAACCGAGCGGGTCCGTGATGTAGCTCATGCCCGGCCACCTCGATCTTCGTGGAAATGGCGTTCGTGGCCGGCCGGATCGTCGTGGTGATGCGAGTCGTCGAGGATGCCCAGTCCTTCGCCCAGGAACAACAGGTGGCCGCCGTACGTTTGGGCGAGCACGTCCGGTCTGGTCACGATGTCCGAGGGACCCGAGGCCACGATGCGGCGGTTGATCGCGACGACGGAGCGGAAGTGGCGGACCGCGGCGCCCAGGTCGTGGGTCGTGGCCACGACGGCCTTGCCCTTCTCCGCCTCGCCGCCGAGGAGCTCCATGATGGCTTCTTGGGTGGGCACGTCGACGCCCGTGACCGGTTCGTCGAGGAGGTACAGGTCCACTTCGGCGGCGAGGGCGCGGGCCAGGAAGGCGCGGCGCCGCTGCCCGCCGGAGAGTGCCCCGATCGGGGATTTGGCGCGATCGGCCATGCCGACGCGTTCGAGGGCCGTAGCCACGGCGTCGTGATCGGCCTTGCCCGGCTGGCGGAGCGGCCCGAGGCGCGGGTAGCGGCCCATCATCGCCACGGTCCAGACGTTCACGGGAAAGGACCAATCCACGAGCTCCGCCTGAGGCACGTACGCCACACGCCGGGCCTCGCGTCCCGCGGGTGCGCCCAGCACCTCGACGGTCCCTTCCCAGGGCTTGAGCATGCCGGCGATGAGCTTGAGGAGCGTGGACTTGCCGCCGCCGTTCGGCCCCACGACGGCGACCAGAGCGCCGAGCGGTATCTCGAGATCCACGCCCTCGAGGGCGACGCGGTCGCCATAGCCGGCCCGCAGTCCGATCAGACTCACGGCAGGGCATGGCTGTCCCACGGCCTCCATCCGCGCGCTCGCGGCCGCGCTGCCGCTGAGAACGTCCAGCGCGGACGTCTGACCGGGCAGCCCCGGATGGCCGGGTTCCGGCCGGGCAACGATTGGCATGGGTCCATCGGTCGTCATCGGAGCGCATCCACCAGCTGTGTCGTGTCCCACCGGATCACCTGCTCGTAGCTCGTGACCGGGGGATCGCCAAGAGTATCGTCATAGAGGTTGGCCACCACTTTGCAGTTCGCCTCGGCCCCCAGCTGGTTGACGAGCTTGGCCGGGAACTGCGCCTCGCTGAAGATGGCCTTCACCCCGGCGGTCCTGATCGCCGAGATGAGCTTGGCCGTGTAGCCGGCGTTCGGATCCTGTCCGGGGGCCTCGACGGCAACGCCGACGATCGTGATGCCGTACGCCCGAGCGTAGTACGGAAACGCGTCGTGGAACGTCACGAGCTTCCGGGACTCGGCGGGGATCGTGGCGATTTGTCCCCGAACCCACGAGTCCAGGGTCTGGAGCTGGGCCTTGTACGCGTCCGCCTGGGCCGCGTAGGCGGATGCGTGATGCCGGATCCACGCCCTCGAGACCCGCCGCTATCCGGTCCACGTACAGCTCCGCGTACTTGGGGTCCAGGAAGAGATGCGGATTCTGGGTCTTGGGCGCCTCGCCCGGAAGCAGTGTGACGCCGGGAAGGTCCACGCCGAGCTTGAGTGTCTTCGCGTCCGCCGAGGCGTTGGCGATGGTCTTGTCCAGCCAGTCGTCCAGGCCAAGGCCGTTCATCACGAGCAGCCTCGCCTTGGAAATGGCGACGACGTCCGACGGCCGCGGCTCGAAGGTGTGGACGTCGCCGTTCTTGGGAACCAGGCTCGAAACCGCGACGTAGGAGCCGCCGACGTTCGACACCAGGTCCGCGAGAACCGTCGTCGTCGCGAGAACCTGGACTTTGTTCGGATCCACGTTGCTCGCCGGGGCACAGCCCCCAACGGCGATGGCGAGTCCCGCGACCAGCACGGCGGCGCGACCGAGTCTCATCACCGAATCACGCGACAACATTGCTCGACAATCCCTTTGCGCTGGAGTTGGGCGCAGATCGACGAACCCTTGCTCGACCGCGGACTCTAGCAGTTTTGAGACTGAGTCGCAACTAGGCCTGTTTCGGGCCCGCCTGCCGATCCCCGCCCATCGGATCGACCTCGTGGCGAACTCGCCGTGCCGCACGCCGACGGCCTCTCGATCCAGGAATACCATTGTTCGGATGAGCGACGAACTTGCGACAGGACCCGGCGAGCCAGCCGCGGCCAACGAGCCGGTGGCACCGAATGGCGGAGCCGGCTCAGCGGCGCGGATGCCCGCGATCTACCTCGGCCATGGCGCCCCGACGCTCCTCGACGACGATCTCTGGCCCGGGGAGCTGGCCGGCTGGGCAGCCTCCCTGCCCCGCCCCAAGGAGATCCTGATCGTCAGCGCCCACTGGCAATCGGCGCCGCTCACCGTCGGCGCGGTGACTCCGGCGCCACTCGTCTACGACTTCTACGGATTCCCCGAGCGCTACTACCAGGTCCGCTATGGATCGCCGGGAGCGCCGGAGCTGGCGGCGCGGGTCAAGGCCCTGATGCCTCCCGGTGAAACCGTGGCCGAACTGCCCACACGTGGCCTGGACCACGGGGCGTACGTGCCGCTCATCGCCATGTACCCCGAGGCGGACATTCCGGTCCTCCAGATGTCGATGCCGGATCTCGAGCCGGAGCATCTGTTCGAGATCGGCAAGCGGCTGGCGCCGCTGCGCGACGAAGGCGTGCTGATCGTCGGCAGCGGCTTCCTGACCCACGGCCTGCCCTTCATCCACCAGTACTGGGATGGCCGCCCGGGCGCGCCGGAGTGGTCCAAGGAGTTCGACCTGTGGGCGGCGGAGCGGCTCGAGCAGGGCGATCTCGACGCCATGTTCGACTTCCGGAATCGAGCGCCGGGAATGCCATACGCGCATCCGACGGTGGAGCATTTCGCGCCGCTGTTCGTTGCCCTCGGCGCCGCAACCAACCCCGCGGACGCTCCCAGGTTCACCATCGAGGGCTACTGGCTGGGCCTGGCCAAGCGCTCATTCGAGGTCAAGTAGGCCGCTCCCGCGCCTTGACCGGCACCTTGCCGCCCGCTAGCATTCGCGCTAATTCCTAGTAAGTAAGTAAGGATTAGCGAGAAGACTTGTGAGCTTCGCCCAGACCACGCTCCTGGCGGCATTCGCCGGCGGAACCATCTTCCTCGGTCTCCCGGTTGCGAAGCTCCGGGGGCTTATCGCGCGTCGTGGCAGGCGTCACTGACCACCGCCGCCGGCGGAGTGATCCTGTTCCTCATCTACGACGTGCTCTCGCAGGCGGTCGAACCGGTCAGCGCGGCTCTCGAGAAGGCCCGCGCGGGCGGACCTCCGGATCAGTTCCTCGTGGACGCGGCGGCGCTCTGCCTGAGCATCGCGACGGGTCTCCTGGCGGTGACATACCTGACCGGCCGGATGACCGCCCGACTTGGCGGCCCGAACCAGGTTGGAGTCGCGCTCTCGCCCCAGCACATCGCCCTCGGAACGGCAGTGGGACTGGGCCTCCACAACTTCTCCGAAGGACTCGCCATCGGAGCTTCGGCCTCCGCGGGCGCGACCACGTTCGCCGTGCTTCTCGTCATTGGCTTCGCGATGCACAACGCGACCGAAGGCTTCGCCATCGCCGCGCCGTTGAGCCAGCTGGGCCCAACCGCCGCGCCGAGCTGGGCGTTTCTGGGGCTCGCGGGCGTGATCGGAGGCGGTCCCACCTTTGCCGGAGGCATGCTCGGCTACGCGATCGCCTCGCCGATCCTCTCGATCCTCTTCCTGGGGCTTGCGGCGGGCGCGCTCATATTCGTGTTCAACGAGACGATGGCCGTCTCTCGACGCTTCTCGTTACCGATGGTCACCGGGATCGCGCTGACGATCGGCCTGCTCGCGGCGTTCGGGACGGACTTCATGCTGACAGCCGCCGGGGCCTGAGCCCGAGCGGCTGCCAGTGCGCACGACTGTGAGGGTCAGTTGGTGAAGTAGCCGGTTACGTCGAACACGGCGTTGGTCGTGCTCCCGGTGGTGGACATGAAGGTGAGGTACAGGGCCCCGGAATTGAGCGCCACGGTCAGGCCGTTGCCCTTGGTCTCTCCGACCACGAAGTTGATCGTCGAAGTGCTCGGGGCGGAGGTCGAGTCCGGTCCCAGGTAGAGCGCCCAGCCGTTCGTCTCGTCGACGACGGTGACGTTGCCGGTGACTACCGGTGGCGGAGCCCGGGATGCCCTTCTGGCCGGCGACCGGGAACGGCCTCGCCGAGTTGGAACCGATCCTGGAGGGCAGGCCGAGGTTGCTGCGGCTGTCGAGAATACGGACCGGGGTCATGGCCACGAACTTGGTGCCGCTTTGGTCGTCCGTGTAGTAGCCGGTGACGTCGAAGACCAGGTCCGTCGAGGCGCCGGGCGTCGACATGAAGGTCGCGTAGAGCTTGCCGTTCGGGTCGAGGGCAACCGTCAAGCTGTTGCCCTTCACCTGGCCGGCGGTGAAGTTCACCGTGGACGTGGTGGGGCTCGTGAGCCGGTCCGGGCCGAGATAGACCGCCCAACCGTTGTTCGAGTTCACGGCGGTCACGTTACCCGTAACGGCGACCGCTTCGGCAGGAACGCCCGTGCGTCCCCTGACCTGGAATTCGATCGGCGAGTTGGCGCCAAGCCGGCCAGAGTACCCGATGGCGTTGCGAGTATCGAGGGATCGAGCGGGCGTCATCGGGTGATACGTGTCGCCGGATGTATCGGGCGTGAAGTAGCCCGTGACGTCGAAGACGAGGTTGGTGGTGCTGCCCGAGCTGGACATGTAGGTGGCGCTGAGAGTCCCGCTCCAGGAGAGGGCCACCGTCACCCCATTGCCGGTTACTTCTCCGGCCTTGAAGTTGATCGTTGAGGTGGCGGGCTAGTTGGTCAGCACCGGGCCGAGATAGACGGCCCAGCCATTGCTGGCATCCACGACGGTGACGTTGCCCGTCACGGCCGACGGCACCAATCGGGAATGGATCCGCCGACGACGGCGAAGGTTTGACCGCTATTGGCCGGCAGTTTCGTAGCCAGGCCTATGCCGTGGCGAGTGTCGAGGACGCGGACCGGGGAGATGGGATGGTAGGTGGAGGTAAGGGTGCTCGGAGGCGGCGCGATGCCCACGAGGAACGCGCGAACACTCGAGGTGCTCAGGACGTTGCTCGACGCGTCGAGGACGTTGACCCGCCAGTAGTAGGAGCCGGTGGTGTACGTCCGGATCGGCGACCAGCTCGACATGGCGGTGTTCACGCTCTCGATGGCGGAGCTGAACGCCGCGGTGGAGCTCGTCTGGAAGTTGTACGTGACCGCGTTGGAAGGTCCGGTCCAGCTGAACAGGACGTCCGTGCCGTCCACGGAGGCCTGATCGGCCGGGTATGGCAGTGTCGGGGCGTCGGGATTGAGGGTGAACGTGCGGCCGACGGACCAGGGTCCGGGCTTGTGGTCGCGGTCGAGGCGCTGGACGCGCCAGGCATACGTGCCGCGGGCGAGAGCGCCCGTCGGCGACCAGGCCGGGATGTAGGTGGTCGCATACGCGACTCTGTTGGCCAGCGAGAAGTTGAGGTCCGCGTTCTTGTAAAGCTCGATGGTGTACTGGTACGCCCAGTTCTGAGGCAGCCAGGTGAAGTACGGCAATCCCGCGACGGCTGCGCCCTGAGCCGGAGAGGTCAGGGTGATGGGCGCCGAGGATTTGATGACCAACCCGGTCGTGCTGGTGGTGAGCACGTTTCCGGTCCAGTCCACGGCCTGGACCTTCCAGTACAGCGGTCCCTCCGGATATGTCTTTGCGTACGGCGTGTACTGGGTGGCGTCCGTCACGACGGCGTTGTCCTGGATGGACCCGGCGTTGAAGTCCGACGAGGTTGCGACCGTGATCTGGTACTGCTTCGCTTCGAGCGCGACCCTCGTCGAGATATCGTTCGGGTACGTAAGCGCCTTGCTCGTGTCCAGGTAATCGCCCCAGTTGAAGGTGACCTGGTCGGGTATGGTCGTTGCCTGTACGGGAGGATTGGTGGCGGAGGTAGTGGTCAGCGGCTGGACGATGTCGGCAGGCTGCGAGTACTTGCGATAGGCGCTGGCGCTTGTGCCAGCGATGGTTGTCGGATCCGGTCCGCAGGTCGTGAGGCTCCAGTCAATGCAAGGGATGACGAACCAGTAGTAGGCATCGCCGGCCTGGCTGTCCACCCAGGCCTCGCGTGGGGTCAGCGACGTGTTCTGTGTCTTGTACTTCCGGTACACGTTGGTGAAGCCTGCGATCCTTGGCGACCCACACGATGTAGGTGGTCGCGTATGGATCAGCTTGCCAGACCAGTTCCTGCGTGCCCCCGACCGAGGGCGTGCAGAGCACCCCGGGCGTCCTGCTGCGCACGCACTCTGGCGAGAGGTAATTGGCCGCGGGGATATCCAGCCCGCGGGCGGCGTACCCGAGGGCGTATATCCGCTGAAGGTGAAGCTCTGCGGACTTCCCAGAAGCCCGTCCTGGTCCCACGGGCCCACGACGCCCTTGGTGTCGTCCACGCCTCGGACGCGCCAGTAGTACGTGCTGCCGCCCGTGAGATTCACCGGGTTTGGGTGAGCACGGGTTGCTGAATGACTGGCCCGTCACCGAGAGCACGGTGTAGAGAGAGAGCGTGGTCTGGTTCGTGGTGCAGGTCATCAGGCCCGCGGGAGGGAAAGTGTCGCTTCCCGAGATCTGTACCTCGTAATGGTCCGCGTGATCTACCCAGCCAGGCCCGCTCGCTGAGGCCGGAGTCCAGCTCAACTCCATGTTCTGGCCGCCGTCCGCGTGGAGAGACGGGACGATAACGGGCTGTGTGGACCAGGAGCGAGTGAACGTGTAGACCGCCGACCACTGGCCCAGGTTGTTGGCCGTGCCCGAAGCGATAGCCCTGACGCGCCAGTAGTAGGCGCCGTTATTGAGGGTCGTGGGAGGGGCGTAGCGCGTGCTCTTGACGGTCGCATCGATCGTTGGGCTGGAGAAGGACATATCTGGGCTGATCTGGATCTGGTAAGAAGCCGCACCGAGCACGGGATCCCACGAAAAGACGGCGTCAGTGATGTCCGGGTCGGTGGGAGCCGTCTTGTTAGTTGGAGTCTCGAGAACGGGCGTCGCGGCCCAGTCGATCTGATAGCTCCGCGGAAGGGCCCAGGCAGAGTTCTGCGTGCCGATCGTGGCCTGAACGCGCCAGTAGTACGACTGCGTAAGGCCGTTTACGGTGAAAGCCTGGGTGTTCGTGAGGGCGTAGGACGTGTTTACCGTGGCGTATGAGCTGGGGCTGGTGAAGTTGACGTCGTTGCTGATCTGCAGGGTGTAGCTGTTGGCACCCGGCACGGCTCCCCACGTGAAGAGGAGAGGATCGCTGGGGAAGTGGAGGGTCTGGTTGTCCGCCGGGAATGTGAGCGACGGCGACCCGAGTTGTTGCTTGATGAAGGAACCCTGGACGAAGGGGCCGGCATTGTTGCCGCTATCCAAGCCCGGCGACGCGCCAGAAGTACGTTCCGTAGACAAGTTGGGTCGGCGGCGTCGCGTGCAGCGCCTGCGTGTCCTGGTTGTATGCCAGCGTTCCGAAGCCGTTGCTCACGGAGATCTGGACGCGATACTTGACCGCGCCGGTCACAGCGGTCCACTGCAACACGGGATTCGTCGCCCCAACATTGGCCCCGTCAGCAGGCGCCACGATGGTCGGGACCCCGGTTGGAGCCGCCGCGAAGGCGGCCTGGGGGCTTGCGCCAAATAGCGAAAGGACGAAGCCCGCCGTAAGTGCTGCGGTGAAAAAGCGACGCATAACCCTCTTCTCCCATTGGTGCCCGGGGGC
This sequence comes from uncultured Chloroflexia bacterium, assembly GCA_963816135.1. Taxonomy (GTDB): domain Bacteria; phylum Chloroflexota; class Limnocylindria; order Limnocylindrales; family CSP1-4; genus Fen-1039. The sequence goes on from CAWFJD010000027.1 coordinate 27,721, forward strand.
CCTCTATGCCGCGCAGGCCGACCGATACTACACCTCAAGGCTGGATCGGAAAGTAGCCAAGGGGTAGGCCCAAAGGCCCTGGAGGGTAGGACTAGAGTAGGGTTTGAGGGCTAAATGTGAACGCCGGGCACATCCGCCACCGGCGTCAGACGGCCAGGATCGGCTCGATCGGATAGTCCCGCAGGATCTCCGCGCCGCCCTCGGTCACCCGGTAGATGTCCTCGAATTCGAGCTCCGCCCAAGCCCGGAATTGCCAGGATCGTGTGCCCGATCGTGACTGTCATTCCCTCTTTGAGCGGCAGGTTCCTGTGTGGCGGGATGATCGTAGAGGCGGGCGCTTCCTCGAACCGCAGGCCGATGCCATGGCCTATGCCGTTGACCTGGTACTCGGCCAGACCGTGGCGGACGCAGACGTCCTTCGCCACCTCGTCGAGACGGGCAACCGTGGAGCCCGGGACCATGGCCGGGCGGACCGCCTCGACGATCTCGCGATAGGCGGAGATGAGCTTCGCCTCGCGCTCGGCGGGCGTCCCGGCGACGAACGTCCGGGCCAGATTGGCGCAGTAGCCATTGACCCTTGGCGTCAGATCCACGACCGCCATCTCGCCCAACCCGAGCGGCCGTGAGCTGAGCTTTCCGTGGAGCATGCAGGTGTCCGGACCGAAGTTGACGTAGATGGGCGTGCTCGTGTCCTCCGCGCCTGCCCGCATCATCGAATACAGAGTTTCGGTGGCGACCTCGTGGGCGAGCACGCCCACTCGCAGGAGCTCGCGCGCCCGATCCATCCCGATGCCCGCGATCCGCTGCGCCTCCGCCATCGAGGCGAGTTCCTCGGGGCCCTTGATCGCCCGAAGCGGGTCGAGCACGGGATCCGACGACACGACCTCGACTTCGGGATTGACCTGCCGGAAGAGGTCGATCAGGAATGCCGGAGTGTCGAACCACATCTGGACGCCGACCAGCGGACGACCGCTCTTGCCCACCGGCAGCCCGGCGTTCGTGCCCGCGGCCGCGAGCTCCCGGATCCTGCCAACCACGTCGTTGATCTGACCGCCGACGCTCTTGAAGACGCGAACGCGTCCCTCTCGTGCGGATGCTCCGAGCGAGGCGAGGATGTCGGGCTCCTCTCCCGCGAAGGCGATGATCTCGGGCGGCCCTTCGAACGGGATCACGGCCCGGGGCTGGGTCCGATCCTCGCCGAACAGATATCGGAAGTCGTCGTGGTTGAGGACGACGATGGCGACGAGGCCGGCGACGCACATGTTCGCCTGAAGTCGGGCGATCCGATCGAAGCGAATGTCCACGGGTCTGCTCCCTTCCGCCGACCCAAAGATAGCCCGCCGAACCGGCCATCCGAGTCCGGCAGGCGGTCAGAGGCCCAGCAGTTTCCGTTTGGCGGCGGCGAACTCCTCGTCCGTGAGGCGGCCCCGCTCGTGGAGGTCGGAGAGCTCGCGCAGGCGCTCGACGTCGCCCGGTTCTCGCAGTGACGGAGTCTGGCCGCCGCTGCCGGTTCGGTTGGACCGATCGGACCCGGTCAGGAGCATGGCGAACAACCAGATGACAAGGAAGAGGATGATGAGCCCGGGGATGATCCCCCACCAACCGAATCCGGTCCCGCCCATCATTCCGAAACCGAAGTCTCGCCGAGGACCGAAGAACGGCCCGCCGCCATGCCCGTGGTTGACGCCCCAGTTGTATGCGACTGCCATCACCGCCACCACGGCCGCGATCCCCAGGACGATCCAGAGGAGACGCCAGGGCGTTTTCATCGTCATCCGCTTACTTCCTTTGCGGTCCACCGTCGACTGAATTGATGACTATTCTGCTCCAGTATGCTGAAACGGTCATGAACGCGAGGGGAGTCGAGTGGTGCGGCCGGGGCGGCAACCCTCCGACGGAGCCGCGAAACCACTCGGCCGGGGGTTGCCGGCAGGCCGACTGCTAACATCAGGCCGATCCACCCGGAACCGCAGCCGCAAGCTGGAATCAGCCGCAAGCGAGGCAGGGGAATGGCCGAGGACGACCGCACCGAGCGCGACGCCGCGAATCGATGGAACGATTGGCAGACCCCGCCGACTGCGCCAATCCCGCCGACTGCGCCAATCCCGCCGACTGCGCCTCAGGCAGAGCCTCCGGCCGAGCCGTGGACCGCGGCCGAAGAGCCGCAGGCGAGTCCGTTTCTGCCCGAGCAGCACCTCCCGCCCGCCCAGAATCTGCGTGGATCGGGAGCCGGCACACCCGTGGATCTGCCGCCCGCGGATGCCGTGGGATCCGGCGGCCTGACGGCTCCGGTGACGGCTCCGGCGCAGCCACCGTCGCAGGCCGGCGCGCAGTTCCCCGGCACGGGATCGGCTTGGCCGTACGGCAACAGCCAGCCGAATACCCCACTGGGCGGGCCGGTCACGTATCCGCCGATGTACCCCACAGGCACGTACCCCGCTGGCACATACCCTCCGGGCACGTACCCTCCCGGGCCCAGCGGCTGGCCGGGTTATCCGCCGGCCGCCGCGCCACCTTATGCCGGTTGGCCGCCGGCCGCCGCGCCGCCCTACGCCGCCTGGCCGCCTCAACCGGCCTGGCCGCCCGCCAGCACCTGGCCGCCGGCTTCGGGCTGGCCTCCACCCCAACCTGGCTGGCCTCCACCCCAACCTGGCTGGCCGCCCGCCGGCGGCGGAGTGGCCTGGTCCTACAACGTCGCCCCGACCGGCCCCGCACCGGGAGTGGCCTGGGCCGGGATTGGCTCTCGTTTCGGGGCCCTCGTCATCGACGCCGTCCTGATGATCGCCACGTTCTTCTTCGCCGCATTGCTGGCGACCGCCCTCGGAGGGACGCGAACGGACTCCGGCGCAACGCAGCTCTCGACCGCCGGGGTGATCGTGGTGTGGCTGTGGTTCCTCTTCTTCCTGGTCTATCACCCCATCTGCTGGTGGCGCTTCGAATCGACGCTCGGCCAGAAGGCATTGGGAATCCGGGTGGTTCGCGAGGCGGACGGAAGGCGGCTCGGTCTCGGCGCCACGATCCTTCGCTACGTCGTCTGGTTCGTCCTGATGCTCACGGTCCTCCTCGCCCTCATCGCCGCGGTCGTCGCGGACGCGGAACCGGCGAAACGAGCCTGGCACGACGAGGCCTGCGGATCGGTGGTCATCAAGCCGTTGCACTGACCTTCGGCGCTGGCAATGGAGGGGGCGCGAACGACCCATCCAGGCCGCCCGCGCCCGCCATTTGTTGCCCCGCCGCGCTCAGTCCCGCGACCCGGCCCCTGCTTAGCGCCTGCCGCGCCGCCTCAATTCGACGTGATCGTCACGTCGGTGGCCGTCCGATTCGTCGACCCCGTCCCAGGGCTCGCGCTGGCCGCCGAACTCGCGCTCGCGCCGTTGCTCGTCTGGACGATGACCGTCGCGCCGGTGGCGAGATCGCTGCCCGTCGCCGATGCCTGGCTGTGATACGTCGTTGACGAGCCGATCGCCACCGTCACGGTCTGGCCGCTGGCCAGCTGGACGGTCATCGAGTCCGCGGTCACGCTGACCACGGTGCCGGTCACCGTGCTCGCCCCCAGGGCCTCGCCGCCGCGGAGATCGGGGCCGCCGCTGCCGTTCGGGCGGAACTGGCCCGGGTTGAAGCTACCGTTCGGCGCTCCGAAACCGGCGCCGTTGTCCACCTGGGCCGTGCCCGAGCCGCCGGTAGCCCGCCCGACGGCGAACGCGATGCCGCCCAGGGCCACCAGAGCGGAGAGCATCAGCAGGATTGTCGTCGAGCGATTTCGGCGAGCGGGGGCACGGCCGGAAGCTCGAGGCCGGATTCTCTCGACCGGCACGGCGACAGCCGAGGTCGTCTCGGGGGCGGAGGCCGCCGGCGCCGCTGGTGCCGCTGGCGCCGCAAGATCGTCGAGCGGGGCGGCTACTGAAGAGCCGGCCGCCCCGTCGGCTGCGTCGTCAAATGCCGGCGACCACACGGGCGCTTCGGCGTCCCCTGCCGTCGGTTCGTTCGAAGTCATCGTCGCATCTCCTGTGCCGGGGCCGGTTCCGTGGTGGCCTCTGGCCGAAGATTGGAGCGGCGATGCTGTCGAACTGGTTACGGATCGCGCGACGCTCGACGCCGCTCCCGGCGCCGGGCGGCCTGCGAGCCGCGCCGCCACCCGCCGAACCTAGCGGTCGCCGGAATCGACCGGGATCGAGTGGCGCGGCCAGCTGACCGAGACGCGCGCGCCGCCGAGTGGCGACGTGGCGATCTGCCAGTGGCCGCCGGTGGCACGCGCGATCGCGTCGGCGATGGCCAGTCCCAGCCCCGCGCCGCCCGACGCGCTGGTGGCGCGGTGGAACCTGTCGAAGACGCGGCCGCGCTCCGATTCGGGGATGCCCGGGCCCGAATCGTCCACGCGCAGGCGGACGCGGCGGCCGTCGGCGGCCACGGAAACGGTCACGCTGCCGCCCTCGGGGGAGTATTTGAGGGCGTTGTCGAGAAGCACGCCGACGAGGCGGTCGAGCCAATCGGCCGGTGCCATGACGATCTCATCCGATCCGTCCGTTTCGACGGCCAGCTTCTGCCCGCGCGACTCGGCGACGGCGCCGAAGCGATCCGCGGTCTGGGCGGCCAGGACGGCGACATCCACAGGCTCCGAGTCCGGCCGTCCGCCGGTTGCGTCGAAGCGAGCCAGCCAGAGCATGTCGTCGACGAGGCGCCGCGTCCGTCGGAGCTCGGTGTCGATTCGACCGAAGGCGCCGGCGTCCCAGGCGGGGTCGCGTTCGCGCGCCATCGCCAGAGACGTCTGGGCCTCGATCACCGACAGCGGCGTCCGCAGTTCGTGCGAGGCGTCGGCCGTGAATTCCAGCTGGCGCCGGCGCTCCCGCTCGATGGGCGTGGCGACGCGACGGCCGACCGCGAGCGCGCCCAGGAAGACGAAGATCAGCAGGGCGCAGCCGATGCCGATCTCGGCGGCGATGAGCGTCCCCTGGGTCTGGTTCACCGTGTCCATCGACTGGCCCACGATGAAAGTCCCGGCCGAACTGGTTCGCGTGGCAATCCGGTAGCTGTTGCCTTCGATCGAGACCGTGGTCGGCGCGGTCACGGCCACAGTCCTGGGCCGGCAGAGCCAGCAGATTCAGCTTCTGGGGAACCGCCTTGCCGTCCGAGCCCACTTCCCAGAGCAGCACCGGCGGGCCGACGGGGTCCTGGCGGCCGGGGTCGAAGCCGGGCCTCGGCTGGCCGGCGTCGGGGCCTCCGGGCTGTAGTCCACCGCTGACGGCGTCGAGAACTTGCGTGAGATGCCGGTCCACGCCGGCGGTGAGGTTCCCCGAAACGACGACTGCCACCACCACGGCGATGGCGAGATATGCGACGGCCACGACCGCGGCGGCGGCCATCGCGACGCGAATGGTGATCATCTGGACCGATGGACCGCTCTGGGCGCTCGAGCGCGGCTCGCGGCCGGCGGCGTCCGCAAGGCGAGCGGAGTTGCGAACGAATCTCATGCCTCTTCCAACCGGTACCCGGCGCCGCGAACCGTGACGATTCGGACGCTGGCGTTGGGCAGCTTGGCCCGCAGGCGGCTGAGCTGGACGTCGATCGCGTTCGAGCCCAGCGGGTCCGTCTCGTCGGCCCAGCCGTGCTCCGCGATTGCCTTGCGATCCACGACGGCCGGCGAGCGGCGCATGAGCAACTCCAGGATGTTGTACTCGGTGGTGGTCAGGGCGAGCTCGCGTTCGGCGAGGGTCACGGCGCGCCGGACCGGATCGAGCGACAGCCGGCCGCGGACGATGACCGGCGCGTCCACACCTCGCGGCCGGCGCTGCAGGGCCCGAATGCGAGCCAGCAACTCGCCGAAGTCGAAGGGCTTGACCAGATAGTCGTCCGCGCCCGCGTCGAGGCCGCGGATCCTATCCGGTGGGGCGTCCCGGGCCGTGAGCATCAGGAGCGCCGTCGGCTTGCCGTTCTTGCGCGCCCAGGCGACGACGTCGATGCCCTCGACTCCCGGCATTCGCCAGTCGATCACGGCGACGTCGTAGTCGTAGAACTTGAGCAGGTCGATGGCGTCGTCGCCGCGTTCGGCCTGGTCGACCTGGTAGCCGTACTCGCGCAGGCCCATCACCAGGACCTGGCGGAGACCGGGATCGTCCTCGGCTACGAGCACGCGCATTCGAACATCCTGAGCTGAGCGCCTGTGGCGCGGTTTGAAGATCGTACCGCCGAGACTACGGCGCGGAGTTGTCGATCGGGTTACGGCGGCCCGGTCTGGGGGGCTCCGGAGTGGCGGGCTCCAGGGGCGGGCTCCGGGAGTGGCGGCCGTGGGTGGCGGGCGCCGGCGACCACCGCCGCCAGAGCCCGCCTCCGGTTTCGTCAAGCTCGTCTACGCGGCCCCGGCGCAGTCGTAGACCGAGCTGCTGCTGCCGCTCACGGTCACCGCCTTGCAGGTGGTGCTGACCCAGCTGTCCACGGAGCTCGTCTCGCTTCCACCGCCGAATCCGCCGCCCCCGCCGAATCCGCCGCCCCCGCCGAAGCCGCCGCCGGTGATCACGAACCTCAGCTTGCCGCTCGCGACGTAGGCCTTGAGCTGGGCGAGCGTTGGTGTCGGGTCGGATCCCGTGAAGCCGCCCATGGCCATGACCGGCAGGCCGGTCGCGAGCTCGATCGTGCCCGCGGATTGCGCCGAGCTCACGGCCACGATCCACTTCGCACTGCCACGATTGGCGACCAGGTACTGTAGGAGCGCGGTGTCGGACGTGCCGCCCTGGTCGCGGACCGCTCCGCCATCGGGCAGGCCGGCACCGGAACCGGGCACGAAGCTGATCCCGTTGCCGCCCGGAATGCCCGGGATGCCGTTGCCGCCAGGCCCGCCGCTGCCGCCAAACCCGCCGAAGCCACCGAACCCGCCGAACCCATCGGTCGTGCCCGGTCCGGGGTGCGGGTCGCCCCCGCCGTAGCTCGAGTTCATCGTCTGGACCGCGTACGCGGCCGGGGCAAGGAGCGTGGCCGCGACACCGAGAGCGGCCGCGGCGACGGCCAATCGCCGAACGGCGAGCCGATCCACGAGGGCCGGTACCGAGGCCGCGATCAGAGCCGCCAGCGCGACCGCGGCGATGCCGATCGCGGCTACCCCGAGTCCCGGATAGAAGCTGGGCGTTCGGTCGAGAAGGGTCGCGCCGAACCAGGCAGTCGCCAGACACGCCCCGCCCACCGCGATCCCGCCGACCCAGATCCGTACCCGCGTCCGCCACAGGTCCACCAGACCCGCGCCCACCAGGGCGGCGATGGCCGGGGCGAGAGCGACCGCGTAGTAGGAGTGGATGATCCCGGACATGTAGCTGAAGACGATGGCCGTGACCACGAACCAGCCGCCCCAGAGCATGTAGCCGGCCAGGCCGATGTCGGTTCGGTGGGCCCAGCGGCGCTGATACAACCCCACGACCAGGCAGACGGCCGCGAGCGGGAGCAGCCAGGCGATCTCACCGAACATTTGCGAGTCGAACAGCCGCAGCGGCCCGGCGTCCCCGGAGAAGCCGCCGCCCCCGCCGAAGCCGCCGCCACCTGGTCCACTGGCGCCGAAGATCCGGCCCAGGCCGTCGTAGCCGAAGATGAGATCGAGAGGCGAGCCGGAGGTGCTGCCGCCGATGAACGGTCGAGCGCCGGCCGGAAGGAGCTCGACGATCGCGACCCACCAGCCGCTCGTGACGATCACCGTGCCGAAGGCGACCAGCAGGCCCGCGACCCGGCGCCGGAGCGTGGTGTTGGCCGCGAACCCGAATACCAGCGCGTAGCCGGGCAGCACCAGATAGGCCTGCAGATACTTGGTCAGGAACGCCAGGCCCACGAGACTGCCGGCCAGGATCATCCACCGGTAGCTGCCCTTCTCGATGGCGTGGAGCAGCGCCCAGGCCGAAACCACCAGGAGGAAGGTCAGGAGCGCGTCGGGATTGTTGAAGCGGAAGATCAGGACCGCCGCGGGAGTCAGGGCCATGACGATCGCGGCGATGGTTGCCGCGGCGGGTCCGAATGACTTCTTCACGGCCAGGAAGAGAACGCCGACGGTGCCGACGCCGGCGAGCGCCTCCGGAAGGAGGACGCTCCACGAGCTCAGCCCGAACAGCCGGACCGAGAGACCCATGAGCATCGTGCTCAGCGGCGGCTTGTCCACGGTGATGAAGTTGTTGGCGTCGAAGCTGCCGAAGAACCACGCCGACCAGCTCTGGGACGCGGACAGCGCGGCGGCGGAGTAGTAGGTGTTCGCGTAGCCGCTGATCGTGAGATTCCACATATAGAGGATCGCGGCGAGGCCGAGCACGGCGAAGAACGCCGGCCGAACCCAGACGGCTTCGTCCTGACTGCCCCTCACGAGAGATCGCACGACGCTCCTGCCGCCCCCGAAGCGGCGCATTCCGGGGACCGAGATCGGTCCGTCGATGGCGGTCATCGTAGTTTCCTTTCGAGTCAATGGGATTGGCCGGCTTGAACGGGCACGGCCTCGCGACCGGCCCGGAGGGCGAAGCGAAGGACGAAGAACCGGGCGACCGTCGCGGCCGCGTTTGCCGCCACGAGCACGGCCAACTCCAGCGCCCGGGAGTGGCGCGGCGCGACGACGCTCGAGGAGACCGAGAGACACCGAGGTGATGGCCAGCGCCACCGCCAGCGCTACAAGGCCGGCGGCATGGTCGCGGGCGAGCCCGCCCCGGCCCCGCACGTCGAAGGTGAGACGGCGGTTGGCGGCCGTGTTGCCGACGGCCGTGACTACCAGAGCCAGGGCATTCGCGGCTGCAGCGGGCATGCCCTGCCGCAACCACGAGTACAGGACGACATAGGCGAGGGTGCTGGTAGCCCCGATGGTCGCGAAACTGACCAGCTGGCGGAGAGCGTCGCCTCGAAGGATCGGAAGGCCGCGGGAGGCCGTGACTGCTGTCATGGCCGTCACTCTGGGCCCGCGCGCCTTTCCAACTGGTTACGCTTTTCCGCGGGGCTCGCACTTGCTGGCGGGCGTCCCGGACAAGCGACGAGGAGGATCAGGGATGACGGACAGCGGGCGCGCGGGCCAGGGCGGACAGCCGGGGCAGGCTCAGAAGCCTCCCTCAGCACTCAAGAGAGGGTTCTGGAACTACGCGATGGACCGCTGGGCACCGAAGAACCCGACCGGTCGCCTCGCTTTCGAGATGGCGATCCTGATCGGGTTCTTCCTCGTAGCTCGCGATCCTCGTCAAGCTCGGTTCGAGCTAGCTTCCGGCGAGTCCCCGGGCCGACTTGGCGAGCAGCGCGCCGTGCAGCACGCGTCGCTCGCGCCGCGGATCGAGCCTGATCAGCGCGGGTATCGTCAGCGGCAGCGCCAGCAGCAGCAACGCGACCGGCACGTTGGATTGCGTGGGCTGGGGCATCGAAGGCAGGATGGGCGGGACGACCGCCGCTCCGCTAGTCCAATTGATCACGAGTTGCGGCGGGTTGGCGCCTTCCCGCGACGATAGCGAGACCGCCGTCGCGTTCGACGTCGAGAAGCCGAGGCTGACGAGGCCGTTGCCGGTCACCGCGGACGTCACGTCGGCACTCGTCCAGGTTGCGGCCGTGATCTTGCCCGAGGATCCCAGGGCGCCGCCGAACGCCGGCGCGTTCGAGGCGTTGATCGTGGTTTCGCCCCAGGTCGTATCGGCGACCTTCTGGGCCGTGTAGCCGGTGCTCTGGGCGCTGTTCGCGAATATCCGCAGCGTCGCCGAGGTCACGGTCCCGGACACTCCGGTCACGTTGAACCGGAGATAGCCGTTGACCACGGGCGAGCCATCCGTCCGGAGCTGCGTCGACGTCCCGAAGTTGACGGTCGGCTGGCTGGTGTCGACATAGCTGTCGGCGACCGGAGTCAGGGTCGTAGTCCCGGTAGTCGGCGTCGGGGTCGGCGTAGCGACTGGAGTCGGGGTCGGTGTCGGCGTGGGCGTCGGGGTGGGCGTCGGTGTCGGCGTCACAACCGGCGTCGGCGTGGGCGTGGGCGTGGGGGTCGCGACAGGCGTCGGAGTCGGCGTCCCGACAGGCGTCGGCGTTGGGGTGGGCGTCGGAGTCGCAACGGGGGTAGGCGTTGGCGTTGGAGTGGGCGTCGGGGTCGGGTTCGGCGTAGGCGTCGGCGTCGGCGTAGGCGTCGGTGTCGGCGTCACAATCGGAGTCGGCGTCACAACCGGAGTCGGCGTGGGCGTCGGGGTGGGCGTCGGGGTCGGGGTCGGGGTCGGGGTGGGGGTCGGGGTCGGGGTCGGGGTCGGCGAGGCGGTGTGGCAGGTCCCCGAGCCGCTGTCCGTGAACGAGCCCGTGGCGTGGATGAAGCTGAAGTTGTAGCTCGAGGGATGGAGCGTCAGGGAGAGGATGCCGTAGCTGTTCGTGTTTCGGACGACGCTGTTGGCCGCCACCGCGGCGATGGACGTGTGGTCCGACCCGCCGGTGCCGGCGGTGATCTGGAGGATGCCGTTGGTCGGATCGGCGACGGCCGTCGGGCTTTGGGGTAGCGAAGCGCTCGTAGATGTGGTCGTGGCCGTTGAGGACGATGTCCGCGTGCGCCGCGTACAGGGTGTTCCAGAAGAACTGGCTGTTGCCGTTGGCGCGGCCGCCGGAGCTGAATAGCGGAATGTGCCAGTAGGCCAGGACGCACTGGTTTGGATGCGACTTCAGATCCGCGACGAGCCACTTGCCCTGGGCTGAAGTCGCGCCGCAGCCGCCCGCGCTGCGTGCAGTTCGTGTTGAGGGCGATCAGGTGCCAGGCGCCGACGTTGAAGCTGTAGTAGCCGGCACTCGGACTGCCGGCCGCCGAGCCGAAGTAGCCGAAGTAGCCCGCCCCATTCAAATTCGACTGGTCGCAGCCTGTGGTCTGACTCGGCTGCGAGCCGCCGCTGGTCAGGTACTCATGGTTTCCGGGCACCGGATGCGTTATCGACTTGAGCTGGCCCCACGTGTTGTCGTAGACCTGCTGGTAGGCACTCAGGCTGCCGCAGTAGTACTGGTTGTCGCCGAGCGACAGAACCGCCGAGTAGCCGTGGCCCACGAGCAGGTTGGCCGTGGCCTTCTCCGCGCAATAGGTTCCGGTCCCGGCGCCGTTGTTGAAGTGCGAGTTCAGCGGGTCGCAGGCGATGTCGCCCGCGGCGGCGATGACGGGGTCGCCGGCGGCGGCTACGGGCCGGACCGCGCTCGGCACGGCACCCAGAAGCGACAGTCCGAAGAGGCCCGCGACCAGAGCGGCGGAAACCCTGCGCAGGAGCAGTCGATGTCGAGAGTCGGAATTGGCCCCGGCGGAGGGAACGACTGGTGGCGGTAGCATCGGGACGTAGTTCCCTTCTCTGCGAGGGCATGGTCGGGCGGCGAAGGGCGGCGGTCGGGCAGCGCGAAACCGAACCGGTGAGGTGGCATGCGGGCGTCGGGCCGGTGAGCTATCGAGTAGCCCAGATCCGACGCCTGGGCGGGTCTACCGCAACCGTGATGGTCACGCCCGCGAACGCGCCCGGTAGGTTCGTATTGCCCTTCGGGCAGGTAGATGCGCCCTGCGAACCTGGCCATTCCCTCGGGTAGGTCGGCCACCTACCGGGCAGTCCAACACCCTTTTGGATTCGCGAGCCCGGCCAACCTCCAGGGCTTTCCGGCCGCGGGACCGCTAGACGCTCGGGAGGGGTCGCCGCACGAGATCGAAGCCGCGCAGCAGCCGGCGCTCCGTCGGCCGGCTCAAGAGGACCAGGCCGGGTACCAGCAACGGCAATCCCAGGAGGATCGCGACGATTGGGCTGCCCGGTCGCGGGCCCGGTGGAAGGGGCGGGATTGCCGCGGCGCCGCTCGTCGTGGTGATGACGAGCTGCGGCGGGTTCGACTCCTTCCCGAGATGAGAAGGACACGGCCGTGGCATTCGTGGTCGCGATGCCAAAGCTGAAAGTGCCATTTCCGGTGATCGCCGCCGTCACGTCCGCGGCCGCCCACGTCCCGGCCGTGAGCTTGCCCGACGACCCGAGGGCGGTCGCGAACGGTGGCGCGTTCGACGCCGTGATCGTGGTCTCGCCCCAGGTCGTGTTCGGGACCGAGTACGCCGTGAAGCCCGTGCTCTGGGCCGAGTTGGCGAACAGCCGCAGCGCGGCCGAGGTGACCGTTCCGGTGATGCCGGTGACGTTGAAGGTGAGGTAGCCGTTCACCGAGGGCGATCCGTCGATACGGATCTGCGTCGACTTGCCGAAGTTGGTGCCGGTCTGGCTCGTGTCGACATAGCTGTCGGCCGCGGGATTGAATGTGGCTGTGCCGGACGTGGCGGGCGTCGGCGTCGGCGTCGCGATTGGGGTCGGCGTCGGAGCGGGCGTTGGAGTCGGGGTGGCGCCGGGGTGTCGGGGGTCGGGAGTGGCGCACCGGGGTGCGGCGTGGCCAGCGGCGTCGGGGTCGGCGTCGGGCGTCGGGGTCGGCGTCGGGGTAGGTGTGGCGCCGGCCGAGTGGCAGCTCGCCGAGCCGCTATCCGCGAATGCCCCGGTCGCGCGAACGAAGTTGTAGCTGTAGCTCGACTGATGGAGAGTCAGGGCCAGGATGCCGTAGCTGGTCGTGTCGCGGACGAGGCTGTTGGCCGCGACGGCGGCGATGCCGGTGTGATCGGCCCCTCCCGTGCCCACCGTTATCTGCGTGATGCCGTTGGCCGCGTCGGGCAGCCCCGCCGGCGTCTGTGGCGCGAATCGCTCGTAGATGTGGTCGTGGCCGTCGAGCACGAGATCGGCATGCGCGGCGTAGAGGGCGGTCCAGAAGAACTTGGAGTTGTTGTTCGCGCGTCCCCCCGAGCTGAAGAGCGGGATGTGCCAGTAGGCGAGGACGCACTGATTCGGGTGAGAGGCCAGGTCGGCGACCAGCCACTTGCCCTGAGGAGACGTGGCTCCGCAGCCGCCGGCGGCGGTGCAGTTGGAGTTGAGGGCGATCAGGTGCCAGGAGCCCAGGTCGAAGCTGTACCAGCCCTGGCCCGACGTGCCGGCGGCCGAGCCGAAGTAGCCGTAGTAGCCGGCGCCGTTCAGGTTGGATTGATCGCAGCCGGTCGCTCCTTGCGATCCTCCGGCGGTCAGATATTCGTGGTTTCCCGGCACGGGATGCGTGATGGCCTTCACCTGGCCCCACGTTCCGGCGTAGACCTGCTGGTAGGCGGTCAGGCTGCCGCAGTAGTACTGGTTGTCGCCGAGCGACAGGATGCCGGAGTAACCGCCGCCGACGAGGAGACTCGAGGTCGCCTTCTGCATGCAGTAGGTGGTCGTGCCGTTGCCGCTGTTGAAGTTGGGGTCCTGCGGGTCGCAGGCGATGTCGCCGGCCGCGGCGATGACGGGATCGCCTGCCGCCAGAACGTGAGGTACGGCGGCGGGCGCGACCGCCAGCCACGAGAGGACGAAGACGGCGGCAGCCACGAGGCGGAGGGCGTACCAGTTCTTCGACCGGGCCGCGGCAGTGTGACCGGCTCCGGATCCGGCCGACCCGGAAAGCCCAGAGCCCTTTGCGCTCATCAACGCCCATCCTCCGTTCGAGTCGGTCGCGCGGCCCCATTAGCACGGCAAAGGGGTAGGTCGAAACCTGAAGTGGGATAGTGCATAAAAGGGTCGGTCATGGGATAGGTACGTCTTGCCTGACGGGCAATGAGATCCACTTCGCGCACCTTTCAGCAACCGGCGCCCATCAGGGACGACAGTCGAGAGCTCCAAGTCGTCGGCACTCACGTATCGCCGGGACTCCGGCAGCGAATTCCGCTTTCTCCACGGAGGTGGTTCGGTGGCGCAGCGCCGCAGCCACATCGCAGGGCTGCTCCTCATTTCGGTCCTGGTGTATGCGTGCTCTCAGTCCGGACCGACCACTCCGCCACGATCGTTCGCCACGGTTGAGGGAGCGACCGCCACGCCTTTTGGACTCGGTGCCGTCACGCCCGGGGTCCCGGCAGCTCCCGGCGCCGGCTCGACCGGATCGACCGGCTTCGGCGGCGCCGGTCCCGGCATTCAGCCACGTGTGGGTCCTCGTCCTGGAGAACTCCTCGTTCGCCGCGCTGGCCGACGGAAGCACCGATCCGTATCTCCGGAGCCTCATCGCGAAGTACGGGTTGGCGGCCGACTACTTCGCGCGTCGGACATCCGTCGCAGCCGAACTACCTGGCGATGTTCTCCGGCTCGACGCAGGGCCTGACGGACGACGGGACGCACAACCTGTCCGGGTCCAACCTCGCCGACCAGCTCGAGGCTCACGGCAAGACGTGGCGCGTCTTCGAGCAGGACTATCCGGGCGGCTGCTACGCGGGAACGTCCGCGAGCGGGCTGGCCGACGGTTTCGGCGTCGCGGGGTCGTACGCGCGCAAGCACGACCCGGCGATCAGCTTCGACGACATCCGGACGAACCCGACCCGATGCGCCAACATCACCGACTTCTCCAGCTTCGACCCGGCCGCGGCGGACTTCGCGCTCATCGTCCCGAACACCTGCAACGACATGCACAGCTGCCCGCATCTCCACCGGGGACGCCTTCCTGGCCGGTTTCGTGCCGCACATCATCGCCAGCCCGGCCTTCGCCAACAGCGTGCTGTTCATCACCGCCGACGAAGGCTCAGGAGACAACCAGGTAGCCACGGTGGTGATCAGCCCGCTCGTGAAGGCCGGCTTCTCTTCCACCGTCCGGCACGACCACTACTCACTGCTGCGCACGATCGAGGACGCCTGGGGGCTCGGCTGCATGGGCCTGGCCTGCTCCGCCAACCGACATGTCGGAGTTCTTCGTCAAGTAACGGCGCGGGCTGCCGGCTAGTTCGAGTGGAGCGCGTCGAGATAGGCGCCGTAGCCCGACGGACTGGACCATTCGTCCGCACTCTCGACAGAGGTGCCCTCGCCCCACTCGTTGAACGTGGTCACGAGCTGCCACGGCTCGCGTGAGGCGACCATATCGCGGACCTGCTGCTCGAAGCGGGTGACGCTTCGGGCCAGGCGCGCGGCCGACTCATTGGCCTTGAAGAAGCCGGGGCTGATGACGAAGCTGTGGCCGGCTTGGTGGTCTTCGGCGACGGCCGGAGAGTACTGGTGCCAGTCGTCGGGCTGGCTGGCGCAGCTCGCGTAGCCTGGGAAGACCTTGAGAACCACGAAATCCGTCTGGGAGGCATTGGCCTGGGCCCAGCGGCTTGCCATTGCGCAGCCATCGGCGGGTTGGGCATAGACGAAGATCACGGGCTTGCCGTTGACCCGGTAGAAGGACGGATTGGAGCCGTAGCGGCTGTTGATGTAGGCGAGGTCCGACGCGATCGTCGCAGCGCTCGGATCGCTCGATCCTTCCGCCTCGTAGTAGATGGTCCAGCGAAATCCGGTGCCGGACGCGGCCGAGAGCAGGGTCGACATCTTGGCGTCGGTCCGGCTGCCCTGACCCCACCACGAAGCGATCCCGACGCTGATCTTGCCGTACTGCATGGCCTGGATCTGCGAGGCTCACTACCGAGCTGTCGGCGCCGTTGTAGAAGCCCGGCGACGGGTGGTATTGCGTGAACGGGTTCATGCCCGATTGGTTCCACGCTTCGGGGAACCACGGGTAGTAGAAGGCGGCTCGCACCGGGCTCAATGAGGTTGGCGGGGTGCTCGAAGGCGTAGGCGCCGGAGTGGGCGCCGGGGTCGGCGCGGGCGTCGGCGCAGGGGTGGGGGTTCGGGCGTCGGCCCGAACGTCGACGTCGCGGTCGGCGTCGGGGTGGGCGTGGTTATGGGCACGCCGGTCGGCGTGGATGTCGCGGACCCGCTCGGGGCAGGCGTCGCCGGTGCCGTCGGGGTAGCACTCCCCGCGACACTCGGCGTGGGCGTGGCGACCGAAGTGCCCGTCGCCGTCGGCGAGGCCGTCGGCGCAGGCGTGGCGACGACGTTGCTCGCGGTTGGCGGTTGGCTGGCGCTCGAGGTCACGGTTACCACCAGCGTCGGCGGATGCGCGGATTCGCGTGAGGCCAGGCTGATGGCCGTGGAATTGTTGTCGGTCAACGCCAGGGCAAACAGCCCCGCGCCTGAGATGAGTGAAGCAACCTGGATGCTCGTCGGCGGCGCCCGCGACGAGAGGTCCACTCGCAATGGCCTTCGAGCCGCGAGCCGGGGCACTCGCGAAGGTCAGACCGGTCTCGCTCCAGGTCGTGCTCGCGACGGCACGGACCGAAAAGCCGCTTCTGTTGGAGCTGTTCGGGGAGAGCTTCAGGACCGCACTGGTCACGGTTCCGGTGAGATTCCGGAGGTCGAACCGAAGGTACGCGGTCATCGCCGGCGAGGCGTCGACACGCAGGATGGAGCTGGTGCCGTAGTTGGCGGCGGGACTGCTCGCACTCGCCCACGTGTCGGCAACCGGCTTGAGGCTCACCGAATTGGTCGCGGTGGCGGAGGAAACCGAAACGACCGCGATCGCCGCCATGGCCAGGACTGCCAGCGCCTCGCCGGCGCGTCTGGCATACAGCTTCCGCCGTGCGGACGACCCGGCGCCTCCGAGTGGGATGCACGCGCCTGCCGTCCGCTGAACGGACGTCGGATCATCGGAGAAGCTCCCTGGGTAAGCAGTGTCGAGGTTCGAGTGAACCGGCGTGGCGGAGCGGACTGACGGGGACGGCCGGGGATCGGCGTGGACGGACGTGGACGGACGTGGAAGGGCGCCGGATCAGGTTTGGGGAGATCGTATTCGGATAGACCCGGAGTCGCGGAACGACCCGATCGGGTATCCGGGAAGAGGTGGTTCGTGGAGGTTTCGGGCGGACAGGACCCACGTGTCCGCCCTAGCCCTTGGAGTAGGGAAGTTGCCCGCGCAACCTCCCGCCTCGGGACCATTGGCCCAGCCGATGCCTACTCGCAAGGGTAGGCAGCCGTACTCCCCTAAAGGGGACGGCGATGCTGCCGGTACCGGTAGGAAGGGTTCGTTTCGGCCTTCCGCCTGTCGGAACGATTTCCCGCCCCCGCAGGCAAACCTGGAACACATGTCGCGCCGTCTCCCGCCAAGGTCGTACGCTGCCGCGCCTCGACACCCTGCTGGATTGCCTTTGGAGGAGGCGCCGTGTCTACCGCAAACCCAAGGATTTGGTTCGTGCTGCCCACATACAACGAGCGGGAGAACGTGCGCCCGATTACGGAGGCGATCCTGGCAACGGTGCCCGAGGCTTCGGTTCTGATAGTCGACGACAACTCGCCGGACGGTACGGGCGCCCTGGCCGACGAGATGGCCGCCGAACGGCCCAACGTTGCGGTGCTTCATCGGGAAGCCAAGCAGGGTTTGGGCCGAGCCTATCTGGACGGCTTCCGCAGCGCCGCGGCTCGAGGAGCTGACGTCATCGTCCAGATGGATGCCGACTTCAGCCACCCGGTCCGATTCCTGCCGGCCATGCTCGAGCCAGTTGTGGGCGGGCAGGCCGACCTGGTGCTCGGAAGCCGATATGTACCCGGCGGTGAGATCCCGCGCTGGAGTCCGGTTCGCCGGTTCATCAGCAAGGGCGGCGGCCGGTTCGCGCGAGTTGTATTGCGGCTGCCCTACCGCGATTTGACGGGCGGCTTCAAGGTGTGGCGCTCCGAGATCCTGAGTCAGATCGATTTCGACGAGGTCCACGCAGGTGGATACGCGTTCCAGATCGAGATGACCTTCCGGGCCCACCGCCTGGGAGCTCGCATCCAGGAAGTGCCGATCACTTTCGAGGAGCGCCGTGAAGGCGCCTCGAAGATGAGCAAGGCGATCTTCATCGAGGCCTTCAAGGTCGTGCTTGCCCTTCGATGGGCGGCCGCTCGAGGCCAGGTCCCGATCGCGAAGCCCAGCCAGATGTGATGGCTGTCGGCGACGGCCGGCAACGGCCGCGTTCGGCCGGCCGACGCTCGAATTCGCTCGATGGCGACGACCGGCGGCCATTCCATGTCATCCCCACTCTCCAGCGTCCCACCGCCCCCGGCGGGGAAAGAGGGTAGCCAAATATGAAAGCAGAGACCTTTAGCGCGACCGAGAAGAGGGTGCCCAGCCGCTTCATGGCGCTGGCCCGCTTCTTGCTGGTCGGGTTCACCGGCATCGGCGTCAACGAACTCGTCTACGTCGGACTCGTCCAGAACCTGGGCGTGTGGTTCGTGGCCGCCGCGATCCTCTCGACCGAGGTCTCCACAACCTGGAACTTCATCGGCAACGAGAGGTGGGCCTTCTCCGGACGCCGGTTCGTCGGGCCCAATGTGGGTCCGGTACCTGTCCTACGCGGCCGTGAACAACATCCTGCTGGTGCTCCGGATCCCCACGCTTTGGGTTCTCGCCGAGTCCTTCCACATGAGGCCGGCGACCTCGAACCTGGTCGCCCTCGGGGTGCTGTTCGCCGTCCGGTTCGCGGTTTCCGATGGCTGGGTCTGGCGCAAGAAGGGCGCGAATCCGTACTCGGAGGAGTCCGACGCGGATGCCAGTCATGCCGCGTTCCGATACAACATCGCGAGCCTGATCCGTCTCGACTCCGATTCTGAGCTTCCGGAGCTGGCCTACTTCCGAACCGCGGAAACGACCGCCCCCGATATCAAGATCTCGATCCGCAGGGTTGGCTCACTGCCGGCCTCTCGGATACGTCTCCGCCGCGACGGCGATCGAGTGACCTACCGCGAGCACCTCGGCATTCTGGGTGCCGACTTCAATCTGACGCATGGGCAAGCCCATCGAGATCGAGGCGTCGCCCCTGCTGGCCCTCTCCCGCCACGTTCTCTATACCAACGTCGTGGAGGCGCTCCTCCGATTCGTCCTCGTTTCGAAGGGCTACGTCCTGCTCCATTCCGCCGGAATGGAAGTCAACGGCCGCGCCACTCTGCTCTCGGCCCAGACCGACACGGGCAAGACCAGCACCGTCATCAATCTCGTCCGCGAACGAGGCTGGGGATTCATCTCGGACGACATGGCCATCATCGATCCGGCCGGTCGTGTCCGGACCTTCCCCAAGCCGATGACCCTCTCCTACCACACGATGGTTCGCGCGGTCGACGCGGACAGCCTGAGCACCAAGCAGCGCATGCAGCTCCAGGTGCAGAGCCGCGTCCATTCCAAGAGCGGCCGCTCCGTCGGCAAGGGCCTCGGCAGCCTGAACGTCCCGATCATGTCGATCAACAGCGTGCTCCAACTGATGGTGCCGCCTCCCAAGTTCCACATCACCTCGCTGATGCCGGCCCATATCACCGAAGAAGCGCCCATCGACAACGTCTTCCTCATGGAGCGCGGCGAGCCGGTCGAGGAGCGGGTCTCGCTCGACGAAGCCGTCGACCAGCTCATCGATAACACCGACGACGCCTACGGCTTCCCGCCGTTCGCGACCCTCGCCCCAACCCTGGTCATCGACGGCTCGGACTACATGGACCTCCGAGCTCGAGAGCGGCGGATCCTCACTGAAGCTCTCCGGCACACGTCGAATCTGGCGGCTGCGCGTCCGCGGCCATGAATGGGGCGAGCTACTGCCACGCCTGATCCTCGGTGAGGAGGCTGCGGCGGCCGGTCGAACCGGCGCTACGGGCGCTCGTGAGTCCGTCGGCATCCCCGTCGGGTCGGACCGCGCTCGGGTTGGCATTCCGATCGAAGGCGACATGCCGATAGGCATCCCCGTCGAAGCGGACGCCGGCGCGCCCGCGACGGCGGCCGCCGCGGCCGAGGAGTTCCTCGCGGCGGGCCTTGCCCAGTCCGCGGCTGGAGTCTCGGCCGAGCTGCTATCCGGAGTCAAGATGAGCCACTCCGAGGAGCAAGCTTCCGACGCCGCTCGAACGGGAGGCGCCGGGAGCGAACTCCCTTTCGTGGGTAGCCGGCCCGAGGCCAAGGGCCTCGGGGCGGCGATGGCGTTCGCGTCCTCACGACAACCCGAGATCTTCGGCGCTCCGAACCTCGGCTCCTCTCCTGCGGGCGACGGCGACTTGATCGAGGCCGAAGGCCGCACGGGCCACGCCAGTTTCGGCGACGGTTCGGGCGATCCGCCGCCACGCCCTCCTGGCGCGGCCGCGAAATCGACCTCGTCGACCAGAGGCGCTGGGTCCGCCGCCGGTTCGGCCTCGAGCTCGGCGTCCGGTCTGGCCGCACGGGCGGCCGCGAGACCGGTTCAGGGCATGTCCGAGGCCGTGGCGTTTCCGCGCCGCGGCTACGGCTTCGCCGGCGGAGTTCCGTTGTTTCCGGACCTGACGGACGCTCGCGGCCGGGCCGCGGCCAGCGTGCGGGCGAACATCAATTGGTGGCTCGCGGTGGCCGCGATCGTGGCCGTTGGAGCCGTCGTCCGGCTGTGGTCCATCGGCGCCGTGGGTTTCAACAACGACGAGGCCGTGTACGCGGGCCAGGGCGCGTCGCTGGCCGGCGATCAGCGATATACGCCGCTCTTCGCCGTCTTCCGAGCCCATCCGCTCCTCGTCCAGTTCATCAACTCGATCCCCTTCCGGATCATCGGCGTCAACGACCTGACGCCCAGGCTGGTGTCCGTCGCGTTCGGGCTGGCCGGCGTGGTCGCGACCTACGCGACGGGCTCGCTCCTGTACGGTCGGCGGGCCGGGCTCATCGCGGCGACGATCCTGGCGCTCATGCCATACGACGTCATCGTCACCCGCCAGGCCCTCCTCGACGGACCCGAGACGACGCTCTTCGTCCTGAGCGTCTACTATGCTCGCCCGGTTCATCAGAGCCGGCCAGGCCCGCTGGCTCTACGGCGCCGCGTTCTCGTCGGGGCTGACGGTTCTGGCCAAGGAAACGGCCGTCCTGCTGGTTCCCGTGGTCGTCGTGTTCTTGCTCCTCGTACCCGAGATCCGGATCCGCTTCCGCCACCAGATCACGGCCGTCTTCCTGTTCGTGATCGCCGTGGCTCCATATCCGGCGGCGATCTTCATCGGCAAAGGCACCGGGGCCGCCGGTTCATTCGCCGCCTGGGAGATCCTCCGCCAGCCCAACCACACCTGGACGTTCTACGGCGACATCCTGCCTGCGGCCGTCGGCCCGCTGACGTTCATCATCGCGCTCGTCGGCCTGCTGTACGTGCTTCGCCGAGGCAGCTGGGAAGATCGGCTGCTGACCTCCTGGATCGCCATTCCGGCCGCGTTCTTCGAGTTGTGGCCGGTGAAGGGCTTCCAGTACCTGATGCCGATCGCGCCCGCGATCGCGATCCTGGTGGGCCTCATGTTCGATCGGGGATTCGCGGTTGCCATGGGCACCGACCGGGCCGACGCCTGGGAAGACGCGGCCGGGAGGACAACCAAGGAGCAGATCAAGGACCGGCGCAGGATCAGGTTGCCGGGACGATTGGCTCGCCTTGCCACCACGCCCTCCGGTCAGACGAGATTCCCGCGGCCCCTGGCCACGGGTCTGACATCGGTGTTGCTGGCGATGACCATACTGGGCGTGGCAATCCCCACGGCTCAGGCGGTCGCCTCGACCTCGATCAGCGGCTCTCTGGCCGGCACCGGCGGACTGCCCGGCGGCCGGGAGGTTGGCCCTGGATCGAGGACAACGTGCCCGCCGGAGCGACGTTCCTGACCGAGGGACCGACCCTGGCCAACATCGTCGAGTTCTACGGCCAGCGCAAGGCGTACGGGCTCTCGGTCAGCCCTAACCCGATCCGGCGCAACCCGGCCTACGACCCGATCAACAACCCCGACCGGGCCCTCCAGCTCAACCAGATCCAGTACATCGCCACCGACATCTGGTCGGCGCAGCGTTCGCCGTTCTTCAACTCGCTGTTGCTGCCGCTACGTCTCCCGATACCACGGCGTGCTCGTCTATCGGCAATACGCAGACGCGGCGGATCTCCTCGGGGCGAACCTCCTACCAGGTCGTAATCGAGATCTTCGAGGTTCGCCCATGAGCTCCCGCCTGCCCCTGTTCATGTCTCGACCGTGGGACGCGGCGAGACGGTCGCTGCCCGCCCGCATGGCCGCCGTGGCGATGGCCTGCGGTATTGGCGCGGCCTCGCTGCTCCTGACCTCGCCAGTCGCCGCCGCCTCATCGGGCAAGCCGATCCAGCATCTGGTCTTCCTGATGCAGGAGAACCACACCTTCGACAACTACTTCTCGGCCTTCCCGGGCGTCGAAGAGCCGGCCTCGCCGCCCTGCCAGCCGAACTGGGTCCCGGCGGTGCTGCCCAGCCCATCCACCAGCCCAGTCCCCGTGGTGACACCGACTCCCTCGCCGACGCCCGCGCCGTCGGGCAAAGCCGTTCCGGCCAAGCCGACGCCGACTCCGGCCCCGACCCCGACGCCCGCCCCATCGCCAACGCCTCGGCCGACGCCCGTGCCCACTCCGGTGCCGTCCGCGACGGCCTGCTATGACCGCTTCCACCTGACCAGCCACCGGACCGTGGATCTCAACCACAGCACCGAAGCGGCCCTGCACGCTTATGACAACGGCAAGATGGACGGCTTCTCCGCCGCGCAGGCGTTCTACAACCTGCCCGAGAACCTGGCGATCGGGCTACTACGACGGCTCGGACCTGCCCGAGTACTACAACCTGGCCTCGCAGTATGTCCTGGCCCAGAGGTTCTTCAGCTCGGCATGGGGCTCGAGCGCGATCAACCACATGTATTCGGTCGCGGCCCGCGGCGGCGGCGTCGTGCCGACTACCGGCTACGACTTCCCCACCATCTTCGACCGGCTCCAGGCCGCGGGCGTGTCGTGGAAGTTCTACGTCCAGAACTACGACCCGTCGATCAACTACCGCCAGACCTCCGGGCAACACGGCCAAGGAGTCGCAGCTGATCTGGGATCCGCTGGCCAACTTCGCCCGCTTCATCGACGACCCGGCGCTCTCGTCGCACATCGTCGACATGCAGCAGTACTACACGGACCTGCAGAGCGGCCACCTGCCCGCGGTCGCGTATCTGGTTCCGAGCGGCCTCTCCGAGCATCCGCCCGGAGACATCAGTGTCGGCCAGTCGTTCGGCGTCACCACGGTAACGTCGCTGATGCGCAGCTCCGCCTGGGACAGCAGCGTCTTCGTGGTGAGCTGGGATGACTGGGGCGGCTGGTACGACCACGTGCCGCCTCCGCAGGTCGACGCCGACGGCTACGGCTTCCGCGTCCCCGCGATCATCGTCTCGCCTTACGCCCGGAGCGGGACGATCGACAACACCACCTACGACTTCACCTCGATCCTCAAGTTCATCGAGGACAACTGGAACCTCCAGCCGCTGACGGCTCGCGACGCGACGGCCAACAGCATCGCCAACGCGCTCGATCTCTCCAGGCCGCCTTCCGCGCCCGGTCTTTCCCGGGCCAAACATGGCCTGCCCAGGGGACTGGCGAGGCGGCCAATCGACCCATCCTGATAGCCATCTATGCCGCGGTCGTGGCTTTTGCGGTCATCTGCGGCGCATTCCTGATCCGACCCTGGCAGCGCCAGTCGACCCGGCACGCGTGAGGTCCGCCATGTACGTGACGAATCCATCCCTGCCTCGCCGCAACAGGATCCTTCCACTCACGGCGGCGCTGTCGATCGCCTGGGCGGTGGCCACGGCGAGTGCTCCTGCGATCCTGCGCAATGTCGCAACCGGCCACTCGACCGGCGGGCGGCAACGCGGCCCGGGGCAACGGTCCCGGTCCTGCCGACGCTGATGACGCTCGAGGTTCCCTCGGGCAGCGTCATCGGCAGCGACGTCGCGATCGGCGTGCTGCTTCGCACGAAGGGCGGCGTTGCGCTCTCCGAGCACGTGGACCTCTCACTCGATGGCAACCAGATCCGAAGCGACAAGACGGACACCACCGGCAAGGTTTCGCTGATCATCCCGGCCAAGGACCTTCCCGCGGCCGGGACCTACCAGATCCTGGTCGCATTCGCCGGCGCACACGGCCTCGCGCCGGCGTCCGCTACGGGAACCCTGACGATCCTCGCCGCCGCGATCCAGATAGACACGGTCCCTCCGCTGGCCAACGTACGGTTCTCCTTCGGCACAGAGACCGCGATTACCGGACCCGACGGCGTGGCGGCCCTGCCCGTGCCCAAGGCCGGCATCTACCAGCTGACCTCGGATCTCAACGCCGGACACGTCGCCGACGGCGACTGTCAAGGCGAGCTTCGTGCGCTGGCTGGACAACGTCTACACGGCCAACCGGACGATCAACGTGACGGGCCCGGCGACCTACACGATGGGCCTCCGAGTCGCCTACCGAGCGTCGGTCAAATACGTGGACCTGGACAACCACCCGGTCGACTCCGGCGCTCGTCCAGCAGGCTACGTTCAGCGCCGGCACGGGCGAGGACAACATCGTCCTCAACTCCCAGGTGGGCGCGAGCCAGGTCTGGTGGACGGCCGCGAGCGCGGTCCGGTACAACACCGCGCTCCAGGCCTCGCCGGTTACGTATCGGGCGCTGTCCGTGAAGATCCACGGAGCCGACGTCGTGAACCGCGGCCAGCAGGCCTGGACACCGACTGAGAACGGTGTCTTCGACGATCCAGGTCCTTCTCTACGGCCTGACCGTCCAGACCAAGGACGCTCTGTTCGGAACGCCGGTCGGAGGGTCGCTGACGCCTCACCTATCCGGACGGCCTCACGGTCGTCGAAATCGGTGGACGGCAGCGGACGGGTTTCGTTCGACAACCTGCCACGCGGCCAGTACAAGCTGTCCCTCAGCCCGGTGGCCATTTCCGCGCCCACTCCGGTCGCGCTTTCGAAGATCCAGGAATCGACCGTCCGGGTCGTGACGTATCTGGACGTGGCCGTGGTCATGGGCGGCCTGCTGCTCTTCGCGGGCACTGATGGTCGGCCGCTGGGTGATCCTCTCGCGACGCATCAAGCGGCGCGCCAGCCGGACCATGGGCGCAACACGCCTGACCAGGAGGATCCAAGCATGCCCGGAACCCGCGCGGCGCACGTGGGCGCTGGTCTTCGCGCGCTCATCGTCGCCGTGGCGGCCGTTGCCGCCCTGGCAACTCTCGGCCTGAGCCCATCGCCGAGCCCGCACGGGCGCGAATGTCGGGGCCAGCCCGAGCCTCGGGTCCAGGCGGGTCCGGAGGACCGGGCACGCCCGGATACAAGCCGCCCGTCCTGGCCTACTTCTACATGTGGTTCAACTCCGCGAGCTGGAACCACGCCAAGACCGACCAGCCGCTCCTGGGCCCGTACACGAGCACCGACCCGGCGATCATCCGCCAGCAGGTGACCTGGGCCCGGCAGTCCGGCGTCGACGCGTTCATCGTCTCCTGGAAGAGCACGCCCTCACTCAACCTGGCCCTCCAGGAGCTCGTCGCGGAAGCCCACCGCCAGAACCTCAAGCTCGTCCTGATCTACGAAGGCCTGGACGTCAACCGCAACCCGATCCCCGTGGCGACGGTCGAAAGCGACATGGTCTGGTTCGAGGACACACTACGGCTCGGACCCGGCCTTCGACGTCTACGGCAAACCGGCGGTGATCTGGTCGGGTAGCTGGCGGTTCAGCGACGCCGACCTCACGACCGTCCGGACGGCGATCGACGCTCCCAACAAGATGCTCCTGCTCGGATCCGAGAAGAGCACATACGGCCTACGAGGCCCGCGCCAGCCTCCTGGACGGCGACGCCTACTACTGGTCGTCCGCCGATCCGCTGTCGACGCCGGGCTACGCATCCAAGCTCAATGCCCTGGGCCAGGCGGTCCACAATGCCGGCGGACTCTGGCTGGCCCCGGCCGCGGTCGGGTTCGACGCCCGCCTGAACGGCGGCACGAGCACGGTCGACCGTCGGAACGGAGACACGTTGACGGCGGCCTGGTCCGACGCCCTGGCCACGTCCCCGGACGGCATCGCCGTGATCAGCTGGAACGAGTACACGGAGAGCTCGTACATCGAGCCGAGCGTCAAGTACGGCTTCCGGTATCTGACCGTTCTGGCGTCCCTGGCCGGCGCCGCGGGTCCGACGAGCACGGCCTTGCCCTCGACGTCGGCCGGCACTTCACGGCCCTCGAGGAGTCCAGCGGCGGTAGTCGCCGCGACTCCGTCTACCTCGCTCGCCGCGGGCGGCGCCTTCGGCAACACCGCTCCGGCCCGTCCCGCACCCATCGGCGACTCCTCGGCCTCGATCCTGTTCGCGGTGATCGTGCTGGCGGTTCTCGGGATAGTCGGCTGGCGACTCAGGTCGAACGGCCGGCGCGAGCTCGTAGGGCCCAAGGAGGGCCGATGACAACGACCACTCCCCTGTCGAACTCGGGCCAGCCCGACTCGGCCGGAGGCGCCGGCGGTCGCGAGCTGTCGCCTCGCGGGCCGCATCGACGTCTGAGAGTGGCCGCACTCGGTCTGGGCCTCGCGGCCATGGTCGCGTTCACCGGCGGCTGGGCCCTGCCCAACGTCGCCGGCGTCCGCGTTCGTCCGTGTTCGCGCTGTCGTCACACCCGTGATTTCCGCTTCGGGGCCGAACGTAACTGTCGGCGGCGATCCCGCGGTCCGGGCCGACACGCTGTCGATCGCCGTGGACGTCGAGAACGGCTATCCGCTCTCCGTCGTCCTGGGCTCGGGCCCTGTGGCGTACACGGCCTCGGTCTATGCCCGGGGTGGATCCGGGGCGTTGACGCGAGTCTGGCAGGCTGGCGTCGGCGATGCCGTGGCCGAGGAAGGCTCCGATTCGCCCGTCGGCGGCGGGTCGGTGAAGGGCGCCGTGGTGGTGCCGCCGGGCGTGACTCGCCACGAGATTGCAGGCGGCGCGGCCGCCTACGGGCTCACTGGAAGTGGCGGAGCGTTTCTGCCGGCGGGCATCTACTACGTCCGAGTCTGGGCGTACGGGATCGGCAGCGATCTCGTGCCCATCGCGATCGACGCGGGCGCGGTGTAGCTGCGGCGCGGCGGGCGAGGCGCCTCTCAAGGAGCAGCTCGACAGTCGGGTGAGACATCTAGAACTCAGCAGAGTGAATCCTGCTGGCGAAACCCACCTGGGAGATGTCCGCTGATTGGATCTGTGAGGTGCTCGTCAGCGGCGATGACGATCGTCCATGTGACACAGGGCGGATTCTCCGGGATACCGATGGGGGCGGTGTTGCCGACCTTCATCGAGCGGCGGCTACCCAGCCAGCCCGGGGAGGTGGGCGCACATCCTTCAAAGACCTCGAAATCGGCCGCCAGATGAGTGCCGCAGACCTGAATTCAGGTCCCGGACATCGCGCCGGTGACGTCGCGAATATGGTCTTAGCCTGGAGGATCCTCCGCAACACCGGGCGGGTCGGTATATCGGAGAAATGCGCCAGGGCCAGACTCGAGGGCCGGCCCCGCGGCGGACTCAAGGGCCCTGCCGGCGCGGGCGGCCGCCAGCCTGGCGGCTCACGGAACCGGTGCCGCCAGCCTGGCCGCCTCACGGAACCGCCGAGCTGGTCGCCGGCTGACCGCGGTGCCGCCCGCCGCCCAAACCCCTCAGGCCGCTACCTGGACTCCATCTTCTCTACCCAGTAAGCGGTCCGGACGAGATATGCCGTTGACGAGTTCGAGGCCGTCGTCCCGTAGGCGCCCGTGAACCCTTCGTACGTCCGGGCCCCCGAGGTAAAGGCCGTCGCGGGCTCGATCTCCGTACCTTCGTGCCACTCGTTGAACGTGGTCACGCTGACCCAGCGGGCACCGGCGTCCAGGACTGCCTGCCACATCGAGTCGTAGCGAGCCCCGTTCTGGCGGTCGACCACCTGGATTCCCGTGGACACGGCCTCGCGATTGTCGAATCCCGGAGCGACGCTCGGGCTGCAAATCAGATTGGCGGCCTTGCAGTCGGCCACGAGCCCGGCGAGGGCCTCCGGCGAGGCAATGGCGTCGTACGTGTAAACGCCGTCGGCGCCCACCCGGGTCGCCGAGATGGCCTTGGGAGAGTGGACCAGGACGATCGAGTCTTCGGCCGTGCCGCGCAGACTCGAGATCGCCGAACGCAGGTCCGCGAAAGGCAGCTTGCTGCTCCCGAACAGGTAGAACACCGGGCGCGCCGACGTGGACGAGTCCCCCGAGGTCGCGATCGAGGCTCGGAAGAGGGCGGGGGAACTGCCATAGCGGGCCAGCAGGTAGTGGATATCCGCACCGATCGAGGCGGCGGTCTGGCCCTGGTAGGGCTCCATGTGGAACGTGACCTTGATGCCGGCCGCCTCGGCGTAGACGAACAGGCTCGGCAGGGCCGCGTCTTCGATGGATCCCTGGCCCCACCAGCTGACGGAGATGACGCCGACGCGGGCCTCGCGGAGCTGTTTCATCTGTTCCGCCATGACCGCCGGGTCTCTGGAGCTGTACGGGCCGCGCGCCGGGTAGAAGGACGACGCGACATCGCCGGGGGGAACGTGAGCGAGCTGGTTCCAGTGGATCCACTTGCCGTCCACGGAGGGCGTGCCGTACCAGGGGTAGAAGAAGGCGGTCACGTTCATCGAGGCGAGCTGGGGTGGCAAGACCGACGTGCCGGGCGAGGCGGACTCAAACGGGACGACGCCGGGCGAGACCGCAACCGGCGAGCTCGGCGCCGGGGTGGGCGTCGAGGTGGGACCGGACGAGCCGCAACCCGTCAGCAGCCAGGCCAGAGCGAAGGCCAGCAGCGGTCCGGCGATATTCGGGAATCGAGCCTGCCGAGTCGACCCGGAGGTCGGCGGTAACGGAACGTTAAGACTCCGTTCATCTGGGGTACCTACCTTTGGCCCGTGAAAGAAGAAAGAAAGGAGCCGAAAATAGGCACCGTGACGCAAGTTCAATGCCGATCCTACTCGGCCCTGGAGTTCGATGGTTGCCCAGCCTGTGCTGATGCGGCCCTCGCGGCAACCGGGCAGGCGGCTGTCTACGTCCTCGGTAGAGCCGCCCTGGGGCTTCCTTCCGACGCCGGTCGACCGATCGAGGTGACCTACGTCCTCAACATCAGGCTCGTCGACGACGAAGGCGGGACGATTGCCTCCGACGAGATCCGAGCCGAGCAGACGATCAGCGCCGTGGCCGTCGACGACGATCGGGAGCTGATGGACGAACGAAACCGACGACGAGGAGACCGAGCCCGAAGAAGGGTCGATGAGGCTGGAGGACTTCCAGACGGTCCTCGACCGGCTGGAGCTTGCCCCTCTTGGAAATCACGGGCTGTGCGGCAGGATCGCCGGCCGGCTGTACGGCTTCGAGCGGTCGATCGGCCGTTTCGAAGTAGACGTGGCCCCGGCTCGCTGACCTGACGAGACCGCGGATCACGTACCGCCGAGAATCGAGAAGCGGCCGACCGGGGGACCGGTCGGCCGCTTCGCTTTTGCGAGTTTACGAAGCCTCTACCAGGGGAAGTTCATCGTCGTCGCCGAGGCGGCGTTGCCGAGGAGCGGCATTCCCCACGCCTGCTCGACGGTTCGAAGCAGCGAGTAGTGCGTGTAGGTGGTCGCGCTCTTGAAGCCCGGCGTCATGCCCATCGTGACCGGGATCGTCACGATGTGGCCGCCGCCGTTGGTGTTCGTGGTGCCTTCGTCGAAGGTGACGAAGACCACGGAGTTGGCGAACGCCGAGCTGTTCGTGATCTGCGGCAGGAATGCCTTCAGCCAGGCGTCGCCATCGGCGACGGTGCCATCGTGCATGTCGTTGATCATGTTCGGCGTGATGAAGTTGAAGTTGGCCGCGGCCGGGTTGAAGCTCGCGAGGTTCGTGATGTTCGCGCACTCGGTTGCGTTGCCGCTGATGTTGGTGTAGCTGATTGCGGGGTTGTGCTTGCGGACGTACGAACCGGACTTGCCCACGCCGTCGGTCACGGCCTTTGACGACGATCCGGTGAAGCAGCCGCCGGGCCAGGCCTGCTGGTACTCATGCCAGGTTCGTCCGGACGCCTCGACCTGCTTGAACACGTTGTTCACGCCCAGGTTGTAGACGCCGTCGTCGGTGACTCCCTGCGTACCGCCCGAGGTTTGGGCGATGTAGTTGGGCTCGGATGGATGCCGCTCGGCGTAGAAGTTGGTCGCGAGACCGTACTTGGAGACGAGCGAGTTGATGAACGGCGCCGCGCTCGAGCCGATGATCTGTGAGTACTCCTTGTTCTCGAAGTAGATCACGTAGACATGGCTCCAGTTCGGCAAGCCGGCGGCCGGCGGCGCGGTCGGCGTCGGGGTCGCGGTAGCCGTCGGTGCGGGTGTCGCGGTGGCCGTCGGTGCGGGTGTCGCGGTCGCCGTCGCGGTAGCCGTCGGTGCGGGTGTCGTACCAACGGCGGCGTTGCGGTCGGAGCGGGAGACTGCGTCGGGTTCGGCGGAGGCGTCGGGAGCGAGCCGCCAATGCCCAGCGTGGTGGTGGCGACGAGCGTGCCGTCCGCGTGCTTGGCCGAGATGCGAGCGGTGCCCACGACCTGGCCGGCCGGGATGCCGAAGGGCAGGCTGAAGGCCTGATCGGACTCGGCCGTGAAGGACCGGACGACCATGCCGTTGAGGGTCAGGTTACCGGTTTCACCGGCCTTGAACCCACCGCCGCCAACGACGATCTGCTGTCCCGGAGCAGCCTGGCCCGGGGCCCAGAGCGTTGGAGTGGTGATGTCCGTGGCGATCGCGAGGGTGCTCGTCGCGATCAGCGTGCCGGACGAACTCTTGGCCGAAATGCGGCCGGTGGTATTCGGGGCAGCCGTGTCGGGAATCTGGAAGGGCAGATTGAAGCTGCCGGTGGCTGAGGCGACGAACGTGGTCACCTGGCCGCCGTTGAACGTGAGAACTCCCGATTGCCCATCGGCAAACCCGGAGCCGGCAACCCAAACGGTCTGACACGGGACGGCGTTGGCCGGGACCGAGATGGTCGGGGCGGTGGCGGCCGACACGGTCATGGCGGTGGTAACCGCCAGAGCGGCGGCCGCGACTACGGCGACGAGGCGGAGCTTGCGGGAGGTCCGCAGGCTGGAGCCCCTCGAGGTTGCCTGGGCAAGGTCCTTGGACATCGTTCCTCCTTGCCGGCGAAGAGCCCCGCGGAAGGCGCGAGGACGGTTCGGGGCCAGGGAGGCGGCCCAGGAGCACCGCGCCGGGGTGACGATCCCGATCGCGCGGTATGTGACGGCTCCTGCCCGCCTTCGTCTTGTGCCGGACTTGGCCGGCTGGATGACCGGAACCTTGGACCTTCGAGAAGCGCAGGTCGATGGCGAGCACGTACCCGCTTAAGAGGGAGCCTCATGGCCGTCGGGCCTGGTCCGGCTGAACCAGCCCTAACGGGTAGGTACTTCGAGCCGGAGCCTCGCCAGCCCCTAGTTGAGCGGCGTCTCCGGAGTGCAGTCCGCGGGTGTCAACTGCTCGTCCTGGAGGGAAAGCTGGCGGCAGGTGGCGTCGGTCCAGGTCACCACCTGGTCGGGGTGGGACTTGACCCGGGTCAGCACATCCACGGTTCCGTTGCCGGGCAGTCGATAGAGCGTGTAGATCTCATCCTGCTCGTCGCTGATGGCGGAGACCGCGAGCTGCCCGGGCCGGCCGTTCTCCCAGTCCGAGAGGATGCAGGCGGCACCCTGCCGGTTCGCGGCCGTGGCGCTCGTCGGCGACGGCGCCGTGGGGAGCGGGCTGATATCCGGATCGGGCTCGAAGAGGACCTCGCCGCCGCACGAGGGCAGTTCGGCGAGACCGAGGACGACCGCCGGAGCGTCCGTGGGCAGCGGAGCGGAAATCGAATTAGCCGGCGCAGGCCCGATGTTGAATGTCGGAGTCGGTGTGGACCTCGCGTCCGTGCCGCCCGCCCCGGCGTCACTCGACGTGAGCCCGGGCGACGCCGCGCCGGAGCTGCCGCAGGCGGCGACCAGGACGCCGAAGGACGAGCGCGAGAACGGGCGTGACGGGACGCGGCTTCATCAACCCATTCCATCCCACGTCTGGTGGGCTAGTCAACTGCCCCTTCGGGCGGGGAACCGAGGAAACCGCCTCCCTTGGGATCTTGGCAGAATGGTTCGGAAGCCATATAGTTAGGGCCATGCGGAATGTCAGCGTGCCCCATAACACTACTGCGAGCCAGGGCGAGAGCCCGTCGAACCGGAACGAAGCCCAGCGCGGCTTCGTGCCGGATCCGCCCGCGCGGCCGACGCAGCCGGACCGGGCCGCGCTCGAGGCCGAGCTCCTGGAGACCATGACCGCCTTCTCGCCTCGGGATCGCGGCGTCCTCAAGAACTGGCATCGCCACTCGATCAGCCTCGTGCATCTCAATGTTCTCACCTCGCTCGAGGCGGAGGGCGCACTCTCGATGAAGCACCTGGCCGACTCGATGGACATCTCCGACGCGAGCGCGACGGGCATCGTCGACCGGATGGAGAAGCGCGGCCTCGTGGAGCGGCGCCATGACAGCAGCGATCGCCGCGTGGTCATGGTCTACCCAACCGATGCCGGCTCTCAGCTGTTCCGAGACATGGACGCCCATCGCCACGACTTCCTGGCCCGCGTCTTCGCCCAGCTCACCGACGAGGAGCTGGCGGCCTGCCTGATCGGCATGCGTGCCGTTTCGGCAGCTGGACGTACCATCCTCAACGCGATCGCGGAAGCCCGCGCGGTGGCGCAGCCCGCCGGGACGGCTTCCGCCGCAGTCGTCCCTCGGGCCGAGAGGCCGGCCCGGCCATGACCGATACGGCATCACTGGACCTGCGGGGCCAGTTCATCAGTCCTTCACAAACGTTCGTCAGTGTCCGCGACGGACGACCCAGCCGGCGGCCAACCGCCCAACGCACGGAGTCAGAGACGAGATGACCAAGCTCCTCCTTCGCTTCGGCCGGCCCTACTGGCGGCTCGCGGCGATCGTCGTTGTCCTCATCGGGATCCAGGCTATCTCCAACCTGTACCTGCCCAACCTCAACGCGGACATCATCGACAACGGCGTCGTCAAGGGAGACACGGGCTACATCATCCGCACCGGCGGGCTGATGCTCCTGATCACCTTGCTGCTCGCGGTCGCCGCCATCATCGGCGTCTACTTCGGCGCGCTGACCGCCATGTCGATCGGGCGTGACCTGCGCAGCGCGGTCTTCCGAAAGGTCATGGACTTCTCCCAGAAGGAGACCAACGTCTTCGGCACGCCGACGCTGATCACCCGCAACACGAACGACGTCCAGCAGATCCAGATGGTCATCGTGATGGCCCTCAACGTGATGATCATGGCCCCGATCATGTCCGTCGGCGGCATCATCATGGCCCTCCGCGAAGACGTGCCGCTGTCGGGGACCCTCCTCGTCATCGTTCCGCTGGTGCTGTGCGTCATCGGCACGATCGCCCTGATCGCCATCCCGCTCTTCCGCTCCATGCAGAAGCGGACCGACCGGATCAACCAGGTCATGCGCGAGAAGCTGGCCGGCATCCGAGTCATTCGCGCCTTCGTCCGGACCGAGCACGAGGAGGAGCGCTTCGATCAGGCCAACGTGGAGCTGACCAACACGAGCCTCGCCATCGCGCGGCTCTTTTCCCTGATGATCCCGTTCCTCTTCGGCGTGATGAACCTGTCCACCGTCGCGATCGTGTGGTTCGGCGGGCAGCGCATCAACTCCGGCGCCATGGAGATCGGCAACCTCGCCGCCTTCATGCAGTACGTGATGCTGATCCTCTTCTCGGTCATGATGGCCGCCCTGATCTTCATCATGGTGCCGCGGGCGGCGGCTTCTTCCGAGCGGATCAATGCCGTGCTGGACCTCGAAGGCAGCGTCTGCGACCCCGAGACTCCCGCGGAGATCGTGGACCCGAAGGGCGTCGTGACCTTCGAGAACGTCGAGTTCCGGTACCCCGGGGCTGAAGACGCGGTCCTGAGCGGCATCACGTTCACCGCGAAGCCCGGCCAGACCACGGCCATCATCGGCGGCACGGGTTCCGGCAAGTCCACCCTGATCAACCTGATCCCACGCTTCTACGACGTCAGCGCGGGGCGGCTCCTGATCGACGGCATCGACATCCGCGAGATGGCGATCGAGGACGTCTGGCGGCTCGTCGGCATCGTCCCGCAGAAGGCCTTCCTCTTCAGCGGAACGGTCGCGAGCAATCTCCGGTACGGGTACGGCGACGCGACCGACGACGATCTGCTCCACGCGCTCGAGGTAGCGCAGGGCAAGGAATTCGTGCTCGAGAGGGACGGCCAGCTCGAGTCCGAGATCGACCAGGGCGGGACCAACGTCTCGGGCGGCCAGCGGCAACGGCTGGCGATCGCCCGAACGGTGGCCAAGCGACCGAAGATCTTCGTCTTCGACGACAGCTTCTCGGCCCTGGACTTCAAGACCGACCAGATGCTCCGCGCCGCGCTCCGCGAGGAGACCGCCGAGTCGACCGTGATCATCGTCGCCCAGCGAGTGGGCACGATCATGCAGGCCGACCAGATCGTGGTCCTCGACGCCGGGAAGATCGTGGGCATCGGCACTCACAAGGAACTCATGGAAACCTGCGAGACATACCAGGAGATCGTCTACTCCCAGCTCAGCCGCGAGGAAGTGGCATGAGCGGCCCAACGAACGGCACGAACGGCCACGGCGCCAACGGCAACGGCAACGGCGGGGCCAAGCTTCCGCCTTCCGGCTTCAAGCCTCAGGCCGGTCGAGCCGGCGGGCCCGGCGGGCCCGGCGGCGCATTCGGCCCCGGCCGGCGGCGCGGCGGACCGATGGGCGGGCCGATGGGCCACGGCATGATGATGCCCGTCGAAAAGGCCCAGAACTTCCGCAAGACCCTCCGCCGGTTCGTGGGCGTCCTGCGGCCCGAGCGCAAGTGGATCGGCCTCGTGGCCGTGGTCGCGTTCTTCAGCACGGCCGGTCAGGTCTTCGGGCCCAAGATCATGGCCGTCGCCATGGATCAGCTCTTCTCCGGGCTGCTCGGCAAGCAATTCCCGTCGAACCTGACCCACGACCAGGCGGTCGCCCTGGCCCAGCAGAACGCGCCACAGCAGGCGTCGATGCTGCAGACGTACAACTTCACGCCCGGCGTCGGCGTCGACTTCACCACGCTCGGTCACATCCTGCTGGCCCTCGCGGGCCTGTACCTGCTCTCCACCTTCTTCTCGTGGATGGCCTGGTCCACCATGGGCAAGGTCTCGCAGCGAACGGTCTACCGCCTTCGCAAGGACGTGGACAAGAAGCTCGGCCGGCTGCCGCTCAAGTACTTCGATACGCACCAGCGTGGCGAGACGCTGAGCCTCGCGACCAACGACATCGACAACATCGCCAACACGCTCCAGCAGAGCCTGACGCAGATCATCACCTCGGTCGTCACCATCGTCGGCATCCTGGCGATGATGATCTGGATCAGCCCGATCCTGGCCGTCATATCCCTGATCGTGATTCCGACCGCGCTCGGCCTGACGATGCTGATCGCGAAGCAGTCGCAGAAGCAATTCGCCCGCCAGTGGGCGGCCACGGGCCATCTCAACGCCCACGTCGAGGAGTCGCACACCGGCCATCCGATCGTCAAGGCCTTCGGCCACACCGAGGACGCGATCCGGATCTTCGACGAGCAGAACGAGGCCGTCTTCAAGGCCAGCTTCCGGGCCCAGTTCATCTCCGGGATCATCCAGCCCGCGATGAACCTCGTGAGCAACCTCAACTACGTCGCGATCGGGGTCATCGGCGGCCTCCAGGTAGCCAACGGCACGCATGTCGATCGGCGACATCCTGGCCTTCATCCAGTACTCCAGGTCGTTCACGATGCCGATCACGCAGACGGCCAGCATCGCGAACCTCCTCCAATCCTCGATGGCCTCCGCCGAGCGCATCTTCACGCTCCTCGACGAGCCCGAGGAGATCCCGGATCCGGTGCCGGCGCGCGTCCTCGCGAACCCGGAAGGCCACGTCACCCTCCAGAACGTGTCTTTCCGCTACGAACCAGACAAGCCCCTCATCGAAGACCTCAGCGTCGACGTCCGAGCCGGCGAGGTCCTCGCCATCGTGGGGCCGACCGGCGCCGGCAAGACAACGGTCGTCAACCTGCTGATGCGCTTCTACGACATCGACAAGGGCGCGATCTGCATCGACGGCGTGGACAT
The DNA here is from genome assembly GCA_963816135.1 of uncultured Chloroflexia bacterium. Taxonomy (GTDB): domain Bacteria; phylum Chloroflexota; class Limnocylindria; order Limnocylindrales; family CSP1-4; genus Fen-1039. The sequence goes on from CAWFJD010000027.1 coordinate 63,485, forward strand.
CCGCGAGATGCGCCGGGACGACCTGCGCCGAACCTTCGGCATGGTCCTCCAGGACACCTGGCTGTTCGGCGGCACCATCCGCGAGAACATCGCCTACGGCCGCGACAGCTCGACCGAAGAGCAGATCGTGGACGCCGCCAAAGCCGCTCACGTGGACCACTTCGTCCGGACGATGCCGCTCGGCTACGACACGGTGATCGACGACGATGCTTCGAACCTCTCCCAGGGTGAGAAGCAGCTGCTCACGATCGCCCGGGCCTTCCTCGCGGATCCGGAGATCCTGATCCTCGACGAGGCCACGAGCTCGGTGGACACGCGCACCGAGGTCCTGGTCCAGGAGGCGATGGCCCGGCTGATGAAGGGCCGCACGGCCTTCGTCATCGCCCATCGACTCTCGACCATCCGCAACGCGGACGAGATCCTCGTCATGGACCACGGCAACATCGTCGAGCAGGGCAGCCACGATGCGCTCATGGCGGCCAGGGGCTTCTACTTCGACCTCTACAACTCGCAGTTCGAGCAAGCGGTCGTCGAAGCCGTCTAGCGTTCTCGTCCCGGATTTCCGGGCTCGGTAAAAGAACCAAGCGGGCCCGGGATTCGGGCCCGCTTGCGTGTTCAAATGCGGAACTTGCGATTCTCAACCCCGAATAACTGGACTGTAGGCGTACACTGCCGTCGGGTGGGGTGAGATTTGGAAGTGCGTTCAAATCCGCGGGGATTCGACCGAGAGGCGGAGTTGGTTGCGCTCTCGGCGCGACTCAAAGCGAGCGAAGACGAATTCGCGCGTCACCCGGCCGGTTCGAGAGAGGGACGTCTCGCCAGGCGGCAAATGGAGGTCCTCCTGGGCGCCCTGGAGATCGCCAGCCGGAGATGGGCCGTCATGCCACTGGCGACGGATCCCATCCCAAGCCCCGCCCTGGACGAGAACCTGCGCCGTCTCGCTCGTGCTCGGTTGGAAAGTCGAAGCGAAATCGAAAGGGCGGCTCGTGTCTTGAGGGAGCTCGCCTCCAGCGGTTCCCCAACGCTCGCGGCTCGGGTCCATTCCGGCGGACGGCCTTTTGGCGGCCTGATGGCAGACTCCGAGCCAGTCAACTCCGAGGATTCCGGGAAATGAACAGATACAGAAGCGTGGAGCCGGCCCCCGGGCCAACCCTGCGCTGCTACCCGAGGGAAGACAGGCAGTTCCTCGCCGACGCCCAGAAGGCCGTGGCCGACAGCCGCGAGCTCGCGTCGCGCTCTCACCAGCTGCTCGACGAGGTCCGGCGCAAGCTAAAGGAACGCTATCCCGCGGTAAGGGTCGAACCGAGGAACCGCCTCGCTAACGGGGACGGGCTCGACGATGTCTGGTACTGCTACCGCGATGGGACGCTGGTGGCCTGACCGGCATGCCAGACCCGGAAGGTCTGCGGGAGCAGCTCGTAGTCATAGGCGCGAGCGCCGGCGGGATCGACGCGTTGTCGGCGCTCGTCGCGGCTTTGCCCGCGGACTTTCCGGCTCCGCTCGTGGTCGCCCAGCACCTCGATCCGCGCCGGCCAAGCCATCTCTCGGCAATCCTGGCAAACCGGACGTCGCTGTCGGTTCATCTCGTGGCGGACCGTGCCGCGCTCACTCCGGGTGTCCTGTTCCTGGTTCCCTCGAACCGCCACGTCGAGATCACGGACCACGAAGTGACGGTCACCGAAGCGGGCGACACGGCCCCCCGTCCGTCGGTGAACCGCCTCTTCGAGTCCGCCGCGGAATCGTTCGGCGAGGGATTGGTGGCGGTGATCTTGTCCGGCACGGGCAGCGACGGAGCCACCGGAGCGCGCCACGTCAAGGCCATGGGCGGGACCGTCGTCATCCAGAACCCCGAGACGGCCAGCTTCCCGGAGATGCCCCAATCGCTGGCGCCGTCCACGGTGGACTTCGTCGTCGATCTCGACGGCATCGGCGCTCTCCTCACGGACCTGGTGACCGGCGCCTACGACGCCAGCCAGCCCGAAGAGGAGCGGCTGCTCCGGACCTTCCTCAACGAGCTGCGGGAACGCTCCGGGATCGACTTCGCTTCCTACAAGCGGCCCACGATCATGCGCCGCATCCAGCGCCGGATGTTCGCGACGGGCGAACCCAAGCTGCGCGACTACGTCCGCTACGTCCACCGCCATCCCGAGGAATCCCAGCGGCTCACCAGCAGCTTCCTCATCAAGGTGACCGAGTTCTTCCGCGATCCGGACCTCTTTGAGTACCTGCGTACCGACGTTCTCCCGGGCTTGATCGAACAGGCCCGGCAGACCGACTCGGAACTGCGGATCTGGTCGGCGGGTTGCGCCACCGGCGAAGAGGCGTACTCGATCGCGATCCTGCTCTGCGAAGCCCTCGGCGACTCCCTGGATCGGCTCCGCCTCCGCATCTTCGCCACGGACCTGGACGAAGACGCGGTTTCGTTCGCTCGCCGGGGCGTGTATTCGGCTGCCGCCTTGTCCAACCTCTCCTCGCAGATGATCGGCCGATACTTCATCGAATCCAACGGCGAGTTCGAGATCCAGAAGAAGGTCAGGTCGCTCACCGTCTTCGGCCAGCACGATCTTGGCCAGAGAGCCCCGTTCCCGCGGATCGATCTCGCGCTCTGCCGGAACGTTCTCATCTACTTCACTCCCGAGCTCCAAAAACGTGCGCTCCATTTGTTCGCCTTCTCGCTCCGGGAGAGCGGCTACCTCGTCCTGGGCAAGGCCGAGACCACGAGCCCGCTGGCGGAGCATTTCACGCTCGAGCAGCCGCGCCTCAAGGTCTACAGGCGTCACGGTGACCGCGTCTTGATACCTCCGGCTCGGATCCGTGAGACGGCGCCGCTGACGCTCGTCCACTCCGGATCGGGGCGAAACCTGGGCGCCGAAGGCCCGGCCAGTTCCCGGCGTGAGAGAGTCCGGACTCCAACCCCCGCCGACCGGGCCGAACGACTTCTGATGGATCTCCCCATCGGCATCGCCACGGTAGACCGGCAATACGACATCCAATGGATCAACGCCGCGGCCCGCCGGCTTCTCGGCATCCACACCTCGGCGATCGGCTCGGATTTCATCCACCAGGCTTCGGCCCTTCCGGCGGCAGATCTGCGGGCCCTGATCGATTCGGCCTTCGCGGGGGAGCGCTGCCGGCGAACGTTCGAGATCGAAGCGATCGAGTTCGGGGAGGGCTCGCCGCTGTTCGTGTCCGTCTCGTGCCAGGCGGAGCATGAGGAAGAGGCAGGCCGGCCGCCGGAGCGAATCTCGGTCGTGGTGACGGACCTCACCGAGGCCGTCGTCGAACAGCGAGCCACCAGCGCGGCCCTCATGAGCGAGAACGCCCGGGTCACCGAGTTGACCGAGCGGCTGACCCAGGCATCCGGCCGTCACCGGGAGCTGCTTCGAGCCAACGAGGAGCTGGCGAGCTCCAACACCCGGCTCCGGAGCGGCAACCAGGATCTGCTCGTGGCCAACGAAGAGGTGCAGGCGGCCAGCGAAGAGGTCGAGACGCTCAACGAGGAGCTCCAGGCGACCAACGAAGAACTCGAGACACTCAACGAGGAGCTCCAGGCGACTGTCGAAGAGTTGAACACCGCCAACGACGACCTCGAAGCCCGGTCGGTCGAGCTCCAGACACTGGCGGCCTCGCTGGAGGAGAAGCGGCGCGAGAGCCGAAGCAGCTCGAGCGCGGCTCGAAGCTGTGCTCCAGCCCATGCCCGTGCCCATGCTCCTCGTCGACGAACGGGGCGGGCGAATGCTCGCCAACGCTGCCTTCGAGCGTGCCTTTCCGGCCGACGTGGTGCTCGAGGACAGCTCCGGCCGGCCGCTGGTTGGACCCACTTCCATCGAAACGCGAGCGGTCGGCAGCTCCGAACCGACTTCGTTGGTCTTCAGCTGCCGGGGCCCCGACGGCGCTCGGAGCTGGTTCGTCGCACGGACACTGCCCGTCCGGGCGGCCGGCATCCAGGTTGGCAGCGTGGTCTCCTTTACTCCCTGCGACGGGGAACGCGACTGCGCCGAGATGGCGTCGCCACGGTCTGGCTCGGGCGATTCGATCGACGGAGCCACGGCCGAGAGGTAGCCTCGGCCGGGAGGTAGCCCCGGCCGAGAGGTAGCCCCGGCCGCGGATAAGGGCTCGTGGCTGCGGGCTCGTGGTCACGGGCCCCGCGGCACGGCGCTTGTGGCGGCTCGTGTGTGTTGGTCGGCCGCCCTTTGGTGTCAGCGCGAGGTCCTCGGCCCAGCCGAATATCGAGCCTGCGATACGCTTCGCTCGTGCACGCATTCCGATTTGCCGTCCAGTTCTCCGGCGCGGATTCCGGGTCCGCCTGGAGCGAGCTCGCACGTCGCGCCGAATCGATCGGCTACGACGTCCTGATCATGCCGGACCACCTCGACCGGCAACTTTCGCCGCTCGCGGCCCTTGGCGCGGCCGCGGCCGTGACCTCGAAGATCCGGCTCGCCGCCTTCGTCTTCGCCAACGACTACCGCCACCCCCTCATCCTGGCTCGCGAGGCCGCCACGCTGGACCTGCTCTCGGGCGGCCGCTTCGAGCTGGGACTTGGCGCGGGCTGGATGAAGAGCGACTACCGGGCTCTGGGGCGTACCTATGACCCGGCGTCGGAGCGGGTGGACCGGCTCGAGGAAGCCATCCCGATCTTCAAACGGCTGCTGGCGGGCGAAACCGTGACCCACCACGGCGCCAATTTCCATCTCGACGGCGCCACGACCGGAGTCCCCGTGGTCCAGAAACCGCGGCCGCCGATCGCGATCGGAGGTGGCCGGCCCCGAATGCTTCGCCTGGCGGCCCGGGAGGCGGACATCGTGGGCATCACCACAGGGTTCAGCGACCGGGGCTGGCCGCTGCTGACGCACGGAACGGAGAAGGCGCTCGCCGAGCAGGTTGCGACGATCCGCCAGGCGGCCGGCGATCGCTTCGAGCAGCTCGAGTTGAACATGTGGATCGCTTCCGCGGGCCTGGCCGGTTCCGGCAACTCGATCCTTCGATCCGCGGTGGCCGGCGTGGCGGGAGCCGCCGGAGCGGTTTACGGTAGCCCCTACGTGCTGTACGGAACCCTGAGCTCGCTCCGCGACCTGCTGCAGAGGCGGCGCGACAAACTCGGCATCAGCTATTACGCGATCCCGGGCCGGGCCATGGAATCGATGGCGCCCCTCGTCGAGGCGATGACCGGCAAGTAGCCGCCGGCGCGGCGAGTTGACGGCACGGGCCGAGAGCGAGCCTGGCCGAGGAGCCGAAGCGGTCCGGGACGGACAGAAGTACGCTCCCGCAATGAACGTCAATGCCACGCCCGCTGCCCCGCTGGGCCGAATCCCGGACGATCGGTATCCAGCTCGCCTGGCCGCCTGCCGCCGAACCCTGATCGAACGCGACGTAGCCGCGCTCCTGCTCGGCGTTGGGCCGGATCTGCGGTATCTGACCGGTTTCGTGGGCGAGCCCATGGAGAGGTTGACCCTCCTGGTGGTGCCGCGCGAAGGGCCCGTCTCCTTCGTCGTGCCGCAGCTGGAAGCCCAGAAGGCCTCGACGACGCCGCTCGTCCGTGCCGGCGCGGCGACGGTCATCCCTTTCGGGGAGACCGAGGACGCGGCCCAGGTCGTCGCGCGATCTTCTGGCTCGTCCGCGAAACGGCGGCCGGCCGCGGTGCCTGGGAGGCGATCGGCGCTCTCGAATCAGGCTCTGGGCGATGCACGTGCTCCAGCTCCAGGCCGCCCTCCCCGGCCGGAAGTTCGAGCCCGCGAGCGTGGTCATGCGCGACCTGCGCCAGGTCAAGGACGCCGACGAAGCCGAGCTGCTCCGACTCGCCGCGCAGGCAGCCGATCGCGCGCTCGAAGGCGTGATGTCGGGCCGGCTGGTCGGTCGAACCGAGGCCGACGTCAGCCGCGAAGTTCGGCAGCGCTTGATCGACGAGGGCCACGACGTGACTGATTTCGCGATCGTCGGGTCCGGACCGAACGGCGCTTCACCTCACCACGACGCCGGCGAGCGAGTGATCCAGGCCGGCGAGCCGGTCGTGCTCGACATCGGCGGGACGCGGGCGGGCTACGCGAGCGACACCACGCGGACGATCTGGGTCGCGGGCGAGGCCGGCATCGAGCCCGATCCGGAGTTCAGGCATGTTTACGACGTCGTCCGGGAAGCGCACGACAAGGCGACCGCGACCGTCGCGCCCGGAGTACCGGCCGAGCAAGTGGATTCGGCCGCCCGGGAGGTCATCGCCAAAGCGGGCTACGGCGAGCTGTTCAGCCACCGTGTCGGCCATGGCATCGGCCTCGAGGTCCACGAGGATCCGTACATGGTCGCGGGCAACGCCACGCCGCTGGAGTCCGGGATGACGTTCAGCGTGGAGCCCGGCATCTATGTCACGGGCCGCTGGGGCGTTCGGCTGGAGAACATCGTCATGTGCGCGCCGGGCGGTCGAGAGGTGCTCAACCGGACGAGCCTGGACCTTCGCGTCGTTCGGGGTGACGCCGGCACGTCGAGCGCCGGATGACCGCCGGCCTATCCGCGGCGGCTACCGGATGGCCACAAGTCGGTGTCCGATGCGGGCCGCTCCGAAGTCGGCCGTCACTGGCGGTAGTCACGCGGTCGCCGCGGCGGGCGGAGGGTCCTCGTGGATGCGATCGGGCCGCCGCAGGCGTGGCGGCGGTTCGAGTGCGTTCGCCGTGGGCGCGAGGTTCGCGCATGGTCGGGGCTGCGTTCCTGCGTCGTCCGCGACGTGGCCGGCTCGCTCGAGCTCGACGCCGGACGCTCGCGTCGTCCGCGCCGCGGCGGCCTCGCTGGTCACGTCCCGGGTCCGTCACGTCGCATCCCGGTCGTCCCGACCGTCGACAGTGAGTGCGCCCAGGCAGACCGCCGGCGCCGACACGGTCGACGCGATCACCGCGGACTACACATACAAGGGCGAGCTGATAACGCCGCTGGCGCATCTCTACGGCCTCGAGAATTTCCTCGACGACTTCGTCATCGTGACCATTCAGAACGACAACTCATCGCCGGTGAAAGTCGTCGTGGAAAGCCAGATCACCGGTTACACGGACAAGTCCAGCGACACCATCACGGTCGACGCCAAGTCGTCCGAGAAATCCGGCAGAACCCGCGCCTGACGACGGCGGCGATCGACGGCCTCAACAGCTCAGCACCAGGCCGACCTGCACGTCGTGGTGTCCTATCTCCAGGCCGGCGACCACAAGACCATCCTCGACCAGACCAGCCAGACGAAGGTCACGTCGCGCCGCGACTACCCCTGGAAGATCAAGGGCTTCACGGACCAGGAGATCTACGACATGCTCGCGGCGATGGTCACGCCCACGGATCCCGGCGTCGAGGATCTGATCCGCGGCCGCCGCCAACTACGACCCCACCAAAGCCATGAGCGGCGGCTACGACGCCGCAGAAGACACCGACGACTCCGTCTATCAGCGCCTGGCCGACATCTGGGAGGCCGAGACCAAGGACTACAACCTGACCTACGTCAGCACGACGGTCAGCTTCGCAGGCGGCCACGCAGCGGATCCGGCTGCCCTAGGAGGTCCTGACCAGTCGGGCGGCAACTGCATCGAGACTGACGCTTCTGTACGCCGCCGTGGCCGAAGCCCTCGGCCTGGACGCCGCCATCATCCTGATCCCGGGCCACGCGTACGTGGCATCAGCGTCGACGACACCAACCAGACCTACTACTTCATCGAGACGACGATGATCGGCCAGGCCACGTTCGACGAGGCCGGTCAAGTAGGGCTGACGAGTGGAACGACGCCCAGGCCACGTCCGGCCGACGAGACAGGAGTACGGCTGGGTGGACGTTCCGACGGCCGCGCAAGGCGGCATCACGCCGATTCCCTGGCACTAGCCGTCGCCTCGGCAGGCCCCCGACGAAGGCCTCGGCCTGCTCGATCGGGCAAGCGAGAGTTAGTCGGAAGCGGGCAGTCGCGTACGTCTGGGCGCCCTCGCGGCGTCGCTCGGCTACGAGGGCCAGCTACCCAGAGGAGAGTAACCACGTGAAGCGAATTCTCGGAAGAAGCGGCATCGAAGCGTCCGCCGTCGGCATGGGCTGCTGGGCCATCGGCGGACCGTGGCGAATGGGCGGCGCGGACGTCGGCTGGGGCACCGTGGACGACGCCGAATCGACGCGCGCGATCCATGCCGCCCTCGATCACGGCGTCACCTTCTTCGACACGGCCGCCAACTACGGCGCCGGCCACAGCGAGCGGATCCTGGGCGCGGCCCTCGAGGGCAAGCGCGACCGGGTCGTCATCGCCACCAAGGTCGGCCATAAGGTCGATGAAGCGGGCAAGGTCGGTCGAGCTGTACGGCGCCGACGAAGCCGACAGCGATCCGGCTTCGCACATGCGCGACGGACGTGGAGCGCAGCCTCTCGCGACTCGGCACGGACTACATCGACGTCTACCTGCTCCACGTCTGGGGGCTCTCGATCGAGCGGGCGCTCCAGGCTCGGGACGTCTTCGAGGACCTGGTCCGGGAAGGCAAGGTCCGGACGTACGGCTGGAGCACCGATCGGCCCGACGCAATCGCGGCCTTCTCCACCTTGCCGGGCTGTGGCGTTCTCGAGCAGGAACTCAACATCTTGACCGGCAACGCGGAGATCCTCGCCTACGCGGAACGCGAGAACCTGGCGAGCATCAACCGCGCCCCGCTCGGGATGGGCGTGTTGACCGGCAAGATGACGCCCCAGACCACCTTCGGCGAAGGCGACATCCGGCGAACCGTGGACTGGTTCCCGGGCATCAAGAACGGCCATGCCACGCCGGAGTGGCTGGCGTCACTGGCCGCGATCCGCGAAGTCGTCACGAGCGGCGGTCGAACCCTCGCTCAGGGCGCGCTCGCCTGGCTCTGGGGCCGCAGCCCCAACACCTTCCCGATCCCGGGCTTCCGAACGGTGGCCCAGGTCGTGGAGAACGCCCGGGCGATGGAGTTCGGACCGCTGACGCCCGATCAGATGGCTGAGATCGATCGCATCCTCGGCCGATCAGTCTCGACGCCGGCGACGGCAGGCTGATCCGCTCTCCGCGAGCGGGCTGAGGTCCACGGATCGCGGCCCGCTCAACTCCGCGATTGCTCGAGCTTCGTAGAACCCTCCGACGCTCGGTCGCCGCGGCCGCGGACGCCTCATCGGCCGTCGCGGTCGAGGCGTCGCCGGCAGGCGCCGCGGCAAGGGCAGCCGAGTGGCCCGAACGCGCCTCCTCGAAGCTGCGCCGAGCCAGGTCCCGCTGGATCTCTCGCAGGTCCGAGTCGTCGAGCCGGGCGCCCCAGATCGCGGCGTCGCGGCCCCACATCTGCGCGGACTTCGGCGAGGCCGTTGGGCCCGAGCGGCGTGAAGTCGTAGCCCTCGATCCAGGCGCGCCGGGCCCGGCCCTTGAGCCACCGGTTCCCGGAGTGCCGCACATCGGAGATCAGGGCCTTCGTGTCCGGGCGGCGGAACTGGTTCAGCGAATCGAGCAGAAGCTGGAACTCGTTGTCCGAGTCGGGAGTGCGCTCTCCGCAACCGAGCTCCATGAGCCGCCCGAACGTCCGGTAGAACTGCCAGCGGAACGTGGCTTCGTCCGGGTCGCAATCGGGCGGCGGCACGTCCGCGGGCCACAGCTGACGGCTCAGCTCGTCGAGCCGTATCGAGCGCCGGCCGGCCTCGGTCCATGGCTCGGAGCCTGCCCGGAGGTCTTCCAGCTCGGCCAGCATCAGGTCGCACAGCTCTCGCGAGTGCGGGCGTTCGGAGCAACTCGACCCGCGAGATCGTCTCGGAGATCCGGTCCGCGGGAATCGAGGCGGGCTCCCGGCGAATCCGATTGGCCAGCTTCGCGACTTCGAGGCGGGCGCTGCGGAGCTCCCAGATGGGCTCGCGGCCACCGATCCGGATCAGCCACTTGACCGGGATGAGCATCAAGGCCGCGGCCAGGCCCACCATGCCGACGATGACGACCGGCCGGCCGGAGCTGGGCTCGGTGAAAGTCGCGGGGATCAAGAGCCAGACCAGGGCGATCACGAAAGCCCAGCGGGTCGTGTTCAGGAGCTGGGTTCGAACGCGGGCATGGATCTCGGAGAGTCCGTCGCTCTCGATCAGGAAGAAGAACACGGCGACCGCCGTGATCCCGGCGGCAGCGACGAGGGCCGCGTTCATGATCCTCGCTCCTCTGGGCCCGCACCCACTCGCCGGGCTTCAGGGCCAAGGGTACAGAGCCGCGGCTCCGATTGCCATAGCCCGTCAGCCGACCGGGCGGGGCCTCCGGGCGATGGCCAGAGCGCGCTCGGCCTGGGCGCGGTGGATTCGGCCGTGGCCCGCCTGCATCCGGAACAGCAGCTCGTAGGACTCGGGTCCTCGTTCGGCGTGGTTGCCCACCCGCGCCCGATTGGCCGGAGAGGTCCGCCGCCACAAGGCCACATTCGCCCGCCGGAGGGCCGCGAAGAGCTCCAGCAGCGCGACCGGGTCGCTGCGCCGGTGATCGAACGCCTCGACCCAGCGGTTCTGGTCGAACCCGGCGAGCGGCGGCTCGTCCTCCGCGAGGATCCAGCGGTAGCGGCCGGACGTGACCAGTTCCGAGTCCACGAGATGACCAAGGCACTCGAGGACCGACCATTCACCCTCGTCCGGGACCGTGCGAAGGTGCGCGCCGGCCTGGTCGATCAGGCGCCGCCAGTGCTCCGGCTCGACGTCCTGGACGCTCGCGGGATCGTCCTCGCCAAGCGCCTCCAGAACGGACCGTCGGTAGGCTTCCGCCTCTTCGGACTTCATGACAGTCACGGCTTCTCCCAGAGTGACGTCGATCAGCGTACGCGGGCCAGTTTGCATCAAACCCGTCGCCAGTCGAGGGGCAAATTGAGACCGGGACGGGGCGGCGGGCGAACGGCTAGGCTAGGAACGCAACGACTGGAGCGAACGCTGAGCGAAGACAACCGAGAAACCGAGGTTCGGCTCGACCGATTGAGCCCGGAGATGAGGGCCTTCGCCGGCGATTCCCTTCGTTCCGCGGGCAGAGCTGCCGGAGACCGTCGAAGAGGCCGAAATCGATCTTGCGGCGTCCGCCGAGCCCTCGGAGACCGCCGAGCTCTCGGAGACCGCCGAGCTCTCGGAGACCGAGGCAGCCGGATCGGCCGAGGGCGCGGGTCCGTCGGGTCTGGAGTCCGAGGTCGAAGACGCGGTCATCGCCGAACCAGCCGGCGAGAGTGCCTCTCGTCGCAGCCATCCCCTGCCCGACGCTCCCCATGTCCTGATCATCGGCGGAGGAGCCATCGGCGCCGCCCTGGTCCATGACCTGGCCCTTCGAGGCATCCGCGTGACGCTGGTCGAGAAGGGCGAGCTCACGTCCGGGACCACCGGCCGGCACCAGGGCCTCCTTCACAGCGGCGCCAGACTCGCCGCCACGGACAGGGCCGCGGCGATCGAGTGCGTGACCGAGAACAGGCTCCTGCGGCGCATCGCCCCGGGCTCGTTCGAGGAGAACGACGGACTGGTCGTGGCGATCTCCGACGAGGACGCGGACTACGCGCCGCAGTTCATGGATGCGTGCTGGCAGTCGGCGGTGCCCATTCGCCAGCTGACTCCGCGGGAGGCGCTCCGTTCCGAGCCGGGGCTGAACCCGGAGCTTCGATTGGCGGTCCAGGTACCCGACGCGACGATGGACGCGATGCGGCTGCCACTTCGCTTCTTCGCGACGGCGAGGAGCAACGGCGCGGACATCCGCCACTTCGCCGAGGTCGTGGCGATGAACGTGGCCGGAGGCACGCTGACCGGCGTGCGGGTACGTGACCGGGCCTCGGATCGCGAGTACGAGATAGGCGCGGACCTGATCGTCAACGCGGCGGGAGCCTGGGCCTGGCGGGTCGCGGCGCTGGCAGGTGCGGCGGTGCCGATGACTCTTACGCGAGGGGCAATGGTCGCGGTTCGGGGCCGCCACACCAACATGGCCGTCGCCAGACTGCATCCGCCTGCCGATGGCGAGGCCAGTGGAGAGGCCGGCGCCACGGCCGACCTCCTCGTCCCTCAGCGCCTGGACACGCTGCTCGGCGTCGTCTGGTCGGCGACCGACCGTCCGGACGCGGGCACGGTGCCCGCCGAAGAAGTGGCCGAGATCCGGCGCGAAGCTGCCCTGCTCGTGCCCTCGATCGCGGGTGCGCAGGTCCGCTCGAGATGGGCTGCGGTGCGGGCCGCGCCGTCCGTCCCTGCCGAGAGCGCCGCTGCGCGGCCCGTTCGCGACGAACTGCTCGTCGATCATTCGCGCGATCGAGGCGGCATCGAAGGGGCTGTTCACGGTGGTGGGCGGTCGAGCTTCGACGATGCGGGCCACGGCTCAGCGGGTTGGCGACGCGGTCTGTCAGCGCCTTGACGTGGATCGTCCTTGCGAGACCACCGAAGTCGTTCTTCTGCCGCACACGGCCTGGTACGGTCGATGAGCCCGCGGACGCTCCAGCACGATCCCGTCGAGCCGGCGGTCGCCGAGCCGGCGGCGGTCCAGCCGACGCCGACCGGCCGGCGGCCGAGCCCGCGGTGGCCGAACCGGCCGCGGCCGAGCCGGCGGCGGCCGAGCGGGCAGCCGAGACTCCCGAGCCGCCTCCGACTCCAACCGTTCGACTCCGCGTCGCCCGCCGGAAGCAGGCAGACCGAAGGCCGCATTTCGACGATTTCGAGGTGGCTCTCGAATCGGGCATGACCGTCCTCGACGCGCTTCTCGAAATCAGGCGGACGCTCGATCCGTCGCTCGTCGTGCGCCATTCGTGCATGCACGGTTCCTGCGGCGCCTGCGGCGTCAGGGTCAACGGCCGCGAAGTCCTCGCCTGCGACACGGCGCTGGACCGGCATCGTCGCCGGACGATCAAGGTGGAACCGCTGACCGGCCAGCAGCCTCATCGCAGACCTCGCCACCGACATGCTCGACTTCCAGGCCCGGATGGACGAAGTGGAGCTGCCACTGGTCCGGCTCGCCGAGGTGCCGGCGAATGCCCAACCGCCCGAAGGCATCCGGGCCTTCACTCGCTTCGAGAACTGCATCGAGTGCGGGCTGTGCCTGGCCGCCTGTCCGGTCGCGGGCTCCAATCCCCAGTACATCGGACCAGCGGCGCTGGCCGCGGCCGCGCGTGTCGTAGAGGAGCCGCGGGGCCGAGACGTCGGCTCCGTCCTTGCCCTCGCCCGCGAACCCGACTCGGTGTGGCGCTGCCGGGACATCATGGAATGCAGCGCCGTCTGCCCGGCCGCCGTGGAACCCGGTACGGCTGTGATCTCGCTGCGTCGCCGCGTCGCCGGAGACGCACTTCGACAGAGGTTCGGAGGCTAGTCGGCGCGGCTCTCGGTGGATCTGGCGCCCCTGTCTCGTGGCGCGATCTGCTCGATCGCGCGTGCCGAGGACGCAGGCGGCCTCCCCTACGATCAACGCAATTGGAGGGGCTGGAGGTTGGCCGTGCCGACGAACATCGATCCCGAGCAGCCGGTCTCCTGGCGCGTTGTGCCCCAGGACGTCGAAGTCAGGAGCTCGGAGGGAGAACGCGTGGGTTCCCTGCACGATCTCCTGGGCTCTGACGACGAGGACATCTTCCACGGGCTCGTGGTCCGGCTCGACGACGGCGGAAGGAACGTCTTCGTCACGGTGGACGACGTGGCCCTGCTCACGGGAAGCCACGTCGACGTGACGCTTACCGCGGAGCAGATCCGGTCCCTGCCCGACCACTCGGAAGATCGGACTTACCACCTCGGCTGGAAGGGCATCCTGCGCAAGAACATGAGCTGGGTGGAGGACAAGGACCGCTGATCGACGCCGCCGGCAAAGCCGGGATGCCGGCTTGCGTACGCGGCGGCCCCTGGCCCGAGGCCCTGACGCGCCAGCCCCCCGACGCCAAAGCGTCGTCGCCGCTAGTCTTCGAGCGATGACCTCCACCGATATCCAGCACGACGGCACCGCGGCCGCCGGCCTGGCTGCGTCGGTCGAATCACGGGCCGGTCGCCGAACGCTCGTGGTCGGCGCGGGCGCGGTCGGCTCCTTCCTTGGCGCCTTGCTCGGATCGGCCGGCCATGAAGTCACTCTCGTCCGCATCTTCGAACCGGACTCCGAGCGGCCGATCGAGTTGATACGCGGCGACGGCAGCCGGACGAGCGTTCCGGTCCACCGCGTTACGCACACCGCCGACGCCGCGGAACCGGACCTCATCGTCGTCGCGGTCAAGATGCCGATGCTCCGCGAAGCTCTCGAGCCAACGCTGCGCTGGCCGAACACTCCCACGCTCACGGTCGAGAACGGCATCGGGGCTTACGAGATCGCGACCGAGGTTCGGCCGGGCGCGCCCCAGCTCGCCGCATCGGTCACGGCCCCGATCGCGCCCGCGTCCGCCGACGAAGTCCGCTGGCTCGGGCGCGGCGGCATCGGCCTCGCGGCCGTCTCGGCGTCGGCGGCGCCGTTGCTCTCGGATCTCGTCGCCGATTTCGGCCGGGCAGGATTCCGAGCCGCACGAGATCGCGAGCGCCCCGGCGATGAAGTGGTCCAAGCTCGTCGCCAACCTGGTGGGCAACGCCAGCGGGGCAATCCTCGACATGGACGTGGCGGATATCTACCGCGATCCCCGCCTCTTCGAAATCGAGAGGCGCCAGCTGCTCGAGTGCGTGGCGGTCATGCGCGGCCTGGGCCTCGATTGCCTGTCGCTGCCGGGCGCCAAAGTCCCGTGGCTCGTCCGAGTGGCGCGTCTCCCGAGCCCGGTCAGCCGGCCCATCCTCTCGAGGGCCCTGACCGACATCCGCTCGGGCAAGATGCCGTCGCTGAGAATCCACGTCCGGGCCGCGCCCAACGATGGCCCGTCGCCGGAGCGGACCGAAGCGGCCTGGATGAACGGGGCCGTGGCCGATCGAGGAGCGCGGCTGGGCATCGCCACGCCGGTCAACAGGCTGCTCGCCACGCTCACCGACGAAGTCGCCACGGATCCCGAGCGGCGTGAGTGGTTCCGCGGACACCCTGAGCGGCTCGTCGACGAGCTACACCTGGTGGACCGTTCCGGCAGGTCTGCCTGACGCCTGCGGCGTTCGTTCGGCGTCCTATACTTCGCCGCGATGCAAACCGCAGACATAGCGCGCGTCCTTTTCGCCATCGTCGCCGGATACCTCATCGGCGGAATTCCCTTCGGGATCATCGTCACCCGGCTCATCGGGGGCGTCGATCCGCGCACCATCGGGAGCGGCCGAACGGGCGGCGCGAACGTGTCTCGAGCCGTCGGCTTCCGCTGGGCGCTCGTCTCCGGGCTGCTCGACGTGGCCAAGGGTTCGGTGGCGGTGCTCCTGATCGTGCTCATAGGCGGCGGCCCGGTACCCCAGGTCATCGCGGCCCTGGCGGCCATCGTCGGCCACAGCCGCTCTCCCGTTCATCGGCTTCCACGGCGGTCGCGGAGTCGCACCGGCCACAGGCGGGGCGATCATCCTCGCCCCGGTCATTCTCCTGGCCATCTTCCCCGTCTTCGCCATCAGCATCCTCATCACCCGGATCTCGAGCATCGGCTCGCTCAGCGCCACGCTCATCGGCGGAGTGGCGATGATCGTCATCGCGGCCGATCGCGCCCCTGCCGCCGATCTACTTCGTCTACGGCGTCGGCGTCCCGGGCCTGATCTGGCTGTTCCACGCGGACAACATCCATCGCCTCCTGACCGGCAAGGAACGCCGAATCGGGACGCGACTCACGCCCGTGCCGGCGCCAACGGCGGCCGGAGGCGGCGGGGACTCCTCCACGGGCGGCGGTTCGGCCTCAGGGCGCCGCTAGACCCCTCCGGTCTACCCCGGAATGCCTTGCACCTACCCTTGCAAGGGCTCCCGCGAGATGGAATGAGGGGTTGTACCTACCCCTTTCGGCGTATGCTGAACGACACTAGGCGACCGATTAGTCCCATAGCGAGACTCCGCTTAGACTCCAGGAACGGACTGGGGAAGCCATGGGAACCGAGATCGATTTCGTAGGGTTCGCGGACGACTGCCGGGTCGAAGGCAAGGTCGAGCTGGACGATGCACGTCTGGCGGACTTTCTCAATCGCAACCGGGCGATCGTCGTGAAGGACGTGCTGCTGGTCAGCACGGCGGACGGCCACACCAAGAACTTCGATCAGCTTGAGATCGAGCGCGACGAACTCAACATCGTCGTCGCGAGCGGCCCGCGCGGCGATCCCAAGCGCCGGCTTGCCACCAAGCCGAGCGGCGTTGCGATGAAGCTCGGTCCGTACTCGGCCGAAGGATTCATGCATGCACCACCCACCGCGAATCCGATTCGCGGCCTGGGCCGGCGGCCCACGATGGTCGCTCTGACGGACGTGGTCCTGCAGTACGAATCCTGTGGCGAGCCGGTATCGCAGTGGTACCGGACGATCCTCGTGAACCGGGAGCTGGCAATCTCACTTCGCGCCGTGACGCCTCCCGCGTTCCACGTCGGAATGGCCTGAGGGTCCGCTTAGCCCGGCCGAGGCCGTGGCGGTCGCCGAGCTCTTGAACGCCGCGCGGTGTAATGGCGCCCGTTCGCGCACGGTGAATTGGCGGCCTGTCGGGTGTCGATCGGCGTCGACGCCGGGGGTCCCGATGTGCTTCCGGGTAGCCCTCTCGATCCATCGCCCTCGAACCTGGCATCATTGGAAGCCACAGGGGCTTACCAGGAGATATCTCTCTGTCCATGGATAGTCCGGCAGCCGGCACCCCGGCACGAGCCATAGCCGGCCTCGCCGCGCTTCAGGACCTCACGGTCCTGCTGGACGGCATCGAGGATTTGCGAGCGCAGAGGCCGGTTTGCCGGCAGGTGCTCGAAGCACGGCGCAAGCTCCTTGGGGCAGACCACCCGACCACGATCGAGGTCGAGGCGCGTCTGGCCGCCATCGCCCTGGACCTGGGCGAGCATCAGGTCGCCCGCGACGCCTACACGGTTCTTCTGGAGCGCTCCGAGCGGGTGTTCGGACCGCGAAACCTCGAGACGCTGTCGGCCGCGCACGGCCTGGCCGTCGCCCTTTCCTACATGGAGGAGCCCGCCAAGGCTCGGCCACTCTACGAACGCGTCCTCGCCGGGCGGAAGAACGCCATGGGTCCCGAGGATCCGGCCACGCTCGCGGTCATGCACAACCTGGGCCTGACGCAGCGGGCGCTCGGAGAGAACGCCGCGGCCAGGCTCGTCTTCGAGAGCCTGCTCGACGTCCAGCGGCGGACGCTCGGCCCCGAGCACCCCAACACGCTCCGGACGATGACGAACCTTGGCAACGTCCTCATCTCGACCGGCGACTTCACCCGCGCATGCGAGGTTCTCGCGGAGCGAGTCGATCGCAGCCGCCGAGTCCTGGGTCCCAACCATCCCGACACGCTCGATGGGATGCTGGGCCTCTCGGAAGCGCTGATCGGCGAAGGCGACCGAGCCTCGGGCCGGGCCCTGTGCGAGCAGGCCCTCGCCGCCTCGGTCTCCACGTTCGGCCAGGACTCGCCCGAGACCATCGCGGCGATGACGGTCCACAGCCGGTTGGTGCTCAAGCTCGATGACGCCAAGGCGGCGGCGACGGCCTATCGCAACCTGTTCGACAAGCTGACTCGCCTCAAAGGACCGGAGGACATCGCCACGCTGGACGCCCTCGCCGGGCTCGCGGACTCGATCGGGCGGTGCGGCGACCACAAGCGAGCCCACGACCTCGACATCCAGCTTCTGGACCGCCGCCAGAAGCTCCTTGGCGCGGAGCATCCGGCCACGCTCTGGGCCATCGGCGACCTGGCCTGGAACATGGAGCAGCTGGGCGATCTCAACGGCGCCGCGGCCCGGTTCGCGGAGCTGACCGAGGCCCGCTCGCGGACGCTCGGCGCCGGACGAGCCGGACACGGTCTGGGCCCTCCAGGGTCTGACCCGAGTCCTGACCAAGCTCGAGTCCCACACGGACGCCAGGCACGCCTACGCTCGACTCCACGACACCCAGGACCGCCGGCTCGGCGCCCACGCGGACGAAACCCTCGACGCCCTCCGCGGTCTTGCCTGGGAGCTCAGCAAAGTCGGCGAGCTCGAAGAGGCCCAGAACTGCTGGCGCCAGCTCGTAGACACGCATGAGCAGATCCACGGACCCAAGGACGAACGCACACTGGACAGCCTGGTGTGGCTCGCCGAATCGGTCCAGGACATGGGCGACCTCGAGCAAGCCCGGACCATCTCCGAGAGGATCGCCGGGCCGCTCGGCCGCCAGTACGCCGCGAGCTGCGAATCGCTGGGCCAGGACGATCTCCAAACCCTGAACCTGGGCCACGGCCTGGGCCTCACCCTCGAGCGCCTCGGCCAGCTCGAGTCCGCCCGGAACACCTACCAGACCGTCCACGATGCCTATGCCAGGGTCCAGGGACGGCGCGGCCGGGCCGTCGCGGATCTGCTCGGCCACCTCGCGGACGTCGCCCGCAAGACGGGCAACCCCGAGGCCGCCCACGATCTCTATGGCGACGCCCTGGCGATCCTGCGCAAGGATCCGGGGCCCGAGGATCCGGACACGCTCCACATGATCAGCCGCGACGCCACCGCGCTGCTGGACATGGGCAAGAAGATCGCGGCCAAGAACCAGGCACGGATCGTGGTCGATGGCTTCCGCCGCACCCTCGGCGAGGACAACGAGCTGACGCGCCGGGCCCGCAACCGCCTGGAAGCCATGTCCACGGGCCGGCGCCGAGGCCTCTAGGCTTCGCCGGCACTGCCCGCAGCGCTAGTGGCCGGCCCGCCGCGTCCGAGGGCGCACCTGCCGGGCAAAGCCGCCGGCCGGAAGGCGCGGCCGGGCGCCTGAGCTAGAGTCGATCCATGGAGCGACTGGCCGGTCCCCTGCTTACCGAAGAGACGCTCGCGACCGCCACGCAGGAGCTGGCCGGCCGGGACGCGGAGCTCGGCGGGATCGTCGCTCGATTCGGGGTCGCCACCGCTCTGGTCTCGACCGCCCGGCTTCCCGACGCTCGTCCAAATCATGCTCGAACAGCAGGTGTCGCTCGCCTCGGCCCATGCCGCCTTCGAGCGTCTCCGGCAGGCGGTCGATCCGTTGAGCCCGGACGCGCTTTCTGGGTCTCAACGACCGCGAGCTGCTGGCCATCGGGTTCAGCCATCAGAAGGCACGCTACGTACGCGGTCTGGCTCGCGGGCTCACTACCCGGAGCTTCGACCTCGAACATCTCGCTCGGTTGCCCGACGAAGAGGTCTTTCGCGAGCTCGTGGCGCTGACCGGCGTTGGTCCGTGGACGGCGAGCATCTACATGATGGAGGGGCTTCTGCGACCCGACATCTGGCCCGTGGCCGACATGGCCCTCGTGACGTCAGTGATGCAGGTCAAGGGCCTCGACAAGCGGCCCGGACCAGCCGAGATGGAATCGATCGGCGAGGCCTGGCGGCCGTGGCGCTCCGTCGCGGCCCGGCTCTTCTGGCACGACTATCTGGGCCGGCGGGGACGGCCTCAGGGCGCCCCGGAACATCCGCCGCAGCTCGATCTCGAAGGAGCGCGATGACGGATTCGGTCGAGCCTGCCGGGTCTGGCCTCGGGTCGCAGGCCGCGACCGACCGAGAAGGCTGCCTACACCGCCGCGCCGGCCGCCGGTCCAGGGGCTGGATCGGCCGCGCAGTCGGACGAGTCCGGTTGGCCGTCGGCCGCTAAGGGCAGCCCTTGTACGACTCGGCGAAGTGCCGATCGTTCGGGTCGAGGATCTCCTGCTGGCGGTCTGGGTCGCGGCGGCAGCCCCGCTTCTCGTCCATACCGGCAACTTGCGGCCGTTCGAGACCGGCCACCCGCTCGAAGGGCGCCCTCATTCTCGCCAGCGTCCTGGCGGCCCTCGTCTGCCTGGTGACGGGGACGTCAGACTCGGGCACATCGCGAGGGCCGATGGGCGCGTTCGTGGGCCCGCTGACCGGCGGCCTGCTCCTCGTCGCCTTCGCCGGCTTCTCCGCGCTGAGCGCTCCCGCCGGTTGGACGATGCCGATCGCGATCGGTGCCCTGGTGTTCGTCGTGGCGGTCCGCCTGCGCGTCCCGAACCTGCCGTCGCTGGCCCGCCGGGCCCTGGTGACGCCTTTCGTGCTGGTTTCGGGAGGCCTGTTCTGGGGCTTCATCGACGCGGTCCTCGGCCAGGGTGGCGCTGTCGGGCGTATCGGCCTCGCAGCTCAAGGACGCGATCGAGAGTGGCGTCCCGGGAGCGAGTACGGTCGGTCTGGCCCTGCTGGCCTTCTCGGCGGTCTACTACGCCATGCTGATCTACGCGCCTCGACAGATCGCCGACGGCAAGGCCAACCCGCTAGCCTGGCTGGCCCGCTACGCGCTCTTCGTGGCGAGCGTGCTTTTCGGCCTTGGCTGGGTCAACGCCTTCGGCTTCTGAGGGACCGGCTCGGTAGGCCGCGAGGCGGCGGCCGGTCGTCGCGCGCCGGGCGCGGGGCGGCAGGCCGGTCTTCGAGCTGGATCCCCGCGGCGCCGGAGCTCGTCTAGCCCGCGATTCGATGGGCCGTCATGCCCTGGCCGTCGATGGAGACCGTCAGCGAGTCACCCACAACCCAGGCCTCCGTGGCCTGGTCCTTGCCGTTGAGGGCGTCGAGGTGCAGGCGGCCACCCGCGTCGACGGACCAGTGGCCGTCACGGGTCCCGCCCATTGGCAGGAGAACCGAGGCCGTTCCGTCCCCGGCGAACCTGACCTTCATCGGGCCGAGCTGCCACGTACCTAGGATCGCTTCGGCGAGGGGCCGCGGGTCGCGCTGGTCTGGCGCCGGCGGAGTGGCGGGCTTCGGCCCGAGGAGAGCCTTCTCGGCGTTCCCGAGCGCCTCGAGCGTGGCCACGGCTTCCGCCGCCTGCACGTGATCGTGGGAGCGCATGCCGGCGAGAGACTGCTGGACGATGGCCAACGGCGACTCGACGGCGCCCGCGGGCAGCGCCCTGTCGGGAAGCCGCTCCATGTTGATGACGTGCTTGCTCTGGGGCAGGTAGAAGACACGCACGACGCCCCCGTCAGGCAGGGCATCGTAGGTGGTGCGGCCTATTTCGAACCGGTGGTTCTCGACCTCGAGGTAGTGGCTGGACGGAGTGCTGCCCGATGTCGATTGAACGACCCACTTTCGGAACGCCCCTTCGATCGACTGGACCTTGCCTACCCGCAGGTCGCGCGTCAGCGCGTCTCCGGCCGAGGTAGCTCGATACAGGAAGAAGAGCGCGGCCGCGAAGGCCACGACCGGGATCCCGTAGTGCAGATAGGCGGGCTTGCTCGCGTCCACGGCGAAGAGGATGAACCCGCCGAAGACGAGGCTGAACAAGGCCGCCGATAGCTCGCCTTTTCGATCCGCCTTCGCCAGGTTCTTGAGGCTCTGCCGCTGGTCCGGGCTCAGCTGGCCGAGCCTGTTTGTCTCGAGTGCGTCCGATGGAAAAGAACCGATGCTCGTTCCGGTTGCGGTTGCGGTTGCGGTCGCGGTCGCGGTCATGTGTTCCCCTTGGTTGCAACCCGCCAACTCTCCAAAGGGGTCACTCGCACGTCAACGAGCGTCTCGGAGACTGCCCGTTTGAGGCGGCTCGCGCAACGGCCGTGCGAGCGCGCGCCGGCGATCTTCGGGTCCAGCGCCGCGCGTTCAGCTCACTCGGCGGACGACCTCGCGAGAGCCTGGTCCAGGTCGGCCATCAGATCGGCCGCGGTTTCGATGCCGACCGAAAGGCGGATGACGTCGTTGCCCGCGCCGGCCGCCTCCCGCTGCTCGTCCGTGAGCTGGCGGTGCGTCGTCGAAGCCGGGTGGATTATCAAGCTCCGCGTATCGCCGACGTTGGCGAGGTGACTCCAAAGCTTGACGTTGGCGACGAGCCGGACGCCCGCTTCGTAGCCGCCCTTCAGACCGATCGTGAACACCGAGCCCGCGCCCGAGGCAGGTATTTCGCCGCCAGCTCGGCGTACGGGCTCGTCGGGCAGACCGGCGTAGCCGACCCAGGCGACGGCGGGATGGGCGCTGAGGAACTCGGCGACCGCCAGAGCGTTGGCGGAGTGGCGCGCCATGCGCAGCGGCAGTGTCTCGATGCCGGTCAGGATGTAGAAGGCGTTCTGCGGCGAGAGCGCGGGGCCCAGGTCGCGCAGCGCCACGCCCCGAGTCTTCGCGCAGAAGGCCGTCGACCCGAACTTCTCGTAGAAGTCCAGGCCGTGGTAGGCCGCATCCGGTTCGGTGAGCCCGGGGAACTTGCCGCTCGCCTCCCAGTCGAAGCGGCCGGACTCGACGACCACGCCGCCGAGGGAAGTTCCGTGGCCCGAGAGGAACTTGGTCATCGAGTGGACGACGATGTCCGCGCCCCACTCGAACGGCCGCCACAGATACGGCGTGGCGAGGGTGTTGTCAACGACGAGCGGAATGCCGTGCTCGTGCGCGATCTCCGCGAGCGACTCCAGATCCACCACGACGCCGCCTGGATTGGCGAGGCTCTCCGTGAAGATGAGCTTGGTCCGGGGCGTGATCGCGGCGCGGACCTCGTCTCCGTCGTTCGGATCGACGAGGGTTCCGTGCCAGCCGAGCGCCGGGAACGTGTGGCTGAACTGGGTGATCGAGCCGCCGTACAGGAAGCGCGACGCCACGAAATGATCGCCCGGGCCCATGAGCGTGAAGAACGTGAGCAGCTGAGCCGAATGGCCCGATGCGGCCGCCACGGCCGCGGTTCCGCCCTCCAGGGCCGCGACTCGAGCCTCCAACGCGGCCACGGTGGGGTTGCCAAGGCGGGTGTAGATGAACCCCTCTTCCTCGAAGTTGAAGAGCGCGGCGGCGTGGTCCGCGTCGCGAAAGACGTAGCTCGTGGTCTGGTAGATGGGCACGTTTCGGGCGCCCGTCACGGGGTCCGGCGCCGCGCCTGCATGCACGGCGCGGGTTTCGATGCCATAGCGTGGCGTGGCGTCGGGTGAATTGGTGGAGGACATGTCGGACCTCGGAGCGGCGGCGGCGTGACGGGGCCTCTAGCTTAAGCCGCTGCCGGCCTGCCCGAAGCGCGATCCCGTCTCCTCGCATTGATCGCTCGTCGTGGCCGCGGTACCGGTCTCGCCAGGCCTGGCCGACTGAACCGCAGGTTCGCGGGAGTCCGCGGCCCGCGTTCGCCGCGCGAGTTCGCCCGCAGGAGCTGGGGTCCGCCGCGGTCCCGCCCAGGTTCGCGGGCCTCGCCGACTGAACCGCGAGCACGCGACCGACCATCTCTCGCAGTTGTTGACTGCCAGTCCGCACACGGCCAGCGTGGCGGTCGGCTCTCGGCCTCTCGGTCCCCGATCTGCGTCTCAAGCCAGAGGAATAGCAGCCCGGTTCCCGCCAGGCCGCCTCGATTTGCCGATTCCGGAGTCCATCTAGCGCTCACGGCATCACTTCCGGGGCCAGGACGCCTGCGCAGCCGTCGAGGAGCCTCGCCTCGTTGACTGGCAGTCAATTGCTGCTGGCTGGCGCCTGCGGCCCGGAGCCCACCGCCCAGATCCAAGCCGCCGCGCCCGGCCGGCCGGCGGGCTCCGCGCCCGTGAACCCGCTCTCCAGCTCGGCCCCGGCCTGGCCTCCGGCCCCGCCCCCGCCCTGGCCACGCAGCCCTGCCAACCGGCTCCGTCAGGCTTCGCCGGCTGCGCGGAGTGCCGAAAGCGTCTCGCCATAGCCCCGATAGCGCGGGCGAACGGTCGCAACGTCTGACAGACCGACCCATCGACGCCGATCTCGACGGATCCCTTCGAGCGGGTCCCACACGACCAGCTCGCTCCGAACGCCACTCGCCGGCGGCTCACCGAGCCACCAAGCTTCGAACGCTCCGGAGTCCGGGCATGCCGCCCGCCACGTCGCGTTCCGCAATCGGAGCGGGTGGAGAACCTCCGAGGACCACAGCGCCACGATCACGTGCGTTTCCTGCTGCCATCTCCCGATCCCGAGCCGCGCGGCGAGCTCGGGGCCAAGGTAAGCCCGCTTGGCGTTGAAGCTGCCGAGGGCCTCCTGGGTGTTCGGAAATCGCGTTCGATTCTCGAGGTGCAGGAGCCGTGCCGGTTCCGCGCTCCAGGCCAGGAAGTCGGCACGTCCGGCGTGTTGATAGTGCTGGAACGGAACGTCCAGGTTCGTGCGCAGCCCGAGCTTCTGGAAGTGGGCTGCTTCGATATCACCCATGGCGGCATGGACTGGGTCCTCAACGCGTGCCAACCCTGCCCGCCGATTGGACGCGATCTCGATCCTCAGATCGAGCCGCAGCGCTATCGCGACACGCTGCAGGACTTCGAGCGAGGCGGGCTCGCCGACTTCGACGTTGTGGATGGTGGACGGATCGACGCCGGCCGACTCGGCGAGCTGTCGGAGCGTCAGGCCGCGACCACGCCGCTCGTTCCTCACCGCGATGCCGATCTCCAGCCGCAATCTCCCGACCGCGGCAGCCGCGGCGTCCGATCTTGGCCTCTGGGCTACGCGTTCCTGCGACATTGGACTGCGAGTCAACACCTGTCGACTTTGCCGCGCCTTATTCGCTGCTTACCCGCGATTGACGCGGCCTCAGGGCGGCCCCGGAGGGCACTCCGTGGCTCCGTGTGCGTCGGGGGTCGCCGAGAACGCGTCAACGAGCGTGTCAGTTGCCGGGCTGCCGGGGCAAATGGCCCCCGACGGGATTGTCTGCCGCTGCGAACGAGCTGGCCCGAGCCCCATCTGTTGACTAGCAGTCAAATCCCGCGAGGTCGCGGCGCGGGGCTCCGGCGCGGCCGTGCGCCAGGCTCGGCCACGCTCCACGCACGGGCCACGCTCGGCGCGCTCCACGCTCGGCCACGCTCCGGCGCGCTCCACGCTCGGCCACGCTCCGGCCCGACCGGACCCACGCGGCCGGCCTCCACGCGGCCGGGCTCACCCGGCCGGCCTCCACGCGGCCGGGCTCACCCGGCCGGCCTCCACGCGGCCGGGCTCACCCACGCGGCCACGCTCCACGCGGCGCGACCCGGGAACCGCTCGCTCCGCGCAACCGCTTGCGCGACGTGCGCCGGTGCCCGTACACTTCGGCCCCAATGAACGCCAGCACCTTCAGCCGCCGGGAGACTTCGCGCAGGACTCTGTCCCTGCGCGGTTCGATGATGGTCATGCCCGGGCGGCCCCGAAGTGCGGAGGCGATGGTCTAGCTCGATAGCACGAGCGGATCGGGTCCCGGGGCCGCGGCCTCCCACGGTGGAGCCCGCGGTTCTTTGTTTCTCCGGACCACATTTCGGTAGCCGCCCGAACGACGCCGAGCAATCGGCACGCGCCGTCCCCTGGCGCACCCGGGACCCTGAACCAGCCTCATCACCGCCGAGCCATCGTGCCGGCGCAAGCGTTCAGGAGCTACTCGTGTCGGACCAGAACACCACTCCCGCCTACCGTCCCGAAACCCTCGCCGTCCACGCCGGCCAGATCCGTGGATCCAACCACCAAGTCCCGGGCCGTGCCCATCTACGCCACGACGAGCTACGTCTTCGACAACGCCGACCACGCCGCCCGACTCTTCGGCCTGCAGGAATTCGGCAACATCTACACGCGGATCATGAATCCCACGACCGACGTGTTCGAGCAGCGCGTCGCCGCGCTCGAGGGCGGAGTCGGGGCGCTGGGGCTGGCTTCGGGGCAGGCGGCCGAGACGCTGACGATCCTCAACCTGGCCCGCGCCGGCGACAACATCATCACCTCGGCGTCGCTGTACGGCGGCACCTACAACCTCTTCCAGTACACCCTGCCCAAGTACGGGATCGAGTTCAGGTTCGTCGACGGCTCGCGGCCCGAGGCCTTCGAGAAGGCGATCGACGGCCGGACGAAAGCCGTCTACCTGGAGACGATCGGCAACCCGCGCCTCGACGTGCCCGACTTCGAGCGGATCGCGGCCATCGCCCACAAAGCCGGCATCCCGGTGATCGTCGACAACACCTTCGCCCCGCTCCTGTCCCGACCCATCGACTTCGGCGCCGACATCGTGATCCACTCGGCCACCAAATGGATCGGCGGGCCACGGAACCGCGATCGGGGGCGTGGTCGTGGACTCGGGCAAGTTCGACTGGGCGGCGTCGCCACGATTCCGCGCGGACTTCGTCGAGCCCGACCCGAGCTACCACGGCGTCAGCTATACCGGCGCGTTCGGAAATCTCGCGTTCATCCTCAAGCTCCGGGTCCAGCTGCTCCGCGACTTCGGGCCGGCCCTGAGCCCGTTCAACTCGTTCCTGTTCCTCCAGGGCCTCGAGTCGCTGCCGCTCCGGATCGCCCGCCACTCCGAGAACGCTCTGGCGGTCGCTACCTGGCTCGAGTCGAATCCGGCGGTCGAATGGGTGAGCTACCCCGGCCTGGCCTCGCATCCGGCCCACGGCTTCGCTCGCAAGTACCTCACCGGCGGCTTTGGCGGCGTGGTCACTTTCGGGCTGAAGGGCGGCGTCGAAGCGGGCCGCAAGCTGATCGACTCTGTCAAGCTCTTCAGCCTGCTGGCGAACGTGGGCGACGCGAAGAGCCTGATAATCCATCCAGCCTCCACCACGCACCAGCAGCTCTCGGCCGCGGATCAGGCCGCGAGCGGCGTCACTCCGGAGCTGGTCCGGCTCTCGGTCGGCATCGAGAACGTAGACGACATCATTGCCGACCTCGAACAGGCGATCCGAACCGCGACCGGCGTCACCGGGACGGCAACGACGGCCGCAAGCACCGCAACCGCGAGGTAGACAGACCGTGAGCGCGACCCAGGTTCGGCGGCATACGGGGCTCGGGAGCGATCCCGCGTCTCAAGGCGCGGCGGAAGCCGCGCCCGCTGCCGTCGGGCCGGCCGCCGCGGAACAGCCGGCCGCCGTCGAACGGCCGGCAGATCCCGCCGGGCCCGCGCCATCGGCGGGTCCGGCTCCGCATTCGAACGGTCCCGCCTCCGCCGCCCGATCGAGCGGAGGCAGGGCCGTCACGCTGGCCGAAGCCGTCCTTTCACCGTCGCCGTCCTCGTCGAAGTCCATTCGCGTCCTCGATCCGGGCGTTTCGACCGCACGCGAGGACTTCGGTTTTCGTAGCCTTCGAGACGTGGACAACACCAGCGAGTTGCAGGCCGGCAAGATCGTCTCGCGCTGGATCGGCCGATTCACCCTGGAGTCGGGCGCCGTCCTGCCGGATCTCGCGATCGCGTACCGCCACGACGGTGTGCCGGTTGGCGAGGGACGGCAGATCCTCGTCGTCCACGCGCTTACCGGTTCCGCCGACGCGGCCGGCGACTGGTGGGCGCCGCTCATCGGGCCCGGCCAGGTCCTCGACACGGACAAGTTCGGCGTCCTGTGCATGAACCTGCTCGGCAGCCGATACGGGACGTCGGGGCCGCTTTCGCGCAATCCCGCCACCGGCAAGCCATATGGCAAGTCGTTCCCGCGAATCACCGTTCGCGACCAGGCCCGAGCACAGTGGCGGCTCCTCGACGCCCTCGGCATCGGCAAGCTCGCGCTCGCGGTGGGCGGATCGCTCGGCGGCATGGTGGCCCTCGAAGTGGCCCTGGAGCGGCCCGGCGAGATCTCGCGCGTGGTCCCGATCGCGGCGCCGGCGCGGATCGGCCAGCTCGCCGTGGGCTGGAACCACATCCAGCTCGAGATGGTCGACAAGATGGGCATGGATGGGCTGGATCTCGCCCGCCAGCTGGCCATGACCACGTATCGGAGCGAGATCGACTTCGAGCAGCGATTTGCCGGCCGGGCCGAAACCGACGGGACGGCCGCGGTGGTGTCGTACCTGCGGCACCAGGGCCGCAAGCTGCTCGAACGATTCGACGAAGAGACGTACCGAACGCTCGTCCGGGCGATGGACACGCACGACATCGGCCGGGGACGAGGCGGCGTGGTGGAGGCGCTGCGGCGGCTGGCGGCCTACGGGACGCGGCTGACCGGCGTCGGCGTCGAGGGCGACATCCTCTACGGCACGGGCCAGGTCCGCGACCTGACCGACGCGGCCGTCTCGGCGGGCATGGACGCGGCCTATCGCGAGATCAAGTCGACCAAGGGCCACGACGCGTTCCTGGTCGAGTGGCTGCAGCTCCAGTCGCTCCTCGCCGAGGCGCTCAAGTAGTCGGAGTGGCGACGGCGGGGCCGGCTGAGGGGCGGCGGGGCGCGGCGCTCGGCGGGCCGACCTTCGACCGGCGTTTCTCCGAGATACCGACCCGGGCGGTGGTAGATAGAAACCAAACCACGGGCGGCGCCCGGGCCGCCCATTTTGGGCCCGGCACCACGCAGATGAGCGATTCGTGGCCCATGAAGAGCCTGAAAGACGGGTCTTGCACCCTCGGGGAGGGTCGAGTGCGGGCGCCGCGTCGCGGCTTTCTGGGGAGCACCGCCACCGCCGGTATTTCGGAGAAACTCGCCGGGGCTCGGCCCAGGCTCGGCCCCGCGCGCCGGCCTCAGCCCGCCCGACCGCGCCCCCGGCGGCGGCAGTGACGGGGCTTGCGGAATTATGGCCAAACGGCGGTCGCGCGATGGGACCTGGTCGCCACTCGACGACACGGCGATGGCGCGACGGCGCCGCGCCGGCGCGGCGGCGCGGCGGCGCTAGGAAGCCGGCGGAACCTCGAGCCAGCCTTCGCGAAGCGCCCGAGTCGCGAGCTCGGTCCGCGACACGAGCCCGAGCCGCTCGAACAGCCGGCGAAGATGCGCCTCCACGGTCTTGGCCGTGATCCCGAGCGCGGTGCCGATCTCTTCGTTGCTGCAGCCCTCGACGACGAGCCGGACCACGTCGAGCTCGCGCGCGGTGAACGTGGGCGGCCGACCGGTCGGCCGGATGCCGAACGCCAGGCCCCCCGCGGCCACTCGCCGGATGGCGTCCACCAGATCCGCGATCGGCGCGGTCTTGAGCACGAACCCGGACGCTCCCAGGCGCATCGCCGCGGCCACGTACTGCGGGTAGTCGTAGGCGGTCAGGACGACGATCGCCGGAAGCGGCCGCTCCACTCTGGAGCCGCGAGCCGGACCGCCGCCGCCGCCGCCGCCGCCGCCGCCGAGCAGTGTCAGGCCGCTCGTCGTGCCGAGCCGGATGTCGAGCAGGACGACGTCCACGGCCTCGGGATCCAGGAGCGGCTCCGCTTCGGCGAGGGACCCGGCGGTGCCCGCGATCGTCAACCCCTCCACCGCGCCCAGCAGCGCCGCGGTGCCTTCACGGACGACGGGATGGTCGTCCACGATGGCGACGCGGATCGGCGTCGCGCGCTCGAGATCGCCGGTCATGCCGGCCCTGGAGCGGGATCGACCGCCAGGTCGTCGGCAAGTTGGGCCCCCTCGGTCGTCGACTCGACCGCCGTCGCCGTCGCCGTCGCCGTGAGCCGGGCTCGCGGGTTCGGCCGCCCCCTCCCAGACCAGCCGAACCCGCGTCCCGCCGCCGGGCCGCCGCCCGATCGAAAGGTCGGCGCCGATTGCCTCGGCTCGCTGGCTCATGCTCATCAGCCCCAGGTGGCCCGTGCGTTCGGCCGCTTCGGCAGCCCCCGCCGGCACGCCCGTTCCGCAGTCGTCAACCTCGAGCTCCGCCCAGGATCCGCCGCCGCGATAGCGGACCCAGACCGGCGGCGCGCCGTGGCGGACGGCGTTGTTGATCGCTTCCTGGGCCACTCGGAAGAACGCCAGTTCGGCCTCCGCCGGCAGCCGCTTCTCGTCCTCCAGACGATCGAGCGAGACTCGCTGGCCGCCCTGTTCCACTCGCCCGCACAGCCATTCGAGCGCGGGGCCGACGCCCAGGTCGTCGAGAACCGGCAGTCGCAAGTCGCCGCAAATCGCCCGCAGCCGCTCGGCGACTTCCCGTGTCGCCGCCGCGTTCTCCACGTCCCCGGCCGCGTCGAGCCGCCGCACCAGCATCGTCAGATCCTGCAGCGCGTAGTCGTGTATGTCGGCCGCGATGCGGGCCCGCTCCCGCTCGGTCGCCGAAACGACCAGGTCGCGCTGGCGCGTGGTCCGCTGCGCGAGTCGAACGAGCGGCTGGATCCCGAACCGGCGGGCCACGAACAGGCCGCCGAGCCAGAGGACGATCGGCCAGGCCTGATGGTCCGCCCCGAGCAAGCTGAGCCCGGCGACCACGGGGGTCAGGGCGGCGAGGGCGAGGTCCGCGGACTCGACGAACCGGTGGGGTTGAGTCGAAGCAGGGCCGAGAGTCTCGTCCGAAACCTCGACCGATCCGGTTGCCCGCGACGACATCTGGCTCGCGCATCCCGAGGCCGACCGGGCGCGCGGCCAGGAGCCCCGGAACCAGGCACAGCAAGCGTCACCGCCATGAACCTCGCCCAGGAGGAACTCACCAGGTACTCGACCGAAGCGGCGGACGCGCCGACGAACGGCAACCAGTAGACGATGCGATGAGCGACAAGCTCAAAGATGCCGAAGCCGACAGCCATAGCGCCGAGCGCGAGCAGGCCCATGATCGCGAGGACCCTTCGGCCGGGTCGTCGGGAGCGCCGAGGCGAATTGGAGTGCCAGCGGCAGCGTGCCGGCGACGAGCACGGCCGCCTCGATCGCGTCATGGCGGTTGCGCCGGAGTAGGAATTGACCGGAACGAGAAGGAGAGGCATGGCCGTGGCGACCGGCAGGGTGATCGCGTACGGACGCAGTGTCTCGCCGGCTCTGCCGGTGCCGATGAGCCACCAGCCGACCAAAAAGGATCGCCAGACCGAGCAGCGGCGGCCCCCAGTCCACGCCGGGGTGTAGGTCCAGGCTCGTAAAGGCGTAGGTAAGGAACGCCCCGCTTCCGTATGTCCCGTCGCCGTGATCGCCCCCGGTCCAGCGACGAGGCTGCCGCTCGAGCTGGGTCGCAGCAGGCCTCGATGTAGTCGATCGGCAGGTGGGTTCGCGGCGATCGCCTCGACGCTCGCTCGCCGCATGACGCGGTGAGCTCAGTCCGTTGAGGTTGGCGACGATCCAGCCGGGTTGGATCCCGTCCGGCCCGGCCGGGGAACCCGGACGCCACTCCCCCGATGACCACCTGGCCGTCTCTGTAGGCGAGGTAGATGCCCGGATCGACACGCCAGTAACTCGGCCTGGTTCGCCGAGCCTGGACGCGGCAAACAGCGAGCCCATCAGATCGCCAGGGCGGCGATCGAAAGAGCGGCGGCGTTCCGCAGGTAAACCCTCATGGCCGAAAGGTAGCACCGGGCCAGCAGCCCGCGACGCAGGGAAATCCCGTAACGGGGCCGCGCGATATCCCGACTCCCGGCGGCAGTCGCTCGGGCATACTGTGGCCCGGCAACACTCGTCAGGAGGGGACCCATGACGTCCGCCAACCCAACCCCGAGCACTCCGTCCGGGCCGGCCTGGGGCCTGCCTTCTCGCGCGTCCAGCCGGAGCCGTCCGCCGCCGCGGCCACGCCGACGCCCACGCCTGAAGCCTCCGCGCCGTCTGGAACCAGCTGGGGCCTGCCTTCCGGAATTGCGTCGGCCCTCGCGGCGGCGGCGCCTTCCACCGAGCCGCAAGGTCTGGCCGAACGCGCCTCATCGCCGAAGTCGGCGCGGGTTCGGATCGCCCGCCCGACGGGCCCGGACGAGGACACGGGCGCGCCGCTCCAGGCCCACGGCATCTCGAAGCGGTTCGGCAGGCCGTGGAAGCCCGGCCGCTGGGCGCTCGACAACGTCGACATCGAGATCCCCGAGGGCTCGGTCACCGCCCTCGTCGGCCCGAACGGCGCCGGCAAGACGACCCTGATCCGCATCTGCATGGCCTTCGAGCGACCCGAACTCCGGCCACGTGGTGGTCGGCGGAGTCGATCCCTGGCGCAACCGCACCAAGGCCCTGCGGCGGATCGGGTACGTGCCCCAGACCCCGGCCGTGTACCGGGGCCTCTCCGTCGAGGATCACCTCTCGATGGCCCGCAGCCTTCACGGAACCTTCGACCGGACCTACGCGCGGCGCCGGCTCGAGCAGCTCGGAATTCCACTGGATCAGCGCGCCGACACACTCTCCGGCGGGCAGGCGGCGCAGCTGGGTCTGGCGGTGGCGCTCGGGACACGGGCCCATCTCCTGCTCCTCGACGAGCCGCTCGCCAACCTGGACCCGCTCGCGCGCCGCGAGTTCATCCACGTTCTCCTCGAAGCGATCCGGGCCGAAGGCGCCACGGCGCTCCTCTCCTCGCACATCGTCACCGACGTCGAGGAGGCCTGCGATCGACTCGCGATCCTCGGCAGCGGCAAGGTCCTGCTCGACTCGCCGCTGGCGGTCGCGCGGCAGGCCCACCGGCTCATCGAAGGCGACGTCACGCCTCCGGGCGCGACGCTGGTCGGCTCGTTCGCGGGTCGCGGCGGCAAGCGCCTGACGCTCTGGCGCCTGGCTATTCGAAGCCAGTCGAACGGAGACGGCCTGCCGGCGACCGACGCGACAGCTTCGGCTGAACGTCCGGCCGGAGACGGCTCGACCGTTTGGGAGACGGATGGCCTGGGTGACTCGGCCGGCGATGTCGCCAGCCTCGAAGACGTAGTTCTCGGCTATCTGGCCGCGGGCCGCGGCAACTCCGGCCTGCAGCTCGACTGAGGGGAATCGATGACTCGCTTCATGCTGACTCTCAAGCAGCACCGCTTCGAAATCATCGGCACCGATCGCTCGTCTGCCTGGGCTCTGATTGCCGGCGCGTTGTTCGTGACATGGGAACTCAATTCCGTCGTCTTTCCCGCGGGCTGCAAAATGGCAGCAATTCACCGGCATGATCTTCGACGCGAACGGCCAGCCGATGCAGCAGGAGCCGACTCGAGCCTGCCAGGCGGCGATGGACAGCTTCAGCTCGATCCGGGCGGCACGCTGGCCAATATCACTCAGATCGGCATGTGGCTCGCGCCGTTCATCATGGCGATCATGTTGGGCGCGCCGCTGGTGGCGCGTGAAGTCGAACAGAACACGGCACCGCTGTCGTGGGCCCTCGTCGGGATCGCGCCGGCGCTGGCTCCTCGCCCGGGTCGGGTCGATCCTGATCGTGTTCGTGCCCCTCATGCTCGCGCTGGGGTTGGCCGGCGACACCTTGTACGGCGCTCAGAATCCGGGC
Source organism: uncultured Chloroflexia bacterium (assembly GCA_963816135.1). GTDB lineage: Bacteria > Chloroflexota > Limnocylindria > Limnocylindrales > CSP1-4 > Fen-1039. The sequence goes on from CAWFJD010000027.1 coordinate 96,383, forward strand.
GTCAATCCCTGGGCATCGTTCGAGCAGTACGGTGCCCGCGGTGTCCTGGTGGCCTTCTGGGGCGTGGCCGCATTCCTCGGAACCGTGGCGCTCGGCACGCTGTTCGGCCGGTCGCTGCCGGCGATCTTCGTCGCCGTCGTGATCTGCTTCTTCGCCAGATTGGGGGGCGAGTTGTACTTCCAGCGGAACGTACTCGAGCCTTACGGGCAGCCGCTCATGACAACAGAGCAGATGAGCTCGGGCAACTACATGTGGGATCCAACCGACCTCACCGTCGGTTACCACCCCTACCTGGACGGGAAGCCCTTCAACGGAAACATCGACCAGTGGTACGCGGAGCACACTCCTCCGCCAGCGCCCATCTTCGACCAGAACGGGAACTTGATCGGTACTGCTGGGCCAACACCGGCGCCGGTCCAGACTCCGCAGGCTTCGCCGGGTGGAACCCCAGATCCCAACGTCACCGCACAGCCAAGTCCGGTATCCACGGACCCGTCGCAGTTCAGCGGGCCATGGGGCCCGGTCACTTATCCGTTCGGCTTCCACGGCGACCGGTATTGGTCGGTCGTCGCGGCGGAGGCAGGACTGCTGACCGGAGGCTCCCTATTCCTCGCCTCGATTGCGTTCTTCTGGATCGGCCGGCGCCGTCCGTATTAGCGTCTGGGCTCGATGGATCGCTGCGGCTCGGCAGCGGCTTACCTGCCGGCTTTGCATGGAGCGCAAACGACCGGCGTCCGGTGGGGTCTTTTGCGTGGGGCGCAAACGACCGGCGGTTGGCCGGTCGATTCCTTGCATCCCGCGCAAACCTCGGCTGGCCGTGCTGGTTGTTTGCATGGGGCGCCAACAATCGACGCTCGGCGGGTCAATCGTTTGCGCCGGCCGCAAACTCCGGCCGGCCGTGCCGGTTGTATGCATGGGGCGCAAACGACCGGCGGGTCGGGCCAGCCTGGCCGCATCCGAGCTGCATGCTGGCTATGCACCGCGACTTATGCACGCTGCATATTCTCCGGATCACTTGCGCATGGCCCGCCGTTTGTTGCATAATCCGCAAACCATGTTCGCTCAGATCCTCTCCAAGCCCAAGGCGAAGCGCTGGCGGCCCTGCCCGGAGGCAAGGCCCTAGGGCTCGGCGGAGTTCGGATGCGAACCGCGGAGCCAGGGGTGAGGCTCCGCAGGGCCGCGACACCGTGAGCGGTGGCCGCGGCCCTTTTGTTTTGCCCAGAACGTGGCGCGGATGCGCCCAACCAGTGGCCCGGCGCCGGAAGCGCCAGGCATCGGAGGTCAGGAATGCTCAGCATCGTCGCCGGCGACGGGGCAATGGGCCGCGCGATCGCTGCTGGACTCGTGGGCCGCGGAACTCCCCCGCTGGCGATCCTCGGCATGCCCGACTCCCCGGCCGGCCACGACCCCGAACGCTTCGCCGGCGCGGAGATCGTCTTCGATTTCAGCACGGGCGAGGCCGTCGTACCGAACCTGAGAGCGGCCACCGAGGCCGGCGTCCGCAACTTCGTGATCGGCACGACCAACTGGGCCGCCGACCGCGCCGCCGCCGAAGGCATCCTCACCATCTCGGGCGCCTCGGCCGTGGCGTCGCCCAGCTTCAGCCTGGGAGTGATGCTCTTCGCCCGCCTCGTCGAGGAAGCGGCCCGGCTCTTCGGCCCGTTCGCCGAATACGACCCATACATCGTCGAGTGGCACCGCCGAACCAAGAGCGACCGCCCCTCGGGAACGGCCCTCGAGCTCTCCCGCCGGCTCATCGCCGCTCACCCGCGCAAGACGCGAGTGGCCGCGCCACGGACCCACGGCTCGCCGGACCCGGACGAGCTGGACGTGTCCGTCATCCGGGCCGGGGCCGCTCCGGGAATGCACCTCGTCGGGTTCGACGCCCCCGGGGAGAGCCTGGAGATGCGCCTCACCGCACGCGACCGCTCGGCCTACGCAGCCGGCGCGCTGGCCGCGGCGGATTGGCTCCTCGCCGAGCCCCGTGCCCCCGGCTTCCACTCGTTCGAGGCCGTGATCGACGCCACGATCGCGGCCGCCCGATCCAAACGCGAGGCCGCCGCCACTCGCTAGATCCAGCCCAGCCCGCGGCCCCGACCCGGCGCCGCACCCGCCGCCCCAGTCCGCAACCCAACCCGAACCCCGCCACGAAACCCAAAGGAGCCCGAAATGCCCGCAGCCCGCCAGTTCCGAGGAGCCTTCACCGCCCTCATCACCCCGTTCCGCGAGGACGGCTCGATCGACCAGGACGCCTTCCGAAGCCTCGTCCGCCGCCAGATCGACGGCTGCATCCACGGCCTCGTCCCGTGCGGCACTACCGGCGAGACCCCAACCCTCAGCCACGAAGAAGACGAATGGGTCATCGGAACCACGCTCGAGATCGCCGGCGAGCGGCCCAGCCGCGGCCGCCTTCGCGTCATCGCCGGCACCGGTTCCAACTCAACCCAGACCGCGATCAACTCCACTCGCAGGGCCGCGGCGCTGGGCGTGGACGCGGCCCTGGTCGTGGCGCCCTACTACAACAAGCCCGACCAGCGGATGATGGAAGCCCACTTCCGCGCGATTGCCGACGAAGGCGACCTGCCGATCATCGTCTACAACATTCCCGGCAGGACGGGCGTGAACATCGAGGCGGCCACGCTCCTCCGGCTGGCCGAGCATCCGCGGATCGTGGCCGTCAAGGAAGCGTCCGCGAACATGGACCAGATCCAGACGATCCTGCGCGAGCGACCGGCCGACTTCTCGATCCTCTCGGGCGACGACAACTGGACGCTGCCGCTCCTGGCGATGGGCGCCGACGGCGTCATCTCCGACGACGTCGAACGAGATTCCGGCCCAGATGGCGGAAATGTGCGACGCCGCGTTCGCCGGCGATTGGGACCAGGCGCGACGGCTCCACGAACGCTGGCTGCCGCTCATGCGGGCCAACTTCGTCGGCGGCCCGAACCCGAGCCCGGTCAAGACCGCGATGTCGCTGATGGGACTCTGCGGCGACACGATGCGGATGCCGCTCCTGCCGCTCGAAGAGCCGTTCCGCGGCCGGATGCGGATGCTCCTCGAGACGCTCGGGCTGGTCGGCGAAGGCGGTGCCGGGGTCGAAGCCCGAACGGCGGCGCGCACGGCGGCCACCCGCGCCGGCGTCGCGTGAGCGCTCAGCCGGAGCTCGATCCCGAGGCAACCGCCGAGGCGATCCTGCGGGCGCTCGACTCGGGGGCCATTCGCACAGCCGAACCCGACGCCGACGCTCCCAACGGCTGGCGCGTCAACTCGGCCGTCCAGTCGGCCATCCTGCGGCTCTTCGCCAATCGCGAAACCCGAACCTGGGATCTCGACGGCCTCCAGTTCCGCGACCGCGTCGGTCTGCCGACGAAGGACCTCCTGCACTCGGCCGAAGCGGAGGCGGCACTCGCCGCCGGCAAACCCTGGCGCGTGGTCCCGGGCGGCACGAGCGTTCGCGCCGGCGTCTACCTCGCCCCCGGCGTAACGGTGATGCCGCCGAGCTACATCAACGTCGGCGCGTGGATCGGCGAGGGCACGATGGTCGACTCGCACGTCCTCGTCGGCTCGTGCGCCCAGATCGGAGCGCGAGTCCATCTGTCGGCCGCGGTCCAGATCGGCGGCGTACTCGAACCGCCCGGCCGGCGTCCCGTCATCGTCGAGGACGAGGCGTTCGTCGGCGCCCAGGCCGCGCTCCTCGAAGGCGTGCTCGTGCGACGCGGCGCGGTCATCGCCGCCGGGCGTGATCCTCACCGGAACCAGCCGTCTCTACGATCTCGTCGCGGAGCGGGTCATCGTCGGCACGCTCGACGAGCCGCTCGTCGTGCCCGCCGGAGCGGTGGTCGCTCCGGGCTCGCGGCAGGCGGGCGGCGATTTCGCCGCGAAACACGGCCTTTCGCTGGCAACGGCTATCGTGGTGAAGTACCGCGACGAACGCACCGATGCACGGGTCGCCCTCCAAGAGGCACTGCGATGAAGTTGCCGCCGACGCCGCCCCGATGACCCAGACCGAAGACGCCACCTCGAACGCCACGATCGGCCTCGAACTCGACGGCTTGCTGCAGGGCGGCCGGCTGGCCGGCCTGTGGCCCGAGTCGCTGGCGCAGACGTTCGGCACGCCCTTCTACCTCTACGACCTCGACATGATCGGCCGCCGCGTCCAGGCCCTCAGGGCCGCGCTGCCGGCCGGGTTCCGGATTGCCTTCGCCGTCAAGTCGAACCCGGCTCTGGCCGTGGTATCGCATCTTCGAGGCTGTGGCGTGGGCGCGGACGTGGCCTCGGCCGGAGAGCTGGCGCTCGTCCTGAAGGCGGGCTTCGATCCGGCGGACGTCGCCATGACCGGCCCCGGCAAGCGCGACGCGGAGCTCGAAGCGGCCGTCGCGGCCGGCGTGGGCGTGATCACCGTGGAGTCGATCGGCGAGCTCCGGCGCCTCGAGTCGATCGCGGCGCGGGCGAACCGCCGGCAGAGGATCCTGCTCCGCCTGTCCGTCTCGGAAGACGCCCGCTTCGAAAGCGTCCGCCTGATCGGCGGCGTCGAAGGCAAGTTCGGGATGGCCCTGCCGACCCTTCGCGAAGCGGCAGCCCTGGCGGTCGCCTCGCCGAACCTGGAACTCCTGGGCCTGCACGCTTTCGGGGCGTCGAACCTGCGCGACGCGGATCAGCTCGTCGGCCACGTCGCCCAGCTCGTGGAGGTCGCCCGGGAAGTGGCGGCCGACGTCGAGATACCGCTCCGCCTGGTGGACGCGGGCGGAGGCCTGGGGATCCCTTACGCCGACGGCGAGGAGCCGCTCGACCTGGAGATGCTCGAACGGCGGCTGCGGACCCTGCGGGCGCGCTGGGACGACATGCCGGACCTGGCCGAGATGCAGGTCCTCCTCGAACCCGGCCGTTTCCTCGTGGGTCCCGCCGGCGCCTACGTGGCCCGGGTCGTGGACGTCAAAGGCCCCGATTCCGCGCCCGTCGCGATCCTGGACGGCGGCATCAACCATGCCCTCCGTCCCGCGCTTGTCCGGACGGAGCACCGGCTCGCGGTCCTGGCGCGAGAACAGATCCGGGCCCTCGTCCCGGTCACGGTCGCGGGTCCGCTCTGCACCGGCATCGACGTCTTCGCCACGGGCGCGTGCCTGCCGCGGCCTCGTGTCGGCGACCTCGTCGCGATGCTCGACGTCGGCGCCTACGGCTTTACCGAGTCCATGCCGTGGTTCCTCTCGCACCCCACGCCCGCGGAGGTGGCCGTCAAGGGCGGCAGCGCACGCCTGATCAGGCCGCGCATGGAGCCGCAGGAGATGCTGGATCGCCAGATCGACCCAGACTGGAGATCCTGACCCGGCCGACCCGATCGGACCGTAGACGCCGGATCGCGAGCTTCACGCTCCTACTCGATGGTGTCGTCGAGGCGAAACGGCGCCCGCCTGAACGTGTTACAACGGACCCGTGAGTGTCCAGAACGATCCGGCGCGTCACGTGCCCTATTCGGTCCCGGATCGCGCGAAAGACCGCTTCGTCCGCGCCCAGGCATCCCGCCAGCGTCCCATCCTGCCCCACTCGAGGCAGGGCTGGCTGGTCCTCGGCGGCGTGTCGCTCGTTGCCGTCGTGCTCGTAATGCTCCTGATCCCCGGCCATTCCACGGCAATGCCCGGCGGATCGCCCTCGCCATCGAGTTCCATCGCGACGCTCGGCTCCGGCGCTTCACCGAGCGGGCAGCCCAGCCTCGAGCCCACGCCCCAGCCCAGCCTGGATCCGATCGTCCCGCCCGCGACCCTGACGGGCTACGTCTGGCCCCTGGACGCGCCGGTGATCACGACGCCCTTCGGTCCCTCCGACTGGGGCGACTTCTTCTACCAGGGCCAGCGCTTCCATGACGGCATCGACATGGCCTCGAACTGCGGCGATCCGGTCAGGGCGGCCCACGACGGCGTCGTCCTCGCGACCCTGACCGCCTACGACAAGTACTTGGGTTGGGTCGGCAGCCTCGACGCGTACAACGAGCTGTTCAATCGGAAGAAGTGGTGGAGCAGCCTGCCGCTCACGGTCGTGATCGACGACGGCGACGGCTTCCGATCCGTGTACGCCCACGAACTCAAGATCACGGTCAAGGTCGGCCAGCAGGTCAAGGCCGGGCAGATCATCGGCTCCGAGGGAGCGACGGGTAACGCCACCGGCTGCCACGTCCATTTCGGCCTGTTCAACCCGAATGAGACGGCCACGTTCTCGCTCGATCCCGGGATCGTGAAGCGCGACCTGCTGCCCGAAAACGAGGTAGCGCGGGTCAACCCGTTCTACGTCCTGCCGTTCCGGTGCGAGATCGAGGAGATGCGAGCGCTCTATCCGGACAAGGCCCGATCCTGCCCCGTGATCCCGACGGCGAACGCGACCAAGAAGTAGCGTCAGGTCCGCGAGTAGCGCCTGCGCCACGAGCGCGTAGGCGGGCAAGCGGAGCAGCGACTGGCTGAGCGGCGTGGTCGGCGCGCCGTCCCGGCCCACGATCGCCAGAAGGGAGTCCGTGGCTGTCGCCGCCGACGGCCGGGCGTCCACCTCCGCCAGATCGACCGCGATCCGCCCGTCGTCGGCCGGGCCGAGCTCCTCGCGCCGCCGCTCGAGGGCAGTGCTCCTATCGGCCGCCTCGTAGGCTCGTCGAATCTCGTGCTCGGAGTGCCAGCGCGGCTGGCGCAGCAGGATCGCCCCCCAGGCCCGGCCCACCTCCGGCGTGACCGTCCCGTCGCCGGGCGCCGGCTGCTCGGAGAGCGCCTCGCCTCGTGCCCAGAGCGCGGCCTGGTGGAGCAGCGCGTATTCGTCCAGGTCGGCGTAGTGGCCCAGGTCGTCCGCGGGCGAACCCTCGCCGAAGATCGCCTGGATGCTCGGCCGGAAGACCTCCGGCGAGGTCCAGATCGATCGCCCGCACGGAGCGGTGGAAGTAGATGTGCTCGTACATGAAGAGACGGGCGGTGAGGAACATCTCCAGTGCCCCGATGCCCGGTTCGTACAGGGAGAGCCCGCGCTCCCCGACGAAGCTGTATCGCCGAAGCCTCTCCACGTCCACGGGCCCCGTGGATACGCCTATGAGATACGCGTCGCGGCGGACGTAGTCCAGGTTGTCCACGGTGAACACGCCCGACAGGAGCGGCTGGAGCCAGCGGAGCCAGAGCGGGCATCGTCGGATCGGCGAGGGCCGGCTTGGAGATCAGGAACGAGAGCCATCGCGGATCGATCGATTCATCTGGACGGAGGGCGTCGCGCGAGGGGATTTCGCCGGGCGCCCGACGGATCGAGCGGATCAAGTCGCCGAGCTCGCGCTCGATGATCAGCTGCGACAGGTCCTCGTGGGTCAGGCTCTTGCCGTGACGGCGCGGGTCGTCGGGCGCGGGGAAGTGGCAGAGCACGTGCTCGTCGAAGAAATGGGCGAACGGCCCGTGTCCGACGTCGTGGAGGAGGCCGGCCAGCCGCAGCGTCTCGACGACGAGCCCTTCCGACGGCGCGGCCGACGTCCGGCGCAGCGGCCGGCGCGACGGCCTCGAGCGTCGCCCGCAGGCTCGGGTAGAGGTGCCGGGCCCAGAGCCCCGCTTCGTGCATGACGCCCAGGCTGTGGGTGAAGCGGCTGTGTTCGGCCGTCGGAAACACCCAGCGAGCGCTCTGGAGCTGGCTGATTCGGCGCATCCGCTGGAGCCAGGCGGAGTCGAGGATGTCGCCTTCGGCCGAGGATTCCTCCTCGAGGCCGAGCCGGCGCGCGTGTTCGGGGGAGAGCTTCTTGGTCAGCTCGATGTAGCCGTGGATCGGGTCGCTGAGCAGATTGACGCCCCACATCAAGGGATGGTTCAGCGAACCCTCGGAGACGGCGTCACCTTGCATCTGCCAAGACTAGCCGAGACTACGGGTAGGTAGTGCTACCGAACATCATGGCCTCGCCGGTCCGATAGTCGATCACCGCCGAGTTGAAATTGTCGAGGCAGTAGACGACCGCGGCGGACGGATCCGCCGAGGGCGCCGGTGTCTCCGAGGGACTCGTGAAGCGGTTACCGCACGAGTAGGCTCCGGGCCCGCGGACGACGACCTCCCAGACCCAGGCGTCGGGCGACGGAACGACGAGGTTGGGGCCACCCGTCACGAGCCGCACGGCGACGATGTCCTTGTCGGCGATGCCGAACGCCTTCTTGGCCGACGCGATGGCCTGCGCCATGGTCACACCGCCGGCCGGGGGCGCGGGCGCAACGGTGGGTGCGGGGCCGATAACCAGGTAGACAGGGCCGCTCGGACAGGCCGAAGGTACCGACGAATCGCAGAAGTAATAGGACAGACCCGTCACCGATTGCTGCATCTCAGGCACGTACGGATCGACCGGCGGAGTCGCAACCGGCGGCACTGTCGCCGCGACAGCCGGCGGCGAAGCCGATTCCCCGGCGACCGCGGCCGGCTTTGGGGAGAGCCCGAATCCCAGGCTCAGTCCAAACAGCAGGGCCAGAACCGCCACGACGGGAAGGACCGGCGGATGCGGAAACGCGCCTCCGTCAACGTTCGCCCTCACATGTTCGAGCCTCTCGGGTTTGCCGGGGTCGATTCGTTCATCCATGCCGCACCCCCAAAGCTGCCGACTAGTAGCGCCCCGCCGCCGTCCTGAGTATCTCCGCGACTTCTTCGCGCAGTTCCGGCGGCGCCAGGACCTCAACCTGCGCGCCCCATTGCAGTATCCAGCGTCGGATCTCAAGAATGCCCGGAACCCGCGCTCGCCACAAGACCGAGCCATCGTCGAGGCGGCTGACCTGCTCGCTCGGGTGCCAGGTCGTCTCGGTCACGAGCGGCGCGATCGCCGAGTCGAACCGCAGCTCGACCTGGACTTCCTCCTGGTCCGCGATGACACCCCAGGCTCGGTCCAGGCCGACCTGCACGAGGGCGGGGTCCGGCGGCTCGAACGTATCGGGCGTCAGCGCCAGCTCCAGGATTCGCTGCAGCTTGAAGGTCCGGACCGCGCTCCGCGACTCGTCGAAGCCCATCAGGTACAGCGCCCGCGTCGTGGCGGATGCCTCGATCAGATATGGGTGGACCCGGGACGCGGCGCGGCGGCCGACCGGGACTGTAGGTGGTGGCGTCGTAGGTCAGCTCCACGACGCGGCGCTCCGCCCAGGCGCGGGCCAGGAGGCGAAGGTGGCGCGTCAGGCGTTCGTCGGCCGGTCGGCTGGCCAGGAGGTCGATCGTTCGGGCGAGGTGGCCGGCAACGACGGGCGGCAGGATCTCGGCGAGCTTCTGGAACGCCGCGCCCGTGTCGGGGTCGTAGCGGTCGGCGAACTGGGCCATCAGCCGGGCGGAGAAGAAGAACGCGACGGCCTCGTCGAGCGTCAGGCGCAGCGGCGGCAGGAACGCGCCCTCGACGATGCCCCAGCGGCCCTCCTCGCTCCAGAGCGGAATCCCGATCTCACCTTCGAGGGCCTGCAGATCCCGATACACCGTCCGGCGCGACATTCCCACGAAGCTGGCGATCGCGTCCGGCGAGGCGCCCTCCGGATGGGACTGCAGGTATCGAACCACCCGATAGAAACGCGCCAGCCGGTCGTGCTTGGCCGACGATCGCTCGCTGGGCTCGGTTGCCGTCCTGACCGGGGCTTCCCTCTCGGACATCGTTCAACCCCGCGGCGGCGAGATAGTGACGCCGCGGTCGCGATCGGTGGCGATCATCCGGACGTTGAACGTCGCCAGGAGCCCGTGGGGCAGGATGTCCTGCGCCGCGCCGTTGACGAAGCCCTCCACCCGGCCGAGCTCGCCGTCGCCGAAGATCCAGTAGTCGAGCGTGCCCCGCCAGGCCTTCACGTTCGCGTCGCCCGAGAGCCAGGCCGAGCTGCGGGAAGGTCGCCAGGAAAGAGGCTCCGTCCACCGCCACCCGGCAGCGGCGCGCGCGAGCACCTTCTACGTACTCGAAGCCGTGGTCTTCGGCTGTGGCCCGGTTCGTGCGGAGTCAGCGCCTGCGCCAGCACCGTGGCATCGAGAAGGTCCGACTCGAGGCCGCTCTTCTTCGCCGCGGTCCACTCCCCGTCGGGCTGGAGCGTCCAGGCATTCGATCCCAGGATGGTGACGCCGTACTCGCCGAACAGGTCCGTGCGAGCCACCTGGGCTTTCCAGGAGACGTTCTCTCCGGAACGACTGCCGATCAGGCCCGCCGTTCCGACCGATCGGCCGTCCACGTCGCCCCACAGATCCAGGTCCACCTGGGCCGTCCGCGCGCCGACGATCTTTCCGTTGCACTCGGGTGGAATGAGCGTGGCCGAAGTGGGGCCGAAGCGCGAATGGGCACCGGCCCGGTCCGCGAGCGCGGCGTTGTCGGCGAGGCTGACGCCCGTGAATACGGCGCCGATGACGAAGGTCGTGATCAGGGCGAACCCGACGGAGGCCGCGAACCTGCGTCTTCCCACGCCGACTTCGGAGATGAGCTGGCGGCTCAGACCCAGGCCGGCGAACAGGCTGGTGGCGAACAGCGCCAGCACCCACGGGATAGACGACCTCGAGCGAGGGCAGCAGCGGCTGGGTTCCGCCTTCGAACGTCTGCCCCGACAGCGCCGCGATCGAAGGCAGGAGGAGAAGGCCGGCCACGAGGCCGAGCCAGAAGATGCCGGCCGATCCCCGGTCGCTGCGCACCAGCGGCGGCCAGACGATGGCCGCAACGGCTACGGGCAGCGGAAGTGAGGCCGCCAGGCCGACGAAGACGTCCACCGGTCCGCCGGGCCGGTACGCGGCCAGGGCGATGATGCCGCCCACGGCCCAGAGCACGGTGAGAGCGACGGCGAGGAGACGAAGCTCGAATTGGCGGACACGCACATGCGCAGTCTAGCGAGGCCGTCTGCCCTCGACGCCCGACCCTGCCGGAAGAGCCGCAATTCCGGCGCCGGACGGCTTCCACGTCCGAGCCTACTGAGTCGGGTCGGTAGCCGTAATGCGAACGAACGAGTGTTGGACAGCAAGTACCTGGGGTGTCGGGACCCGAGGAGGGCTCGTGCCAGGGGCCCCGAAAGCCGATTGTTCCTTTACGAGGGAGAACGCACGGAAAGGTTCGCAACATGGCTGGACAGGCAGATAGAAGCGCCGCTGGTCAAACCGGACCCGTGTCCCGGCGGCCGGCCGCTGGGCGCGGACGGTCCAGCGCAAACGCCCCCAAGATGAATTCCATCCCCGTGCCCGTGAGCGCGGACGAGACCGGCGAAGCAACGGGCGCGCAGGTCGCCCTCGAGCTGTCGGCACCGCTCGCTCCGGATCTCACTCCGCGGGAGATCCAAACGCAGGCGGCGTACAGAGTCCTTATCACCAGCGGCCTCCGCGGTCCCGAAGCGGCAGCCCTCATCGGGTATGTCGTGGGCCTCGGTTCGTGCGAATCGCGCTGGTCCCTGCCTCAAATCAACCGGCTCCTCTTCCTTCGCAACCTCTACTCCAGGACGGAGTGGGGCGACACGGAGCGACTGCCGGCCTGACAACCGACCATCAGCGGCCTCGGGTTTCTTCTCCTCCACCCCGAGACTTGCGCAGACAGCCGAAGCGGCGTCCGGACCCTCCCGGGACGCCGCTTCGGCGCGTTAATGGCCACGTGAGGCGCGCCAGCGGCTACGATCCCGTCGATGGCACGCCCGCTCGTTACCCTGACGACCGACTTCGGCCTGGCGGATCCTTCCGTCGGGATATGCAAGGGCGTCATCCTGGGAATCGCTCCCGAGACCCAGATCGTGGACATCAGCCACGGCATCGCCCGCCACGCCGTCCTCGAGGGCGCGGTTCTCCTGCGGGCGTCGCTGCCGTACTTCCCGATCGGGGTTCACATGGCGGTCGTGGACCCTGGAGTCGGCACGGAACGGCGGCCCGTGGCGATCCTGACGGGCCGCGGCGACTACCTCGTCGGCCCTGACAACGGCCTCTTGCTGCCCGCCGCGGAGGTACTCGGCGGAGTGGCCGCCTGCCATGAGCTCGCCAACGCGAGCTACCGGATCGAACCCGTCAGCAGGACATTCCATGGCCGGGACATCTTCTCCCCCGCGGCGGCGCATCTGGCGACAGGCGTCGCGCTCGAGGCGCTCGGGCCTGAGGTGGATACGGGATCGCTGACCCACCTCGATATGCCCCAGGCTCGCGTCGAAGCGGGAGCGCTCGAGGCAATCGCCGTCTCGGTCGATTCATTCGGGAGCGCCCAGCTCGTCGCCGGTGAAGCCGACCTGGTCCGGGCCCTGGGGCCGCTCTCCCCCGGGACGGCGCTCCTCGTGGAGATCAGGCCCGCATCGGCGGCCGTGGAATGGAGCGCCTCGGGCGCGACGTGGCGTCGGACCTACGGCGAGGCGGACGAAGGCGAGCTTGTCGTGCTCGTGGACTCATACGGGCGTCTGTCGATCGCCGTCAATCGAGGCAGCGCGTCCGAGCGTCTGGGCCTCAAAGGGGGAATGATCGTCCGCCTGGCGCGGACCTGAACCCGGACGAGACTTCGGCCCCCGGGATACTCCGGGCAGCAACACACCCGAAGGAACCTACTCGCTGCGTGAGCTTTGATGTCATCGCGGCTTCTAGCAGACGCTCGGCCCCTTCGGGTGTACCAACCACCCTAAAGAGTCGGCGTCGCCTATTCAATCGGTTTCTCCACCTAGTTGGCGAAACCCGGTCGGAGTTGTGCACCGTCTGTCCACCGATGGGGACAACTTGGTAGCTCGGACGTGATCGCCGGCCGGGCGTCGCGCATGACGACACGCGGCTCAGCGGTCACTAAACCCGCGCGACGCAGCCGGCGAAAGAGGCTCGCTCTACGCGCCCGAGCCCGCCTCGATGAGCATGGCCATCTGGGGCACGGAAGCCGTCACAGCCCAAGGCGCGGCCGAGATCGGCGCGACGGTGGCGTTGGCAAGCATTCGAAGGATCCCGGGCGTGGCCCGGAAAACCGACGACTCGGTCCCCGCCGATGCCCAAACCCACTGGTACGGGCAGAGATCCTGGTCCATCAGCACGCGAGTGTTCCGGGAGTGGCCGATCGGGGGAATGCTCCCCGTGGCGACGCCGGTGAGTTCGCGCGCTTCACGAGCCGAAGCCCGGCGGACACTGCTCTCGCCTGTCACGGCAGCGAGCAGCTTGAGATCCACCTCGTTGGCTCCGGAAACCAGACAGATGATCGGAGCGAGTCTTCCCTCAGGGCGCGGAGCGACGAAGACGATCGACTGGACGATCTGCCCCACCTCCGCGTCCATAGCCGCGGCCGCCTCTGCCACGGTGTACGTGGACGCCTCGAAAGTCCGGATGTCGAGCGTCACGCCCTTCCGGGCGGCGACCTCGACGACCCGCGCGATTGCAGGATTCGAAAGTTGCGTCACGTCTCGAAATCTACCATTCGTTCGAACTGGGCTTGTGGAAGATATCGGACACCGGACTGGTCGGAACAGTGGCAATACGCGGCCCCCAGAGTGAATGACCCCCTACCGGACCAGAAGGTTCTCCTAAACACGTATGCGACGCCGAAGGCTATTTGGATGTATCGATCCGGGAGGATTTTTCTGAAGTGACGGCTCCTCGAAAAGCCATCTTCCTGGACTGGGACGGCACGATCGTCGATACGGTTCCGGCCTTGTTCGAGACTGACGCCGCCATATGCCTGAAACTCGGGCTGCCGTTCGATCGGGAGATCTTCAAGCGCAACTTCTCGCCCAACTGGCGGCGCATGTACCGGTCCTGGGGCATGCCCGACGAACAGGTCGAACTCGCGGTTGAAGTGTGGTCCGAGACGTTCCACATAGGCGACACCAGCCGCTTTCCCGGGCATTACAGGCGCGTTGAGCCGGCTCGCGGCCTGTGGATATCTCCTCGGCATCGTCTCCGGCGGGTCGCGCTCGGAGATCGAGCCTCAGCTCGAGCGGCTGGGTCTCGCGGACCTGCTGCCGATTCGCGTCTTCGGCGACGACCCGATCGAGGGCAAGCCGGACCCGGCGCCACTGCTCCTGGCCCTGCGAACTTGGCGGCGGGATCGCGCCGGAGGATGCCGTCTACATCGGCGACGCGCTCGACGACATGCGTATGGCGAGGGCGGCGGGAGTCCCGGGAGTCGGCATCGTCTCGATGCTCGCGACGGCGGAGACGCTGATCGAAGCCGGAGCTCGAGCCACGGCCGCCTCCGTCGCGGATTGGGTCGCCGACTTGTTCGGGGCGGAAGCGCCAGGACTTGAGGCGGCGCGCCTAGCTCATGCGCCCTTCGCCGAATCGTCGGACGATGGCGCTCAGCGCCACGTAGACGCCGAGTGAGACCACGAGCGAAGGCAGCGTCCCGCCGAGCCAGCCGACCCAGGTCGTTTCGGCGAGATAGGTCGCCAGGCCGGCACCCCAGGCGGCGAGGGCGATTGGGTTGACGCCCCATAGCGGCGACCTGCCGCCTCGGGCCGGTGGATAGAGCTCGTCGTCGCGATACCGTCGCCGGCGAACCAGGAAGCGGTCCGCGAACAGGACGCCGAACAGCGGCGTGAACAGCGAGCCCACGAGCAGCAGGAAGTTCTGGAAGCTCGCCAGGTCGACCGTCAGGGCGATCGCGAAGCAGACCCCGCCGATGCCCGCCACCAGCGACCTCGTCGGCAGGGCCGGGATCACGTTCTTGACCGAGATCGCGCTCGAGTAGATGTCCGCGAACGCGTTGTCCGTCTCGTCGCCGAGGAGCAACGCCAGTCCCCAGCCGCCGAAGGCCACGGTCAGGATCGAGCCGATGAGATCGCCGGAGGGCAGCGTCAGGACCAGCAGCACTCCGAGGACGTAGCACAGGACGTTGGAGACCGCGAACCCCGAGAAGGTGCCCGCGAACGACGACCGCGGGTTCCGGGCGAAGCGGTTGAAGTCCGCGACGAGCGGCAGCCAGCTGATCGGCATGGCCACCACCAGATCGATGCCCTGGGCGAAGTTGAGGCTGCCGTCGCCGGGCCTGGCCCAGATCGTGCCGAGGTTTCCGTGGCTCAGCGAGTAGACCGCCATCCAGGACACGGTCAGCAGCACGAGCCAGATGCCGAACTTCTCGAGCCACTGCCGAACCACGACGATCGGGCCGCCCAGGCCGAGCAGGACGGCCACGGCACCCCAGACCGCGACCCAGAGCGGATAGCTTCCGTGGCCCAGGATCGGGCCGCTCAGCGTGGCCGCGGCTTTGGCCATGATCACGATCTCGAACGCGCCCCAGCCGATCAGCTGGACCACGTTGATCAGGCTCGGCAGGTAGCTGCCCCGCAGCCCGAAGCTCGGCCGGAGGCTGACCATCGAGGGGATGGCGTGCTCGGCCCCGATGGCGCCGGCGAGCGCGAGCATCAGGTTGCCGAGCAGCGTGCCGATGAGGATCGCGGCGATCGCCTCCGGCAGACCGAGTCCGGGGACAAGGTACGAACCGGCCTGGAGGACGAGCAGGCCGACGCCGAGGTCCGCCCAGAGCACGAAGTGGTCGAGGAAGCCGAGAACGCGGAAGGCCTCCGGCACCCGCTCGACGCCGACCGTGGCGGCGCCGAGATCGTCCCGTGGCGCGGCGAGGGGCTTCGTCAGCTCCGTCAACTGCGCCACGGGGCAAGCTCCCAGTGCGGGAATTGGCGGCCGCGCCGCGGCGGGGCTGCGGCCGAGGCGCGCGGCGGCTAGAAGGCGACATAGCCCGCCTCCGTGATCTCGACGGGCTGACCGACGTCCAGAAACCGGACGAGGCCATCGGCGCTCGCGCCTCGACCCGGCCGATGACGGTGATCTGCGTGTCGGGGAGCGCCGCCGGAAACCTCCGTCAGCAGGTCCTCCGGCGCGGTGAACAAGAGCTCGTAGTCTTCGCCGCCCGTGAGCGCCAGGCGCGCGGGCACGCTTCAGGCCCGAGAAGCGCCACGGCCTGCGCCGGAGAGCGGCAGCCGGTCCACGTCGACTCGGATCTCCACGCCGCTCGCCCGGGCCAGGTGGCCGGCTTCGCTCGCCACGCCGTCGCTGACGTCGATGGCGCAACGAACGCCGAGCCGCGCGAGCGCCGCGCCGACCTCGAGCTGGGGCCACGGGCGGTGGTGAGCGGCGATCAGCGGCGCCGCCTCGGGACGGGAGAGCGTGGCCTCGGTCGCCCTCGAGCAGGATCCGCAGGCCGGCGGCCGACGCTCCCACCACTCCAGTGAGGGCGACCAGGTCCCCGGGCGCGAGCCGCGTCCCGCCGGAGCAGCCGCTCCGGATCCGCCTCGCCGATGAGCGCCACGTTCACGACCAGCGGCCCGGGCGTGCGGACCGTGTCGCCGCCGACGATGCGCGTGCCCGTGAGCCGGGCCAGCTCGGCCATGCCCGCGTACAACTCCTCCGCCAGATCCGCCTGATCGGCCAGAAGCGCGATGGAGACCAGCGCCTTGCCGGGCTGCGCCCCCATGGCGGCGAGATCCGAGAGGTTGACCGCCAGCGCTTTCCAGCCGAGGTCCCGCGGCGAGATCCAGTCGAGGCGGAAGTGGATGCCTTCGACGAGCATGTCGGTCGTGGCCACGACGAGCCGGCCCGGGGTCGGCGGCCACGCGGCGGCGTCGTCGCCGATCCCGACGCCGCCGTCCAGCGGATCCAGGCGCGCGGCCAGCCGATCGATCAGCTCGAACTCGCCGGCGCTCATTTCGAGTTCTCGACCCGAGCCGGCGACCCTTCCGCGCGAGCTCTGGCCGCGACGCCGAGCAGCTCGGCCGCGGCCGGCACCGGGATCGGGCGCCTGCGTGATCGCGGTGATGACCGCGAGCAAATCGGCTCCGGCA
Source organism: uncultured Chloroflexia bacterium (assembly GCA_963816135.1). Classification (GTDB taxonomy): domain Bacteria; phylum Chloroflexota; class Limnocylindria; order Limnocylindrales; family CSP1-4; genus Fen-1039. Next base: position 113,089 of record CAWFJD010000027.1, read on the forward strand.
CGGATCGCGTCGGGCGGCGTTTCGGGCGTTGATCCCGCCGATAGCCACCACCGGCGCGCCCGTGCCCATCTCGCCGGCCGCGAGATGCACGAGTTCCAGGCCGGTGTGCGTCGCGTCGCCCTTGGTCTCCGTCGGGAAGACGGCACCGACGCCGAGGTAATCGGCCGCGGCGGCATCGGGCGCGTCGAGCTGGGACGCCTCCGTGATCGACAGCCCGATCAAGCGCGTCCGGGCCGAGGAGCCGCCGAGCGTCCGCGACCGGCAGATCTTCCTGGCCGAGGTGCACTCCGTCGGCGTCGACCGCGAGCGCGATGTCGATCCTGTCGTTGATGAGCAGGAGCGCGCCGTATCGACGGGTCGAATTCGCGGAGCGCCCGGGCGATCTCGAGCGCCCGCCGAGCCGAGCCTTCCTTCTCTCGAACCTGGATCACCCGAACGCCGGCGCTCAGCGCCGCCTCGGCGATCTCGATCGACGAGCGCCCCGCGCTGAAGGCTTCCTCGGTCACGAGGTATACGAGCGACGCAGCGAGGATGTCCCGCCGCCGGTCGCGAAGCGTCAGGGGCGGGACGCGGTCGCGTCGGTCGGCGCTCGCCTTCGGCCTTCATGCGGGCTCCGCGGCCCTTACCGTCGCCCGCGTCCGGGCCCGGATCGTCGGACCGTCAAGCGCGGCCACGGCGTCGAGCAGGTTGGCCCGGAACGTGCCCGGCCCGGCGCTCCTCTCCGCGGCGATCTCGCCGGCGATCCCGAACGCGATCATCGCCTCCGCGGCGGCCAGGAACGGATCCGACTCCACGGCCAGGAACGCTCCGACCATGCGCCGTCGCCATGCAGCCGGAACCGGTGATCCTGCCCATCGCAGGATGGCCATTGTGGATCTCGGCCAGCCTGCCGCCGCCCGCGACGTAATCGATCGCTCCGCTCGCCACCGCGGCGCCACCCGTCGCGGAGGCCACGCCGGAGGGCAGCCGCGTCCGGTGCGGCGGCCGAGACGGAGTCCACGCCGCGAACCTCGCCATCCAGACCGGCGATCGTGGCCAGCTCGCCGGCGTTGCCCCGCACGACCGCGACACGCAACCAGCGGAGCAGGTTCTCGATCGTCCGGTTTCGAAACGTCGTCGCACCGGCGCCGACCGGGTCGAGCACGATCGGCACTCCCCTGGCATTGGCCTCGTGCGCCCGCCGCGACCATCGACTCGACCCAGGCTTCGTCGAGCGTTCCGATGTTGAGCACCAGCGCGCTGGCGTGCGAAACCATCTCGCGGACTTCCTGGGTCGCGTGAGCCATGACGGGCGAGGCGCCCACGGCCAGCAGGACGTTGGCCGTGTCGTTCATCACCACGAAGTTGGTGATGTTGTGAACGAGCGGCGTGCGGGTCGCGGATCCGCTCCAGCGACGCGACGGTCAGCTCCGCGAGATCGACGCCGGCGGGCAGCGCGCCGGCTTGGGGCTCAGGCATGCGACGACCTCCAGAGATGGTTCACGGGGCCGTGCCCGGCGCCCAGGGGCTCGGCGTGTTCGATGGCGCCTTGCAGGTAGGCTCGCGCCTCTCGCGCGGCGGCGAGCGGCTCCAGGCCCAGCGCCAGGTATGCGGCGATGGCGGCGGAGAAGGTGCAGCCGGTGCCGTGGGTATGGCGGGTGGCGACGCGCGGGCCGCTCAGGATCGAGAAATCGCGGCCGTCCCAGACGAGGTCCTCGGATCGGTCGCCCTCGAGGTGGCCGCCCTTGACGATGACCATCCTCGGCCCGAGATCCGCGATCCGGCGGGCGGCCTCGCGAGCCGAAGCGGCGTCCACGACTTCGACGCCCGAGAGCACGGTCGCCTCGGGAGCGTTCGGCGTGACGACCGCGGCGATGGGCAGGAGGATCTCCCGGAGCGCCCGGACCGCGTCCTCGCGCAGCAGTCTGTCGCCGCTCTTGGCGACCATGACCGGGTCGACCACCAGGCTGGCGAACGCCGTGGGAGCGGAGCCGATCGGCGACGACCTCGATGATCGGGGCGCTCGAGAGCATGCCGGTCTTGGCCGCGTCGGCGCCGATGTCCTCGAGGACCGCGTCGATCTGGGCCGCGATCACGTCCGGCGGGAATCTCGTGGATGGCCCGCACGCCCAACGTGTTCTGGGCCGTGACGGCGGTGATCGCCGAGGCGCCGTAGACGCCGATCGCGCCGAACGTCTTGAGATCCGCCTGGATTCCCGCGCCGCCGCCCGAATCCGAGCCGGCGATCGTCAGTGCTCGGGCTCGGCGCGGAGGCTCGGGATCCTGGATTCGGCCATCCTGGATCTCGTCCTGTCGCTCCAGCCTGGTATCGATGCTCAACCCGCCACTCCGTGAGGGAAAACAAAACCGCCAACTCCCGGGGGGTCGACGGCGGAGTGGTGAGCCTGCTTCCTTCGCTGGCATTACCCAGATCAGGTACGGCGGGTCTGCGGCCAGAGGCCGCACTCTCAGCGCTGTTGGCGCTCCCCGGAGGCATATTCGGTTGCCTCGATCTTAGCACCGCCGGATCGGCGGCCCGCCGACGGGCCCGTTCCGAGGCTCCGCGATCCGCAGCCGGGAACCGGATCGACGCTTTCCGATGGTCGGCCGGAGCACTGCTAGCCTCGTTGCATGAGCAACATGCCGCAAGTGGGCGAGCTCGCCCCAGACTTCGAGCTCCGTGACGACACTGGCGTCAGCCACCGCCTCAGCCAGCGTCGCGGCCATTACACGGTGGTCTACTTCTACCCCGCCGACGACACTCCGGGCTGCACCAAGGAAGCCTGCTCCTTCCGCGACAACCACGCCGAGTTCGAGGCCGCGGATACCGAGATCTGGGGCCTGAGCCCCCAGGGTCCCGAGAGCAAGGCCGCTTTCCGGGCCAAGTACGGGCTGCCGTTCACCCTCCTCGCCGACGAAGGCCACAAGGTGGCCGACCAGTACGCCGCCTGGGGCGAAAGGGTCAACAGCGCCGGCCAGAAGATCCAGAGCATCCTTCGATCGAGCTTCCTGGTTGGCCCGGACGGCCGAATCGCCCGAGTCTGGCCCAAAGTCACTCCCGAAGAGCACGCCGTGGAGGTTCTCGCCGCTCTGCGGGAAGCCCAGGCCACGCCGGCCTGACGGCGGTGTCAGCCGGCGAATTCCGGCGGTCTGACTTCGGCCGCCGGAATCGTCGCCGGAGCCCGGCGCGGCCCGCGCGCAGCTCTCCGAGGCGAGTCCGTGTACAGTCCGGACATAGAGAGAGGCCTCGCCCGTGGGGGGAGACGAGCGAAGCCTCGGCCGGATGATACCGCTCCTGCGGAAAGCGCGAAGACCCCCAATTAGGCACCTTCACGAATAGAAGAGCCTCTTGGTGGTGCGCTTCGACAACAACATTTCGAGGTAGATCGAAGCCAAGGCATGAGTCAAATCATGGACAACCACACCTGGCGACCCGGTCGATTCATGGTTATCGTCGGCCATCCCGACGACGCCGACTTCGGGCCGGCAGGAACCGCCGCGGCATGGATCCAGGCGGGCTCGGAAGGCTGGCTGGTGTGCTGCACGTCGGGCGACGCCGGCGGCGAGGATCCCGAACTCGATCCGATGGAGCTCGCCCTGGCGCGTGAAGAAGAACAACGGCTCGCGGCAGCGGTAGTCGGCTATTCGGGCGTGACATTCCTGCATCAGCCCGACGGCGCCCTGGCAAATGATCTGCCCCTGCGGGAGATGCTCGTCCGCGAGATCAGGACCTTCAAGCCCGATGCCGTGATATGCGGAGATCCGGAAGTCGTAATCCACACGGGCGGCGGCGTGAATCACACGGACCACCGTGCGGCGGCCATCGCGGCGGTGGATGCCGTCTACCCGGCGGCTCGAAATCCGATGGCCTTTCCATGGCTCGCCCGCCAGGGACTCGCCGCTCCATCGAGTGCGGCGCATCTACTTGATGTGGTCGAACGCGCCCGATACCTGGATCGACGTCTCGGCGACGGCCGAACGCAAGATCGAGGCCCTGCGCTGCCATGCCAGCCAGCTCCACGATCCCGAAGCGGTCTTCAACCGCGTTCGGACTCGCCTCGAGGAGCAGGGCGCGCGAATCGGCACCGCTGCCGCCGAAGCCTACCGCCTGGTGGTCCTCGATCAGGATCCGGCGGAGGAAACCTCGGACGTGGCCGAAGGGGTCGCCGAAACCGCCGGAAGCGGCGCCGCCCCCCGACCGAACGCCAGCTGAGGCGATGCCGATCGGCCCGACGAGCTCTCAGGCCACCGCGGACGAAAGGAGCAGTGGCCGAACGCGCTGCCATTCGTTCCAGATGTCGGCGAGCATCTCGGCGCGCCGCCCGAGCGCGTACACCAGTTCACCGAGCGTCAGCGAAGGCGCGCGCTCGAGCAGGAAGACTTCGGCCGCGACCCGAACGTTGTTGAACAGCTGTGCCGATTCGGCCGGCTTGGGCCAGTAGCGAATCCGGACCGGCAGCAGGCCCGCGCTGCCGATAGCCAGAGCCAGGTCCCTCTGATCGGGCACTCGTCCGTCGACGAAGGCCCCGAAACCGTCATACCGATAGCCCAGCGCCGCCAGGCCTCGAGCGACGTCTCGGGCCTGTTCTTTGGTGAACATGTCCCAGAACTGGCTGCCGGGCAGGAAATCGAAGCAGGCGTCGTCGATAGCGGCGGCGATGGTCGAGTCCACGAACCGAGTCAGGAGGAGCCTTCCAGGCGGTGCGTCCGGCCGCGCTGCCGCCACCGAGCTCCGCGACCAGCCAGTTGAGCGTCCAGAGGTCGCGGTCCAGCAGTCTGAGGATGACCTGCGGCGGGGCGTTGCGAAGATCGAGCCTCAAGCCCGTCGGAGACCGGCTCGCCCGAACCCGTGGCCAGACTCGCGCCCGAGCCCATCGCCGAGCCCGCGGCCGAGCGGAGCGGCCGAAGCGGGCGCCGCGACTTCCGGCGTGGCTCCGACGGCGGCCATCTCCGCGGCCATCGGCTGCTGTTGAGCGGGTGGAACGGTGGACGCGTCCGCGACGGAGACTGCGCCGCCCGCGGGGCGTGCGGCGGCCAGGCCGGGCACCCCTTCCGGCTCCACGTCCGTGGCATCGGCAGCTTCGAACTCAGGCGCCAGGATGCCGAGGCGCGCGGCCAGACACGCCTCCCGCGCTCCCTGGGCCATCGAGCGCGCGGCTTCGGCCGTGGTCATCAGCCGGTCTCTCTCCGCGAGCAGCGAATTGGCGGTCTCGCGTTCGCGCCGGAGCCGCGTCTGGGCCACTCGAGTCCGGGCGTTGATGTGGTTGATGTCCCTCAGCCAGCGCTCCGCGGCGGCTTCCACTCCCGAACGTTCGCGGGCCGCGGCCACCGCCGCTTTGAAGGCGCGGTGGGCATTCTCCTTGGTCCCTCGGCTGGCAGTGGCCTCGGCGGCCAGGGCGACCTCGGCAACTACGTTGAGTTGGGCCTCCAGACGCCTCTTCGATTCCGCTGCCCTGGCATCGGCGGCGTCAGCCTCGCGCTGGGCGAGTTCGGCGAAACCGCAGCGAATCTCGATGAGTCGCTGATGGCCGGAGTCGCGGTCATATGGCGACCGGTCGCCTTCCTTGCGCCTGCGGAATTGGCCCAAGCCGCCCTCGTCGGAGCCCAGTTGAGCCTACCTTTCGCGAATCTCGTTGCGTGCGATCGCCAGGTCGCAAAGACCGCTTCGGCAAATGAGTTGAATGCTCGCGACCGCGAAATGCTCTCCGAGGACTCGAGCTTCAGGCTTTGGTGGCAGCTCGCCGCGCGGCGGCCGCGGTTGGTGCGCCGCTCAGGTGTGAGAAGGCCGACCAGGAAGCCGTCGCCGTGTTTTCGAACCGCGATCTCGACGTTGGCGTCCGCGGCAACACGCAGAAGGCGCTGTCGAATCGTGATGGGCTTCTCTTCCGGATCGAGCCTGACCTCGAACACCTGCTCGGGGCCCTTGAGCTGACCGATCATTCGCTTGAACTGGCGCTGCTGTTGTTCGCGCTCGCGCGCAGCAGGGCTCAACTCAGCGCGACGCTGGACGCCCTTGTCCATGAGCGCCGGATCCGCCTTTCTGACAGTGACCATCGCATCCTCACTTCCTGGCCAGGGTCCAATATGTTGACCCCGTCGGCGGCATTAGTGCCGAATATACCCCCGCCGGCAACATTTCGAGAAGATTCATTATTCGGATCGGATTCCGTTCCAGCCAGAGCGCCCGGGAAATCAGCGTCTGGGGCGGCGAAATATAGCTTTTCGAACCGAGATATTCGTGCCGGAGTTCATTTCGGCCGTTCGGTCTTCCTCTTCAGCTCGCTGCCCAGTTGCGCAGGGCGATCCACGACTCTTCCGGGTGGGCACCAAGCGCGCGCCAGTGGCCCCTCACCGCGACACAGCGGACATGCCCGGCTAGACTTCGAAAACGAGCTCGTGTGCGGAGCTGGCTGCCAGATGGCCTCCGCTCGCGGCCTCAGCGTCCCCACGCTGGGCGCTGTTGCCGCGGCGCGTCGCTCGATTTCGTAGGGCAGGTGACATGTCAATCATTGCTGGCGTCGCGCGGGAGAGTGCTCCCGGCGAGCGGCGAGTGGCGCTTACTCCCGAGTCGGTGGCCAGGCTTCAGGCGGCCGACGTGAGCGTCCTCGTGGAGCGTGGAGCAGGTGCCGGAGCGTCATTCACCGATCTCGATTATGCCGACGCCGGCGCCAAGATCGTCACCACGTCAGTGATGTATTCACAGGCCGAAGTCATCCTCCGCATCAACAGGCCCACGCCCCCGGAGGCGAGGCTGCTCAAAGATGGGCAGGTCGTCGTGGGCCTTCTGGCGCCGCTGCTGGATCCTGCCGCGATGGCGGAACTGGCGGAACGCGGGGTGAGGGCGATCAGCCTGGACGCCATACCTCGGACGCTCAGCCGGGCCCAGGGGATGGACGCCCTCTCGTCGCAGGCGAACGTGGCCGGCTACAAGGCAGTGATCATGGCCGCGGACGTATTCGGCAGGTATTTCCCGCTCCTCACGACCGCCGCCGGTACCGCCAAGCCCGCCAACGTCCTGGTCCTGGGCATCGGGGTCGCGGGGCTGCAGGCCATCGCGACCGCCCGACGTCTCGGGTGCGCAGGTCAGGGCATACGACGTCCGCCCGGAGACAAGAGAGCAGGCCGAGTCGCTCGGCGCCCAGTTCGTGACCCTCCAGTCCGTCACGGACGCATCCGGACAGGGCGGCTACGCCCGCGCCCTCACACCTGAGGAGCAGGCCGCTCAACAGGCCGAGCTGAACGACGTCATCGGCGCCCAGGATGTCGTCATAACGACGGCCCAGGTTCCCGGTAGAAAGCCACCCGTCCTCGTCTCGGCCGCCGCGGTCGAATGCATGAAACCCGGGTCGGTGATCGTGGACATCGCGGCCAGCGATCTCGGCGGCAACTGCGAGCTATCCGTGGCCGGCAAGGTCGTGGTCACATCGAACGGCGTGTCGATCCACGCCCCGACCAACGTTCCGGCGACGATGCCAACCGGCGCGAGCCTGTTCTACTCGCGCAACATCACCAATCTCCTGCTGCATTTCGTCAAGAACGGCGAGCTCCAATTCGACTTCGAAGACGAAATCACCGCGGCCACCGTCATCACATACGACGGCAGGGTCGTCCAGTCCGCCACCAGCCAGCTCCTGCAGCCGGCAGCCCGAGGAGGCGCTCGGTCATGAACGTCGGCAGCTCTGCTCGACTCTCTGACGGTCTTCGTGCTGGCCATCCTCCTCGGCTTCGAGGTCATCAGCAAAGTTCCCGCGACGCTGCACACGCCGTTGATGTCGGGCACCAACTCGATCCACGGGATCGTGCTGGTCGGCGCGATCGGCCTGGCCGCGACCGCGGACAACGGCCTCTCGTACGCCCTTGCGATCGTGGCGATGGCTTTCGCCGGCGCCAACGTCGTCGGCGGCTACGTCGTCACGGACCGGATGCTCCAGATGTTCAAACGCCGGCCCGTCCCCGGGGCCAGCAGGTCGAACGACGGCGCTTCACGCCGCCGACTCGGCCAGGTAGGAGGGGACGATGAGCAGCACAGACATCGGATACCTGGTCCGGCTCGCCTTCATCGTCGGAGCGGCCCTGTTCGTCATCGGGCTCCACCTGATGAACTCGCCGGCCACGGCCCGGGGCGGCAACCGCCTGTCCGCGACCGGCATGGCCATCGCCGTCGTGGCGGAGATCGTTCAGGTTGCCGACAACGGCGTCCAGCCGATCAACTGGGTCGTTATCGTCGTGGGGCTCGCGATCGGCGGCGGCCTCGGCCTGCGCCTCGCCCGAACCATCGCCATGACGTCCATGCCACAACTCGTCTCGCTCTTCAACGCGGTCGGCGGCGGCGCCGCGGCACTCCTCGCGATCAACGACTTCGTGTCCCTCAACGGCCAGCGCGTGCTCGCCGGAGGCGCTCCGGGCCTGGACGGCTGGCGGACGTTCTTCATCCTCGCCGACGTACTCGTCGGCTCGGTCACGTTCACGGGCTCGCTCGTCGCCTCGGCGAAGCTGATGGGCATCATCCGCGGCCAGCCGATCCTCATCCCCGGCGGCCGGATCCTGAGCTGGTTCACGATCGTGGCCGGTGTCAGCGTCTCGATCGTCCTGATCCTCGCCGGCACCGGTACCGTGACCTACGACCCGGGCGTCCTGGCGATCCTCCTCGTGATCGGCCTGGCCTGCGCCCTCGTCTTCGGCATCACCATGGTGCTGCCGATCGGCGGCGCGGACATGCCCGTCGTCATCTCACTGCTGAACGCGTTCACCGGAACCGCCGTGTCGATGGCGGGCTTCGTCGTCGGGAACGTGATGCTCGTCGTCGCCGGGGCCCTCGTCGGCGCCTCGGGCGCGATCCTGACCCGCTTGATGGCCACGGCCATGAACCGCTCCATCGCGAACATCGTCGTCGGCGGCTTCGGGGCCGGCGAAGGCAGCCAGGCCGAACTCTCGGGTGTCGGCGGGAGCGTCCGCGAGGTCTCGGTGGACGACGCCGCCATCCAGCTCGCCTACGCCAGCAAGGTGATCATCGTCCCCGGCTACGGCCTCGCGGTTGCCCAGGCTCAGCATGGAGTGCGCGAGCTGGCCTCGCTGCTCGAATCCCGCGGCGTCGAAGTGTCCTACGCCATCCATCCCGTCGCCGGGCGAATGCCGGGCCACATGAACGTCCTCCTCGCCGAGGCGAACGTGCCGTATCCGCAGCTTCGGGAGATGGAAGAAATCAACCCCGAGTTCGAACGGACGGACGTCGCCCTGGTCGTCGGAGCCAACGACGTCACCAATCCCGCGGCTCGGGCGGACCGCTCCAGCCCCATCTACGGCATGCCGATCCTGGACGTGGATCGAGCCAAGTCGATCATCGTGGTCAAGCGATCCATGGGCCGTGGATACGCCGGCATCGACAACCCGCTGTACGTGAACCCAAAGACCGGGATGTTCTTCGCCGACGCGAAGAAGGGCCTGCAGGAGCTCGTCACCGCGGTCAAGGGCCTGTAGGCGGCTCTTCTCGACGGCGCGATAGCGGATGAACGTCGACCCCGGACGGGTCACCCGAATGTCGTATAGACGCGGCTGCCACCTGCGCGCACGATGCGTGGCGGCGCAGTCTCGTTCTGATTCCGCGCGTCACCAAGCAGGATCGGGAGCTGCAGCCGCGGGGACTCGTCACCCCGCTCGATCCCAGTGATCGGGGCTAGTAGTGTCACAGCGGGGCGCACAGCGTCGGGCCTCGGCGCGTACCGGTTCGGTTGCCGCGGCCGCCATTACGAAAGATGCGGCCACTCGAGGGGCGGATAGCGCCACGATGGACGGCGCCCTGGCGGGCGGCGCCGTAGGAAAGCACGCCATAGGGCACCGCTCTTCGCCGGACCAGTTCCGCACCATCTTCAACAGCGTTGCCGACGGCATCCTGATCTTCGAGCCGAACGGTCGGATCGCCGAGGTGAACGACGTCGTCTGCGAGCGACTTGGTTATACCCGCGAAGAGCTGCTGGCGATGACGGTTCCCGAGCTCGACACGCCGGAGACGGCGCGGCTGTTCGAAAGCCGGATCGCAGGCGTGCTCCACCAGGGCCCGGCCAGCTTCGAAGTGGAGCATCGCCGCAAAGACGGCTCGAGTTCTGCCTCTCGAAGTGGTATCGCGCGTCATCGAGTTCGAGGGCAGGACGGCGATCCTGAGCGTCCAGCGCGACATCACCGAACGGCGCCGAGCTCGAGAAGTCGCGGAAGCTCAGAGCCGCTTCGTCACCGAACTTCTCGAAGCGATACCGACGCCGGTGGTCGCCAAGGACATCGACGGGCGCATCCAGCACTCCAACTCCGTCTTCCTCCACAACCTCCACGTGCCGAGAGAGCAAGCCATCGGCAAGACCATCCGAGAGCTCGGCCTGATCGAGGCCGAGTCGTTCCGGGCGCTCGACGACAGCCGTGATCGCCACGGGCCAGGTGCAGCAGAGCGAGGCCTGGGTTCCGCACGCCGAAGGTGCCCGGCGGCTGATCATGACGCGAGCGCCTCTGCGCGGCGCCGACGGCAGCGTCACGGGCACGATCACCACCGCCCTCGACATCACGGAGCGCTACCAGGCGGAGCAGGCTCTCCGCCAATCCGAGGAGAGGTTCCGGACGCTCTTCGAGAGCGCCGGCGACTCGATGTTCATACTCGCCGCGGACGGCCGGTTCCTCGACGTGAACCGTGCCGCCGCAGACTGCCTGGGCTATACCAAAGCCGAGATGCTCACGATGAACGTCTCGGATATCTGCGACCCCGAGGACGTGGCCACCCTTCCTCAGCGCATCGAAACGACCCTGCGGCTCGGCCGCACGAGCTTCGAGACCAGGCACATGCGACAGGACGGCACGCTGGTCCCAGTGGAACTGTCCGTGACCGCGACGGAGCTCGAGGGCCGGCCCGTGCTGCTTGGGATCGCCCGGGACGTTTCGGAGCGCAAGCAGGCCGAGGCCGAGAGGGCACTTCTGGCGGACCAGTTGCGCCAGGCCCAGAAGATGGAGGGCATTGGCCGCCTGGCGAGTGGCATCGCCCACGACTTCAATAACCTGCTCACCGCGATCGGTGGGTACGCGGGCCTGGCCGAGCTCGGGTTGGCCGAAGACGACGAACGCCGCAAGGACATCGAACAGATCCGGCAGGCAAGCGATCGGGCGGCGAGCCTCGTTCGCCAGCTCCTCCTCTTCGCTCGCGGCAACACCCCCGAGCCCAGGATCGTCCGGCTCGGAGACATCGTCATCCATCTGGAGCCGATGCTCGAACGGCTCATCGGCGAAGACGTCGAACTGGCTGTGAATGTCGACGAACGAGGTCGTTCGGTGCTCGCCGATCCTGGCCAGATGGAGCAGGTCATCCTCAACCTCGCGGTCAACTCGAGGGACGCCATGCGGAATGGCGGCCGGCTGGAAATCCGGGTTACGGAAGTGGAGGTTGACCCCGAGACGGCGCAGGCCGCGGGAATCAAACCGGGTCCAAACGCCCTGCTCGAGGTTGCCGACACGGGAACGGGCATGGACGAGGAGACCCTGGAGCATGCGTTCGAGCCTTTCTTCACCACCAAGGGGCCCGGAGAAGGCACGGGCCTCGGTCTGGCCACGGTCTACGGGATCGTCCAGCAGGCCGGAGGCTCCATCCGGATACACAGCGAGCTCGGCCGCGGATCCACCTTCGCGATCTACCTGCCCTGCGTGGATGAGGTGGCAGGTGAGGCCGCGGCGACGGGGTCCGGAGCGGCTGAAGCCAAGGTCGGCCGAGGCCGCCGGATCATGGTCGTCGAGGACAATGAAGCCGTCCGCAAGTTCACGGTCCGAGTCCTCGAGAATGCCGGCTACACGGTGCTGGCGGCGGAGTCGGGTCCGATCGCAGTTCGGCTCGGGGGCGACACGGAGCTCGACCTCCTGGTCACCGATGTCATCATGCCGTCGATGCGAGGCTCGGACGTTGCCAGCGCGCTGCGCGCCACGCGGGCCGACCTTCCGGTCCTCTACATGTCGGGCTACAGCGACAAGGCTGTCGATATGTCGGGCAAGACGGAGTACCTGCCCAAACCCTTCTCGCCCGCCGAGCTGCTCGGCATGGTCGAGAAGTCGCTGTCGGACCGCGGAGCCGCCCTCTAGGGCGGAACCGCTTCGAGGCTCCTTGCTTCAGGCTTCCTCGGATTGTGTAACGGCTTCTACGGCCACTCCGGGAATGGCCTCTATCTCAGCGAGGAACGTGTGGCCGGACTCCGATCCGGCAATCTTGAGCTCGACGTCCATGATGTGGCCGCGGCGGGACTTCTCGCTCTGGATCGAGCCGATGGCGATGTGACGGCTCAGGAGTATCTGCGAGACCTGGGCGAAGGCATCGAGCCGCTTGAGCCGCAGCCGCACTCGAAGCGTCCTGGCTCGGGCGAGTTCGAGCCTCTGGACGAGGATGTGCAGCGGCCACAGCGCGACGACGGCGATGAGCGCGCCAACGATCGCGACGAAGTAGGCGCCGGCCCCGGCCGCGATACCGACGGAGGCCGCGACCCACAGGCTGCCTGCCGTAGTCAGGCCGCGGATGTTCGGACCGTACTTGGCGATGGCTCCCGCGCCCAGGAAACCGATGCCCGTGACGACCTGAGCGGCGATCCGGCTCGGGTCCGACTGGGCGGTTCCGGCGATCTGGAAACCGTAGATGGACAGGACCGTGAAGATCGCGGATCCGAGCGTTACGAGCATGTGGGTCCGCATTCCGGCAGGGTGGCCGTGGATCTCGCGCTCGAGTCCTAGCCCGGCGCCGAGGGCCGCGGCGGCCAGCATGCGGAGTGAAATGTCGAGCTGGAAACCGATGTCAGTCGGCATGGCCGTCCTCAGATGACGGGTTCCGTGTCCCGGGGCCGCATTCGACGCTCAGCGAGGGGATTCCGTGCGCTGGAGACAGGCGCCGGAGCTTGCCGAGGACGCCGCGCGTGCACTCCTTCTTATGACCCATTCGGCCTGGGGATCAACAGTACCCGAAAGAGCGGGATCGGTACCCTCCGTACGGAAGAAGGATTGAGAACGTATGCACAAGCCATCTAGTGTTGCCACCGCCGCGCGGCGTGTTCCGCGGCGGAGTGCTCAATGAAGACAAGGAGTCAGAAGTGACACTCGTAGTCCTGGCTCCGGTCGTGGCCTTCTTCGTCGGCCTGTTTGGCAAGCGCTGGTAAGACCGGACCCGCGACCTAGAAACCCGGGTGGGGGTGAAGCCCGGGTTTCTTTGTGCCCGGCGCAAGCGCGCCGCCGGGCGGGGGTGGCCGTGGGGCGTGCAGCTGATGCGCTGCCAACGGGCCGCCAACTCGCAGGTAATTCGCAGATGTCGGCCGCCCTCGTCGCGGCGGTGATTCGCGATGATCGGCCGCCCTCGTGGCGGCGGTAACTCGCGGATGATCGGCCGCCCTCGTGGCGGCGGTAACTCGCGGATGATCGGCCGCCAATCGCCGTTCGGCAGGATCAACCGATGGACGAAGCGCGTGTGGGCAGATGGTTCGAAGCCGCACGTCTTCGCCTCGGCCTTCGCCAGGCGGACATCGCGCGAATCGCTGGGGTCAGTCCGCAAACGGTTTCCCGTTTCGAGGCGGGGTTCCTGGCAGGAATGAGCGTTGGCACCTGCCGGAAGGTCGCTGCCGCCGCCGGAATCGAGTTGTGGCTGACGCCCCGATCGCCTCGGTTGGGTGACGTGGAGAGGCTGATCGACCGGCGCCACGCCGCTCTTGTCGACGCGGTCGTGGGTTTCCTGCGGGTCGCCGGCTGGGAAGTCACGACGGAGTACTCATTCAATCACTATGGAGACCGCGGCTGCGTCGACGTGCTCGCATGGCATCCGCTGGCCCGGGCCCTGCTGATCGTCGAAGTCAAGAGCGAGCTTCGCGACATCCAGGCCACGCTCCACGCACTCGACGTGAAAGTTCGCGTGGTACCCGGACGCGTCCGTGAGGAGAAGAACTGGGCTGTGGCCTCGGTCGGATCGGTCCTTGTTCTGCCCGCGCTCTCAACCGAGCGCGATCATGTTGCTCGACACCGGCAGATTTTCGAAGTTGCGCTCCCCGAGCGGACGGTGGAGGTCAAGCGGTGGCTCGGCCAACCGGATCGGAATCTCCGGGGAGTCTGGTTTGTCCGAGTTTCTCGGGAGGCGATAGTCACGCAACGCGTACGAGGTTCTCGGCGGGCGGCCCGGAAGAAGAAGGACTTCGAATGAGCTGACGGAGGGTAGCGAGGTGGGCGTCGACCCTGATTCGGCCATTCCGGACGCGATGGCAGACGGCAAACGTCATTTTGTGCCGCCGACCGTCGCCTCCCTAACGGCTCGGCCGCGTAACTTCCACCCCAGGTGAAACTCGGAGGAACGCCGGCGCGCTGCCGGGGCCGTGTTGGCGCGCTGCCGGGGGCAGTGTCGGCGCGCCGCCGGGGGCAGTGCCCGGCGCAAGCGCGCTGCCGGGGGCCGTGCCAGCGCGCCCGCGCCGCCCTGCCTGCTCGGCCCGCCGCTCGCCTGCCGGCTTTGTCGCCCTACTCGCGCTCGGTCAGGCCCAGCCGGATCGCCGCCGCGGCCGCCTCGACCCGTCCGGAGACGCCGAGCTTGGTCAGGATGTTGCTGACGTGGACCGCGACCGTCTTGCGGGTGATGAACAGCTGGCGGCCGATCTCGGGATTGCTGCGGCCCTCGGCGATCAAGGCCAGGACCTCGAGCTCGCGCTTGCTCAGCCCGAAGTCGTGGGCCGGCGGCTGACCGGACGGAGCCACGAAGTCGGCGACGACCGCCTGGTCGCCACGAGATGCGGCGGCGGGCGCGGGTCCGGGCCGGCGTCGCCGCGCCCCGAGTTGCGACCGACGTACGAGTGCCCGTCCTGGGCGCCAGTGCCGGAGACTCCAGCCGGCCCTCGAGCGTGGCCTCGATCGGCTTTGGCAGCGGTGATCATCGCCCGCCGGGCCAGTTCCGCCACCGAGCGCAGGAGCGGCCAGGCACCGAGCTTGTAGGCGGCCTCGGCGGCTGCCACGAGCGGCTCGCGGGCGACGGTCCGGGTCGAGCGGCCGTGGGCCTGGTCGAGCAGAGCCTCGGCCTCGCGCCAGCGAGCGCGGCCCGATTCGTACGGATCGCCCAGTTCCTGCCAGTCCGCCGCGAGAGCCTTCCACGTGGCCGGATCGTCGCGGCCTTCGAGTCGGCAGCGGAACGCGCGGGCGGTCCGGATGGCCAGGTCCGCCTGCTGGCGCGAACCCGATTTGGGCGAGACGCCGCAGGCGCGCACGACCGCTTCGGCGCGCAGGATGACGGGCATGCTCCGCTCGCGAGCGGTGGCCAGAGCGGCGAAGTCGCGGCGTCGATGTGCGTCGACCGCGATGTCGGCCTCGACTTCGAGATACGTCGAGGCCATCCGCGCCATCAGGAGCCAATCCTCCGTGTCGCTGACGCGCAGCCAGCCACGTTCGGCGGCCTTGTGGGCGTCGACCAGGTCTTCCTGCCAGAGCGCGTAGGCGGCCGCGGCCTGCTGGGCCGGGACGGAGAACTGGGGATCCTGGACCGTCTCGATGGCGAGGAGCACCTGGCCGAGCAAGCCGGCCGGCGGACTCGCCGGCGTTGGTCGCGACTTCGAGCGTCGCGAGCGTGAGCAGCGGCGACAGGAACCAGATGCCCACCGGATTCCAGCTCAGCGCGTCGAGGCACAGACGCCGGCACTCGGGCCAGCGGCCCAGGAAGAACAGCGAATCGGCGGCGTTGGCTCGCAGGAAGTTGCCGTAGACCGTGGCCTGGCCGGCGCGCTCGGCTTCGGCGATGCCTTCATACGCGATGGCGATCGCTTCGTCGCGCCGGCCGAGCAGGTCCAGGACGGTGGTCAGGTTGGCGTAGACGCGGAACAGGTCGTCGAGGCGACCCAGCTCGGCTGCCTCGTCGCGGGTCTGGCGCAGCTTCCAGACCGCCGGCTCGGGGTCCTCGCCCCAGGCATCGGCCACGGCGAGGGTGCAGTTGGCGTGGAGCGCTTCCTGGCGGGCGTCGTCGCCCACGGCGAGGGCCACGTCCAGGGCGTCCTGGGCGTACCGCTTCGCCTCGGAGAAGACGCCTTCGAGCATCCGGAACTGGGCCATCGACGCGAGGACGCGGGCCCGCGCCTCGGTGGGCTCCGGCGGCACCAGCTCGACGGCTCGTTTGTAGGCGGTCAGCGAGCCTTCGTGGTCGCCGGCCGCGCGCCGGTAGTGGCCGAGCTTCTCCATCACGAGGCCCAGGTTGGGCCGTTCGCGAGGGTCGTCGAGCAGAGCCGCGGCCGCCTCCGCGTAAGCCGCCGCGCGGGCGGGCTCTCCGGCGCGAACGCCGCCTCGCCGGCTCGCAGGTACAGGTCCGAGAGCCGCGTCGCGGGCTCGCCCTGATGAGCGATCTCGTAGAGGCTCAGGGCGCACTCGTAGTGGGCCACGGCGTCCGCGCCCGCGTCGAGCTCCTCCGCCTCCGTGGCCGCCTCCAGAGCGGCGTTCTCGGCCTCCGCGAGCTCGTGGGCAGCGAGGTGATGCGCGAGCGCCGCGGCGGGCCGGGGCCGGGGCTCGTTGTCCCACGCCGCCGCCAGAGCGGAGTGATAGCGCCGCCGGGTGGCCGGCAGAAGGTCCGCGGCGATGGCCTCGGCGACGAGTTCGTGGCGGAAGCCGATCGCCTTGCCGGCATCGACGTATGAAGCCGCCGGCGGCGCCATTCCCTGCAAGCGCCGGGCCGCCCGCCGATCCCCTTCGCCGCGCCTCTCCTCGGCGCGCCGGTCGGCATCTCGCCGATCCGCGTCGGCGCGCCGGTCCGAATCGCTCCGGCGGTCGTCGGGGCGCTTTCGCCCGGGCTCCTGCTCGCGCTCCTCTTCGAGCTCCCTCAGCCGGGCCGGGTCGCCTTCGGACTCGACGAGGAAACCGTGCTCGAGGGCTTCGGCGAGCCCGATCTGGAGATCCGCTTCGAGCGTGTCGCCGGGCCGAGCCCCCGCGGCCGATCTCGGTGGCCGGGAGGGCGATCGCGATTCGAACTCCTCGCCCATCGAAAGCAACGTCGGGAGATGGATCGGCGTTCCGGCGAGCGACATCAGCCGCAGGACGCGGCGACACTCGGGTGAGCGGAGATTTGCCCGGGCGGTCACGAGCCGGTCCAGGGACCCCGACAGGGATACGCCGAGCAACTCGCGGCGCGCGGCCAGGAGCTCCTCGGCGATCAACGGGTTGCCGCGCGACCGCTCGGCCACGAGCAAGAGCGTGGTGGAAGAGGGCCGCCCGCCCTCGATCGCTTCGATGAGCTGGCCGAGCTCGGCCCGCTCGAGCGGCGGCACTTCGCTCATCGTCACCGAGGGCGAGGACGCCAGGGCGGTCAGCGTGGCCCGCAGAGGATCGGTCCGGAGAAGCCTGTCGGGCTGATACGTGGCCAGGAGCATCACCCGCTGGCCTCGCGTCACGCGGGCAAGGAACGTCACGAGTCCGCGCGTGGCCGAGTCGGCGTGGTGGAGGTCTTCGATGAGGAATGCCACGGGCTGGCGCTGGCCGAGGCGCTCGAGGAGCCCGAGAACGGCCTCGAACATTCGCGCTTCGCGCCACTCCGGAGCGGCGACCGGGGTTCGCTGGGGCAGCAGTTCCAGGCCGTCGAGCCGATCGTGAAGATTCGGCACGAGCCTGGCGATGGCGTCGCCGGTCGGGCCGACGAGGAAGGCGAGCGTCTCGTCCGGAAGCGGATCGAGGAGCCGTTCCAGGGCGGTGCCCACCGACGCGTAGGGGACGCCCGAGGTAGCCGCGGTTGCCACTCCATGAACCGCCGCGAACGGTTCGCCGAGCGAGCCAATGCGCCGGCGCGTTTCCGACAGGAGGCGGGTGAGACCCATTCCGGCCGTGGCCGACAGGATCAGGGCACTGGGCCGGCCGTCAACGGCGCTCTGCAGGCCGACGGCGACGCGCTCGAGCTGGCGTTCGCGGCCGACGAATCGCTCGCTGCACAGTCGCCGGACCGATGCGTGTCCGTCGATGCCGCGGCTCGAGCCGCCCCGATCGTGCCCAACCGTCATAGCCAAATTCGAGGTTCCCATCAGGCGAGCGCCGCACAGCGCGGCCTCATCGTTCCCCTCGATCGTGCAAGGGTAAACCGATCGTAGCCGACAACGGGCCGTGATTTCGTACCAGTGGAGCCAGAGAGTCGGCAGCGAGGCTGCCCATTATCCGGGGAATTGGCCCCGGTGCCGCCCGACGGGCCGGTCCTTTCGACCAACGCAGCGGCGCCACGACCGCTAATCTCCGGACGTGAGTCCCAGACATCCCGCCAACGTGCTCAACGAGCTGTCCGGCGAGGAGTGGCTCTACTTCACCAAATCCGTCTGGGGTACGGCCTACCCCTCGGAGCTTGGCCACGCCATCCGAAAGCAGCACGGGGCCAACAAACCACCCCGGCTCATGGCCCGCCTCATCGAGTTCTTTACGACTTCGGGGGAGCTGGTCCTGGACCCGTTCGCCGGCGTGGGCGGAACGCTTCTCGGCGCGGCGATCGCCCGCGGACCTCGACGAGCCATGGGAATCGAGATCGAGCGGCGCTGGGTGGATCTCTTCGAGGAGCTGGTCCGCGAGCTCGAAGGCGCGCGGGACGGCGCGGGGCCGCTGCTGACGGATATCGGGACGTCCGATCCGGGCGGCGTGCGGACGTTCTCGCCGGCGGGCATCGAGATGCGCCACGGCGACGCGCTCCTGGTGCTGCCGGAGCTCGAGGCCGACAGCGTGGACTTCGTGGCAACGGATCCGCCTTACAACATCCAGCTGCCGATCACGATGGCCGGCGGAAAGCTCGCGGAGACGCACTCGAACCGGCGGACCGACTACGCGATGGTCACCGAGCACGATGGCGACCTGGCCAACAGCGTGGACTACGCCACGTTCCTCGATCGCATGGAAGTCGTCTTCGGCGAGCTGTGCAGGGTCCTGCGGCCAAAGCGCTACGCGGCGGTGATCGTCCGGGACGCTTACCAGGAGGGCCGCTACATCTTCACCGGCAGCGACCTGGCGGAACGGGCCACTCGCGCCGGGTTCACGATCAAGGGCGACGTGATCTGGTACCAGGCCGGGACGCGGTTGCGGCCGTACGGCTACCCGCGTTCCTATGTCCCGAATATTGCCCATCAGCATGTTCTGGTGATGCGACGGGAACCGGCTTCGCGTCGACGTTCTTAGCCGCCCGCTTCGTCGTGGTCCGAGCTCCTCGTACGGTGGCCGCTTCGATCACGGGCTCGACCGGCTCGACGATCGGTTTCGACTGCCGGCTCGACAGCGACTTCGGCCGTCGGCTCGACTGCAACCTCGACGACCGGCTCCGCGGACTTCTTCGCGGACTTCGTGGCGCGCTTCGTCTTGGTTCGCGGTGCGACGGCCGCGGCCGCGACGGCTGCCGCATCAATGGAGGGCTCGACGACCTGGTCGATCGATGCGGCTTCGAGGGGCCGGATGACGTCTCGATGCGCCTTCAGGTACGCCTCGAGGAGTTCGTGGCCTGCCTCGTCCTCGTCGGACTGGGCGACCGGTTCGAGCTCGGCTTCTTCGACCGACGCTGCCGCAGGCTCTTCGACGAGTTCGGCCGCCGGCTCGAAATCGGACGCGGCTCCCGTGGCCGCGTATTGGTCCGGATAGACGGTTTCCTGCTCGTCGATCGAGACCATGACGTCGCCCCGGGCCCTCATGTACGCCTCGAGGATGCCGTCGCCGGACTGCTCTTCTACCGAGGCGATTTCCTCGGCCTCGAAACCGTATTCGGGCATGGGCTCCGGCTGTTCGGCCACCGGGGGCGGCGCGTCCACGAGCGTCATGCGATGGACCCAGCCTTCCCGGCCATCGGGGCAGAGGACGCGCCAGTAGGTGCCTCGCTGCTCCAGGAGCAGGACTTCGTCGCCCTGGTCGAGCGTCCCGACCTCGTTGGCCCGCAGCTCGTCGGGCGAGTCCAGCAAGCGAACGAGGCGATAGCCGATCCGGCGGCGTTCGTAGTCGTCTATCGGGCCGAGGCCGGCTGTCTCGAAAGACAGCGCGGGCGCGGCTTCCGCGGTGGCGCGGATGGGATCGGTCTTGCGAACCTGCTGCAGCGACGGGCGGCGCCAGCGGGGCATCAGCGACTCATCGACCATCGGAGCGACGGCGGCGCCCGCGAACCCGAGGTCGGCTGCCGTTACGCTGGCCATGACGGGCTCCGGGATGAGAACCGGCCGCTTGATCGGCGCACCGCGGACTTCGGGTTTCTCGGTCCGCCGGCGGCGGCGCTTGACGATCAGGAAGAAGAACGCGAAGCCACCCAGGACGAGGACCGCCGCTCCGACAAGGCCCACCAGGGCGAGGCTCGTCGCGGGTGCCATGCCCTGGCCGGAACCTGGCGAGTTGGGACCCTGATCGATCGCACCGGCCACCTCGGCACCGGGCGTGGGATCCGATGCCGAGCCGAGAGAACCGGCGCCGGGGACCGCGGCGACGATGGCCGACGAAACCGGAGTCGGAGTCGGGGCAGGCGTCGGCGGAACCGGAGTCGCCTCGGTTACGACCGGCGTGGCGGGAGCCGGAGTCGGCTTGGGAGTCGGTTTGGCGGTCACCTTGACGACGGGCTTCGGCGTTGCCGGCTTGGGCGTCGCGGGCTTCGGCGTGGGGGCGGGCGTCGGCGCGACGGTCGGCACCGGAGTCGGCGCCGCCGTGGGCACCGGAGTCGGCGTGGGGTCGGGCTTGGGCGTCGGAGTCGGGGTCGGCGTCGGGGGCGCGATGATCGGAAGCTGGGCGGCGGTGATCGGCGGCACTGTGTTGCCACGCCGAGTTCTGAGCCGTGACATCGGACGGTGTGGGTTCGCAGACGCTGAAGTTGCTGGCTGAGCAGGTGAACGTGATCGCCTCGGTGAGATCGGTGTCGGTCGCCGTCATCGGGATGGTCGAGCCGCCGTCGATCACGACAGACACGTTACTGAGGTGCGCGGATGCAACGTGTCCGAATAGAAGACCGCGAAGCTGATCGTGCTGCCGAGCGACTGTCGTCGGGGACACAGGGGATCTGACGGCAGGCGTCGAGGACATGGCCGCGGCGGCCATGCCCGCGGTCGCCGTCATCAGCAGCCAGGGCCAGCACGGGCGCGACCAGGAGGCCGATGTGGCGTCGACGTCGAAACCGCCCACCCCTCGATGGGTTGGGCGTGACAGACGGATTGGCAAAGCTAGCCGCCGCCGCGGAACCTGGCACGAATACCGTGTGCAATAAGGCCAATCCGAGCGCTGCCACCATACTGGTGCGAAGTCCGGCAATAAGGCGCCGGACGGTTACGCCCGTCATGGGGCCGAGGATGGGACGGCCGGGGGACGCGAGCAATGGTACGGCGGTCATGGAACCCATGACTCTTGCGTGCACGGAACCACCCGCCGCGAGCACGAATTGGGCTGTAAGGCCGGCCGCAAGGCACCTTCACCCCACCGTTTCGTACCTAACCCACCGGCGGCGACGTCGAGCCGTCCATTCCTCCCAGAGGGCCGGAGGGTCCTTCGCGTCGGTGACCGGAATCACCAATTCGAACGGGTGGTGCGCCGGGACAACTGGGCATCGGACCTAGCCCGCCGGGCATGGGAGACAGGCCCGTCAAGCCCGGGAACTTCGGCCCGCATCCTGCGTCGATTGGCCCTACTGCCGGACGAGGCGTAATCGGGGAAGCTCAACCCAGATCGCTGACGCGCTCGCCACGCACAATCCCGGCGGGCGAACGCCAAGCACGGGGCCGCTCGGGCCCCCTCCCAAAGATCAACGAAGGCGAGAGTATGACCACCACGCACTCCCCGCGCGACATCGACGTAGTCCTCCGGGACGGCTCCTCGGTCCGGCTGCGCGCTGCCCGCGCCACCGACGAAGCGGCCGTCCTCGGGTTCCTCAAGGGCCTCTCCGAAGGTTCTCGATCCGCTTCGGTTCCGCGACCTGGCCGTGGATCTCGGCGAAGTGGCCCGTCACCTCGCCGGCGAAGGCGACTGCGCCGATTGTTCGCTCGTGGCCGTAGTGGGCGGCGAGATCGTCGGGCAGGGCAGCTACGACCGAACGTCGGCCGATCGGGCCGAAGTCGGCTTCACCGTCGCCGACTCGTTCCAGGGTCGCGGGCTCGGCACGCTCCTCCTCCGCCGCCTTTCCGAGATCGCGGACCAGGATGGCATCGCGATCTTCGACGCCGTGGTGGGCACGGAGAACCACCGGATGCTCGACGTCCTCCGCGAGAGTGGCTTCAGCATCACCATGAAGAGCGAGCCCGGCCTGGTCCGGGTCCAGTTCACGCCCTCGCTCACCGAGGAAGCCCGTGCCCGCTTCGAGGCTCGCGAGCAGGTCGCCGCGATGAACGCGGTCCGCGGCATGCTCGCGCCGCGATCGATCGCCGTCATCGGCGCCGGCCGCAAGCGCAAGACCATCGGCGGCGAAGTCTTCCACAACCTGATGGACGGCGGCTTCAACGGTCCCGTCTATCCGGTGAACCCGGGCGCCGAAGTCGTCCAGTCGGTCCGCGCCTACAAGTCGATCCTCGACATCGACGGCCCCGTCGATCTCGCCGTCATCGTCGTCCCGGCCAAGCTCACGATGCAGGCCGCTCGCGAGTGCGCCCAGAAGGGCGTCCACGGCATGGTCGTCATTACCGCCGGCTTCGGTGAGACCGGGCCCGCGGGCAAGGAAATGCAGCGCGAGCTTCTGTCCATCGCCCGGGAAGCCGGGATGCGGGTCATCGGCCCCAACTGCATGGGCGTCATCAACACCCACGACGACATCCGGATGAACGCGACGTTCTCGCCGAACGCCCCGATCCAGGGCAACGTCGGGTTCCTGAGCCAGTCGGGCGCGCTCGGCCTCGCCGTCATCGAATACGCCAACACCCTGAACCTCGGCCTCTCGACCTTCATCTCGGTCGGCAACAAGGCGGACCTTTCGGGCAACGACTTCATCCAGTACTGGGCCGAGGATCCGGCGACGGACGTCATCGCCCTGTACCTCGAGTCGCTCGGCAATCCGCGCAAGTTCGCCCGCATCACCCGCAAGGTCGGCCGCAAGAAGCCGATCCTCGCGGTCAAGAGCGGCCGCTCCTCGGCCGGCGCACGGGCCACTTCGTCCCACACCGGCGCCCTGCTCGGCGCTTCGGACGTGACCGTAGACGCCCTGTTCAAGCAGGCCGGCGTCATCCGAACGGACACGCTCGGTGAGTTCTTCGACGTCGCCACGCTCCTGGCCAACCAGCCGCGGCCGAAGGGCAACCGCGTCGCGATCCTGACCAACGGCGGCGGCCCCGGCATCCTCTGCGCCGACGCCTGCGAAGCCGACGGCCTCATCGTTCCGCAGGTTCCGGACGACATCAAGGCCAAGCTCGCCGAGTTCCTCCCCGCGGACGCGGGGCTGAACAACCCGGTCGACATGATCGCCGCGGCGCCGGGCGAGTCCTACCGCAAGGCCCTCAAGCTCCTGGCCGAGTGGGACGGCATCGACTCGATCATCATCCTGTACGTCCCGGTCCTCGTGACCAACTCCGAGGAAATCGCCGCCGGCGTCCGCGCGGCAGCGCTCGAGATCGAGCGCGACATCCCGATGCTGTCGGTCTTCCTTTCGAGCAAGGGCACGCCGGACACGCTCAAGACCGAAGGCCTCTCGATCCCGTCGTATCCGTTCCCGGAAGACGCCGCCCGAGCCCTCGCCCACGCCGTCCGCTACGGCATCTGGGCCGAGACGCCCGAAGGCAAGGTCCCCGAGTTCGCGGACATCCGCCCGTCCGAAGGCAAGGCGCTCGTGGCCGACGTCCTCGGCTCGATCGAGAAGTCGGGCGAAGGCTCGCGCTGGCTCCTTCCCGACGAGGTCGCTCAGCTGCTCGGTGCCTACGGCGTCCCGATGGCCACCTGGGCGCTCGCGGCCACTCCGCAGGAAGCCGGGGCCGCGGCCGAGCGGATCGGCGGCAAGGTCGCGCTCAAGGGCGTGGCTCCCAAGCTGATCCACAAGACCGAAGCCAAGGCCGTCGTCCTGAACCTTCAGGGCGCCGCCGAGGTCACCGCTCAGGCCACGGAGATGGCGGCCCGAATCGCGGCTCAGGGAACCCAGGTCGAGAAGTTCTTCATCCAGCAGATGGTCCCCGCGGGCGGCGTCGAGATGCTCGTCGGCGTGGTCCACGACAAGCTCTTCGGTCCCGTCGTGGCCTGCGGCGCCGGCGGCACGGCCGTCGAGGTCCTCAAGGACGTCAAGGTCCGGATCACTCCGCTGACCGACCGCGACGCCCACGAGATGGTCACTTCGCTCCGAACGTTCCCGCTCCTCGACGGCTTCCGCGGCGCGCCCAAGTGCGACGTGGCGGGTCTCGAGGACCTGCTTCTACGGGTCGCGGCCATGGTCGAGCAGCACCCCGAGATCTCCGAGATGGACTGCAACCCGGTCATCGTTCGCCCCGAGGGCGCGGTGATCGTGGACGCCCGGATCCGGATCGAGCCCACCGGGGAGTAGCCCCGGGTTACCCGCAAGAGAGTGAAGGCCGCCTCCTCCCGGAGGCGGCCTTTTCGATTCCCAGGAGAGCGGCGCCGCAGCTCAACGGCCACCGATCGAGGGAGGCAGCCCATCGAGCTCCGCGCGAATCGCTCGGATCCGCTGGCGTTGCCGTTCGACTTCCGGATCCGTGAGCGAAGCCGTCCGGCTGCGGATCATCGCGTACTCGACCTGGGCCGCCTGGAGCCGGCCGGTCAGGCGGCCGGCCTCGGGGCCCCGCGTCCGCCGCGCGTCGTTGCGGGCCGCCCGGCGAGCGACCAGGCTCCGCAGCGAGCGGATCTCGCGGCCCGTGATCACGTCCGGATCCGGCTCGCCGGCCACGATCGCCCGGAAGTTGTCCTCCTCGTTCCGCGTCGCAAACAGGACAAGCACGCCGAGCAGCAGCAGGAAGGGCAGACCCTTGACGGTGCCGTATTCCACCCACTGGAGAGCCGTGGGGTTGCGGCCGTCGCTCGTCATGAGGATCGAGTCCATGAGCGGCGAGTTCCAGACGACGTGGGCGGCCACGCCGGCCGCAATGCAGGCGAGCGCCCCGATGCGCTTGAGCGTCGACGCCGAGCGCCGGGTCACGAGGTAGGCAAAGCCGGTGCCCGTCAGTCCCGTGAACAGGACGTGGCCGTACAGGCCGCCGCCGACGATCCGGATGATGAACGTGTCGAAGACCGGCCCGGCCTGATCCACCGCCCCGGGGAGCGGCCGCGACAGCGTTGATGAAGTACGAGACGTCCTCTACGACGGTGAATCCGAGGCCGACCATGGCGCCGTAGACGAAGCCGTCCATCGGCCCGTCGAACTCGCTCGAAGCGATCAGGTAGAGGACGACGACGCCCGAGAGCTTGAGCGTCTCTTCGACGCCCGGGCCCACGACCGCCTTGCCCCACTGGGCCGCGAAGTCGGGCGCGGCGACCTTGCCGAGGACGTCGAGCCAGGCGGAGTTGGCCTGCGCCGCCAGGCTCGTCGCGATGACGGCGCCCCAGATCACGGCCGCGGCGACCATGATCTTGGGCTCGCGCTCGAAGAGGTCCAGCTGGTACACGACGAAGGCGACCGGGATCGCGTAGGCGAGCACGAGCGCCCACGAGACCACGTACGCCGTGGTCAGCGTGCTCATCAGGAGCTGCTCGCCGTAGAAGTACCAGGCCCCGATGGCGAGCAGGACGACGTAGAGCCAGAAGGCGGGCTGGGTCGGTTGGATCAGCGAGGCCTGGCGGCCCCATCGGGGCGGCGCAGCGTTGGCCGGCGGGGCGGGCGCGCGGGGGCGGGCGAGGGGCCAGGCGAGCCGCTCACGATGCCGCTCTCACGGTCTTGACCATGGCCGACACGTCGCCCGTGACGAATTGGAGATCCCCCTGGGGAGCGGCCACTTCCACGACCACGGCATTGCCGGAAACGACCATGCAGACGAGCTCACCGTCCACGGTGCCCGTCTGGCCTGAGCCGCCCCCGCCGGAGGTGATGGCTTCGAACAGCACGTAGGTGGAGTCGTTGCCGGCGATCCGCGTCTGGTGCTGATCGCCGAAGCTGATCTGCGAGACCTGAGCGGCGAGTTGCGCCCGAACCTGGTCCATCAGCGACGTCGAGCCGCCCGAGAAGTCCTGGCTCGCGACCTGGGCGGTCAGCGTGGCATCGCCCTTCTGGAGCACGATGCCCCGGGATTTGTCCGTGGACGGCGAGATGAGGACCCAGCCGGACGCCGCGGTGATGGTCACGCTGCCCCCGATGTTCTGCGTTCCGGCGGTGGGCGCCGGGATGATCCCGTCGATCGCCAGCCCGCCCAGGACGACGGCGGCTATCACGGCGGCGACGAGAGCCGTCGGGCGCCAGCGGGCGCGGTCGACACGCGAGGCCGGGACCGATGACGGGACGGCCCAGCCGCCCGGCGTCGCCGTTTCACCTGGGCGATCGCTCATCGACCCCCGATCCTCCTCCGCGTCTTGATGGCCCGGCAATCGTAAGGCTCGCGGCTTACCGGTCAACGCCGAGGTCGTCGGTCGCGCGATTGGCGAGCGATCGAGCTCCAACTACCCCATCGAGACCGCAGCGAGCCGCTCAAACGAGGGGCCGCTTCGTAGCCAACGGGACGAGCGTCCAACGCGCCCGATTCCGATCGCATGATGCCAGTCCGACCTGCATCGAATTGGAGGTCCAATGCTCAGAAGGAACAGAGGCCTGTTCCGCAACAACGGTTCCTGGCTGGTCCTGGTCGCCTGCATCTGCTTTGCCGTTGCCGTGCTGACGGCGGCGGGCATCGTCGATTTCGGGTCCAAGATCGACTGGACGGACCTCGGCCTCTTCTTCGGCTTCCTCTCGTTCCTGGCCGCCGAGCTCTAATCGGCTCGGCCACGGAACCGGCCCGGCCGAAAACCTAAGGGCGCCGCCAGGGCGAATTGCTGCGGAGCATCGGCTCGGGAGGATCGCCCGGGCCCGCTGGGTCGTGCGCTCGAAGGCGTTCGGCTCTGGCGAGATCGTCGTATCGGTCGGGCGGCGGCTGTCCAGGTCGCAGGTCCGGGCGCGGTTGCTCGGGGCGTGGTTGCTCGGGGCGCGGTTGCTCGGGGCGCGTCCTCGCCGGCCGGATCCCTTCCCACAGCCGGGCGTACAGGTCCGGGCTCGCGAGGCCGAAGAGAATCGCGATGAAGGCGATGTAGGGCTGCCCGATCCAGAACGCCCCGACGGCCACGATGACGCTCGCCGCGAGATTGGCCGACGCGCCCAGGAAGAGTCCCAGCCGGCCGGGGAAGATTGCCCCGATCAGGTGACTGAGGGCCCGGCCGCCGTCGAGGCTCGCGATCGGCAGCAGGTTGAAGAGACCCCAGGCGAGGTTGACGAAGAGCCAGATCGAGACCGGCACGCGAATGGAGTTCGACTGGAGCTCGACGAACTGGCGGGCGACGATCACCGGCGCCAGCGAGAGAGCACCGACCACGAGGCTGACACCCGGGCCGGCCAGAGCGACGACCACCATCTGCCGGTCGGTCAATCGCTCGGCCGCGTCGAGGTCCGTGGGCGACGTCAGACCGCCGAGCCCCCAGAACGAGATCGCCGAGGAGACGCCGTATCGGCCGAAAGCCAGGGCGTGGCCCATCTCATGGAGCGTCAGCGCCACGAGACCCAGGATCAACCATTCCACGAGGAAGACGTCCGTCAACCTCGACAGGTAGCCGATGAACAGCAGGCCGATCACGATCGACGGGCCCATCGTTATCGGGATGCCCAGAAGTCGGAACGAGAGGTTGAGAGACTGCGTTTGGCGGACCTCGTTCGGCCGGATCGGCGTGCGGCTTTGGGCCGGAAAGGAAGCGTACGACGGAAGGCGAGAGGACCGCCGAATTGAACGCACCTGTGCCGAAGCTGTGGGCGCGGAGCCGTCCATCTATCCTGGGCTGAAGGGGCCGGTTCCGGCCCATTTCCCCGCGGCGGCGTGATGTCCCAGATCGACGATCCTTGCCCCGAAAGCGCGTCCCCGGAAGACCGGGCCCTGGTTCGGACAGTTGTCGCGGCCGGCAGCGTCATCGTTCGCGCACCGACTGAGGAGGAGCTATTCCAGCGGGTCTGCGATGTTCTCGTGGGGAATGGCTCGTTCGTCGTGGCCTGGATAGGTTTGACGGAGCCGGCGGGCAATCGCCTCACGGAAATGGCCGCCGCCGGGCGAGATCCTGAGACTGTCGAGAGGATCCGGCTTCTGGCCGGGTCCGCCGAGGATCGAGCGGCGCTGCTACGCCTGATCCGGGCCAAACGGACCCGTGTGATCGAAGTACCGGGGGCGGGTCCGCCCGGAACGGGCTCGAGCGGCCGCGTCAGGGAACTGGCCCGCGAGTCGGGAATCGGATCCGTGGCCTACTTGCCGCTGGTGGCGCGCCGGGTCCCGCACGGAATCCTGATCCTGGGGGCCGAGGCCGCGGGCTACTTCGACGCGCGCAGGCTCCGCATGCTCGAGGTTCTGGCCGAGGACATCGCCGTGAAAGTCGATTGGATCGGACGCAGGATCGAGCCTCGCGCAACCAGCGAAGCGCTCCTGGCGGCGACCGCCCGACTGCGGGCCTTCTTCCATGAGGCGCCCTACGCGATCCTGCTTGTCTCGCCCACGATCATCGAGATGAATCCCGAGTTCGCCTCCATGTTCGGCCTCGACGCGGGCGCGAATCTGTCTCTCGAAGAACTCGGCCGATTGTTCCTACCGGAGGCCTGGCACGAAATGATGGCGTTTCGCCATCGCCGATTTGCCGGCAAGTCCGCCCCGGCCCGTTACGAGACCGTGGGCCTGCGAGATGGCAGCGTCTTTCCAATCCTGGTCCAGGTAAGGCCCGTCCAGCTCGAATCGGAGAAGGCCTTCGCCTGCTTCATCACCGACCTGACGCCGGGACGTCCGTGACGAGATCGAAGTAGAGGGTGACGACCAGGGTCGAGTCGGCGACGGCGTTTCCCTCGCCCGACCAGTAGCGGAGGTGGCCGGCGCGAAAGTCGGCGGCAGTCCGGTCCCCTTCGCCTTCGGCAACCGCGAACCCGTCGGGCACCTCGTCGAAACGGACCGTCTCGACGCGAGTGACCTCGATCGTCCCAACGTGCCGGGCGTCGTTGTCGAGCACTGCCAGGCGCTCGCCGACGTGCTCGACCGCCTCCCCTTCGTCTTCGTACTCGGACAGGAGACTGGCCGTCGCCCGCTTCGTGCCGGCGAGGACGAGCGCGGTCAGCTCCGAGCGCAGCCGGCCCGGCGAGCCGAATTCGATGGACCGAAGGCCGTCAACGACGGGAAAAGGCATGCTGGGCTCACTCCGCGAGGCGGGTTTGGTGGGGACAGAGTAATGGCGCCGGGTACCGGAGAGCGGCATCTCGGCTGCGACGGCGGCCGGGCGAGGGCGGTGGTAGGGATCCCTGCTTTATCTGAGTGAGATCGTGTCAATCGTTCCGATCGAGGAACTCGAGGAAGACATCGGGTTCTGACGACTGGTGCGCCAGGACCGAAACCATCGCCGGTCGTGCGTGCCACACTGCCGCGCATGAACTTCGGTCTTCCGAGGCCTTCGCAACCATCCGTCCATGACGGCATCCTCGAGCATTACCGCGCGTTCTTCGGTGCGGATCGAGTCGAAGAGGTCCATTGGACGCCTGGGCCGATGGGGTCGCGGCTGCCCGACTTTCACATCGCCAAGGTTCGACCCGAACAACCCGGCGACATGTGGGCGTTTGCCACCATCGGCGCGTGGCGGGCAACGGCGGACCTTGACCACGGATTTGAGTTCGTGGCCGTGGCAAGGAGCGAGGCGGCCTCAGTGATGCTCCATCTCGGCATGACCGCCTACTTCCACGCCGGAGCTCCCGAGAACCGGCTGGATGCGGGGCACACAGGCTCAATGGGCGAGGGTTGGGTCGAAGGTTCCCCGCTCCACGCCTACTTGATCTCGCTGCCCTATCTCTGGGGACCTCGGCTTGAGCACTGCCAGCTATCGGATCGGCACATTCGGATCCTTTGGGAGATACCGATCTACGAAGCCGAGCGTGTGTTCTGTCGAACCCACGGCCTCGAGGCTCTGGAGCAGCGATTTGAGGCGGGGCCTTTCGACTACCTCGACCCCCTCAGGCCCAGCGTCGTGCCCTTGGACGGCGACGCCTAGATACCAAGAGAAGTCCCCACTCAGATAGAACAGGCGGTTGGTAGGGGAGGGAGGATTCGAACCTCCAACCGGGGCTGTATAAGAGCCATGCTCTAACCGTTGAGCTACTCCCCCGCCGGCGCGGAATCGTACACCACGCGGTTGCGGCTGGACACTGGACGCGTGGCTGAGTTGGGGCGTCGAGCCAGAAACCGCGAAATTGCGACCGCAGTAGAGGGTTGGGCCGGGATGGGCCGATTTCGGGTGGGAATGGCGTTCCTGCGCCCACACCCAGGTCGATTTCGAGCGTCGAAGGCGGCCGAAAGGGCCGATTCGGACGGCTGGAGCCGCCAAAAGGGACCGAACCGGCGGTTCCCGGCCTGGTCGTCCTTCGACCATTGATGACATCGCAGTTATGGAGAATGACGGGCGGGCGGAGCCATTCGACCGACGGCGCCGAACCGACCCTACTCGATGCCGCCCTGCAAGACCTCGATGTTGGGGCGGTGCGGGATCGTTTCCGGAGTGCTGCCCGCGACCAGGGCCACGCCATCGCGGAATCGCCGAAGCTCGCCTTCGGTGATGAAGAAGCCGACGCTGATGCGGATGGCGTCGAGTGGCGGGATCGTTCGGGCGATGCAGAGCGTCCGCTGCGAGAGCTCGTGGAGCGCGGCGCCGGCCTTCCAGCCGGCAATTCGGAATGTCACCAGTCCCGCCATCGACGACGCGCGGCGTCAGGACCTCCACCCCGGGGATTTCGGCCAGCATGTCCGCCGCCTGACCGGCCATTCGGGCGATGCGATCGTGGATCCACTGCCAGCCGACGTACATCGACAGCCAGGCCGTGCTCCGGGCGAAGCCCAGGACGGAGGGCTGATGGTGCGTCGAGGCTTCGAAACGGCGCGCGTCGGGCCAGAGCTTGCCGACTCCCGCGAGGTCGATCGACTCGAAGCTCGCGTAGCCACCGAACGTCAGCCGCGGTCGATCGAGCACGGACGGCGCGCAGTACAACGCCCCGGTTCCCTCCGGTCCGAGCAGCCACTTCTGACCCGGCACCGAGTAGAAGTCCACGCCCAACTCCTCGACCGGCGCCGGCACGGCGCCCACCGCCTGGGCCCCGTCCACCGCGATCAGGGCGCCGCGCGAGTGAGCCAGCTCGGCGATATCCCGAATCGGGAGCCGCGCACCCGTCGCCCAGGAAACGTGGGAGATGGACACGAGCCGCGTTCCAGGCGTGATCGCGCGGTCGAAGGCCGCCAGCACCGCCTCCGAGTCGCCGCCCATGGCCCAGATCGGCGATCGCCAGATCCACTCCCCGCCGCTCGCGCAGTGCCCAGAGCGGCCCGAGCGCGCCCGCGTGCTCCAGGCTCGAAGTGACCGCCCGGTCGCCCGCCTGCCAGTCGATCGCCCACGTCGCGACGTTCATCCCGTCGGTGGCGGCATGGGTCAGCGCGATGCTCGCCGGGCTCGTTCCGAGGATCGCCGCAACCGATGCCCGCGCCTCCGCCATCCGCTCGAGCGAGTCCCGCCAGTAGTTGGTGTCCGCGCGGCCGGTTCGAAGTTCCCACGCCTCGGCCTCGGCCATCGCCCGGGCCGTCTCGCGAGGCAGCGGCCCGGCGCTGCCGGTGTTGAGGTAGATGCCGGCGGACGTGGCCGGGAGGGCCTCGCGCAGGGCGGGGATCTTCTCGTCGTCGGGGAGAAACGGGGTTACCACGTTCGGGATCTATACCTCGCGGCACGCGGTCAAGTGGCGCGGTAAACCCGCGGATTTCACGCGCCGGCTCACTCCCTATCATAGGAGCCGCGGCCGCAGGCCCTCCCCGGAGGCCAGGCTCGCCACCGCCAGCACATCAAGGCCACTCAGCGGCGATCGGGGCGCCGGCTCGAGACGGTACGAGGCGGGGTTTGCGATGACGGACTATCGGGTCGGCAACTACGCCCGACCGGAGCTCCTGGCCACGCCTCGATGGCTTGCCGAGAACCTCGAACGGCCGGGCTTCGGCGTCCTCGACCTGCGCTGGCGGCCCGACGGATCCGGGCGCCGCCTCTACGCCACCGGCCATATCCCCGGCGCCTCGTACCTGGACTGGCGGGCCGATCTCACCGAACAGGAAGAGGAGACGGACGTCCTGCTGCTCGCGGGCCCGCAGCGCGTCACCGAGACGATGACCAGGGCCGGCGTCGGCAACGGCATGGCCGCGGTGATCTACGACGACGCGACCGCAACGTACGCGGCCCGGGCCTGGTGGACGCTCCGCGCCTACGGGCTGGAGTCGGCACGGATCCTGATGGGCGGCCTCGAAGCCTGGCAGGAGCTGGGGCTGCCGATTTCGACCGCGGCCGAGCTCCGCCCGCCGACGACGTTCACGCCACGGCTCGACGCCCGGGCCCGACTGACCGCCCACGACGTCAAGCAGCTCATCGACAATCCAAACGTCCAGCTCCTGGACGCTCGCGTTCCTTCCGAGTACTCGGGCCACGCGGGCACCAGGCACCGGCTCGGCCATATCCCGGGAGCGATAAACGTCCCGGCGGCGGCCACGACCGAGCCCGGCGGAAGCTGCTTCCGACCGCCCGAGGAGATCCGCGAGCTGTTCCGAAAGTCGGGCGTCTCGACCAAGCGCCGGCTGATCTGCTACGACGACTCCGGCATGGGCGCCTGCAAGCTCGCGTTCGTGCTGGCGCTGATGGGCTACGAGAACGTCGCCGTCTACGACGGCGGCTGGACCGAGTGGGGCGAGCGTCTCGATCTGCCGGTCGAGGTCTAGCCGGGCCGGCCGCCGGCAGCCGGGGCCGGCCAAACCACGCTTCGGCGACGATCCGTCTGAGCCGCTCCGCCTACCAGGGGTTCTGGGCGCCGCCCCTCGCGGAAGCGTTCGGTTGCCACTCCACGCCGTGGGCCAGGAGATGTGGGCGCGGGCATGGTTGAACACCAGGAAGTCCACGCTCACCGGCTCTTCGGCGACTCCGTAGGCCCAGTATCGAGCGCCGGTCACCGGCACCCAGGCGTCGGTCAGGCCGTTGATCGCGACCCTGAGCTCGGGCTCGTAGCCGAGGTGGATCTGGCCTTCGACCGTGAAGGGCGGCATGAGGATGCTCGCCTTGATGGGCTGCTTGGAGGTCGGCAGCTCCGCGGTCCCCTCCGACTGGCCCGTGGCGTGGACCATCAGGACGTCGGCCAGCGAGATCTGAGCCACCGCGGCGTTGCCCACGATCCTGTGCGAACCGAGCTCGATGAACTTGGTGTCGGACAGGATCAGGAGATCCGACTCGGCGTCCTTGAGCAGGTCCGTCAGG
Source organism: uncultured Chloroflexia bacterium (assembly GCA_963816135.1). GTDB lineage: Bacteria > Chloroflexota > Limnocylindria > Limnocylindrales > CSP1-4 > Fen-1039. The sequence goes on from CAWFJD010000027.1 coordinate 146,422, forward strand.
CGTCGGACTCGCGTCTGCGAGACACCCTGGACGATGAGGTTCGGGGTGATCAGCGTCAGCGGCAGCGCCTGGACGGGATTGAAGCTGGCGAACATGGTCGGAGGATAGCGCAGCCCGCGGTTACCGCGAGCACCGCCGCGCGACCTCAGCCGGCGTCGACGGCCTGGACCGTTTCGGCCGCTCGACGGGCAGGCCGCCTTGACGAGGCCGTAACCAGGTACTCGGCGCCGAATTGGAGCTCGCGGTGGAGCCGCTCGACGTTGGCCAGGGTATCGATCTCCGAGGGGCCCTTGTCATCCCGAATGCGGACGATGCGCGGGAATCGGAGGGCGAAGCCCGACTGATGGCGGCTCGAGCGCTGGATGACGTCGAACGCGACCTCGACGACGATCGTGGGCTCGACCTGGCGATACCGGCCGAACCTGCGGACCGTGTGCTCCTCGAACCAGCGAGTCATGTCCGCGATCTCCACGTCGGTCAGCCCCGTGTAGGCCTTGCCGATGGTCACGAGCCGATCGGCCGCCTCGTCGCGAACGGCGAACGTGTAGTCCGAAAGCACGGCGTGGCGCTTGCCGTGCCCGACCTCGACTCCCACGACGACGCAGTCGATCGTCGCGAGAGCGCGCTTCATCTTCAGCCAGCCGAGGCCGCGGCGGCCCGGCGAGTAGTGACTGGCCGGATCCTTGACCATGAGCCCCTCGTTCCGGCGGCCGCGAGCGTCGCCGAAAACGAGCTCGAGGGCGTCGGCGCTCTCGACGGTCACGAGATGCGAGAGGGCGAACTGGCCGCCGGCGTCGACGTCGGGCAGGGCCAGCGACTCGAGCCGCCGGCGGCGTTCGGCGAGTGGAACCTGGAGCAACGGCACCACGGGGTTCACGTTCTCGGCGACCTGACCCTCGATCGCGCCGGTCGAGGTGATCGTCCGCATGGCCGTTCAGCGTCGCGCCATCGCGTGACCGTCGCCGACCGCGGACCCAGGGCAAGAAGATCGAAGGCGACATAGATGACCGGGACTTCGGCTCGGACCGCCGCGGTTGGGTACTTGCGCCCGAGACGGGTCTGGAGGGTCAGGAACGGCAGCACGTGGCCGTCGGCGAAGGCCAGGACCTCGCCGTCGAGGATGCCGTCCCATTCGAGGCCCGCGGCCGCCTCGACGATCTCGGGGAACTGGTCGCTCACGTCGTTGAGATCGCGGCTGTAGAGGCGGACCGATGCCGCCCTGGCGGTGGAGCTGGGCTCGGACGCCGTCGTACTTGTCCTCTACCCAGACCGTGGGCCCCAGGCGATTCGATGATGTCGGCGGCATCTTCGGCCGGGGACGCGAGCATGAACTTGATGGGATGCATCAGCCGCAGGTGGGCGTCGTCGAGGCGTCCCTCCAACGCGAGGACGGCCGTTTCGCCGGTGTTGCCGGTCAGCATCAAGGCCCTGCTGACGGCGGCCTGCGGCAGGTCGAACGCTTCGGCGATGGCCGCTTCCAGGAGCCCTTCGCGCAGCCCGATCCGGAGCTCGCCCGTGAGGATCTTGACCACGTACTTGGCGGTGAGCGTGTCGCAGCGTCGGAGGAGAGCGGCGAGGATGGCGCCCTTGGCGGCCGGCCCGGGGGCCGTCTGGATGGCGGCGAAGGCTTCGGCGACCTCCATCAGCGACGGCGAGAGCTCCGCCTCCGGCTGCTCGGAGCGCAGGGCGAGAACCTCGGCGACGGCCACGCCGAGATCCGATGAGCGGTCGTACGCTTCGCCCAATGCCCCCGCGGGCGTCCCGGCGAGCTTGCAGACGACGGCGGCGATCGTCGCCCAGCCCAGGCCCGCGACCCGCTGGTCCGCCTCGGCAAACGGGCGGCCGGTCAGGAAGATCGCCGCGGCGCGCAGCTCGGGAGCCGGCAAATCGGCCAGGTATCTGGCCAGCAGCAGCGTCTTTTGGGAGGTCCGAGTGGTAGCGGCCACACGTTCGGCCAGTTCGCTCCAGCCAAGCATGGCGGCGATGGTATACCTTCGCCTGGTGAATCCCGTTTGGCGCTCTGGACCCGATCCACGCTGGCGAACCGGAGGATGGGATGGCGGCTCCGCTGCATCGTGAGTCCTGGCATCCCGAGGCGATCGTCGGCCGGCTGGTCGTCTTGCGCCGGCACCGACCCGACAATCTGAGCTGCCTTCGCTCGCTGGTACTCGGACCCCGAGGTCGCCAGACTTACGCGCTATCAGCAGACCCCGTTGACGACCGAAGAGCTCCAGCGCTTCTTCTACTCCCGAATCCTGGGCTCGGACTCGTTCGCCATGGCGATCCACGTCCGTGAGACGGATCGCTTGATCGGCACCTGCGCCTTCAGCCAGCTCGATGGCGACAACGGCTCGGCGCTGTACCACATCACGATCGGCGAGCACAGCGGCTGGGGACATGGCTACGGGACCGAGGCGACGCAGCTGATGCTCTCGCACGCATTCCGGCAGCTCGCGCTGCACCGCGTGGCGCTGACGGTGTTCGAGTTCAACGAACGGGCGATCCGGTCCTACCGAAAATGCGGCTTCCAGGTCGAGGGCACGGCGCGCGACGCGATCTTCCGGGACGGCCGCTTCTGGGACGAGATCCACATGAGCGTCCTCGCCGAAGAGTGGGAAGCCCGCCAGCGGGAGAACCCGGTCCCGTAGGGTTCCGTGGCGGCGCGGCGGTGGCGGTGGGGCAGGTGGCGGCGCGGCGGTGGCGGTGGGGCAGGTGGCGGCGCGGCGGTGGCGGTGGGCAGGTGGCGGCGCGGCCGTGCGGTGGCGGCTCGATTGCGTGGCGAGCGGCAGTGGCTGGGGCAGGTGGCGGCGCGGCGGTGGCGGTGGGGCAGGTGGCGGCGCGGCGGCGGCGGCCTCGATTTGCGCGGGCGCAAACGACGCGCCGCGAGCCGCGCGGATTTGCGTGGTGAGCAAGGATTTGGCGAGGCGCCGGTCCGGTATTTGCGCGGGGCGCAAACGACGCGCCGCGAGCCGCGGGATTTGCATGGTGAGCAAGATTCGGCAGGGCGCCGGTCCGGTATTTGCGCGGGGCGCAAACGACGCGCCTCGTGCCGGCTGATTTGCGTGGTGAGCAAGGATTCGGCAGGGCGCCGGTCCGGTGTTTGCGCGGGGCGCAAACGACGCGCCGCGAGATGGCGGCACCACTCGTCCCTCGGCCGCGACTGTGGCGGCCCGGCCACCTGTCAGGCCGTGACTGGGGCCTTCACTTGCTTGGCCAGGTAGGCGTCGATGATCGTCCGCAGCGTCGCGCCCTGGAGCTTGGCGATCAGGGCCCCTTCGGCGGCGTAGAAGACGTCGTGCACGCCGCACTCTCCGTCGACCCCGCAGGCCGTGCCGCGCATGACGCAGATCTGGCGGTGAGGATCGCCTTCGATGGCTTCGATGACACGCAGGATGGTCACGCCGTCGGCCGGTTGGGCAAGCCTGTAGCCGCCCGATCGGCCGGGATGAGCGTCCACGAGCCCGGCGCGGGTGAGGTCGCCCATGATCTGGGGCAGGAACCGAGGCGGGATCTTCATCTCCTCGGCGATCTTGCGACTGCTGAGCAGGCCACTGGGGGCCATGGTGAGGGCCAGCATCGCGCGGATGGCGTAGTCGCTTCGCTTGGTCAGGTCGAGTCTCATAACCGGAAGATATTGCGCCCTCGTGGTCCCATCGAAAACCTGCCGTTGGTCCCGCGCTGACGTGACGGGAGGCAGAAATTGCACTAATTAGATGCGTTTTAGGCGCATGGACTGCCAAATCGGACCCGCTTGGGCCGAAGGGCGGTGGCGTGGCAAGGGCGCCTCGGGCCACGGACGGCACCGAGCGCGCTCGGCCACGACGTCGGCCACCGCGCGGCATCGAGCGCGCCTCAGCCGCGCCGCACGCGTGACGGAAGGAGGGCGAGAGGCACGAGCCCGCAACTCGGCCTCTCGCCGGAGGATCGGATCAGCCGATCAGGTAACTCACCGTCACGTTGACGATGATGTCCGTGGTGCCGGTTTGGATCGGCGTCGAGACCGAGGCGGCCTTGTCGAGCGCCGCGCCGCCGGCGAAGTAGACCGGGTTCTGAGATGTCGTCTCGGTGATCGAAGCGACGCCCTTGATCGAGACGCCGGCGGCCGACACCAGGGCATCGGCCTTGGCCCGGGCGTCCTGCATCGCGAGCTGCCGGGCCTGGCCGGCGACGGTCTTGGGGTTGTCGAGCCTGAAGGTGATGCCCTGGATCGTGGTCGCGCCCGCGGCAACCGCGTCGTCGGCGACGGCCGGAACCTTCGTCAGATCGCGGACGGTGACCCTGACCGAGTTGGCGTACTGGTAGCCGGTCAGCTTCGACGTGGAGCCGTTGTAGTCGTAGACCGGGTTCAGGCTCAGGTTGACCGTGGTGATGTCCTTGGCATCGACGCCGTTCTTCTTGATCGCGGCGACGACCGCGGTCATCGATGTTGCGGCTGCGGACTGCGCGTCCTTGACGGTCGGCTTGGTGACCTGGACTCCTATGACGATGTCGGCGACATCGGGTGCCACGCCCACTTCTCCGGTTCCGGCAACCGTGACGGTATGGTCCGTGGTCGAGGTGGGATCGGCGGCGACGACCGGATGTCCCGAGATGATCGGTCCGACGAGCAGGCCGACGAGCAGGCTGGCCGCGGCGGTCAGGGCCAGAGCCTTGCCGAAAGTGACCATTCCTCCGCGCGAGCTTCGGGTGTTGGAGGCTGGCTGCGGCGTTGGGTCGGCATTGGAGAAATCGTCCATTTCGGTCTCCCTGACTGGAGCGGCTGGCGTAATTGGGCCCGAAGGCTTTGGAATTCGGCTGCCGGGATGGGCGGCGGTGGCGCACGCTTTCGGTTGCGCGTCAGCCCCTGGACGTCGCGAACGCTCGATCGGTTCCCGTCGTGGCGTCGCGAGCCCTGGCACCGGACCCGGCATCGGACCGCCCTCTCTAGAATTGCGGGGATGAGACCCACCGACGAAAACCCCTGGCGCCGGGTTTCCAGGCGCGTCGCCTACGAAAATCCGTGGCTCGAGCTTCGGCACGACGACGTCATCCGGCCGGACGGCGAGCCCGGTATCTACGGTGTGGTCCACTTCCGCCACTACGCGGTCGGCGTGGTCCCGCTCGACCTGGCCACGGATCGCGTCCTGCTCGTTGGCCAGTGGCGCTACACGATGGAGAAGTACTCCTGGGAGATCCCCGAGGGCGGAGCGGAATTCGACGAGCCCGCCGAAGAGGCGGCCCGCCGCGAGCTGGCCGAGGAGACCGGCCTGACCGGCGGCGACTGGCGCGAGATCGGCCGGAGCGAGCTGTCCAACTCCGTCAGCGACGAGCTTGCCGTGGCCTTCGTGGCGACCGGTCTCGTCCAGGGCATGGCATCTCCGGAAGGCACGGAGGAACTCGCCCTGCGCTGGGTGCCATTCGATGAGGTCATGTCGATGATCGACAGCGGCGAGATCCTCGACGCCCTGACGATCATCTCGATGCAGCGACTGGCCCTCGACCGCCTGGCGGGCCGCCGCTAGGGGCGAGCTCGCCGCCGCGTCCGTTAGCTTCGGCGACGCAATTCGCAACGGAGCACCCCTAAGGGTGGTGCGGCAACGCACCGGCTCAGGTACTGCGCCAGACGCACTTGCCGCCCCTACGCTGGTGCCGGTCATGCCACCCAAAGGGCCGTTTCCCGCGCGAAGCACGCTCGCGTCGTCGCCCGTGGCCGCATTCGCGCGCCGGTTTCCCGGCGGGGCAAATTCGCCCCGATGCACTAGAAAGCTAGGAGCGGGCCTCCCGACGTTGAAAGAGTGGGATCGACTCCGGGGCGTCCCCCGGGCGGTAAAGGCAATCACGTGGGGTGGCCAGCCACGATCTCCTAGCACGGGAAAGGTACCGAATGCGCATCTCAGTCCGGATGAAGCTCCTGGGCCTGGCAGGCATCCTGCTCGGCATGATGGCCCTCGTCGGGGTCCTGGCGATCACCAACCTCGGCTCCGTCAATACGCAGGGGCAGGCGCTCTACACCAATCAGGCGGCCTCCCTGTCCAAGCTCGGCAACGTGACCACTTTGATCGTGGACGAACAGCGCCTTGTCATTCGTGGCGTCCCCTACGTCGGAGACGCGGCGGAGCAGGCCAACATCGACAAGGGGATCGCCGACGACGATGCGGCCATCGCTCTTCAGTTCCAGGGATACACGGTCACGGACGCCAAGGAAGGGGCCGCGCTCGACCCTGGAAGAAGGACTTCGCGGCATACGAGGAGGCCCGCGACGCGGCCAGGACTGCCGCAAAGACGAAGACCGGAGCCGTTGTCCTCCAGGCCGCCAACGACGCCAAGGGAGCCTTCGACAAGGCGAGCGCCGACGCGAACGATCTCCTGGCCCAGAACACCGAGCAGGCGAAGAACGCAGCCGCGGCCATCCAGTCGGCTTACGAAACGGGTTTGACCCTAACGTTGGGCCTGCTGCTCGCGGCCGCCCTGGTCGGGTTCGGCCTCAGCTTCTGGATTGCGCGAGGCGTGGCGAACGGCGTCAAGTCGGTCCAGGCGACGCTCACCTCGATGTCCGATCGCTGCGCCACCAGCCTGGAGAACGGGCTCGGCGCGCTGGCCAAGAATGACCTTACGGTCGAAGCAATCGCCGTCACGAAGCCCATCGAGAAGTACGGCAAGGACGAGATCGGCGAGACGGCCGAAGTCACGAACATCATGCTGGCGAAGCTCCAGTCGACGATCGCGAGCTACGAAAAGGCGCGGGCCAGCCTCACGGAGACGGTCGGCGACGTCAAGCTCGCGGCCCAGTCGGTCGCCCGGACTGCCACCGAAGTCAGCTCCGCGGCCACGCAATCCGGCCGAGCGGCCGAGCAGATCGCCCAGACTATCGGCCAGGTCGCGAGCGGCGCAGAGGACCAGGCCAAGGCCGCGGCAAGCACTTCCAGCGGCGTCCAGGAGCTGAGCGCGGTCATCGACCAGGTCGGCGGCGGCGCTTCGCAGACCGCACGCAAGGTCGAGGTTGCCTCGAAGGCCCTCGCCGAAATGTCAACCGCCATCGCCAGCGCGGCCGCCGCCTCGGGCGAGGTCCGAGACGTGGCTTCGGCGCAGCCGCGGCCGCCGAAAAGGGCGCGGACGCAGTCAAGAAGACCGTCGCGGGCATGAGCCGAATTCGCGGCACCGTCGTGGACGCGTCGGCCAAGGTCACGGAACTCGGCGCGAAGTCCGACCAGATCGGGGCCATCGTCGAAACGATCGACGACATCGCCGAACAGACCAACCTGCTGGCGCTCAACGCGGCCATCGAAGCGGCCCGAGCGGGCGAACAGGGCAAGGGCTTCGCGGTCGTCGCGGACGAGGTTCGAAAGCTCGCCGAGCGATCCAGCCGCGCAACCAAGGAAATCGCCGGTCTCATCGAGGAGGTCCAGCGCGGCACGGACGACGCCGTCCGAGCGATGGAAGCGGGCACGAGCGAAGTAGAGCAAGGCGCGACGCTTGCCGATCAGGCGGGCGCCTCACTCGACGAGATCGCGGTTGCCGTCGCGGCGACCAAGGCTGCCGTCATTCGGATCACCACCGCGGTCGACGCGATGGGCAGCGCCTCCTCGGGCGTGATCGCGGCTTCCGACGAGATCGCGACGATCGCCTCTCAAACCAACGAAGCGGCGGCACGGATGACGGAGGCGGCTCATAGCGTGACCGGCTCGGTCGACTCGATCGCGGCCATCAGCCAGGAGAACTCGGCGGCATCCGAGGAAGTCAGCGCGGCTACCGAAGAGATGTCCGGCCAGGCGGAAGAGGTCGTGGCATCGGCCGCTTCCATGGCCCAGATGGCCACGCACCTCGATGAACTCGTGGCTCGCTTCACCCTGGAGACGGGCCGCGCCTCGACCGCCAATTCGGTGGCCGGCGCCCCCGCCAACGTGGTTCAGCGACGCCGAAACGGCGACTGGGGTTCCGGAGCATCGGCTTCGGACAGGAACAGCCTGGCCGCCTGACAGCCACTCATCTCGCGGCCGCGGCGACCTCGGGTCGTCGCGGCCGCTCACTCCCTCCGCGGCCCAGGGCCGCGCGTCTCGAACAGGAGACCCCCAAATGAGCGAGTCCCAGATCGTCGTGTGTGAGCTCGGTGGCGAGAGCTACGGCCTCGAGATCTCCAAGGTTTACGAAATCATCCGCTTCCAGCCGGCCACGATGGTGCCCCAGGCCCCGTCCTTCGTCGACGGCGTCATCAACCTTCGCGGTCTCATCATCCCGGTCGCCGACCTCGCGGCACGATTTGGGATGCGCCGCTCCACGACCACCAAGGCCACCCGCATCGTCGTCGCCGAAACCGCGGGCACGCGCGTCGGCCTGATCGTCGACGGCGTCTCGGAAGTCCTCATGGTCCCCGACGAATCCGTCGAACCGACACCGGAAGTCGCGGACGGCTCCAACGCGAACTTCATCCGTGGCATCGCCAAGCTCGGCGAACGCCTGGTAATCCTGCTCGAGCTCGACACGCTGTTCGGCTCCGGCGAGCACGCCGGACTCGCCCGGGCCGCCTGATCGGTCGGAGGTAGCGGCCGAATTCGGATGGGTCGGCCGCCCTCGATTTCTAGAGCTCGCGGTATTCGAACCAGTCGAAGTCGGCGGACTTGCCCGAGCCGCTCATGTCCTGGCAGGCCATGCCGACGAAGTTGCCGGTGAAGCCGATCGGGGCGGCGTGCTCGTCCGAGAGGATCGAGGCGTCCAGCTCGCCGAAGACCGGAAGCCACTCCTCGCCGTCGTCGCTCCGGTAGAACTGCAGCCGGCCGCCGTCGATCTCGAGGCGCAGGTAAACGCGGTCGAGGTCGCCGACGTCGAGCTCCTTCTCGGCCGGGTACGAGCATCTTGCCGCGCTCGCAGGCCATCAGGCCCAGGGCGAGGCCGGCCTGGTCGGCCTTCGTCAGGTACAGGTAGTAGAAGCTGTCGGTGCTGTAGAACGCGACCAGGCCCGCCATCTGCTGGAACATCTCGGGCTCGAACTCCACGACGGTCGAAGCCTGGATGTGGAAGGCGCGCTGGCGGCGGGCGACGAGCGTCTGGTCGAAGTTCGAGACGATGCTCTCGCGGCCCTTGAGGCGCAGGAAGCCGGGGCGCTCGGTCAGGCTGCCGTGATCGGAGTCCAGGGGCAGGCGAAGGCTCTGCCACTCGACGCCCAACGCCGGTCTGTCGAAGTCGTCACGCGCCGGCTTCTGCGGCGAAAGCGTGCGGCGCGACGACCGGAGCCGGGACTTCGACCGCGGGCAGGATGCCGCCCTGGGCGAGCCTCGGCCAGCCATCGGCGTCCCAGACGATCTTCTGGATGCTCGTTTCGCGGCCGAGCATGGACCGGTCGTTCACGATCGGCCGGCGGGAGAGGTGGGCGAAGTACCACTCGCCGGCGGGCGTCTCGACGAAGCAGCCGTGGCCGGCGCTCTGGAGCGGGTTCGCCGTGTCCGGGACCGAGGTGAGCAGCGGGTTGCCGGGCATCTCCTCGTACGGCCCGGTGATCGTTCGCGAGCGAGCCACCGTTTCGGCGTGACCTGTGGTGAACGTGCCGCCCTCGGCGCAGTAGAGGTAATACCAGCCGTCCTTCTTGAGGAGGTGCGGACCCTCGACGAGAGCCGAGCTTCGTGCCGGCCCAGATATTCGTGCGTCGGGCCGACGAGGCGCTTCGGCCGCGTGGTCGTACTCGCGCAGGGCGATGCCGCCGAACTGGTTCCTGGCCCGGGCGGTGGTCCCAGATCATCTGGAGGAACCACTTCGGCCTGCGCCGTGCCGTCGCCCGTCGTCGTGGAAGAGCGAGGCGTCGAAGCCGACGCCGTTCATGAAGACCGGCTCGGACCACGGGCCCTCGATGGCCGGGCTGGTGACGAGGAAGTTGCGGACGTCCTTGAAGCCGCCGGTCCAGGTCCGGACATCCGTGTAGATCAGCCAGAACAGCCCGTCGGCGTACGTCAGGCACGGAGCCCAGATGCCGCCGGAGTTGGGGTTGCCGCGCATGTCGAGCTGCGAGGACCGGGTCAGCGCGTAGCCGACCTGCTCCCAGTGAACCAGGTCGCGCGAATGGGAGAGCGAGACGCCGGGGAACCATTCGAAGGTCGAGTTGGCGATGTAGTAGTCGTCGCCCACCCGGCAGATCGACGGATCGGGATAGAACCCGGGCAGGATTGGATTTCGAATGGTCCCGGGGGCGGATGTCATTGCTGCTCTCCATGGTGGCGCGGCCTGAAACGTGCTCGCGGTACCTGGTCGTATACGTTATCAGGGGCGCCGCTGTCGGCCGCTCCCCGAGGCGGGCAGGAGGCGCGGCGAGGCGTGGCGACCTTTGGCTCGCACCGTACCTTCGCCGTCATGCAAGCGTCTCCTCCCACAGATGTCCGAGATTCCCGCCAGGTGGTAGTTACGCAGGTCGGCGGCCCCGCTGGCGGCGCACACGACCGGGTTCGCTTCGATTTGTGCCATTCGCGGGCTGGGCTCGAGCGTGAACGAGCACGCTTTCCGCGCCTCGAAGGCTGCGCATCCGCCATTCGGCCGCCCCGGCGCGCGTAACTTCCACCCGACGAGAAACTCGTGCAAACGCCGACCGGCAGCGGAGTCGGCGCGAGCGCGGCGCCGGCCCGCTCGATCTCCTATCGCCGGCCCGCCTGGCGGTATTCGAGTGGGCTATCGGCCCGCCGCAGACGCCCGGTGTATCATCGCCTCGCATGCAGGATGCATAGATTTTATGCGTCCATTGGGCCGACGACTCGGCATCTATTCGGACGGCGGCGGAGGCAATCGGAATGGTCGATCAGGGCGCCAAGGGGCACGGAACGTCCGTCCATTCGACCTCGCACGCCCTCGCGCCCGCGCCCGGCCACGCCGCCCGCCCACGCCCCCGCCCGCGACGAGACCCCCTTCGTCAACCTCCGCGACCCCGCGCGGGCCCTCGGGCCCGACGGCCGCCCCGCGCAATCCCGCCGCGCGCCGATCTGGGCCGACGTCCCCGACGACCGCTGGAACGACTGGCGCTGGCAGATGTCCAATCGCGTCAACACGGTCGAGGAGATCGGGCAGATCCTCAACCTCACGCCGGACGAGCGCGCCGGGCCTCGGCTCGCCGGACAAGTTCCGCGTGGACATCACGCCGTACTTCATCAGCCTGATCGACCCGGACGATCCGAACGACCCGATCCGCCGCCAGGTCATCCCCACCGACTGCGAGCACGAAGCCTTCACCGCGATGATGGAGGACTCGCTCGCCGAGGACCGCCACTCCCCCGTCCCGGGCCTGGTCCATCGCTATCCGGACCGCGTCCTGATGCTCGTGACGACCCAGTGCGCGAGCTACTGCCGCTACTGCACTCGGAGCCGCATCGTCGGCGACCCGACGGCCAACTTCAATCGGGCCGAGCACGAGGCCCAGCTCGACTACATCCGCCGCACGCCGCAGATCCGCGACGTGCTGCTTTCCGGCGGCGACGCGCTGACGCTCGCGCCGAAGCTGCTCGAGTCGATCATCCGCGGCCTCCGCGAGATCCCGCACGTGGAGATCATCCGCATCGGTTCGCGAGTGCCGGTCTTCATGCCGCAGCGCATCGACGACGACCTGTGCAACATGCTCGCCAAGTACCACCCGCTGTGGATGAACCTGCACTTCAACCATCCGAACGAGCTCACGCCGGAAGTCGCGCGAGCCTGCGACAAGCTGACCCGGGCCGGCATTCCGCTCGGCAATCAGTCGGTCCTGCTCGCCGGCGTCAACGACTGCGTCCACATCATGCGGTCGCTCGTCCACAAGCTCGTCGAGTTCCGGATCCGGCCGTACTACATCTACCAGTGCGACCTCGTGGAAGGTTCCGGCCACTTCCGGACGCCGGTCGGCAAGGGCATGGAGATCATGGAGGGCCTCCGCGGCCACACCTCCGGCTACGCGGTGCCGACCTACGTGGTGGACGCGCCCGGCGGCGGCGGCAAGATCCCGGTCATGCCCAACTACTTGATCAGCTACTCGGACCACAAGGTGATCCTTCGCAACTACGAGGGCTACATCACCACGTACGAGGAGCCGACCGAGTACACGCCCCACGACAAGGCCAACTGCTGGTACTGCCAGCACCCGCGCCAGGAGCCCGGCCAGGGCGGCGTCGAAGGCCTGCTCGACGGCCGGCAGATGTGGATCGAGCCCTCCGGCTTCGAGGAAACGCACCGCCGCGGCAACGAGGCCGCTCACCGGCTCCAGGATCCGTCCAAGTGGGTGCCCTACGGGGTCGGCGCGATCGAAGGAAAAGGAACGGCATCCGCCGAACTCGCGGCCGGCGAGCAGCCGGCGGCCCTACCGCCGGGCGAACCTTCTTCTCCGGAGGACGCGCGGAGTCAGCCGCATAACCCGACGTTCGTCTACGAACCGGGCGAGGAGCCACGTCCCCGGGAAGGCGAACCGACGGGCTGGCACAAGGGCGACCTCCTCTAGCCCCACGCCGTAGCGTGGCGGCGACCCACGCCGTAGCGTGGCTCATGCAGAAAATCGCGAGTTTCACGCGGTGCGGTCCTTATTCCCTGTGGCGTGTCGGCCGTGGGCTGCCGCGCGCTGTTCCAACCCCGTTCTCACGGTTACGTGGCCATCCGCGGCACAGGCCCCTGGAAGAGCGACCGCTCCATGTGAATCTCGCCGGATCCGCCGGTTTCGATGACGCGCCATCCGACGCGGGTATGACCGGAAATCGGCCGCGGGAAGGGAGGAAAGGTCGGCTCGGTCGGTGAAGATGGCGGCAACCTCACCGCACCTTCATGGAGCAACATGATCCGCCGCCTCGCCCGTGGACTCTTCGTCTCGGCCGCCCTGGTCGCCGTCTTTGCCGTCTCGGGCTGCACAGCCGTCCACAACAACAGCATACAACGGGTCGACCACGACCATCGGATCCGCGCCCTACACGGAGGGCTCGGGCAAGGTCGCCACGGACACCCGAACGCCGGCGTCGTTCCACGCCGTTTCCGTCGAGAACGGCCTCACCGTCTTCGTCAAGCACGGCGCCAGCCCCTCGGCCAGCGTCACCGCCGACGACAATCTCACGGCTTTGATCGCGACCGACGTCCAGGACGGGACTCTCCGCATCCGGGTCACCGGCAGCCTGCGAACGCACGAACAGCTCAAGGTCCAGGTCGTGTCCGCCGACCGCGATCGACTCGATCGTCCAGACCGGCGGCTCGACCGTCGACGTCGAAGACCTCTCGAACCCGGACCTCACGGTTTCGGTCGATGGAGGCTCGACGCTGCGCGCGGGCGGCACGGCGACGAGCCTGAATGTCACCGCGAACGGCGGCTCGACAGCCGATCTCCGCAACGTCGAAACCAGCACGGCTCAGGTCCAGATCGACGGCGGCTCGACAGCCCTCGTGAATGCTCACGGCATCCGTCGCCGGCACGTGCCACGGCGGCTCGACGCTCAAGGTTTCGGGCTCAGCGGACCTCAGCCCGGTTCAGAAGGACACGGGCAGCTCCGTGATCCGGGACTAGCGTCAGGCAGCCTTCGAGCTCACCGGTCGACCGAGGGCACGAACCCGGGCAAGCGCCTCGGGAAGACCGGCGGTCCAGGGCTGGCCGTGGCCCGGCAGGACGAGCCCGGCCTCGATGCCATCCAACCGGGATAGCGAGTCGTAGGCCTGGGCCAGATCGGCACCGAATGGCGCGAGGCGCGGACCCACGGCCCCGGTGATGACGTCGCGGGTCGCCAGCGCGTCACCGACGAACACGGCGTCCTTGCTCGCGACCACGAGCGCGGCCATGCCGTCCGTGTGGCCCGGAACGAGCACGACACGGGGGGAGCCCGGGAGATCCAGCGTCGCGCCATCGCCAAAGGTGGCCACTTCCAGGATCGGCGGGACGCGCATGCCGCCGCGCGGCAGCCCGTAGAGCAGGAACCCGAGCAGGGCCGGACGTATCGAGCTGAGCTTCATGCCCGCCGGATCGCGCCCCGCCTTCACCTCGCCTCGAGCCAGCGCGGCATCGGCTTCGTGGACCAGGACCGAGATGTGGCGTTCCCGCCGAATACGCTCGGCGAAGCCGATGTGGTCCGAGTGGGCGTGGGTCAGAACCACGGCCTTCACGTCCGCCATCGAGCGGCCCATGGCCGCAAGTTCGGCCGGGAGTTCGTGGCCGTAGTAGCCGGACAGCCCGGCATCCACGATCGTCACGCTTCCCGCTTCCTCGAGCAGGTAGACGTTGACCAGGCCGTTACCCAGCCGCCGAATGCCCGGCGCGATCTCCATTTCGTCTTCCTCCGCTGCTGCTGCCCGATCCTGCCGCAACGGGGAGTGAGACGCCGACCTGTATGAGTGTCCTTGCGCCAGACGAGTCTGGCGGTGCGATCGCGCGCCACAGGTGCCGTCAGCTCGCGGATCTGGCTGCCCGCCTTCGAGAGTTCCGGGCGCATCCAGGGCGTAATCGTCACACTGGCCAGCAGACCCTCCGGGCTCAGCAGTCGAGTGACCACCTGGCCCCACGGCTCCGTCCGGTCCGTGACCAGGAGCGAGTAGCCGTCCTTCTCGAGCTTCTCGACCGCCTCGGCCATGTTGTCCACGTCGAATTCGATCCAGGCCCTTGGGGCGGGCAGCGACGACGGCCATTCCTTCGTTCCGAAGCAGGCCTCCGCGGCGTCCTCGAGCCGCCACAAGGCGAAATGCCGGCAGCCGTCGACCGACTCGGTATGGCGGTAGTCGTCGTCGCCTTCGAGCTCGAGCCCGAGCGTGGATTCGTAGAAGGAGCGAGAGGCTTCGAGATCGCGGACGATCGGCCCGAAACCTGCGATGAACATCGTGCGCATAACCACCTGGCCTCAATTCCGCGCCGGACCTGGCGCCTGGACCAAGGGTGCATCGGCCGGCTGCCAACCGCTGTCAGGTTTGCGAATGGCGACCGGGCGTTCCACGATCCAGACCCGCTGCTGACGAACGGCCCGCGATCCCCAACCCTGGAAGCCCGATTCCCAGGACACCGGAGGAGACGCAGATGCTCAGCGAGTTTCAAGCGTTCCTGCTCAAGACCAACGCGCTGGCGCTCGCCGTCGGCGTGATCATCGGCACCGCGCTCGGCGCGGTCGTCACGTCGCTCGTCAACGACATCATCATGCCGCCCATCGGCCTTGCGCTTGGGCGGAGTGGACTTCTCGCAGTTCAAGATCGTCCTTCAATCCGCATCGGGGACCTACCAAGGAAGTCGCCATCCGCTACGGCACGTTCCTCAACGTGGTGATCACGTTCGTGATCGTCGCGTTCGTGGTCTTCCTGATCAGCCGGGTGTTCCTGCGGCCCGCGCCCTCGCCGGACCTCAAGACGTGCCCGTTCTGCAAGGAACCGAACGACATCGCCGCGACTCGCTGCAAGGCCTGCACGAGCGAGATCTAGGCAGCCCAGGGCCCGGAGAGGCCGCGACGTCAGCTCGCCGCCGCGCTCGCCCGCCAGGTCGTGTATTTGGGCGGCCAATCGTCGGCCGTTGCGCGTTCGCCGTAGAGCGCTTCGTCGATGAGGAACTCGAACGCGTCGGCATCGCCGGGCGAGAAGCCCCAATCGGTGGCCAGAGTCGGCACGCGTCTCGGCGTCCACCTTCCGGACTCGGCCGGTGATCAGGAACTCGTTTGGCCGCGCGGGGTCGAAATGCGCGTGGAGAGCGTATCGGCCGTCTTCGACGAGATCGCGCAACTTTGGCGACGGCAGGATGAAAGCGTAGAGCCCGCCACCGACGACCTGAACGTAGATCGGGTGTGCTTGTGGCGGCGCGTCGGCGCGGACGGTCACGAGAAGAGCTTCGCCCTGTCCGGATCGATACAGCAGGGTCTTGCCCCGAGCCGCCAGCTCGGGTGCCGCGGACTCGCAGGTCGGACCAGGTCGCCATTTCATCGTCTCCTTTGGGCGGGGCGCTGTGGGCGGCGCCGGACCGTGTGGCAGGGATGTCAGCCGCGGAAGTCCGGGCGGTCGAGGACCCGCAGCCATGACCCGTCCGACTGTCTCATCACCACCTGAGCTCGGGCTCCCGCTTCGTCGCGCGCCGGCGTGGCAGTGAGCGCGATGTCGCCCAGCCTCAGAGTCGTCAGCGGGGTCTCGAGCTGGAACACCGGCCGGGACGAAAGCATCTGCTCGTACAGGGCCCGGATCGCCTCACGCCCGACCGTCAGCTGGCCCGGCGGAACGCAACCACCGCGTCCGGCGTGTAGAGCTCCGCCAGACCCTCCGCGTCGCCGGCGTTCGCCCGTTCGACGAACAGCCGGGTGATGTCCTCCGGGGCGAGTGCCTTTTCGTGCTCGACCTTCATCGTGAACCTCCGTTGGCTCCGTTCGGGCGGATGCGGCCCGATGACGAGACGTGGGCAGACTCAAGGCCAACCATGACGAGAGACGGCAGGATTACGTCGACGGCATGGCTACTCGAAGAGGTTGACCCACGACGTGGGACGAGTAGGGAAAGGTCCGGGCCGACCGGCAGCGAAAAGCGCGACGGTCACGAGCCGAGTCTGGCCCGGCCTGACGGCTCGCGGATGCACGATTGGAGTGAGCGCTGGCAACCGGCGGGCTTGGGGGCCGCGCCCGGGACGCGGGGTATGCAGTTCTTGAACAACTTCCCTGAGGCGGAAGTTGTTCCAACCCTGGACCGCGAGAGCGCCGCAAGGAAGCGCTGCCCGGTCTGGATCCGGCCGAACCTGGCGCTTTCGAGGCGCGGAGAGGTGGCGAGAGGCCCTTTCGGGCCCGGGTAGGGGCGCCGAAGGCGGCCGATCTCGCACAACTTCCACGTGGCGGAAGTTATTCAAGTTCTGGCGGTCGGCACCCCACGGCGCGCCCAACGCCGCGGCCCGGCCGCGCTGCGTGGTGACGGGTCAAGCTCAGCCTCGGTCCGCCGCGCGTCGCCGTTGACCGCGGGCTGCCGCGCGTCGCGGCTTGCCACCGCGGCACAGCCGGGGTGTAGGATCGCGACTGCTGCAAGCAAGAGGAACGAGGCGTGGCTGCGACCATCCTGATCGTGGAGGACGAATACGCCGTTGCCCGCGGCATCCAGTACGCGCTGCAGCAAGAGGGCTATCAAGTCGCCGTCTCGCGGTCGGGCGAAGAGGGACTCGAGTTCATCCTTCGCGAAGGGCCGGACCTGGTGGTCCTGGACGTGCGGCTGCCGGGCATCGACGGCTTCGAGGTGCTTCGGCGTCTGCGAACGGGTGGCAGCAAGGCCCCCGTCCTGATCCTCACGGCGCGCGACGAGGAGATGGACAAGGTCATCGGCCTGGAGCTGGGCGCGGACGACTACATGACCAAGCCCTTCGGCCTGCGAGAGCTCATGAGCCGAATCAAGGCCCTGCTCCGGCGCGCGTACGGCGACCTGGCGGACGCGGGCGGCGGGCGGTTGCTCCGCCACGGCGATCTACTCATCGACCTCGAACGCCGGCGGGTCCAGCGTGGCGAGCGGCGCATCGCACTCACGGCGACCGAGTTCGAGATCCTCCGGCACCTCGCGAGCAAGCCGGGTCGGGTGTACTCCCGGCGAGAGTTGCTCGAGCTGATCCGCGACTACGAAGCGCTGGACCAGGACGAGAAGACGATCAACGTCCACGTCAGCCATCTTCGCGAGAAGCTCGAGGACGATCCTTCGAGCCCGCGCTTCGTCCTGACGGTCCGCGGCGCGGGTTACGCGTTCGCCGAGCGCTGACATGCCGAGCGGCGAGCGCCCGGCGGGCTCGGGACCGGCGCCGACTGGCGGCACGGGACCGGCGCATACCGGTGCCGGGAGCCGCTCCGGAGACCGGCGCCGCTCCGACGACGAGCGCCCCGGAGCCGGAGGCCGCCGCGACGCGACCCAGGCGTCGGCCGCACCTCCCGCAGCGTCTCGATGCCGGTCCCGCCGTTCTTCCCAAAGACCTTCCAGGGCCGCCTGTCACTGGCCTTCATCATGGTCTTCGCCCTGGCCGTGGGCGTCGTGTCCGCCGCTACGGTCGTGGTCCTCGACCGCGACCTCCGGCAGCAGGAGGAGCTGAACCTCTCCGCCCGGGCCAACGCCGTCGCGGACGTGGTCCGGGTTCGCTCCGAGGCGATCGCCGAAGCCGATCCGGTCGACGTCGCGGTGGTATCGGCGAGCGGCAACCTCAACGACAACGTCACCGCCGAAATCAGTGCCGCGACCGCGATGTCCGACTACGCCAACAACGTGGCCCAGGCGGATCTGCGGCTGCGGTTCGGGCTCGGGAGCGACACGCCCCGCGGCCTGGTATTCCTCCCCGCCAACGAGCCATCCACGTTCCGGGCCGATCTCACCGCCCCGCCCGGCCAGGGTCAGGCCCGCGACCAGATCAGCTACACCCACATCTATTCCTTTCCGGACCCAAGAGGCCTGGAGCCGACCTGGTATCTGGAAGTCAGCCTGTCCGCGCCGTATACGACCCGGGCCAGCACGATCGCCTCGATCATCGGCTTCCTCATCGGCGCGGTCGCCCTCGCTCTCCTGCTCGCCTCGGCCGTTGCCGCTCTCCTGGCGCGGCGCTTCACGAAGCCCCTCCGACGCCTCACGGACGCGGCCAGAGCCCTCGCCGAAGGAGACCTGACACGCCGCGTGCCCTCCGATACCGCCCGAACAGGGGCCAAGGAGATCACCGAGCTGTCGCGGCAGTTCAACGCCATGGCCGACCAGGTCGAGGAAACCATGGAGGTTATCCGCCGCGACCGCGACGCCGGCCGCGAGTTCCTCGCCGACGTCTCCCACGAGCTGCGGACTCCGCTCGCCGCTCTCCGAACCTTCAACGAGCTGCTCCGGGAGAAGGCCGGCGAGGACGCCGAGGCGCGGGCCGAATTCCTCGAGTCGAGCGCCCAGCAGATCGAGCGGCTGGACTGGTTCGCCCAGAACCTTCTCGAACTCTCCAAGCTGGATTCGGGCCTGGTGAAGCTCGATCTGCGGCCGGAGGACATCGGCACGACGGTCCAATCGGCCGTCGAGCAGGCGCAGGTTTCGGCCAAACGGCGTGGCGTGGACCTGTCGGTTTCGGTGCCGGAGCAGCCACTCATCGTCCGCCACGATCCCCAGCGGATGGGCCAGGTCCTCACGAACCTGATCGGCAACGCGCTTGAAATTCACTCCGCGCGGCGGCACGGTCCGAGTGACCCTTCGGCCGCATCCGCGAGGCGCCCGGATTCAGGTTGTGGACACCGGCGTCGGCATCGACGTCGCCGAGCTGCCGAAGATATTCGACCGCTTCTACAGGGGCTCGCGGGCGAGCGAGGCTCGCAGCAGTGGCAGCGGGCTCGGCCTGGCGATCGTGCGTTCCGTGGTCGACATGCACTCCGGCCGGGTCATGGTCGAAAGTCGGGTCGGAGGCGGATCCACGTTCACGGTCACGCTGCCGGCCGACCCGAGGTCGCCCGACGGCCCGACCGCGGGCCCCCCGACGGACGTTTCGGCGTCGGGAGGGAAGACTCCGGCGCCTCAAGGCGCCACCCAAGCCCGCAAAGAGAGCCAGGCCGCCAAAGGCGGCCATGGGCGCCAAGCCGCCGCGCTGGTCCAGGCCGGCGAAGTGGTCCAAGCCGGAAGTGCCGCCCCCGTCCGAAGAGGCGTCGAAGCCCGCGAAAACTCTCGATTCGACCGATTTTCAGGGTCCGGCCTCCAAATCGAAGGCAAGATAGCCGCCGCGGGTTGTTTGTGGCGCTTTCTTCATCGTTCGAGACGTGGAAGGTGAACCGCCCGAACGCGTATCGTCACGGTGCGACTAGCTGCCTGGGGAGCGTCGGGGCGACACACGGGTAGACCGCGCCGGCGGTCGCAGCTTCTCTATCCGCTTGGAGCCGAATCCGCACTCATGTCCGAGACTGGCCAGACCGAGACGTTCGAGCCGCTGCCTTCTCCGCGTTCGCCGTGGAAGGCCAGGCTCGAAGCCACCACCGACGATCAAGGGTCGGCCACGCCCGAGCGATGGTTCGAGCCCCAACCGGCCGACGCCGCGCCCCAGCCGCCTCCGTCCGCGCCCACGCCCACCGCCGGCTCGAGCTCCCCGTCCGGGGGCCGCGGCCTGGTTGGCCTGATCCTGGCCACGTCACTTGCCGCCGCGTTGCTCGGAGCGGGCGGAACATATGCCGCGATGAGCGCCACGGGAATGCTGGCGGTTACCCCGGCGCCCGGAGACGGGTCCAGAGTCAGCGTCGAGTCGGAGACGTCGACGGTCATAGCGGCCGTGAACAAGGCGAACCGCGCCGTCGTCCAGATCCTCGCCAACGACGGTGCCGGCAACAGCGAGGTGGGTGCGGGCATCATCTTCGACGTCCGTGGCTGGGTGCTCACCAACAAGCACGTGGTCGCCGGCATGAAGACCCTGACCGTCCGGCTCTACGACGACCGTCGCGTGGCGGGCACCATCTACGGCGTCGACACCCTCTCGGACCTGGCCATCGTGAAGCTCCAGGGCGCGACCGACATCTGGTCGGCCGAGCTCGGCAGCTCTTCGACGCTCCAGGTTGGCCAGCTGGCCATCGCCATCGGCAGCCCGCTCGGCCTCGCCTATCCGAACAGCGTCTCGACCGGCATCGTGTCCGCCCTCGGACGCGACATCTCCGATCGGCGGCAACTCGGCCGGTTCCACGGAGACGGGCCTGCACGGGCTCATCCAAACGGATGCGGCGATCAATCCGGGCAACAGCGGCGGGCCGCTCGTCGACGCCACGGGACACGTGATCGGCATCACCACCGCCGAGGCATCGTCGGCCCAGGGCATCGGCTTCGCCATCCCGATCGACGTCGCCAAGCCGATCATGCAGCAGGCGCTGGCGGGCGAGCAGCTGTCGCGGCCGTACATCGGCGTCTCCTACATCCTCGTCGACAAGGGTGTCCAGGCCAATTTCTCCCTGGCCGTCGACCAGGGCGCCTGGGTCCACAAGGAGGACGCCGCCGGCAACTCCGTGGAAGCGGTCACGCCGGGCAGCCCGGCTGCCGCGGGCGGGGTCAAGACGGGCGACATCATCACCACTATCGAGGGCACGGCCATCGATGGCCTGCACAGGCTCGAGGATCTGCTCGTCCAGTACCCGCCCGGCCGGACGATCACGATGCAGGTATACCGCGACGGCGCGTACATGACCCTGCGAGTGACTCTCGGGACCCGGCCTGCCAACCTGAGCTAGCCGCCGCCAGGGCTAGGCGAGCGGCAGATCCGCGAGGGTGCGGCGGATCTCGACCGATGCGCCGTCGAGGGAGCCCGGCAGGAGAACCGCGGGCTTTCGAACGCGGACGAGGACTTCCTTGACCCCGGACGAACCCAACGTCTGGAGCAGGCGAATGGCGATCGTCTCGGCCACGGCCTCGATGAGTCGGAAGCTCGGCCCTTCGACGGTCTCCCGGCAGATCTCGAAGACCTGACGGTAGTCCGCGGTCAGCGACAGGTCGTCGCTGCCGCCCGCGGCTCGAAGGTCGAGGAACAGCTCGGCGTCGACCTCGAACGGCTGGGGCAGGTCCTGCTCGACGGGCAGGACGCCATGACGGCCCTCGAACCGCATGTTCACGAGGGCAATTCGATCGCTCACAGGTTCCCTCCTCTGAACACGGCGTCGGCCATCCTGGCCGCCCGAACGTTTGCCAGCACGTCGTGGACGCGGACGATGTCCACTCCGGCGCCGATGCCGATGGCGGTTGTCGCCAGCGTTCCCTCGAGCCGGTCCTCCGCGCCGGCACCGCCGAGAACGTGGCCGATGGTCGACTTGCGGGAAGTGCCGAGCAGGATGGGCCTGCCGAGCTCGAGCAGCCGGGCCAGCTCCCGCAGGACGGCCAGGTTGTGCTCGGGCGTCTTTCCGAAGCCGAACCCGGGATCGACGATCAGGTTTCCGTTCGCCACGCCAACCGATCGCGCCCGGTCGACCGCGGACCGCAGATCGGCCACGACTTCGGCGATCAGGTCGGCGTAGACCGCCTTGCGCGCGGTTGTGCATGACGATCATCGGCACGCCCCGGGCCGCGGCCAGGCGGGCCATCGAATCGTCGTCCGAAACGCCCCAGACGTCGTTGAGAAGCGCCGCGCCCGCATCGAGCGCCGCGGCGGCCACTGCCGCCTTGGAAGTGTCGATGCTGATCGGCAGGTCCGGCAGCGCGGCATGGATCGCGGCGATGACCGGCACGACGCGGGCGATCTCCTCGTCCGCGGCCACGGGCGTGTGGCCCGGGCGGGTCGAATTCGCCGCCCACGTCGAGGATGTCCGCGCCTTCCGAAGCCATCCGGCGCGCCTTCGCCACGGCCGGCGTACGTCAGCTCGAACCCAGGCGCGGCCGAGGCGGCGAGCGCGGCGGCGACGGCGGAATCGAGCTCCGCGTCGGCCGACTCGGTCGTCTGTTGGATCGCCACGGCGGCGGCCGGGTCGCTTGCCAGCAGGCCGTCGCCGGAGAAGGAATCGGGCGTGACGTTGACGATGCCCATCACGAATGTCCGCGTGCCCCAGGCGAAGACGCGGTTTCCGATGCGGGTCGGTTGCGGGTGAACGGGGACGGAGGCTCTCCCGGCGAAAGCGGTCACGGAGCGGGCTCGGGATGCGGCATCGGCGGATCTGGCTCCAGCAGAGGATCGTCCACGAGTATCGCGCGGGCCGCTCCCACGAGATAGAGGGAGCCCGCGACGACGACCGGGTCCGTTCCCGGACGCGAGCGCGGCGTTGATCGCCGCGGCCGGATCGTCGACCGCCTCCGCGGCCCGCCCCGCCAGCTCCTGCCAGCGGGCCGCGAGCACGACCGCCGGCAGCGCCCGGCCTCCCGAGGGCGCGGTGCAGATGACCCGGGCGTCGCGAAGATACGTACTCCCGGACAGGGCCGCGATAACGCCGCTGAAATCCTTGTCCGCCATGATCGCCAGCACGAGCGTGGGCCTGCCCTCGCCAAGGAAGGGCGCCACTTCGTCGAGTCCCCGGGCCAGGGCCGCGGCGCCGGCCGGGTTGTGAGCGCCGTCGAGCAGCACTTCGCGGCGGCCACTCTCCGGCGGGCGGCCGGGATCACTCTCTGGCGGGCGGCCGGGACCACTCTCTGGCGGGCGGCCCGGGCGGCCCGGGCGGCCGGGCACTTCGATCAGTTCCATGCGACCGGGCCATTGAACGGCCGCGTAGCCGATCCTCCGAGCGTCGTCCGGGACGGAGGCGATCCCCGCCGCCTCCAGCGCGTCGAGTGTGGCGTCGGCGACGGCGGCGTTCGCCGCCTGGTGGCTCCCCCGAAGACCGACCCGTGTCCGTCCCAGCCGCCCCAACTCGACTTCGATCCCGTCGCGATCCAGGCCGAGCAGCGGCGCTGGCGGCGTCACGGTCAGTGGAGCCGCCACGCTCCTACACCGGCGCTCGACGACGTCGAGCGCCGTCCCCCAGGCGCCCGTCACCGCCAGGTCGCCTCGCATGACGATGGCCGCCTTCTCGTGGGCGATCGCCTCGACCGTGGAGCCAAGCCGATCCATGTGGTCGAGCGTCACGTTCGTGATCACAGCCACTCCCCCGTCCCAGGCGTGAGTGGCGTCGAGGCGCCCGCCCAGGCCGACCTCAACGACCGCCAGATCGATCGACGATTCGGCGAACCACAGGAACGTCATGGCCGTGAGCAGCTCGAATTCGGTCGGATCGCCGTGCCTCCGGGCGACCCGGTCGGCCAGTGGCAGGACGCGCGAGGCAAGCCGCGCAAAGGCGTCCGCGTCGATCGGGACGCCGCCGATCTGAAGCCGCTCGCGGTAGGTGACCAGGTGAGGCTTGGGGGTGTGGCCGACTCGATATCCCGCCGCCGCCAGCGTCGCGGTCACAAGCGCCAGCACGGAGCCTTTGCCGTTCGTGCCGGCGATCAGCGCCCCGCGAAACGAACGCTCCGGATGATCGAGGGCCTCCAGAAGGGCGTTCGTTCGCGACAGGCCCAGGTGGATGCCGAATCGGCCGCGCGACTGGAGGGCCTGGAGTGCCGAGGGGTAGTCGAGGCGGAGGCCGGTCAATCCTTGGAGAGGTCGTCTTCGTAGAAGACGCACTGATTGAAGCGCGGCGTCAGAGCAGACGTCGTTGACGTAGCCCTGCTCGAGGTGGACGCCGCCGCGGAGCTGGCAGCGCGAGACGTTCTGCTCCTGGCGGATGAGTGCCTTGAGGAGATGCGGCGCCTGGATGGGGATGGCGCCGCGGCTGCCGGTCATGTAGAAGTGCGGGCAGACGTTGCGCCGCAGGCTCGGCAGGCCGAAACCCGATCGGGCGGCCGGAAGGCCCGGGTAACGGGTCGATGGCGTGGCCGTGGCGGGCTCGGAGTGGGTGAAGATGGGGGGCCGGGGCCCCGGCCTGGCCATGACGCGGCCGGCCGCGCCGCGCGGCGCCGGCATCGGCATCCGAGGGTCGTTCATGTGCGGACGAGCCATGCCGGGGGCAGCGCCCGATCTGTACCCATAGCCGAGGCCCATGGGCACGACGCCGTTACGTGCGCCGGACTCACGCCCCGCGGGCCCGGATTCGGCTGCGATTGGCCGCGCTGGCTTGGGGTCTCTGCCCTGCACTTGTGACCTCAACTCAAGCGGACGCTCCCAGATGTCCGCTCTCTGCCGCAGAGTACACCGATCCGCCCGACACGCGCACGGCTCACATGTCGAGCCGAGAGGAACCCCGATGACTCGCGTCACGCAGTGCGCCTCGCGGGCATCTGTCCACGGGGAGTACCAGAGTCCTACTCCGGAGTAGTCGGCGGCCGTTCCAACAAGAGCAGGTCGCGACCGGCGAGGATGCGAGAATAGGTGCATGCCGATGCGAGAACGAAGAGCCGCGCACGTACGGCCTCTGCCGCCGCCCGGCGAGCGGATGAAGCCACGTCGAACGATCCGCGCCGACAGCCCGTCCTCGACGGCTCTCAAGCGATACCGCCCAATCGCGACGGCCCCGCAGATTCCGCTCCCGATCGGCCTGGCAATCGCGGCCGCTCTACTCATGCTCGGCATCATCACCGTCCTCATCGGGACCGGGCTCGTGGTCGACGTGGCAAAGGGATTTGGCGGCGCGTTCCAGAACGCCATCAGCCAGCTCACTTCGCAAGCGCCCTCGACGGCGGCGCCTTCCGGAGCCGTTCTCGATACTCCCCTTCTGGACGCACCCGCCAACGACGGGTATGTGAACGAGGCCAAGCTGACGCTCAACGGCAGCGTGCCGTCACTCACGGTGGGCAAGACGGGCTTCCGGATCCGCGTCTACCAGCTGGGCGTCAACAACTCCAAGAGCCTCGTCGCCGAGGTGGGCGATCGGTTCGACGACCCGGTTCACGACCCAGGCGGTGACCCTCGTCGAAGGCAACAACGTCTTCGCCGCTACGATCGACGGACCCTCGGGCGAGGGCAAGCTTTCTCCGTCGATCACGTACGTCCTCGACACGACGCCTCCTCCGATCACCGTGTCCTCGCCCCGGCAGAACGCCTCGCTCAACTCCGGCACTGCCGCGATCTCGGGCCAGACGGACCCGAACATCTCGTTGATCGTCCGGAATCAGATGGTCGCCGGCGGAGGCGTCAGCGGCGTCACGTCGGGAGCCGACGGCAAGTTCACGGCCTCGGTCCCGATAATCGCCGGGTCCAACACCATCGTCATCTCCGGCACCGACAAAGCCGGCAACGACGCCAGCACAACCTGACCGTTCGTCGCGCCTATGGCGACCTGGCGGCGCATCTGGCCGTGTCGCCCACCAGGTTCTCCAGCCGCGGCGAAAACGAGGCTGAAGCTCACCCTGCACGCGACCTCGGTCAACGGCGGACCACTCGCCGACGGTCAGGTCACTTTCACCGTCCAGGCGCAAGGGCTCGGCCCGATGACCTTCTCGACGACGACCGACGCCACCGGGACGGCCAGCTGGCAGGTCGACATCTCCGGCGCGACCGCCGGATCGGGCGCGGCGAGCGTGATGGTGACCTCACCGGCCGGCGACGTCGCCACGGCCACCGCGGGCTTCACGCTCACCTGAGCGCTCGCCCGAGCGCTCGCCCCGACCCGGACCCAGCGGCGCCCGCCTCGGCGGCCTGCGAGACACCTGGTGCTGGCAGCTGCGCGCAGCTACACTAGGAGCATGGCTAGCTGGCGCTGCCCTCATTGCGGAACGCCGCAGCAAGAAGCGGCAAGGTGCTGGGTTTGCCACCGCTCCACCACCAGCTGCTCCACCTGCCGCCACTTCCGGCAGGGCGTGACCGCCCGCCTCGGCTTCTGCGCTCTGGACAAGTATCGGAACGTCCTGACGGGCGACGAGGAGCGGGCCTGCTGGGAGCGATCCGCCCGAGAGACACGGTCGGGCACGGCAGCCGCGATCCCGGTCGCGCCCTGGGCTGAATCGACTGAGGCTGCCGATTCGCCTGCCGGCGAGCGTGAATCGGGACTCGGCAGGCTTGCGCCACGCACGGCGACCGCGGTCCGGTGGAGCGGCTCGGTTTCGGGATGTTCGGCGAGGCGGACGAATTGCTCGCCGAGCCGCCCGCCGCCGAGGCCGCGAGCCCCGAACCACAGGACCTGTGGTCGCTCTATCTGGCCGGGCCGTCGCCCCTCCTCGAGAGAGAGCGGGCGGGAGCCGACTCCACGGTCCGGAGCGCCGGCATGTGGGTCGAGAGCCACCGCCCGGAGCCGGCCATGCCGCCCCCGCCTCCTCCGCTGAGTGCCCGCCATAAGAACGGCCGTTCGGTCAGGCACCGTCCCTGGGGAGCCGTTCCGGGGCGCGAAGACAGCCTGATCAGAAGCCTTCACGCCCCCGACAAGGTCCGCCGGCCGCGCTCTTAGGCTCGCTCGAGGTCAGACCCCGAACGCCTGCGGCCAGGCCGCTACGGAGCCGGCGTATGGGTCGGCGTGGGCGCGGGGGTCGGAGCGGCGGTCGGGGCGGGCGTGGGCGTGGGCGCCGGAGTTGGAGTCGGACTGGGTGTCGGGCTCGGAGTCGGGGTGGGAGTAGGCGTCGGCGTGGGGGTCGGGGTCGGGCTCGGGCGTCGGGCTCGGTCCCATCGAGACCACGTAGTCCACCGTGGTGCCCTTCTGCACCGGGACGCCGGCGCGCGGGTTGGAGCTGACGACCTGCCCCGAGGCGATCGAAGGATCGAATTGCGTGCTTCGGACGCCTGCCTGCAGCCCGGCCTGGGTCAGGGCGTTGAGCGCGTCCGCTTCGGCGAGACCCGTGAGGTTCGGCACGACGACCGTCGGCTGGCCGTTGACGACGGTCACGGTGATCGTGTCGTCCCGCTGCATCTGGGAGCCGGCGGGCGGGTTCTGCTGGATGACCGTGTTGTCCGGCTGGGTCGTGTCGTTCGGCTTGAACTGGAACTGGAGCTTCACGCCTGCCTTGGCCGCGTCCGACTGGGCCGTGGTCAGCGTCTCGCCCACCAGGTTGGGGGCGTAGACGGGGGCGGCGTTG
The DNA here is from genome assembly GCA_963816135.1 of uncultured Chloroflexia bacterium. Taxonomy (GTDB): domain Bacteria; phylum Chloroflexota; class Limnocylindria; order Limnocylindrales; family CSP1-4; genus Fen-1039. The sequence continues at coordinate 173,725 of CAWFJD010000027.1, forward strand.
GCCGAGCCCTTTCGAGGCCACGATGACCACGATCACGGCGATCACGACGATGACCAGGATGGCGAGAAGTCCCGCGACCCAGGCCCACGGGCTCGCGCCCGCAGGCTCGGGCTCGGCCTCGATCGGCGCGCTCCGCCGGACGGGTGCCCGGCGAGCCGGTGCGGGCGAGTATCCGGAAGAATCGTCTTCGTAGTACTCGGGCGCGTTGCCGTCCGCGTACACGTCCGGGGCGTAGATGACTCGCGAGGTGGGCGCCACGGGCGGGGTTCCGGGCCGGGCGTAGGGCGACGGCGCGGAAAGGGGCACGCTCGGCGGCACCGGAACGGCCGGGGCCGGCTGGCCAGACATCGGCGCCGGCCAGCCCGCCGGATCCGGGCCGGGCATACGGGCTTCCGCCGCCGAACTTGGCGTTGATCGAGTTCGGATCGGTCGCGGCGGCGGCGGCAGCCGCTCCAGCCGCGAGGCCGGCTCCGGCCGCGAAACCCGCTCCGGCCGCGGATTCGGCCCCAAGTCCGCCGCCCAGCCCGGGTGCGACGCCTGCGGCGCTGGCCGCGGCAGCGGCGCTCGCGGCCGCGGCGGTGGCGATGGCCCCGTCCGCGTCGATGAACTCGTCGAGTGCTTCCGCGACGCCGGCCGCGGACCCGTACCTGCTCTTCGCGGGGCCCAGGGCCTTCATCGCGATTTCGTCGAGCTGTGGTGGGATGCCGGGCCGGATCGACGATGGCGGCGCGGGCGGCCCGGCTCGGCGAGCCGCGGCAAGTTCTTCTGGAGTGGTGCCGGGCCACGGAGCCCGGGCGGTCAGAAGCTCGTACAGGAGGACGCCCAGGGCATCCACGTCGGACGCTTCGGACGGCAGCATGCCGGCCGGCAGCACGGAGCCCAGGACGCCCGGCGTTCCCGCGGCCGCACCCTTGCCGGTGCCACTCGCCCCGCCGTTCGCCGTCGCGGGACCGGGCTTGCTCTTGGAGTTCGACTCCGCCGCGTCGGCGAGGGACATGGCCGCGCGGGCGATCCCGAAATCCGTGACCTTGACGCTGCCGTCCCGGGTGACCATGACGTTGCCCGGATTGATGTCGCCGTGCACGAGGCCCCGCGAGTGGGCCTCTTCGACTGCTCTCGCCACGTCCGCGGCGGCTCGGGCGGCGCGGCGCGGCGGAACCGGGCCGTTGCGGCGCAGCAGCGTGCCGAGGTCCGCGCCGTCGACGTATTCCGTGACCAGGTACGTGCCCTCGTCGTCGGTGCCCATGTCGTAAACGGTCACGACGTTGTCGTGGTGGAGGCTCGCCGCCGCTCGGGTCTGCCAGCGGAAGTCGGACATGAAGTCCGGGTCAGAGGCAAAGCGCGGCCGCAGCAGCTTGATCGCGACGTCGCGATTGCCTTCGACATCCGTCGCCCGATACACGGTGGCGAAGGTGCCTTCTCCCAGCAGTTCGACGAGCCGATAACGGCCCCCGATCGTCTGACCGATGTCGGCCACGGACAACAAACCTCTCGAAAAACGACGCTAGCGCGCCGCGATTATTGCTTGTCGGCCCCCGCTCGACCACCGATCCGTGAAACCGGACCTCATCAAGTCAAGTCGAGGTGCTGCAAGTATTGCCGGAACTCGGCCCCGATGTCCTGTCTTCCGAGCGCCAGTTCCACTGACGCCTTGAGCCAGCCCATTGTGGTCCCGGCGTCGTATCGATCGCCTTTGAACGCGTAGGCGTAGACGTCCTGCTCCTGCATCAACGCCTGAATCGCGTCCGTCAGCTGGATCTCGCCGCCGGCGCCCTTCTGGGTCTGCTCGAGCTTGTCGAAGATCTTGGGCGTGAGAACGTAGCGGCCGATGATCGCGAGGTTGGACGGCGCGTCGTCCGGTTCCGGCTTCTCGACGAGCTGGTTGACCTTGTAGAGCCGCTCTTCGCCCGCGACCAGTTCGCCGCCGATGATCCCGTAGCGGGAGGTCTCCGAAGGCGGAACCTCCATGACCGCGACGACGGAGCAGTGGGTCTGCTGGTAGGCCCGGACGAGCTGCCCGACGCACGGGTCCTCGCCGACGACCACGTCGTCGGACAGGATGACGGCGAACGGCTCGTGGCCGACGAGCTCCTTGGCGACGAGCACCGCGTGGCCCAGGCCGAGCTGCTCCTTCTGCCGCACGTAGGAGACCTGGGCGAGGTCCGAGATGGCGCGGATCTGGCGCAGCATCTCGATGTCGCCCTTGGCTTCGAGCAGATGCTCGAGCTCGATGTTGATGTCGAAGTGGTCTTCGATCGCCCGCTTCTGGCTGCTGGTGACGATGATCACCTGCTCGATGCCGGCTTCGACCGCTTCTTCTACGGCATATTGAATGACCGGCTTGTCGACGAGAGGGAGCATCTCCTTTGGCTGGGCCTTGGTGGCCGGAAGGAAACGCGTTCCCCAACCCGCGGCCGGAAATACCGCCTTACGGACTCGCATCTGCCCTCAGCTTCGCTCCGGCGTGATTACCGCCGGATTCACGAACTCGTGGTCTTCCCGATGGAGCCCGTCGCACAAACCGATGCGGCGCGGCTCGATTGGCAGCCAGACTGGCCTCATGATCTCCCGGACCTGGGACCGACGGCAGAAGAGGATCCCCCTACTCGCCATCCAGGCCAGGACATGGCTCGGGTCCGCGTGGAACTCGAATGGTCCGGGGTTGATGCCCGCCGATTCGGTCCACGAGACCGGGGCTTCCGGAGCCACGTTGTCCAGGATGTTGACCCGCCAGGGCTGCCCCTGTATCGCCTCACCGCAGCCTAGACAGCGAACCGCCACGTTCTCGGTGATGATGGTGGGGATCCGGACGCCGTACAGTTCCATGCCAGTCGATCCTAGCAGGTCATTGCCATCCGGGAGCATGCGTCGAGCCTGATGGACGAAGACGAGGCACTGAAACCATCCGAGGCGGCCCGCGAGCGACGCCGGGACCGCGACGCCGAAGCCCGAGCGCGGGCGGGCATGAACACGGGTCTCGCCAAGCAGTTCAAGCAGGTGCTGGACGCTCAGCGCCGCCGCGCCGACGAGGCCGAACGCGAGATCCGCGACCGCGATGAGGACGACGAACGCCGGCGCAGCCGAAACGAGCGCCCGAGCCGGAAGTCCTGAGCCGCGCTGTCCGGGCTGGCGCCGCCGCCCTGGGTGGCGCGACCGCCGGGGTGTGCGTCGGTAGCTACACGTCGCGATGGCCGGATCTATCGGCCGGCGAGTGTGCGCCGGCAGAGACAAGTCGGAGTGGGGGTTGGGCTGGTCCGTGCCCGATCCGTGCCGCTACGTGCCCAAACAGGCGGATTCGGGCGCTGTCAGCGCTCCGAATGGCCCGCCGATCGCTTCGCCCGCGCCTGCCGGGGCTCACATCGGCCCGAAGCTGGCGTCCAACCCTCGTCGTGTATCGCCGCGTGCACGTTTGCTGTGTTGGCTGACCGTTTCCCGAACGATGTGTATCTCCGCGCGCACACACGGGATCCAGTGGCGGGAGCGGGGCAGTGCGCGCGCTGCGGCGACGCGCGAACCTTGCCCGCGCTCGAATGGCGGCCCGGGCATCCGGCCGTGCAACTTGACGCGGGCCCCGTTACGGGCGCGGCTTGCTGATATCCGACTTGGCCCACTCGATCTTGCCCTCGTCGTTGGAGCAGAAGGCCATCCACGGGACAACGGCGTCGCCGATCGGCTTGATCCACGTGAGCTGTCCGCTCACCGACTTGGGCTCCGGATCCGCGTAGTAGTCGGGAGCCTTGGCAAGTTCGAGGCCATCATCGAACAGGATGGAGTCGCCCAGGTCCCAGACGATCGAATCCGAGTTCCCGCCAGCCATCGCTTGCCAGCATCCGGGTATGTCGCCCAAAGGACCCAATCCGTATTGGAATTTGGCCGAGCCAAGAAAAAGGCCGCCCGGCTGGACGGCGTTGAGCTCCTTGTATCCGCTTGGGTTCCTCGGCACATCGAAGGTAGAGCCATCGCTGAACGTGTAAACGAAGTGATCACCGACCCGCGCGGCCTGCGTCACGACCTTGACGGTCGTCGGCTGGAGCCTCTCCGTCGGCTGCGGCGGATACGACTCAAACAGGGAGCAGCCCTGGACGGCAAACAGCACGGCTGCCACGGCCAACAAGGCCGTGAACCGGCGGTGTGGATAGACCACCTTGCTTCCCCTCCAAGGCTCCCGTGGCGCAAACCCCTCGCGCCGGTCCATTGTGGGCCAGCCGCCGGCCAATGGCCAGTCCGCGGGCGACGGCGATGGCGCGCGCGCGTTTCTCCGAGATACCGATGGTGGCGGTGCAAAGTTGAGATCAGTTCGCCGTCCCGGCCCCAAATCGCCCGGACCGTCCGCATTTGCGCCGCTAGTTGCCTCGCCGGTCGTGTTCGACGCGAATTCGGCCGTCTGCCGGGAGCTCGGGAGTTACTCCCAGACCCGTGCCGGCTGAGTATCTCGGCAAGACCGCCACCATCGGTAAACCGGAATTTCCACTCGAGGGCAACCGCGAGGAAATGCCGCCGGGCCTTCTACGCAGCCCAAACCTCAACTGCCGAAGGTGAAGGCGAAGGCCTGGACGCCGGGCTGGTCGAAGGTGAGGGTCACCACCGCGCCGTCGGGCGTGGGCAGGTGGACGAGGTGATAGAGCCTGGGAGTCGAGATCGTCAGCGCGCCGGCGGGCGAAACGTCCTCGGTCGAGACCGGCGTCTTCGCCGTGATGTCGGAGCCCGTCACTGTCACGTGCGCAGTGACCGGACTGGGCGCGGACATCACCAGATAGGCGTCCTTCGCGAAGAACGACAGCTCGAGTTTGTCCCCGGCCTTCGTCGCGGTGATGTATTCGTCATTGAAGTCGAAGCTCCCCGACAAGGCCCAATTGTTCTCGTCGAGCGAGCCCGGGAACGTCAGCGAATGGCTGCCGGGGCCCGGATAGTTGGCCGCGAAGTTGGCCGCTCGCGCCGTCCCGAGGTACGTCTCCGGAGTCTGGTGGGCGGAGAAGGGTACCGCGCCCGACGAAGCGGAAGCGCTCGGCAGGGCGGACTTGCCCGCTTCGGCGAGAAGCGCCCTGATGTCGGCGTCCGTCTTGGCGTAGTCACCCTCGCCAAAGTGCTCGCTACGGATCTGGCCCGTGGCGTCGATCAGGTAGTCCGCGGGCCAGTACTGGTTCTGATACGCATTCCAGGTCCCGTATTCGTTGTCCTGGGCGACGGGGTAGGTCAGGCCGAAACGGGCGATGGCCCCGGCCACGTTGCCCGTGTCGTGTTCGAAGGCGAACTCGGGCGAGTGGACGCCGACCACGACGAACCCGTCGGCGGCGTATTTCTGATACCAGCCCTCGACGTAGGGCAGGGTCCGGATGCAGTTGATGCAGGAGTAGGTCCAGAAGTCGACCAGGACCACTTTGCCACGCAACTCGGACATGGTCAGCGGCTTGGAGTTGAGCCAGTGATCGATGCCGGCGAAGTCCGGCGCCGGGCCTATGTCCGTCAGGTCGGACCCGCCGCTGCTGCCGGCAACCTGGTCGTGGCCTTCAAGCTGGCCCAGCGCCGATTGCACGGGATTCGCCCGCTCGAGGGCCTGGAGCGTGCCGGTCCAATCGGGGAGCGAATTCGTGAGGTCGGCCGAAATCGCGGTGTCTGCGCCGACGGCCATGAGACCGGCGGTGACCAGCACGAGGGCCCCGAAAGCGCGGCTCGCCCAGGCCGACGCGGAGCGAACGTGCAGCCGGGCGATGAGGGCCCGACCGCCCTGGGCGATGGCCAGGAGCGGCAACCCCGCGCCGATGGCATAGGCGACGACGAGGATGAGCGTGGACCACGATCCCGGCGCGGTAACCGCGAGACTGGTGATGGCACCGAGGATCGGCCCCGCGCACGGCGTCCAGACGAGGCCGAGGCCCACTCCGGTGATGAGGCCGCCGGCGATGCTGGCACGCGGTCGATCCGTTCGGCCACTCCCGTCGCCCGCAGGCCCGCCGTCGCCCGCAGGCCCGCCATCGCCAGATGGCCCGCCGTCTATGCCGTCCCACGCGAGACGCCCGCCGGAGCTGTCGGCGTAGCGAAGCCGGCCGACGTCCGGCCGTTGGGCGTTCGCCCCGCCCGCCAATCGCCCGCCGAACACCTGGATTCGAGTCGTCGCTCGCTCGAAGACGCGCGAAACCGCCGGCACGAGCAGCGTCAAGCCCGAAGACCGCGATCACGACGATGGCCGCGTCGCGCAACGTCGAGCTGGGCAGATGCAGCGCCGAGATGATCTGGACGCTCGCCAGGGTGAAGAACGCGAAGCTCGCGATCAGGCCGGCGATCACGAGATAGGGACGCCGCCGATCGCCGTCGGCACCGGTCGCCAGGACGATCGGCAGGATGGGCAGGACGCAAGGAGAGACCGCGGTCACGAGGCCCGCGACGAAGGCGACGATGATGAGCAGAAGCATTGGCGAACGCGGACCTCGACCGCCGGCAGCCCGAAAGGGCGCCGCACTGCATCGAAGTGTGGTCGCCGCTCATGACATGCCTGTGACAGCGCGACGGCCTGTTCCGTTCTGCCGCATCTCCGGCGGCCAAGCCGATGGATCAAATGCACGGCCGACATAGCCAGCGCGAGGCGGCGTCGGGCATCATTGCCTCATGCTGCCATCGGATCTGAACGACGAGGCGAACTGGACCGGCGGCTTCTACGAGCTTGCCCTGGAGCTCGGGCCGAGCGACGACGCGCGGCTCGAACAGGCGCTCCTGGCCGTCTGGCGCGAGGGATGCGTGGCAGGTTGCTTCGCCCCCGTCTTTGGACCGGGAAGTTCCAGCCGGCGGCTGATCGGCCACTCGCCGGTCGAGCTCTGCCTGGCCTCGTTGCGCCAGTACGACGTGTTGCACGGCCTCGTGCGCTTGCCCGACGGGACGGACACTGCCTGCGCCGCCGTTCTGAATCGAGACCAAGCAACGGACTGGCTGAGCTTCTGCCTGCCGATCGGCGCCCTTGCCAGGACCGACGCGAGGCTGGGTACGTATCCCTTCGGTCCGGACGGCGGCAGGATTTCTCTGCGCTGGCGTCGCGCCATCGACGATTGGCTCGCCAGCGTGGCGATCGGCATCTTCGCCGAGGTCCAGTTCCGGCTCGGCGTCATCGGCTGCGAAGCCGGTGGCGAGGTCTCCGCCGAACAGCTCGCGGTCGAGCCCGGCCCGGCTTACCTCGGCTACATGCTTCCGGCAGGCACGGGACTTCGCTACGAGGAGGCGAAGGCTTAGCGCGTCGGCCGCGCCGCGGGCGACTCGATCGTTTCCCGGACCTTCTTGAGGAACGCCTCGGGGCCGAACGGCTTGGCGATGAACGCGATTCCCTCGTCGACCACGCCGTGGTGAACGATCGCATCTTCCGCGTATCCACTCATGAAGAGCACCCGAACGTCGGGCCGGATGGACGTCACCCACTCCGCGAATGCGGCCCCGTTGCCACCGGGCATGACGACATCGGTCACCAGCAGGTCGATCTGCTCCGCGTACTTGGCCACTATCGAGCCGCCTTCCTCCGGGTTCGAAGCCGCGAGAACGCGATAACCGTTGCTTCTCAGCAGGTAATCGACGAAGCGCCGGACCAATTCTTCGTCCTCGACGACGAGAACGGTCTCGTTGCCGCCCGCCGGCCTGGGGCCGGCCTTGGCTACCAGCTCGACGACCGGGGCGTGCTGCTCGAGGATCGCGGGCAGGTAGATCTTGAAGGTGGAGCCCTGCCCGAGCTCGCTCCGGACTTCGATCGTGCCATCCGAACCGCGGATGATGCCGTAGACGGTCGCCAGACCGAGGCCGGTGCCCAGGCCGGCGGGTTTGGTGGTGAAGAACGGCTCGAACAGGTGCGCCTGCGTCTCGGCGTCCATGCCGATACCAGTGTCGCTCACCGCCAGCATCACGAAAGGCTTCGATCGGCCTTCGCTCGGTAGACGTGTAGCGCCGACGGGGAGCTCGGCGTTGGCCGTCTCGATGGTCAGGATGCCTCCATCGGGCATCGCGTCTCGGGCATTGACCACCAGGTTCACGAGGACCTGGCTGAGCTGTCCTTGATCGATCAGCACGGACGCGACTTTGGCGTCCATTCTGGTCCGCAGCTCCACGTCTTCGCCGATGAGCCGGCGAATCATGCTTGCGGTCGCGAGGACGGCTTCGTTGGGGTCGAGAACCTGCGGGTCGAGAACCTGGCGGCGGCTGAAGGTGAGCAACTGGCGAGTCAGAGCGGCGGCCCGCTCACTCGCGTTCAGGATCTCGGCGACGTCGGCCTGGCGGGAATCGTTCGAGTCCAGCTCCGACTTCAGCAAGTGGCCGTATCCGGAGATGGCGGTCAGGAGATTGTTGAAGTCGTGGGCCACTCCGCCGGCAAGCCTGCCGACGGCCTCCATCTTCTGCGCCTGGCGGAGTTGCTCTTCCAGACGGCCACGCTCCGTAATGTCCACGATGAGCGCGAGTCTGGCGCTCCGCCCTTCCCACGGAATCGCGTTGGAGGTGACCTCCACCTGAACGAACGTTCCGTCCTTGCGATGATGGGTCCAGGGACCGGACGTCTGGAGCGGCTCCGTGCATTCGCGGACGTTGGCGAGGAGCGCGGGTATCTGCTCGGCCGGCCTGACGTCCAGGATGGTCATGCTCAAGAACTCGTCGCGGCTCCAGCCGTACGTCTTGATCGCCTGATCGTTGACGGCGAGGAAGGCCAGGGTCTCGAGGTCGTAGATCCACATCACGTGCGGGTTGCTCTCGAAGAGCTGGCGGTAGTGTTGCTCGGAGGATCTGGATCGCTCCTCCGCGGCTCGCTGCTCGGAGAGATCCAGGAAGAAGCCCACCGTCGCGGGCCCGTCGGAGAGCTGGATCGTCCTGGCCTTGACCATGAGCGGGAATTGCGAGCCGTCGGCTCGCGTTGCCACCGTCTCGAAGGCCATGGCAACCTCCCCGCCAGCCGAACCGAGATGCTGGCGAACCCGGAAGTTGTCGCGTTCGGTGAGAGCAACGTGCTCACTGACGGGCACTTCGGCGAGCGCGGCGGTGTCCGCGTAGCCGAACATGGCGCGCACCGACTCGTTGGCGTCGAGGATCCGATCCCCGCGGGCGATCCCGACTCCCGCCGGCGAAGTCTGGAATATCGTTCGGAAGCGTTGCTCGCTGTGCTGCGCCTGGTCGAGTGCGTCGTTGGTCCGAAGCACCATGATGGCGACCAGCACCACCCAGGCGATCAAGAAGAGGGGCAGCTGGGAGAAGTTGCCGTCGCTGACGTCGAGCGCGACCGCGAGCGGCACCAGCAGCGACCCGGCGCCCAGCAGGGCCACGCGCGCCGTTCGACGGTAGAGCCAGTCCGTGGATACCTGGGTCGACTTCTGGACCGCGGAAGGATGGAATAGGGCGGCCGCCCAGATGAACATCGAAAGCGGATACGCGAAATCGAACGGCGACGGGTCCGGGATACCGCCGACGAGTTCCCAGCGCAGGTAGAGGACGTCGGCCAGGAACGTGAGGCCCAGTCCCAGCGCCAGGAGGCGGATCGAGGGGGAGTTGAGCCTGGAACCGAGAAACACTCCCAGGACGGCCGCGATCAAGGCCACATCGGCGATCGGGTAGATGGCGTCGAGGAAGAGCTCCATCGTGGATAGGGTGCTGTCGGCCAGGTATGGCTCCACGAGCAGCGACCAGATCAGGACCGCGATCCCTATCGTGAACCCCAGCGTGTCGAGGGCGGTCGCCCGGTATGAACGGCCCCGGACCATCAGGAAGCCGCCGACAACCAGGAACGGATACTCGGCCAGGTAGAAGAAATCGGCCAGCGAGGGCGACGGCAATTCGAGGGCGACCCGGCTGAGCCAGTCCCAGGTCATGTCGCCGAGCGCGACGCAGGTCATCCCAACGGCGATCAGGATCCACGCCACGGGCCGATCCGGTTTGAGGATCCTGATCCCCAGGACCAGCAGCGCGATCGCGACCAGCTCAGCCGCCAGGTAGCCAGCCTCTCGGAGGTCGGGCGGCAGGAATGGCGCGTAGTAGCCGGCGGAGACAGCCGCACCCGCGACGAGGATGGCGATCCATCGTCTCGGTTTCACTCCACCCGCTCCCCTCTCCGGCCGCGGTGAAGCGGCCGCTTCGCGATGCTTGGCCTTCCGGCCCTGGTTCGGCGTGCCGCGGGCGAGAACCCGCGGGGTACACGAAGCTACGGCGCAGCTAGAGCTACGGCGCATCTCCCGGTATGTTCGACGTTGTACCGGCCCCTCCACCACACCCAAATGGAGTACGGCGCGTCGAACGTCAGACCCGGCCTGACCGTGCGGGGGCTCGGCCGCCGACCGGCTACCTGACCCGGAAAGGAGATCCGTGGCCGGGGATTACGACGTCCACGCCGTCGAGGAGCCGGCGCCGATTCCGCTCGAGCTCCGCCTGATCCGGGGAGTAGGGGTCGACCTCGGGGGTTCGGTCCGTGCGCCACCAGAGGTGAGTGAAGGCGTGGCGGCCTTCGGCCGTATCCACCACGAGGCTCGCGTCCTGGGGCGAGTGGCCGGGCGTGACCCAGATCGTGGTGTGAGCGGCGAGGGGGAAACCTTCGCCCGAGTGGGGCTCCACGTGGTCGTCGCGGCGCACCGTTCTGAAGTCCACGATCTCGGCCTGGCGGAACAGGGCAATGTTGACGACGTGGTCCAGGTGATGGTGCGAGACGAAGACGTGGGTGACGTCGTCGGGCGTCAGGCCCAGACGTTCGATGGGATCGAGGATCAGCGAGCGGCTGCGGACCATGCCCGGATCCACCACGATGATCTTGTCCCCATCGCGGACGAGACCGACGGTCCCAGCGACGGAGGGCATGTCGGCATAGCCGACCGTGAGGATGTCGACCTTTGCGAGAGCTCCGAGTTCCGCCACTCCATCCTCCTTCGTGGTATCGGACGCCTCCCGAAGGCTAGCATTTGGGTTGCGCCACGGACGGCGCGTTCGAGTGGAGGAGTGCGTTGGCGTCGGCCCCAACCGACAAGGGCGGCGAGTCGGCCCTTCGGCGTGCCCTGAACTGGCTGCGCGGCGTCCCGTTCGAAGCGATTCTCGTGGGCGCCGGCCTGTTCGCGCTGCTGGCCGCGTTCGTGTCGGCGGACCCGGGTCCCGGCGTGTCGTGGAGCTCCGGCGCGCAGGGCGACGAGTGGTACAACGTCATCAGCGCCCGCAACCTGGTCGTGGTGGGGCAATGGGCCACCGACGGCTGGGATCACCATCTCGTGAATCTGCCGTTCAGCGCGGTCATGGCCCTCGACTATGCCATCTTCGGTGTCGGCATCGACCAGGCCCGACTCGTCACCATCGGGTTCGTGTCGCTTACGGCGGTGGCGCTCGTCTGGGGCCTGCGCGACGTCCTCGGCAGGGTTCCGGCTCTCTTCGCCGGGCTCGGCTTCGCGACCAGCGGCCTGACCCTTTACTACGGCAGGCTCGCCTTCCTCGAAGACCTGGTCGTGCTCGCCACTACGCTCGGCGTCCTTGTCCTCGCGCGCCAGGATCGACTCTCGGTGCGGGGCGGCGTACTCGCCGGCTTCTGGTTCGTAATCGCCATCGGGACCAAGCCGAACGGCGCCTTCAGCGTGCTCGGCATCCTCGTGGCCGTGGCTCTCGTGTGGGGCTGGCGGGACGAGGCCTTGCGACGCTGGCTGTTGGCCGCCTGCGGCGCCATCGCCGTGGCCGCGATCGTGTGGGCCGCGGCGATCTTCCTGCCGAACCGGGACGCGGTCATCACCGACGTCCAGATCTGGTCTCCGGGCAAGTTCTATCTGACGCCCGCGGAGATCCTGAACTCGATCAATCTGTACTTCCAGCCGGACAACTACGCCAACGACGGGCTGTACGGGATGCAGCTGGGCTCGCTCATCCTGATGGCGCTCCTGGGCACGGGCCTCGCGCTGGCTCTGCGGAGGAGGCTCTCAGCCGCTGAGACCAGGCTGGCCGTGGCTTCGATCGGCTGGGTCGCGTTCGGCTTCGGGATCCTCATCGTCACCTCGTACCGGCCGAACCGCTACGCCGTGCCGCTCGCCGCGCCGCTGGCCATCCTCGCCGCCATCGGGCTTCGGTTGGCCATGTCCTGGCTGCGAGACGCGGCCGAGGCGAGAGGCCTGCCGGGGCGGATCGGCCGTGCGGCGGGCGCTTCGCTCGCCATCCTGGCGATCGTCGTGGCAGTCGTGCCAGGGCTGAACTGGTATCGCCAGTGGGCTCCCGCAGCCACGCACGAACTGGCGGCGATCGAGGCCACGTTCGCCCGCGTGGCGCCGCCAGGAGAACAAATCGCCGGCAATCACGCGGCCCAATACCTCCTGGACACGCACAATCCGTTGATCGTCACGGGCATCGCGAACAACGGCGACTTCTATGCCACGGGCGTGCGCTGGTACCTGGCCCAGGTGACGGATGGGCCGCCTCCAGGAGTTCCGGCGGCGTCCTGGGCCGCGCGCCACTCAGTGGCCTGCGTCCAGTGGCGCGGGCTGACGGAGGAGTGCCTGTACCACGTGCCCTAGGGGCGGCCGGTCCGCGGCCCCGCGCGGACGAGCGGCGCGGCCGCCAACCGGAGCCGAGCCTCGCCGAGCCGATACCTAAAGTAATCTGCTAAGCATTCCGATATCCATGGAAACGATCTCGGTGATGCCCCCAACCGGGGGCCGCATCCAAGACCGACTGCTGTGCCTGCAGGAGGTTCGGAAATGCGCCTGGGTGTCCGCGCTCAGCTATTGGGCAGTTCTGGCGGCTTGCTCGTCCTGATGACGGCCGTCGGCGCCGTCGCCGTCTTGAGCCTTCAGACCGTCAATTCGGGCGGTGCCGCGATGTACGACCGGGCCTTCGTGCCCGTAGGGCAACTGAACGCCATCAGCCTGGCCATCGCCGACGAGGGTCGCCTGGTCAACAAGGGCATCGTCCAGATGGGCAACGCCGAGATGCAGGCGCAAATCGACGCCTCGATCGCGGCGGACGAGAAGGCTCTCCAGGAGAACCTCGCCGCCTATGGCTCTCTGGACCTTCCAGCCGATCAGACTTCCATCCTCGCGGACCTCAAGGACTCGGACGCCGCCTATGGTCCGCTGCGTGATGCCACCCGGCGGGCCACCCTCACGGGCGACCGGCTGGCCTCGATCGATGCCAGCGATAAGGCCTCCAGCGTGCGCGCCAGGATGCAGTCCGACGCAGCCGCGCTGGTCCAATTCCACGATGACCAGGCTCTCGCCGCGGACCTGAGCAACGACTCGACCGCCACTACTGCCAACGTCCTGGTCGTCGGCGGCCTGTTTCTCGCGGTGATCCTGGGCCTCGGACTGAGCCTCTACATCAGCCGGCGCATGACCCGCGGCATCGTGGCGGTTCAGAACCACCTCGAGGCAATGAGGGCCGAGGTCGGCAGGTTCTCCGGCTGCCTGTCGCGGCTTGCGGAGAACGACCTGAGCGCGGACTTCGACACGAATGTCGTGCCGCTCCGGTACTCCAGCGGCGACGAGATCGGACGGGCCGCCGGACTCAGCAACGAATTGCTGATCGAGCTCAAGACGATGGCCGGGAGCTACGAAACCGCCCGGACGAACCTGACGGCCACTCTTGGCGAGGTCAAGCAGGCGGCCGAAGGCGTCGCTCGGACGAGCAGCGAGCTGACCGAGGCGGCGCATCAATCAGGCAACGCGTCCACGCAGATCGCCCACACAATTGGACAGGTCGCGGTCGGAGCCCAGGATCAGGCTCAGGCCGCCTCCTCGACGAGTGCGGCGGTGGCCACGCTCACCAGCGTCATCGGCGTGGTGGGGTCGGGCGCCGCGGAAACGACGGCGAAGACGGCCGATTCTTCCGCCGCGGTTATGCGCCTGGCCAGGGCCATCGAAGCCGCCAGCGCGGCATCGGGGGAGGTCGAAACGGTCTCGGCCCAGGCTGCGGCGGCCGCGAGCGCGGGTCTCGAGGCCGTCGGTCAGACGGCTGCTGGCATGAGCCGGATCAGAGACGCCGTGTCCACGAGCGCGGCTCGAGTAATCGAGCTCGGCGCCATCTCCGGACAGATCGGGACGATCGTCGAGACCATCGACGACATAGCCGAGCAGACGAACCTGCTCGCCCTCAACGCGGCCATCGAGGCGGCTCGCGCCGGAGAGCAGGGCAAGGGCTTTGCCGTGGTTGCGGACGAAGTTCGCAAGCTGGCCGAGAGGAGCGGCCGGGCAACCAAGGAGATCGCGGATTTGATCGCCCACGTCCAGAAAGAGACCGGGCTGGCCGTGGAGGCAATGCAGGTCGGCGCCGCCGAGGTTGCCGGCGGAAGCCACCTCGCCGACCAGGCGGGCGCCTCGCTGGACGCCATTGGGGTGGCGGTCACGGCCACCCGATCGGCGGTCGAGCGGATCGCCCTGGCGGTCGGGACCATGGGCGAGGCGAGCGAAGGAGTGGTCGGCGCCACGGACGCGATCGCCGCGATCGCTACCCGGACCAATGAGGCGGCTTCTCGAATGACCCAGGACGCCGGTTCCGTGGCTTCCGCAGTCGAATCCATCGCGGCCGTCTCGGAGGAGAACTCGGCCGCGGCCGAAGAGGTCTCGGCGACCACCGAGGAAATGTCGGCCCAGGTCGAAGAGGTAGTGGCCTCCGCGGCGACGCTCTCGGATATGGCCGCCAGACTCGACGGCCTCGTGGCGCGATTCACTCTGGCCGGTCATGAGGGCCTCGCGGCCCAGATCGAGGTCTTCAAGAAAGCTCATATGCGCTGGGTGACCCGGGTCCACGGCCTCCTGGAGGGCCTGGACCGCTGGTCGGCCGACGAGCTGCCGGACCATCACTCCTGCTCACTCGGGAAGTGGTACTACGGCGTGGGGCAGATCAGATTCGGCGCTCTGGCGACTTTCGCGAACCTCGAGACCAGCCACGAACGATTCCACGCGTCCGTGCGTTCGGTCATGGACAGCCACGCACGAGGCGACGGTCAGGCGGCCCGGGCGGCCGCCGCCGAGTGCGAGAGACTCTCCGAAGAGATCGTCCGATCTCTCGACGCTCTCGCAGCCCAGGCGGCTCTAACGGCGGGGCCGGCCCAGATCGGGTTCATTCGGCCGGGCCAGTCGAGGGCGGCATAGCTCAGCGGGATTATTGGAAGCGGCCGCCGCCGGTCCTACTCGGAGCGGCCCGCCGGCCAGGAGCCCATCACCTGGCGCAGGATGGCGAACTCGCCCACGTGGTAGGCGTTGTGGTCAGCGATGACGCGGATCTCGCGCAGGATCGTGTGGCCGGGTGTGTTCGGGATCACCGCAAACAGGTCCGTGGCCGGATCCGCGATGAGGATGTGCAACGCGGCTTGATCGGCCTTGAATCGGGCCACCGATTGGACGAATTCGGACGGCGTCGCCGTCGCATCCCTGGCGGGCCAGTACTCTTCCGGCCAGTTTGGGGCGAGGTAATCCGGGTTCCGAATGTAGTCCAGGATGTCGGCCTGGGCGATCCGGATGTGCTCGATCAGATGCCAGGGCGTGTATGGCACGTTAGGCGGCCGGCGGTTGATTGCGTCGGCCGGGAAAGTCGGCCACGGCAGCGTCGAAGGGCATGTGAGCGCCCTCGCCGTCGAGAAGCTCCAGAAGCTGCTGTCGAACGATGTCGTCGGCCATCTCGACTCCCTGTCCGCTGCCGGGCGCCGACTTCCGACGCCCCGGCAAAGAGTAGCGGCGGCTCAGACGCGTCAGGTGGAAGCTTGCCAGGAAGCCGTCGACTTGCGACACGTCTCCGGCGGCGTCGTAGATGGCATAGACCATATACATGTCGTCGCCTACGAGGTAGATCTGGCCCTTCGTCGTCACCTGCGAGCCGGTGAGCACGAAGGCACGTCCCGGGTAGCCGTCACGGGTGCAGTCGGCGCTGCTCTCGAGGGTTTGGGCCGACCCGGTGGCCATTCCACTTACCGAACCATCGAAAACGGCAGAGGGACTGACGCCGGTCATCGAACCCGCCGGATATCTGCCGCGTCCCGCGAAGAGCATCAGGTGGGTGCTGTCCACGTAGCTCCAGATCGAGACGGGCACGTTGCCGACGGGGGTCTTGCTGGTCTGGGAGGTCAGCTTTGGCTGGCCCGGATACATGGCCGTGAACCCGACGCCGGACGGCGAGAAGGTGATCCAGTCCGAGATCGCGCTGGAGGGCGAAGTCTCGGTGGCTGCCGGGGTTTCTGCCGGGGCAGGGGTGTCGGTGCCGATCGGCCCCGTCGATGCCGAGGGCGAGGTCACGGCCAGCGCTGGCAAGGAGCCCGAAGGGGTCGCCCCGGGATGCGCGGATGACTGACGGGCGATGGCGAAGAGGCCGCCACTGATAGCCAGCAGCACGACGCCACCGAGGGCCAGCGCGATCGGCAGCCTGGACTTCCTCCTGGCAACCTGGGGAGCCCAGGCCGAGGTGGGCATGGCCCTCGCGGCGGCAAGGTCCAGGCCGCAGTTGACGCACTGGGTGTAACCCGGATGGAGCGCCACGTAGCAGCGAGGGCAGGCTACGGGTGGCGACTGAGGGGCAGCGGTTGGATAGGCCGGCGGATAGCCGGGCGGGTAGGCCGAAGGATAGGCCGGCGGCTGAGGCTGGGCCGCTGGGGGCGGGTAGCCGCCCGGGTACGGTGGCTGTCCCGGCGCCGCCCATCGGGCGCCCGGCCGCGGCGCTTGTGCGGGCGGCCACTGAGCCGGGGCGGGGCCCGGAGCGGCATTCCGCGGCCACTGAGCCGGGGCGGGGCCCGGAGCGGCACTCGGCGGCCACTGCGTCGCGCTGGGCGCCGGAGCGTTTGCGGGCCACTGGGCCGGGGGCGGCGGAGGCTGGTTCTCGGGCATCCGCGCCGACTCGTATCGAGGCGGTTCTGGATCCCGGGCGTAGGGCGACGGCGAGACGGGATAGCCCGGGCCCTGACCCGCACCCGCGGCTCGACTCGTACCCGCGGCTTGGCTCGTACCGGACAGCTGCGTCGAACTCGGCGCCGGTGTCGGAGCCGCGGTTTCGGGCGGCACGTCCCTGGGACCGCGACAGCTATAACACTTCGCCGACGACGGCCGGTTGATGGAGTGGCAACTCTCGCATAGCCACCATTCGCTCATGCGATTCCCTCGGCTCCTTGAACTGCTGCTCCACCCTCGATGACGTGGCTATTACACACCCATCGGGGCGACCGCATCCGGTGACTTCGACCGGGCTGACTCCGGTTATCGACGATCGGGCGCACGCCCGAGCCGCCGACGAGGGCGTCGGCGCACCACCAGACGCGTTGAGGGACGCCTCGACGCGCTTCATCGTGGGCGCACCGGCATGATCGGCGCGGTCGGGCGCCTCGGAGAGCTCGACGGCAGTTCAACGAGGATCGATCTCATGCCCGCGGTTACCGTCCCCAACATCACCCTCCTCCCGCGAATCCCGGAGCCCGATCCCGTCTTGACCCGGATCCGGCCCGTGCGCAGCCTCACTACCGCGCCGAGCGGGCTCGAGGGCGAGGGCTTTCCGGTACGACGTGCCTTCGCCGGTGTCGATCTGAGCGATCTCGACCCGTTCGTCCATCTCGACCAGATGGGCGAGGTCGAATACGCGCCCGGCGAGCCGAAGGGCACGCCCTGGCATCCACACCGCGGCTTCGAAACCGTCACCTACATGATCGACGGCACCTTCGAGCACCAGGACTCCAACGGTGGCGGCGGCGTGATCACCAACGGCGACACGCAATGGATGACGGCGGGCGCGGGCATCCTGCACATCGAGAAGCCGCCGGAGTGGCTGGTAACCAGTGGTGGACTGTTCCACGGCTTCCAGCTCTGGGTGAACCTGCCCCGCGCCCAGAAATGGTCGCCGCCCCGCTACCAGGATTTACGGGCGAATGAGGTTGCCCTGGCCACGTCGCCGGACGGCGGCGTGCTCGTTCGAGTGATCGCCGGCGAAGTCGCAGGCCACAAAGGGCCGGGCTCCACGTACACACCCATGACCCTGGTCCACGCGACCCTCAGTCCGGGCGCCCGGCTGTCACTGCCCTGGCGACCGGACTACAACGCGCTCATCTATGTCATGGCCGGGCTTGGCGCGGTGGGCGCCGAAGCTCGAGCCATCCAGACGGGTCAGCTTGCGGTCTTCGGGCCCGGCGACGCCATCGTCGTGGCGGCGCGCCAGGTCCAGGAAAGCCGAAGTCCAAACCTCGACGTCCTCGTCCTGGGCGGCCAGCCGATCCGCGAACCAGTCGCCTGGATGGGGCCCTTCGTGATGAACACCCGCGAGGAGATCCTGCAGGCGGTCGCCGACTACCAGGCCGGCCGCCTGGGCACGATCCCGGCGATCGCCACGGTCCACAACACCCCGACCACGATGGTCGAATCCGCCGGCAAGGCCGCCAGCGAGGGCGAAGGGTAGGGCTGACCGCACCGGCGCCTCGAGCGGACGGCACGCACCTCGAGTCGACGGGGTCGACGCCCGGACCAATCCGACGCGGGAAGTGGTACCCCCAAGCGGATTCGAACCGCTGATCTCAACCTTGAAAGGGTCGTGTCCTAGGCCTCTAGACGATGGGGGCGAGGCGCGAGTCGGAAGTTTAGCAGGCCCTCGTGGCGCTCTGGAATCCCCTCGCGCGAACGGCGCCTCAGATGCCCGTCAAGACCAGCAGGAGGACCGTGGTCGCGCCCAGGGCTCCGGCACAAACGACCGCGGAGCCGCCGGCGACCATGGCGAGCAGTAGAGCGCGGCCCGGCTCCTGGTCTCGGACGGCAGCGCGCCATGTGGCGATGCTGGCGATGACCGAATCCACGGCGAAGGCAAGCGTGACGACGACTCCGGCGCTGAGCAGGACCGCCACAGGCGTCGTGTGACTGGTCATGGCCAGCATGAGGAAACCCAGCGCGCCGATCGAGCCAAGGCCCAGGATCACGAGGGCCGGCGACAGGCGGCGCAATCGATCCCCGAAAGTCAGGTCGGGCTCGTCCTCGTCCTCTGGGCCGAGCGGTTGCGCCGGCGATGACGGGACGGCCGGCGCCGGGGTTGCGGCCGGCGGGAAGGCGGGCACGGCCGGGCGCGGCGGGTCTCGCGAAAGGCGCCGGCGCGGGAGGAGGCGGCGGGAACACGGCCGGAGGCGGAGGTCCAACCAGGGCCGCCGTTGGGGCCGGGATGACGGGTCGGGCGGGAGCCACGCGAAACGGCGGGATCGAGGGACCGAGAGGGGAACCGGCGCCTGCCTTGGTCTGGTCTGTTGGCCGACGGATGCCGAGACTCGAGGCCGGGGCGCCGAACTTGCTCTGGACCTCGGGCTCGTGGGCGGCCGGGGCCTCCGGGCCGGCGAGGTTCTCGGCCGAGGCGTGGGCTGGGCGGGCGCTGGCGTGCCCAGGACCGGCGGTCTGCGTCTCGGCGCGCTCGGCCGGCCGATCGGCGGTCTCGGTTGACGCCGCGAGTTCGTCCGAACCCGTCTCGGCCTCGGTCGAATCCGGCGCGTCGGCAGGCGGGCTCGACCGGTCGGTCGAGGTCGTGTCTGTCGCCTCGGCCGGTTCCGGCGCGTCCTTGGGCTCGCTCGGCCTTTCGTCGCTCATTGCCAGAGGTTAGCGCAAGCGGGATCGGGAACCGGCGTCCGACCGACCCGGCGCCCACCTTTACGTTGCCCACTCAACATCGCCACGGGCGATCGTAGGCGCAGCTACGCCCGGATTCGCCCCGTAACATCGGGCCGGGCAATCCAAAGTGAGGAGGCGGCCGCAAGGGACGACCGCCAGCGAGTCGGCAGCCGCAAGCGGCGTGCGGGAGCGGGAAATTCGAGCGTCGAACTCGCGGCATTCCGGACGGCGGGCGAGCGCGGGGCTCGTAGCCAGGCACGGGGGCCACTTAGCATTGTCTGGGGCGATGATGAGCGACCCGGGGCGGCGGGCCGCGCGACGGGTCCGGCGACGGGCCGGGCGACGGGTCCGGCGACGAGCGACGCGTCTCCTAGTCGGCCGCGCCGACAGCCTCGCGCTCGTCCAGGAGGGCACCGGGCACCGGGATCGAGCGGTGGTAGACCGCGACCTGGTACTCGAGCCGCGGCCGCTTCATCCGACCCGCGAGCTCCGCGCCCGCCTCACCGAAGCCGGCGACGAGCAATTCCCGCGCCTGCTCGAGGGATTCGAAGGTCCACCAGCAGTGGATCACGCGGACTCGGAAGCCGTTGCCCAGGAACGGGCCGCGCCGCTGGCTCCACTCGACCTGGCGGTTGCGCGATTCCGGCCGCAGGTTCCAGACGTCGTCGCGGCCGTAGTCGTGGATCAGGAGGAGGCGGCCGGTGGGTCGCAGGAGCCGTTCGGCGGCGCCGATGAAAGCCGAGCCCGGCACCGCGTGCTCGGACCAGAAGGCCACGACCACGTCGGCCTTGCCGGCGGGCAGCAGGGCCATCCGGTCGAGCGCCTCGGACTCGTCGGAGGCGTGGGAGAGCGTGACCGTGCAGACTCTCGCCCCGATCTCGGTCATGAGCCGGGATCGGTAGCCGTTGCCCGCGTCGAGGAGGACGACGTCCCGGTCCGCGATCGGGCCGAGGTCTTCGAGCGCGGCGGTCAGCTTCCCTTCGACGTCCACGACGCGGAGGAACGATTCCTCGAGGTCGAGGCCTTGGAACGCGGCAGGCAGGTCGGGCATCTGGCTCCCCTAGAGGGCCGGTTTGGCACCGATTACCGCACCTTCTCGTGAACCCACTTCGACTACGAGAGTCCCATGGTCGATCGGTCCGGACGCGAACTCGGTCCCCCATCCGCGTCCCGTCCAGCTTACCTGCTCGGCCAGGTAGCCTGCCAGGTCCGCGCGGTTGCATTCGAGTCGAACCGGCGACTCTCCGGCGTTGACGGCGACGATGACGACCGGATGGCCCGCCTCGTCCGAATCGGCGGCGAGCAGGCCGAGCGAGCTGTCTTCGAACAGCCCGTAGAGCGACTGCCGAACCCCGGACGGCGAGAATCTCGAAGCGACCCCGCCGCAACACCGGCTCCGAACGGCGCAGCTCCATCAGGCCCTGGTAGAAATCGCGGAGCATGACGTCCTGGCGCGCCGGATCCCACGGATAGCCGCGCCGGCAATCCGGATCGTGGCGCCCGGGCAGGCCGACCTCGTCGCCGTAGAAGAGGCATGGAGCGCCGGGCAGGGTCATCTGGACCAGGGCCGCGAGCCGGACCGCCGAACCGTCCATGCCCACCATGGAGATGAAGCGTGGCGTGTCGTGGCTGTCGAGCAGGTTCAGCTGCACGGAGGTGAACCGGGGCGGGTACGTCGACATGACGATCTCGAGCTGGCGGGCGAACCCGGCTCCGTCGATGGCGTGGACGTGACGACCCAGCTCGACGGCCTCGGCCACGAGAGGCATGTCCAGGCGCGAGCCGCCGGCGAAGGAGAGGATCGCTTCGGCGAGGGGATAGTTCATCAGGGCGTCGAAGCGGTCACCCGCCAGCCACTCGGGCGCCGGCTGCCAGATTTCGCCGACGAGATACGCCTCGGGGTTGACTTCGCGGCAGCGCCGCCGGAACTCCTCCCAGAACCCGGGCTCAGTGATCTCCTCCGGGACATCGAGGCGCCAGCCGTCGATGCCGAACCTCAGCCAGCGCTGAGCCACTCCGAAGATGTACTCCCGGACGGCGGGATTGGCGTGGTTGAGCTTGGGCAGCGCGGGCAGATCCCACCAGGCCTGATATCCGAGCACGCGCTCGGAGACGGGTCTGAGCGCCTGGCCCCGGTGGCTGGGATCCGCGGCCATGGCCTCGTCGACGGCTCGCTGGTGGGCGATGGCGTCCACTTCGTCGCGGCCCGGATAGGCCTTCAAACCCCGCCGGCCCGCAAGGACGTCCGTGTCGAGCAGGAACCAGTCCCGATATGGCGACGCGGCGCCGTTCTCGAGGACGTGGTTGAACGGCCAGAAACCACGACTGGCGTGATTGAACACGCCGTCGAGGACGATCCGCATTCCGCGTGCGTGGGCTTCGTCGACGAGCTCTCGCAGAGCCGCGTCGCCGCCCAGGAGCGGATCGACCATCTCGTAGTCGTAGGTGTGGTAGCGATGGTTCGATGCCGAAGCGAAGACCGGAGTCAGGTACAGCGCCGTTATGCCGAGGCCCGAGAGGTAGTCGAGGTGTTCAACGATACCGAGCAGGTCGCCGCCCTTGAAGCCGTGATGGGTGGGCGGCGCGTCCCAGGGCTCGAGCGCGCCCGGCTTGGTCACTCGAGTGCTGGCGGCGAAACGGTCCGGAAAGATCTGGTAGAAGACGGCGTCCCGGACCCAATCCGGCGGATCGTGAAGGTCCGTGGCGGCCGGGGTGGCGTCCGGCTCCGTCCGGCCGCCGTCGGGAGCGGCAGCGCTCAAGGCTGAACCGGGCGGCATCCCATCGAAGGCGAACGGTCGGTCGTTCAGCGGTTGTTCCTCGCGGTAGCCGAGTGGCCGAGCCCCACAAGCGGACGCTCCTGGGGCTGCCCGACCTGCCGCGGCCCGGCCTGACCCGCCTGCCCGGCCTGAGCGGCAGTCGGGCTCGGGTTCGCCACGTCGTGATCGAGTGGCCGCGCGGGCCCGGTCGAGCCTCGGATGATGAGCCGCGTATCGAGCGTCTTGTGTTCGGGCCGCTCGTTGTCCGGGTGGGCGATCATCCGGAGCAGGAGCCTCGCCGCCTCCTCGCCCTTTGCCCGCACCGGCTGATGGACCGTCGTCAGCGCCGGGTTGGAGTGCGGGGCCACGTCCAGGTCATCGAAGCCCACGATGCTGATGTCGTCGGGGACCTTCAGGCCGGCTTCGCGAATGGCCCACATCACGCCGATGGCCATCACGTCGCTCATCGCCAGGACCGCGGTGGGGCGAAGCCCGTCCTCCCATACGCGCCGGAACGAGGCCACGCCACCGTCGAAGGTCGCGGGCCCCACCACGATGTGCTCGTCCTTGAGCTTGACGCCGCCCAGCTCCAGGCCCTGGCGGTATCCGGTCAGCCGGCGCGAGGCCACGGTTTCGGTGGGACCGGCCGAGTATTCGACGAGGCCGGGCATGTTCGGCGGCTCCACGCCCACGACCACGAACTCCCGATGGCCGAGGGAGAGCAGGTGGCGGGCGGCCGACCTAGCGCCCACCTCGTCGTTGGACTCGACCAGGCCGTGCTCGGGGAGCGCGCCGCCGTCAACGAGGACCATTGGCAGGCTGGCTCGCCGAATCTGCTCGACTTCGGGATGGTCTTCGGACAGGCCGACCGCCACGAAACCGTCGACTGTAGCGCGGGCGATCGCGCGGACGAGCGAGCCCTGGAGCGGCGAGACGAACAGCAGGCCGTAGCCCGCCTGATCGGTGGCGGCCGCGACTCCGGCGCACAACTCGGCGTAGAACGGGTTGGCGAATACGACCGACAGAACCTGCGGCGTAAGCAGGCCGATGGTCATCGTGCGCTTCTGCGTTGCCATCCGGCCGATTGGATGGGGCTGGTAGCCCAGGTCCTCGGCAATCTGGCGGATCTTGGCCGCCGTCGCGGCATTGAGGCGTTCCGGAGTGTTGAAGGCGAATGAGACCGCGGTCTTGGATACGCCCGCTTCCCTGGCGACGTCGGCGATTCGGACCCGTCTGGGCGCGCCGTGCGCCGGTCCACTCCGTCCGAGCGAGTCGCCGCTCGCGGGACCGGGGCCTGGCCATCCCGACTTCGGCTCCATTCGATCCTCCGTCAGTCGCCCGCCCCCCGATGCCAGAGTCAGGAGCAGATACCGACTGGCAACGCACGCTATCCGCGCCGCGGGCGAGTGTCAAATATCCGATGGGCAGGCGCGGAACAGGACCTGGCAACGGCCGCCGGGCGGTGGAACAATGTTCTGACCGGGTCGCGGCCTTGTCGGGGATCGGCTCGCTCGCCGGAGGTCGTGCTCGGATCGAGGAGGGCTCGATGAGACTGGTGACTATCCGGCCCGAGGGCGGGCACCCCGGCAGCTCGATGAGCCAGCGCGTCGCGGTGGTTCTGCCAAGCGGCCGCCTCCTGCATCTTGTGGCGCTCGCCCAACTGGCACCCGATTGCCTCGCCGAGGAAATCGACAACCTGGATCTCGTGACCGTCCTGGCGCTCGATCCGGAAGTCGACGCCATCCGGGGAGCGATCTCGGAGACGCCCGCGCAGGCCCTCGATGAAGCTGCCGTCGACGCCGCCAGTGTCCGGCTGGCCCCGCCGGTCCCAAGACCCGGAAAGGTCATCGGGGTCGGATACAACTACCTGGAGCACGTTCGCGAACAGGGCTTGGAGAAGCCCGCCCGGCCGGTCCTGTTCTCCAAGTTCGCCAACGCTGTCGTCGGCGACGGCGACCCGATCAGAAAGCCCTCGGGCACCCACGCCCTCGACCTGGAGGTGGAGCTGGCGGTCGTGATCGGGCGACATGCCCGCGCGGTCACGCCCGAGCATGCCCTTCGGTGCGTGGCCGGCTTCACCGCCGCCAACGACGTCACGGCTCGCGACTGGCAGGGCCAGGCAGCGGCACTGGGGCCGGGCGAGAAGGGCGATGGCCAGTGGCTTCGGGCCAAGGGCTCGGACACGTTCCTGCCGCTCGGTCCGGTCCTGGTCACGCCCGACGAAATCGCCTCGATCGCCGGCGCAGGGGCGGATGGACGTGGACTCGAAATCCGGTCCTGGCTGACGAAGGCATCGGGACCCACCGCCGGCCAGGAATTCCAGATGCAGAGCGGCAGCACGTCGGACCTGATGTTCGGCGTCGCGGAGCTGATAAGCATCATCAGCGCCGAGGTCAGCCTGGACCCGGGCGATGTCATCTGCACAGGCACGCCCTCCGGCGTGGGAGTCTTCCGGCAGCCGCCCATCTTCATGGAGCCCGGCGACGTGGTCCGCGTCGAAGTCCAGGGGATCGGATCGCTGACGAACCCTGTCGTGGACAGCGCTGGGTCCGCGCCGGCGGGCTCACCGGCCGCGGCATACATGGCCGGCAAGAGGAAGTAGCCCCGGGTCCAGGAGCGCAGCGGGCCGCCGCCGGCTCACGCGCAGCCCTGCCTCGAGCGCCCCGTGCCCGCGACTCAGCGGCCGGATTCTCGCGATCCGGCCGTCTGCTCGCGCGGCTGCGCGTCGCCCGGTCGCGCCCGCTCTCCGACGACCCCACGCTGGCCGCCCTCCCGGCAGTGGCCGACGTCGGAGCTGTCGGCGCTTCCGGCGCTTCCGTCGCCCGCGGTCGCTCAATGAGCCGCTCTTCCAGCTCCACGAGGAACCGCCGGACCTGATCGGGGCCGAGGAGGCGCCTTCGGGCTGCCGTCCGGCCGGTGCCGACGCGGATCGTGACCGCGTCCGCGGGAGCGGCTCGGAACATGTCCTCGTCCGTCAGGTCGTCGCCGGCGATCACGAGCCGGGCTCGCGGATTGGCGGCCGCGAGCTCCAGCGCCACGAGCCCCTTGTTCACGCCCGCGTCGCGGACTTCGACCACCATGTGGCCCCGCAGAACGGCCGCGGACGTTCCGGCGAGCTCGCGACCGAGCTTTCGCACGAGCGCCCCACTTTCGCGCCGGCCGAGTTCGGTCGGGACCATCCGGTAGTGCCACGCCGCCGAAGCCTCTTTGTCCTCGAGGAATGAGCCCGGGATCTGCTCCGCTTGCGCGGCGAGAATCCCGCGGGCCCGCTCCAGCCAGGCCGCTCCCACGTCGCGGTGGTGCCAGCGACCGCTGTCGAGGTCCCGAGACCAGAGCCCATGCTCGGCGTGCAGGCCTATCGGCAACGCGCCCAGCCACAGTACGAGGTCGTCGCGGCGGCGGCCGCTGATCACGTGGACGTTCACTCCGGGCAGGATCGCGAGACTGGCGAGCAGCTTGAGGATCTCCGCGTCGGGGCTCGCTTCCGCGGGCGACGGCCGCAGGCCGACGAGTGTCCCGTCGTAGTCGAGGAGGAGCGTGATCGGCCGGCCTTCGTCGGCGAGGACCGCTGCCACCACGTCGGAAGGTTGATCGGCCCCCACGACCGCCTCGGCACCGGGATGCCGGAGGCCGGCCTGGGTGCGCCGCGATTCCAGGGCCATCGCCGCGGTGAAGTCGCGGGACCAGCGGGCGACGTCCTGCGTTCGGACGCGGTCGCGGAGGCGGGACATCCGCATCCGCCGCTCCGGCTCCGGCATCACCAGGGCGTCGCGGATGGCGGCCACGACTCCGTCAAGGTCGTACGGGTTGACCAGGATCGCATCGGTCAGTTCCGCGGCCGCGCCCGCGAACTCGCTGAGGATCAGCACCCCGTCGCCGTCCGAGCGCGCGGCCACGAACTCCTTGGACACGAGATTCATGCCGTCGCGCAAGGGTGTGACCAGGGCGATCGTCGCCGCCCGGTAGATCGCCGCCAGGCGCTCGCTCGGCAGGTTCTGCGAGATGTAGTGAATGGGGTCATGGCCAAGTGAGGCGAAGCGGCCGTTGATCCGGCCCACGATCTCGTCGACCGCGCGCCGGAATTCCTGGTACTCGCCCACGGCGACGCGCGACGGCGCCGCCACCTGGAGCAATGAGACGCGGCCGCGCAGCCGCGGATAACGCTCCAGGAGCCGCTCGAAAGCAAACAAGCGGCGAGGTATCCCCTTCGTGTAATCGAGTCGATCGACCGACACGATGAGGGCGGCCGGGGCGGATGAGGCCCGCAGGCGCTCGGCTTCGGCGACGACTTCGGGCTGGTTCGCGAGCCTGTCGTACTCGCCGAAGTCGATGCCCATGGGAAATGTGCCGACTCGAATGGAGCGGCCGTTGAATTCGACACGACCGGCCCGGGTCTCGCAGCCGAGCACGTTTGCCGCCGAGGTCAGGAAGTGGAGGACGTACGAGACGGTGTGGAAGCCCACCACGGAGGCGCCGAGCATGCCTTCCAGCAGCTCCCTCCGCCAGGGCAGCAGCCGGAAGATCTCGCCCGACGGAAACGGGACGTGGAGGAAGTAACCGATGGCCGCGTCGGGCAGCCTGCGGCGGACCAGCTCCGGGACGAGCGCCAGCTGGTAGTCGTGGACCCAGATCAGGTCGCCCGGTCTGTACTGCTCGACCACGGCGTCGGCGAAGCGCTGGTTGACCCGCTGGTAGGTGGTCCAGCCCTCGGCGTTCATGGGCAAACGGTTCATGTCGTAGTGGAACAGCGGCCACAGGACGCCGTTGGAGAAGCCGTCGTAGTAGCGCTGGATCTCGGCCGCGGTCAGCTCGATCGGAACCGCGCGCAGGTCCGCGAGCTGGCTGCGCATGGACTTGAGCTGCTCCGGCGTGAGCCGCCACGTTTCGCCCGGCCAGCCTATCCAGACGCTATCGCTCCCGGTGTGGTAACCGCTCAGCCCCGTCGCGAGTCCGCCCGGCGAGCGTTCCACGATGAGACGGTCGCGCTCGATCCGAACGGAGACCGGCAGTCGATTCGAGACGAGCAGGACGCGAGGGCCCGAGCGGCCACGCTGGCGCCCGCCGGCATGACCCGGGCCGGCCTTTGGGGCGCGCCCGTCGACAGGCTCTCGAACGGAATCGTCGGCGCTTCTCGCCATGGAGCCTCTAGCGCGACTCGCTTTTGGAACGACAGGCCGGCTTCAAGCGTGTGGTCGCACACGCCAACCTAGACTCATGGTCTCGATGAGGTCAAACGACGACCGGCAAAAGGGCGGCAGATGAGCCAGCGAATCGAGGACTACGCTCTCGTCGGCGACACCCACACCGCGGCGCTTGTCGGGTTGGATGGCTCGATCGACTGGCTGTGCCTGCCGCGGTTCGATTCGGGGGCTTGTTTCGCGGCGCTGCTTGGCGATTTTCACAATGGACGCTGGCTGATCGCGCCGTCGGGTTCGGCTGGGGGGTCCACGAAGGCCGCGAGCCGGCGTTACCGCGGCGACACGCTGATCCTCGAAACGACGTTCGAGACACGCGGCGGCGCCGTCCGCCTGATCGACTTCCTGCCGATCCGCGAGGAGACGCCGCATCTGGTCCGGATCGTCGAGGGCATCCGCGGCAGCGTCGACATGGAGATGGAACTGATCCTCCGGTTCGACTACGGCGCCACCGTCCCATGGGTCCGCCGCATCGGGAAACGGTTGTGGGCGATCGCCGGTCCCAACTCCGTGGTTCTGGACACCTCGGTGGAATTGACCGGAAAGGATCTCTCGACCGTCGCGAGCTTCACGGTCCACGAAGGCGATCGGGTCCCGTTCGTCTTGACCTGGCATCCCTCGGAGCTGCGGCCGCCGGCCGCTCCGGATCCCTTCGCCGCCCTCGACGACACCGAGCGCTGGTGGCAGGAGTGGTCGAGCCGCTGCACTTATCGTGGCCCGTACCGCGAAGCCGTAGTCCGGTCACTCATCACGCTCAAAGCCCTGACCTACGCTCCGACCGGAGGCATCGTCGCGGCGCCGACTACCTCCCTGCCCGAGGCCCTGGGCGGGGTCCGGAACTGGGATTACCGCTACTGCTGGGTGCGCGACGCGACCTTCACGCTCTACGCGCTGATGCACGGCGGCTACGAGGAGGAGGCCCGCGGCTGGCGCGACTGGCTGCTCCGGGCGGTGGCCGGCGATCCGGGCCAGCTCCAGATCCTCTACGGCCTCTCGGGCGAGCGTCAGATCCCGGAATTGGAGCTGGACTGGCTGGCTGGGTACGAAGCTTCCAAGCCGGTCCGGATCGGGAATGCGGCGGTGGACCAGCTCCAGGTGGACGTCTTCGGCGAGTTGATGGACGCGCTCTACGTGGCCCGAAGAACGGGCCTGGAGGCCGAGGCCGCGGCGTGGAATCTGCAGCGCCATCTGGTCCGGCATCTCGAGGAGATATGGCGCCAACCCGACGAAGGCATCTGGGAGGTTCGCGGCGGGCGACGCCAGTTCACCCATTCGAAGGTGATGGCCTGGGTGGCGTTCGATCGGTCGATCAAGTGCATCGAGCAGGGCGGCTTCGAGGGGCCGCTCGATCGCTGGAAGCGAGTCCGCCAGGAGATTCACGACGACGTCTGCCAGAACGGCTACGACCCCGATCTCGGCTACTTCGTCGGTTACTACGGCTCGAAGCGCCTCGACGCGAGCCTGCTGCTGATCCCCGTGGTCGGCTTCCTGCCGCCCGACGATCCACGCGTGGTCCGGCACGGTCGACGCGATCGCCAAACAGCTGCGCTCCGACGGCTTCGTCCTCCGTTACCTTGCCGACGAGAACGGTCCGGACGGTCTGCCGCCGGGCGAAGGCGCGTTCCTGCCGTGCACGTTCTGGCTGGTGGATGCCCTCGCGCAGATGGGCCGCAAAGAAGAGGCCACCGAGATCTTCGAACGCCTGCTGAGCATCCGAAACGACGTCGGCCTGCTGGCCGAGGAATACGACGCCCATGCCGGTCGAATGGTCGGCAACTTCCCCCAGGCCTTCAGCCACGTGGCCCTGGTGAACTCCGCGTCCAACCTCGCGCCGGCGATCGTGGGGACCACGGCCCATCGGACCGAAGCGGCCACCGGCCCAACCGAAGGCGCCGCGCCGGAGACATCGCGGCAAGGGACTCGTCCACAGCGGCGGGTCCCGAAGCAGTGGGTCCCGAAGCGGCGGGCCGCGGGGCCGTCGTCGCTAGGAACCGAGCACTTCGGCCAGACCCCTGACGGTGCTCGCGGCCCGAGACGGATCGGAGTGGAGATCCGACCAAAGGATGTGCAGGCCCCGCTGCAGCATGAACGCGTCGAGCAGGCAGGCCCACTCGTCCGGCCGGCGCGGCAGGAACTCGGCCTCGCCCGTCGTCTCGCGATAGCCCCGCAGGAAGGAACCGGCCACCCAGACATACCAATGGCCGGCCCAGACATCGAGCCTGGCCGCGTCATCGGGTCGAACCGCTCCGCCAAGGCCCGCTTCGTGAAGGCGCCCCAGGGCCATGTCGTGGATCGAGCCGATCATCGAGGCGAGGTCGCTCAATGGCGAGCGCTTGAGGCGCCGCTCGCTGGCCGGCCGGCTGGTGTCGCCTTCGAAGTCGATCATCACCAGACCGCGCTCGGATCTCATCACGGTATCGAGTCGGAGGGCGCCGTGGCAGCGGATTCGGAGACCGCTCAGCCGGCGGCGCTGCAGCAGGCCCACCCGGGAGCGAATGTCCGCCCGGAGACCGAGGATGCGGCTGAGATCTCTCGCCTCGGCCTCGCCGGCGGGCGTCAAGCGCGTCTTTGCCACGCGCAGCGTCCGGACCGCCAGGGCGTCGATGGACTGGTAGAGCGACGCCTGATACAGGCGGGTGAACGGCTCGGGGGCGAAGCTCGCGTCCGTGGCATCCGAGGCGATGATCGAGTGGAACTCGCCGATCCTGTTGCCGATGGAACGGGCGATCTCCAGGAACGAGCCCACCATGTCCACCGCCACCGCGGGCGGAGGCTCAGCCGCGCAACTCAGCAGATCGGCGGAAGTCAGCGAACAGGGCGGCGGCGGAGCGGGCATGGTCGCGGCACGCTCGAGGAATCCCAGCAGCGAGTCGCGAGTCGCCGTCACCATGTCGCCGTCGTGGAGGAAGCCTTCCCGCAGGATTCCTGCCTCGTGGACGCTCCCGTCTGCCGACACGTAGTCGAGTTCGCCGAAGAGGTGCGGGGCCCATCTGGCCCCGTGCGCGCCGAGGAAGCCCATCACCTCGGTCTCGGGATCGGGCCCGGGTTCGATCACGTGGCGAAGCTCGAGGGTCAGGTTGTGGGGAACCGGCGCCCCGTTGGGCATGGCGTCCTGTGGCGCGGTTCGAGACACCTGAGTGAGGCCTATCGTCTCGCCCGCCCTGATGACGCCCACGGCCGACGTCAGTCCCGCGGCGGAAGACCGCAGGCTCGTCCCGGGCTTGCCCGCCAATCCGCCGGTCACGCCTCTCAACCGTTTTCGCCTCGCCACGAGGTCGATCAGCCGAGCCACGAAACCCAGGTCCGTGGATGCGTCGACCAGGAAGGCGCCGGCCGCCCCGTCGATAGACGGCAGCGCGGCAATTCGCATTCCGGCGGGCTCCGGCCGGGCAGGGGTGCCGTCGGCGAACTCGAGTGTCTCGTCTCGGAGGCGCGCGGTCGTAAGCGGCAGAAGGTACGTGTCCGGATCGCCCTCCGAGTAGCTGATCCGAAGAACGAGCACGACGGCCACCGAGCCGTCGACGGGCACCTCCAGCCGATCCACGATCTCGGCGTCCTTGAACTTGCGGCCGAACGCCCGATACCAGGGTCGCTCCCGCAGCCAGCGAAGCAGGATCGGGACCACGGCGACGTCGAGCTTGGGGTCGAGCAGCTGGGCGATCGATCCGACCGGTATCGTCGGCAGCGGCGGGGCAAGCCGGCCGTGGTCGGTGTCCGTCCCGGTCGTTGACGCTCCCACGGCCGCCGCCTCGAGGGTGAACCAGAGGAACTCGTGCGGGCCCAGGGTCAGCAGATAGGGCAGCTGGCCGATCCGTGGAAATTCCACCCGGCCGAACATCTCGATCGGCTGGCGGCCCTGGTATTCCGAGAGGTCCAGCTCCACGGGCTGGAAGAAGCGGGACAGGTTCGCGGCCACGAGAATCGTCTCGTCGCCGTAGCAGCGCAGAAACGCCAGCACGTGGCGGTTGTCCGGATGCAGGAAGCGGAGATCTCCACGCCCGAATGCCGGGTGCCGCTTCCGAAGGGCGATGAGGCGCTTCATCCACCACAGCAGCGAATGCGGGTTGGCCTGCTGGACGGCTACGTTGACGGCCTCGAAATGGTGCTCGGGGTCGGTGACGACGGGCAGGAAGAGCTGTTCGCGGTTGGCGGTCGAGAAGCCCGCGTTCTGGTCGCCGTTCCACTGCATCGGCGTCCGGACGCTGTCGCGGTCGCCCAGATAGACGTTGTCGCCCATCCCGATCTCGTCGCCGTAGTAGACGACTGGCGTGCCCGGCAGCGAGAAGAGCAGCCCGTTCATGAGCTCGATGCGCCGCCGATGGTTGCCGAGCAGCGGCGCCAGCCGTCGCCGAATGCCGAGGTTGATTCGGGCCTGAGGGTCCGTGGCGTAGACGCGATACATGTAGTCGCGCTCTTCGTCGGTGACCATCTCGAGCGTCAGCTCGTCGTGGTTGCGCAGGAAGAGTGCCCACTGGGCGCCGTCGGGGATGGCCGGCGTCTGCTCGACGATGTCCACGATCGGCAGCCGGTCCTCCATCCGGATGGCCATGAACATCCGGGGCATGACCGGGAAGTTGAAGGCCATGTGGCATTCGTCGCCATCGCCGAAGTACGCGGCCGACTGTTCGGGCCACTGGTTGGCCTCGGCGAGGAGCATCCGGTCCTCGTACTTCTCGTCCACGTGGCGGCGAAGAGCCTTGAGGAACTCGTGGGTCTCGGGAAGGTTCTCGCAGTCGGTGCCCTCGCGTTCGTAGAGATATGGCACCGCGTCCAGCCGCACGCCGTCGACGCCACGGTCGAGCCAGAAGTCGAGGACCTTGAAGAGCGCCTTCTGGACCCGCGGGTTGTCGAAGTTGAGATCGGGCTGGTGCGAGTAGAAGCGATGCCAGTAGTAGGCCCCGGCGACCGCATCCCAGCTCCAGTTCGACGTCTCGAAGTCCTTGAAGATGATCCGGGCGTCGGTGTACTTGTCGGCGGTGTCGCTCCAGACGTAGAAGTTGCGGGCCGCGCTGCCGGGCCGCGCAAGTCGAGCGCGCTGGAACCACGGATGCTGGTCCGAGGTGTGATTGCACACGAGCTCGGTGATGATGCGGAGGCCGCGCTTGTGGGCCTCGCGGATGAGCGTCTCGAGATCGCGGAGCGTTCCATAGGCGGGGTTGACGCTGGTGTAGTCGGCGATGTCGTAGCCGTCGTCGCGCATCGGGCTCGGATAGAAGGGCAGGAGCCAGAGGGCGGTCACTCCCAGGTCGCGCAGGTAGTCGAGCTTCTCGGTCAGGCCGCGAAAGTCGCCCCGGCCGTCGCCGTTGGAATCGCGGAAGGCCCGGACGTGGACTTCATAGATGACGGCGTCGCGATACCAGGTTGGGTCCTTGGGCCCCGGGCGAGAGCGCGCGTCTCCCTTCATGCCCCAATCCTCCAACGCGGGTAAAGACCGTCGATCCGGCGGGTTGCCCGGGCGCGCGACGCGAGACTGGCCGACCGTCCGAGCTTCGCCGCGGCCGAGTCGGGCCGCCTGCGGAGTCTGCGCCTCCGCAACAACGCCCGGGCCGCCGCAAGCCACCCGGCCGCATCGGTGGCACAATCGGCGCGTGGTCAGCGATCGCGATCCAGGCGCGGCGAGGAACCCAGGGGCGGCGAACCCGGGCGCGACCGCGGTACCGCCGGCTCCGACACTCAGCCCGGGCGGCGGCACGGGCACCGGCACGGGCGGCGGCCCGGCCCAGGCGGATGGCAACCCAGGCGCCTCCGGTCCCGCCGGCCATTCTCCCGAGTCGGCCGCACTTATCGCCGCGGCGACATCGGTCGATCTCCGGATCCCCGCCACGATGCGGGCCCTGGTCAAGACACGGCCCCAGGCCGGCGCCGAGCTGCTCGAAGTGCCCGTCCCTCGGCCGGGCCCGGGCGAGATCCTGATCCGCCTCGAAGCCGTGAGCCTGTGTGGCACAGACCTCCACATCTACCGCTGGGATCCATGGGCCGAGGGCCGTCTGGGCAAGTACCTGCCCCGCATCTTCGGCCACGAGATGGCAGGCCGGGTCGTCGCCCACGGCCCGGGCACGGGCGCGGTGCCGTTGGGCACGCGCGTGGCCGCGGAGACCCACCTCGTGGACTGGACCTGCTACCAGTGCCGGACCGGCCGCGAACACGTCTGCGCCAATCTGAAGATCCTCGGGGTCGACGCCGACGGCGCCTTCGCCGAGTACATGGTCCTGCCGGAGCGGAACGCCTGGCCCTCGGAGGGCCTCTCCCCGGAGATCGCGGCGATCCAGGAGCCGATGGGCAACGCGGTCTTCGCCACGTTCGTCGAGGAGATCACCACGGCCTCGGTCGCGGTTCTCGGCTGCGGGCCGATCGGCTTGATGGCGGTCGCGATCTGCCGCTTCGCCGGCGCCTCGCGGGTCTTCGCTACGGACGTGATGCCGCACCGCCGGGAGATGGCCTCCCGGATGGGCGCGGACACCGTCCTCGACGCGGCGGGGGACGTGGCCACGGAAATCCGGCGGTCTACCGGCGGGACGGGCGTCGACGTGGTGCTCGAAATGTCCGGTGCCGAGTCGGCCATTCATCAGGCTTTCCAGATGACGACCAACGGCGGTCGAGTCTCGCTGCTCGGCCTCCCGTCGCACCCGGTCACGCTGGACCTCAACGACGCGATCATCTTCCGAGGCGTGCGCGTCTACGGCATCACCGGCCGCCAGCTCTGGGGCACGTGGTACAAGACGGCCGCGCTGCTCCGCGAGGGCCTCGACGTCCAACCGATCATCACTCACCGGCTGCCGCTCAACCGGTACGCCGAGGCGTTCGACCTGCTCGCCGAGGGGGTCGCGGGCAAAGTCGTCCTTCTGCCGCAGGAGGGTTAGCGATGACGACCGAAAGCACGACACCGAAGACAGGCGCTTCGAGCCCGGACGCGGCGGACACATCGGCCCGCGGCGGCCGCCCGGATCCGCTCGCCTTCCTCGCCGACGAGCTGGCCGATCTCCGGGCCAGGAACCTCTACCGGCCGCTGCGGGTTCTGTCCTCCGCCCAGGCCGCCGAGGTGGTGGTCGACGGCAAATCCCTGATCAACCTCTCCTCGAACAACTACCTGGGCCTCACGACGCATCCGAAGCTCAAGGCCGCCGCGATCGCGGCCGTCCAGGAGTTCGGGGCGGGTTCGGGCGCGGTCCGGACCATCGCCGGCGACATGACCTTCCACGAGAAGCTCGAGTCGGACCTGGCCGCGTTCAAGCACACGGAGGCGGTCCTGACGTTCCAGTCGGGCTTCACCGCGAACACGGGCGTCATCCCGGTCGTGACCGGCGAGAACGACCTGATCGTCTCGGACGCGCTCAACCACGCCTCGATCATCGACGGCATGCGGATGAGCAAGGCGCCGCGGGTGGTGTTCGGCCACAAGGACATCGGCGACTTGCGGGCGAAGCTCGCCGAGGCGCGGGCTCGCGGCCGGGCGCTCACGGGCGGGCCGGCGGGCGAACCGTATCGGCTGATCCTGGTCGTGACCGACGGCGTCTTCTCGATGGACGGCGACATCGCCCCTCTGCCCGACATCGTCGCGGCGGCCGAGGAATATCGGCGCGGCGGTCATGGTCGACGACGCCCACGCCTCGGGCGTGCTGGGCCGGAACGGTCGCGGCACGGTGGATCATTTCGATCTGCATGGGCGAGTGGCGATCCAGGTCGGCACGCTGTCGAAGGCGATCGGCGTGCTCGGCGGCTATGTGGCCGGTTCGCAGGCCCTGCGCGACATGCTCATCCAGCGGGCGCGGCCGTTCCTTTTCTCCACGTCGCATCCGCCCGCCGTTGCCGCGGCCTGCATCGCCGCGATCCAGGTGTTGCTGGATGAACCCGAGCTGATCGACCACCTCTGGGCCAACACGATCTACTTCAAGGGCGAGCTGCGGCGCCTCGGCTTCGACACCGGCGTCTCCGAGACTCCGATCACGCCGGTGATGATGGGCGAGTCCGCGGTTGCTCAGAAGTTCAGCGCCCGGCTGTTCGAGGAGGGCGTCTTCGCCCAGCCCGTCGTCTATCCGACCGTGGCCCTGGACAAGGCCCGCATCCGCACCATCGTCACGGCCGAACACTCCTTCGCCCAGCTGGACCGCGCCCTGGAGGCATTCGTCAAGGTGGGCAAGGAGCTGGGGCTGGTCGCGGGGTAGCCGCGTCCGGAGCTGACTGCCGGTCGCGCCGGCCACGCACCCGCGGCGGCTCGCGACGGCGGACCGCCCGCAAGGCCACGGGCGACGCCCGGCCGGGACCGCGGCCCCGCCGAACCTGGCCATCTGCAAGTCGGGGTAGCAGGCGGCCAGGCCGTAGCTGTACCGCGCGATCCAGACGGCCCCAAATCCGGTCTGGAGCCCCGCCGACAGCCCCGAATCGAGGCCGGCAGGCCCGATTGGGCTGCCTTTCGTGGCTTCCACGAGCCACGGCGGCCTCGAACGCGGCCTCTTGCTACGGGGATTTGCAGCTTGGCCAAGTTCGGCCCGGGGCCGATAGCGAGCCCACGGACGGGGAAGCAGGCACGCGGCGGCGAGCCACCGCTTCCCTCGGACCAGGCGCCACCAGGGGCTCCCACCGGAAGCACGAGGAAGAAGGTAAGGCGCGCGGACGGCCGACCAACCGTGAGCCAGCCGACCTTTCGGCAGCGTTCGAACGGTCGCCGGAGGCCGTCGGCTGACGCTCGGGCCACAAGTCCGGCAAGATTGCGCCATGGTGGATTCCAGGGCAAATGGCGACGGGATCGAAGCGGACGGGCAGACGGCCGACGCGGCGACGGAACGCGGCGAGCGCGCGACCGAACCTGGCGCGAGAGAGGTCCAACCGGTCACGCGGACCTCGGGGCTCACCTTCGAACGACACCCGGGCCAGGCCGTCGACTTTCCGATCGATTCGCACATGCACACGGCGTTCTCTCACGACTCGCACGTCCTGCTCGAGCTGTACGCGGCCCAGGCGGCCGAATACGGGATCCGCGAAATCGCGATTACGGACCACGTCGACTTCCTGCCGGGCGCTCCGGGCTACCGCTACTTCGACTACAAGGTCCGGCAGAAGGTCATTGCCGAGGCCGCGGAACGTTGGGACGGCAAGGTCCGGATCCGGCACGGCGTCGAGATCACCTACGAAAGCCGCTTCGAGGAGGAGATCCGCGAGTATCTCGAGCGGCACGAATTCGACTACGCAATCGGCTCGGTGCACGCGGTCAAGGATTCGCCGTACAACCGCGAGCGGGTCGAATCGTTCGCCCGAGGCAAGAGCGTCGGCGACGCAGTCGCCCCCTACTTCGGCGAGGTCGAGAAGGCCATCCGAAGCGGCCTGTTCGACACGATCGGCCACCTGGACCAGGTCAAGCGCTGGCTGCTGCCCTGGTTCCCGGCGCCTATGTTCGCCACGATTCCGGGAGCTTATGAGCGGCTGCTGGTGGCGCTCGTGGAGACCGGGACGGCCCTGGAGGTGAACTCGTCCGGATTGCGATACCCGGAACGGGAGACGTACCCGGCCGCCTGGGTCGTGGCGCGCTTCCGAGAGCTCGGCGGGCAGCGGGTGACGCTGGGCTCGGACGCGCATCTGCCCCAGTCGTTTGGGTTCGGGCTGGAGGAAGCGGCCGAAATCGTCGCCGCGGCCGGCTTCGATCGGCTTTCTCTGGAGCGCGCGCTCGAGCGCGGGGACCTGCGATTGCCGGAGCGGTTCCTCCGCCGCTGATTAGCTAGGCGCGGCAGTGGCGCGGCGCCTTGGCAGTGGCGCGGCCGGCCGCCGGGCCGATTCCCGCGAGTCTCACATGGGGCGGTCCTTACTCCGCGTCGAGGCGTCGCCGCCTCGGTTTGCGGCCGCATGCGGCCCCTGACCGGGCACGAAATCCCGTGATTTCGGGCTCTCGCGACGAGCGCCGCTGTGTCCGACGCTCGTAGGCCAGCCAAAGGAGACGCGGGAGCGGGGACTGATGAATAGGGACCGTGGGAGGTGAAACTCGCACATTCCGGAGGGCGAGGCGCGAGGGGCGAGGCGCGGAAACGCGGAGCGCGGTGGGGGCGCGGTCCGGAATTGCCATTGGCGCCGAGGCCCGCGGCGCTCCGGCGCGGCACGGCGAGGGCCCGAGGCTCTCCGGCGCGCCTCGTGACACGTGGTGCCCAGGCGCACCGCACCGTGACCCTGTGGCCGCAGGTGACGGCCAGCCGACACCGGGCGTCGCAAGTGAGGGCGTAGTCTGCCGGCATGCGCCTGACTGTGCTCGGAGCCGGACCCGCATATACCAATCGCCGGGGGGCGGCCGGATCGAGCTACCTGCTCCAGGACCGAACGAACGGCGAGGGCAACTCCATCGTGCTCGACCTTGGGCACGGCGCCTTCGCGAACCTGGCAGCCACGGTCGAACCGAGCAGCCTCGCCGGCCTGCTCGTCAGCCACCTCCATCCGGACCACTTCATCGACCTGGTGGCCCTGCGCCACTATCTGAAATGGGAGTTCCAGCCGCCGCGGCGAATTCGCGTGGTAGGGCCCGTGGGCCTGACCGGTCGCCTCGACGCGCTCGACGACGCACCGGGTTTCGCGGCCGCCTCGCTCGAT
This sequence comes from uncultured Chloroflexia bacterium, assembly GCA_963816135.1. Taxonomy (GTDB): domain Bacteria; phylum Chloroflexota; class Limnocylindria; order Limnocylindrales; family CSP1-4; genus Fen-1039. The sequence continues at coordinate 211,753 of CAWFJD010000027.1, forward strand.
CTCGAGAAGTTCCCCGCCGGCGATTGCCGGATCGGGCCCTTCACCATCTGCGCCCAACTCGTGACCCACACGGACGAGAGCTACGCCTTTCGCGTCTCGGCCGGCGACGACAACTCGCCGGGCCTCGTCTATTCCGGCGACTGCTCCCGGCCGGAGGATCTCGTGCCGCTCATCCATCCCGGCGACACGGTTCTCTCCGAGGCCTCGTTCGGCCCAGGGCCGGTGGCCCCGGGCGCGGAGCACATGACCTCCGGGGAAGCGGCCCGGGCGGCCGCCATGGGCGGTGCCCAGCGTCTGCTGCTGACCCACATCCTGGCCGGCCACTCTCGAGAGGAAACGCTCGCCGCCGCGCGGGCGGTCTTCGGTGGGCCCGTTCAGCTCGTCACCGAAGGCGACGTCTTCGAGATCTAGCCAACCCGGCGCGCGCACCCGATGGCGCCCGGCAGCCCACTGCCCCATCCTCGGCCCCTGGCGAGGGTACTTCCCCGGCAGACTCCGGTCGTGCCAGCCAAACTAGACGCGTGACGCTGGATCGCGACGCAAAGCTGCTCTTTTGCACCCGTGGCCTGCGGATGTTCGGCTATGGGTTCGTGTCCGTCATCCTGGTGCTGTATCTCGCGGCGCTCGGGCTACCCGACACGCAGATCGGCGTACTGCTGACCCTCACGCTTCTCGGCGACGCGGCGATCACCCTGTGGCTCACCACGCACGCGGACCATGTGGGCCGCCGCCGCGTGCTCCTCGTGGGAAGCCTGCTGATGGCGCTGGCGGGCATCGGGTTCGCGGCGAGTAGCTGGCTGCCGGTACTGGTCGTCGCGGCCACCATCGGGGTCATCAGCCCGAGCGGCAACGAAGTCGGCCCGTTCCTGGCGGTCGAGCAGGCCTCGCTGTCCCAGACGATCCCCGATTCGCGGCGGACCCATGTCTTCGCCTGGTTCAACCTGACCGGGTCGTTCGCGACGGCCGCGGGAGCGCTCGGCGGCGGCGCCCTGGCCAACCTCCTGATCTCCGCCGGCCGCACCCAGGTGGACGCCTATCGCGGCGTCATCCTCGGCTACGTGGCCGTCGCGGTCGTGCTCGCGCTCGTTTTCTCGATGGTGTCGTCCGCCGTGGAGGCGCCCGAGGCTCCGGACACGACGATCGCCCGCCGCCTCGGCCTCCATCGATCGCAGCGCACGGTCGCGCGGCTTTCGGCGCTCTTCGCGCTCGACGCCTTCGGCGGCGGCTTCGTGGTCCAGAGCCTCATCGCCTACTGGTTCCACCTCCGCTTCAACGCCGATCCCGCGGTCATCGGCGGGGCGCTCTTCGGGGCGAACTTGCTGGCGGGCATCTCCGCCCTTCTGGCGGCGCGCATCGCCGCTCGGATCGGCCTGATTCGAACGATGGTCTTCACCCACCTGCCGTCGAACGTGCTGCTCATCCTGGTGCCGCTGATGCCGACGCTGCCGCTTGCTGTGATCGTCCTGCTGGCGCGCTTCTCGATCAGCCAGATGGACGTACCGACGCGCCAGTCCTACACGATGGCGGTCGTCGATCCGGACGAACGATCGGCCGCGGCCGGCGTAACGGCCATCGCCCGATCCATCGGCGCAGCGGCGGCTCCACTGGTGGCGGCTCCGCTGATCGGCGGCGTCGTACTGGCGAGCGTGCCGTTCATCATTTCGGGCAGTCTCAAGATCGTCTACGACCTGCTGCTGTATCGAAGCTTCAAGTCGACGAGCGAGCACGGGTCGAGCGACACGGCCGAGCCGACGCCAGCCCATCGGTAGGCCGCGGTGGCCGCGGGGCGGTGGCCGCGGGGCGGCGCGGGCGGCGCGCGGCGGCGGGCGCTTGCGCGCTGGCCTGCCGGGCCGCTGCCGGTCCTAGAGGCGCGGCACCTTCCGGAGCAGCAGCAGGCCGTAGACCACGCCCACGATCCCGACGGCCGCCGGTCCGTACCAGATGACGTAGTAGCCCCCGCCGCTTTCGGCTTCACTCATCGTGCCGAAGGTGACGAACAGCGCGATCAGCGTGACCACGACCCCGATGCCAATGGCGAGGAAGGCTCTGCTTCGCAGCCCGCCGATCGCTTCCCGGACCAGCTGGTAGGCCTGGGGAGCGGGCACGCCCGATTGGCCCATCTCCGCCAGAAGCACCGCGGGTGGTCGACCCGCGCTCAGCTGCATCTTCAGGTACGCCTGCCACTGCGGCACGCTCCGAGCCTGGGGCGCGAAACCAAACGGCATTGGCGGGTAGGAGCCTGCGGGCGGGTACTGGCCCGCAACCGGATATCCCGGCGGCGGGTACGCGGCGGGCGGGTACGCGGCCGGCGGGTATCCCGGCGGCGGGTAGCCGGCGGCCGGATACGAAGGCGCGGAAGACGGGGTCGAAAAAGGCACGGACGAGGCCATCGGGACGGCTGGAGATTCGGGCGGCGCGTTTCGCTCGGCCGGATCTCGCGGCTCGAGGGGCTGGTCGCTCATGGTCGGGCGGCGAGAATGCCTGCGACCTGCTGCGCGGCCTGCTGGCCCGCCAGCTTCGCGGCATCGTTCATCATCGAGACGGAGTTGCCACCGAACGCGCCGGCTCGTCTCGTGCCCAGGACCCGGAATTGCGCGTACGAGCCACTGGCGTCGCCAACCTGGCCGATGGCTTCGAACTGGGCGCCGCCGGCGAAGAACGTGAACAGCCAGCGCATCAGCTGACTGCCCGGGTCCGCCTTCACGACCTGCCCGTTGACGTACAGCGCGCCGGCGGGGATCTCGTTGGACGCGGGCATCCTCACGTCGAGGCCCTGGGCGGCGAGGCCTCCCGCCAATCCGCCGAGGAACGATTGAGAAACCGTCTCGAAGGCGACGCTCGGCGAGATGGCTGCCCCCTGGGCCGAAAACGGATAGAGCACGCACATGCGGCCACGGAGATCCACGCTGCCATCCTCCCTGACGGAATCCACCTCGGACCGCCGCGGTTCTCCGCCGAACCCTCGAGGCGGAGCCACGATCCGGCGCCACGGTTAGTCTGACGATGACCTGCCCTAAAGGATAGCCCTCCCGAATCAACCCCGAAGCCGCCCAATCGAGGTTTGTCCGAGTTTCTCGCCAGGTGATAGTTGCGCGAAGCGGCCGGGCTGCCTCGCGGCGGCGCGGCCACAGAAGGACACGGCGGCGGCGCCAGGCGTCGCCAGCGGACCCAAATTCCGCCGCTTCGGCCCCGATTTCGCCGACGGCCAGGGAGAGTCGGACCGTTAATGGCCGGCCTGGAAGCCAGCCGGCGCGTAACTTCCACCCGGTGTGAATCTCGGACGAAGCCGAAGCGCCATCCCGGCCCGCATCCAGCCCGCGCCCCGCCCCGGCGGCCGGACCTGCGACACGGGACCCCGCGCCGCGCTCGCGCGCCCTCGCGCCCCGCGCCCCGCCCGCGCGCCATCGCGCCCCGGCGGACAATCCCGGATCAGCCCGCCGTGGTAGCGGCATCGGCCCGAGTCCGGCAAGATGGACGCATACCAAACGACGCCCTTCCCGGCCCGACTGCCTCGGGCCCGACTGACACAGACCGAAGGAGACGGCTTCATGGCTGATGCAACGACCGCTCGACCGGCTGGCGTGGCGCAGGGACCGTTGAGTTCCGAAGAGCTGCGACTGATCGACGCTTACTGGCGGGCCGCCAACTACCTCTCGGTCGGCCAGATCTACCTGCTGGACAACCCGCTGCTGCGTCGGCCGCTCGAGGCGAAAGACGTGAAGCCCCGCCTGCTGGGGCACTGGGGCACGACGCCGGGCCTCAACCTGATCTACGCCCACATGAACCGCGCGATCAAGGCTCGAGACCTCGACTGCATCTACATCATCGGACCCGGGCACGGCGGCCCGGGACTGGTCGCAAACACGTATCTCGAGGGCAGCTACACCCAGTTCTATCCGAGCATCACCCAGGACGAGGACGGGATGCGGAAGCTCTTCCGCCAGTTCTCGTTCCCGGGCGGCATCCCGAGCCACGTCGCGCCCGAGACCCCGGGCTCGATCCATGAAGGCGGCGAGCTCGGTTATTCGCTCAGCCATGCCTTCGGGGCGGCGTTCGACAACCCGGACCTGCTGGTCTGCTGCATCGTGGGTGACGGCGAGGCCGAGACCGGCCCGCTCGCCACCGGCTGGCACTCCAACAAGTTCCTCGATCCGTGCGGCGATGGCGCGGTCCTGCCGATCCTCCATCTCAACGGCTACAAGATCGCCAACCCGACCGTCCTCGCCCGCATCCCCGAGGCCGAGCTTCGCGACCTGATGGTCGGCTACGGCTACAAGCCGTATTTCGTCACGGGCGACGACCCGGCGGCAGTCCACCAGGCGCTCGCGGCGACGCTCGACACGACGCTCGACGAGATCAAGACGATCCAGGAAGACTGGCGTTCGGGCCGCAAGACCGGCCGCCCGGCCTGGCCGATGATCGTCCTTCGAACGCCCAAAGGCTGGACCGGCCCCAAGGAAGTGGACGGCAAGCCCGTCGAGGGCAACTGGCGTTCGCACCAGGTCCCGATGGGCGAGGTTCGAACCAACCAGAACCACCGCAAGCTGCTCGAGTCGTGGCTCACGAGCTACAAGCCGGACGAGCTGTTCGACGCGTCCGGAAAGCTCAAGCCCGAGCTGGCCGAGCTTGCCCCCAAGGGCGATCGGCGAATGGGCGCCAACCCGCACGCCAACGGCGGCCGGCTCCTTCGCGAGCTCGTCATGCCCGACTTCCGCGACTACGCGGTCGACGTGCCAAAGCCGGGCGGCTCGCTGAGCGAGGCTACCTACGTGGCCGGCACGTTCGTCCGCGACGTGATGGCCAAGAACCCCGACAACTTCCGGATGTTCGGCCCCGACGAAACCGCGTCCAACAGGTTCCAGGCCATCTACGAAGTGACGGGCAAGGCCTGGGACGGCGAAGTGATCCCCGGCGACGCCGAGAACAACGTCCTTTCGACCGACGGCCGGGTGATGGAGGTCCTCTCCGAGCATCAGTGCGAAGGCTGGCTCGAGGGCTACCTGCTGACCGGCCGGCACGGCCTTTTCAACTGCTACGAAGCCTTCATCCACATCATCGACTCGATGTTCAACCAGCACGCCAAGTGGCTGAAGGTGACTCGCGACATTCCGTGGCGCCGGCCGATCGCCTCACTCAACTACGTGCTGAGCTCGCTGGTCTGGCGCCAGGACCACAACGGCTTCACCCACCAGGATCCGGGCTTCATCGACCACGTGGTCAACAAGAAGGCGGAGATCATCCGGGTGTATCTGCCGCCGGACGCCAACACGATGCTGTCGGTCACGGACCACTGCCTGCGCAGCCGGAACTACGTGAACGTCATCGTGGCGGGCAAGCAGCCGGCCCCGAACTGGCTGACGATGGACCAGGCCATCCTCCATTGCACCCGCGGCATCGGCATCTGGGACTGGGCCTCCACTGACCAGGGCGGCGAGCCGGACGTGGTCATGGCCTGCTGCGGCGACGTCCCCACTATCGAAACGCTGGCCGCGGTGGACCTGCTGCGAAAGCACCTGCCGGAAGTCAAGATCCGGCTCGTCAACGTCGTAGACCTGATGCGGCTGCAGCCGAACACCGAGCATCCGCACGGTCTGACCGACAAGGAGTTCGACTCCATCTTCACCGCGGACAAGCCCGTCGTCTTCGCCTATCACGGCTATCCGTGGCTCATCCACCGCCTCACCTACCGGCGCAACGGGCACGACAACATGCACGTCCGCGGCTACAAGGAAGAGGGCACCACGACCACGCCGTTCGACATGGTCATGCTCAACGACCTTGACCGCTTCCACCTGGTCATGGACGTCATCGATCGGATCCCCGGGCTCGCGAGCAAAGCCGGCCACGTCCGGCAGCTGATGCAGGACAAGCGAACGGAAGCCCGCGCCTACACTCGCGAAGAAGGCGAGGACATCCCCGAAGTCCGCGATTGGGCCTGGCCCTACTAGCCAAGTCGCACACAACAGGGAGGCTGTCGTGGTCGAGACTTCACGGTCCGGCGGCCGGTTCGTCGCGGGCTGGCCCAGGATCGGAATCAGGCCCGCGATCGACGGTCGGCGAAACGGCGTCCGGGAATCGCTCGAGGGCCAGACCATGGGCATGGCCCGAGCCGCGGCAGCCTTCCTGAGCGCGAATCTTCGGTATCCGGACGGCCAGCCCGTCCAATGCGTCATCCCCGACAACTGCATCGGGGGCGTCGTGGAGGCCGCCCAGGCGGCCGAGCTGTTCCGTCGTGAAGGCGTGGGCGCGTCCCTGACCGTGACTCCATGCTGGTGCTACGGGTCCGAGACGATGGACATGGACCCGCTGACGCCCAAGGCCGTCTGGGGCTTCAACGGCACCGAGCGTCCGGGGGCGGTCTATCTGGCCGCGGTCCTCGCCGCTTACGCCCAGAAGGGCCTGCCCGCCTACGCGATCTACGGCCACGATGTCCAGGACGCGGGCGACGCCTCGATACCGGCCGACGTCCAGGAGAAGCTCCTGCGCTTCGGCCGAGCCGGCCTTGCCGCCGCGATCATGAGCGGCAAGTCCTACCTCTCGCTTGGCGGCGTCTCGATGGGCATCGCCGGCTCGATCGTGGACCAGGGCTTCTTCGAGCGGTACCTCGGCATGCGCGTCGAGGCCGTCGACATGAGCGAGCTGACGCGCCGCATCGAGCGAGGCATCTTCGATCCCGCCGAGTTCGATCGCGCCCTGGCCTGGGTCCGGGCCAACTGTCGCGAAGGCGACGATCGGAACTCGCCGGATCAGACTCGGACCCGTGCCCAGAAGGACGCGCGACTGGGAAACCGTCGTCAAGATGACCCTCATCACTCGGGACCTGCTGACCGGCAATCCCCGGCTCGCGGAGCTGGGTTTCGGCGAGGAGGCCCTCGGCCACAACGCCATCGTCGGCGGGTTCCAGGGCCAGCGCCAGTGGACGGATCACTCGCCCAACGGCGACTTCATGGAGGCGATCCTCAACTCCTCGTTCGATTGGGACGGAGTTCGGGCGCCGTACGTCTTCGCCACTGAAAACGACAGCCTGAACGGCGCCGCGATGCTGTTCGGCTATCTGCTGACCAACACCGCCCAGGTCTTCGCCGACGTTCGAACGTACTGGAGTCCCGAGGCGGTCAAGCGCGTTACCGGCGTCGAGCTCGAAGGCCGCGCCGCCGGTGGCGTGATCCACCTGATCAACTCGGGCGCGGCGAGCCTCGATTCGGCCGGCGGGCTCAAGCGCGACGGCGCTGCCGGCCATGAAGCCCTTCTGGGAGATCGACGACGCCGAGGCGGCGGCCAGTCTCGCGGCAACCACCTGGTACCCGGCCGTGACGGGCTACTTCCGTGGCGGCGGGTTCTCGTCGCAGTTCGTTTCCCCCGGCGGCATGCCCGTCACGATGAGTCGGATCAACCTGGTCCACGGCGTCGGTCCGGTCCTCCAGCTGGCGGAAGGCTGGACCGTCGAACTGCCGCCGAAGGTCCACGCCACGCTCAACCAGCGCACCGACCCCACCTGGCCCACCCAATGGTTCGCCCCGCGGCTGACCGGGAATGGCGCCTTCAGGGACGTCTACGGCGTCATGGCGGGCTGGGGCGCCAACCACTGCGCCATGAGCTACGGCCACATCGGGGAGGACCTCGTCAGCCTGGCCTCCATGCTGCGGATCCCGGTGAACATGCACAACCTGGCCGGCGATCGGCTCTTCCGCCCGAATGTCTGGACGAACCTGGGCACGGCCGATCCGGAGGGCGCCGACTTCCGCGCCTGCGCCGCGCTCGGCCCCTTGTACGGCCGGCGCTGAGCCAACCGCCCAGCGGGAGCGAGGCCGATGGCGAGAAACCTCGAGTTCCTGGCGATCGACCTGGGGGCTTCCAGCGGGCGCGTCGTCGCGGGCCGCTGGGACGGAGCCGAGATTCGGCCTGTCCGGAGATCCATCGCTTTCCCAACGAGCCGATCTCGCAGATCGGGGCAGCTCCACTGGGATGCCGCGGGGATCTGGGCCGAGATCAAGCGAGGTCTGGCCCTGGCCGCCGCCGGGACGAGCGACGCCGAGCTCGCGGGAATCGGCCTCGACACCTGGGGAGTCGATTTCGGGCTCCTGGACAGGGCGGGCAATCTTCTGGGCAACCCCTACTGCTACCGCGACGGGCGTACGGCCGGGATGATGGCGCTGGCCTTCGAGCGGGTGCCGCGGCGCGACGTCTTCATCACGACCGGCGTCCAGCCCATGGCCTACAACACGCTCTATCAGCTGCATGGCCATGGTCCACGGCCACGACCCGCAGCTCGACGCCGCCGCGACGCTGCTTACCATGCCCAACCTCTTCGGCTACTGGCTGTCGGGTCGGGCGGTGGCGGAGCGGACACACGCGTCTACGACCCAGTGCCTGGAGGCCGGCGGCGGCTGGGCCACGGGCCTGCTGGACGCGCTTCGAATCCCGACGCGGATCCTCCCGCCGCTGGTCGAGCCGGGGACGCTCCTCGGCCCGCTCTCGCGCGGACGTCGCCGCGGAAACCGGACTGCCGCGGCGCCGGTGTTTGCGGTGGCCTCCCACGACACGGCCAGCGCCGTGGCCGCCATACCCGGTCTCGATGCCCGGAGCGCGTACATCAGCAGCGGCACGTGGAGCCTGATGGGCGTGGAGATCCCCTCGCCGATCATCAGCGACGCCGTTCTGGCGGGCGGCTTCACCAATGAAGGCGGCGTCGCGGGGACGACGCGGCTGCTGCGGAACATACCGGGGCTGTGGCTCGTGGCGGAGTGCCGTCGACAGCTGGCGACGCGAGGGGCGCGACTACGGCTGGGACGAGCTGGTCGCGGCGGCCGAGCGATCGCCCGGGCTGCGCTCGATCATCGATCCCGGACGATCCGAGCCTCATGAGCCCGCCCGACATGCCGGCCGCAATCGAGGCCCTGTGTCGCGCCACGGGCCAGGAGACGCCCGGAGACAGTCGGCGCAATTCGTGCGCTGCTGCCTGGACAGCCTGGCCCTGAGATGCCGTGTCACGCTCGACGACCTGACCGCGCATCACGGGCGAGCGTCCGGAGGTGTTGCGGGTCGTCGGCGGCGGCAGCCAGAACCGGCTGCTCTGCCAGCTCACCGCGGATGCCTGCGGGCTGCCGCTGGTCGCGGGGCCCGTGGAGGCAACCGCCTTCGGCAACCTGATCGTCCAGGCGATCGCCGCCGGCGAGCTTGGCAGCGTGGCCGAGGGCCGCGCGGCCGTCGCCGCGTCGGTTTCGCTGCAGACCTACGAGCCGCGTCCGGGCGCCGACTGGGACGCCGCCCTATCCCATATGCAAAGCCACGACCGCCACGACTCAGCGAATGACGAAGGAGAGCCCGATGACAGCCCACGACGATCTGATCGCGCAACTGGCCGACGTGGGCCGGGCCGCGGTCGCGCAAGGGCTCGTGCTCGCTTCGGGCGGGAACCTGTCGGCGAGACTGCCGGGCTCGGACGAGTTCGTCGTGACGGGCACGGGCACGTACCTCGACCGTCTCGACCCCGCCGCTTTCTCCGTCGTAGGCCTCGACGGCCGGCTCCGCGGCGGCAACCCCGACCCGTCGAGCGAGTGGAAGCTCCACCAGCGAACCTACCTGGTCCGGCCCGACGTCAACGCCGTCATCCATCTCCACCCGCAATACACGGTCCTGCTCGACGCCCTTGGCCATGAGGTCCGCCTGATCTCGCTCGACCAGGCCTACTACGTCCGGAGCGTTTCGCGCGTGCCCTACTTCCCGTCGGGCTCCGACGAGCTGGCCGAAGCGGCCGCCGAGGCGGCTCGCGACTGCAACGCGGTGATCATGGGCTTCCACGGTTGCTCATGCCTGGGCGACACGATCGCCATGGGCTTCCGAAGGGCCCAGAATCTCGAACAGGCGGCCATGACCACGTTCCGATGCATCCAGCTCGGCAACACGGACCTGACGTTCCCGCCCGAGTGGTTCGACAAGCTCGCCACGGTCTGAGGGTCGGCCGCGCGCGCAAGGCGCCGGCCGTCCCGGTAGGCGCCGGCCGCTGAAGGCGCCGGGCCGCCACCGGCCCTTGCGGTGCCGGCCAGCGGATCAGGCCGAGCGAAGCCGGCGGACGTGGGGCAGCACGCAGGGCGTCGATTTCGTCGTCGCTCGGCGTCTTGCCGCCTTCGGCGAGTTCGCCTTCGGCGCGGGCCAGAAGCCAGTTCTCGCGGTGTTCGACGGCCGCGCCCGGCTCCAGCCTGACGAGCGGGCTCAGCGTCTCGATCTCGAGGATGTCGGGGTCCGTGTAGCTCTCGGTGTTGCAGCCCATGTCCGTGTAGACAGCCGCCGGATCGCCGCCGTAGCTCTTGACGAAGATGTCGCCGTCCAGCAGGTAGGCGGCCCAACCGAGCGTGTTGAGCATGCCGACCTTCTGCTTGGTCGTGGCACCGGGATCCTGGCGCAGCTGGATGTACCTTCGGCCCCACGTCCATCGCGGATCGCTCATGTCCGTGAAGTGCCACAGGACCAGCGGCCGGGCCGGGACGAGACAATCCGGATGAGGCAGATATTCCTCCTGGGGATAGATGGCCCGGCCTCCGGGAGCCATCACGGAGAGCGCCCAGGCCGCGAGCTCTATCGCCCACGGGTTCCGATTGACGAGCCGATGGATCACCGTGACCTGCGCCGCGTCCGGCGACATGGTCAGAGCGGTCTCCTTCTCCAGGCCGTTCTCGGGCTCGGAGCTGCGGAGTCGGAGGGTCGTGCCGTCCCACGTGTGTTCGACCGGACCGTTGTCCGGTGCGTAGGTTCGCGGAACCACTTCAGGGGCATGCCAGAGCCTGTGGCCGCCGAAGCTGTGCCACTCGTTGCCGCCCGTAAGGCCTTCGGTCTCGGAGAAGACCTTGAACAGATTCTGTCCACCCACGAAACCGAAGCGGATGACGCGCGGGCCCACGGCAGTGGTGGCCACCAGCTCGACCTGACCGTTCGAGAGGCGCAAGCAGCCTGGCCAGCCGGCGAAGTCGACGACATCCATGGCCGTTGCCCTCGTGCCCATCGCCGTTCCCTTCTCGAGCGGACTGTTCATGCTCCGGACTCCTCGATCTGATTGGCTTGCCTGACTGGGCGGAGTCCGGGCAGTCCTCGGATCCGCGATCGTTAGCAGGATCGCCGCAGGTCAGGCCGGCAACGCGGGCTGCCTCCGGTCGACCGTGACACTATCGGAAGATACAAGGTACTCGTCCCCGTAGACCCTGACATTGACGGGAATGCCTTCGACGACCTGGAGTTGAACGCCGTCGGCGTCCACGCGGACCTCGAGCAGCGCGCCCTGGTAGCGGACGCGGAACCGGAACGACCGCCATTGCGCAGGCAGGGTCGGCGCGAGGATGAGGATGTCGCTGTCTGTCCGCATGCCGCCGTAGCCGAAGACCATGCTGGCCCAGACCCCCGCCGCGGAAGTCACGTGCAAGCCCTGCTCGGTGTTGCGGTTGTAGTTGTCCAGGTCCATTCGGGCGCCGTACTTGAAGAACGTGTAGGCGTCGTCCAGCTTGCCGAGCTCCACGGCGAGGATCGCGTGGAGTGAAGGCGACAGCGACGACTCGTGGATCGTTCGGGCTTCGTAGAACTCGTAGTTGGCGAGCTTCTCTTCCAGGGTGTAATCCTGGCTGTAGAAGTACATCAGGTTCAGCACGTCCGGCTGCTTGACCATGTCGTACCGGAAGATCTTGACGTACGCCCAGTTCTTGTAGATCGGGATCTGGTCGGCCGGGAAGTTGGCAAGGTCGACGTGCGGGAGATCGAAGTAGCCGGCGTGCTGCTCCAGGATGCCGGACTCATCGTCTCGCGGAATCCGCATCATCTCGGCCATGTGAGCCCAGCGGGCTGGCTCGTCGTCCTTGAGGCCGACCTTCGCGATCGCGGCGCGGTGCAGGTCCGGCGCTTCCGTCCGCATCTCGTCGAGCACCGCGAGCGTGAACTCGAACGCCTTCTTGGCCATGACGTTCGTGTAGCAGTTGTGGTTGACCATCATGTGGAACTCGTCGGGACCCATGACGCCGTAGAAGCCGAAGTCGCCCTTGGCCGGGCTCCAGCCACCGGCGCTCGCGAGGAAGCGGGAGATCTGGAGAAGCATCTCGATGCCTTCGCGATAGAGGAATTCCTTGTCGCGCATGATGACGTCGTGGTGCCAGATCGCGTAGGCGACCGCGCAGTCGGCGTGGATCTCGAGATCGACGTGCTGCCAGGTTCCGGAGTCTTCGGTTCCGGTGATGGTGGCGAAGGGAAAGCGCGCTCCTTCGCAGTCGAGCTGCTTCGCCCGTTCGAGCGCCTGCTCGAGGCGATGGTGGCGGTAGAGGAGCAGATTTCGCGCGGCGGGCGGGTCGACGAACATCATCAGCCGGTGTGAGTAGATCTCGCTGTCCCAGAACACCCAGCCGAAATAGACCTCGCCGGTCATGCCCTTGCACAGGGCGTTCAGGTCGGCGTTCTCGCCGTGGTACGACTGGTAGGTGTGGAAGCTCGAGAAACGAAGGCCCTGCAGAACGGCGGGGTCGCCTTCGATCTCGATGTTCATGACGTTCCAGACGCGAGCCCAGAAGGCGGAGTGCTCGGCCAGAAGGCTGTCGAACGACACGCCGCGGTAGGCGCGCATCAACTCGAGGCCCTTGGCCCGCAGCGTCTCGACGTCGGAGGTCCTGGCCCACTCGTTGACCGCGACCCGGTCGACCGTGGTCACCATGCCCTTGTTCAGGGTCAACTCGAAGTCGACGCCGATGAACTTGACGTCCTCGACCAGGGAGGTCGTCAGCGGCTGATCGGCCTGGAGGTGGAAGCCCGAGAAGAGCTGATGGCCGCTCCGGAGCGTCTCGGCCTGGATAGCCCAGCCGCCTTCGATAACGCTCTTCCGACGGGTCCGCCAGAGGTTGATGATCGGACCGTCCTGGCCGGAGCTGGCTCCGGTCTGATCCCAGCCCGCTCCGATCTCATAGTGCGTATTGAAGTCCAGACCCATCCGAAGCCGGACCGTGCCGGAGAAGTCCAGCGGCTCGAGGAGAATGCGCTGGCAGCCCACGCGCGTGGACGCCATGTCCGTGAACCGGAGGAACGTCAGCTTGAGGTGCTTGCCGCTCGCCGTCTGCCACACGAACTCGCGCGTGAGCAGGCCGTTGCGCATGTCCAGCTTGCGAGTGAAGTCGCAGAAGGCGGACTTCGCCAGGTCGAGCTGCTCGCCGTCCACCCAGAGCCGCGTGTACAGCCAGTCCACCGCGTTGACCATGGCCGCGCCCTGCGTCACGAAGCCCTTGAAGAGCTGGTCGTGGCGGATGTCCATGAGCTCGTACAGGTGGTTGAAGTAGCTGCCCAGGAGGTGGTCGCCGCTGTAGCCCTCCTCGAAGTAGCCGCGAACACCCATGAACTCGTTGGCCACCGAGAACACGGACTCGGAGACGCGCTGGTAGCCGGGATCGAAGCCCTCTTCGACGATCGTCCAGGGATCGCCGCGGAAGTACTCGATTGGCGTCTTAGGCATGTGCATGGATGAAGCTCCGGCGAACTTGGGAACGGTGGCGGTTGATGGGGCTGGTCGCGATTTCGTTCTGTTTGGGTTGGAACGCTTTGACCTGGGACGCGTGGGCGTTCCAGGTGGGAAGCCGCGCCGGAGCCATGACCTCCTAGACGCTGCCCTCTCTCGGCGGGCAGGTGGTCCCGCGGACGGTCAGCTTGGGCCGCACCAGGGTCTGCTCGGGATTGGTTTGACCGAGCTCGAGCCTGGCCAGGAGCATCCGGGCCGCGACGTTGCCGAGTTCGTCGGCGGGGAAGCTGATCGTGGTCAGCGGCGGCGTGGCCAGTTCGCTGGCCGTATCGCCGATCATCGCGACCACCGAGAGATCGTCCGGAATCAGCCGTGCCTGCGCCTGGGCGGCGCGCAGGATGGCGACCGCGGACTGCTCCTGGGGCGCCACGAAGGCCGTGATCTCGGGGTGCTCTCGGAGCATTTCCTGAGCGGCCGCCGACATGGCTTCGATCGTCAGGCCGCCCAGGCACGCGAGCGATGGGCAAGCCGTACTTGCGGCAAGCCTTCTCATACGCCTGCAGCGCCCACGTGGTGAAGCCGTAGGTCTTGTCCTGAATGACCGGATCGAAAGTCAGGAAGCCGATGGCGCAATGGCCCAGCCCAATCAGATGTTCGATGGCTACGTCGACCGCCGCAATCGATGTCGATGTCGGCGAAGCTCAGGCCGGTGTTATCGACTCGGTGGCCGATCATGACGAACGGGTGACCGTGGTCCCGCAGGAGGCTCGGCCGGTGGTCGTCGGTCAGGATCTCCAGCAGGAGCATGCCGTCCACTTGCCGGCTCCGGAAGAGACCCAGGAGCTCTGAGTCGTTCAGGGTGCGAGTGATGATGTTGATCGAATAGCCGGCGTCCTCCACCCCGAGCGCGGCGGCCATGATCACCCGAAGGTTGGGCGGGTTGAACTCCTGCGGCACATGCATGCCGATGAGACCCGTCCTGCCGGAACGGATCTGGCGCCAGGCGCTTTGCGGCGCGAAGCCGATCTCGTCCATGACCCGAAGGACGCGCTCGCGTGTCTCGACGGCCACATCGGGCTTGTCGTTCAGGATGCGCGAGACGGTCGCCACGGAGACACCGCTCGCTGAGGCGATGTCCACGATCGTCGTCTTGCCCAATTTCGAGCGCGCTGCCACTTGGGGAGTGCTCCTTCTAGCATCCGACCACGGGGACGCCCGAGGCCTCGGCCGCTTCGGCGAGGGTGATCAGGCGCTCCCGTGGCGGAAGTGAGTGCCCATTCCGAAGCGGCCGGAAATCGACGCGAACGCAGGCGGTCCCAGAGTGCCGCAAAGTCGTGTGGCAAGGCAAGTGCATCACTGGCCTAGCCTTTCACGGCTCCCGCGGAGACACCGGACAGGATCCATCTCTGCGCCAGCAGATAGATGATGATCATGGGGAGGATCGTCAGGACTACGTCCGCCGAAACCAGGCCCCAGTTCGACTGGAACTGGCCGAAGAAGCTGTAGACGGCGAGGGTCATCGGCCAGTTGTGCGTGCTGTTGAGGAAGTAGAGCGGCATCAGGAACTCGTTCCAGAGGTTGAGCAGGTTCAAGACGCCGGCGGTTACCAACACTGGCTTCAGCAGCGGGAAGATGATCGAGAAGAAGGTCCGGAGGGGTGAGCAACCGTCGATGAAGGCCGCCTCGTCCAGCTCTCGCGGGAGCGTGTCGACGAAGGCGTAGATCAGGAAGACGGTGAACGGGATCTGAGTAGCCGCGTACAGCAGGATGATCCCGATCTGGGAGTCGATCAGGCCCGTGAACTGCATCACCTTCGTCAGGGTGACGAAGTTGGTTGGGATCGCGATGCCCATGATCAGGAGCAGGTAGATGATCTCGTGCCGTCTGCCGGCGATGGCGAGCCAGCACGTATGCGGCGAAGGCGGAAACGCAGGACCGACAGCACGGTTCCACCGACCGAATAGAGCACGCTGTTGAAGAAGGCTTCCACGAGCTTGCCCTGGTCGATGACGGTGCCGAAGTTGCCCCACTGGGGATTCAGCGGCAACTCCATGCTCATGGTTGCCGAATCGGTCTGGTTCTTCAGCGCGTTCGCGAATACGAGGTAGATGGGCGCGAGCATGATCAGCCCGGCGCCGGACGCCAGAATCTGGTTCAGCGAAGCCCGGGCTGTTCGGATGGCGTACACGGGATCAGGCCTCCTGACGCGGGCGCATGACCCGAATGACCAGGAAGCTCAGCACGACCATCACGACGAAGAACAGCGTGGACAGCGCGGTGGCGGTTCCGTACCGGCCCAGCGAGAAGTCCTGGAAGATCGTCGTATAGACCGTCTGGGTCGCGAAGCCCGGTCCGCCGTTGGTCAGAACGAAGACCATGTCGAAGACCCGCAGGCCGTACAGGAGATTGAGTACGGTCGTCACCAGCAGGATGGGCATGAGGAGCGGCAGGGTGATGTTCCAGAAGGCCTGACGGCTCGTCGCCCCATCGATGGAGGCGGCTTCGTAGTAGTCCTTGGGGATGGCCTGCAGCCCGGCGATCAGGATGACCATGATGTACCCGGCTCCGCGCCAGGTATCGACGCCGATCACGCTCCAGAGGGCGATCGAGACATCGGTCAGCCACTGCTGGGCGAGACCCCCGAGCCCAATGAGCCTGAGTGTTGAGTTGAGCAGCCCCGTGTCCGGATTGAGAACGGACTGGAAGATCACGCCCACGATGAGGACCGGGAGAACGGCCGGCAGGAAGATGAGCGCCCGGTAGAAGTAGGAGAGCTTCTTCACGCCGCTGGTCAACAGAATCGCCAGCGCAAGCGCGATGACGGTCTTGAGGGCGATCGTCGCAATCGTAAAGATGACCGTGTTCTGGATCGCGCTCAGATAGTTGGACGTCGGGTCGAAGATGGCCGCGAAGTTGTCAAGGCCGACCCAATGAACGTCGCTCGAGTACTGGTTCCAGTCGGTGAACGAGAAGCCGAAGCCCAGGACCGCCGGCACCAGGACGAAAGCACCGTAAAGGAGAAGAGCGCCCCCCGCGAACCACGTCGGATAGGCTTTGTTCTTCATACCCGGCTCATGCTGTGGAATGCCACGAAGGAAGCCGCGACGGCCGGCCGGGGCGAGCTGGATGGCTCGCCCCGGCCAGTGGTCCTGCCGCGAATATTCAGAGTGTTGCTACGGCCAGTTCGGATCCTTCGCGGTCTTCGCCTCTTTGGTGCGCTCCGTGTCGATGAGCTGGAGCACCTTCTGAGGCGTCGCCTTGCCGGTGAACATGGACGTCAGGTCCGCGCCCATCAGCATCCACTGGGGGTTCACGTAGTTGACGCCGTCCTGGAGGACGGGGACCGTGGCTCCCTTGTAGGTGTCGAAGAACGCCTGCTGGTTTGCGTCCCACTTCGGCTTGACGCCGGTGAACGGGAGGGTCGAGAAGTCAGGGGTGTTGTCGATCAGCCACTGGAGGTTGGCCGGGCTCGTCATGAAGTCGAGCCACGCCTTGGCCTCGGCGACGTGCTTGCTCTTGCTGGAAACCATCCACGTCGGGCCGGCCGGATGGACGGGCTGCAGCTGGTTGTCGAGGAGCGGGATCGGGAAGTAGCCGAAGTCGGTCGCCTTGACGTCGGGGAACGCGGCCTCGACCTTGGAGCCGGCGTTGATCTCGGACAGGCTCATCGCGAACTTGCCACTCGCGAGCTGCTTTGAAGTGTCGGCTTCCTTGGCAGACAGGGCGGACTTACCGAAGTAGCCCTTCTGGTACAGGTCGTTGAGCTGCGTGACTGCCGTGGCCGCGTTGGCGTCGGCGGCGAGGGTCGTCTTGTTGTTGTTGAGCTTGTCGTACAGGCCAGGCTCGAGGGCCTCGAGCTGGCCACCGATGGAGGGCAGCCAGAGGACGTGGTGCCAGCCGTCCGAGATGGGCTCGTAGACCGGGGTGACGCCGTTCTTGAGAAGGGTCGCGCAGACCGTCTCGAACTCGGCGAAGGTCTTCGGAACGGTCAGGTTGTACTTCGCGAAGATGGACTTGTTGTAGGTCAGGACCCAGTAGTTGGCTCCGACCACATCCCAGACCTCGGCCCCGTAGAGCTTCTTGTCCACGGTCGACTGGGCGGCAACGACGGGATCGAGACTCTTGACCCAGGACTCGTTGCTCAGGTCGACGGCGTTCGTGGGGGCGTTGTAGGTCAGCTTCATATCCGAGACGCCGGCCTGGCCAAGGAAGAGGTCCACGCCCTGTCCGGACTGGAGCTTGGTCGTCAGAACGTTGAAGTACTGGGCGGACGGGACGATCTGGAAGTCGAGGTGGATGCCCGTCTGCTCTTCGAAGCGACCGGCAAGAACCTGCTCAGATGACTTGATCCAGTCCTGGCTCGCCATGACCTCGAGGGTCACGTTGGACTTGGTTGGCGCCGGAGTCGGAGTGGCGACGGCGTTGGGCGTCGGCGTCGGATTGCCGGCCGGGGCCGGAGTGGCGGTGGGAGTCGGGGCGGGAGTGGCTGCGGCGGTAGAGCAGCCGACAACGAGCGCCCCTATGGCTATGGAAGCGAGAGCCCGTGTAATTGATCTGTTCAAGGTACGGTGCTGCCTTTCGCTCTACGACAAAAGAATGCCCGCGCTCGATCGCCCCGCGACGGTAGTGACGGGCTTAGTGGGGCGACTATCTCCTGCCCCGGATGCCAGGCGCGCGCCACCTGTTGGGCCGGAGCGAAATCATTGCCGGTATCATTACCGGACAGACGGAGTTTAGCCATCTTGAGCCGGTCGTCAATGCCCGAAAATGCGCCGATGGAGCGTGTTTTCCGCCCGGCCGGAGCTCGTCGGACGGCGAGCGGGCGCGCCGATATCGGCCATGAAACGCGAGTCCATGACCGATTTCACGAAGGCCGTCGATGCGGGACGCTGCGGGGCCGCGGCTCGACGCTAAGAGGCTGCTCGATCGGTGCCGCCAGGCGCGAGGGTGCCGCGCTTGAGGCCGCGACCGGTCAATCGAAGACGATGGCCACCTTTCCGCATCTGCCTTCGTCCATCGTTCGGTAGGCCTCGCCGGCTTGCTCGAGGGAGAAGCGGTGAGTGCAAGTCAGATCGGGATGCATGTCCCAACGCGGCATACGCTCTATCAGGTCCTCGGCGTTGCCGAGGTTGGTGACCCACGACCCAAAGACGGTCTTCTGGTCGTGGATCAGATCCGGACTCGTGTTCAATTCGATGGTGCCGCCCTCTCCGACGAAGGCGATCCGACCCCAGCGACGAGTCCCTCGAACGGCCAGCTGGCGTCCGGCGGACACGCCCGAGCAGTCGATCGAAACCTCGCAACCGAGCCCTTCGGTCGCTTCCCGGATTCGCTCGATGGCGTGCTCGTCGGCTTTGACCACGAGGTCCGCGATGCCGAGCTTCTCCGCGAGGGCGATGCGCTCCGGCACGACGTCCGCGCCGATGACCTTGGTCGCGCCGCGGGCCCGGGCGAGCATCAGCGAGGCGAGGCCCATGGGTCCGAGCCCGACGATCAGGGCCGTGTCGTCGCCGGAGACGTTGATCCGGCGAATCGCCTCGTAGCAGGTCCCAAACCCGCAAGCCACGCAGGCTCCGTCGATGTAGCTCATCGAGTCGGCCATGGCCACGCAGTCGGCTTCCTCGGCCAGGCAATACGCGGCGTTGCCGCCGTCGCGCTGCCAGCCGTAAGCCGCCCGACGCGGGCTCGTGCAGCTGATCTGGTATCCCGTGCGGCAGTCGTGGCAACGGCCGCAGCCGCTGATGTGGTACAGGAGGACGCGGTCGCCGACGCGGAAGCGGCGCATGTCCGCCCCGACCTCGACGATCTCGCCAGCCGGCTCGTGGCCGGAGATCACGCCGCGATAGCCTTCCGGGCCCTTGCCGAGATGCTCTCGATAGATCGCGCGAATGTCGCTGCCGCAGATCGTCGAGGCCTTCATCTTGATGAGGACCTGGCCCTGCGCCGGATGGGGAACCGGGAACTCTCGAAGCTCCACGGTGCTGTTCCCCGGAAGGATGGCTCCGATCATCGTCTCCGCCATCTCCGCTTTGCCTCCTGCTATTCCGGCTTACACTTCTGGATGGGACCGCCGGCTCGCCGCCCGAGCCGGTATGTTAACGTTATCTTCCTTCCCGGAGGGCCGTATGATATCGTTAACAGGTGCCCCGATGTCAACGGCATGAAGCACCGAAGTTCACGGGCCCGGGCGGGCTCTCGACCTCCTTCCACCCGCCCGGGCCGATTCCTTCCTGACGGGAGACCAGTCCAGATGACCCGATCGTGCGACAGCTTCGCCCGGTGAAGAGGTGATCACCCTCAGCGACGTCGCTCGTCTCGCGGGCGTCTCGACGATGACCGTCTCTCGCGTGATCAACGAGTCCGGCTACACCAGCCTGGAAACCCGGAGCCGCGTCAACGACGCGATCGCGGAGTTGGGCTACGTCCCAAATGCCCTGGCGCGGCAGCTCCGCTCGAAGAAGACGAAGACGCTCGCCCTGATTCTCACCGACATCCGCAATCCCTTCTTCACGACGATCGCGAGCGGTGTCGAAGACAAGGCCCGGACCAGTGGCTACGCGGTCATGTTCTGCAACACCTACGAGTCCGAGAGCGAAGAGACCGAGTACCTCCGCGTGCTGATCGAGCGGCGCGTCGACGGAATTCTGCTGGTCCCCTCGTGCGGCGCCGGGACGTCGGTACAGCGACTGCAGGCCCACGGAATGCCGACCGTCATCCTCGACCGCCATGTCCGGGACGTCGAGGCCGACGAAGTCCGGGCGGACTCCAGGGCCGGGGCATATGCGGCCGTGCGCCACCTCACGGATCTGGGCCACCGGCGTATCGCGATGCTGACGGGACCTCAGGGGATCTCGACCTCGACGGACCGAATCGATGGCTATCGCGAGGCGCTCGGCGAAGTCTGCCCGGTGGGCGATTGCGGCCAGATCCTTCTCGGCGAGTTCAGCGAGGCGAGCGGCTACGCGATGACGTGCCAGGTGCTTCAGCGACAACCGCGCCCGACCGCCATCTTCGCGGCCAACAACTTCATCGCCTTCGGAGCCATGCGGGCCCTTCGAGAGGCCGGACTTGGCGTCCCGGAAGACGTCTCGATGGTCGTGTTCGACGACCTTCCCCCGGGCTGGGTCATGGACCCGTTCCTGACCGTCGTGTCCCAGCCCGCCTATGAGATCGGGAAGCAAGCGGCCGGACTGCTGCTGGAGCGCCTCTCCGGAGTCGCGCCGGAAGGGCCTCGGACGATCGTCCTTCCGAGCGAACTCGATCGTCCGCCGATCGACCGCGCCGCCTCGGCCCGACTGACCGCTTGCCTGCCATCCCGGCTTACCCGGCCCACACGCGGCCGATCCCTGATCAGACGGAGACACCAAGTTGAGCGAGCAGCGAACGCCGTTCGACATCGCGGAAGACGGCGTTGACCCCACTCTCGTCCCGAAGCGCATCCTCTGGACCGGCGCCCGAATGCCCGCCATCGGCCTGGGCACCTTCGGCTCGGATCGCTTCAGCGGCGAGGACATCGCCGCCGCCGTGATCGGCGCGGCCGAGGTCGGCTATCGCCACTTCGACTGCGCGTCCGTGTACGGCAACGAGCATCTGATCGGCGAGTCGCTCCAGCGGATCCAGGCGCAGGGAATCCGGCGCGAGGACCTGTGGGTCACTTCCAAGCTCTGGAACGACAAGCACGCGCCCGCCGACGTCGCTCCTTCCTTCGAGAAGTCACTGCGCGACCTCCGCCTGGATTACCTGGATCTATACCTGATCCACTGGCCCTTCCCCAACCACCACGCCCCGGGCGTGGACGTGACGTCGCGAGCTCACAACGCCCGCCCCTACAACCACGAGCAGTACATGGCGACCTGGCGCGAGCTCGAGAAGCTCGTCGATCGCGGCCTGGTTCGCCACATCGGCACCTCAAACATGAGCGTCGCCAAGCTGAAGCTGCTGCTCCGCGATGCCACGATCAAGCCGGCGGCGAACGAGATGGAGCTCCATCCCTGCTTCCAGCAGCCGGAGATGTTCAAGTTCGTGGTCGAGAACGGCATGGTGGCCATCGGGTTCGCGCCCATCGGATCGCCGACTAGGCCGGATCGTGACCGGACCGAGGGCGACGCCGTGGACATCGAGGAACCGGCCGTCCTCGCCGCCGCGAAGCGGCTGGGAGTCCATCCGGCCACGATTTGCGTAAAGTGGGCGGCCCAGCGCGGGCAGGTCCCGATCCCGATGTCGATCCACCGCAACGAGTACCTGAGCAACCTCCGGGCAACCGTCTCGGATCCCCTCACCGACGGGGAGATGGAGGCCATCGCGGCCGCGGACCGCGGCAGCCGGCTCATCAAGGGCCAGGTGTTCCTCTGGAAGGAGAACCAGGACTGGCAGGATCTCTGGGACCTCGACGGCAAATCGCCCAGTAGGCGTCTCGTCAGGGCCAGTCGCGGTCAGTGGCCGGCGAGGGCTTGCTCAACGGCCGCCAGGGCCGGCTTTGGATCCATGTTCGAGTCGTAGAGAGCGGCTGCGCCTTTTCCGGGGAAGACGCTCGGCACCCACGAGTACTTGTCCGTGAACCCCCAGACCGTGATGCCCACGCACGTTGGCACGGCCAGGCAATCGGCGACCGTCTGGCGGTAGTAATCGGCCTGCTTGGTCAACTCCGTCGCCGTAGCGGGGGTTTCGACTCGGACGTCGAGCTCGGTGATCGCGACGTCCAGCCCGAGCGCCGCAAAGCGCTGCATGTTGGCTACGAAGTCCGTCGGGAACGGGTTCTGCAGGTCGAAGTGGCCCTGGAAACCCACGCCGTCGATCGGCACGCCCTGGTCCTTGAGCGACTTCACCAGCTTGTATAGCGCGTCGCTCTTGGGATTCACGCCCTCCACGTCGTAGTCGTTGATGTAGAGCTTGGCGCTCGGATCGGCGGCATGCGCCCAGCGGAACGCGTCGGCGATGTACTCCTGGCCCATGACCTTCAGGAAGACGTCGTCGCGCATCGAACCATCGTCGGCGATCACTTCATTGACCACGTCCCAGGCGTAGATCTTGCCCGCGTAGCGGCTCACCTCGGTGGTGATGTGCTGCTGAAGGATGGCGCTCAGCTCGGCCTTGCTGAACGAGCCGCCACTGATCCAATCCGGCAGCTGGGTGTGCCAGACCAGCGTATGGCCGCGCATCTTCTGGTTGTGGGCCTCGGCAAAGGCGACGATGGCATCCGCGTCCGCCCACTCGAATTGGCCCTTGGACGGTTCCACGAGACCCCATTTCATCGCGTTCTCGGGAGTCACGGCGCTGAACTGCGTCCCGGCTATCTGCGTGTACTTCGTGTCTCGCGCAAGTTGGGGCATCGCGAGGGCCGAGCCGAAGTAGCGGCTTCCGGCCAGGTCGCGCAGCGCGGCCGAGGCGTTGGCCGCGGGCGCGGAGGGCGTGGCGCTGGCGGCCGCCGCAGTCGCCGTTGGCGAGGCCGTCGAGGCCGCGGACGAAGGCGTCGGCGCGACGACGCTCGCGGCCGGTGAAGCGCAGCCGGCCACGGCAACGATGGCGGACAGCGCGATTGCGATTCTCAGCATGGAAACGGTGCCGGCGGAGCGGCCCAGATGACGCATGGTCGGCTTCCTCGGTTGGGGTGCAGTCGGCCGAGAATACCAGGGGTGCTAGCCGACCGTGGCTGCGCCCGGCGCGGCGACCGTTGGCCCGATCAGGGCTGACCGGCCAGCGTCTTACGGACGGCCGTCAGCACAGGCTTGGGATCCATGTTGGAGTCGTAGAGATCCGCCGCGCCTTCTCCGGGAAAGGCGCCCGGTACCCACGAGTAGTGGTCGGTGAACTCCCAGACGGTTATGCCCACGCAGCCTTGCGTGGCCAGGCAGGCGCCGATGGCTCGGGTGTAGTCGCTGGTCTGCTGGTCCAGCTCGGTCAGCGGCGGGGGCACGTGAACGCGGGCATCGAGCCCCGTGATGGCCACCTCCAGGCCAAGGTTCGTGAAGCGCTCGAGATTCGCGGCCATAGCCTGCGGAAACGCGCCCGTGGTGGCGTCGAGATGCATCTCGAAGGCGACCCCGTCGATCGGAACGCCCTGGTCCAGCAGCGACTTGACGAGCAAATACAGCGCGTCGCTCTTGTCACTCAGACCCGCGGCATTGGCCTCGGAGATGTAGAGCCGGGCTTTGGGGTCCGCGGCGTATGCCCATTCGAACGATTCGGCGATGTACTCCGAGCCGAGCATCGCCTTCCAGATCGTGTTGCGCATCGAGCCGTTGTCGTTGAGAGCGTCCTCGACGACGTTCCAGGAGTAGACCTTGCCCGCGTAGCGACCGACCTCGGCGGTGATGTGGTCTTGAAGGATCTGCTTGAGGGCGGTCTTGTCGAGCGTCCCGGCGGTCACCCAGCCGGGCAGGAGCTGGTCCGAGACGAGAGTCTGGCCCAGCAGCTTCTGGCCGTGGAACTGGGCGAAGTCGGCCGCGGAGTCTGCCCCGTCCCACTGGGGAACGCCCCGCGTCGGCTCGACGGAGCGCCAGGTCATCGAGTATTCCGGCGTGATCGCGCTGAATTCGCTGCCCACGATCCCCGAGTACTTGAGGTCCTGGACGAGTTGCGGCGTACGGACGGCGGTTCCGAAGTAGCGGTTGCCCGCCAGGTCGCGCAGGGTCGCGCCGGGGCCGAATGTGACCCGTGGCGTGGTCGATGGGCCGGGCGAAAACGGCGGCCTGGAGATTCGAGGCGTCGGGGTCGGCGCGGGCGCCGGAGTAGGGTTGGACGTCCCGCATGCGGCGAGCGACAACCCGACCGCCAGGAGGATCGCGAACGCCCTCCCCGCAGCCGATCTGCGGGCTGACCACCTGCCGGCGGCGGGCTTGCCGGGTCCGAACCTGCGGGCGGCAGATCTGCCGGCGCCGAACTTGCCGGCGTGGCGCGAGCCCATGGGTCTTGCGGCCTCCAGCGGCGTTGCGGGACGATCGAGTCGACCGAGCATATCAGCGAGACGTCCGGGATCGTGGCCGCGCTTGCCCGGAGTGGCCATTTCGCAGCCTCGTACCACGGCACGCCGACCCGAGCCTCGCTACCATTCCGAACATGACCCCTGACTCGTCACCCAGCCTGCGCGAGCAGGTCCGCCAGGCCATCGAAGCCGCTCGAGAGCGCGTGCGCGGCGAACAGCCCGCCGCGAGCGAGCCCACTGACGTCGCCTCCGAAGTCGAGCGACCGGCCGATCCGACCCGCGGCGACTTCGCGAGCACCGTTGCCCTCAAGCTGGCCCGCCCGCTCCGCCGCTCGCCGTTCGAGATCGCGAAGGCCATCGCCGAGCACGTGGCCACGACCGCAACCGATCCGGCCTCGCCCATCGCTTCCGTCGAAGTCGTGGCTCCGGGTTTCCTCAATCTGCGAGTCTCGGACGCGGCCCTGGCCGCGACCACGCAACAGATCCTGGCCGCGCCGGATGCCTGGGGCCGGGTCGTGGCCGCGCGGCCGCAGCACATCAACGTGGAGTTCGTGTCCGCCAACCCAACCGGGCCGCTCCACATCGGCAACGCCCGCGGTGCGTTCACCGGGGACCTCCTGAGCCGCGTTCTCGTCGCCGCCGGCCACACCGTCGCGCGCGAGTACTACTTCAACGACTTCGGGTCTCAGGTGAAGAACCTGGGCGCCTCCGTCGTCGCGATTCGGGACAACTGCGAGATCCCGGAGGACGGCTACCGCGGCGACTACGTCTACGACATGGCCAAGGAACTGCCCGCCTCCGTGCTGGCCGAGGCCGAGAAGTCGGGCGAGGACCCGTCGTGGGCCGTTGGCCGCTGGGCGTCCGAGAGAGTCAGAGCGGGCATCGAAGCCAGCCTCGACCACCTCGGCTGCCATTTCGACGTCTGGCGTTCGGAGAGCACGCTCCACAACGACGGCTGGGTGACGAAGGCGGTCGACAGGCTGCGCGCCGCCGGCGACGTATACGAAGAGGACGGCGCGGTCGTCTTCCGATCGACCAAGTACGGCGACGACAAGGATCGGGTGATCCTGCGATCGACCGGCGACGCCGCGCCTACGTATTTCGCGGCGGACATCGGTTACCTGGTCGAGAAGTTCAGCCGCGGGTACGAGCGGATCGTCTTCATCTGGGGCGAGGACCACCACGGCTACGTGGCCCGGGTCAAGGCCGCCGCCGAGTCGCTCGGCTTCGACCGCGATTGCGTCGAGATGATCCTGACGGCCTGGGTGCGGTTCGTCCGCGACGGCAAGGAAATCGCGATGAGCAAGCGCTCCGGCGAGTTCATCACCCTCGACGAGCTGCTCTCCGAGATCGGCGTGGACGCCGCTCGCTGGTTCTTCGCTTCGCGCGCGGCCTCGAGCGGCATCGACTTCGACATCGAGCTGGCCAAGAAGCAGTCGAACGAGAACCCTGTCTACTACGTCCAGTACGCCCACGCTCGAATCGTCTCGATCCTCCGGAAGGCGGCCGATGCCGGGATGGTGCCGCCCGCCGCCGACGATCCGAGGCTGGCCGGCTTGCTCGTTGGGATCCTGCCCGGCGCCCCCGAGGCGGCACTGGCGCGGCAGATCGTCCGGCTACCCGACGTGGTGGAAGATGCCGCGGCTGCCGAGGAAACGCACGGCATCACGGCCTACGCCACGGAACTAGCGACGGCGTTCCACGCCTTCTATCGCGACGCCCGGGTCATCGAGGAATCCGAGCCGGACCGCTCGGCCGCTCGACTGGCCCTGATCGCGGCCACGAAGACGACGCTCGCCAATGCCCTTGGACTCCTGGGAATCTCAGCGCCCGAATCGATGTAGGTTCTCCGGAGCGGGGGCCGGGGCGGCGCTGGGCGGGCGGCTCGGTGTGGCTGCTGGCAACGCGGCGCGGCACGGCGCGGCGGCTCGGCCGTCCCGGGGCACCGCCGGGCAGCCGGCCGGTCCGGCCCGAGCCTAGCTCGGTCCACGGTGGGGGCGTGGCGCAAGGGCACACCCGACTTTCCGGCCGGGAAATTGAACAACTTCCATGAGGCGTGCGTTATTCGAGTTCCCGAGCTTCGGCCCCGTTCTTGAGCGCAGATTCGGGCCTGTGGAGCCCGGATGTAGCCCTGAATTGGTCTCGGATGTCCCAGAATGGACCTCCGACTGGCTGTCAAGGGACCGAGTCTTGGAATAACTTTCACTCAAGGGAAGTTATTCAAGTTTATCGGCCCAAGACCTCGCGAGGTGCCCACAGAGGCGCCGACCGCGGTCCCAGAGCTCAGTCGCGCCGCGCCGACCCCGGCGGCTTCCGCGCTAGCCCGCGCAGGCGGCGAGTAGCGTCAGGAATTCCTGGCTCGAAGCCAGCGCGACCGTGACTTTGGTGGAAGTGGCACACGTCCGGGATGGTCCACCGAGCTGCCCGAGCAACGTCCCGGCCGCCTTGTCGAACGCGGCGGCGCCATCCGCGGACCGCCAATCGGTGTTGAGGACGACCGCCCAGGCGCCGTTCGGACCCTCGTACAGGGCTACCCGGTCACCAGCCCATTCGGAGACTGCGCCCGCGCCTCCACTGTTCTCGTCCTTCAGGCCATCGAGCCAGATGCCCAGCTGGAACTCGCCGAGGGTGTCTTCCATGCTGAGCTTCCACCCGGCGAGGGACGCTGCCACGGCCGGCACGGAAACCGGCACCGGCTTCACTCCCTGGTCATAGAGCTCGGGGTGAATGATCTGCGAGGTGGAGGCCGGGGGATCGGAGTACAGCCTGTCGACCGCGGCCCAGCCGCCTCGCTGATACACGCGCTGGACGAACATCAGCCCGGACGTGTATGGGAACGTCAGGGTCTCGCGCAGGATGGGCGGGGCGTCGTTGAGCTGCTTCTGCTGGGCCGCGCTGGCGGAGTCGCCGGCGATCGCCAGCAGGTCGGGCAGCGACATGTACTTCGTCGACCATTGCGTCATCGCGAGGGTCGCGTCCCCTTCGGGCAGAGCCGTCCTGGCAAGGTCCCGGTCGCCCTGATCCGGCGTGTCGATGGCCAGCTTGTCGAGACTGAAGTTCTGATCCTGGAGCGCGTGGGTGAACTCGTGCGAGAACGTGATCTTCTGGAGTCCGCCGACGCCGCCCGAGTCGGAGAGAACGTAGAGGCCCTTCGACACGGGGTCGTAGAAACCGATGACCTGACCCGACTTGGAGGGCCAGCTCCATCTGCTCGAGCGACGATCCGGCGGGCAGGAGGCCGAGGTGGACGAAGAGCCGGCTTTCGTCGGCGAGGGCTTGATGGTTCGTCTGTTCCGCGTTCGCCTTCGTCAACCAGGCGGCCACGCCGGCCGAGTCGAGAAGAACTGGAGTAACCGGTTTGGGCGCCTGAAGCTGCGGATGGCTTCGATCTGCGACTCGATCTGGGAGTAGACCGCTTGATCGGCCGAGTTCGGCGTACCTCCGGTCGAGGCAGCGTTCGAAGCGGAAGGCCGAGCGGACGGCGAGCCGGACGTGCCCGGCCGGGTCGCGGTTGGCGAGCCTGGACCGGCCGAACCCGCCCGACCCACAGCCGAACTGCAGGCTCCGGCGACCAGGAGCGAAACGAGGGCGATGCCGACCCAGGAACGGCGGCGCGATATTGGCTTCACGCGGGGATTGTGGCAGCTTGGTCGGGCGTCGGACCCGGACTTGGGTCCTGAACCGTTCGACGTCGTGCCAGGCAGGTGCGCGGCCGGTCGGCGGCCATCGCACGCACTTTCGGGCCGTTCGGATCACTTTATTGCCGTTTCTTAATGTGCAACGGAGTCCCGTTTTCATGGTGGTGGTTTAGCGTAGTGCCTGGAACACTGGATGAGTCTCCTGAACGTTCCATCCTCCCTCCCTCCGACCGGAGGTGCCGATTGGGCAGGCGCCTCCGGTCCTCCTTTTTCCGGCGTTGGGGCGGCCGATCGCGGCGTTGACGTCTCCGCTCCTCGCTCACGGGCGTTTGAAGCCCGCTCGCTCCGGTGCTCGAACGTCGCCTTGCGCTCGACTCGCCCGAACGCCGGACTAGCTGGCACGGGCAACGGTCCGCCGCGGCGTTGGCTTCTGCGCTCCTCGCTCACGGGCGTTTAGCCCGCTCGCTCCGGTGCTCGGACGCCGCCTTGCGGCGAACTCGCCGGACGAGCGGCCGTCTGCGGAGTCTGGGCGGCCGATCGCGGCGTTGCCGCTGCGCTGCTCGCTCACGGGCGTTTGAAGCCCGCTCGCTCCGGTGCTCGAACGTCGCCTTGCGCTCGACTCGCCCGAACGCCGGACTAGCTGGCGCGGGAGCGGCCCGGCACGCGGCCGGCAGGGTGGCTGCCGCGCGATTTTGGCCCGCTCGGCCATGGCCGCCGCGCGCGGATGGGCCGGTAAGCGGCAGACGATCAAGCTGTGCAAGAATCGCGACATGGAACTGACGTGGTACGGGAGAACCTGCGTCCGCATGCGCGGTAAAGACGCCGTCGTAGTCGCGGATCCCTATCAATCCGTCGTGGGGCCCACCGGCCGCGGCATCACAGGCGACATCGTCACCTTCAGCCACCCCGACGACGCGCCGCTGTCGAAGGCGAAGGGCAAGCTGTCCCGAGACGGCTCCACGATGCTGCCGAGCAGCCTCGAGGAGGCGTTCTGCCTCGACGGGCCCGGCGAGTACGAAGTCAAGGATGTCCTGCTCGCGGGCGTTCGGACCTACCGGGACGAACATCGCGGCAAGGATCTCGGCCGGAACGTGGCCTTCACGATGGAACTCGACGGAGTCCACGTGATCCACCTCGGCGACATCGGCCATCTCCTCACCGAGGACAAGCTGACGGACATCGGCCCGGTAGACGTGGCCTGCATTCCGATCGGTGGGACGCTCTCGGCCACGAAGGCCGCCGAGCTCGTGGCTCAGCTCGACGCCAAAGTGGTCGTCCCGATGCTCGTCTGCGAGGACGAGGACTCGAACGAGGCTCTCGCCCGCTTCCTTCACGAGATGGGCGTCAGTGCCGCGCCCGCACCCGTCGCCAGGCTGTCGCTGATGCCCTCGTCGCTGCCCGCCGAGGTGTCGACGGTCGTCCTGGAGTCGCGCGGCAAGATCTAGGGTGGCCGGCGCGTCGCGGTCGAACGAGAGCGGCGAACCTGCGGAACCCGATGCCGGCGACACCCCGCCGCCCGGTTACGTGTTCGTCCCTGTCCGGACTACCTACCTCGAGATGCGCCGCGACGCTTCTGGGCCGACGGCCGCGGCAGCCGACACGCCAGATCCGCCCGCCGGCTGCGAGATGCGCCGCTGGCGCAAGCCTCCGCTCGACGAGTACCGCCAGCTGTTCTCCGACGTCGGCGGACCGTGGGGCTGGACAGGCCGGCTCCTTCAGTCCGACGACGAGGTCCGCGGCGTTCTCGATGACGAGCGCGTCGAGATCTGGCGCCTCTTCAGCGGCGGCGAGGTCGCCGGGTTCATCGAACTCGATCGACGCCTCCCGGGCGAGATCGAAGTCGTCTATTTCGGGCTTCGGGACGCGTTCATCGGGCGCGGCCTGGGACCGTTCGTGCTGCGGTGGGCCGCTCGACATGCCTGGAGCGACGAGCGAGTGGAGCGCCTGTGGCTGCATACATGCGACTACGACCATCCGGCGGCCATCGGCGTGTACGAGCGAGCCGGCTTCCGGATCTACGACGAACGCTCCGGGCCGGAGATCTATCCAGCCGAGCATGTCGCTCGAGTGGCGGCTACGCGATCGGCCGCCGGAAGACCACTTCCCCGCGCTTGATCACGACGCGAGCCGGCCGCGAGCCGATCCAGTAGGCGAGCTGGTCCACCGAGGGGACGTTCCAGAGGACAAGGTCCGCCTGTTTGCCGGGTTCGATCGAACCGATCCGGTCCCCCAACCCGAGCGAGTGAGCGGCGTTGACGGTCACCGCGGTCAGCGCCTCGGCGGGCGTCAGGCCCATCTCCAGGCAGGCGATCGACATCACGAGCGTCAGGCTCGAGGTGGGACTCGTGCCCGGATTGAGATCCGTGGCGAGGGCCACGGGAATGCCGGCGTCGATGAAGCGGCGGGCCGGGGCGAAATGATGCTTGCCCATGAACCAGCTCGTGGCCGGCAGGAGCGTGGCCACGACCGGGCGATCCGTGGCGGCGGCCGCGGCAAGGGCTGCCACCCCTTCGTCCGAGGGAGAGGCCAGATGATCGGCCGAAAGGCAGCCCATCCGAGCCGCGAGCTCCGCTCCGCCGGACGGAGCCAGCTCGTCGGCGTGGACCCGGAGCCGCAGGCCGAGGCCGCGGGCGGCCTCGAATATCCGGGCCGTCTGCGCGGAGCTGAAGACGCCGGCCTCGCAGAAGACATCGCAGAAGCGGGCAATCCCCTGCTCGGCCACTCGGGGCAACTGGTCGGCGATGACCGAGGCCACGTAAGCGTCGGCGGGGTCGGGCCCGGCGCCGGGCTCGGGGCCCGCGCCGGACGCACCCAAGACCGCGTGGCGCCCGCGATATTCGGGGGAACGGCGTGGGCGCCAAGGTACGTGGCCACGAGCTCGACCGGCCCCTCGTCCGCCAACCGGCCGATCACCCCGAGCAGTCGCAGCTCGGTCTCGACGTCGAGGCCGTATCCCGACTTCGTTTCGGCAGTGGTGGTCCCCGAGGCGAGCATCTCGGCGAGGCGCCGCCGGGCGGCCGATGCGAGCTCCTCGTTCGTGGCGCGGCGAGTGGCCGCGACCGTCGAGAGGATCCCACCGCCGGCCGCGAGGACCTCCAGATACGAGGCTCCGTGGAGGCGCATCTGCCACTCGCCTTCTCTGGTACCCGCGAAAACGAGATGCGTGTGGGCGTCGATCAGGCCTGGAGTCACCAGGCCGCCGGCCGCGTCGAGGCGATCGAATTCGGCCAGAGGCAGGCCCGCCGACTCGACCTCCCGGCGCACGTCGGCCACTGGCCCGACCGCGAGGATCCGGCCGTCCCAGATCGCGACCGATTGGCCCGCGCCATCCAGGACGCCGGCGTCCGACTGCGACGCTCCTCGCCGAAGCCCGCCCGCGATGCGTGGCGATCGCCGCGGCTCCTTCGATCAGAACGCCGCGCGCGCCGCTCACCTCACCTGCCTCGCGCCGCTTCCAGGCGAAGCTCCAGGGCCTGCATCGGGGAGAAGTCGCGCAGCTTGAGGAAGCCCGCGGCTCCGGCGAGACGCTCCAGCTGGGGCAGCCGCTCGGAGACGCCGGCGTGGTTGGCGACGTCGAGGAGCGCGTCGATGGGCGCGAGTCCGATCAGCTCGGACTCGGCGAGATGGACG
Source organism: uncultured Chloroflexia bacterium (assembly GCA_963816135.1). GTDB lineage: Bacteria > Chloroflexota > Limnocylindria > Limnocylindrales > CSP1-4 > Fen-1039. The sequence goes on from CAWFJD010000027.1 coordinate 243,416, forward strand.
CCGTCCTCGGCGGCTTCGGCCCGGACGGCTTCCCAGACCTGCCACACGGGCGTCGTCCGGAAATCGAGCAAGTTCATCGACACCTGGGCGCGGTCGCGCTCTTCGATCCAGAAGCCGTTGGCCTGGACTCGGGGCAGGCCGCCGCTCGACTCGCGAATGCGCCGGGCGATGCGCTTGGCCAGCTCCACGTCCCGGCTTTCGAGGTTGATGTTGTAGGCGATCAGGAACGGCCGGGCGCCCACGGCCGTGGCGCCGGCGCGGGGATGCATCTTCGCCGGCCCGAAGTCCGGTTCGCGGCCAGGTTCCGCGATCGAGGTCTTGAGACCCTCGTATTGCCCTCGTCGAACGTCGGCCAGCCGCTGCCGGGCGGGCGTCGCGGCCGCTTCGCCGTAGAGGTAGACCGGCAGCTCGAACCGATCGGCGATCGTGGCGGCGAAGGTTCGCGCGAGCTCCACGCAGTCCTTCATGGTCGCGCCGGCGAGCGGCACGAACGGAACGACGTCCACGGCCCCGATGCGCGGATGCTCGCCGAGGTGTCGATCCATGTCGATCTCGGCGACGGCGACGGCGACGGTCTTCTCCAGGGCCTGGAGTATCGGCGCCGTTTCGCCGGCAATCGTGAGGACCGAGCGGTTGTGGCTGGCGTCGCTCGTTCGGTCGAGCAGGAAGGCTCCGGGCACGCTTTCGACCGCGGCCGCGAGCTTGTCGACGACCTCGAGGCGCCGGCCTTCGCTGAAGTTGGGTACCGCTTCGACGAGCTTCGCCACTCTTTCTCCATGCCCGCGGGGCCCGGCTAGCCAGCGCCGGGGCGGCCTCCGATTCGGTCCTGCCGGGGGAACGCCACCTTCGTTGCTTCGCGCAACCCACCTGCGGTAGGGGGTAAATCGGCCGCCGGCGACTACCTGACCGAGGAAACCGCACCTATGGTGGCACGAAACAATGCGACGGGTCGCTTATCGCCTGAATCATCCGCTGCCGATAGCATGCCGCGCGATGAACCAGCGCCTCTCGCGTCCACGCTCCTCGTCGCTCATGCGCAAGCGCGACTTTCTGATGATCTGGTCGGCTGCCACTGTGTCCGTGGTCGGAAGCCAGGTCACCCTCATCGCGCTGCCCTACATCGCCCTGACGATGCTCCACGCCAGCGTTTTCGAAGTGTCGCTGCTCGCCGCCGTCGAGATGCTGCCCTTCCTGCTGTTCACCCTGCCCGCCGGCGCCTGGCTGGATCGGGTGCGCCGGCGTCCGGTCCTCATCGGTGCCGACATCGTCCGCGGCGTGGTCCTCCTGTCCATTCCCGCGACCTACCTCTCAGGAACGCTCAGCCTTGCCCAGTTGTTCGTCGTGGCTTTCGTCACCGGGTCGGCCACGGCATTCTTCGACGTCGCCGACCAGTCCTACCTGCCCGTGATCGTGGACCGCGACGACCTCGTCGAGGGCAACGCGAGGCTCCAGATCAGCAATTCGATCGCCCAGGTCGCCGGGCCAACGCTGGGCGGGAACCTGATAGCCATGGTCGCGGCGCCCGTGGCCATCACCGTGGATGCCCTCAGCTTCTTCGTCTCGGGTGCGTTCATGAGCGCGGTTCGGCGGCGCGAATCCAAGCCGGACCGCCGGGTGGACAGTCAGGGAAAACCGATGCCGATCCACGACGAGATCGGCCAGGGGCTCCGATACGTGCTTGGCAACCCGCTGCTGCGCCCGATCGCGGCCTGCACGGGGACCTCGAACCTGTTTGCCGCGGCCCTGTTCGGCGTGTTTCCCGTGCTGATCTGGAACGAGCTCAAGCTCCCGCCCGCCTTCTACGGCTCGGTCATGGGCGTGGCGAGCATCGGCTTCCTCGTGGGCGCGGCGCTCTCGGATCGCCTGCCGCGGTTGATCGGACTCGGCCCGACGATCGTCGCCTCGGCCGCACTTGGCGCGCCTGCCTTCTTGCTCATGGTCCTCACACCCAGGGACCTTGGCTGGGCGGCCGTGACGCTCGGCGTGGGCTGGTTCCTCGCCGGGCTCAGCCAGGTCATCTACAACGTGGCCCAGATAAGCCTTCGCCAGGCGATCACCCCGCCCGAGATGCAAAGCCGGATGAACGCCACGATGCGCTTCATCGTCTGGGGCACCATCCCGATCGGCTTCGTTCTGGGCGGCGTCCTGGCCACGATCATGCCCATCCGCGCGGCGTTGATCCTCGCCGCGGCGGCCTGCGCCACGTCGTTCCTGCCCGTTCTCTTCTCGCCCCTGCGCCGGCTCGAGGACATACCGGCCGCGGCCGAGTCGTCCGGAGGCGAGTCGGCCAGCGGTTCGGATCCGGGCTCGGACACGGCGAGCCCCAGTCGTGTATCGAATGAGCTGGCCGGGCGAAAGGACGATCGGGCCGCTTAGGCCATGCCGATCAGCCGTAGGCCACGCAGCCGCTCGCCTATTCGGACGGCGGGTCTTCCCGGTTCTGAGCCTGCGGATCCCAGCGGGGCGCCGGCGGCGGAGTCTGTTGCGCGGGAGCGGCCGGGGTCGACGACCAGGGGGAGTTCCCGCTCTGCGGCGGCGCCGCGGGCGGCATCTGCCCGGGGCCGGTTGTCGGAGCCGGAGAGGCGGGCGGAGGCGGGGCGGGCTGAACCTGCGTGGCGGGAGGTGGGGCCGGCTGAACCGGCGCGGGCTGAACCGGCGCGGGAGCCATCTGGACGGCCATCGGACCGCTCGGCGGGGCCACGTACGGTGGCGTCGAGCCCGTGGCGGGCCCGTTCATCGGTGCCCAGGGCCGAACCCCGGCTCCCCGAACGGCTCTCTGGGGCTCCATCCGTTCCCACGCCTCGTCCGCCACGAGCACGACCGACGCGACGAACACGATGAAGTAGATGACCATCCGATACGTGGCGATCCCGTCGATGCCGTCGGGCTGACGGAGAGCGAAGTTGACCACGAAGGCGATGAGCGCCCAGACGGCCTCGGCGGCGAAGACGTAGAAGTGAGGCCGCATCAAGAGGACCGTCGCAAAGCCCGCGCTGATCGCGGCCGCGGCGAGATCGATGACCCAGCCTGCGTTGCCGCCGTTGCGCGTGGTCTGCATGGCGACGATGGCGTTCGCGGCGTCGGCGATGGCGACTATCGCGAACAACAAGGCCAGCGCGTAGGCGGGCCGGTGGACGTTGCGCGTGACCATATGCCTCTCCCTGCTGGCCTAGCGGACGCAGTCAGATCGTACGCGTGCCGGCAAGGGCCGGACCGCCGACTTCAGGCCGTGACGGGCGAGCCGGCGAATGGGCCTACCGGTCGTCCCAGCAGCTGGACTCGAGCCCGCGCGCCTCGACGAGCTTCAAGGCGGCTCCTCGCGCTTCCCTCGCCGTCGTCGCCGCCGATCACGCCGCTCGCCGCGGGCGCGAACTCATAGACCTCCGCCGACACGTTGCCATGGAGCGGATAAACGCCCTCCGGGAGCGGTTCGGCCGGGAGGAGGGAGACCGACGGGATCAACTCCAGCTCCTCCGGCGGATGCGGATCGCCGGCTTGCGAGGCCCGGGTGTAGGGCTGGATCGTCAGCTCGCCCGCGTCCCAGCGGAGCAGATAGGGCGCCACGTGATCGCCGACGACCGCCACTCCGTCGGGCCGGGCAATGACCGCGAAATCCAGGACCGAGTCGTCCGAGACGAATGCCAGCACGGGCTCCGTGAGGATCTTGGCGATCGCCGAGGCGGCCACGAGCCACTTGAGCTGCTCGAGATCGTGTTCGTCGGCATCGAGGACGCGGATCGCGTCGACATAGCTGGGGGCCAGGACTCGGGCGGCGCGCAGTGTCGGCCGATCCGCCTTGCCGGCGACGGCAAGGTCCAGGACCCAGACCTGCGAACCCGGCATCTCGAACATGCGGAAGCCGTAGCGCTCGGCGATCGCGTCGAGCGCGGCCGCGCTCGGCTGCCGTTGCGCAAGAACTCCTTGAATCCGGTGACCCACAACCCACTCCTGGCGACGTTGCTGTGTGCGTCGCAATCGTATTCGCTTGCGGGGGGATGTCACCGGGCCGGGGCGCCTGAATTGGCTACGAGTTTCCGAAGGCCCGGCTCAAACTCGCGTCCTCGGCCTCCGGATCGAGCCGGCGGCGATGCTGCGCGACGCTCGGCGCCTCCGCGTTCAACCGATCGATGGCCGCGTTGGCGTCGGCGACGACCCGCCGCAATTCCTTGCGGAGGCGTTCCCGGGCCATGCCGGTGCTCGCGTCGCGGGCCTCGCCGAGAATGCGGTCGCGAGCGGCCAGGTGGCGGCGAGCCTCTTTGTCGGCCTCTATCCAGGGTGGCGCCACACCCGAGTTCTTGAGGACATGGAACGCCAGCGCCCGATCGCCGGCGAAGGTTTCGTCCTCCAGCGGGATTCGCTGACCCTTGTACGGCAGGTTGTCGAACTCGCCGCGCTCCATGGCTTCGCGGATGAGCCGCTCCGAGAGGCTCTCCCACGTCGGGCCGAAGCGCTGCTTTCCGTCGGCGTCGCGTCGCAGTGGCATGGCCGGGCCGCGGCTACTCCGGATCCTCGAGCATGGGGATCCGGATGCCGCGCTCGCGAGCGACCTCGATGGCCCGCTCGTAGCCGGCGTCGACGTGGCGCATGACTCCGGTCCCGGGATCCGTGGTCAGGACGCGCTCGAGCTTCTGGGCCGCGAGATCCGTGCCGTCGGCGACCACGACCATGCCCGCATGCTGGGAGTAGCCGATCCCGGTCCCGCCGCCGTGGTGGATGCTCACCCAGCTCGCGCCCGAGGCGGTATTCACCAGGGCGTTGAGGAGCGGCCAGTCCGCGATCGCGTCCGAGCCGTCGCGCATGGCCTCGGTCTCGCGGTTCGGCGAAGCCACCGAGCCCGCGTCGAGGTGGTCGCGGCCGATGACGATCGGCGCCGAAACCTTGCCGGAGCGGACCAGCTCGTTGAACGCGGCTCCGGCTTTGGCACGCTCCCCGTAACCGAGCCAGCAGATCCGGGCCGGCAGGCCCTGGAACGGCACGCGGGCCTCGGCCATCTCGATCCATCGCCGAAGCGATTCGTTCTCGGGGAAGAGCTCGAGAAGCGCGCGGTCCGTGGCCAGGATGTCCTCCGGGATCGCCCGAGAGCGCGACCCAGCGGAACGGCCCCTTGCCCTCGCAGAAGAGCGGCCGGATGAACGCGGGCACGAATCCCGGGAAGTCGAAGGCGTTCTCGACGCCGGCGGTCTGGGCCTGGGCCCGGATGTTGTTGCCGTAGTCGAAGGTCACGGCGCCGGCCGACTGGAACGCCAGCATCGCCCGGACGTGATCGGCCATCGACGCCATCGAGCGCGCGACGTACTCGTCCGGGCGCGGTCCGGCGCAGCTTGGCGGCCATGCGTCATGGACAGACCGGCGGGCACGTAGCCGTTGAGGGCGTCGTGGGCGGACGTCTGGTCGGTGACGGAGTCGAAGCGCTCGCCCCGGCGGACGAGCTCGGGCTCGATTTCCGCGGCGTTGCCGACGAGGGCAATCGATTCCGCCCTGCCTTCCGCGGCGGCCGACGCGCGCCCACGAGAGCGCTTCGTCGAGGTCGCCGGTGAGGCGGTCGACGTAGCCGATCTCGAGCCGCCGCCGGGCGCGCGCCTCGTCGACTTCCACGACCAGCGCCACGCCCTCGTTCATCGTCACGGCCAGAGGTTGGGCGCCGCCCATGCCGCCGAGACCCGCGGTCAGCACGACACGACCGCGCAGCGTGCCACCGAAGTTCTGGCGGGCCAGCTCGGCGAACGTCTCGTACGTGCCCTGGAGAATCCCCTGCGTGCCGATGTAGATCCACGATCCGGCGGTCATCTGGCCGTACATCGTCAGGCCCGCCCGCTCGAGGCGCCGGAAGTCGTCCCAGTTGGCCCACTTGCCCACGAGGTTCGAGTTGGCGATCAGGACCCGCGGCGCCCACTCGTTGGTCCGGAAGACGCCGACCGGCTTGCCCGACTGGACGAGCAGCGTCTCGTCGTTCTCGAGCCGGCGCAGCTCGCGCACGATGGCGTCGAAGGCGTCCCAGGATCGAGCCGCCCGACCGGTGCCGCCGTAAACGACCAGGTCGTCCGGCCGCTCGGCAACGGCGGGGTCGAGGTTGTTCATCAGCATGCGCAGGGCCGCTTCCTGGACCCAGCCCTTGCAGGTCAGCTCGGAGCCGCGCGGCGCTCGAACCGGCCGAGGTCCGGCATGTCGCGAGGAGCCAGTTTCGATCGCCATCGGATGCCTCCGAAGATGGGCGACTTGCCCGGTCGATTGGGCTCCAGTGTGCTCCGGATCGTCGCGTCGCGCTTCCGGCGGCCACCCGTGGGCGGACCGAATTGCGGCTCAGAACAGGTTGTTCAGGAGCATTCGGCCAAGGTCCTTGGGGCCGATGTCGAACATCGAGAGGTACTGGCCGTCGCCCAGCGAGACCGAGTAGACGACGGCACCTCCGTTGCACGTGGAGACGTCGGTGAGCCAGATGTTGTTGATCGTCTCCTGGTGCGACTCGGCGACGCCGGATGCCTGCGAACAGGCCTCCGTCGCGTACTGATCGATCCACGCGGTGTACGCGTCCTCGTTCTGCGCCTCGGTCTTGAAATGCACGATCTCGAGCCGCAGGACGTCCTGGGCCGTGATGTCGGGAGAGGCCATCGCGGCCGCGAGGCGGTCGATCGTCTTGGGCAGCTCCGGATCCGCCATGCGCTGTTCTTCCTCGCCTGCGTCTTCGCTCAGGGCGATCCCGCCAATCGTGATCGGCAGCCGCTTCAACAGGCTCGGGTCGATGTGCAGGCCGTACTGGCCCGGTCGTGCCGTTCGGCCAGGGCGTGGGGCCGATCGGAACACTGGTGTAGTCAGGGCTCGGAGTGGGTCCCGCGGTGCCGCAGGCGGCGAGCCCGGTCAGCGCGAAGACCGCGACGGCGATCGCGCTCGCGAGGAAACGGCGCCGGGAACGGCTCCGGACCACCGACTGCCGAACCGTCACAGCTCGCGCCGCATGACCGGATAGCGCTCGTCGTCGATTGCCAGCTCGAAACCGGCACCGAGCCAGAACTCGGGGCGGGCGGCCGGCGTCGCGTCTTCGGGCGCGTGGACCTCGGGATAGGCCTCGACGGCGCTGAAACCCCGGGCCGCGAGATCGTCGCAGACCGCTTCCACGAGCCGGGCCGCGTAGCCCTGATGTCGGGCCGCGGAGGTGGTCGCGACGCACGTGATGATGGCCGGGAGGGGCGCCTGGGGAAGCCGCGGGTAGAGCTCTCGAAGGCGGAGTGCCCGCGGATACGCGGACAGCGGCCCGAACTGGCAGTAGGCCGCCGCTTCTCCGTCCACGAGGAGCAGCTTGGCGTAGCTGCCGAAGATGCCGAGGCCGCGTCCGAGGAGTTGCAGCTTGCGGGGCGCATCCGGCGCGACCGCCGGCCGGGCCGGCTTCTGAGGGGCGAACGGGTTGTCGGCCGGCGGACCGCCAAGCGCGTCGAGGAACGGGTTCGGCGGCCGCGTCGCCGGGGCCGGGGCAAAGGGATTGGCCTGAGCCCTGGGCGCGGGCGCGAACGGGTTCGGCTCCGACCTGGGGGCCGGGGCGAAGGGGTTCGAAGAACCGGACGTGGAGCTTCGGGCGGCCGCGGGATCCGACGCGACGCTGCCGGGGTTCGCGACCGGGACTCCCAGCCAGCTCGCGCGGGCCGCCTTGGAGCCGCGGTCGGCGTCTTCCCAGTAGTCGCAGGACCTGTGGTCGAAACCCGGGTCCGCGCATGGTGGAATGAGCCCGAAACGGGCTTCGTCGGTCACGTCGACGATGTCGATGACGGCCATTGCCTTCCAACTTTACGACAACTGCGCCGACCCACGTGGTCCCTCGACCGGCTCGAGCCTCCCCTCCAAGGGCAGGTAGGCGGCCCACCTCGCGGTGCAGCGTGGAACCTGCGTTCCCCACTGCGCATCGTTTGAAATGCGAATGCAATGCTGCGGTAAGGTCCGACTCGGAAAACGCCGACCTGCCCGGGGTCGAAAGCTTCCGTCTTGTGCATGCGGGCGCCTGGGGAAGGGGTTCCGCAACCCCGCGAGGTGTGGGAAATGAGCCTACTCGGCTCACGCATCGACGCTGCCCTCGGGACATTCGACAACGAATGCCGCTGGGAGTTGATCGACGCCATCGTTACAGACTGTCCGGACGACGTCTTCGAAGCGTCCAGGAAGCTGCTCCACGAGCACGACCAGCGGTCGCGCATGCTGGGGGCCGACATTCTCGGCCGCCTGGTAAGCGCCGACCAGGGTCAACGGATGCGGGCCAGCCAGGCCCTCCGCGCCGCCCTCGCTACCGAACGCGACGCCGGGCCGGTGGCTTCGATCGTCGCGGCGCTGGGTCATGTCGGCGATCCGGCGACGCTCGATCTGGTGTTTCCGCTGGTTGCCCATGGCAATCCCGAGGTGCGACTGGCCGTCGCGTTCGCGGTGGCGACGCTGAGCCTTCAGCCGCTCGGGCCGCAGGCCAAGGTCGCCTTGATCCGCCTGTCGCGTGACGACAACTCGGAGGTCCGCGACTGGGCCACGCACGCGCTGGGGACGCTTTCGGACGCCGACGGCCCCGACGTTCGGGCGGCCCTGCTGGCCCGAGCGAACGACGACTGCCACGAAGCTCGAGCGGAAGCGCTGTTCGGATTGGCGGTCCGAAGGGATCCGCGGGCGGTGCCGCACCTGATACGAGCCCTTCAGTCGCCACACGTCCATGGCCTGGAGCTCGACGCCGCGGCAGCGGCCGGCGATCCGCGCCTGCTGCCGGCGCTCTGGGCGCTCGAAGCTGGCCGGTCTCGCGGACAGCCTGCGAATTCGGCGGGCGATCGACCGCTGCTCCGCCTCCCGAGAAACGCCGCTCGCCTGAGCGTCACCGAACCAACTGGCCTTCGCCCCGCGCCTTCTTGCCCCGCCCCGATCAGTAGTCCATGCGGGCGAGGTCCACGAGGGTCCCTTCGCGGACCAACCGCATCGCCGAGTCGATGTCCGAGGCTTGCTGGCGATCGTGGTCGAGATGGGGAACCACCGATCGCAGTCGGGCGTGGGCTTCCGTCGACTCCCATGCCCGCCCGGATCCTCGGCTGCTCCTTGCGCAACTCCTCGAGCCTGAAGTCGAGCGCCTGAGCGGCCACGAGCAACTCGAGGGCCAGGATTCGCTGGACGTTCGTGACCACGATCATGGCGTGGCGGGCGGCGATCGAACCCATCGAGACGTGGTCTTCCATGTTCGCTGAGGTGGGGATCGAGTCCGCGCTCGCCGGATGGGCCAGCACCTTGTTCTCGGAGGCGAGCGCCGCCGCGGTGTACTGGAGCAGCATCATCCCGGACTCGAGGCCGCTGCCCGAGGAGAGGAACGGCGGCAGGCCGCAGTTGAGCCGCGGATCGAGCATCAGGGCGATGCGCCTCTCGGAGATGGAGCCCAGCTCCGAGATCGCGAGCTTGGCGAAATCGAGGGCCAGGGCCACGGGCTCGCCGTGGAAATTGCCGCCGCTGATCACGAGTCCGCCGCCGGTCGCCGCGACCGACGGGTCCGCGACGCCGCCCTGCGGAAAGACCAGGGGGTTGTCCGTCGCGGAGTTGAGCTCCACGTCCAGCACGCCGCGCAGGTACTCGAGGGCGTCGCGAACGGCCCCGTGGACCTGGGGCACGCAGCGGAGCGAGTAGGGATCCTGGACCTTGTGCGAGGACGCGTGATGACTCGCCATCAGCGACGACTCACGCAGGAGCCAGCGCATCTCCTCCGCCACGGCGATCTGGCCCGGATGCGGCCGGGCCAGCTGGTAGGCGGAGGCATACGCCACGTCCGTGCCGAGCATGGCTTCGCAGCTCATCGCCGCCGCGACGCTCGCGGTCCGCGACAGCCGGGCGGCGTCGGCCGCGACGAGGGCGCCGATGGCACTCATCATCTGGGTGCCGTTGAGGAGCGCCAGCCCCTCCTTGGCCTGGAGGGTGAGCGGCTCGAGTCCGGCGGCACGCAAGGCCTCGGACGCGGCTACCACGCGACCGTTGACTTCCACGTAGCCGCGGCCGGTCAGGGGCAGCGCCAGATGGGCAAGTGGCGCCAGGTCGCCGGACGCTCCCACGGAGCCCTGCGACGGCACGACCGGATGGATGCCGGAACGAAGCAGCTCGCAGAGCCGATCGACGAGCTCCGAGCGGCATCCGGAGTGGCCCAGGGCGAGCGTGTTCGCCCGGAGCAGCAGCATTGCCCGGACCACGTCGCGGGGCAGCGGATCGCCGACGCCGACGGCGTGGGAGAGCAGCAGGTTCTCCTGGAGTCGGGCCGACATCGCCGGCTCGATATAGGTGCCGGCCAGGTCGCCGAACCCCGTTGTCACGCCGTAGACGACCTCGCCCGCGGCCACGAGCCTCTCCACGACTTCGCGGGCCTCGGCCATCCGGGCGCGTGCCTCGTCGCCAAGGCGCACTCGCCGTCCGCCGCGGGCGACGGATTCGACGTCGGCGATCGAGAGATCCGCGCCCGTCAGGACTATCTCCGCCTGCTCGGAAGACGGCTGACGAAGCCAGGCCGACTCGGGCAGGTGACGGTGCGATCCAGTATCCGGCGAACCGGGGGTGTCGCTCACAGAAGGAGCATAGCGAGGCGGCCGCGATACGGCCGAACGCGCCTGCTCGAGCGGCTACGGCCGCCGCCGGACGGGGTTCGCAAGTCCCGCGGGTGAGCATGGACCGGAACGATTGCCGACGAGCGCCCGTCCGCTCGGTTATCCTGCCCTCGGCCGCCGTCCAGCCGGCGCCGCAACCCATTCGCGAGGCCGGCGTGCTTTCCTTCATCGATACCTGGGTCATCCCGATGCTGCTGTCCGCCTACGACGCGGTCGGCTACGTCGGCGTGTTCATCGCCATGACGATCGAATCGACGCTTCTCCCGCTCCCCTCGGAAATCGATCCTGCCCATGGCGGGTTGGATGATCAGCGACCCGACCAGGACGAACCGCTCACGCATGCCCATTGGAACTTCTGGATCGTGGTGGTGGTCGGCGTCGCGGCGAACACGACCGGGTCCATCTTCGGCTACGCCCTGGGCGCAAAGCTCGGCCGGCCCTTCCTCGACCGCTGGGGTCGTTACCTCCTCATCCGCCAGCACGAAGTCGAGCAGGCGGAGCGGTTTTTCGCCCGGTGGGGATCGCCGACCGCCTTCATCAGCCGCCTGCTGCCGGGCGTTCGAACCGTCATCAGCTTCATCGCCGGCGTCTCGCACATGCCAATCGGCCGGTTCATCGTCTACTCGACGCTGGGCGCCATCCCCTGGACGATCGCGCTCGTCTACGCAGGCACCGTCCTTGGGGGCAACTGGATTCAGATCCGCGACGCGCTGCGCCCGTTCGATACGCTGATCGTGGTCATCTGCCTGCTCGCCGTAATCGCTTTCGTCTGGTGGCGGCTCGGTCATCCGGGCTGGCGGCGTGGCCAGGCCGAGCCGGTCGAAAGCTGACCGCGGCTGTTCGGGAAGTTGCGCCGGCCGGACTCCTACCCCAAAGAGGTGTTTTCTTTGGGGTCTCGAAATGCACAGACAACCTCGTAGGTGGCAGACTAGTGGGGCGGCAGGGGTCACACCGTCACGGCCGCCGGAGCAAAAGGAACGCTGATGCGCAGTAGACCAACCGGCGTCCCACACGAGGCGCTGAGCATCGACGACAGCATCGACGCAAAGAGATCCGCCGGAGCGGCCTCGGTATTCGGTCGCCCGTGAGCGGCCTGCGAGAACGTTCGGGGCCTTTGAGGGAAGCGGCGGCGGCCAGAGCGGCGGCGCGAGCCGCGGATGAGCCAATGGCTCATCCGGATCCTCGAGGCACCCGGCTCGGCCGCGAGATGGCCCATCGGACTCGCCGAGGAATGCTGGCCTGGCCGGGACGCGTCGTTCGAACGATGAGGTCCGGCCTGGTCGGGCTGGTTCGAGCGCCCCTGCGGCTCCCCGACGCGGTCGCCGGCGCGGTGCCAAAAGAGCCGAAACGCCGGGAGCTGACTGCCGTCCTGGCCCTCGTCCTGGCGGCCTGCGCGTTGTCGGCCGGCATCCCGTTCATGTCCGCGAACGGCCGATCCGGTCCGTCCGCAGCGTCGAGCAATCTCGCTTCGATCGCGATGGCGCTCGCCCAGTCCGAGGAACCGAGCATGACGGCCAGCCCAACGCCCACACCCAGCGCCACACCGACCCCGACTCCCACCGAAACCGCCACCCCGACGCCGACCGAGACCGTCTCGCCCACGCCCGCGCCGACGCCCGCTCCCACGAAGAAGCATCGCGTCTATCCCTTCGTGGCTCTCGGAGATTCGCTGACCTACGGGACCAACACGCCGGGACCGGCATGGCCGTCCATTCTCGACTCGAAGGACCCGTACCTGGTCCTCTACCACAACTCCGGAGTCCCGGGTAACACCATGGCCCAGATGAGGGCGCGGGTGAACAGCGACGTGTTCGCTTACAAGCCGAACTACGTGTTCATCCTCGGCGGAACGAACGATCTGGGCACCGGCGTCAGCCAGGCGACGATCATCGCCAACCTGCGCGCCATCATCACGGACTCGATCGCCCACAAGGTCGTGCCCATCGTGATCAACGTGCCGCCGGACACGTACTCGAGCATGGCCCCCAAGATCGACTCGCTGAACGCGGCGATCGTCCACCTCGCAAATGCGTACAAGGTCGTGGTGGTGGACATCCACACGCCCCTGTCCAGCGCGTCGGGCACATACCAGGCCAGGTACACGAGCGATGGGCTGCACCTGAGCTCTTTGGGTGCCCAGGTCGTGGCGAACACCATCTACAGCAGGGTCCGCCGGCTCGGGATCTAGGCCTGCTCGGCCGAGTCCAGCTGCGGAGCGGCTATCGGCGGTGGGGCGGCCTCCGGCTCGGCCGGGAGCATCGTCGCTGCCTCTCGGGACGCCTTGAGCCGCTCCCCGGATCCGGGCAGAACTACCAGCGCCAGCAGCACCACGGCCACGGCACCAAGCCCCGCGGACAGGGCGAAGAGCGTCCGTATGGACAGAATCCCACCGATCTGGCCGCCCACTCCGGCGCCGATGATCGACGCGAGGCTGAATGTGGTGGCGTTGAGGATCCCTTGAGCCGTGGCGGCCGTTCCCCTCGGAGCCTGGTGCGAGACGTATGCGATGCCGCCGATGAGCAGGAGCCCGTAGCCGAGGCCCTGCAGGAGCGAGCAACCGATCAGGATCGCCGGCGTCGTGAAGATCGCGTTGGCGCTCTGGCGAACCACCAGGATGGC
>CAWFJD010000028.1:0-9162 GCA_963816135.1 uncultured Chloroflexia bacterium
GCCGAGCTGCTCGTCGAGCTGTTCGACCGAGCTCGCCCCGCTGATCGGAATGACCGACGGCCGGCTGGCGATCAGCCAGGCCAGGACGATCTGGGTGGGCGTGGCATCCAGCTCGGCCGCGACCTCGCGCAGCACGGCCATCCGTTCCGCGTTGGCCGCGTGCCCGTACTCGGCGCGCGGGGTCATGTCCGGTCGGGCATACAGACCCGTGAGAAGTGGCGAGTAGGCGAGGAGGGTCAAGCCTTCGGATGCAACGTAGTCGGCCATGTCTTCCGAGACGAGGTTGAGCTGGCCCGGCCCCGGGATCGGCAGCAGGTAGCTGTGCTTCTGCTGGATGCACGAGTACGACGGCCGGCCTGCGGCTCGAGCTATTCCGCGGGCCCTCTCGATTCGCCAGAGGGCATGGTTGCTCGCTCCGAGCAGGCCAACCTTGCCGTCTTCGGCCAGCGAGGCGAACGCGTCGACGGTTTCTTCCTGGGGCGTCGATCGATCGTCGATGTGGGCGTAAAGGACGTCCAGCCGATCCTTTCCGAGCTGGCGGCGGCTCAGGTCCGCGTCGCCGAGGATTGCCGCTCGGCCGAGGCCCTGCCAGTTCTCCATGGCGGGATTGCCTGGCACGAGTGTCCGCGCGCCGACCTTGGTCGCGACGACCATCCGGTCGACGACGCCGCGGCTGGCCATCCACTTGCCGAGCGTTCGCTCGCTCTCGCCCGCGTCGCCGTTCCACTGGCCGTAGTTGTTGGCCGTGTCCAGGAACGTGCCCCCGGCTTCGAGAAAACGGTCGAGGATCGCGAACGACGTCTTCTCGTCCGTCCGCGTGCCCATGTACATGGTGCCGAGGCACATCCGGCTCACCGTGAGCTCGATGCGGCCATCGCCGATGGTTCGGTACTTCAAAGTTCGTGGCCTCCCGATGGGATCTCTTGCCGCGCGACTCGTTGCGCGCGTCTTTGTCGTCGAGGATATGATGCGGTTTGGATTGGTCTGGGCGTAATATCCAATCCGATGACGGTTCACCAGACCAATCAGGCCGATCTCAGGGGCCGATCAGCCGAAACTCGCGTGGGACACACTCCTCGAGCTCGGGGACAGCGGCTCGGGGCCCATGCACGTCCGGCTTTCCAGGGCGCTTCGTCAGGCGATCCGTTCGGGGCGGCTTCCGGACGGAGCGGCCCTGCCGCCCAGCAGGGAGTTGGCCGAGGACCTCGGTTGCTCACGCTGGGTCATCACCGAAGCGTATGAGCAGCTCGTTGCGGAAGGGTACCTGGAGTCGCGGATCGGGTCGGGGACGCGGGTGAGGCGAGTGGACGAGGCGGCTCCGCACGAAGCGCTTGGCCCCGTGGCGCGCCCGCCGGCGGCGGGCGCGCCGATAGACCCGATAGACCTGGCTCCGGGCCTGCCCGACCTGCGCCACTTCCCGCTTTCGGCATGGCTCGCGGCCCTCCGTTCCGCGGCCACGTCGCTGCCCTACACGGAGCTCTCATATCCCGATCCGGCCGGCCATCCGAGATTGCGGGCAATGCTCGCTTCGTACCTCGCCCGGGTCCGTGGCGCGGCCGTGGATCCGGAGGACGTGACCGTCACGGGCGGCGTGACCGACGGCGTGACGAGGATCTGTCGAGCGCTGCGGTCGCGCGGAATCGAGGCGGTCGGTGTCGAGGACCCGGGTTGGGGACGGCTTCGGTCGGCCGCGAGCGTGGCCGGCCTTGCGGTCGTTCCGCTTCCCGTCGACGACCAGGGCATCGACATCGCCGCGCTGGCGGGACGGCTGGACGTCCGTGGCGTGATCGTGAGCCCGGCACACCAGTTCCCGACCGGTTCCGTCCTCTCGCCGGCGCGCCGGGCGGACTTGCTGGATTGGGCCAGGGCCGTCGACGGGTTGATCCTCGAAGACGACTACGACGCCGAGTTCCGTTACGACCGTCGGCCCGTCGGGACGATGCAGGGGACGGATCGTGGCCGCGTGGCCCTGCTCGGGTCGCTGAGCAAGACACTCTCACCGGCGCTCGGTATCGGCTGGATGGTCACCTCGCCCCCGCTCACGTCTCTGGTCCGCGCCACCGAGGTCGGACCGGCCGCTCCGCCGCAACTCGACCAGCTGGCTTTCGCCGAGCTTCTCGTCTCGGGCGCCTATGACCGGCACATGCGAGCCGCCCGAAAGCGTTACCGGGCCCGCCGAGACGAACTCGTTCGGTTGCTCGCCGGCCGCCTTCCCGACGCCACCGTGTCCGGGGCGGCGGCAGGCCTGCACGTTCTCGTCCGCTTCGACGGCGAGCTGGCCGCGCCGGCCGTTGTCGAGCGCGCGGCCTCGCTCGGGCTCAAGGTCGCGAGCATCGAGGCCTATCGGACGCACAACCGGGCCATCGGGACGGCCCTGGTCCTGGGCTATGGGAATCTCGGCGATGGTGAGGTGGATAGAGCGGTAGCCCTGTTGGCCCAGGCCGTGGCTTCGGTCAGGGCCGATCGGAACCGTTCACGCTGAGGCTCCGGCGGTCGGCGGCGGTCGCTGGCGGTCGGCGGCGCGCGGTGCGTGGCGCGGCGGGGCGGCTTCGGCGTCCGCCGCCACCTCACTCAACTCGGATTTAGTGCCACGGAATTGGCGTGATGCCGTCCTTGCGGGCCGCCGGAACGTCCACCCAGCCGTACTCCTTTTCGTTGGCGGCGACGTGGCTCTGCGCGTCTTTCCACTCCGTCAGCCCGTACTTGACCGCGTCGTCGAACGTGGCCTGGCCGATCATGGTCGTCTCGATGAAGTAATAGCTCTGGTCCGTGTCGTCAACGCTGATCCCGACGTAGGCATGGCCCGGGATCAGGATCAGGGCGGCGTCGAGGTCGAGCGCCTCGGCCGCGGCGGCGTAGAGAAGCGTGGTCTCGATGCAGTTGCCGCCCGACTGAGTCAGGACCTCCGAGGGCAGCCGGATCCGCTGGGTGGCCGCCTCGAAGCTGACACTCGTGCTGACGTACGTGAGGTTGAAGTCCTTGGACTCGGCCTCCCAGATGTCGGCCATGCGCTGATAAACGGAGTTGTCGGCGTCTTCTGCGGAGTGGTAGCCGCCGCTCATGGCTTTGGAGGGGTCGTAGTTGGCGGCGGCCCGGAGCAGATCCTCGACGCCGGGATCCGAGGGCGTGATCATCGCCGCGAGCATGTCGTAGATCTCCTGGTCCGCGAAACCTTTGATTCTCCAGGGGTAGTCGCGGCGCGAGGTCACGTTCGTCTGGCTGGTCTGATCGAGGATCGTCTTGTGGTCGCCGGACTGGAGATAGGACACGACGACGTGCAGGTCGGCCTGGTGCGAGCTGTTGAGGCCATCGATCGCCGCCGTCGTCAGGCGCGGGTTCTGCCTCACTTTTTCGGACGACTTGGCGTCGACCGTGATGGTGTCGCTGGATTTGTCCGTGTAACCGGTGATCTGACTCTCCACGACGACCTTCACCGGCGATGAGTTGTCGTTCTGAATGGTCACGATGACGAAGTCGTCGAGGAAGTTCTCGAGGCCGTAGAGATGCGCCAGCGGCGTTATCAGCTCGCCCTTGTATGTGTAGTCCGCGGTGATCGCATCGACCGTGACGGCCCCGGCGGTCTGCCTGGGCGCCTCACTCGCATCGGACGACGGGTGGGCGGACGAACCCGGGATGACCACATGACCCGCGGACGGCAGGGCGTTCACAGGCTTGAGGGCCGGCCACGTCGCGGACGACGCGGAGCACCCGACGACGAGCACGGCGAGCATGGCAACGGCACCGAACCGCCGCCAGGAACTGCGCCCCGATCCCATCCGGAACCTCCCGCCCATCACGCGACAGGCACTATGGTGACGGCCACTTCCAGGGCGGTCCGCTCTGGAACAACGTGTGGATCGTAGCGCCGCAGGTACCGCGTAACCAGCGCCAGTTTCGGGACGTTCGGGGGGCATCGGGACACCCATTCGTGCCACTCCGGGCAGCCGCGGGCCGATGGTCGAGCGAGCCCTCCGGGCTCAACGCGCCGAGCGTTACCCTCGAACGACGCGCAGGTCCAGGCTCGTCCGGTTGAGCACCTCTCGACCGCCCGGCACGCACATGACGATGTTCTCCAGCCGAACGCCCCAGCGGCCCGTGACATAGATGCCGGGCTCCACGCTGAACGTCATCCCGGACTCCAGCGGCGTGGCGTTGCCAGCGACCATGTACGGATCCTCGTGAACCTCGAGGCCGATGCCATGCCCGACCCGGTGGCTGAAAAGCTCGCCGTAGCCTGCTTTGGCGATGACCTCTCGGGCGGCCGAATCCACTTGCTCGGCAAGTACCCCGGGCGCGACGGTCGCGGTCGCCTTGTCGTGCGCTTCCCGGACGACGTCGTAAACATGCCTGAACTCCGGATCGGGCTCGATGGCGGCCTCGCCCGCGACCCAGATCGTCCGCGTGGTGTCGCTCGCGTAGCCTGCCCGCGTCCCGCCGATGTCGAGCACGACCGGTTCGCCGGCCTGGATCACTCGGTCGCCGGCGTCGTGGTGAGGTGAAGCGCCGTTCGGTCCGGACCCGACGATCGCGAAATCGGTCACGTCGTGGCCTTCGTCGATCAAGCGCTGTCGAACTTCGCGGCTGACGTCCGCCTCGGTTCGACCGACCAGCCGGCCCGACATCACGCCTTCGAGCGCTCGATCGGCAGCCTGCGCGGCGAGTCGGAGCAGTTCGGCTTCGTCGTCGTCCTTGACCTGGCGCAGGTCGCGCATGACCACGCTCGCAGGTTCGAACTTCCGGCCGGGGAGGACGGCCTGGAGCTGGAGCACGTGCATCGCCCAGAGCCTGTTCGAGAGGCCGATCGCCTCCCATGCACCGCGGCCGGCCGCCGTTTCCGGATGAGCCAGAAGATCCGCGACGACCTGGGCCGCGTCCTCGGTCTCTCCGAAAGGGATGACCGTCGCCGCGCCGGCACGGACGAGCGGCGTCGTCGAGGCCTTCTGGGCTTCAAGCTGCGGCACGACGAAGGAGACAGGCCCTTCGCGCGGCACCACCAGGAGGGTCAACCTCTCCATGGGCTCGCCCACGAAACCGGTCAGATACCGCAGATCCGGCCCAACGCCGAGCAGGAGCGCGGCTACGTCGCGTTCGATCAGGGTTCGGCGGCAGGCGGCCAGGCGAGCTGGATACCGATCGTCCGGGATTCGGCCCAGCGGGGCAGCGGGCGTGGCATTGACGTTCATTGCGGGAGCGTACTTCCGTCCGTCCCGGACCGCTTCGGCTCCTCGGCCAGGCTGCGCCTCCTCGGCCCGTGCCGCTCAACTCGCCGCGCCGGCGGCTACTTGCCGGTCATCGCCTCGACGAGGGGCGCCATCGATTCCATGGCCCGGCCCGGGATCGCGTAATAGCTGATGCCGAGTTTGTCGCGCCGCTTCTGCAGCAGGTCGCGGAGCGAGCTCAGGGTTCCGTACAGCACGTAGGGGCTACCGTAAACCGCTCCGGCAGCTCCGGCCACGCCGGCCACCGCGGATCGAAGGATCGAGTTGCCGGAACCGGCCAGGCCCGCGGAAGCGATCCACATGTTCAACTCGAGCTGCTCGAAGCGATCGCCGGCCGCCTGGCGGATCGTCGCAACCTGCTCGGCGAGCGCCTTCTCCGTTCCGTGCGTCAGCAGCGGCCAGCCCCGGTCGCTGAACCCAGTGGTGATGCCCACGATGTCCGCCTCCCGGGCCGCCAGGCGAAGCATTCGGGGCCGGCCACCTCCGATCGCGATCGGCGGCCGCGGTTTCTGGACCACGGGGACTCCGGTCGTGGCGCCGTCGAGATGGAAATTGGCGCCGTGGTGGGTCACGGTTTCGCCCGCCAGCAGCCGTTTGAAGATCGGGATGGCTTCCTCGAGCCGGTCCACCCGCTCCGACGCCGGGTCATAGGTACGCCCCAGAGCCCGGTAGTCGCTCTTCATCCAGCCCGCGCCAAGTCCCAGCTCGAAGCGGCCGCCCGAGAGCAGGTCCAGCGTGGCGGCCTCGCGAGCCAGGATGAGGGGGTGGCGGTAGTCGTTGGCGAAGACGAAGGCGGCGAGCCGGATCTTCGAGGTCACGGCCGCGGCCGCGCCAAGGGCCGCGAGCGGCGAAAGTTGCCGGTCGAGGTGGTCCGGCATGATCAGGACGTCGTAGCCGATCGATTCGGCGCGACGTGCGAGCTCGCTCCAGGCGGATCCGGAATCCGCGCCTGAGAACTGGACGGCAAATCGGAATGCGTGCACGAGCGAAGCGTATCGCAGGCCCGATATTCGGCTGGGCCGAGGACCTCGCCTGACACCAAAGGGCGGCCGACCAACACACACGAGCCGCCACAAGCGCCGTGCCGCGGGGCCCGTGACCACGAGCCCGCAGCCACGAGCCCTTATCCGCGGCCGGGGCTACCTCTCGGCCGGGGCTACCTCTCGGCCGAGGCTACCTCTCGGCCGTGGCTCCGTCGATCGAATCGCCCGAGCCAGACCGTGGCGACGCCATCTCGGCGCAGTCGCGTTCCCCGTCGCAGGGAGTAAAGGAGACCACGCTGCCAACCTGGATGCCGGCCGCCCGGACGGGCAGTGTCCGTGCGACGAACCAGCTCCGAGCGCCGTCGGGGCCCCGGCAGCTGAAGACCAACGAAGTCGGTTCGGAGCTGCCGACCGCTCGCGTTTCGATGGACGTGGGTCCAACCAGCGGCCGGCCGGAGCTGTCCTCGAGCACCACGTCGGCCGGAAAGGCACGCTCGAAGGCAGCGTTGGCGAGCATTCGCCCGCCCCGTTCGTCGACGAGGAGCATGGGCACGGGCATGGGCTGGAGCACAGCTTCGAGCCGCGCTCGAGCTGCTTCGCTCTCGCGCCGCTTCTCCTCCAGCGAGGCCGCCAGTGTCTGGAGCTCGACCGACCGGGCTTCGAGGTCGTCGTTGGCGGTGTTCAGCTCTTCGACAGTCGCCTGGAGCTCCTCGTTGAGTGTCTCGAGCTCTTCGTTGGTCGCCTGGAGCTCCTCGTTGAGCGTCTCGACCTCTTCGCTGGCCGCCTGCACCTCTTCGTTGGCCACGAGCAGATCCTGGTTGCCGCTCCGGAGCCGGGTGTTGGAGCTCGCCAGCTCCTCGTTGGCTCGAAGCAGCTCCCGGTGACGGCCGGATGCCTGGGTCAGCCGCTCGGTCAACTCGGTGACCCGGGCGTTCTCGCTCATGAGGGCCGCGCTGGTGGCTCGCTGTTCGACGACGGCCTCGGTGAGGTCCGTCACCACGACCGAGATTCGCTCGGGCGGCCGGCCTGCCTCTTCCTCATGCTCCGCCTGGCACGAGACGGACACGAACAACGGCGAGCCCTCCCCGAACTCGATCGCTTCGATCTCGAACGTTCGCCGGCAGCGCTCCCCCGCGAAGGCCGAATTGATCAGGGCTCGCAGATCTGCCGCCGGAAGGGCCGAAGCCTGGTGGATGAAATCCGAGCCGATCGCCGAGGTGTGGATGCCGAGAAGCCGGCGGGCCGCGGCGTTGATCCATTGGATGTCGTATTGCCGGTCTACCGTGGCGATGCCGATGGGGAGATCCATCAGAAGTCGTTCGGCCCGGTCGGCGGGGGTTGGAGTCCGGACTCTCTCACGCCGGGAACTGGCCGGGCCTTCGGCGCCCAGGTTTCGCCCCGATCCGGAGTGGACGAGCGTCAGCGGCGCCGTCTCACGAATCCGAGCCGGAGGTATCAAGACGCGGTCACCGTGACGCCTGTAGACCTTGAGGCGCGGCTGCTCGAGCGTGAAATGCTCCGCCAGCGGGCTCGTGGTCTCGGCCTTGCCCAGGACGAGGTAGCCGCTCTCCCGGAGCGAGAAGGCGAACAAATGGAGCGCACGTTTTTGGAGCTCGGGAGTGAAGTAGATGAGAACGTTCCGGCAGAGCGCGAGATCGATCCGCGGGAACGGGGCTCTCTGGCCAAGATCGTGCTGGCCGAAGACGGTGAGCGACCTGACCTTCTTCTGGATCTCGAACTCGCCGTTGGATTCGATGAAGTATCGGCCGATCATCTGCGAGGAGAGGTTGGACAAGGCGGCAGCCGAATACACGCCCCGGCGAGCGAACGAAACCGCGTCTTCGTCCAGGTCCGTGGCGAAGATGCGGAGGCGGAGCCGATCCAGGGAGTCGCCGAGGGCTTCGCAGAGCAGGATCGCGATCGAGTACGCCTCTTCGCCGGTGGCGCAACCCGCCGACCAGATCCGCAGTTCCGAGTCGGTCTGCCGGGCCTGTTCGATCAAGCCCGGGAGAACGTCGGTACGCAGGTACTCAAAGAGGTCCGGATCGCGGAAGAACTCGGTCACCTTGATGAGGAAGCTGCTGGTGAGCCGCTGGGATTCCTCGGGATGGCGGTGGACGTAGCGGACGTAGTCGCGCAGCTTGGGTTCGCCCGTCGCGAACATCCGGCGCTGGATGCGGCGCATGATCGTGGGCCGCTTGTAGGAAGCGAAGTCGATCCCGGAGCGTTCCCGCAGCTCGTTGAGGAAGGTCCGGAGCAGCCGCTCCTCTTCGGGCTGGCTGGCGTCGTAGGCGCCGGTCACCAGGTCCGTGAGGAGAGCGCCGATGCCGTCGAGATCGACGACGAAGTCCACCGTGGACGGCGCCAGCGATTGGGGCATCTCCGGGAAGCTGGCCGTCTCGGGGTTCTGGATGACGACGGTCCCGCCCATGGCCTTGACGTGGCGCGCTCCGGTGGCTCCGTCGCTGCCCGTGCCGGACAAGATCACCGCCACCAATCCCTCGCCGAATGATTTCGCGGCGGACTCGAAGAGGCGGTTCACCGACGGACGGGGGGCCGTGTCGCCCGCTTCGGTGACCGTCACTTCGTGGTCCGTGATCTCGACGTGGCGGTTCGAGGGAACCAGGAACAGGACACCCGGAGTGAGCGCGGCACGGTCCGCCACGAGATGAACCGACAGCGACGTCCGGTTTGCCAGGATTGCTGAGAGATGGCTTGGCCGGCGCGGATCCAGGTGCTGGGCGACCACGAGCGGAGCCGGAAAGTCCGCGGGCAAAGCCGCGACAGGCGCCGACAACGCGTTGATCCCGCCGGCGCTCGCGCCTATGACTACGAGCTGCTCCCGAACACCTTCCGGGTCTGGCATGCCGGTCAGGCCACCAGCGTCCCATCGCGGTAGCAGTACCAGACATCGTCGAGCCCGTCCCCGTTAGCGAGGCGGTTCCTCGGTTCGACCCTTA